>NZ_JBITPK010000011.1:0-298331 GCF_050467785.1 Paenibacillus sp. NRS-1760 | reverse complement strand
AGCGTAAGAATAACCTCAAACACGCGCAATAAGCACAAATATGTGCTTACAGCGCCAGAAATACAAGGAGGGACTCATATGAACGACAGTTTTAATCGGGAGTGGTTAACCACTAAATTTGAAGAAATCCGAAAAAGAATGCTGAAGGCGATCGATCAGCTCGATGATGACCAGTTGAATTGGCAGCCTGATTCATCAAGTCACAGCATATCGATGTTGATCAATCACATAGATGGCAATATTGAAGAGAGAATCGTGAAAGGTATTTTACATGTAGATAATAAGAGAAGCCGTGACAATGAGTTTAAAGCTGAATATGTAAAGAAGGCAGCCTTGCAAACGATCATTCAGGATAGGCTGCAGCTGGTCATCGATACGATTCAGACGATTTCGGATGAAGCATTGGGACAAACCCAAACGGTGAGGAACCGGGAAAGAACGAACTTGGATATGCTGCATCAATGTGCTGCCCATTATTCTGAACATATGGGACAACTATTCTATATTGCAAAACTATGTTTGAAAGAGGAATACACATCCACTTCAGTGGTTCGCCCAAAGTCATACGAATAGATTACAGAACCAAAAGATTCCTTGCCATTGCTAAGGAATCTTTTGGTGTTATCAGTGCTCTACAAAACACCTGCTTAACGCAAAATATATCCGCCATCAGGGAAAAGGGTGCTTCCAGTTGTATACGCATTAGTCATTAAATAAATTGTAGTATGGGCTGCTTCTTCAGCTTGACCGATTTTGCCTAACAGATTAATTTTCGCATAGGCATCATAAGATTGGTCTCTAACTTCCTGCTCTGCACCCTCCCAGTTGAAATTCGTATGGATGGTGCCGGGAGATATGACGTTGACACGTATAGGAGCAAGTTCAACCGCCAGCGCTTTGCCAAGACTTTCGATAGCGCCGTTGCAGGCAGCATAGGAAGCGCCGCCCGCAAGCGGCCGTTGGCCAAAAGCACCGGACATGAGCACGATTGAGCCATTCGAGTTAATAAATGGAGCAGCGTATTTCACCGCATTGTACTGCGGCCAAAATTTTGAATTAAAGCAGCTGTGTGCAACCTCAGCACTTGATGTAATTGGACCTCGAACGTAGGAGGCGCCCGGTGTAAATAAATGGTCGAAATGACCGATCTGCTCGAAAAAAGACTGAAGCGCCAGTTCATTCTTGTTATCTAATGCATAGGCTTCAACATGCTCATGGCCTAAATACTGCCGTGCAGCATCCAATCTTTCTTTGGACCGGCCGGCAATGACAACCTGAGCCCCTTGCCCTATCGCTTGTTTTGCAGTCGCTAAGCCAATACCTGAGCTTCCTCCAATAATGACGATACGTTTATTTTTTAATGAAAAATTAGACATGATCATATTCTCCTTTTGCAGTCAAATCACTTCTAATGTTTATTATTCATGACAAAAACAAGACTGCCAAGTACGCACTTTGTTCGTACTTAGTACGAAAAATCGTACTAATCATAAAAAAATATAATGACTGGAACAAACGTGCGCATGCAAATAACATGCGGTATGATGATAGTGGAGGTGATACGATGATTACGGATTTGAAGGAACCGAGGCTAAAAGGTGTACTTACCACCCTTCATATGATTGGCGGGAAATGGAAGCCGCTTATATTGTTTATTTTATTAATTGACGGGACAAAACGATTTGGTGAGCTAAGACGGCTTATTCCTGAAGTCTCGCAAGGCACGCTTGCGAAGCAGCTTCGCGAGCTCGAAGAGGATGAGCTCATTACCCGTGTTATCTATCAAGAAGTGCCTCCGAAGGTGGAGTACAGCATTTCTGAACACGGAAGAACACTGACCTCGGTGCTTGACAGCATGTGCGGCTGGGGTAGGGAACATTTGGCTTATGTTAATACGAAGGAAATGAAATAATCAATCCAGTTCCTCAAAAATAAACAGCAAAAAGACCGTCAAGCAGGCTTGACGGTCTCTTTACGTATTTCGGTTATTTCGTCAATTGCTCCATTTGACCAATAAGCTCTTCAAAGACGCTCATTGCTTGCTCAATTGGCTCAGGTGAAGACATATCCACGCCGGCTTTTTTCAAGATATTAATCGAGAAGTCTTTGCCGCCGCTTTTGAGGAAGCCAAGATAACGCTCAACCGCAGGCTCGCCTTCCTCCAAAATTTGTTTGGAGAAGCTGGTTGCAGCTGAGAAGCCCGTTGCGTATTTGTACACATAGAAGCTGTTATAGAAATGGGGGATACGAGCCCATTCCATTTCAATGTCTTTATCTACGACCATACCTGAGCCGTAGTACTGAACGTTAAGATCGTAATAGATTTTGCTAAGGTCTTGCGGCGTTAACGAATCGCCTTGCTCCGCGCGCTCATGGATGATTTTCTCGAACTCTGCAAACATCGTTTGACGGAATACGGTTGTACGGAACTGATCCGCATAATAAGTGAGCAAATACATTTTTTCTTTTGGATCAGTTGATTTGTTAAGGAGATAATCCATCAACAAAGCTTCGTTTAATGTTGAAGCAACCTCAGCAAGGAAAATCGTATATTGTGCGTCGCGGTAGTTCTGATTTGTATCCGAATAATGGGAATGCAGAGCATGACCCATTTCGTGCGTCAATGTGAACATGCTGTTCAAGTTGTCATTATGATTGAGCAATACATACGGATGCGTGCCGAAAGCGCCCCAGCTATAAGCACCGCTGCGTTTGCCTTCATTCTCGTACACATCAATCCAGCCATTATCAAAGCCCTCTTGCAGCACCTTCAAATAATCCTCGCCCAGTGGCTTCAAGCTTTCTTTTACTGTTTTTTTGGCTTCCTCATACGTAATGTCCATTTTGAACTCGTCAACAAGCGGTGCGAACAAGTCGTACATATGCAGCTCATCCAAACCGAGCAGCTTTTTGCGAAGCTCCATATAACGATGCATCAGCGGCAGATGCTTATGAATGGTGTTGATAAGGTTTGTATATACTTCCTGCGGAATGTTGTCACCATAAAGGGACATATCCAGCACGGAGTCATATTTGCGAGCTTTTGCATAAAAGCTGTTTTTGGTAACGTTAGCCGTCAATGTTGTAGCAAGTGTGTTTTTTAACTTGCCGTATGTTTCGTACACTGCTTTAAATGCCTCGCGGCGTACGTCTTGGTTTTTGCTCTCAAGAAACTGTATGTAACTGCCGTGTGTCAGCTCAACCAATTCGCCTTTTTCGTTTTTCACTTTTGGGAATTTGAGGTCTGCATTGTTCAGCATGCTGAAGATTGTACCGGGAGCGGAGCTCATATTGCCTACTTGTGCAAGCAGCGCTTCCTCGTCTTTGGATAAAATATGAGCTTTCTGGCGACGCATTTCTTCGAGTGCATGGCGGAATTTGGCAACGGATTCGTTCGTTATCAATTGCTCAAGCTGCTCATCGGATAGACTGAGAACTTCAGGTGTGATGAATGATAATGCTTCGCCGGATTCCACACTTAGTTTTTTGGATTTCTCGGATAGAGCCTGATAAGTAGGTTCAGCCGTATCCTCATGATGCTTCATATTTGCATATACATAAAGCCGTTCAACATGCAGTGACAATTCGTCCTCAAGCTCGAAGCAAGCTTTAAGCTGCGCGACATCGGCTAATTTGCCTTGGTATTCGGATATTTTTTTGATTAATCCTTTTGCTTCTGCATATTCCTTGTCCCATGCCGCTTGGCTTGCAAAAATATCCTCTAGCTTCCAGCGGGTCTCAGGTGCCGATTCTGAACGTTTAGGTACGTGATTCATCGAATTCCTCCTTGGTATGGATAAGGTTGGTAAAGCATGCTCTGCATGTGCCGCGGACTCATTTGTAGCGGAAGCACCTGGCACGAGGCTTAAAACAAGCAGCAGGGGAAGCCATTTCATCCAGTTATCACCTCAGGACACAGTTTGTTTCTACTATGTCCGTACGGGATAACGAATATTCAGCTGCCTGCCGGCTAAGCTGTACCCATTGTGAAAAAAGCATATACGATCAGAAAAAACGCAAATGCAATAAATCCAATGGATACAAGTGCAAGACCTCTGCGTATGCCAGGAGGCAAGGTATCTCGTTTCAAAATAACGATGGCTCCTAGCGCGAAGGCTGCAATAATGAAAATAACTGAAGCGGTAGCATCCATTTGAAGGTAAGTCCTCCTGATTGTAAGCTGGCCTCAAAAGGCAGCATTCTAATTTTACCTATGCACAAATGCGTAACGATATGTTCGCCGCGATGTGTGAAATATCCTGCTGATTGGTTAGAAATAGACGGCTTATACTTCCTTTAGCGCACTCATAATGGATGCTAGTTCATCTTCGCGTCCAACAAAGTCGGCTGCGCGAAACCGATTCTGTGCCCAGTGAAGCATCTCAGGGCGACTAATAAAAGTATGTGTGTCCTCGCCCCATTGATCAGAAATTTCCCGAACAATAAGTGTTTTGCCTTGAACTTCAACCGTCAACATATTGTATTTGTCGGTCTTGTAAATTTCGTGTTTCTTAAACATGCGTAAATTCCACCCTTATAGTAGTTAATTATGGTATTCTTATCATCATAGCCATTATGGCGGCGGTAATCAATACGACGCTGCAAGAAGAAGCTATAGCTGTAACGAGAAAAGTTGAGACGAGCAGAGGAGAGTGCAAGAATGAGTAAACAGGGCTATGAGCAAATGGGAGTCGCTATGACTTGCAGAAGCTACGAAGAGTATTTAAGGATGTTTGATTTACAGCAGGAGGATCTTGCTAAAGGGGATATTCTTGATGTTGCAGCCGGGGGTTCGTCATTTACTGCAGAAGTAAACGAGAGAGGTTTTTCAGCAACTGCTGTTGATCCGCGCTATGGGGCAGGAATTGAGCAATGGATCTCTGAGGCAGCTGAGGAAATCGAAACATCAACAGCTAAGATTGCTAAAATTCAGGAGCATTTTGACTGGAGCTATTACGGGTCGGTTGAGAATCATCGAGCTGGACGCGAAGCATCCATTGAACGATTTAAAGCCGATGTATTAAGAAACGAGAATAAACAAATCTATATAGATGGCAAGCTTCCAGAGCTGCCCTTCAAGGAGAATCGCTTTTCACTCATTTTGTGCAGCCATTTTATGTTTTTGTATGCGAATCAATTTGGTCATGAATTTCATTCGCAGGCTGTTCTAGAACTGATGCGTATTTGTAAGCCAGGCGGTCAAATTCGAATTTATCCGCTTATTTCGCTTAACTGGGAACCTTATTCGGAACTAGATAACCTGATTGCGATGATAGCTGCTAACGGAGGGCGCACAGAGCTTGGAAACTCCAACCTTCCGTTTATCCCTGGATCTAGTCAATATTTGAAAATTTTACTTTAATTGCTTTTTTGAAATGGGATAGCTATAATAATTTTACTCGCACGTTCAAATAAAACGGCGGTCATATTTAGGAGGTTGTTCAATTGAAAGGAACAGTTAAATGGTTTAATGCAGAGAAAGGCTACGGCTTTATCCAAACAGAGGGCGGAGAAGACGTATTCGTGCATTTCTCAGCGATTCAAAGCGATGGCTTCAAATCTTTAGATGAAGGGCAAGCGGTTGAATTCGACATTACTGAAGGTAACCGCGGTGCTCAAGCGGCCAACGTCATTAAACTATAGGAAAATGTGCGAATGGAGAGGGCTCCCTGGAAGCAGGGAGCCCTTTTTTAATATGAACATATTACCATTAATAGTATTTTTAAATTCTAATGTCAGCCTTTTATAAATAATCAAAGCATTTTATATATATTTTGAAGCTGGGCTATTAAACCATCTTTGCAATACGAATTTCTAAGCCATAATCAGATCAATAGATAACGTGAAATAACCGCCGTTTGCGCTTGCTTTCATTGACCAAGACCTGTTTGCAATGATAAACTGTTGCTTGGAAACTTTGTCAGGGGAGCGAGCATAATGAAATTTAAATTGTTCAAAGACCGTAAAGGAAAGGCCGATCAGGCTAAAAATAACAAGTTCGTCAAGCTTGGACGTGAAATTTATGTACAAGCCCGCAGAGGTGGACCAAACCCAGACGCGAACTTTGGTTTGAAAACAGCGATTGCCAACGCAAGAGCGGAGCAAATGCCAAACGATAATATCGAGCGTGCGATCAAGAAAGCAGCTGGTGCAGGCGATGGCGTCGAATACGATGATATTATGTATGAGGGTTATGGCCCAGGCGGCGTAGCTATTATGGTTAAATGCTTGACGGATAATCGGAATCGTACGGCAGCGGACGTTCGTTCTGCGTTTAATAAACGTGGCGGCAATATGGGTGAGAGCGGCTGTGTAGGTTATATGTTCGACCATAAAGGATTGCTTGTTGTCGATCGTGAAGCCCATGAGACAGATGAGGATACGATGATGATGGTTTCGCTTGAAGCCGGAGCTGAGGACGTTATCGTCAATGACGACAGCTTTGAAATTTTGACACATCCGCATGAGTTCGAGCAGGTGAAAAATGCGCTTGAGAAGGAAGGCTACTCCTTCGTAAATGCTGGCGTGCGCTGGCTTCCGCAAACGATTGTTAAAGTCGACGGCGAGAATGCGGAGAAGCTGCTTAAGATGATGGATGCTTTTGAAGACAACGACGATGTGCAGGATGTATACTCCAATTTTGAAATTGTAGAATAGTATCTGCTTAAAAAAGGGCTGCTCCAAGCGTAGGTGATACGCCTTCTGGAGCAGCCTTTGTTTAACTATAAGAAATGATTTCATTTGTGACACGGAAGTCATATTGCTTGGTAGAACTAGAGCTCGTTATCGGTTCGTACGACTGAAAAAATATCTTGTAAGGAAGGCAGCCGCTGCAACCAGTGCTAAGGCAGCTCCCATGCGGAAGAAGGTCTCGCGTCCGAAATGCTCATAAATATAACCTCCGAACATGCCGCTGATCACACCGGCAAGTCCAGTCCAGACCACGGCATAAACGGCTTGGCCGGATGCGCGGAACTCGTCGGGAATCAGGTGGGACAAATAACGCAGCGCAGTTGAAAAATAAATGCCGAACGAAACGCTGTGCATGGCTTGGGTAGCAATTACCCAGCGTGGATCTTGAATATCGCTTAGCAGCCACAGTCTGACAGCATACATGATAGATGCGATCATAAGCAGCGGCAGCTCCTTAAATTTATGGCCGTATTTGCCGAGTAGAAACAAAATCGGAATCTCGCTCATCGCGGACACGAGCCATGCGAGTCCGACCAAAGAATCGCTTGCTCCCATTTGGCGCATGGTGACGGCAAGAAATCCCTCATACATACGGTGCGGGATCGAAATGGTCAAAATAATCAAAAAGAACAATAGGACATCACGCTGGCGAATAAGCTTAAAGAATCCAGAAAAATCGATTTTCCGAGCGCTTCCTTGATAGTCTCTAATTCTCGTCGTTAAGGCGAGGGTGATGGCTATGGTACAAAGCGCTAGCGGAAGCGTCCACTGTGAGCCAATTTCTTTTAGAATAAGTCCGAACGTATAAGCCGTTACTGCAAAGCCGAGCGAGCCGAATATGCGTATTAAAGCGTATGGCGTTCCGGTGTATTGACTTGATAATAGCAGCAGACTGTCACTCAATGGATTAATAGGTGTCTGAAAAAAATAAAAGCCCATCATAACAAGGCAAACAAGAGCAAAGTTTTCAATAGGGAAAAGCAATGAAATCATAACAAGCTGTCCAAATAACAGGATCATTAGCAGTTTTTTTATCGTTCTGAATTTGTCGCTGGCTATCCCAAGAAGGATATTCGCAAAGATTGATATGAACGGTCCTGTTGAGTAAATAATTCCAATTTGCTGCTCAGAGAAACCTCTATCCAAAAAGTATAACGGGATAAAGGAAACAACCATCGCAGCGGTAGAATAAGAAGAGAAGCTGTAAATTCGTAGTGAAAGTGTTTCCTTGCGTGCAGTCGAAGAGCGCTCTGCTGGCGCAATCTCAGATGTGTCCATCTTTTAAAGCTCACTCCATCTCTTTACAAAAACAATATGGTTCTCAGTATAACATGGATTAGTTATCGAACCAATGAGATTTGAAGCTGGATTATTATGAGCTGAGATGATACATTTAGAGGCGGAGGTTTACAATGGGTGCTTATCGTTTTGACTGGAATGAACGGCTTCGGATCCGTATTCCCGTGCTGGAAATGGAATGGGAGCAGTATGAAGCAGCTGTACAGCTTGCGATCGTAGAGCAGTGGGAACTCATTCGTGGGACGATCCCCGATCGCGTGAAAGAGTTTGAAGCGTTCATCAATGAAAAGCAGGCAAAGCTGTTTGAAGAAGATAGCTTTGAGCAATCCTGTATACTAAACTATGAAATTGCCGATTATGCAAGTAGGATAAACGACCTTCATATTTGGTATCGCCTAGAGCAGCAATTAGAGCCGCGCTGGCATTCATGAACGATTTTGAGGAGAGGTGCATCATGAGATTGACGACTTTGACAGGCCATCGAGTGCCCCAGAGCCCACTAAAGCTCATGCATCGCGTATATAAATATGTACTTCCCGAAGTGGCGCGAGAGCTCGAGCAACATCGCGTATTTGCACTGCGAATACCAGATGCTGAGCTGCGAACACAAGCTCTTAGCAGTATGGATAGCAAGAAGTTTCATTGCCAAGGCGGCGGAGTTTATGCAGCGGCGAACTTAGAGCACAGACATGTGCTCATACCGTTAATTGTTGCGCTGCAGACCATTAGCGACTATTTGGATAATCTATGTGATCGCAGCACCTCTCTTGATCCGAATGATTTTCGATTATTGCATCAATCGATGCTCGATGCCGTCAATCCCGAAGCTCAGCTTCAGGATTATTATGCATTTCGCGATGAAAAAGATGATGGGGGTTATTTGCATCATCTGGTGCGAACTTGTCAGATCCATGTCGCGCAATTGCCTTCCTATGGGAGTGTTCAACAGCATGTGGTCGAGCTAGTCACTTTATATGGCGATTTGCAGGTGTACAAGCATATACGCAAGGAATTGCGCGAGGAGCATTTGTTTGCATGGTGGGAGCAGCATCGAGGGAACTATCCAAACCTGAAATGGAATGAATTTGCTGCGGCATCAGGTTCGACGCTGGGCATGTTTATGTTGTTTTTAGCCGCAAGCGAGCCATGCTTATCCACGCAGGACGCTGCAGCGATCAAAAATATTTATTTTCCGCATGTTTGCGGACTTCATATCCTGCTCGATTATTTAATCGATCAAGAAGAGGATCAAGTAGGCGGAGACCTTAATTTTTGCAATTATTATGATAATGACAGTCTGCTTGTTGAGCGTCTCGGTACGATTGTGAACCGAGCGCGTGAGGATGTGAAGCAGCTTCCTGCTTCTCGTTTTCATCGTTTGATTATTGAAGGGCTCTTAGCCTTATATTTGTCAGACCCGAAGGTTCGCCACCAGGCGGATGTCAGAAATGTTTCTAGGAGGCTAATGAAGAACAGCCCGCTTACGCGTCTGTTTTTCCTTATTAACAGCATCTGGATTCGGAAACAACAGGCTTAACTATAAATAAAAAATGTGGAGGAATGACCATGTCTGCAGTCAAATCAATCGCAGTATTGACAAGCGGAGGAGATTCGCAAGGAATGAACGCAGCCGTTCGTGCTGTTGTAAGGAGTGCACTATATCACGGTTTGGATGTATATGGAGTGCAAAGGGGTTACCAAGGGCTTATCAATGACGACCTTAGACAAATGGATTTGAGAAGCGTTGGCGATATTATTCAACGCGGCGGTACAATTTTGCAAACAGCTAGATGCAAGGAGTTTATGACACCTGAAGGCCAACAGCGCGGTGCCGAAGTGCTTCGTGCTAGAGGTATCGACGGTTTGGTCGTTATTGGCGGCGACGGCTCTTATCATGGCGCTAATAAGCTAAGCAAGCTGGGCATCAAAACGATGGGACTTCCAGGAACGATTGATAACGATATTCCGTTCACGGATATTACAATAGGCTTTGATACCGCGGTTAGCATCGTAGTAGATGCGATTAACAAAATTCGCGACACGATGTCATCGCATGAGCGTTCATCCGTCGTTGAAGTTATGGGACGTCATTGCGGCGATATCGCTCTGCATGCTGGTCTAGCAAGCGGTGCGGAGACGATTCTTGTACCAGAGGTTCCTTTTGAACTGACTGAGGTTGCAGAGCGTATGAAGACGAATTTTGCCAAAGGCAAGCGTCATTCAATTATTGTTGTAGCAGAAGGTGCGGGCAAAGGTGAAGAGGTAGCAAGACAGATTACTGCTAATAGCGGAATTGAGCCGCGTGTAACTGTACTTGGACATATTCAACGCGGCGGTACGCCGACGGCAATCGATCGTATTCTAGCAAGCCGTCTTGGTGACTTTGCCGTTAGACAGCTAATGGCTGGCGATTCAGGCAAAGGCTGCGGCGTTGTTAAAGGCGAGCTCGTAACGACTGATATTGATCTTGTTGTCAATACGAAGAAACCATTTGACACGGATATGTACGAGCTGGCACTTCGTTTGTCCCAATAAAAATAAATATAAAAAAAGTCCACCGCCGCTTAATAAGCGAAGGTGGACTTTTTTGAGTTTAAATATGATTTAAGCTAATTATAATCTACGTTAGGAGTGTATTTGTTTCCGGCATTCCATAGCAGAAACTCCTTGATGCCAGTTTCTTTCAAAGCTCTAATCTGAGCTTCGACTTCCGTTTTGCCATACTTCACAAAATGACCAGCGCCTAACCAGCTTGCAGTGAAATCTTGAATCCACGGGCGAATAATCGGTTTAACCTCCGTACCCGGATCAAGCTTCTTATGCGTATCGAGCATGGCGCCTTTTATAGTCTCATATGGGCTTTTGTCAGGATCCTTTTGTTTAAACCATCCTGTACTATAGTGACTGGGATAAACCATAGGTGAAATGACATGCACATCATTTGAAATTTTCACAAAATCTTGGCCAATGCCTTCGGCTGTCGGTACGGATGCCGCATAACCAAATATATCTACCGAAACCCTAACACCGAGCGGCTGCAGCTGTTCTCTAGCATATTTGACAAATCCAGCGACTGTGTCCACGCGGCTCTGATCAGCCTTGCTGAAGGTTAGTGTATCTGATTTGTTATCAAAGCCCTCTGGGAACCGAACATAGTCAAATTGGATTTCCTTAAAGCCAAGCTTTGCTGCTTCCTTGGCGACAGCAATATTATAATCCCATACTTCTTTGCGATAAGGATTTACGAAGCTCTCACCGCGATTGTTTTTCCATATCGTTCCGTCTTGCTGGAGGAAAGACAGCTCAGGCTGCTTTCGCGCAAGCACCGTATCCTTGAAGACTACAATTCTGGCTATCGGATAAATATTATGTTTTTTTAAAGTAAGCATAAGTTCATTGATATCTCGGATATACTTCTTCGAAGCGCCAACCTCTAGCAGTTCGGGTGTTGTAGTAGGATATGTAATGTAGCCGTTGTCATCTTTAATATCGATTACCATGCTATTGAGGTCCGTGTCGTCAAGCAGCTTTAAAAGTGATTCCATGCGCGCACCGCCTGCGCTGTGAGCAGTTACATAGATTCCTTTGATCGGCGGTGTTTCAGGCTGCGGGTCTTTTATGATGAGTCCATCGTGATTTTTCCCTGAGAGTTCGCCTCCATTTGCAGCTGCATCCGGATCAATGATGGTTTGGCCAGCTGCGGAATTTAAGTATGCAATTGCTAGCTGCTTCACTGCGGTGTTATGCTCTCCGCTTCCAGTGAGCAAGCTGTACAGCAGCAGCAATGTTGAAATGATGTTGTCCATTTTGCTCTCTCCCCGTTAGCTATTCTGTTCAAATTATAAAGCAGATGGCATGTCTGGGTCATTAACTTTTTTACAATTGTCATAAAACTCATATTGAAAATTTGCTAAAAAGCTGAAATAATGACTTGCGAATAGGGGATTATCGACACCGTTTTCCTGCAAAACAAACAAAAGCCAGCCGAGTGTGACTCGACTGGCGCATAAATAATCCGTGTGTGTCCCGCATTGTCATTGTAACAAAGCTTCTCTCTGCTGATTGCAAATACTGTGCTGCACAATTTCCATTGCGTCAGCAGGCTCTAATACTGCAAGACCGTCACGCAGCACAATGCTGATGTCCAATTCGCGTTTCGTAAGAAAAGGACTGAGCTCTGGGGCTAGCTTCTCTACAATTTGAGACAATTTGACCGTTTCCATATCCACCTGAGCCTCACCCTTTCATATCTAATGTTTAGGGGAAATCATATGGCAAGAAACCAAACTACGGGATACAAACATTATATCAGGATCATTTTCAAAAACATAGGGATACGGTGTAAAATCCATACCTGCGTATATGATTTAGTCTTTTGGCTTGTAAAAATCGCCGATGACACCAACCGTTTCTACGATGTTAATGAATGCACGCGGGTCGATGGTGGTAATCGTTTTGCAAAGCTCTGCTATTTCATATTTCGTTCTTACAGTCATCAGCATATCGCGATCACCCGAAGAATATGCACCGCGTGTTTTTATTATTGTAATTCCGCGCGGGTGCAAGAGCAGCTTTGCGAGCAGCTCTTCGGTTTTGGTCGTGATGATGAAGGCCGTAAGTTTAATATGCCTCACGTGGATGAGATCTACTACTTTTCCAGCGGAAAAAATAGCGACGAGCGAGTATAAGGCTAAATTCCAGTCCTTCGTAAACAAAATCAACACTGCAATGACTACGCCATTCAATAAAAATATAATCATGCCTATTGGCCAATCGTGTTTACGCGTTGCAATCGAGGCAATAATATCGAAACCGCCTGATGAGCCGCCGTACCGAAGTGTTAAGCCGCTGCCAAACCCGACTATAATCCCGCCGAATACAGCGCCAAGCATAAGGTCATCCGCAATTTTCATGACGGGTATGATCTGTAAGAACACCGTAGAGGCGACAACGGTGTAGACGCTCCATATAATAAAGCGATGACCTACGATAAACCATCCCCATAATAGCACCGGCACATTGAGGATAAAATAAAGCAAGGCGATGTTTCCGCCCGTAATATAGCCGACCATCATGGAAATACCAGATATTCCACCGCTAAGCAGCTGGTGCGGAATTAGAAAAAAATTGAAGCCCAGTGCGATAAGGAAGGCGCCTATCGTCATCATTGGGATTGTAAAAAGGTAACGCAGGGAATGCGGATTCAATAAAATCGCTCCAATGCAACCGACTTGTTTAATTCCTTTATTTTGGCATGCTTAGTATGGCTTAAATTGGTTTGCTGGTATTCATGATTGATTGTGTGCTATAATGATTTGGATATTCTTAAGTAGGCTGCAGATAAAAGGAGTTTGAGAAAAGTTTGAAAACATTTGCTGAATTTGGCTTGGAACCAAAAGTGTTACAAGCAATTACCGAACTTGGATTCGAGGAATCTACCCCGATTCAAGACAAAGCTATCCCTATTGCTATGGCGGGACAAGATTTAATTGGCCAAGCACAAACGGGTACAGGAAAGACAGCGGCATTCGGAATTCCGCTCATTAACAAAATTCCGACAAGCGAGGAACGCATTGTCGCATTAATAATGACGCCAACCCGTGAACTCGCTATTCAAGTGGCTGACGAGATCGGGAAGCTAACAAGGTACAAAGGTCTTCGCTCGTTGCCGATTTATGGCGGACAAGAAATTGGTCGTCAAATCCGTGCATTGAAGAAGAAGCCTCAAATTATTATCGGTACACCAGGACGTTTGCTTGATCACATCAACCGCAAAACAATCCGTCTTGAAGATGTACAAACCGTTATTTTGGATGAAGCAGATGAAATGCTTGATATGGGCTTCATGGAGGATATTCAATCTATCCTTAAGCAAGTGCCAGACGAGCGTCACACCATGCTGTTCTCTGCAACAATGCCAGCAAACATTCAGAAGCTTGCACAGCAATTTCTGAAAAACCCTGAGCATGTTTCAGTTATTCCAAAACAAATCACAGCTCCACTTATTGAGCAATCTTATATTGAAGTGCATGAGCGCCAGAAGTTCGAAGCGCTTAGCCGCTTGCTTGATATGGAATCCCCTGAGCTAGCTATCATTTTCGGTCGTACAAAACGTCGGGTTGATGAGCTTAGCGAAGCGCTTCAAAAACGTGGATATACTGCAGACGGTTTGCACGGCGACTTGTCGCAGAACCAACGCGACAGCGTAATGCGTAAATTCCGTGATGGCAGCATCGATGTATTGGTAGCGACTGACGTTGCTGCTCGTGGCCTTGATGTATCCGGCGTAACGCATGTTATCAACTTTGACCTTCCGCAAGATCCTGAGAGCTATGTTCACCGTATCGGTCGTACAGGCCGCGCAGGTAAAGAAGGTACAGCTTGGTCATTCGTTACACCTCGTGAAACGGACCACTTGCATTTCATCGAGAAAGTAACGCGTCAGAAGATGAATCGCAAGCCGCTTCCAAGCATCGCAGAAGCGATTGAAGGCAAACAACGCGTAACAGCTGAACGTCTTCTTGAAGTCGTTCAAAACGAAGAGTTCTCTGAGTACAAAGCGATTTCGATTCAATTGCTTGAGCAATATGATTCCGTTCACTTGCTCTCAGCAGCAATTAAATTGCTGACTGGCGAGAAGAAAAACGTAGAAATCGAATTGACACCGGAAGATCCGCTTCGCGCGAAAAAACGCAAGCCGGACATTCGTTCAAACGGTCGTCCATTCAACCGCAGCGGTTCGTCCTCTTCATACGGCGGCAATCGCAGCAGCAGCACTGGCGGCAGCGGTGGCGGCGGATATCGCGGTCGCGATGACAGACGCAGCAGCGGCAGCAGTACTGGCGGCAGCTCACGCGGTGGCTATGAGTCCCGTGGCGGCAGCAGCAGTGGCGGCGGCTACGCTGGTAAAAGAAGCAGCGAAGGGCGTCCAGAAAACCGTCGTCCAAAAAGCTCTTCCGACGGTTATGTAAATAACTAATAATCGTTTCCCTTGTATAACCAAAAAAATCGAGGAAGTCCGTGATCCCTAACGGGCATCTGGACGACCTCGATTTTTTTATTATTATTCTATTGGTTGTCTTATTACAAAACAGATATACGAATTCCGCTATACTTTGTAGTCTAGTGGGAGTAATCTTACTTTTCTGGAGGCAGATCCGATGGAACCAAAGGGGCTAATGGGTGGGTTTTACCGAATTTCGGAATGGATCATGAGATTGGCAGTTATTAATGTTTTGTGGTTGATCTGTTCGATTCCATTCGCTTTTTTTGCATGGGGATTGGTTTTGTCACAGGATGTCAATCAAATCTATTCCGCTCTTATTGCGATGGCAGTCGTCGCGCCGTTCTCCTTATTTCCAGCAACAGCAGCTATGTTTGCGGTTGCGCGCAAATGGGTAATGGGAGAGAGTGACGTTGCGCTGTTCAAAACGTTCTTCCGCGGATACAAGGAAAATTATAAGCAAAGTATGCTAGGCGGTATTATTTATACGATACTGCTTGCAATTATGGTTGTTGACTTTATCGTATATCGTGAACAATTGAATTTGCTTTCATACATTTTCATTGCATTTTTGCTGCTGTTAATCGTATCGTTATTTAATTTTTTCTCTATGCTTGTCCACTATCATATGAAAACGTTTCAATTACTGAAAAACGCTGTTCTCATTACGATCGGCAAACCTTTTCGTTCGCTTTCAACAGCGATTATGAGCGGCGCGGTTATGTATTTCAGTACTAGATTCACTTTTCTTATTCCTTTCTTTATGGGCAGCATCATCGCTTACCTGGCGTTCTGGAACTTCAACTTGATTTACCAGAAGCTTCAAGACCAAGCGGAGAAAGCGCGTTTGGCAGAGGAAGAAGAAGCGGAGAAGGCAGCTGAGCTAGACCGTATCGATTTGGTTAAAGAAGATTCGAGCGACTCCAGTAAATAACAGCCCATCAAAGTTTACTTTTTCTTTTGTTCAGTCTATAATAAGCAATACCTCCTGCGATGCTCGTTACGGCTTTACGCTGTTTTGAACCAATGGCTGTTTCACGGGAGACCAACATCGAGACGCAGCTGACATGCCCCCGAAAGGGGATCTCAAAAGCGGTTCTGCGGTCACCCACCTGCGTAAGCGGGTTCAGAAACATGTGAGTCGGACGGCATAGGCGGGTTCTCATTTTCAAATAAAGAGCATTTGCTGGTTAAATCCAGTGATAGCTCTTTTTTCATGGGACAAATCATGGTATCATATAGAGTAATGTACATAGATGCCGGAGGGGGAGATCGTTGTTGTTGAAGCGGACCTTGATCGGGCTGCTGCGCAGTCATGAACAGACGGGCGACAGGGCTAAGGATCCAATGCTCAAATCTCATTTCTACAAGCTGTCGAAAGATAAGGCTTGGGAAGAAGTGATATCGACTCTTAAGAAAATGCAAGGATATAAGGTGCTTCATGAGGTGCAATCCGTAGGGGAGATTGTGCTGGAGAAGCGCACAGCATTTGGAAGAACGATGGACATTACCGTTTCCGTTATTAGCGTAAATCCGCTCCAATCAGCTGTCGATATTTATTCAGCATCCCGCGGCTCACTAGGGGATCTTGGTTCTAATTACAGAGTCATTATGGATTTATATCGTACGCTTGATAAGAAGCTAGCTGCATTTAAAGTAAATAATTAATTCATAAACAAAGCGAGGAAGGGTAGCCTTCACTCGCTTTGTTTGCAATAGTGCTGAAAAACTTCTTTGTTTTGAATTTACACGAGTGCTTTTACAGCGTTGATTGCTTGCTCGTAATTCGGGTGCTCTGTCATTTCAGGCAAATATTCAACATATTGGATCGTATCATTAGCATCGATAACGAAGATCGAACGTTGATCCAAACCAAGTTCTTTAATATATACGCCATATGATTCACCAAAGCTATGCGCTTTGTAGTCAGACAGCAGCACAACTTTGTCGATACCTGCAGCACCGCACCAGCGTGCTTGTGCGAACGGTAGATCAACGCTGACAGTTAGGACAACAACATTGTCGCCTAGTTCGCCAGCAGCTTCGTTAAAGCGACGAGTTTGTGCATCGCAAACGCCAGTGTCGATTGAAGGCACAACGCTGATTAGTTTGATTTTACCGGAGTAGTCCTTGAGGGAAACATTTTCAACAAGTGATTTGTTAAGATTGAAATCTGGGGCTTTGTCCCCTGCTTTAAGTTCTGGACCTACTAATGTGATCGGGTTGCCTTTGAATGTGGCAGCTCCATTACGTTCTTGTGTCATTTGTAAATTTCCTCCTCTAAAAGATATGGTCAATACCAGATTTATTATAATCGTTATGAAACAACCTTGTCCAATTGTTGGATTGAGAAAGGGGATGTACTCGTGATCTTCTTGCGATATGAGAGCTTTCGCTCTTACTTAAAGATGTATCCCGTAACATCAATATTAATTTTATTGAATATTATTTATTTTATTGTCGTATTATGGAATGGCGATCCTAATGATTCCTTGCATGCATACCAGTATGGTGCTTTTGCTACTGACCCTGTGAACGATCCATTTGGATTAGAACAGCCATGGCGTTATATAACAAGCATGTTCATGCATGCGGGATTTGAGCATTTGCTCTACAATATGTTTGCATTGCTCGTGTTTGCACCGCCGCTAGAGTATCTGCTTAAACAAACGAGATATATTATATTTTATTTGCTTTGTGGAATTGCGGGAAATGCGATGAGCGCTTTCGTAAATGTGCTGCAAGACGATCTTAATGGTCATATAGGTGTAGGAGCCTCTGGGGCAATTTACGGCGTGTATGGCGCCTTTCTGTTCATATCGTTGTTCCGCAAGGCTCAGCTTGACGAGAGCTCTCGTAAAACGGTGTACACGATATTAATATTTGGGGTTATTTATTCGATTGTAGTAGCCAAAGTGGATTTATGGGCACATGTTGGCGGCGCTCTTGCAGGCTTCTTGCTCTACCATTTCTTTGACCGAATAAAGACTCAAAAGAAAAAGCGATACTCATAAAAACTATGTAAGTACGGGAGAGAATTGAACCGGTATGGAACTTCGTCAGCTTCATTATTTTGTAAAAGTAGCGAAAAAAGAGCATGTAACGCAAGCAGCGGAAGAGCTGCATGTGGCGCAATCTGCAGTAAGCCGGCAGATTCATCAGCTTGAAGAAGAGCTTGGCGTAAAACTGTTCGTTCAAAAAGGTAGAAATTTGCAGCTCACACCAGTCGGTCAGCTTTTTCTAAAGCGGGCTGAAGTGATATTGGCTGATCTGGAACGTGCTGTCATTGAAATACATGAATTTCTTGACCCCGAGAAGGGTGAAATTAGACTGGGCTTCCCGCATAGTCTTGGGATCTCATTAATTCCACAGGTTGTGGCAGCTTTCCGCAAGCTCCATCCGAATGTGAAATTTAAATTTAAGCAGGGGATGTATCCTTCGCTTATTCGTGATATGGTGAAAGGCGAGATTGACTTGGCGTTCATATCTCCTTTCCCGGATGAACATGAATTCGTTTGCGGCCAAGTATTGCTGACAGAGGAGCTATATGCGATATTGCCGCCAGGGCATCGTTTATCGGACAAAGCATCGATTGAACTGAAAGAGCTGGAGCATGAGACGTTCGTGTTGTTTAGCGAAGGGTATTCTCTTAGGCCGATCGTATGGGGAGCTTGCCAAGAGGCAGGTTTTACACCGAAGATTGGTTTTGAAGGGGAAGAGACGGATACGATTCGCGGTTTGGTAGCCGCTGGGATGGGCGTAAGTCTTCTTCCAGAGATGGCGCTTCACTATACAGGGCCATTGCAGCCGACTAAAGTTAGGGTGATTGAACCTCAGGTGACTCGTACTATCGGACTTATCCAGCGTTCAAATGAGAAATTGCCTTTAGTTGCGAAGGTGTTTCACGGTTTTCTGCTTCGTTATTTCCAGAACACGATAAAATAGATAAAAGAATAAATAAAAGAGGAGCAGTTCCTGTTGGTCGATGAAGACCGAAGGGGAACTGCTCCTCTTTTGTTTAGCTATAAGACACGTAAGCTTATTCCTGACGGCTGCTGCCTACGAAGATTAAGATATATCTGACAAGCTCCAGCAAGGACAAGAGAGCCGCTGCTACATACGTTAAAGCCGCTGCGTTAAGCACCTTTGCAACCCCGCGCTCCTCATCATTCGTTATGAACCCTTCAGCAACCATAATGTCTCTAGCTCGGTTGCTCGCATTAAATTCAACCGGAAGTGTAATGACCTGAAAGGCAACTGCTACTGAGAAAAATATGATGCCAAGCCCAATTAGGTTGAGTGCTGAGAATAGAATACCGGCAATAAATAAAAATGGTGCTACGCCAGATGCAAAGTTCACGACTGGGAATATACGATGTCTGAGCACGAGCATTGGGTAATGCTCCGCATGCTGTATGGCATGGCCGACTTCGTGACAAGCGACTGAAATCGCTGAAATTGAATTTTCATAATACACAGGCTCCGACAAACGTACAACTCGGTGAATCGGATCGTAATGATCGGTCAGTGTACCGCGTACTGGCTCGATCGGTACATCATGAAGTCCGTTAGAATCAAGCATTCTTCGTGCTGCCTGGTAACCGGTTAAACCACTGTTCGCTTGAACTTGCGTCCATTTTTTAAACGTTCCTTTGACTCGGAATTGAGCCCAAATTGTTAGTATAAATGCAAGTACGATTAAAACATAGATAAACGCCATTGAGTCATTCCTCCAATTTTTGATGAAATGTATAGCTACATGAGGGAGCTTTTGTTAATGAGAAGCATGAGTGCCTCTATGCAAGCTGCGGTTTGCGGCATAAGACGCGTGTAGAGGTGATTGGCTTGACGAGGCTTGAGCTTCTTAATAACAGGCTCTAACTCCTTCACTTCACGCTCGAGCTGGCTTAGATGGTACTGCAAGTCCGTAAGCTTACGTGAGACCTGCTCCTCAGGTGTAATCTTGCTCCAGCTTTCAATTGTGGCCTTAATCTCATCTAATGTATATTTATCTTTTTTCATCTGTTCAATACGTTCCAGACGCTGCAAAGTTTCATCAGAATAGAGGCGATAGTTTTTGGCGGAACGCTCTGCAGGCTCTATTAGACCGATTGAAGTGTAATAATCAATGGTTCGTGCACTGATTTGCGCAAGCTTGGATAGTTCTCCGATACGATACATTTTCAAATCCTCCATTCGTTCAAAATATAAGTAAACTAGATTCCGCTTGCGTACTAAGCTTATGTTTCATCTCATTCTGAGATGATGTGTCGACAAAGAACAGGTTTGTTGTTTTAGCTAGTCATGTCTAAAAGAACATCATTACCTATTGAGGTGAATTTCACAATCACCATCTTATGGGAAAACGTATAACTATTGTTCCTCTAATGATAATAGGAAAGTAACCATACAGTCAAACGTGTTACATGACTATACAATTTTAGTGTCAATTTTTTAATTTCGACAGGGCACTTTCATGTGTTTCTTCTATATAACGCAATTTAGGTGACATGAAACGGGTGTGAGTCATAGTGATTTTCGCTTTTAACTAGAAAAAGTAGGAACCAATACCTATATAGAGTGAAAATGCGAAGAATAAGGAGTTTCAACTGACGATTTTGGGGTTGATTTGCCTCATTTCTTAACGTTCGTGTTAGATTATATGCCGAACGTTTGATTTTTTTTATAAAAATAGTTAAAACGTATTGTCAAATTGAGCACTACTGACTATAATGACATTAAGTCTTTCTTAACGTGTAAGGAAATATAACATTTAGGGAGTGGTCGTAATGATTAAGAAAACGATGTTAGCTTTAGGAATCTTCACCTTATTGTTCCCGGTAATGGCGTTTGCAGAGGATCCTTCCGCAGCAACGTTGAACATGGGTCTCAACTCTCTATGGGTTATGCTCTCATTCATTCTTGTTCTTCTCATGCAAGGCGGTTTTATTCTTCTTGAAACAGGCTCAACACGGATGAAAAATGCTGGTCACGTTGCTGGCAAAACGATTTTCACAACGGGTTTGGCAGCACTTATTTATTGGGCTTTCGGCTACGGCATCGCATTTGGCGGCGATAGCGGAATTAACGCATTGATCGGCTGGGGTAATTTCTTCTTCGATCCATCCCTAGCAGCTGGTGAAGGCGAGAGCTATCCAAGTACTGTATTCTTCTTGTTCCAATTAGCATTTGCAGCGGTTTCGCTTTCCATAGCATGGGGCGGTTTTGCAGAAAGAGCTAAACTTTCAGCTTATATCGTATTTACCGTATTCTTCATTGCCATAATCTACCCTGTAGTAGCTCACTGGATCTGGGGCGGCGGCTGGCTCGCTGAAGATGGAGCGCAAGATTTTGCTGGCTCCACGGTTGTTCACTTAACGGGTGCGCTTGCAGCATTTGCAGCGACTGTATTACTTAAACCTCGTATTGGCAAATTTAACAAAGACGGCTCTGCGAATGAGATTTTGGGACATAACCAAGTATTCACAGCACTTTCTGTATTGCTTCTATGGGTGGGCTGGTTTGGGTTCAACGCAGGCAGCACGGTAGCGATTGGCGATGGATTTTTTGGATATGTAGCATTCAACACGATGCTTGGAGCAGGCGCAGGCGGCGTGGCAGCACTTCTTATCTCTTGGGCAGTAACAGGCAAAGCTGACATTACGGCTATGCTGAATGGTACGCTAGCAGGTCTAGTTGCAATTACAGCTTCTTGTGCTTACGTCGCTCCTTGGGCGGCAGTCGTAATCGGTTTAGTAGCTGGCGTGCTCGTGTTCTACAGTGTGAAATTTTTCGAGAAAGTTAAAGTTGATGATCCTATCTATGCTCTATCTGTACACGGCGCGGCTGGTGTGTGGGGTACGCTTGCCAACGGTATCTTTGCAACACAAGAACTAGCTGATAAAGTAGGCGTAGGTACAGGCGGCTTGATCGACACAGGCAGCTGGAAGCAACTTTGGGTTCAATTCGAATCGGTAGTAGTCGTTGGCGCATTCGTACTCGCTGCATCATTCCTTATTCTAGGTATTATGAAGCTTGTGATGGGCTTCCGCGTAACAGAAGAGCAAGAAATTGTCGGTCTTGACCTGAGTGAGCATGGAGCTTATGGTTATCCTGAGCAAATGAAAAAAGCTGGTCAAAACATTCAAGGCTAATAGAAGATACGCGATGGACTGACCGAAAGGAGAGAGCGTCGCATGAGTGATCCGGTGCGATTGCAGCTGCTTAAGCAGATTGGTTCAGCTGATCATGTGGATAGGCTGCGAAACTTGCGGGATCAGGTTCACGAGCATATGGAGGCTCTTCTCCCAACGCGTCCAGTCGAACAATTTAATGAACAATTAAATGAGGTGCACGACGCGGTGATTCAGCGCTCGATTATCCTCGCAGAAGCGGAAATGGCACGGAGGGGGAATGGTTCTCCCCCCGTGCCTTACGCATATGTATTGTTCGGCAGCGGCGGTCGGCAAGAGCAAACTTTGTCAAGCGATCAAGACAGCGGAGTTGTCTATCAGGATCCAGTGGCTGATTCAACAGAAGTTAAGAACTATTTTTTGAATTTAAGTGCACTCATTGTAAACAATCTCCAAAGTGTAGGTTACCCACCTTGTGAGGGCAATGTGCTAAGCAGCAACTCCGACTGGTGTTTGTCCATTTCGGAGTGGGGCGTTAAACTCGGTGCTTGGTTTGAGGAGCCAGCTTGGGAGGCAGTGCGCTATTTGCTTATTATCGCTGATGGCCGCTGTATTTACGGTGATTATAAGCTCGTTGAACAGCTTAAAGAATTGTTTTTTATTGATATGCTTAACCACCAGATCATCCTGCAGCGGATGCTGGATAATACGCTTCGGCATAAGGTGCTGCTAGGCTTTTTTGGCCAATTGCTAAAGGAGCAGTATGGCGAGGAAGCGGGCAGCTTAGATATTAAATATGGCGCCTATATTCCTATGGTTAATTCGATTCGGCTATTATCCATACAAGAAGGCATCCGTGAAACCTCTACGCTTGAAAGAATTAGAATGCTTGTAAAGGCAGGGAAGATGTCATCAGCTGACGGGGCTATTTATGATCAAGCTTTTCGGATTTTTCTCCGGCTCCGTCTAATGACGACTGAGAAAAATGCTGATGGCTTATATGCCAACAATGGAAAGCTGTCGAGCCATAAGCTTACGAAGGAAATGACGGATGAGCTTAAGAGCGGACTGCGTCTTGGCAAGAGGCTGCAACGAACGGTTTTTAAGCAAACAATGGGCAGGTTTACGTAAGGCGGTGGAGAAATGAAGGAACAAAAAGGCGTCGGTCGCATGTGGAACCTATACAAAATGGGAGGATTTACGCCTGCCATCGCTTCTATGCTAGGCTCGCAAAATGCGCAGCAAATGGCGTTTATTCGGAATGTCAACAAAGAGCAGCGCAAGCAGTCGATGTTCGATATGCCTCTTCGAGAGCTGGAGGTCATTGTTTTTGATCTGGAGACAACAGGCTTTTATCCGAATAACGGGGATGAAATTATTTCATTTGGCGCTGTATTGTTTCGAGATGGCGAGCTTGTTGAAAGTGAAACCTTTTATAGTCTCGTGAATCCTAAACGAAGAATTCCGAAAGCGATAGTCGAACTAACCGGCATTACGAATGAAATGGTTCAGGATGCTCCTGATTTGATGCAGGTGCTTCATGATTTTATGGAGTTTGTCGGCAGAAGGCTGCTTATCGCTCATGCTTCCGGCCACGATAAGCAATTTCTGAACGCGGCATTGTGGAGGACGTCAAAGATTAATTTGAACCACAGAGTGCTGGACATGATGATGGTGGCCAAATGGCTCGAGCCCAATCTGGAAGGATACAGTCTCGATGATTTGCTTGAGAGCTGCTGTATTCCAATTACAGAGCGGCATCATGCTTTGCAGGATTCAATCATGACAGCAAAGCTGTGGCGGAACTATTTGACGCGTATTTTGGAACGAAATATTACGACACTCGGCGATCTGTATGCCTACTTAAGCAAGCACTAGCTGCAGTGGAATAAATGAACCTTCCGAGCGGCGATAGGGCTTAACGTCAGGCGATTTCGTGTTTTCCAGTGAAACAATCCAATAGGAAAGCTCCGAAGCGGGCAGGAAACCGTCAGTGTCGCTAGAAGACGGAATAGCCTTTGTACGCGGATGCGAATGAAATAAGCCGACAAGCGTTTGTCGGTTTTTTTGCATGTCATAATAAGCAGCGGTCCACTCGGTCGGGTCAAACGAGAACGAATGCATGGGATCGTTATGATTATTAGTTATGGGGATAACGATATCTATTATGGCTTCATTTTGATCAGCGGCAATGGAATGTAAGGATTGGCTGCTTGCCATAATGCCGCATGCCTCTAAAGGTTGAGCATCCGCACATATTTGAATAAGCCGCTCGAATGCCGATTTGGTTATGCAGCCACGCGTTTGGTTTGTTTCCAACACAATGCCTCCTTTTTTATAATGCGAATGAATTAAGTATAACGAAATAGGCTTAAGTCCGCTAACTTCGATAAGGCTGGGTATGAATAATACTCAACTTACCCATAATAGTCGTCAGAGAATAGATAAGAACCATTTCTTTAAAAATGACGTTTTGATGGCTAATTTGTCCTGTGTATTGAGCTTCTATACGGTGCATGATACCATGAAGCGATATAGGCATTTGAAAATGTGAAAAAAAGGATGGAACCTCATGAAGCGTGTCGCAGCACTATTTACGATTGCGTTGCTGTTTGCAGGATTAGCTGTATTTCAATATAAAAATGATGACTCTGATTCAGCAGCGATAGCAGCCACTTCAGTTGATTTTAAGCCGAAAGCGGGATTTCAAGCGACAACCTTTAAACTCCCTGATCTTGATGAGAAGTCCTATGAAATAGGGGGTAAACAGGATAAACTGACTTTCGTTAATTTCTGGGCATCTTGGTGTGGACCTTGTGAGCTGGAAGCGCCGGATCTACAGCGCCTGCATGAGCAATACGGGGAAAAAATTTCACTCGTTGGCGTTAATGCTACGAAATTCGATAAAGAACGGGCAGCTAGAGACTTTGTCAAAGAATATGAGTTCACGTTTCCAATCTTAATGGATCGGGTGGGCGATGTGACGAAGCAGTATAAGGTAGATACGTTTCCAACAACGTTCCTTATTGACAGTGAGGGTGTCATTAGGGAGCGGATCAATGGCGTCATTCCTTATGCGGAGTGGGAACGCATGATTGAGAAATGGATGTAGTAGGCAGCAACAACAAAAAAAGAGTCGAGCAGGCGTGAACAGCCTGTTCGACTCTTTTTGTTGTTTTAATGATTGACGAGGCCCATGCGATCGTGAGGATCGACTAACGTGCTGTCAACCTTCACCATGTTAAGCAGGGCATAACGAATGCTG
This sequence comes from Paenibacillus sp. NRS-1760, assembly GCF_050467785.1. NCBI lineage: Bacteria > Bacillati > Bacillota > Bacilli > Caryophanales > Paenibacillaceae > Paenibacillus > Paenibacillus sp. NRS-1760. Next base: position 272,938 of record NZ_JBITPK010000011.1, on the reverse strand, counting down.
TCTACGAGAGCTTCCCAGCTTGCTTCGATGACGTTGTTTGATACGCCAACTGTGCTCCACGTATTGTTTAGTCCTGTCGACTCGATAAGAACACGCACCTTAGCTGCTGTAGCGTCCTTCTCGTCGATTACACGGACTTTATAATCGGATAGATGGATATCAACGATTTCCGGATAAAACTGCACCAGCGCCTTGCGCAGGGCGTTATCGAGGGCGTTGACAGGTCCGTTGCCTTCAGCAGCCATATAAACTTGCTGGCCGCCAACGTTGATTTTTACAATCGCTTCTGAAATCATTTGGCCGTTTGTTTTTTCTACGAGCATTTTGAAGGATTCAACCTTGAACAATTCTTTTACTTCGCTGCCGAATGCTTCACGAAGCAGCAGCTCCATAGAAGCGTCGGCGCCTTCAAATTGATAGCCTTGATGCTCGAGCTCTTTAATTTGATCCATAATGAGCTTGGTTTTCTCATTATTTGCGTTGACGTCAAGTCCAAGCTCTTTCGCCTTAGATATGATATTGCTTTGTCCTGCGAGCTCAGAGACTAGAATACGCTGCTTGTTGCCAACAAGCTCTGGTTGAATATGCTCATAAGTTTTGGAATCCTTCATAATAGCGGAGACATGAATGCCGCCTTTGTGAGCGAATGCGGCATTGCCGACATAAGCTTGACCAACAGGCATGTGGACATTCGCAATTTCACTGATATATCGAGCAGTACTCGTCAATGTGCGAAGCTTATCCTCTGGCAAAACGTCATAATTCATTTTGATTTGTAAGTTAGGGATGATGGAGCATAGGTTCGCGTTCCCGCAGCGCTCGCCGTAGCCGTTAATCGTGCCTTGTACTTGACGAGCTCCGGCTTCGATTGCTGCTAAAGAGTTTGCGACAGCCAGCTCACAGTCATTATGTGTATGAATGCCGATAGGAGCCGTTAGCTCCTGCTTCACGCGCGAAACGATTTCATGGATTTCACTAGGCAATGTGCCGCCGTTCGTGTCGCATAGGACGAGCCAGTTGGCGCCAGCTTCCTGTGCTTTCTTCAAAACAGCAATGGCATACTCTGGATTGTTCTTGTAGCCATCGAAAAAATGCTCGGCATCAAACAAGGCTTCCATTTGATTTTGCTTTAGAAAAGCAATGGAATCAAAAATCATCGACATATTTTCTTCTAAAGTCGTTTGCAGGGCTGTATGTACATGGAAATCCCATGACTTGCCTACAAGCGTAGCGGCCGGAACACCGGACTCCACGATGCGAACAAGGCTGGCATCCTGCTCTGCCAAACTGTTTTTGCGACGAGTGCTGCCGAAGGCAGTAATTTTGGCGCTTAAATTGAAAGCTTTGATCCGCTGAAAAAACTCAATATCCTTACTGTTGCTTCCAGGATTTCCGCCTTCAATATAATGAACGCCCAACGTGTCGAGCTTCTGGGCAATTTTTAATTTGTCATCTGCCGACAGGCTGATCCCTTCACCTTGAGTACCGTCACGCAGCGTCGTATCGAATATAGATATGTTTTTTGTCATTAACGGGACGCCTCCTTCACTGAATGCCTTTTCAAATCATAATTTAGTATTATAACACTTGTCGCCTTGAAAGTAGAGGGGGCAAAAGGAATTTTTGTCAGCTCGCGCTTGCTTCGTTGACTTGACCCTATTGGAATTGTATGCTTGGGTGGATAAGCTTATGTAGGCTTATGGCTTAGGTTAGGCGGTGTTTTGCGCGATTATGACGAATACGAATGAGTTCTATCCGGCTAAGGGCCGAGTAATCATTCATTTAGATATGAATGCTTTTTATTGTTCCGTACATGAGGCTGAAGAGCCGGAGAAATATAAGGACAAACCAACTGCAGTGTCCGGCAGCGTTGAGCAGCGAAAGGGTATCCTCGTCACTTGTTCTTATGCAGCACGGAGCAGAGGGATAAAGACGGGAATGACAGTCAGACAGGCACTAACACTTTGTCCTGAGCTTATATTAATCAAACCGGACTTTTCATTATACCGCAAATATTCACATGGCTTTATGGCAATCGCTAGACAATATACGCCGCTCGTTGAGTCTGTATCGATTGACGAATGTTATATGGACATTACCGGTTCGAAAATGTTCGGCTCGCCGCTTGATATTGCGGCCTCGCTGCAGCAGCGGATCAAGTCTGAGTGGTCTCTTCCTTGTTCAATTGGTTTAGCTCCAAATAAGCTGCTTGCAAAGATGGCATCCGACATGAAAAAACCAAACGGGCTGACTGTGCTGCGGATTCGTGATGTGCAAAAGGTGCTTTGGGATAAGCCGTGCGATCATTTGTTTGGCATCGGCAAAAAAACGGCTGATAAGCTAAGCAAGCTGAATATTCGGACGATTGGCCAGTTGGCGGCATCGGAGGAAACGATGCTGAATAAGCATTTTGGCGTAGTTGGCTCTTGGATGAAATCAGCTGCCCATGGACTTGATTATTCTGAAGTTAACCCAAATCGGGAACGGAACAAATCGATCGGTCATACGACCACTCTTCCGAACGATATTACTTCGCGGGACGACGTTTTCCGGGTGCTGCTTAATTTGGCGGATCAGACAGGTCGCAGGCTGCGAAGGCAGAAGATGGTCGCAACCACGGTTCAAATCACAATTCGCAAGCCGGATATGACGACGATTGCCCGCTCCCACACCCTTGCAGCACCTACGGAATCGAGTGAAGATTTCTATAGGGAGGCTTGCAAGCTATATGACCGGCATTGGAAGGAAGGCGAACCGATTCGGCTGCTTGGCATAACGCTCCAGAACCTCACTTTGCTTGCCGAAACTGCCTTGCAGCTTGATTTGTTCAGCTACGAGAAACAGCCGAGAAAAGAAGCGTTGACTAAAGCGATGGATCAGCTCCGCGACAAGTATGGAGAAGATGCTGTTTTAACGGCAGGAATGCTTGGTGATGATCCTTCAACCTTAATTAGGAATAAACGAATTCGCGGTACATCCTTGCAAAAGGACGATAGTTTGTTATATATTGATGAATGAAGCTTGACTGTACAGAGACGAGATTATTCCGTTTATTTATTTGGGAGGGGATTTCCATGGGTAAGTTTACTTGGGTTGAAAAAGATACGTGCATCGCTTGTGGAGCTTGCGGAGCGACTGCTCCTGACATTTATGATTATGATGACGAAGGTCTTGCAGAAGTTATTTATAAAGCTGACGGTAATACAGGCAACACTGAAATTCCTGAAGATTTGTTCGATGATTTGCAGGATGCAGCTGACGGCTGTCCGACAGATTCAATCAAAATTGCAGACGTTCCTTTTAATTACTAATTTTTGAGTGATGATAAAAAAGCTCCTCCTCGCTTGCCTATGCAGCGGTGAGGAGCTTTTTTTGTATATGCAGCAATAACAGAAATGGACGCCGGATTACAATCAAACTCCCTGCCTGCCGATATAGAGGATATATACTACATGTCGGGAGGATGGGGGATGGACTCTCCGGAAGATATTTTTTATTTGAAGCAATTTGTAAAGCAGCACCCTGATAACCAAATGGGTTGGTATTTGTTAGGCAAGCAATACAAGCTCGCTGGCAAGGAGGGCAAAGCGAATTATTGCTTCCTGCAAGCTGGTGAAGTATACGATGCCTTCGAGCATGAAAGTCATCCGTTATCGGAAAATCAATTGCAGCTGCTTAAAGATTGGGATTTGCAGCAAAAGAAAAAAAGACGAGCTCGCAAATTAGGAGCATTAGCTCTATTGTTCCTGCTCGTTGCAGTGTTTGCTCCAGCTAGTACTTCCGTATTCAAGGAAAGGCCAGAGCAGCCCGAGCCTATAACCTTAGTTGAAGTGAACCCAATTGGCGTTGTGTTTATACCGCGTAAAGAACGAAATCCAGTCGGAAGCGCATGGAACAGCCTCATTGCAGCCGGCAAGCAAGCACCTCTTCATACCATTGCAGCTCGCCTTGAGGAAGATGAGGGCTGGCGGAAATGGACAGGGAACACTAGACTGCTCATGTCTATAGAAAAGGAAAACGGAAGCAGTAAGCTGGATGTAACGATGTATGACCGCCTTACCTGCGAGTGTGAGCCTTCTGAGGCGAGCTCGGCAGCAGCACAATATAAAGAATGGAGCGTGCAGCAAGAGACGCACTGGACGCTTGCAAGCGGCATCTATCAATATGAGAAAAAATATAAAAAGTGGCCGGAGAAGCTGGATGACCTTATTCAACCTTATCCGAACAATGTTCTTTCCGGGGAACGCAGCGGTATGCGCTCTATGTTTCCTGCTGTATTGCGAAAGCTGAAAGCCGAGCAAGCACAAAAAAACCGTTCAATCCAAGAACAAGAACAAGCAGCAGGAAATCAGCAGCAAGAGGAAAGCGAAAAAAGAACGAGTCCGATAGTAGGCACAAATGGAATTTTGGATAAACAGTGGAGCCAGCCGCTAGAGGTCGTGGTAGATAAAGCGAGTTATCGACTTGCTGTTATTCAAGGGGATATCATTGTGCGCAGCTATAAGGTGGGCCTCGGAGGCGATGCAACACCTGAGGGAAGCTTCTACATAAGTGAAAAGGTTAGAAATCCGAATGGGCGTGACGATGGAAACTTCGGAAGCCGAGGAATGACATTATCGAATACGCTGTACGCGATTCATGGAACGGATGAACCCGGCAGTATTGGCAAGGACGAATCACTTGGCTGTATCCGGATGGGCAAAGCCGATGTGGAGGAGTTGTTTGATATGGTGCCGCTAGGAACGGTTGTCAAAATAAAAAATGGGACGCTTCCGTCTAAGGTGCAGCAGCCAGCAGAACGTTTTCAGCTGGAGCCGCTCCAAAACGAAACCAATCCCTTGAAAATCTATAAATGGTTGACGTAGACCGCTTACGAAGTAAAAATAAGAAGCAGCGCGACAGCTACAACAACTACGCCGACGATTGAACCAATCCATACAAGCGCTTTTTTGTTTACTTCATCCTTTGGTTTCGCTTTTATTGTAGCCGGTCTTCTTTTTGGTGAACTCATCGTCAATCAACCTCTCTATTTCATAGTAATAAATAATATGATCTCATTGTAATCGTTTTCTAGACAAGCCGCAATACAATGGAAGCTTGCACCTTGCGTGCAGGCTCTTTTCTTTTTGCTGCAAAAAAGATAAACTGTCAGATAGAGCATACATCTAAGATCGGAGTGAGTAAGTTGATTTATTCTTCAATTTTAAAACCTATTTTTTTTCGAATGGATCCTGAGAGGGCCCATCATCTTGTGATTGACGGCTTAGCAGCCGGCGGTGTAGTTCCAGGACTGAATGGTCTGATGAATGCGATGTATGGCGTAGCAAAGTCGCCTGAGCTTGCTACAGAACTATTCGGACTGCAATTCCCGCACCCTGTCGGACTTGCTGCTGGACTTGATAAGAACGGCAAAGCCGCGGACGGTTTCTCGAGCATAGGTTTTGGTTTTGCTGAGGTAGGAACGGTAACGCCAAAAGGACAAGCCGGCAATGAGCAGCCGCGATTGTTCCGCCTCCCATCAGACGAAGCGCTTATTAATCGGATGGGCTTTAACAATGATGGCACAGCGGCAATGGCAGAGAAGCTGTCACGCCGCAAAATAAATAGAATCCCGATAGCGGTTAACATTGGTAAAAACAAGATAACGCCAAATGAACTTGCTCATGAGGACTATCAGACCTGCATACGCGAATTGTATACATACGGCGACTTTTTTGTCGTCAATATCAGCTCTCCGAACACCCCGGATTTGCGTGATTTGCAGCATGGTGAAGAACTGAGAAATTTGCTTGCCGCTGTAAAAAAGGAAATAAACACGCAAGCGGCGAAAACAGGAGCAAAAGCAAAACCTGTTCTCGTCAAAATTGCGCCTGACATGACAGATGAACAGCTGGAGCTTACCGTTGCGACTATTATGGAAAGCGGAGTTTCAGGTATAATTGCAACAAACACAACATTATCGCGCCAAGGCCTTCAGCATTCGAATGCTGGCGAAGCGGGCGGGCTCAGCGGCAAGCCGCTGCGAGATCGTTCAACGGAGGTCATTCGGGCGGTATATCGCCAAACAGGAGGCAAGCTGCCCATTATTGGCTCGGGCGGCATTTTTACAGCACAAGACGCATACGATAAAATCCGCGCGGGAGCTTCACTTGTGGAAATCTACACGGCGCTTATTTATAAAGGGCCTGGAGTGCTGCGAGAGCTAACGAGTGGATTGAAGGAATGTTTACGCAAAGATGGCTACCGCAATATTGCCGAAGCAGTTGGTGCAGATCACGTTTAAGAACAGGAGGCGGCCGGATGGACGGTAGAGACTGGAATCTTTTTTTACAGCCTTATGAACAAGCGGTTGAAGAACTTAAAGTGAAATTTAAAACGATGCGGGTCGAACTGAAGATACGAGAAGCTTACGCGCCGATAGAATTCGTCACCGGCCGGGTTAAGCGAATTTCTAGTATTTTGGAAAAGGCCAAGCGTCTCAAAGTCCCCTCGGATCAATTGGATACGGGTATAGAGGACATTGCAGGTATTCGCATTATGTGCCAGTTTGTGGATGATATTCACCGAGTAGCTGGCTTGATTCGTACACGTAAAGATCTTTCCCTTGTATATGAGAAGGATTATATTACGAATTTCAAAGACAGCGGCTACCGAAGCTACCATATGATTGTAGAATATCCGGTTCAAACAGCACTAGGATACAAAATCGTGTTGGCTGAAATTCAAATACGGACGTTAGCGATGAATTTTTGGGCGACAATCGAGCATTCATTAAACTACAAGTTTAAAGAAAGCTTGCCTGAGGATGTGCGTGAGCGGTTGAAGAAAGCGGCTGAAGCCGCATCGCAGCTGGATACAGAGATGACCAGCATACGCAAAGAGATTTTGGATGCGCAGACCGAGTTCGAGGAGCAGTCCAACGTGGTCTCGAAGGTGCTTAAAGGCATACAAGATTTATATTTTTATAATCGGGTTCGAGAAGCTGCTCAATTTCAAATGAAATTTAACGAGAAATTTGAAAAAGAGGACTATCATGAGCTTAATCAGCTTTCGCTAGATATTCAAACGGCTATTGGGAAAGCTAAGAAAGCAAACCAAAGCTAGCATAAATGCAGGCGTAAAACCCATGTGAATTGGATTTAGGATAGTTAGGCAAAATGAACATTGAAGACGACTTTCACTCCATTATAGAGTGAGAAGTCGTCTTTTTTTGTTGTCCAAGGGAGGTGGCGCCATTCCATCATTTACAATAAACAAACGTGAAAATGACTTCTGTTTAACAATGCAACCAATCAAAACATATATAATGCACATGAAACAAGAAATTAAAAGGAGTGATTGATTTGTTTTTTAAGTGGAGGAGAAGTTTAGCGGTTTTCATAGTTATGGCTGTTTTATGTTCCAATGCACAAGGGTTCATTCGATCAGCAAGCGCTGCTGATGGTGCGGTACAAGCACCTGAAGCATCTGTTGCTGGAGGACGTTACGAGGCTGCGATAGCGGTTGTATTAAGCTCTAAAACAAGTGATGCTGGCATTTACTACACACTTGACGGAACGCTGCCTAACGAGAAAAGCAAAAAAGCTGACAATAATCCGATCACGATTGCCAAAACCACAAACCTTAGCGCGATTGCGATAAAGGATGGCGTGACGAGCAAGGCGGTAACGTTTGGTTACATGATTAAAACAAGTGAAAAGCCGCTGCTGCAATTTGTAGCGATGTCAGACGTTCATGTAGGCTCACGCACGACAGGTGATCCAAGATATGAAAGCTATTTCGATACTATCGCATCGATCTTCCCAAATCCTGATGCCATCCTGGTTGTGGGTGATATGATCAACGATAACGGAGGAGACAAACCGAACGATCATCAAATGGTAAGGGAAATTTTCCAAGCGAATCTAGCTAGAAAAAATATGACCAATACAAAGATGCATGTTGCAATGGGAAATCATGACGCGACAGTTGCAAAAGTGAATGAGCATTATCCAGCGGATTGGTTCACATCACAAGCCAACGGCTATTATGAAACTCAAATCGGCGGTTATTATTTTTTCTTCTTGAACGGAAACAACTACAACTCGGATACAGGCCAGCGCAATTGGCTTAAGGGCAGACTGGCTGAAATTACAGCTGATCCATTAAACAAAAATAAGCCGATCTTTGTAGGCATTCATCAGCCAATCACAGGGACGGTAATGGATGGACAGCAGGCGTCCAATCCGAACCTTAACAGTGATCTGGCGGGTTACCCGCAGGTTATTACGTTGTCGGGGCACTCTCATCTGACCAACAGCGATGAACGCTCTATTTTCCAGAAGGATTATACGGCTCTGAATCTTGGCTCGATGTCGTACATTGAAGCAGAGCATGGCTACTCTGCTGTAACGAATGCAGGACTGGTCAGCCGCTTTGAATTTCCGGTATCTCAGGCTGATTTTATTGAAGTGTATGCGGATCGGATTGAAGTAGATAGAATTGCTTTTAATGCAGATCCGGCAGATATTATGGATGATTGGACACCGGTTCCCCCATTCAACAGCGTCGGTACAATTGCTGGCGAGAAATGGGTTATTGAACTGAAAGGCAACACGATTCAAGAGATCAAAAGCAATTTCAAGTATACGAGTGCAAATCGCAATAAAGTAGCACCACAATTTCCTGCTGAGACGGATCTGAAAGTGACGGGTCTGGATGGCACGCCTAAGCTGAGCTTCAATCAAGCGAAGGATGACCAAAACATGCATCATTACGAGCTGACGCTTACGAACAAAAGGACGGGTACGACCGCAAAATCGGTTAATGTGTTCTCCGACTATTTCTTTACGCCGATTCCGAATGCGATGACGATTCCACTGGACGGACTTGATCCGCAAACGACCTATACTGCGGTCATTTATGCCGTTGACAGCTACGGGAACAAGTCTAGTGCGATCCAGCATACATTCCGTACGGAAGGCACGCTGCCTGAGCTTACGCCGATTGACCCTGAAACGATGTGGAAGGACCTAGTCGTTGATATGAAGTTTGACGACAACTTAAACGATGATGCGAGCGGCGTGACGGGTTCGGCTGTATCACGAGGAAGCGTTGCGTACGTGCAGGGCAAATCGAATAAAGCAGCTTACATTCCGGCAGGCAATGCGAATTATATTGATCTGGGCAGCCGCAGCGATCTGAAGTTTGGCAGTGGCAGCTTTACGGTATCGTTCTGGCATACAGGCAATTTATCTGGAGATCAGACGGTCATTTCGAATAAAAACTGGAACAGCGGCAAAAACGTCGGTTGGTATATCGGACCTGCTGTAGCCAATGCAATGACGTTAAACATTGCAGACGGCACGAACCGAATGGATACTTCGGCGGGTAGTGTAGGAAGTGAATGGCATTTGCTCACGGTCACCGTCGACCGAGCAAATCAAGTTGGCAAAGTGTATGTCGATGGGGTGGAGAAGGCCTCTAAAGAAATGACTGCACTTGGCACGAGCAGTGTAGACACAGCATTTAATACGATTATTGGCGCGGATGGCAACAAAGGGAACGGCGGTGCCAATGTTACGATGGACGATTTGAAAATTTGGAAACGGACGCTCACTGCAACGGAGATCAAAGCGTTATCCGATTCCTACAAAATCATTCCAGCCTATACGTATGAGCAGCTTAACAAGTTGATGGTTGATGCTTCGGCCTTTGATGCTGCCAGTGAAAGTGTTGTTGGCGTCACCTATTCCGCTGCCAAGATGATGGAGCTTCGGTCTGCTTTAAGTAGTGCATCGGCGCTTACTCCTGAAAGCCCAGTAAACGAAATCGATGAAGCTTATGTGAATCTTATGCTCGCTTTGGAAGCGGCAAAGGAATCTGTGACTTATCAGTTCCTATCGAAATCGGCATTTGCAATCGAATCATTCAGCTCTTATGCGGATAATGAAGATGCATTTGCATCAAATATTCTCGATGGTGATTCGGCGACTATTTGGCACTCCAAATGGGAGGCTCCCGCGGCAGATTTCCCTCACTGGGTTATTATGGATTCAAAGAATAGCCACAGCTTGAGCGGCATTCAAAGAACAAGCAGAATGAATCAAACTGCGCTGGAATTTCCGAAAGACTTTGAGGTATACGCTTCTGATCGCTTGTCAGATCTAAGTGACGCGGCGTTCCTTGCGAATGAAGCCAATAAAGCGACAGGCACCTTTGGAAAATCGTGGACAGGCAGTACGTATAAAGACTTTACACCGCTTAACAAAACGATTTCCGGCAGATATATCAAATTTGTTGTAAAGAGCACTTATAATGCAGCAGGCACCTTTACGAGCATGAGCGAAATTGATTTTACAGGTACAGTGAAGGACAAGCAGACGGAAAAAGCCAGCTTAAAAGGTGAAACGAAAGTAACAGTAGGTGGTTCTATTGCGCTTACTTACGGTCTAGAAAACGTTGTGGGTTCCGTTATGGCAGAGGACATTACGATTGAGTACGATCCTTCCAAGTTAACCTTTGTTTCAGCAGTATCCATGGATGATACTAAATTTTTGATCCCAGAAACGAAGGATAAGGATGGACAAGTAAGATTAATCGCAGTCCATTTGAATGAGGCACAGTCGAATGCGAATGGGGATTGGATGAAGCTCACATTCCAAGCTAAGGCAGGAGCTTTGGCAGGCCCAACTCAAATTACAGTGAAAAAAGCAGTATTATCCGACAGTGTGGAAGAAGTACCGATAGCCGGCGATTCGCATGCACTTGAAGTTATTAATATTCCTGGCGATTACAACAATGATGAGAAGGTAAGCATCGTTGACTTAGCAATCCTCGTAAAATCATATGGTGCGAAGGAAGGCGACAGCAACTGGAATGCAGTTAAATCTGGGGATTTGAACAACGACAAGGTCATTGATATTCTCGATCTCGTATTAATGGCCAAATTAATCGTTGATTGGAGCAAATAAGAAAGAATAAGTAAATAAAGCCTTAGTTGCATTACATGCTTGAAAAAAAGAAGCTGTCCAGAAAGGTCGGAGTAGACCTAGCTGGACAGCTTCTTCAACTTATACAGCAGATGAGCGTTAACTAATCTGTTGATTTTTTTGGTTTGTACAGCTTATCGATGGCTGCACGTATTTCTTCCTTGGTCTTGCCTTGCTTGCTTAAGGCGATTACTTCTTCCATCTCTTTCTTACAAATGCCGCAGCTGGTACTGTGATTGGTCCATGTGACAGCGCCCTCGTCCGCAGGATGTTCGGCAACGTAGCAGCGCAGAAGCGAGTCATGCGGGGTTTCAACTGCTAACCCATCTGAGCAACCGCAATAACAAGTGATCCCGCTCATAATGTCTGCGTGAGCATGGACTCCTTTATATAGCTCGCTCGTATGCGGCGTATAGTCCGCTAAAAAACCAGGCAGCTCATCATAGGATGCTGTTGTTTGCCATGTTTCTGAACCGTGTTGATGCTCAGCGCCTGCCTTGTCGTCGTTCGCTAAGCCGCATGCGGTGAGCAAAGTAATAAAAGCGAATGCGAGCAGCAAAGCATACATGATGCTGCGAATGCGTGAATTTTTTTGCTCCTCCGTAATCTGCTCAGCCGTTTGGCGCTGACGCTTCATCATTTGGTTTCAGCCCCCGAATATTTATTGAAAAACGCTCTAAAATCATCTAGTTTGTAGCCGGTAGTTCCTTCTTCAGCAAGTCCGCCCTCTAGCTTGTCAATTTGAACGCCATCTTTGAAATAAGCAAGTGTAGGCGTAAATTCCACATTATATTTGTTGAAATAGCTTGGGAATTCTCTTAAGTTGAATTGCGGAAGGTCAATTCCTAGCTCATCAACTAGCGGCATAAGCTGTGGCGTCGTTCTTTGGCAATGCGGACAATCAGAAGCGAATAGGTAAACGAAGAAATCTTCCTTATCGGCTACTTTCTTGTCTAATTCAGCAGGCAAAATGATATTCTGATAGTTAGGATCATTAAGCAGCTTGCGTGTTTCTGGGTTCAGCTCGGAGAGGGGCTTGTCATAAACGGCGTTTACCTTGCCACTGTTGTTTAAAACGGTAATAAGACCGAATAAAATAACAACGATACCGATATAGACGTAAATCATTTTCAATTTCTTTTTCTTCTTCATGTAAGCAACTACCTCCGAAACAGGTTTAAGTGGACAAGCTATGAAAGAACAGCATGTCCTTACTTAAATATATTATATAACAAATCCGTATTGGTATGTAAGAGCTTGAACATCAATGTCATACAACATTCGGATTTAGAGAATGAAAGGAAATAGATGGATAAAATATTGGATATTACTGGTTGTCTGATCTGGCGTTAATTGCTTGGGGATCTTGCATGGCTTCTCTCTGTTCAATGTATAACGAATGGTCAGAGATGCCATAGGTTTTAACTATTTCCTGCATTTTTCCCATAGCGGCTTCTTCACTGCTATAATATCCAGCTTCGACAAAGTAACCCCCTTGTTGATCTTTAAGCGTTCGTACTCCTTCAAGGCCTGCTAACATTTCTTCGTAAATGCCTTGCGTTTCTCCGAATGCGGAAGAAGCGGTACGAAGCGAATAAACGGTGGGAAGATCGGTTTCTGCAGAGTCCCGCTTTATCGTAAGAACTACTTGTGCCGGTTCTTTATATTCCTTGACCTCGTAACTTATATTGTTCTTAAATGTTATGTTAAAGCGAACCAGCGAGTCGTCGAGCGAAATTAATGGATATGCGTCCGCGATTAAACTGCTTTTCTTTAGCTCCGCTAAGTCCTTCTCGGCTGAGAAGCGTCTAACACCGCCAATTGAAAAAGTCATCGTATTAGGATATAGGCTATAGTTTACGCTAAAAGAATTCGTCATTTGCTGATCTTTATTGTTTTGCTGAAAATGAATGACAATATGCTCAAGATCGCCTTTTTTCTCGAGTGAAATGACATTAATAGCAGTGGAGTCCGTAATTGTACCGCCACCTGCGCTTCCTTTGTTAAATTGCAAAGTACGCACGAGTTGGCCAAGTCCAGGTATTTTTTCTAAGCTGCTAGCGAAAGTGGGTATCGTATTAATGCTGATTGTAAAAAGAATAAATAGGGCTGCTGCACCAGCAACTACACGTTTCACCCAGCGGATTGAGTTTGCTTGTTTCGTGCGCTTGCGCTCGATTTTGCCTCTTTGAATAGCTGCATCGGCAATGGAAGCAAGCTGATCGGGAATATCGATTTCATTATATGTTTTTTTAAATAAATCCATTCGGTTACTCATCGTCTTCCCCCTCGTTTAGATGAATATTCAGCTTTGCTAAAGCCCGGTAGACGATCGATTTCACCGAGCTTAACGGCATATCGACAATTTCAGCAACATCTTTTAAGGGCAAATCTTCAAAATACCTAAGGATGATCACCGTTTTGGACTTCTCGTCAAGACTGTTGAGTGCCTGATGCAGATCGATTTGTTCTTCGGTTCGTTCAGGAGCGTAACCAGCCTCATAATCGTTGTCGATATAGACTGTTTTTTTCGCTTTTCGAATATATTCAAGCGCATAATTGACGGCGATCTTTGTTAGCCACGTATGAAAGTATTGCGGCTCACGCACTTTTTTGACAGAAATAAAGGCGCGATATATGGTTTCTTGTACAATTTCGAGAGCATCGTCCTTGTTGCGAACATAAGTATAGGCGATTCGGTAGAGCCGATCCTGCCGACTCGCGATCAACTTGGAGAAGCTTTCGTCATCGCCGGCTATCGCTTTTTTTACAAGTTCAATTTCAATTGAAATGGCGGTCGGCCTCCTTATGAGTAATAGTCGTGCTCTGGTTATGCTCTCCCAGACGGTTCCAATCATACGGAACCTTGCCCCAGTCAGGTGCGCCGATAGAGGCTGTTCCAAAACCTGAGGCAAGCACTTTTTCGCCATGTTTTAGGGTATAATTATAGGTGCCTCTGAAAGTCTCGCCCTTTAAGGAATAATCGACGGATACAGGAGTGATCATCAGGTTGCGAAATGATTCGTTATCGACTTTTTTGCTGCTTGCGTACATCGTTAGCGGCATGTTGATTTTGCGAACTTGTTCGCCGCTCTCTTGATCAATTTCATATAGCTCGATATGGAGCGGGTTGTCGAGTGACAACTTATTTACCGGAACGATAATGGTCTGATTCACTTTGCCCCATTCCGGTCCACCTACAGAAGCAGTTCCAAAATCAGTCATGATGATTTTATCGCCTTGCTTGATTGTGAAATGGTAGGTGCCTTCGAATAGGCTTGCTTCGCCATTAATTTCAAATACTAAACTTTGCTTGGCTGCTTCAATGTTGCGGAACGAGTCGTTGCTAATGTTTGCAGTGGGCTGTTTCACATGCTGCTGCGTTATTTGGTTTACGTTTTCCTTGGCTTGAACGATGCTGCGATCGCTGACCGAATTCGTCATCAACCCGATAAGGGTTGCTCCGGCAATGACTGAAGCTACGACTGTACCTACTACTATTTTTTTCATATGAATAATCTCCTTATGGCTTTTTCGCCGTGTATTATTGTTAAACGATAATTGCTGTTTGCTTCATGAAGGCTACATAGGTTAGATGGGCGAGATGGTCAAAAAGACGCAAGGAAGTATATTCCATTAATCGGCTAAGGAATGCGACCAATTTTTGAATAACGAATAGCGTTTCGGAGCTTGTCTAACTTTTCAACAATTTTAATGGCGCTTCATTATTCCGTGCGTTGTATAATGAATCCTTAAGCTTTGTGTACGAATGCCTCGGCGAATGCTGAGAGGCTATTTATTTGGCAGGAGGAAATAGCATGAACGGCAATTTGCCGCGTAATTTCACAGAAAAAATGGAAAAGCTGCTTGGTGATGAGTTTGATAGCTTTATGTCTTCGTATGATGCACCGAGAGTATACGGTCTTCGAATCAATCGATTAAAGCTAGGTGTCGAGCAATGGAAAAAGCTATCTGACATGGGCGAAGAGGTGCGTGAAATACCTTGGGCACCGGATGGTTTGTATTACAAAGAGGGCGAACGGCCAGGCAAACATCCGCACTATCATGCGGGGCTCTATTATATTCAAGAACCGAGTGCGATGGCTCCGGTAGAACTGCTGGACGTTCAGCCTGGTCAACGCGTACTTGATCTATGCGCGGCTCCAGGAGGTAAATCGACGCAAATTGCAGGGAAGCTGCAAGGAAGCGGAGTGCTCGTCACGAATGATAACGCTAGAGAAAGAACAAAGGCTTTGGCCAAAAATATAGAGCTTGCCGGCGTACGCAATGCTGTCGTGCTTAACGATGAGCCCGCAGCAATTGCCGCTGTTTTTCCACAATGGTTCGATCGTATTCTCATTGATGCACCATGCTCCGGCGAGGGCATGTTTCGCAAGGATGATTCAATGATCGCAGAATGGGAGAAGCACTCGATTGAAAAATGCTCCTTAATGCAGCGCGATATTATGCAGCATGCCGCAGCGATGCTGGCACCTGGGGGGAGAATGGTCTATTCGACATGCACGTTCTCGCCGGAGGAGAACGAGCAGCAAATGGCTCAGTTTTTAGCCGAGCATGAAGATTTTTTTGTTGAAGCTATTTCTCCTCAGCATGGCTGGAGGGCAGGCAGAGCGGATTTAGCAGAAGGCATGGCGCAGCTTGATGAAGAGCGTCTGCAATCCATTCAAGGAACGGTAAGGCTATGGCCGCATTTAATCGAGGGTGAAGGTCATTATGCGGCTGTCCTTAGACGCAGCGGGGAGCGGACAAGCATCATGGAAGAAGAGCCGGCGGTTGCTGCTTCTGTAAAGCGCCAGAGCGTCCAGTCTGCTGGCGGAAGCTTAAAACGTGAAGTCGTGCCAAGCAGCGGGAAAAGACAAGAAAAGAAACAAGATCATAGGGATGAGCGCCGCGCAGCTAAACGGCAAACGAGAAATGATTGGGAGAGCGCTGGATTGGAGCGCCCTGCAAACAAGAAAGGGGCAGGGAGTGGTCGTGATGGAGCCGCGATGAACCTCACGGAAGAAGCAAGTCCAATTGAGCTGTGGAACCAGTATGCAGAACAATTTGCAATAAATGCACGAAGCTGGCCAGGGCGTGTAGTAGCCTTTGGTTCTCGCGTATATATTCAGCCTGCCGAACTGCCATCGCTCGATGGCTTGCGCGTGGTTAGAGCCGGCTGGTACGTAGGTGAAGCTATTCGAGGTCGATTTGAACCGTCACACCCGCTAGCCATGGGGCTAAAGCGAGATGAAGCCGTGCGCTCCGTTAATTGGAGCTCGTCTGATGAGCAGACGATTCGATATCTCAAAGGGGAAACCTTGTTTGTTGATGAATCGGAATTAACGGTGCATGCTGGCGCCGCCTCAAAAGGATATATATTAGTTTGCACAGACGGTTTCCCGATAGGCTGGGGGAAATATGCCGCAGGAATGATCAAAAATGAACTGCCTGCAGGATGGAGATGGATGTAGAATGAGTAAACGTATTCGAATTGACAAGCTAATCGCTCATATGGGACTGGGTACGCGCAGCGAAATTAAACGAGCTGTGAAGCTCGGCATGGTTGTTGTCGATGATAAAGTAGTGAAAGACAGCGGACTAATCGTTGACCCTGATACAGCAAAGGTTTATTTTGACGGCGCACCTGTCGTGTATCGTGATGTCGTTTATTTCATGTTGAATAAGCCGCAGGGCGTTATTTCTGCTACAGAAGATAGTCGTGAACGCACGGTAATCGATTTACTTGAGCTCTCCGATCGGCAGCGAGATCCATTTCCAGTCGGACGACTGGATAAAGACACGGTTGGCTTGCTGCTGCTGACGAATGATGGGCAGCTTGCTCATGAACTGTTGTCTCCGCGCAAGCATGTTGCGAAGACCTATGAAGCATTGGTTCTTGGCGATGTTGGCGAAGAAGACAAGCAGCTTTTTTTGGCTGGCGTTGCATTAGACGACGGGTATGTTACGATGCCGGCTGAGTTACACATCAAGAGTCGTGAACAACGGGATGATGAAATATTTTCGAGTATCTCCCTTACCATTATGGAAGGTAAGTTCCACCAAGTGAAAAGAATGTTTGAAGCTGTCGGCAAAAAGGTCGTATACTTGAAAAGAGTATCGATGGGCCCGCTTAAGCTTGATGAAACTCTTGAAGAGGGCTCCTATCGGGAGCTGACGGAAGAAGAACTAGAGCTTCTGCGCTCACATAAACGGAAAACTGATTAGACTTTGTATCTGGTGTTTGATGTAATTAAAAGATAGAGAGAGCACTTACAGAGCTTGGAATAGGAGTGGAGACATGAGCCTTAATTATGACTTAATTGCTTTAGATGTGGATGGGACGCTGCTTACAGATGATCATGTGCTGACGAAAGCTATTCGTGAGTCGGTACATGAGGCTGCCAATCGCGGAGCTCAAATCGTATTATGTACTGGGAGAGGACCATCAGGCGCTCTTCCTGTGCTGAAAGAGCTTGGACTTAGCGGGACGGTGATTACTCATAACGGCGCAGCAACGATAAATGCGGACGACCATTCCGTTGTTCACCAATTCGATATGGTACCTGAACATTTATTGCGTTTTATTCAATATTGCCGCGAGAATGGCATTCATTTTGATTTGAATACTGCGTTTGAAATGATGGTCGAGAGCATGACGCCGGAAGTGGAAGCGATGTATGGTCATTTTCAAGCTAAACCATCGATTCATGATTTCCGCCTGGGCTTGCCTAGCGGCCTTGTGAAATTCACAGTTTTTGGAACGAAGGATCAGATGGATGTCGTGCAAACGGAATGGTCGGGATGGCCTAAGCAGCTTCATTCGATTCGGAGCGGCGACTTTTTTATCGATGTGCATCATAATGAAGCCAATAAAGGAAAAGCGTTGCAGCAGCTTGCAGCAATTAAAGGCATTGATCGCAACCGAATTCTAGCAATCGGCAATTATCATAATGATATTACGATGCTTCAATTTGCGGGCATGGGCATAGCAATGGGCAATTCTCCAGAGGAAGTGAAGCTGGCAGCTAATGCAGTTGCACTTTCGAATAGCGAGGATGGCGTGGCTAGAGCGCTTTATGAGCACGCTTGGAGCTAATTAAACAAGAGGGCTGTTTCAAAAGTGAAAACTTTTGAAACAGCCCTTTTTCTTTGGGATATTCGTAAAGTATTTAGGAAATGTTTTTGGACAGATGAATTTTCCTGGTACGAACGGTAATGTGAAATATGTATGGCTGGATAATGTTCCTGGAAAATTCAGCTTTGCAAGCATAAGCCTGCTTAAAAATTTGGACCCTAGCTATTATTATATTATTGATTGCCATTGGCCGCTGAAGGTAAGCGGAATTACAGTAGATCCAACACATGTTATAAGCCAGGAAGAAACGAATCATTTTTTTAATGCGATTCCATCCAAAGTGCGAAATAATGTTATAGCTATTTTCACTCACCATGCTCATACCTTTTATGAAAAGCTTACTAATATTTATCCCGGATTTACGAAAACTAAATTTTACGTTTGCGGATGCAGCGGCGCGTATAAATGCCAATGCAATTCTACTAGCTGCGGCAGAGGATATTATGAGGCGGCATTGACTAGCAATAATAATCAGTATGATCTAACGGTTAACGAAGTAAGATCCTGACGGAATGATATAGAAAAAGAAAGAGCGGTCAGCACTGGGAATAAGTTCCTGTGTTGACCGCTCTTTCTTTTAAAGTTGTTTACCGATTGCGTCCGCCGCCACCGCGCGGTTTGCTCGAAGAGCTTCCGCCACCACGCGGACTGTTGCCGCGACCGCCGGCAGGTGAGCCGCTGCGTCCGCCTGACGATGATTTGCCGCGCTTGCCTGTTCCACGGCCGTTTTCGTGCTCATTTAGTGTTTTCGCTTTGAAATCACTGCGCGCTGCTTCCCAAGGGCTATCCACCTTGGACGAGGCACGGCCTGCTACATGCTCTGCGCCGCGAGGACTGCCGAAGCCGCCGGTGCGGCTTGCACCACCGCGAGCTGAGCCGCCACGACTCTCGGAGCGTTCGCCACCGCGAGCTGAACTTCCGCGACTTTCGGAACGATCACCGCCGCGAGTGGAACTGCTGCGGCTTTGGGAACGGTCATTACCGCGAGCAGGGCTTGCGGATTCGAATCGGTCCCCACGGTTGGCTGACCAGCCTGTGCTCTCGCCAGCTGCTTCGGAAGCTTGACCGCGAATCTCAGCTGTTCTGCCTGTACGTTTGCCAGCATTAGGACGAACGGTCTCGCGTTGGCCTCTGCGTCCGCCTGGCTTCGCATTGCGATCACCTTGAGCAGAACGGTCACGACCGCCGCGGCGTCCACCCTCGGATGGCTTGCTGCTTCCGCCGCGTGTACTGCTTTTGCCAGCTGCACTGCGTGTTCTCTCTGGACGATCGCCGGATTGTGCGCGTACAGATGTTTCGTTGCCTTCGCTGTCAATCGCACGGCGTGCAAGCTTAGCATTTATGCTTTGTTCAATAAGAATCAAATGGTTTTTGTCATAAGGAGTTGCGAGTGTAATGGCTGCGCCATCTTGCCCAGCGCGACCTGTTCTGCCAATACGGTGAATATACAGCTCGCCGTCTTGTGGAACGTCGTAGTTGTAAACATGGGTAACCCCTTCAACATCGAGTCCGCGAGCAGCAACGTCAGTGGCTACGAGCACCTGCAGTCTTGCATCTCTGAAGCGCTTCATTACTTGCTCACGCTTCGCTTGCGTAAGATCGCCGTGCAGCTCATCCGATTCGATGCCGATCTCTTGGAGTTCCTTGTTTAATTTTTTCGCGCGAACTTTAGTCCGGCAAAAAATAACGGCCAAATACGGCTGATGACGCTCAAGCAAATGCACGAGAGTTTGCTGCTTGCTTCTATCCGTTGTTTCATAGACGATTTGTGTAATGCTGTCGAGTGTGACGTTAGTACTGCGTACCCGAATATCGACAGGTGTCTTCATATAATCAGCAGCCAGCTTGCGAATAGCATCAGGCATTGTAGCTGAGAACAACATCGTTTGACGAGCTTTCGGCGTTTGTGAAATAATGCTTTCTACATCTGGCAGGAAGCCCATGTGAAGCATTTGATCCGCTTCATCGAGAACAAGCATTTGCAGTTTGCCTAGGCTGACGGTTTCACGTTTCATATGATCGATAAGACGACCAGGTGTTGCAACCACGATATGGGGCGAGCGCTGCAGCTTGCGAATCTGAGCATCAACGTCTTGGCCGCCATAGGCAGCAAGCACGCTTACGCCAACAGCGGGAACAAGTTTTTTGAGCTCGCTCGTAATTTGAATCGCAAGTTCCCTCGTTGGAGTTAATATGAGAGCTTGGACTTGTTCTTTCTCTATATTAATACGTTGCAAAATAGGCAAAGCAAACGCAATCGTTTTGCCTGTGCCCGTCTGAGCTTGTGCAATAACATCCTGCCCGTTGAGCAGAAGTGGAATCGCTTGCTTTTGAACCGGAGTCGGCTCGATAATTCCATCATGGTGAAGCAATTCGCTTAGCTTGGGAATTATACCCAAAGCGTTAAATGCGTTAGACATTAATACATTTCCTCATTTCGTTTACATCTTTTGATGTTAAGTATAACAGCTGTCCTTATAATGTGCATCTTTACTTTGCTTATGCTATGCTAAAAGCCGACATTAGAGCAGCAGAGGAATGGTAAATATGAATGGAACAGAGCGCTCCGCGATCAAAGCGGGCCTATCGGTAGACATTGTTTTGAAGCAGGATCAACGGACTGGAAAGCTGACACGAGGTGTAGTGAAAGATATTTTGACGAATTCGCCTAAGCACCCTCATGGCATTAAAGTGAGACTGGCTGATGGGCAAGTAGGGAGAGTCAAGAACATCCTGACTTAAAGAGTCCATATCTAGTCAGGAAGGAATGTTCAACGTTAAAGGAGCGATGTGCTGTGGCCTTTGGCATAAAAAGAAAAGAGTTGCAGCGATGGAAGGAAGCCGTTGCCCGCGGAGAAATTGCATTTCTGACGCACTACTGGCTGGATTCGAGGTTTCCAGACATGAAGACAGTAACGAAGGTAGGCTGCTCCGATATGGAGAAGCTATCGCGCTGGTGCCTCGATAACGGACTTAACCCTCGCTATATTCATGCGCGGTCAGAGTATCCGCATTTTGATTTGCTTGGACCGATGCAGAGTGAAATATTGAAGCGAGAAAATCAGCTGGAACAGCTTGAACGATTTGATATGTTATGAGGATCAGAATCGCAATTAGCTGCTCATGAGGCGGCTTTTTTTATTTCAAAAATGGAAAAAAAATCTTTCTCCTTAATGAATCATCCTTTATGATAAATGGAAGCTTGGATGATTATGCCAGTTTAAGGGGAGTGGAATTTGCATATGGTTGTCGAGAAAATGCAGCTGCTGGACACCTTCAAAGAATGGATAACGTTTGTAACCGATTTGGCGCGTTACGACGAACGTATTTGGAATCAGAGCATTGCCGCAGGAAAGTGGTCGGTTCGAGACGTCACAGCCCATATTTTACGTTGGGATATTTATTTTTATGAAGAAGCAATCTTAAAGGTGCGAGCTGGCCTGCCGCTTACGGTTAAACATCTGGATTATAATGAGTTTAACGAACAAGCAAAAATATACAGCAGGTCAACTTCGGTCGCTGAGCTCGTTCATGAAGCTGCAAGCATACGTGAGCGGATTATTGACACGATAGCACAGTTAGCAGATGAGCAATACAAAGCTAAATATGTAGATGCGGACGGCCATGCCTTTGAAGTGAGTCAGTATATAAAAGATTTTATATGGCATGATCAGCATCATATGGAGCAGATTAAACGACTGTTGCATTTTCGCATAGAGGAAATGAGCTTGAATGGCTGGCCAGCTTTGCAAACGGTTGTCTACGACGGCTGGCTGCTTCGTTTTGCAGAAGGTTATACGAAACGTTCCAATTCGATTAATCCTGTGTACGGCAGCACGCTTCAGCTTGATGCAAAAATCAGCTCCTGCGAGGAACTGTATGAACACAAGGGAATACGCTCTGTTTTTAAAATAACACCCTTCGTCCAGCCAACCTCGCTTGATGAGGAACTGGCGACTCGCGGTTATGAGCTTATCGACCGGACGATTGTAAAGACGATACATCTTTCTGACGCTCTATCCCCGAAGGCTGCTGAAATTTGGCTCGAACAGGAAGTTTCGGAGAACTGGCTGGATGCGGTTGCGGTTTTTAGTCGTTTAACGGATGAACAGCGGTCAACTACACGCAAAATGATAGAACAGTCACCGCTGGATAAATGCTGCGCAATCCTGCACGACAATGGAATACCGGTAGCATGCGGCTATGCGGTGATTGAGGATGGTTGGATTGGTATTTATGATATTGTGACCGATCCTAACTATCGAAATAAAGGTTTTGGCGAGCAGCTAGTGCTGCATCTTCTACAATGGGGCAAGGGACGTGGAGCGACTGAAGGTTATCTGCTCGTCGTAAAAGATAACGCAGCAGCTAATCGGCTGTACGATAAAATCGGGTATGTCCCGCAATACGAGTATTGGTATCGAGTAAAAAAATAAAAGCTGCTATTCGTTATTTGTAATAATCGTATAAGGCGCTTTGTTGAATGTTTAAGGCGCTTATATGGGAAACTAAACAACTTAGATTGATCAGCATGAGAAAGAAGGATTATTTCGTGAAAATCAGCCATTCAAATTTATCATCAGCATCTACATCTTCTGCGCCAATTGCAATAACAAGCTCATGGCTGCTGCTTCTTGGCATATTGCTAATAGCCGCTAATTTGCGAGCGCCACTAACAGCGGTTGGACCAATCGTATCTGAAATTCAGCGTTCGTTTGGCATCTCCAGTGCGCTCACTGAGCTGCTGACGACCTTGCCGCTGCTAGCATTTGCACTTATTTCTCCGCTTGCGCCACGAATTGCACAGCGCATTAGTATGGAAAACACATTATTTATTGCAATGGTCGTGCTAACTGGCGCGATTGTAATTCGATCCCTTCCGGCGATAGCCGCTTTATTTGTTGGAACGATCTTGCTGGGCATGGCGATTGCAGTTGCAAACGTACTGCTTCCGAGCATGATAAAAAGAGATTTTCCGGCCACCGTCGGTCTAATGACTGGTTTATATTCGGTCGTGATGAATTTAGGCGCTGCTCTAGCTTCAGGATTCAGCATTCCCATTACAGAGAAGATTTCCTTTGGCTGGCAAGGGATGCTGGCCTGCTGGGCACTGCTCGCTCTAATTGCTACGATTGCTTGGGTACCGCAACTTCGTTCGTTTGCGAAGAAGGACAACAACAAAGCAGCAACGGATGGCGAGAAGAACGGTGGTCTGCTGCGCTCTGGCTTAGCTTGGAAAGTAGCATTATTTATGGGTCTTCAATCATTTTGTTTCTATGTCAACATATCATGGCTGCCTGAAATTTTGTCTGACCGCGGCATGAGTCACGTTGATGCGGGATGGATGCTGTCACTGCTGCAATTTGTCAGCTTGCCCGCGACTTTTATTATCCCTGTCATTGCGGGAAAGCAGGCAAGCCAAAGGCTGCTTGTTATTCTTACAACGATCTTGCTGCTCCTAGGATATTTAGGGCTCCTTAGCGGGAATGTGGATCTTATTCCGATTTGTATGATCTTACTCGGAATTGCCGGCGGTTCCGGCTTTAGTCTCGCGGTTATGTTTTTTGTACTGCGGACAAGCAGCACAAGGCAGTCGGCTCAGTTGTCGGGGATGGCGCAGTCTCTTGGTTATCTGCTTGCCGCTGCCGGACCGCTGTTGTTTGGACTCATTCATGATTTGACGAATAATTGGACTGTCTCATTAGTGATGCTAGTAGCCGTTGCCGTTATTTTTGGATATATAGGCTTCGGAGCTGGAGCGAATAAAACCATATCAGGAGCACAAGAAAAATAAATGTGTTGTGCAAATTGATTAGTATACGCTTGAAGTTCAAGTTCGTTCTCTTGACACCGAACCGTGTGATCTTTATAATCGAAACTAACGATTTTATGCATATGGAGCGTTGAAGAGGAACAGTAATTTCGTTTGTCAGGCCTAGAGAGCCGGTGATTTATGGTGGAAGCCGGACCTGCAGCGAAATGAAGCTCGCCTTGGAGCTGTGCGATTAACGAAAGCGATGTTTACGAAACATCGTTTACGCGAAAATCACCGTTTGGCCCGCGATAAGGGCGACAAGTGAGCGATCGGCAAAGCATGTCTTTCGCTAACTAGGGTGGTACCACGGGAGAACAACCTCTCGTCCCTAGCGATAATTCGCTAGGGGCGAGAGGTTTTATGTTTTTTTGTACAATTATGCATGCAGCATTTATTTGAGAGAGGATATGAGCACATGAGTCAAGAACAGCAATTTCACGGCTATAACCCGCTTGTTGTGGAGCCGAAATGGCAGCAATTTTGGGATAAAAACAAAACGTTTCAAACGACAGAGGATGCTGAAAAACCAAAGTTTTACGCATTAGATATGTTTCCATATCCATCTGGAGCTGGCTTGCATGTTGGACATCCAGAAGGTTATACAGCGACGGATATCGTGTCTCGCTACAAAAGAATGAAAGGTTATAATGTCCTTCATCCAATGGGCTGGGACGCGTTCGGATTGCCTGCTGAGCAGCATGCGCTTGATACAGGAAAGCATCCGCGCGATATTACGTTTGTAAACATCGATAATTTCCGCAGACAAATAAAATCACTTGGCTTCTCATACGATTGGGATCGCGAGATTAGTACAACCGATCCTGAATATTATAAATGGACGCAATGGATTTTTATCCAATTGTACAACAGAGGACTCGCTTATGTTGCTGAAGTATCAGTTAACTGGTGTGAGGCTCTTGGAACGGTGCTTGCCAATGAAGAGGTTATTAACGGCCTAAGCGAGCGGGGCAATCATCCCGTTGTTCGCAAGCCTATGCGTCAGTGGATTTTGAAAATTACGGAATACGCGGATCGTCTGTTGGATGATTTGGAAGAACTGGACTGGACAGAGAGCATTAAGGATATGCAGCGCAACTGGATTGGAAAATCCAAAGGAGCTGAGGTTACCTTTGAGATTGACGGTCATGATTCCGCATTGGTCGTATTTACGACTCGTCCAGATACATTGTTTGGCGCGACTTATTGCGTACTCGCTCCTGAACATGAGCTTGTTGCAAAAATCGTAACGGCAGAGCAAAAAGAAGCAGTTGAAGCTTATCAACTGGCAGCATCGCGCAAGAGTGATTTGGAGCGTACTGATTTGGCGAAAGACAAGTCAGGCGTGTTCACAGGAGCTTATGCCATTAATCCCGTTAATGGCGTGAAAACACAAATCTGGATTGCAGATTATGTTCTTGCTGGTTATGGAACGGGTGCTATTATGGCTGTTCCAG
Source organism: Paenibacillus sp. NRS-1760 (assembly GCF_050467785.1). Lineage (NCBI taxonomy): Bacteria > Bacillati > Bacillota > Bacilli > Caryophanales > Paenibacillaceae > Paenibacillus > Paenibacillus sp. NRS-1760. The sequence goes on along the minus strand of NZ_JBITPK010000011.1, from coordinate 247,561 downwards.
GTCATGACGCTCGCGACTGGGAATTTGCAAAGCAATTTGATTTGCCGATCGTTGAGGTTGTGCAAGGCGGAGATGTTACGAAGGAAGCTTATGCAGGCGACGGCATTCATGTCAATTCCGATTTCTTGAACGGTTTGACGAATGAAGAAGCGATTGCGAAGATGATAGAGCATCTGGATGCATCGGGCAAAGGAAAAGGGAAAATCACTTACCGCCTGCGCGATTGGTTGTTCAGCCGCCAGCGCTACTGGGGTGAGCCGATTCCGATCCTTCACTTGGAGGATGGTACGATGAAGACTGTTCCTGAGGATCAGCTTCCGCTTCTGCTGCCTGATGTTGATGCTATTACTCCTTCAGGAACAGGGGAATCACCGCTTGCCAGCGTTACGGAATGGGTGAACACGATCGATCCTGAAACGGGCATGAAGGCTCGCCGTGAAACGAACACGATGCCGCAATGGGCAGGCAGCTGCTGGTACTACCTGCGCTTCATCGATCCTAAAAACGACAAACAGCTTTGTTCGCCAGAGAAGCAAAAGCAATGGCTGCCGGTTGACCTTTACATCGGTGGCGCTGAGCACGCTGTTCTGCATCTGCTTTACGCTCGTTTCTGGCACAAGGTGCTTTATGATATCGGCGTTGTAGATACAAAGGAGCCGTTCCATAAGCTTGTCAACCAAGGCATGATCCTTGGAAACAACAACGAAAAAATGTCCAAATCGCGTGGAAATGTTATCAATCCAGATGATATCGTAAACGAGTTTGGCGCAGATACGCTTCGTATGTACGAAATGTTTATGGGTCCGCTTGAAGCAACGAAACCTTGGAATACCAATGGTGTGGAAGGAACATATCGTTTCCTTAACCGTGTATGGCGTTTGTTCGTGAACGAGGATGGCAGCTTGAATGCCAAAATCGGCAATGGCGAAACGAGTGATGCATTCAAGCGCACATGGCATCGTTCAATCAAAAAAATTACGGATGATTATGAGGGACTTCGCTTCAACACCGTAATCAGCCAGCTCATGATTTTTGTAAACGAAGCCTACAAAACAGATGTGCTTCCGCAAGCAGCAATGGAGCAATTCGTTCAATTGATTTCTCCAATTGCGCCGCATATCGCGGAAGAGCTATGGGAGAAGCTGGGACGCACGGATTCGCTTACGTATGCAGCTTTCCCGACGTTCGAAGAAGCTTGGACGGTCGATCAAGAGGTTGAGATCGTCGTACAAGTAAATGGTAAAATCGCAGATCGCATCTCCATTGCAGCTGATATGGATGTTGCTGAAATGGAAAGCATAGCGAAAGAACTTGAGAAGGTACAAGAACTGATTGCCGGCAAAACAATCCGTAAAGTCATTGCGGTAAAAGGCAAGCTAGTCAATATCGTTGCTAATTAAGACAAACAGAAGAGGTGAGCGGGCATTAGCTGAAGAACAGCTATTGACCGTTCACCTCTTCGCCTATAAAGGCGGTCGAAACCTTGACCACATCTTCATCGAACTTTGCATGTGTCGTACGGATGAGTTGATTGAATACTCCTTCTGTCTCGCGGCGCAGCAGGTTTAGCGCTTTGGCTGTAATGCCGCCAGGGACGGCAACTCTCTCTTGCACCTCTGCTGGTGTAAGGCCGCCTTCGGTCAGCAGCAAGCCGGTTCCGAGCAGCATGGCGCTTGCAACACGCAGCGCTTCATCACGGCTTATACCCGTTTCTTCAACCGCAGCATCCACAAATTGCTCAAGCAGGAAAGACATAAAAGCTGGTCCGCAGCTTGAAATGTCGGATACGATGCGTGTGTAATTCTCATCTATTCGCAGCGGCTGACTAATATGGGACAATAAGTCCTCCAGTTGAGCCATATCATTCTCATCAATCGTTTCCCCATAAATACAAAGCGATGCTCCGCTCCATACATAATTTGTAATGCTCGGAATAACCTTAGCTACCTTGCAATCGAGTTCCCCTTCTAGATGAGAGATAAGGACAGGACTCGTTATAGATACGACAATCTGATTTGGTCGAATAGTTGCCTTCAAATCATCGACCACTTTTTTGAACTCCAAAGGCTTTACGCACAAAAAAACAATATCGCAGCCGCAGGCAGCCGCAGCATTCGTATATTCGGCTCTCATGCCGGAATAACGGTTGGCCAAGGCTTGCGCTTTTGCAAAGGTGCGGTTGCTGACGGCAATTTGTTTTGGTGATAATGCACCAGATGCGATCAAAGCTTCAATGAGCAGGCTTCCCATTGTGCCCGTCCCGATAAATCCGACATTCATGCTGAACCCTCCTATAGGTTTGGCGCGCGCATAACCTGCTTTAATTTGTAGAGAATGGTTATATGCGAACAAATCCCGAGTGAAAATTTCAATAGCCGTACTCATTTCGTGTGCTCTCTTACCTTATTCCGCAGGACTTGTTTCATATGTCACTAATTACCAAATAATTCGTCGCTTTCAAAGGAGAGTGAAGAAGTGAAGCTTTTAACTGGAACGATTTCTAGCAAAGCTATTTTATTTGCTTCTATTTTAATACTTGCTGCAGCTATATTGCTGGCCGCTGCTTTTATGGAGCCTAAGCAGAAGGAAACAGGTGATTGGGTACCTTTAAACGATGCTGTGAAATCTGCAGTCGCTGCAATTGATACAGTAGATACGGGTGAAGAAGACGTAAAGAACAAGAAGGATACTGAAATGATCCCGGAAAAGGAGCAAGAAGCATCAGCTGCGGGTGTTGATCATCGAAATGAGTCGGATGAGAAAGCTGTTTTAAAGGAGGATACGATTGTATCCACTGCACCAGCAGCACCGATTGCTAATGCGGGCATGGATGATGCAGCAAAGCTTGATATCAACCGCGCAACGGAGGCGGAACTTGATGATTTGAAAGGAATCGGACCGTCCAAAGCAAAAGCAATTATTGAAGATAGAGAAAGAAACGGCAAATTTGCGACCGTTAATGATTTACTCCGTGTCAAGGGAATTGGAGAAAAACTATTAAAAGGATTGGAAGACAGCATTGTAGCTCGTCCATAATTGTGAGAGAATGGAAAGAAGCGGACATTTACAACTTCCGTTTGCCATTATCTATTAACTCATTTGAAGGAGTCGAGAAAATGTCAGAACAACGCAAGCTTTCCCTTGATACACTATCCGTCCACGGAGGTCAGCAAATCGATCCGACTACGTTGTCGCGCGCAGTACCTATCTACCAGACGACATCTTACGGATTCAAAGATACAGATCATGCAGCGAATCTATTTGCATTGCAGGAATTTGGAAATATTTACTCCCGAATTATGAACCCGACATCGGATGTTTTTGAGAAACGTGTAGCTGAATTAGAGGGTGCTCCGGCAGCATTGGCAGTTGCTTCTGGTCAATCGGCTATTACATACGCGATTCTAAATATTGCAGGAGCTGGCGATGAGATCGTTTCCGCTACAAGCCTGTACGGAGGTACTTACAACTTATTCTCAATGACGCTTGCAAAGCTTGGCATCACTGTAAGATTTGTTGATCCGTCGAATCCGGAAAACTTCCGCGGAGCAATCAACGAGCGTACGAAAGCAGTATATGCTGAAACGATCGGAAATCCGAAGGGCGATGTTATCGATCTTGAAGCGGTTGCTGCAATTGCACATGAGAATGGCATTCCATTTATCGTGGACAATACATTCCCGAGCCCATACTTGTGCAGACCGATTGAACATGGAGCAGACATTGTAGTGCATTCCGCGACTAAATTTATCGGCGGACATGGAACATCAATCGGCGGTATCATTGTAGACGGCGGCAAGTTTGACTGGAAAGCCAGCGGCAAATTCCCTGGTCTTACTGAGCCAGATCCAAGCTACAATGGCGTTGTTTACACCGATGCAGTTGGCCCTGTCGCTTATATCATTAAAGCGCGCGTCCAATTGCTAAGAGATATGGGTGCTGCCATTTCACCTTTCAACTCCTTCCTATTGCTTCAAGGACTTGAGACGCTGCATCTTCGTATGGAGCGCCATAGCTCAAATGCGCAAAAGGTAGCTGAATATTTGGAAGGCCATGAAGCGGTTGAGTGGGTTAGCTATCCAGGACTTCCAAGCCACCCATCCTATGACCTTGCCCAAAAATATTTGCCGAAGGGTAAAGGCGCAATTATGACATTTGGCATTAAAGGCGGAGTAGAAGCGGGCAAGAAAGTGATCAACTCCGTTCAGCTATTCTCGCATTTGGCGAATGTCGGCGATTCCAAGTCGCTAATTATTCATCCAGCAAGCACAACACATCTGCAATTGTCTGAGGAACAGCAAGCTAATGCGGGCGTTTCTCCAGGCATGATTCGTCTATCGATCGGTACAGAAGGCATTGATGATATTTTGGCGGATATTGAGCAAGCCATTGCTGCCAGCCAAGCCTAAGCCTAAACGCTTTAGTGTCCACTTGATAATGAATCAGCTTTAACGAAGAAATATACGATAAATAAATGCAACCAGAGATCATCAGATGCAGCATGAGAGAGGAAGTTGAGTTATGAGCACCCAAACGAAGGATGCCGACCGCAAGGACTGGGACACCTACTTCATGGATATTGCCTATATGGTTTCGACGCGCTCGCGTTGTCCGCGCAGACATGTTGGAGCTGTTCTTGTACAAGGAAAAAAACTGCTTGGCACAGCGTATAACGGTGCTCCGATGGGCGTGCAGGATTGTCTCGAGGCAGGCTGCATGATTTCGGAGGAAGTTGAGATGAAGCTGGTTGACGGCAAGGAGCAGCCATTCAAGAAACAACGCTGTATTCGAACGATACATGCGGAGCAAAATTTGCTGCTGTTCACCGATCGTACCGATCGCGAAGGCTCAACCGTTTATGTAACCGACCAACCTTGCTGGACATGCGCTAACATGCTTGCGAACAGCGGTGTTATCGAAATCGTCTATCATCGCAGTTATCCGAAAGACAGTGAAAAGGTGAGCAATATGATGGCCCAGAAAGGTATTGTTTTCCGTTGTTTGGATCATTACGAGCCACCTGCTCAGGCGCATATGGATGTAACATCATAGCGTTGTTCATGAAATAGTAGAAACGAGGAGGAACCTCTGATTGCATCTTTTGATGCGACAGAGGTTCTTTTTTTGTTATGAGGCTTTGTGAATTGGAGGGAGCTAGAGGTGAATCGACGTCCTTTAATTTGGTTTGCGATTTGTTGGGTATTTGGGGGCGCGGCTGCTGCTGGATTGAACAACAGCGGCGTTTGGCTTGCGGCGGGAGCGGGAATATTACTCGCGACCGCCGCAGTGCTTGGCAAGCAAGCGTCGTGGCAGCTCGCGGCAGCTTGTGCATTGGCAGTGTGCCTTGCCGCAGGAGAGCGGTTATGGGCGGATGCCCGCAACGTGACTGCGCTGCCAGCACTGCTTGTCGCCGCTGAGGCGGATGGACCGCGAGCTGCGTATGCGGCGGAAGCGGAGGGCGTTATTGTGTCGGCGGTGGAGGTCGACGGCGACCGCGCGATGTTTCGCGTGGAGGCGCACAGCATCCACGTTCAAGGTGAAGCCGCTGCGCAGCCGTTGCGCGAGCGGTTGATCGTGCATGTCCGGCTGATGGAACAGCCGGAGCAGGGGGTCGCCGCGGCTTGGCAGCGCGGCGCCAAAGTGCGCCTTGCCGGCGAGCTTACGCGGCCGGCTGGCGCATCCAATAGCGGCGGATTTGATTACCGCCGCTACCTGAGCAGCCAGAGAATCCACTGGCTGCTCAAAGTGAAGGGCACCGCCGCCGTAAAGCCGGCGCCGGGCCCCAAGTGGACCGCGGCCGCGCTGCTCGGCCGCGTCGACATTGCGCGAGCATGGCTTGGCGCGCAGATGGAACTGCTGTATCCGTCCTCGCAGTCCGGATACATGAAGGGGCTGGTCCTCGGCATTCGCGAGGACCTCGATCCAGAGCAGTTCCAGCAATTTTCAAGGCTTGGTTTAACGCATATTTTAGCGATTTCGGGCCTCCATGTTGCTGTATTCCTTTATGCGCTTAGCGGACTGCTGCGCCTCGCACGTATAAGCCGCGAACGAATGCTGCTCATCCTCATGTTATCCGTTCCCATGTATGTGCTGCTTGCCGGCGCGTCCCCATCGGTAGTCCGCGCGGGTCTAATGTCCGTTCTTGGGCTATTGGCAGCCCGGATGGGCAAGCTGAAGGATGGGCTGCATCTGCTAGCTGCTGCTGCTGTGCTCATGCTTATTTATGATCCCTATTTTATCGAGGATGTCAGCTTTCAGCTGTCGTTCATTGTAACGATCGGTCTAATTGTCGGAGTCCAGCCTGTACGGCAAGCGATGCCGAGGTGGCGCAGAGGAAAATCGCTGCTTGATCTGGCAGCGGTTACGCTCGTAGCGCAGATTGTATCTTTTCCACTGACGATTTATTATTTCAATCAGTTTCATGTGTTGTCTATGCTCGCGAATTTTGTGCTCGTTCCGTTCATCAGCTTTGTTGTTATGCCGCTTGGCGCAGTATCGCTCCTGCTTGCGATACCTTGGGAGGACGGCGGCAAGCTGCTGGCCTATTTCTCGCATTTCGCGAATGAATGGACGTTTGCTTTCGTCGAGCAGCTGTCCGAAGTGGATTCACTAAGGACGATTTGGGCAACTCCGCCTCTTTGGTGGGTGGCAGCTTGGCTGATTATATTTGGTGTTATATTTCGGATTTTGCGCAGTTGGACGATGCAAATCGCTGCGAAACATGAGGAAGCAGCAGCGACCATAGAGGAGACAGCGCCAATTGGAGCGGTTCATCCTTACATAGTGGTTAAAGAAAACAGTAAAAAGCTAAGGATTAGACTATATTTGCTGTTAGCGTTAGTTTTGATTATGATTTTTTATGCCTTTGAACCGGATTTATTTAACCGTCAGGCAGAAGTTAGTTTTATAGATGTTGGTCAAGGCGATGCTGTACATATTCGAACACCCGGCGGCAAGCATATTTTAATCGATGGTGGAGGTACGATGAGCTTCCGCAAGCCGGGAGAAGAGTGGAAGGAGCGGAGTGACCCTTTTGAAATTGGGAAAAAGGTGCTTGTGCCTTTACTAATGAAAAGAGGCGTGCGCGAGATTGACATCCTCGTCATTTCACATTTGGATAGCGATCATATCCGTGGTTTAAAAGCGGTTTTGGAGACATTTCCAATACGCAGCATTTGGTGGAACGGAACGCTGAAGGAAGCAGATGATGCGCAGCAGCTTATTAAGCAGGCAATTGCACTGGGAATTCCAATGTACAGCGCGTCTGCGGGCATGAAGCAGCAGGTAGATGCAAATACGAAGATAAGCGTTTTGTGGCCATTGGGGCAAAAAGAGGAAGCGGTGGCTCACCTTGAGGAACAGAATGAAGCCAGTGTTGTGCTTAGTGTTCAGCTTTTTCAGTCGATCTTCTTGTTTACCGGTGATATTAATGCAGCCACGGAACGCGCCATTATACGAAATGAGCGGCAGCAAAATATAATGGATTCAAATGAAAAGACTGTCTCAGTTATGAAGGTTGCACATCATGGCAGTCGTTTTTCAACAAGCTCAGAGTGGCTCGATTATTGGCGTACGCTTGGAGCAGTAGCTTCTGTTGGAGCGACAAACACCTATGGCCATCCTAGTCCAGATGTGATTTCTCGATTAAATCAAGCGGGAACCGCTTTGTGGCGAACAGATCGTGATGGCGAGGTACGGTTTATTGTAACCAGCCAAGATTTATTTACGTATACAAAAATTAAGTAAGGCGGGTATCAAAAAAATGCGGATAGAAAGCCTGCCTTCATCTTTCCGTACCTAAATTCGCATATCATATGAAAATCATTCATACTTAGGAATAAAGAAGTCGAGCCGTTTTCAGAGGTATTCGACTTCTTTCTATATACGAGTTAGTTGAAATTTGGTATCCTTTAATGTGGAGTTTATTTCGATTCTTTCACAGCATAGCGAGTATCTGTAAATTTTTTATGGTTTTTTTCCTGCTTCGTGCATTCAAGACGGTCCGCTTGGGGACAATCGCTCTGCTTGTTAAAACTTACTAAAAAAAATAAAGTAATATTTCTAATTTATCTGCAACTTTTACCGCAACCAGTTCGTCAGAATGGTTGCAAGAGAGGGGGATCCTTCGTGGTGGAGCCGGAGCTTATAAGAGCCGCTCAGTCGGGAGATCGCGACGCTTTAATTACTCTATTGCGAGAGATTGAAACGCATGTTTATCGGACAGCCTATTATATATTAAATAATGAACAGGATGCCCTTGATGCAGCGCAAGAAGCGCTAATTCGCATCTATACAAAAATAGGCTCGTACGAAGAAAAAGCGCAGTTCAAAACATGGATTCAACGTATTGTAACCAACATTTGCATTGACAAGTTTCGGAGAAATAAACCGACCGTCTCAATAGATGAGCACGACATGGTATTCCACGAAAAACAAAACGTGGAGGACGAGGTAATGTCTGCTTACGCTGTTAAAGACATTCAAGCCGCTATCGACAAGCTTCCTGAGCATCATCGTGCGGTCGTCGTCCTTCGGTATTTACAGGATTTCTCTTACAATGAAATTGCAGATTCGCTCGATTTGCCGCTCAATACAGTGAAATCCTATTTATTCAGAGCTAGGCAACAGCTGCAGACTTTACTCCATGATTATCAGAAAGGTGGTGTCCGGGGATGAATTGTCAAGAGGTGATGGAACTAATGCAAAGACAGCTAGACAACGATCTCGATGAAAGCGAAATCGAAGTCTTGATGAATCATACTAGACAGTGTCCGGACTGTGCAGCCATGTTCGAGCGGTTACAGCTATTGTCCGCCGAGCTTACCAGTTTGCCAAAAGTTATGCCGAGCTATAGCTTAGTCGATGCGATTATGCCTCAATTAGAGCGGATGGAACTGTTTGGTCAGGCTGAAGCGGAACCGCCATCCATGGTTAGCAGAACGGAAGCAACAAAACGTCTTTCGAAGCGTCAACGCCGCTGGCCGTCCATGCGCATTATGAGTGGTGTGATCGCAGCCGGAATCGTTGCAGGGCTGTTTATCGTAACGTATAATTCAGGCTCGATTGGCGATATGAATGCATCAGAATCTTCAGCCAAGCAATCGAATAACGTCGCGGCTGATATGATGAACGAAACGCCAGTGGAAATGTCTTATAGAGCGAGCGCTAACGGTGCTGAAGACCCAGAAGTGAAGACGGAAACGGCAACTAAAGATAAAGATGCCGATTCAGCGCCATCGTCCAAGAGTACCGCAATCAATCCTTTAACCAATGAAGAAGACAAAGCGCCTGATGGCGGGTCATTTGAGGATGGCTCAGTCAAAGGCTTAACTTCGAATCCTTCTGAAGGATTGGTTGAAAACGAAGGCGAGAATGGTTTAGGTATGAATACGAACAGCACGGCAACGGTTTCACCCGATGGCCTTTATAGCGGCACGGCTGAAAATTTTAAAATTAAAGTTGTTGCTGCTGCCGATAAATCTATCGTCTTCACATCACCGCGCAAAAATGGTGAGCTGCTCAATCTCATCTGGTCTGAGGACAGCAAAAAGCTGACCTACGAGGTTCATGTTGAACAAGGAGCAATTGAGAAGTATGTGATCGATTTATCTACGCTGACGGAGCAGAAGGCAGGGCATTAACTTGGAAACTGCTCGTTTGAGCACAGATTGCGGACTGCAAAAATTAAGGGTTATTACGCACATTTACATCGATTTATGCGTATAATGTTAGCAGCGATAGTGTCTGCGACGAATCCTTAACGTCGTATGACCATCCGCAGGGCGGTACCATGGACCTGCCTGCGAATGTTTATATAGATGTTCGGCAAAGGGATGAGGCTTTATATGGCTCATCCCTTTGTTGCCGTCTAATTGTACTTACTCGTGACGAGGTGAAGGTATGGATGCAAAGGAAGCATTAAAAGAAATAAAGGGCGGACGCTTCCGTCCCATTTATGTGCTGTATGGCAAGGATCGATATCGGCTGCAGCAATTTATTAACGTATTGACCGAGGCGATGTTTACAGCTGAGGAGCGAGAGCTTGGCATTGTTAAATTTGATACTGCGGAAACCTCGATTGAAGAAGCGGTTCTTGAAGCGGAAACATCGCCTTTTTTTGTGCAGCGGAAGCTGATTTTAATACGAGATGCGACTGTGCTGTGTGCTGGGGGCAAGGAAGGCGGAAAGCTTGAGCATCGTCCTGAGAAGCTGATACAGTATATGGAGTATCCTTCAGAGACATCCATTATCGTTATTTCTGTCCAATCAGAGAAGCTGGATGAACGTCGAAAGCTTGTAAAAACGTTAAAGGATCGTCATTCCTTAGTTCCGTTCCCTGAACTCGACGCGGCTCAGCTTAAGCAATGGATGATTAAGCGGGCAACAGATCAGCAAAGAACCTTGTCTTCAGATGCGGCTGAGCTGCTCCTATCACGAGCCGGAGCGAATATGCAGCAATTGTCGCAGGAAGTGGACAAGCTGTGCTTGCACGCGGGAACAGGCGGTGTCATTGATGTAGAGACGGCATCTATGCTAACTGCAGCAACAGTTGAGGAGGACGTATTTGCGCTTGTGGATGCGATCGCTGAGCTTCGTTTGGACAAGGCTATTCGACTGTACAGAGAATTGCTGGTTCGTCGTGAAGAACCAATCAAGATCGCCGCTCTTATCGCTAGGCAATTAAGAATCATGCTGCAAATCAAAGAGCTGGAGCAGCATCACTATTCCCCTCAGCAAATGGCTGGCCAATTAGGCTTGCATCCATACGCAGTCAAGCTTGCCGCGGAGAAAAGCCGGAAATTTCAAGTGGCTAGACTTGGCAGGCTGTTGGCTTCACTTGCAGATCTCGATTATAAAATGAAAACCGGAGCAATTGATAAAACGCTCGGTTTAGAGCTGTATTTGCTTTCACTTGGCATGGAGAAGGGCGCATAGCGTTCTTTCCATTGCCTTTTTTTATGTGAGCAGCTGATAAGCAGCATGGAAAAACAAAAAAGCTTCACCGCTCGATAAGAGCAGTGAAGCTTTTTTTGTTGTGCTAAACGAGTTTCAGTTGACCAGATGGACAACGTCATTCGTAAGAGCGGTTATCTTGCTTAGGCTTGAGCCGAAAGGGCATTCAGACGTTTAGCAAGACGAGATTTTTTGCGGGAAGCCGCATTTTTATGAATCAGGCCTTTAGTTGCTGCTTTGTCCAACTTTTTCGTTGCAGCGATAAGAGCTGCTTTAGCAGCATCTACATCAGTGCCAGCGATAGCTTGGTCAGCAGATTTAACGGCCGAACGAAGTGCGGATTTTTGGGATGCATTCAAAGCACGACGCTTTTCACTTGTTTTAACGCGTTTAATCGCGGATTTAATATTTGGCATGGAATTCACCTCCTAAACTGTTTACAACGGTTTATCTACATCATAAACCTAGACAACACAACTTAAAGTATATTATCATGCCACTCCTCAAAAAGCAATAGCAGGAAGCTCCTTATAAAAACTGTATTCCGTAAGGATGAAGGCTCATCTACGAGTATGAAAATAATCCATCTGCAAACAATAACATCAGAACTGGTGTTTGAAGGGAGAATGAGCAATGGAGAACGAACTTGATTTGCAAAAATATAATGTTAGAACAGACTTGGCGCTTGAAGCGAAGGAGATGGCAGAGGCGCCAAGCGGCGGGCCTATACCAGGCATACAATCCGAAACTTCTGAAGATGAAGGAATAACGATTACGCAGCTGCATGTACAAAACGAACAAGGCGCTCAGGCCATTGGCAAAATGCAAGGGCATTATGTGACGATTGAGGTTCCGGAGCTGCGAAAAGGGGATACGGGACTGCAGGATAGGGTGGCGACACAGTTTGCCAAACATTTTGAAGCTTTCCTTGAACGGTTATCCATAAGTAAAACAGCGCGAGTTCTAATTGTAGGTTTAGGCAATTGGAATGTTACGCCTGATGCGCTTGGTCCAATTGTTGTTGAGAATGTAATGGTCACTCGCCATTTTTTCGAACTAATGCCTGATCAAGTGGCGCCTGGTTATCGCGCGGTAAGTGCGGTAGCGCCTGGAGTGCTTGGCATAACGGGTATAGAATCCAGTGAAATCGTTCAAGGTATCGTTGAGAAGACGAGTCCGGAACTCGTCATTGCTATTGATGCATTGGCATCTAAAGCATTAGAGAGAGTGAATACAACGATCCAAATTGCAGATACAGGCATTCATCCGGGCTCTGGCATCGGGAATAAACGAAAAGGGCTTACAAAAGAAATTTTAGGTGTCCCGGTCATTGCGATCGGAGTGCCTACCGTTGTTTATGCTTCGACCATCGTCAACAACACACTTGAGATGATGAGCAGTCATTTTAAGAAACAAAGCGCAAACTCGGATCAAATTTTAGGTTTGGTAAATCAGATGGAAGAAAACGAGAGGCTGCAGCTCGTTAGGGAAGTGCTCAGCCCGCTTGGCCATGATCTGCTGGTTACGCCAAAGGAAATTGATGAATTTATAGAGGATATCGCCAACATTATAGCAAGCGGGCTAAATGCATCGCTGCACGAAGCGGTTGATTCAAGCAATGTTGCGGCGTATACGCATTAAATTCCTAGTATAATTAAGAAGGAAGCTTTCTAAAGGCATAACCTTTGGACAGCTTCTTTTTTTGCGCGATTCGCTATTTTGTATCCCTATAACTCTATCAACGCTAATTATTCCACATAGATTTGGTTCTATGAACTCTATCACTCTCATAGTTTAGTAGTGACTAATGCGGCTAGCACTATGAAGCGGGAGGTAAAAAACCAATGAAAAGAAAAATTATGCTGCTTGATATAGGGAAGGAAAGTAGACGAGTGAGACAATTGCTAGTAACGGGACGTACATTCGCGTTGCTCTCATTTTGCTCAATGGTATTTTTTATTTTGTTAGGAGCAGCGGGTATGGCTCATCAGCAAACGACAGCTTCGCCTGTAAATTCAATGAAAGGTTTTGCTGCTGCTGTATCGAGCGGTTTTTTTGGGGATATGCTAGAGATGGAGATGCCTGCATTTCAAAGCAGTCGGGAGACAGATACGTTTACATCAAAGCAAATTAGCGCGTTTCTTATGAGAGCTTTAACGGATATTAACCCTAACGATCCTAAAAGCCTGCTTGCAGGCGAGCTGCCTGGCATGGGGGTTAATGATGCTTACTTAATTCGCAAGGGCATCGGTACGGATACAGCGGTGGGACCGGAAGATAATGCACCGATTACATATGATCCGCTTGGCGAATTGCATGAGGATGCAGGAACAGATGTATCGAATAATGGGACGACAGAAGGAAATGAGGAGGAGCCGCTGCCGGTACAGACAGACAAGCCATCTTCAGGAACTGGCGAAGGTGATAACGGGGAGCCGGCGAAACCTACGACTGGCGGAAAAAAAGTGGCTTTTATCTATCACTCGCATAATCGCGAATCCTGGTACCCTGAGCTGACAGATAAAAAGAAAGACCCGAATTCTAGTACAAAAAATATTACGCTTGTTGGCAAACGACTTGCCCAGAAGCTGGAGGAGAAGGGTGTAGGTGCACAGCACTCGAACACTGATTATCCAACGGCGATTAAAGGTTATGATTGGAATTATTCCTATAAATATTCGATGAAGACGGTGAAAGAAGCCATTGCCAGCAGCAAGGATTTGAAGTTTTTCTTTGATCTTCACCGTGACTCGCAAAGGCGGAAAGAAACGACCATCGATATTGAAGGCAAAAGCTACGCGCAGGTTTATTTCATTATCGGCCATAAAAATCCCAATTGGGAAAAAAATGAAGCCTTTGCGACAAAAATCCATGAAGCGCTCGAAAAAAAATATCCAGGCATCTCTCGCGGAATTTGGGGCAAAACAGCCTCATCAGGCAATGCCGAATACAATCAATCGCTAGCTGAGGATAATGTGCTTATAGAAGTAGGGGGCGTAGACAACACCCTCGAAGAGTCCTATCGAACAGCGGATGCGCTGGCAGCAGTTATTTCCGAAATTTACTGGGCAGACGAGAAGGCATCAACAAAAAAGTAGGAGGGGGCGAAGAATAAGTGAAACGAAATGCGCTAAAATGGACGGTGCTGGGTGGTGCTTTGGCGATAATCATCATGTATGGCATTGATATGTCCTCTTCGGGCATCGAGCGTATATATGGACCTATAGAAGGCTCAAGCGGGTACACAGAGATTCCGCAGACAGAGCAGAATGTGCAGCCAGTTAATGATTTTCAGAAGGAACAGCAGCAAAAGATTGCCCAGCTTGAGCAGGAGCTTAAAGAACTAAAGCGACTTGCTGCATATGATGACGAAACTATAGGAGAAACGGCCGAAACCTTTCCTGCCGAAAATGAAAGGATGCCTGGTCTTCCGCTTAAGAGTGACCAGCCAGCAGTAAATAAGATCGCAGATTCAACCTCTGGTTTGCTGCAAAATATGTCAAGTGAAGGCATTCGAATGGTCGTATCTATATTCGATGGGCTGACGAAGTGATAATGAACATTGCTGGTCTTCCCCTTAACTGATATAATAGGAGGAATGATTAGCATTATTGGAAATTGTGGGGGTTAGGCATGACTGACGTACGTGACCGACAAAAGAGAATTAGGAATTTTTCCATTATCGCGCATATAGACCACGGAAAGTCTACGCTTGCTGACCGGATCTTAGAATTTACCGGCGCTTTGACATCTCGCGAGATGCAAGAGCAGGTTCTTGACAAAATGGATTTGGAGCGGGAACGCGGAATTACCATCAAGCTGCAAGCGGTACGCTTGGCATATAAGGCAGATGACGGGATCGAGTATATACTCAATCTGATTGACACGCCTGGACACGTCGACTTTACATACGAGGTTTCACGCAGTCTCGCTGCTTGTGAAGGTGCATTGCTCGTTGTTGATGCTGCGCAAGGCATTGAAGCGCAAACGCTGGCTAACGTATACTTGGCGTTAGACAACAATTTGGAGATCGTACCTGTTATTAACAAGATCGATTTGCCAAGTGCGGAGCCTGAACGGGTAAAGCAGGAAATCGAAGATGTCATTGGATTAGACGCCAGCGACGCGGTACTTGCTTCCGCAAAAGCGGGAATCGGCATTAAGGAAATACTGGAGCAGGTTGTTACGAAAATGCCTTCACCAGTAGGAGATCCAGATCAGCCGCTTAAAGCGCTTATTTTTGACTCCCATTATGATCCCTACAAAGGCGTAATCGTTTATGTACGAGTTATGGATGGAAGCATCAAAGCAGGCAATAAAATTAAGTTTATGGCAACGGGAGCAGAATTCGAGGTCATCGAGGTTGGGGCATTCATGCCGAACATGGCGATCGTGAAGGAGCTTGCAGTTGGCGATGTTGGTTTTGTCGTTGCGGGCATCAAGAACGTGAAGGACACGCGTGTCGGTGATACAATTACGGATGCGAAGAAACCTGCACCTGAACGTCTGCCAGGCTATCGTCAGATTAACCCGATGGTATTCTGCGGACTCTATCCAATCGAGACACAGGACTATAATGATTTGCGTGATGCGCTTGAGAAGCTGGAGCTTAACGATGCATCACTCAAATATGAGCCGGAATCATCAACTGCTTTGGGCTTTGGCTACCGCTGCGGATTTCTTGGCTTGCTTCATATGGAAATTATTCAAGAACGGATTGAACGGGAATTCAACATCCCGCTTATTACGACAGCACCGAGCGTAATTTACAAAATTACACTGACAAATGGCGAAACGATGGAGATTGATAATCCATCGAACTATCCTGAAGCAGGCAAGCTTGACTTCGTAGAAGAGCCTTTCGTTAAAGCTGCTATCATTGTACCAAATGACTATGTCGGCGCAATCATGGAGCTTTGCCAGAACAAGCGGGGCGAATTCGTGAATATGGAATATTTGGATTTGAATCGTGTAACGCTCACGTATCAATTGCCTTTGTCAGAAATTGTGTATGATTTCTTCGATCAGTTGAAATCAAGCACGAAGGGTTATGCATCGTTTGATTACGAGATATCTGGCTACCGCAGATCCAATCTGGTCAAAATGGACATCATGCTTAACAATGAACAGGTTGATGCTTTGTCTGTCATTGTCCACCGCGATCGTGCTTACCAACGCGGCAAGGTTATTTGTGAAAAGTTGAAGGAACTTATTCCGCGTCAAATGTTCGAGGTGCCGATTCAAGCATCTATCGGCAACAAAATCATATCGCGTGAGACAGTAAAAGCAATGCGTAAAAACGTTCTTGCCAAATGCTACGGCGGTGACATTAGCCGGAAGCGGAAGCTGCTTGAGAAGCAGAAGGAAGGCAAGAAGCGGATGAAACAAGTAGGTAGTGTAGAGGTGCCGCAGGAAGCGTTCATGGCGGTACTCAAAATCGGCGAGGATTAAAACGTACGAGGATGAGGGAGGGCGCAGCTCTCCCTTTTTTCTATTTTAAGTGAACTGTATTTACCGACTTATATTTCAACGCGGGACGTGAGCCTGCCGCTCTAATGCAGTGCCAGCCGTTTACGCTTGAAGGAGAATGTTAACGATGAACATTACGCAATCACCACGTGCTTTATATATACACATCCCTTTTTGCACGAATAAATGTCATTATTGCGATTTCACTTCCTATGTACTAAAGGGACAGCCTGTTGATCAGTATCTCGATGCGCTTGAGCAAGAAATGCAGCGTACAGTTGCTGAATGGCCGCCAGTAGAAATTGATACTGTTTTTGTTGGTGGAGGTACGCCTACCGTACTGACTCCTCCGCAAATGGAAAGATTTCTAAAAGCAGTACGCACTTATTTCCCGCTTGCTCCAGATGTGGAATTTACGATGGAAGCGAATCCAGGCACAACGGACATAGACAAGCTGACAGCTATGAAGGAAGGCGGCGTGAACAGGATCAGCTTCGGGGTTCAATCCTTTGATAATGGATTGCTGGAGCGTATTGGCCGCATTCATAGCGTAGATGATGTATATCGCAGTATCGAGAATGCACGCAAAGTTGGATTTACCAACTTATCCATCGATTTGATGTTTGGCCTGCCAGGTCAAACGGTTGAGCTGTTAAGAGACAGTGTGAACAAAGCGATGGAGCTGGGATTGCCCCATTACTCCATCTACAGTCTAAAAGTAGAAGAAAATACGTTGTTCCATAAGCTCTATGAGCGCAACGAGCTGCCTTTGCCTCCAGAGGAAGAGGAGTTTAATATGTTTATTTTGCTAATGGACATGTTGAAAAAAAATGGATACGGCCACTATGAGATTAGCAATTTCGCCGAACCAGGTTATGAGAGCCGCCATAATTCCACCTACTGGCGCAATGAGCCGTATTACGGCCTCGGAGCGGGCGCGCATGGTTATGTGAATCGCATGCGTCATGTTAATTTAAAAGGGATTACACCGTATATCGATGCGGCATCAAGCAAGCTTCCGCGCCTTGAAACGTTTGAAGTTACTGAAGCTGAAGCGATGGAGGATTTAATGATGGTTGGGCTCAGGCTGCTAAGCGGAGTTCCGGCATCACGCTTCTCGAACCAATTTGAAGGCCAGAAGCTGGAGGACAAGTTCGGTGATGTTATTCATAAATTAATGAAGGATGGCCTGCTGGAAGCTGAGCAAACAGAAGACGATATCATTTACCGGTTGACTGACAAAGGTGTGCTTCTCGGGAACGAAGTTTTTGGTGCTTTTATCGGATATAACGGCTAAAATACTCTTGAGAAAAAATTCGTTGTGGTGTATATTTATTCATATTGATTTTGATCTTGCACCGGGTGGAGGCGAATGCACAAATGCAGGCAGTACAGGTCGTATGTCGAAAAGCAACGTCTAATGATATCGAGACATTGTTTGAATTAATTAAAGGTTATGCAGAGCAAGGCATTATGCTGCCTCGCACTCGGGAAGCGCTCGAATATATGATAGATACATTCGTCGTCGCGGAAATTGGGGAAGAAGTTGTCGGCTGCGGTTCACTGCTGCGGCTAGGGAAAGAATTGGTTGAGATTCGCTCGCTTGGCATGTCGGATGGCTACAAGGGCGTAGGGATCGGCAGCAAGCTGGTAGAAGCGTTGATCGAGCAGGCTAGAGAGCAGCAAATTCCGAAGGTGATGGCTTTAACTTATGCCGTGTCCTTTTTTGAGAAAAATGGCTTCAAGGTCGTTGATAAGGAAATTTTCCCGGAAAAGGTTTGGAAGGATTGCATCAACTGTCCAAAGCAGCTTGCTTGCGATGAAATAGCTGTTCTGAGAATGCTGAATTAAAGCACATTTTCCGAACGCATCTTCTTTTGTTGAAAATAACCACTCTCCTTTAGTGCTTGCATTAGGACTATTGGGAAAGTGGTTTTTTTGTTTCATTCAACTAATATGTTAGTTTGTCCGAACTCGTTGATAGTAATGCTGCGCGTTTTGGTATATAGTCAAGGTAGATGTTTATTGTCATATAGAGGAGAAATAAAAATGAGCCAAAAAAAAGATCAAATCGTAGCAGTAGAGGATAAGCTAAAGCATGTAACGACAGTGCTTTTGAAGAAATGGGCAGGATTTAGCGGGTTTTATGGTTTTAAAGCAATGGGTTACGATGAACTGTTCGCTTTGCTAAATACAAATGGCTGGAAAGTTATTATAGATGACTCCGTTTCACCTTATCGTATTGTAGAGCTATACCAAGGTGAAAATCGCGTGAGAAGAGAAAAGTTTGCAACAGATGAAGCAGGAAGAGTTCATAAAGTGTAATTGTTTGTAGAATAAGCCGTTGTGCCAACATATATTGCTGGCACAGCGGCTTTTCTTTAAGCCACAGCGGAGTTTCCTTGTGTCATTAAATCGTTTATAAGATGTTTAAATTGAATTAGGCGCATGAAAAATGCCGAACTGACTTGACAATCGACAAGCTGGTTTGGTATTTTTGTAGTAATGATTAGCACTCGATCGGATTGAGTGCTAACGAAGGTACATCGAAATAACGGATTTGACATTTACGTAGGGGGAATTCGAATGCTGACGGAGAGACAACGGATGATTTTACATGCAATTGTGGATGATTATATTCGCTCGGCTGAACCAGTAGGCTCACGCAGTATTTCGAAGCGCGGCGACGTTGGCTTTAGTCCGGCAACCATTCGCAATGAAATGGCGGATTTGGAGGAACTAGGCTTCTTAGAGCAGCCGCACACGTCAGCAGGGCGTGTTCCATCAACGAAAGGTTACCGTTATTATGTCGACCATTTAATAAAGCTTAGCGAAGTGGATGAGAAAGACATTGGTGTGGTTCGCTCGTTCGTAACGGACAAAATGAATCAAATGGAGCAGGTTATTCAACAAACGGCGATGATTCTCTCCAATTTAACCAATTACACATCTATTTTGCTTGGACCTGAAATGTTCAGCACATCGCTTAAGCATTTTGGCCTTGTGCCGCTTGATCAAACATCAGCAGTTGCTATTATTGTGACGAACACTGGACATGTTGAAAATCGGACGATTTCAATTCCTGACGGCCTGAAAATGGACGATATGGAAAAGGTCGTTAACATTTTAAACACAAGATTGGTTGGCGTTCCGCTGATTCGTCTAAGGTCGAAGCTTTACACTGAAGTTGGGCAAGAGCTTGAAAGGCATGTTGATCACTATGAACAGCTGCTGCAGGTACTGGATCATGCATTGCAGAATGAGGATGAGCACCGAATCTTCTTAGGCGGAACAACCAATATGCTGACACAGCCTGAATTCAAGGATGTAGACAAAGTAAAAACAATTTTGGATTTGCTTGATGAGACACCAGCCATAATGAAAATGTTTTCCGGCCTTCCGTCAGGTATACAAGTACGTATCGGGACAGAAAATGACCATAAGGCAATTAGCGATTGCAGTCTTATCACAGCAACCTATGCCATTGATGGCCAATCGCTGGGAACGATCGGCATTCTAGGACCAACGCGAATGGAATACGGCAAAGTCATTAGCTTATTGGATATTATATCCAAGGATATGGCGGTTCTTCTTGGCCGCTGGTATAAGTAATTAATGATATTTTGCCAAGTTTACTTCGTAAACTTTTTTAGGAGGTGATTGCATGAGTACGAAAGAACAACATAATGAGGCAGCCGAGGCTGTAGAAGAAGTGGTATCTGCTGAGCAATCAGATCAAGCAAGCGAGGATACTGTAAACGAGGCTGTGGAAGAAGATTCGCGTTATGCGGAGCTTGTGAAGCTGGCTGAGGAGAAAGAGCAGCGCTTCTTGCGCGCACAAGCGGATTTCGATAACTTCCGCCGTCGTACAATGAAAGAAAAAGAAGAACTCGGACAGTACGCATCGATGAAGCTGATCGGTCAACTGCTTCCGGTTGTAGATAATTTTGAGCGCGCTGTAGCAGCCGCATCTGTTAACGGTGATTTTGAATCACTTGCGAAGGGTGTAGACATGATTTTCCGTCAGCTCGAGTCAACACTTGAGCAGGAAGGCCTTAAAGCTATGAACGTAGTTGGCGAGCCTTTTAACCCTGAATTCCATCAAGCGATTATGACTGTAGATTCCGATGAGCATGAAGAGGGTATCATTGTTGAGGAAGTTCAGAAGGGCTATATCTTGAAAGACAAGGTATTGCGTCCAGCGATGGTTAAAGTAAGCAGTTAAACGGTAAAACTTTTTCTCAATAAATGAGACAGAGCAAGCTGTTATTAGGATAAAATATAAAAATTGTAGGAGGAACTATAGCTATGAGTAAAGTAATTGGTATTGACCTTGGTACAACAAACTCTTGCGTAGCAGTAATGGAGGGCGGAGAAGCAGTTGTTATTCCTAACCCGGAAGGCAACCGCACAACTCCTTCCGTAGTAGGTTTCAAGAAAGACGGCGAGCGTGTTGTTGGTGAAACGGCAAAACGTCAAGCGATCACAAACCCTGATCGTACAATCAGCTCGATTAAACGCCACATTGGTACGAACCACAAAGAAAAAATTGACGATAAAGATTACACACCACAAGAGATTTCTGCAATCATTTTGCAAAAATTGAAAGCTGATGCTGAAGCTTACTTGGGTCAAACGGTAACGCAAGCCGTTATTACGGTTCCTGCTTATTTCAATGACAGCCAACGTCAAGCGACTAAAGATGCTGGTAAAATTGCTGGTCTTGAAGTTCTTCGTATTGTCAACGAGCCAACAGCTGCAGCACTAGCATACGGCCTTGAGAAAACAGAAGATCAAACGATTCTTGTTTATGACCTTGGCGGCGGTACATTTGACGTTTCCATTCTTGAGCTTGGCGATGGCTTCTTCGAAGTTAAAGCAACAAGCGGCGACAACAAACTAGGCGGAGATGACTTTGACCAAGTTGTCATCGATCACCTTGTTGCTGAATTCAAGAAAGAGCAAGGCATTGATCTCTCCAAAGATAAATCAGCTGTTCAACGTTTGAAAGATGCTGCTGAGAAAGCGAAAAAAGAACTTTCCGGCGTATTGACTTCAGCTATCTCTCTTCCGTTCATTACAATGGTTGACGGCGTTCCTCAGCATTTGGAGCTTAGCCTTACTCGCGCGAAATTTGAAGAGCTTGCAGCTTCCCTTGTAGAGCGTACGCTTGGACCTACTCGTCAAGCGCTTAGCGATGCAGGAATGTCCCCAAGCGATATCGATAAAGTTGTACTCGTGGGCGGATCGACTCGTATTCCAGCGGTACAAGAAGCAGTTAAAAAATTGATCGGCAAAGAACCGCATAAAGGTGTTAACCCGGATGAGGTTGTAGCTCTTGGCGCAGCTGTACAAGCGGGCGTATTGACTGGCGATGTGAAAGACGTTGTATTGCTTGACGTTACTCCATTGTCGCTTGGTATTGAAACAGCTGGCGGCGTGTTCACTAAGATGATCGATCGTAACACTACGATTCCTACAAGCAAATCGCAAGTGTACTCCACATATGCGGACAATCAACCGGGCGTTGAAATTCACGTCTTGCAAGGTGAGCGCTCGATGGCGGCAGGCAACAAAACGCTTGGTCGTTTCACTTTGAACGATATTCCTCTTGCACCACGCGGCGTTCCTCAAATCGAAGTTACTTTCGATATCGATGCGAACGGTATCGTAAACGTGTCTGCTCTTGATAAAGGAACAGGCAAGAGCCAAAAAATTACGATTACATCTTCAAGCGGTCTCAGCGATGATGAAATTAACCAAATGATGAAAGATGCTGAGCTTAACGCTGAAGAAGATCGCAAACGTCGCGACCTTGTTGAAGCAAAAAACAGCGCTGACCAATTGGTTTACTCCGTTGACAAAACAATTAAAGATCTTGGCGATAAAGTTGATGCTTCTGAAATCGAAAAAGCTAATGCTGCAAAAGAAAAAGTAGTTGCAGCACTTGCAACAGACGATCTTGAGCAAATCAATGCAGCAGCTGAAGAGCTGACTGAAATCGTTCAACAGCTTTCAGTTAAGCTTTATGAGCAAGCTTCACAAGCAGCTGAAGGTGCTGGCCCAGAAGCTGGCGGCGCTGCAAAAGGCAAAGACAATGTAGTAGACGCTGACTATGAAGTGGTTGACGATAATAAATAAAGTGTAGCGAGCGAGAGGTCAAAGACAGGCGCTACCTGGCTTTGACCTCCTTTCGTGCTTATAGAGGAATCATAGGATATATAGCGGAGGTGAGAACAGGTGGCAAGCAAACGCGATTATTATGAGGTTCTTGGTGTTGGCAAGGATGCTTCAGCAGACGATATTAAAAAATCATACCGTCAGTTAGCACGTCAATATCATCCCGATGTAAATAAAGCTGCAGATGCAGAAACGAAGTTCAAGGAAGTTAAAGAAGCTTACGATGTACTAAGTGACGATGGAAAACGTTCAACGTATGACCGGTTCGGCCATGTTGATCCAAACCAAGGTATGGGCGGCGGAGGCGGTGCTGATTTCGGCGGAGGCTTCGGCGATATTTTCGACATGTTTTTTGGCGGCGGAGGCGGTCGTCGTGATCCGAATGCACCGCAGCGCGGAAACGACCTGCAATATACAATGACAGTTGAGTTTAAGGAAGCGGTATTCGGCAAAGAAACCGAGATTACGATTCCTAGAACAGAAACTTGCGATACCTGTCATGGTGATGGAGCTAAGCCGGGCACGAAACCTGAGAGCTGTTCGGTTTGTAAGGGCAGCGGACAGCAGGAGGTTGTTCAAAATACGCCATTTGGCCGTATGGTCAACCGCCGTGCTTGTACCAATTGCAGCGGCACAGGCCGCGTAATAAAAGATAAATGTACAACTTGCCATGGCGCGGGTAAAGTGAAGCGTCAACGCAAAATCAACATCCGTATTCCAGCCGGCGTAGATGACGGAGCTCAAATCCGTATGTCTGGCGAGGGTGAGGGCGGTCTTCGCGGCGGTCCTGCGGGCGACTTGTATATTGTTATCCGTGTGAAGCCGCATGAGTTTTTCGAACGTGAAGGCGATGATATTTATTGCGAAGTTCCGCTTACATTCGTGCAAGCAGCTCTTGGCGATGAAATTGAGATTCCTACGTTAACGGAGAAAGTGAAGCTCAAGGTGCCAGCTGGCACACAAACAGGCACTTACTTCAGACTCAAAGGCAAGGGTGTTCCTAAGCTTCGTGGATACGGTCAAGGCGATCAGCATGTGAAGGTTACTATCGTAACACCAACGAGCTTGACGGATGATCAGAAGGACCTGCTTCGTCAGTTTGGCGGGCTAAGCGGCGATTCCGTATCGAATGATCAAGAACATCATGAATCTATATTCGAAAAAATGAAAAAGGCGTTCCGCGGTGAATAACCCGGCACGTCTTTTTTTTCTTTCCCCGGCTGTATAGAATGGGGTGGATTAACATACTCTATTCGGGTAGGAAAACCATACATCAACACACAACCGGAGGGAACTAATACGATGACAAACAATAACAACAACAATAACAGCTTGGAGAAAACAAACTTTGGCAACCTGCCTGTAGGCGAAAACGAAGATGTGGAATTTTCTGAAGAGCTTGCTGACGAAGCAGATCGCAAAGCTGCTCAGCGTGCAGCTGCAGCCGACGAGCGCAACGAGCAGGCATAATGAGCCATATTGAAATCCAAGCGACCTTCGAGGGTGAGGGTGCTGCTCAGGAGACGATGCGGAAGCTTCAAGCGCTGCGTGCAATTGAAGTGAACGGGTTGATTGACAGCGGATTGCTGACGGCAACCGTAGATGATGAAGTCGCCGAACGCGCGCTTCATCTTATTAAACAAATGGGCGGCAACGCAAATACAATTATTACTTAAACATAAAAGGGACTGTGGGCTAGTATAGCCTTCAGTCCCTTTTATTCGTTTGAACCATTAAATATGAGCTGCTTCTAGAAGCTCCAGCTGTGCAGGGCGCAGCGATTGGACGAGAATGTCACGCCATTCGCTGTACTTGCTATGCTTTCGAACCGCAGTGAATGGTTCAGCTCGTTTCGTTAGCGGATTTGCTAAATCCAGTTCAATTCTGTCAGGAGCGCCTTGCATCGTTATGATTCTTGTGCCAAGCAGCAAAGCTTCGTCAACATCATGGGTAATGAAAATGATTGTTTTTCCCGTTTCGAGCGCGATTTGTCGCTAATGCGCGTGCAATTGCGGTACGCTGCTTCATTCCACCGAAAAGTTGAAATGGAAGCAGGGAAGAATGTGCGGTTAATCCTACTACCAGAACAGCTTATCATAGGGCGGAACCGGCATTTGCTGCGCCTGCTCAACGAACTCTCTGTATTCTTTTTGGCCGCTTTCTACCAGCGTTGATCTTTTTCAATATTTCTAGGTGACATAATTGCAGTAAACCTCCCGACGATAAAAAGCTTGCTGGAATTGTAAATATCCTCTTCCGGATTCCGTAACGATTGTAGCATAAATACAGCAGTCGGTCTCTTGTGTCATTTTTTTGTGCAAAGGCACTACTCTGGTGTACAATAGATGTTAGGTTTTTAAAGCGAAACGTTTGTCTAGTCGACCGCGGTCGGCGATAGCCGTTTACGATTGGCATTGGAGGATATTACATATGAAATGGTTTGAACTTACAATTTCAACAACTGAAGAGGCGCAAGAGATGATATCCAACTTTTTGCATGAGATGGGAGCCGGAGGCGTATCCATTGAAGAATCGGGTACACTCAGCAAACAGCGTGATACATCATTTGGACAATGGTACGAAACGCCGCTTAACGATATTCCAGAAGGCCAAGCGATCATCAAGGGCTATTTTGGAGAAGACACCGATACCGATGCGCTAGTTGCAGCGATTAGACCTCGTGTCGAAGAGCTTCGTGAGTTTGATATTGATCCCGGAACTGTAGAATATATCGTTGCAACTGTAGATGATGAGGATTGGGCGACTGCGTGGAAGCAATATTTCAAGCCGATTCGCATTTCTGATAAGTTAACGATTAAGCCAACTTGGGAAGAGTATGAAGCAGGTCCGGATGAGCGCATAATCGAGCTGGATCCAGGAATGGCTTTTGGAACAGGGACACACCCTACGACCTCATTGTGTCTGCAAACGCTCGAGTCTGTCATTCGCGGCGGAGAAGAAGTCATTGATGTCGGCACAGGATCAGGAATACTCGCTATTGGAGCTTGTCTGCTGGGCGCGAAGAGCGTACTTGCGGTTGACCTTGATCCCGTTGCTGTTTCCAGTGCCAAAGAGAACGTATCGCTTAACAATCTTTCGGAGAAAGTTGAAGTGCGGCTTAGCGATTTGCTTGGTGTAATTAAGGAAGAATCTGCAGGAGGTGAACAAGCGGCTGCGAATGGCGCTTTCAGAGTTACCGTGCCTGTAGATCTTGTTGTTGCTAATATTTTGGCAGAAATCATCCTGATGTTTGTGGACGATGTATATGCGGCATTAAAACCAAACGGAATTTATATTGCTTCCGGCATTTACAAAAATAAAGAAACCGATGTAGAAGAAGGATTAATTCGTCATGGATTTGAAATTATTGAGAAGCGCCGCGATGAGGATTGGATTGCAATCGTAGCGAGAAAGCCACAGGTGATTTAATGGACTTGCAAAGCTTTTTGCGATTTCCGCTAGAGGATTTGCCATTTATCGTATTGGCTTTAATTATTGCTTTTACCGTGCATGAGTTCGCTCATGCTTACAGCGCTTATAAATTTGGTGATGATACTGCTTATAATGCTGGGCGTGTAACCCTAAACCCGCGTGTGCATTTGGATGTACTAGGGACGCTGTTGATTCTCATTGCCGGATTTGGATGGGCGAAGCCCGTACCGGTAAATCCAAGCAAATTCAAAAGTCCGAGAATGATGAGCATTGTAGTGACCGCAGTAGGACCGTTAAGCAATTTGCTCATGGGTACGATAAGCATTTTTATTTATGTTGCGATTTTGGCTTCAGATATTTTAAGCGGAGCATCTGTCGGTGTGGATGCTGCTGTACATCGATTTTTTGATTATTTTATTTGGTATAATTATTTATTGTTTATTTTTAACCTTATTCCGCTTCCTCCGCTTGACGGCTACCGGATCATCGCAGATCTGTTGCCGCTAAAGCTTCGTTACAAAATGGATCAAAATGTGCAGTGGGGAATGTTTATCTTTTTATTAATCGTATTTATTCCGCCGCTTCGTAAAGTAACACTTGATCCTGTACTTGGGTTAGGCGCAGATCTAATGAACAATACATTTGCGTGGGTTTACCAGATTTTCTTATAGAGGCTAGGCGGCTGCTCGCAGGCTGCTGGCAACGGTTTCTGATAGATTTAGTGAAGACAAACATGTTATTATGAAGGATGGAATTTGTTTAAGGGTGGTTGGAAAAAGATCATGCAACGATATTTCATAGCGGCGGAGCAATTTAGCGACTCTGAAATCCGCCTAATCGGCGATGATGCGCATCACGCCGCAAGGGTTATGCGCACGAAGCCAGGCGATAAGTTTATTGTCAGCGATGGGGAGTCGCGCACGGCGCTTGTCGCTGTGCTTGAAGCATCTGCAACACTCGTAACCGCAGAAATTGTTGAGATGCTAGGCAATGATAGTGAGCCGAAATGGGCAATAACGCTAGCTCAGAGCTTGCCTAAGGGCGACAAAATGGAGCTTGTGATACAGAAAGGAACAGAGATTGGTGCTTATGCATTTGTTCCCTTTCAGTCCGAGCGCATGGTCGTTCAATATGATGCAAAGAAGGAAGCAAAGCGCATAGAGCGATGGAGTAAAATTGCGAAGGAAGCGGCAGAGCAGGCACATCGCAACCGTGTTCCGGCGATTGAGCCGCTGCATAGCTGGCGTGAGCTCATAAAGTCTATGTCCAATTACGATTTGGTTTTATTTTGTTATGAGCGTGAAGGACATCTTGCCCATGGCAGAGGCGTTCGCACAGCGATTAACGAATGGACCGAACAAGCAGGCGAAGTGAGCTCGCCGAAAGTACTGCTCATTATTGGTTCTGAGGGCGGCTTCACGGATCGTGAAGCGGACGAGGCAGAAGCAGCTGGTGCTGTGCTGGTTGGACTAGGCAGAAGAATATTACGAACGGAAACAGCGGGCATCGTAGGATTAACCTGCTTATTATATGAATCCGGAGAAATGGGAGGAGCGTAACAACTATGCCAACAGTCGCATTTTATACGCTGGGCTGCAAAGTAAACTTCTATGATACAGAAGCGATATGGCAGCTATTTAAAAACGAAGGTTATGAACAGGTCGATTTCGAATCGACTGCTGATGTTTACTTAATTAATACATGTACGGTAACCAATACGGGAGACAAGAAGAGCCGTCAAATCATTAGACGGGCTGTTCGTCGCAACCCCGATGCTGTCATTGCGGTCACGGGCTGTTACGCTCAGACCTCTCCAGCAGAGATTATGGCTATTGAAGGCGTCGATCTAGTCATCGGGACACAGGACCGGGAGAAAATTATGACGTTCGTGAATCAAATTCACGATGATCGTCAGCCGGTTAACGCCGTCCGCAATATCATGAAGACTCGTGATTTTGAGGAACTGAATGTACCGGACTTCTCGGAGCGGACGCGTGCGTTCTTGAAAATTCAAGAGGGCTGCAACAACTTCTGTACGTTTTGTATTATTCCATGGTCACGCGGTTTATCTCGCAGCCGTGCTTCAGAAAGCGTGCTAGAGCAAGCTAGACAGCTCGTTGCATCCGGCTACAAGGAAATTGTACTGACGGGTATTCACACTGGCGGCTATGGCGATGATATGGAAAATTACAATTTAACAAGTCTGCTGTGGGACTTGGACAAGGTAGAGGGACTAGAGCGCATTCGAATTAGTTCGATCGAAGCAAGTCAAATCGACGATGCGATGATTGATGTGTTGAACCGTTCCAGTAAAATGTGCCGCCATCTGCATATTCCACTCCAAGCAGGTGAAGACTCCGTATTAAAGCGGATGCGCCGTAAATATACGACTGCAGAATTCGCTGCAAAAATTAAAAGATTGCACGAGGCAATGCCTGGCGTTGCCATTACAACGGATGTTATTGTCGGTTTCCCTGGAGAAACGGAAGAAATGTTCGAAGAGGGCTTCCGCTTCATGGAAGATTTGAAGTTTGCTGAAATGCATGTGTTCCCTTATTCGAAACGCACAGGTACGCCTGCTGCTCGAATGGACGAGCAAGTGGATGAAGAAGTGAAAAATGAGCGCGTGCATAAGCTAATTGATTTGTCAGAGAAAATGCAGCTTGCGTACGCAGAGCAGTACGTTGGCCATGTTCTCGATGTTATCCCAGAGCGCGATTACAAGGGTGCCCCGGGTACTGGGCTTGTTATGGGCTATACGGATAACTATATCCAGGTCGTATTCGACGGCACAGAATCGCTGATCGGCAAGCTTTGCCGAGTGAAAATCACGGAGGCAGGCGTCAACGAATGTCGCGCAAAGCTTGTTCGCGTGATGGAAGATCATCCTGCTGCAGCGAGCGGCATGGAGCAGCACACCTTCGTGCTGGAGCGTCCGGAAGCGATAAGAGCCTAGCTATAGCTTGACAAAATGCGGGGATTCCTTTGCTTATCGATTCCTTTTGTGGAAAAGATGGAGGAATCCTTTGCTGCATATACAATGTGTTTAATGCTGCAAGGGGGAAACGGACATGAAGGAAATTTCAGCAGGCGGTGTCGTTTATCGCCGCACCGAGGAAGGAAAGCTGCAAATCCAGCTCATTCAGGATCGTTACGGAAAAGTTTCGCTGCCAAAAGGAAAAATGGAGCCCGGCGAAACGATTGAACAAACCGCTTTGCGTGAAATCGTCGAAGAAACGGGTCTTGAAGGGGTGATCATCGCTCCGATTGATCAAATTAAATATAAATATGAGCATGAAGCCTTCGGGATGGTCGATAAAGAGGTTCATTATTATTTAGTTGAGGCAGTTGGAGGATCTCTGCATGCACAAGTAGAAGAGATCCGCGGCGTCGATTGGTTTGAACCTGGAGAAGCTTGGAGACGTCAAAAGCAATCCGGATACGATAACAATCATCGCATCGTTGCAGGAGCATTCCAACTGCTGGGTTTGCAAACGGATTAGTGCTAAGTAACGGGATCAAGGCGCCTAAATGTGGGTAGATAACAAAATGGCAGAGCGATCAATGAGCTTAGAATATTGAAAATTGTTTGCGTATGAGCGATTTGCCCTGCTGCAGACGAGGATATCCATTCCGATATCGTCGCAAGCTCGCCGATGAACGGCATAAACAGCAATGCGCCTCCAGCGTTTAAGATGACATGCGACCATGCCACATACTGCCCGGCCTTAGTCCCGCCTATAGAGGCTAACAATGCTGTCGCACAAGTCCCGATGTTTGCGCCGAGAACGACGGCGATACCAAGTTCAATAGGCATCGCGCCTATAGATACGAAACCCATGATGATACCAATAACGGCTGCGCTGCTATGAACAGCAGCTGTAAGAAGCGCACCCGCTGCGAGCCCCCACCATAAGCTCTCATTTGCTTTTCCAAGAAACCAGCTGAACATGGGGCTGTCTTGGACGGCAGAGCCTACGCCTTGCATCATCGTCATCCCAGTAAGGAGCAGAGCGAAGCCGCACAGCACGACAGAGGTCGAACGAACTGCTGGAAGCCAGCGCGCATTCCGAACAGCAGGAAACAGACGTAATTCTCCTAGTAAAGCCGTTGCCAGCCACATTCCGATCGAGAGGATGAGCAAGGGAACGGCCAGTTTATTTAAATTTAGACCGATTAGCTCTGTCGTTATGCAGGTGCCAATATTCGTACCGAGTATTATGCCTAATGTACGCGGGAATGTAAGCAAGCCGGCATTGACCATTCCAATGGCAATAACCGTTACGGCTGTGCTGCTTTGTAGAAAAGCAGTCGTGACCGTTCCGATTGCTAGTCCGTGAATCGGGGTTGCGGTTGATCGTTTTAGGATTCCGGTCAAATACGGACCGGCTAATCGATGCAGCGCCAGCTCCATCAGCTTCATGCCGCACATGAAAACAGAAAACCCAAGCAGCATTGGAATGAGTATAGTCTGAACCATGGTTTGGACTCCTTATTATTTATTTCAAGTTTTGATTCGTAAATATACATATGCTGCAAGCAAGACAAGCATGACTAGCAAGTCCAATGAGGGGAAGCGAGATAAACGTGAGCAATCCAAAAATATTTCTTCTAAAAGCAAGGAAAAAGAGGCTGGAGCAAGGACATCCTTGGGTCTATGCGACAGAAATTGATCGTTTGGAAGGTGATGCGAAGCCGGGTGATTTGGTTGATGTTGTTAACCATCAAGGACGTTATTTAGCAACAGGCTATTGGAATCCAAAATCACAAATTACAGTAAGAATCGTTGCATATACGCCAATCGCTGCGATGGATGCAAGCTTTTTCCGTGATCGCCTTCGTCAGTGTCAAGAGCATCGCCGTCGCTTCGTTGCGGATGCCGATTGCCGCTTAGTTTACGGGGAAGCGGATTTTCTTCCTGGGCTTGTTGTTGACCGTTTCAACAATGTGCTGGTGCTTCAGTTTTTGACTCTTGGGATGGATGTAAGAAGAGAAGCGCTGATTGAGGCGTTGATTGACGTATTTCAGCCTGTCGGCATCTATGAGCGCAGTGATGTGGGTGTTCGAGTGCTTGAAGGATTGGAAGAGCGGACGGGGGTGCTTTACGGTGATTGCCCATCCATTATTGAAATTGAGGAAAACGGCTTGAAGCTTGAGGTTGATATTGTTGAAGGCCAGAAAACAGGCTATTTCTTCGATCAACGTGAAAACCGTGCTGCCATTGCTCCGCTTATGAAAGGCTGGGGAGGCCGGAGCGGTATTCATCTCGTAGAGCGTGAAGCACTGGAATCAGGCTCTGTTCAAATCGAGGCAAGCGTTGTAAGTAAATCATCTGGTACATCCGATTTCGTGCCGGTGAACGCGAATGGCAAAGTGGTCACTTTTCCTTTCTGGGATGGTGCTTCGGTGCTTGAATGTTTTGCCCATACAGGAAGCTTCACACTGCATGCTTGCAAATATGGCGCCAAGAAAGTAACATGCTTGGATGTTTCGGAGCACGCCATCGAAACCGCAAAGCGCAACGTTGAGCGCAACGGGTACTCCGATCGGGTCGAGTTTGTTGTCGCAGACGCTTTCGATTATTTGCGCGTTCAAGTGAAAGGGCTCGACGAGAGAAAACAGCGCGCGCTTGGCGGCGTAGATACGTCCAAGAAGATGGAAGGCGGAGCGGGGCGGACCTGGGATGTTGTTATTCTTGATCCGCCGGCATTTGCAAAAACGAAGAGCGCAGTAGCAGGCGCATGCCGCGGCTACAAAGATATCAATTTACAAGGCTTAAAGCTTGTGAATGAGGGCGGATATTTAGTTACGGCAAGCTGCTCGTATCATATGCGTCCTGAGTTGTTTCTGGAAACGATCCAAGAAGCGGCTGTAGATGCAGGCAAGCTTCTTCGTTTGGTTGAATGGCGCGCGGCAGGCAAGGATCATCCTCAGCTGCTCGGCGTGAATGAAGGACATTACTTGAAATTCGCAATATTTGAAGTACGAAGCAAATAATTGATTTAAACGAATAGACGGGAGAGTTGCACATGTCGCTTCGCTTTGTCATCGGGCGTTCGGGAGCCGGAAAAACATCCTATTGCTTGAATGAAATAAGAAAGCAGCTGCGCGATCAACCGGACGGACCGCCGCTCGTCATGCTCGTACCGGAACAGGCTACTTTTCAAACCGAATATGCGCTGCTGCAGAGCGGTGAATTAAACGGGACGATCAGGGCGCAGGCGCTAAGCTTTCGGCGCCTTGCCTTTCGGGTCATGCAGGAGACGGGCGGAACGGCGCTCGTTCCGATTAACGATACGGGGAAGCATATGCTTCTCTACAAGATCGTACATCGGCTCGGAAAGCAGCTTGAGCTGTTTCAAAATGGTGCGGAACAGCCTGGATTCATCGATAGGCTTGCAGAGCTTCTAACAGAGTGGAAAAGGTACGGAATAGATTCCGAGCTCTTACAGGACAAGCAGGACGCTTCTAAGGCAGAAGCAGGCCAATCAACATTGCTAAAGCGCAAGCTGCATGATTTGCAGCTCATTTATAGTCAGATGGAGCAGGAACTCGCGGGCATGTATATAGACGCCGAGGATTATTTGCGTTATTTGCAAAATGGTTTTGCTAATGCCTCTGCTATGAATGGCGCTCATATATGGGTGGATGGATTTTATGGATTTACGCCAACGGAATATGAAGCGCTAGGAACGTTGATCGGTTCATCCGCTCAGGTGACGGTCACACTTACACTAAATAGAACTTATGGAATAGGCGAGCTGCCGCATGAACTGGATCTGTTTCATCCAACAGCCGAAACCTACAATAAGCTGATGGAGCTGGCTGCTCAATATGAGGTTGTGGTCGATTCTCCCATATTGCTGGATGAAATTCCTCCTGTTCGGTTTAAAAGCAGTCCAATGCTTGCTCATCTTGAGAAGCATTATAGTGAGAGAATACCGATGCTTATTGCTGACAAAACGATATTGGACGCAGAAGATGCACGCTGCGGCTTGTCGCTGCATGCTGCTGCGAATCGACGTGCCGAGGTTGAGGCCGTTGCACGCGATATCGTTCGCAGAGCTCGTAAAGAAGGGCTGCGCTGGCGGGAAATTGCGGTTATGGTACGAAATGCGGAGGATTATACCGACTATATCGGACTTGTCTTTGCTGATTACGGCATTCCTTATTTTGTCGATCAGAAGGAGAAGGCCGTCCATCATCCATTGATTGAGTTTATTCGGTCTGCGCTTGAAACCGTCTTGTTTGGCTGGCGATACGATGCGGTGTTCCGCTGCATTAAGACGGAGATGTTGTTCAAGGTTGACGGAAGTCTGCCTAGAGACTGGTTCGATATGCTGGAAAACTATGCGCTCGCTGCAGGCATTGATGGCTGGAAATGGCTTGACCATAAGCGGTGGCATCCGTTAGTTCCTGTTTCACTTGATGATGACGAGGATATAGAGACCAAAATCAGCGAAAAGGCGCAGCGTGAATTCAATATCGTACTTGCAGCCAGAGAGGTTGTTGTTCCTCCTCTTCGCCGCTTCTCTGATGCACTGAATAAGGCCGAAAATGTTCAAGGGATGTGCGAGGCTTTATATCGTTTGCTCGATGAATCCGAAGCAGCAGATAAGCTCGAGCGCTGGAGCATTCAAGATACTGGAGCAGGGAAAACACAAAGAGCAAGAAGCCACAAGCAGCTTTGGGACAGTGTCATGCAGCTTTTGGATCAATTAGTTGAACTGGCTGGAAAACAGACCGTAACACCAGAATTGTTCGCCGGCATGATTGAGGCGGGGCTTGACAGCTTGAAGCTTGCTGCGGTACCGCCAGCGCTTGATCAAGTATTGATCGGCAGCATGGACCGAACACGGTCGGGGCATATACATGTATGTTACGTGCTAGGTGCAAATGACGGCATCATGCCAATGCGTGTGAAAGAAGACGGCATTCTTACTGAATCGGAGCGGGAACGTTTGGCTGATGATGGAATCGTAATGGCCCCAGGGGTGCGCAGGCGCCTGCTTGATGAGCGATTTATGATCTATAACGCATTGACCACGCCAAGCAAGCATTTATGGCTTAGCTGGGCACAAGCCGACGAGGAAGGGAAAAGCTTGCTGCCTTCAGAGATTGTAAGGCATGTCCGTCAGTTGTTCCCGGGCATAGCCGTTCAAAGTATCGCAGCAGAGCCATCGCCAAGCTTGCCATTGTCCGAGCAAAGAAAGTTCGTCTCGCAGCCGCAGCGAACGATGTCCTATTTGATCGGAGCTATTAGGAAATGGCAGCAGGGAGCAGTTATTGCGCCTTTCTGGTGGGATCTATACAATTGGTACGCGGTTCGTCCGGAGTGGCAGCAGAAGCTTCAGCTGCTGACAAGCTCCTTAACTTATGAGAACCAAGAGCAGTTCCTTTCTAAGGATACAGCACGAGAGCTTTATGGAGCGAGGTTGCAAGTTAGCGTATCGCGCATGGAACGGTTCGTATCGTGTCCATTTCAGCATTTTGCCATACACGGCCTAAAGCTGAGGGAAAGAAAGCTTTACCGGCTGGATGCCCCTGATGTTGGTCAATTGTTTCACGCTGCTCTAAGTAAGGTGGCGACGAGTTTTGGAGGACGCTGGGGAAAAACATCGGAAGCGGAGCTTAAGGCGGTCGTCTCGCAAACGGTCGATGATTTGGTTCCTAAGTTGCAATCCCAAATCTTGTTAAGCAGCAGTCGTTTTCAATATATCGCTCGCAAGCTGAAGGAAATTGTTGGCCAAGCAGCGCTTATGCTGGGTGAACATGCGCGAAGGGCGCAATTCCATCCCGTAGGCACCGAGGTCGATTTTGGCCCTGATGGGAAGCTGCCTGCACTCCGCATTCCGCTTGAGGCGGGCGGTGAGATAGAGATTATCGGCAGGATCGACCGTGTTGATGCTGCAGAAACGGAGGAAGGTCTGCTGCTGCGCGTGCTTGATTACAAATCGAGCTCGACGCATCTAAGACTTGAAGAAGTTGCCCATGGGCTTTCCCTGCAGATGCTGACTTATTTGGATGTACTGGTTACACATGCATCGGCATGGCTTGGTCGACCTGCTTCTCCGGCCGGTGTACTTTATTTTCATGTGCATAATCCAATTCTGGCGCTGACCAACAGCATTAGCCCTTCTGAAGCAAACGGTCAGCTCTTAAAGCGATTCAAAATGCGTGGACTGGTTACGGCTGATTCGGAAACCGTTAGACTGATGGACGATGAGCTGGACACTGGCTATTCAGAGCTGCTGCCCGTTGCTTTGAAGCGGGATGGAAGCTTTTATAGCAGCTCTTCGGTCGTCTCGAATGAACAATGGGACGTGCTTCGCCATTCTGTTAGAAATACAATCAGCCGAATTGGCAGCTCGATACAGTCAGGTGATGTTTCAATTGAGCCTTATCGTATCGGAACAAAAACACCTTGCCAGTATTGCGATTATAAAGCGGTTTGTCAGTTTGATGCTCAGTTCGACGGAAATGAGTATAGGAAGCTGAGCAAACCTTCTAAGGAACATATATGGCAGCAGCTAGAGGGGGAGTAATGGATGATGCACACTGCAAAGGATTCGCCCAAGCCGGAAAATAGTACATGGACCGATGATCAATGGGATGCAATCGTTACAAGCGGCTCGAACATCCTTGTAGCTGCTGCAGCGGGTTCTGGTAAAACAGCCGTTCTCGTTGAGCGAATCATCCGTAAAATATCAGCGAACGCCGATGTTGACCGTCTGCTCGTTGCAACCTTTACGAAGGCGGCTGCAGCGGAAATGAAGGATAGGATTCGAAACGCTTTAGAGCTTGAATTGGAAAAGCAACCCGATTCGGAGCATTTGCGAAGGCAACTCGCCCTAATGAATAGAGCATCGATTACGACACTACACTCGTTTTGTATGGACGTCATTAGGCGTTACTATCCGTTAATCGGGCTTGATCCTGGCTTTCGTATTGCAAACGAGACCGAAAGTGAGCTAATGCGCCTTGACGTTCTCGATCAGCTATTTGAGCAAAAGTATGAAGGGGCTGGCGATAACGGCGCTTTTCTAAGGCTTGCCGATCGTTATGGCGGTGAGCGCGGCGATGAGCCTTTGTATCGGCTGGTTCAACAATTGTTCGACTTTGCGCAAAGCCATCCATGGCCTGAATATTGGCTTAGGCAAACCGCAGATGCCTTTAATATGGCGGATGTCGCAGCGCTGCAAAACAGTACGTGGGTTGTCAGTTTAATAGGCGATATTGAGATGGCTTTAGAAGGAGCGAGCTCGCTGCTGCACCAAGCCTTAGAGCTAACGCGACAACCTGCTGGCCCAGCACCTTATGCGGCTACCTTTGATGATGATTTGCAAATCATTAGCAGTCTCTCGGAACTGGTACATTCCATGCCCTGGGAATGTTGGATAGCACCTTTTCAGTCCATCGAATTCGGCAAGCTGAAGGCGATGCGCGGCGATGAATATGACAAGTCCCTTCAGGAGCAGGCGAAGGAGCTGCGCGATCAAGCAAAGAAGCTGATCACTTCACTTTCTGATGAGTTATTTGGCAGATCTGCGGAGCAGTTTTTGGAAGAGCTTCAGGAGCTTGCTCCTCTGATGAAGGCATTATCCGAGCTTGTTATCGAATTTGGTCAAGGCTATGAAGCGGCTAAACGCGCGAAAGGGATGCTCGATTTTGGTGATTTGGAGCATTATTGCTTACGTATTTTGCGTGATCCGTCTTCTACACCTGAACAAATGCTGCCTTCGATTGCAGCGATTGAATTCCAGCAGCAATTCGATGAAATATTGCTTGATGAATATCAAGATACGAATATGGTGCAGGAAGCAATCGTTTCGTTAATTGAACGGCCAGGTGCTGGCAACCGGTTTATGGTTGGCGATGTTAAGCAAAGCATTTACGGCTTCCGCCTTGCTGAACCGAAGCTGTTTTTGCAAAAATATAAATCGTACCTGTCTCGTCATGAGATGAACAAGCGATCGGAAACAGATGAGTCCCACGCTCTGCGCATCGATTTGGCGCGCAACTTTCGCAGTCGATCGGAAGTTGTTGATGGCGTGAATGCGGTTTTCCGCGCCATCATGCGCGAGACGGTAGCTGAAATGGATTACGATGAGCGAGCAGAACTCGTTTGTGGCGCTACCTACCCAGATCCAGTGCCAGCCGATCGTTGTCAAGTTGAGTTTGCCGTGTTGAATAAAGCGGATGCAGATGACGAAGAGACAGCTGATGCCGATAACTCAGAGTCATCAGAGGGACAGGGTGAGGGAGAGCAAGGAGAAAATGGAACGCTCCTCGAATCAGCTTCCGAGCTAAAGGCGGCGCAGTTGGAGGCGCGCTGGATCGCTCAGCAGCTGCAATCTCTTATCGACAGCGGATTCCAGGTTTATGATGGCAAACGGCGTGAGAATCGACCTATGCAATGGCGGGATGTCGTTATCTTGTTAAGGGCGACTCAGCAGTGGGCGCCAATTATCATAGAGGAACTGCAAGGAAGCGGTATTCCTGCTTATGCGGAGCTGAGCAGCGGCTATTTTGAAGCGACAGAAGTCGAGACGATGCTTTCCTTGTTAAGAGTTATCGATAATCCGTATCAGGATATTCCGCTTGCGGCTGCATTGCGATCGCCATTATTTGCATTAAACGGTGAGGAACTTGCAAGAATACGCATCCAATCTGCGAAATCAACGTATTATGATGCGGTCCTTCAAGCAGCAGGCGATTTGTTTATGGATGAGGACACGCGCAGGAAGCTTTCGCTTTTCTTGGACAGCTTGGATCGCTGGCGTGAGGAAGCAAGGCAGGGCTCGCTTGCTAATTTGCTATGGGAAATCTACCGCGAGACCGGGTATTACGATTTTGTAGGCGGCTTGCCAGGAGGGACGCAGCGTCAAGCGAATTTGCGTGCGCTGCATGACCGGGCTCGGCAGTATGAAGCGACCTCGTTCCGCGGTTTGTTTCGATTTCTAAGATTTATCGAACGTATGCGCGATAGCGGCGGCGACTTGGGTACTGCAAGAGCGCTCGGCGAACAAGAGGATGTCGTTCGCATCATGTCCATTCATAAGAGCAAGGGGCTTGAATTTCCGGTTGTATTCGTAGCAGGTCTAGGCAAGCTGTTCAATCAGCAGGATGTGCGAAGTGCGTTCTTGAAACACAAAGAGCTCGGTTTCGGGCCTCGTTTTGTTGATCCTGCTCTTCGCATTAGTTATCCTACACTTCCTTATTTGGCTATCCGAAGAGCCATGCGTAAAGAAATGCTAGCAGAGGAAATGCGTATTTTGTATGTTGCGCTAACCCGGCCAAAAGAAAAAATGTTTCTCGTCGCGACTGTAGCGGATGCCGAAGCCAAGCTTAAGCGATGGCTTTCTTCCGTCGATGCTTCAGGTAAAATGTCTGATTTCCGGGTTGCTGCAGCACGCTCGTTTATCGATTGGCTAGGTCCGCTAGCGGCTAGGCAAATCAATGACAGTCAGCTGGCTGACTACAATGCTCCGAACTGGCATGCTGGTGTTGTTTCAGCTTCTATATTCGGCACTGAAGCCGCAGCGGCGTCAGAGACGGAGCTGCAGGACCAGGACAAGGAAGAGCGGCTTCAAGCGGTTACTTCACTATCGCTTCTTGAGCATGTAGAAGCAGATGATGAGCTGCGTGAGCGGTTGGAATGGCATTATCCGCATCAAGAAGCGGCGGCACTCGCTGCCAAAACATCGGTTACGGAAATGAAGAGGCTGTATTCGGAGGAGCAGGAGGATGCGGTTCCATTAGACGAGCTGAATCAGCATCAGGCGAATACACATCTTCAAGAAGCTGCAACTGCTCCAGAAGCATCGTATACGTTCCGACTGCGCCGTCCAGCCTTTATGGAGGAAAAGTCGCTTACAGCAGCTGAGAAGGGCTCTGTTAATCATTTGCTTATGCAGCTTGTCTCCCTCACAGAAGAAATAGATGAACCGATGCTTAAACAAACGCTTGATCATATGATTGAGCAGCGCTTATTAACAGTAAAGCAATCGGAGGCAATTGATTTGCCGAACGTCGCAGCTTTTTTCCGAAGCGAGCTGGGACAGCGGTTGTTAAACGCTAACTGGGTGCGAAGAGAGGTTCCGTTCAGCTGCATGTTCCCTGCTAAACGTGTTTATCCGAATTCAGATCTAGATGAGCCGATATTGATTCAAGGGGTAATAGACTGTTTGTTCGAGGATGCTGCTGGCGTCGTACTGCTCGATTATAAGACGGATCGAATTTATAAGGAGCAATGGGTGGAAGCAGCGGAGCGGCATCGTTTCCAGCTGGAGCTGTATGCCGAAGCAATCGAATCTGTTCTCGGGAGAAAAGTGGATGAGAGCCATGTCTTTTTCTTTGACGGGGGTCAATCCGTTCACCTTAAGAGAACAAACCAAATCTAAAAGGAGGCTGTGAAGTTGGAACCACAGCAAACGGGCAAACGCTCTATCGCGCTGCCGATAACTCTCGTTATTCTTGTATTCAGCTTAATCGGCAATGTTTTTTTGTACTCGCAATTTTTACAAAATAAACAAGAAAACAATTATGTAAAAGGCCAAAAAATATTTAAAGCAGCGATTGGTTCTAAAGATTATATAGAAAAAATGCTTCCGCAGCTGGATGCTTTGCTTCAAAGTAAAACTTTAGACGAACGGTATGCCATTGCATTTCTTTCAGGTCAAGCAGCTGCGAGCGGCCATGCTTTGGTGGAATTTACTGCAGAAGCAGCAAGCGTGAATGCAGAGCCGGAAAAAATCAATAAAGAGCTTACCTCAGCCTATGTAACTGATGTCGACAAAGGCTTGCAAACGATTGGTCACTATGATGGTGCTCTGAACGAAACCGATGCCGCGTACATTCAGGGATTAAAAAGTGCGTTTGAAACCATATCAGGTATTATGAGTGGTTTTAATGCAAATATCGGTGAGAGCCGTATTGCAATTATTCGATTGTCCAGCGGGCTTGAATGGGCTCAGCTTGTTGAACAGATGCAGGCTGTTATGAAGGAAAAATCAGCTGAGATTTCGAAGTAGCAGCATGGATTCTGTCGCTTTTTTGGAAGGGTGTCTTCGAAGTTTTTGCGGGTTATCTTTAATGATTGGACGAGCGGCTAAAATTTCGGTATGATATGGTAAGGAAAGCGAATAGGGGGTGAAACCTATGGACTGTATTTTCTGTAAATTAATCGAGGGTGCAATACCTTCGAAGAAGGTATTTGAGAATGACAGAATTCTCGCATTCCACGATATACAGCCAGCTGCTCCTGTACATATTCTTATCATTCCTAAGAAGCATATCGCAACGATGAATGATGTTACCGATGAAGATGACGAGGTTATAGCCGAGATGTTCGCGGTAGCTCGTCAAATCGCAAAGGAACAAGGAATTGCGGAGTCAGGCTATCGACTGGTCAACAATGTTAATGCCGACGGAGGACAGCTTGTTTATCATCTGCATATCCATGTATTGGGGGGAACGAAACTTTCTTCTCGGGTTGTAGATAACTAAAGTTGACACTGCCTTTTGGTTTGACATATAATGAAATTTGATAAACCGTGTTATAGCTCTGGACGGTCTGTTTCGGAGGGAGGGAAAACTGGTGTCTGAAACTAAAGTTCGCAAAAACGAAACTATTGATGCTGCGCTTCGCCGCTTTAAACGTTCCATCGCTAAAGATGGTGTTCTAGCTGAGGTGAAAAAACGCAAGCATTATGAAAAGCCAAGTGTAAAGCGCAAGAAGAAGTCTGAGGCTGCGCGCAAGAGAAAGTTTTAGGAGGATCCTTCCATAATGAACCTGAGCGAAAGATTGACCGATGATATGAAGCAAGCCATGAAGAATCAGGACAAGTTTAAACTTTCCGTTATTCGTATGATGCGCGCGTCAGTGAAAAACTTGGAAATCGATCTCAAGCGTCCATTGGACGATAACGAAGTGCTTGATATATTGAGTCGCGAAATCAAACAACGTAAAGATTCCCTCCAAGAATTTAAAAAAGCCAGCCGCGATGATTTAGTAGCGGGTCTTGTGGTCGAAATTGAAATTATTAGTCAATACCTTCCCGAACAGCTGACTGAAGAAGAGATTCAAGAGATAGTAACGCAGACCATCCATGAACTCGGTGCTTCTTCCAAAGCCGATATGGGAAAAGTTATGAGTGCCCTTTTGCCTAAAACAAAAGGACGCGCTGACGGTAAACTAGTAAATCAGCTCGTTCAGCAACATCTCAACTAACTAAACATACGGACTCACAAAACACCCCTTAACGGGGGTGTTTTTTTGTACGTTTCAAGTGTAAATGGTATGATATGGAGAAGGCTGCCTGAAACGTTTTCATTTGTCAAACGTAGTAGAAAGCAAACACGAAAAAAAGGAGGAACCTTCTTGCACATGAATCGATGGCGAAGAAGTATGTCCGCCACTCCAATCGCATTGATCGCAGCGGTGTTAATGGTGACGCTTGCAGCATTATTTGGTTCACCGGGGGAGAAAGCAAAGGCAGCAAATGAAGTTGGCCCAGCAGTGTATGTGATTCCCGTTAAACAAACGGTGGAATCGGGGCTTCAATCCTTTTTGGAGAGAGCCTTTAAAGAAGCTGAGGAAGCAAAAGCTGAGCATGTGATTCTCGTTATTAATACGCTTGGCGGCAAAGTCGTAAACGCAGAGGAAATTGGTCATCTTATAAGGGAGAGCGCTATTCCTACTACGGCTTTTGTTGAGGGGAAAGCAGTATCAGCAGGCACTTATATTGCTTTGAATGCTGACAATATTATTATGCAGCCAGGCAGCACGATAGGTGCAGCTGCAGTGGTGAATGGCTCGGGAACTTTAGAGGATAATCCCAAAACGATTTCCTATTGGACCTCTGAAATGAGCGAGTCTGCAGGATTACAGGGTCGCGATAAGAATATCGCTGTCGCTATGGCGGATCCGAATGCAACAGTGGAGCTGAAAGACAAGCTTGGCAGAGATAAGCTGAAGGGAGAAATTCTTACCCTGTCAGCAAGTGAAGCTGAGAAAGTCGGATACTCTGAGCATACAGCAGCGAACGTTGATGAAGCAGTCAAATGGCTGGGCTTGGAAGGCAGAACACAAATTGAGGTTGTTCCGTCACTTGCGGAAAATGTAGCTAGATGGCTGCTCAATCCAATCGTTATGACGATTTTGCTCATACTTGGCATTGCAGGTATCGTTATTGAAATGATCATTCCAGGCTTTGGAGTACCGGGCGTTGTCGGAATATTATCGTTTGCCCTTTATTTCTTTGGCCACTATGTTGCTGGATTTGCTGGAATGGAGTCGGTCGTGCTGTTTGTAATTGGAATAGCCTTGCTCATAATCGAAGTGTTTGTACCAAGCTTTGGGATTTTGGGCTTGCTCGGCAGTGCTGCGTTGGTAGCAGGAGTCGTTACCGCTGCTTCAGACCCAATGACGGCTTTTATATCGATCGTCATTGCGTTAGTTGTTGCCACCATTCTAATCGTTATTTTTATTAGAATGAACAAATCCAGAGGTATTTGGAACAAATTTATATTGCGCGAGAAGCTGACAACGGAGCAAGGTTTTGTTTCTGCGGATATAAAGGATTCACTGCTCGGATTGCAAGGGACAACAATTACTCCGCTTAGACCAGCAGGAACAATTGTTATGAATGACAAGCGAATTGATGTCGTTACCTCTGGTGAGTTTATCGATACGAACCGAACGGTGACAGTCATTAAAGCGGAAGGTACTTGGGTCGTTGTCAAAGAAGTAACAAAATAGAGAAAACGAATATACAAATGGAGGTTGGAACAAATGGATCCTATCGTATCTTTTTTAATTTTGGCTGTCGTTGTTATTATCGTACTGTCCGTATTCTTAAGCTTTTTCCCGATTATGCTGTGGGTATCTGCATTAGCATCGGGCGTTAGAGTTGGAATTATT
The DNA here is from genome assembly GCF_050467785.1 of Paenibacillus sp. NRS-1760. Lineage (NCBI taxonomy): Bacteria > Bacillati > Bacillota > Bacilli > Caryophanales > Paenibacillaceae > Paenibacillus > Paenibacillus sp. NRS-1760. Next base: position 204,603 of record NZ_JBITPK010000011.1, on the reverse strand, counting down.
ACGCTTGTTGCCATGCGTCTTCGCCGCGTCGTACCAAGCAGAATCGTCAACCCGTTAATTAAGGCAACAAAAGCAGGGCTGGGACTTAACATAAACCAGCTTGAGAGTCACTTCTTGGCAGGCGGTAACGTCGATCGGGTTGTCAATGCGCTGATTGCAGCGCAACGTGCGAACATTCCACTTATATTCGAACGTGCGGCGGCTATCGATTTGGCTGGTCGTGATGTACTACAAGCCGTACAAATGAGCGTTAATCCGCGCGTCATTGAAACACCAATCGTAGCTGCGGTTGCGAAGGATGGTATTGAAGTGAAAGTAAAAGCTCGTGTTACGGTTCGTGCCAACATTGAACGCCTAGTCGGTGGTGCTGGTGAAGAAACAATTATTGCTCGTGTTGGTGAAGGGATTGTAACGACTGTAGGTTCTGCTGGCTCACATAAAGACGTTTTGGAAAACCCGGACATGATCTCTCGCACTGTGCTTGGCAAAGGGCTTGACGCAGGTACAGCGTTTGAAATATTGTCGATCGATATCGCGGACGTTGATGTAGGCAAAAACATTGGTGCACATCTTCAAACGGAACAAGCGGAAGCGGACAAAAAAATCGCTCAAGCAAAAGCCGAGGAGCGCCGTGCGATGGCCGTTGCTCACGAACAGGAAATGAAAGCAAAAGTCGTTGAGATGGAAGCGCGCGTAGTAGAGTCGGAATCACAAGTTCCACTTGCCATGGCTGAAGCGCTTAGAAACGGGAAAATTGGCGTTATGGACTATATGAACTTGAAAAACATCGAAGCGGATACCCATATGCGCAGCTCTATCGGCAAGCAGGACAGTTCTACAGACATTAAAGACGGCCGATAAAGTCGATGGCCCAGTTATTTGGTTGGATCAAGTTGGATCAACGTAACTGAGCCTTGGAGGTGAAGGCAAGTTGAAGATTATAGAATTTCTGATGAATAACATATTTATCGTAGTCGTTATATTGGGTGCGCTGGCTTCGGTATTCGGCAAATCCGGCGCGAAGAAGAAGCCTGGTCAAATGCCTGACTTTGGCGGCGGAGGGCTGCCGCGTTCATTGTTCCCGCAGTCCGGAGAACAGGAGCGAGAGGTAGAGCGCCCGCAACCGCAACCGCCGCAGGCAGCTGGAGGAACGGTTTATCGCTCTGTAACTGACGTTGAGCGTTCTTCTGATATGAATTCGACACGTTCTAGCAGAGAGAGCTCAGAAGCGCCGCAAACAGCTTCTCTGCAGCGTGCGCTTCAAAGAGCAGCAGCTAACAAAGAAACAGCACAGGCTGCAGCACAGCGCAATTATGGAAGCCAGGGCATCAATGCAGCATCCATTCGATCCGATGACTTGCGGAAAGCAGTTATTTGGGCCGAAGTATTGGGACCGCCGCGCTCGAAAAAACCTTTTCGAAAATAAATTTAAACCGCCTAAGCGCTGCGCTTAGGCGGTTTTTTTATTTTGGAGCCATAATTATCGAGCGGTTCGCATATTTTGGTACAGTACATGAAAATCGCCATTCCTTTGCTTTACTTTTAGCAAACCTTGAAGGAGGCAAAGAATCGTACATGCGCCACATAAAAAAGAGATTTCGCAAAATGACAGCAGAGCTGCTTGATATGCCGCATGATGTCGTATTTGATTTGCCGCGATTAACCATGATTGGAGACTGCCAATTATATATCGAGAACCATCGTGGTGTTGTTCATTTCTCTAGTGAGCGATTGAGACTCGCGCTAAGCAAAGGCCAGTTGGAGGTTACGGGAAGCTCTCTAGTTATCCGCACCATTTGGACAGAAGAAGTGTTTATTGAGGGACAAATTACGAATATTCAATTGATTCCATGAAATAGATAAGGCGATTTTCTATATTAATAGCTGAGGTAATGGAGGGGAATGGACGTGAGCGGACAAGGTTCAAATTGGTTAAAGGGTATGGTCACCATTCATATTCGGGGGGGACAACCTGAGCAGCTCGTCAACCGAGCCCTGGCTGGCGGCTTGCAGCTGTCTTCCATCAGATGGACAAGCAGCGGCTTGCTTGAATGTGAGCTGTCAATCAGTGATTTTTTTGGCCTTCGTCCGTATTTAAAAGAGACAGGCTGTCGTGTTCATGTTACGAAGCGCAAAGGATTGCCTTTTCTGCTTGTCAAAGCAGAGCGCAGAAAGCTGTTTGCGGCTGGCATCGTGTTGTTTTTTGCGATTATCTTTATGCTGTCCTCGCTCGTATGGAGCATCGAAGTGCAAGGCAATGTCAAGCTGACGGAGGATCAAATAAGGGCTGCTGCCAAAGAGGAAGGCTTATATCCTATGCAGTGGTCTTTCCGTTTAACCGATGCTGATGTGCTGTCCAAGCAGCTTGTTCGCAAGCTTCCAGGCTCAACCTGGGTTGGTGTGGAGAAAAAGGGGACAAAGGTTATTATTCAAGTGGTTGAATCAACCATACCGGATAAGGCTTCCTTGAATACACCTCGACATTTGGTCGCATCTGATGATGCTGTAGTTACCGAAATTATAGCGGAGGCGGGACGGCCCGTCGTTCGAAAAAATACGAAGGTAAAAAAAGACCAAATTTTGATCTCGGGAACGATTGGGGGAGAAATGAATTCGCGCACTGTCGTTGCCAAGGGCAATGTTCGTGGGCTTGTTTGGTACGAATTTGAAATTTCTTCACCGCTTGTTCAACAGGTTAAGGTGTATACTGGAGATAAAGAGACGAAATGGTTTGCAGTCATCGGCTCGAGAGCGCTTCAGCTTAGCGGGTACGGTGATTCTGCTTTCGGAAAATCCGAATCGATTAAGCATGAGGAGAAGGTTTCCTGGCGCAATTGGTCTCTTCCAATTGGTAGAATGAAGGAGACCATAATGGAAACCCGTATGGAAGACCGCACGCTTACCGAAGAAGAAGCGAAGAACGTCGGCATTCTGCAGGCTAAAGCCAAATTGCTGCTTAAAACAGGCAGCGATGCAGTCATCCGCGATGAAATTGTTTTGCATGAAAAGGCGGACAATGGTAAAGTTTATATGAAAGTTCTTTTTGAAGTCGAGCAATCTATCGTTAAGGAAATGCCACTAGTCCATATGCAGGGAGAATGAGGATTGTTGCAAATTGAAACGAAAGTAGTAAAGATACCGCTCGGCAACGCAGCGGAAGGGCTTGGAGTATTCGGACCACAGGATAATTTTTTACGTCTCATTCAAGCGCAAGTAGAGTCTTTGATTACATCGCGTGAAGCGGAAATTGTCATATCAGGTCCTGTAGAAGAGGTTGATTCGTTAGAACAACTATACAATGTGCTCTTACAGCTCGTTCGCGGGGGCTATAAGCCATCAGAGCGTGATGTTGCATATGCACTTGAGCTCGCCAGATCGATGCAGGCAGAAGAGCTGTTGGACTTGTTTAAGAAAGAAATTACAACTACCTTCCGTGGTAAGCCGATTCGGGTAAAGACGATCGGTCAACGCCATTATGTGAAGACGATCCGCAAGAAGGATATCGTGTTTGGAATAGGTCCAGCCGGAACAGGTAAGACATATTTGGCCGTTGTGCTCGCTGTCGCTGCTTTGAAGGAAGGCTCGGTAAAAAGAATTGTTCTTACGAGACCTGCCGTAGAAGCGGGAGAAAATCTCGGCTTTTTGCCAGGCGATTTGCAGGAGAAGGTCGATCCTTATCTTCGTCCTTTGTATGATGCACTGCATGATGTGCTTGGACCTGATCAGACGGTCAAAGCGCTTGAGCGCGGTATGATTGAAATTGCTCCGCTTGCTTATATGCGCGGCAGAACGCTTGACGATGCGTTTATTATTTTGGATGAAGCACAAAATACGACGCCTGAGCAAATGAAAATGTTTCTAACAAGACTAGGATTTAGTTCTAAAATGGTTATAACGGGAGACGTTACGCAAATCGATTTGCCGCGGGGCAAAAACTCCGGCTTAATTGAAGCTCAGCGGATTCTGAGAGACATAGAGGAAATTGGCATCATCCTTTTCTCAGAGCAGGACGTCGTTCGTCATTCGCTCGTTCAAAAGATTATTGTTGCCTACAACTGGGATGCTGAAAACAAAGCCTAGAAAGGGATGTCTGCTGCATGAACCAAAACCAGACCGGAAAACAAGGGAACTTGCGGCCGTCCAAAACGGCGGGTTGGAAGCAGAGTGCAGCCGTTCGCTGGGTGCTGATGTTGATGTTTGTGCTGCTATTCTATTTCAGCTTAGCTCCGCATCTCGTTCCTGAAACCTATGATATTCAGGAGGGCGCTGTAAGCGAGAAGGATATCAAAGCGCCCTTCCAAATTAAAGACGAGAAGGCGACTAGACAAGCGGAAGAGGATGCAGCCGAGAAAGTCGATGTCATCTATTCGATAGTACCGCTACGCAACGAGGTGCTAGTTGACCAAATCTTTGTTCGAATAGAGCAGCTGAATCAGGACGACCAAGTAACCTTGCAAAATAAGATTGATATTTATCGCAATGAAATCCCAGGCCGTTATTCGGAGTATATTGATACCTTTGTTAAGCTGAATAAGGGCCGTGGAACGTATAACAACACGCTGCTTGAGGAAATGGCGCTTATTGCGAAGGAGCAGCAATACACCATTCCGGAAGAAACCTTTTACAAGATGCCCAATCTAACAGCAGAAACGCTAACCGAGATGCGCGATGTAGCTCGGGATATTGTGCGTAAACTGACAGTAGAACAGCTTCGTGATGCGGAAACCGCTCGAACACAGGTTGCGGAACTTGTTAATGCCAGCTCGCTATCCAGCCGGACAAGCAGAGAAATTGTGCAAGAGCTTGCGAGATTTGCCATCATGCCAAACAAGTTTCTGGATAAGGAAGCGACGGACGAGGCTAAAGTGCAGGCTAAGCAAAACACGCCGCCTGTCGTAATTAAAGAAGGTGAGCTGATCGTGAAGCGCGGTCAGACGATTACGCCTGAATTGTACAAGCTGCTCGTTGATTCTTCCCTGCTGCAGGATCGTAAGACTTATTGGCCGCAGTTCGGATTGCTAATCATGTCTGTGATGTTTATCGTCGTCATTTACGCGTATTTGCATCAGTCTGGAAGTATTAATGGGATTAAGCCCAAATATAACAACTCTTCTCTTTTGATGTTGTGGCTCATCTTTCTGATCAATATTATAACGATGGAGATTACTTCGTTGACGCAGACGGATGCTGCCCCTTATGCGGGTTATTTGGCTCCTGCTGCTCTCGGGACGATGCTGATTACCTTGCTGTTAGATATGCATCTAGCCATGATCAGCTCCATAATATTTGCAATAATGGGCAGTATTATATTGAACACGAGCCAGCATCAAATTTTTGATTTCCAATACGGCTTTGTCATTATTGTCGTTTCGTTTGCTGCCATCTTCTCGATTCATAGAGCGAGTCAGCGATCAACAATATTGAAGGCCGGAATAATGGTGAGCTTATTCGGCTCCTTGTCTGTTTTATCCATTTTACTGCTGTCTGAGCAGCTGGAACGGGCTCATTTCATCTATTCTGTTGCTTTTGCGTTTGCTAGCGGTTTGATTACTGCGGTGCTCGTCATTGGACTGATGCCGTTCTTTGAAGTTACATTCGGAATTTTATCTGCGCTTAAGCTTGTAGAGCTTTCGAATCCCAATCACCCGCTGCTTCGCAAGCTGTTGACTGAAACGCCGGGTACCTATCACCATAGCGTAATGGTGGGCAATTTGTCAGAAGCGGCAGCAGAAGCAATTGGGGCAGACGGCTTATTATGTAGGGTTGGCTCGTTTTACCACGATATTGGAAAGACGAAGCGGCCGAATTATTTTATCGAAAACCAATCCAATATTGAAAATCCGCATGATACGATTGATCCTAAGTTAAGCAAATCAATCATTGTTGCTCATGCGAGAGACGGCGTCGATATGCTTAAAGGGCATAATATCCCTAAGCCGATTCGCGATATTGCAGAGCAGCACCATGGAACAACATCGCTGAAATTCTTTTATTACAAAGCGATAAAACAAGCAGAAGAACAAGGTGTCGAACCTGCGTTTACGGAAGATGATTTTAGGTATCCTGGTCCGAAGGCACAGTCAAAGGAAGCGGCTGTTGTTGGCATTGCTGATTGCGTGGAAGCAGCGGTTCGCAGCCTTCGCAACCCGACAGTAGAGCAGGTAGAAGCAATGATTAACAAAATTATTAAAAGCAGGCTGGATGACAATCAATACAATGAATGTGATTTAACGTTGAAGGAGCTGGACAAAATTGCGCATTCACTTAAGGAAAGCGTAATTGGCATCTTCCATTCACGTATTGAATATCCGGATGATGTGAAAACAAAGGAGCGTTTGTCATGAGCTTGCAACTCGGTTGGAGCAATGAGCAGGGAAAGCTGGAAATACCCGAGGATTGGATTACAAAAATAGAGCAATTGCTGCAATTGGCTGGTGAAGCGGAAGGCATTTCCGATGGTGAGGTGTCTTTAACATTCACAAACGATGAGGAAATTCATCAGCTGAATCGTGAATATCGCGGAATTGATCGTCCAACCGATGTATTGTCATTTGCTATGCAAGAAGATGGCGTGGATGAGCTTGATATTATTTTTGAAGTGGACAGCGAGGATGAGAAGGACCCGATATCAGGTATGCTTGGCGATATTATAATAAGCGTGGATACGGCTCTTGCTCAAAGCGAGGAGTACGGTCATTCCTTGGAACGCGAAATCGGCTTTTTGTTTGTACATGGTTTTTTGCATTTGATCGGTTACGACCATCAGGATGATGAAACCGAAGCCGAAATGACCGCTAAGCAAGAAGCGATTTTGCAGCAGGCTGGCTTAACTCGTTAATGCGAAAAGTTATATCTAGTTTCGCAGTTGCAATATCCGGCATAGGTTTTGCTCTTCGGACTCAAAGTCATATGCGGTTTCACGCAATTGCCGCCGCAGTGGTGTGCTGTTTAGGATTTATGCTATCACTTAAGCCGCTTGAATGGGCGATTATTTTAATGGCGATCGCCCTCGTGATAAGTGCTGAAATGATAAACACGGCAATTGAACAGGCGGTTGATCTAGCAAGCCCCAATATTCATCCAGTAGCTAAAGCTGCTAAGGATGTTGCTGCTGGGGCGGTGTTAGTTGCTGCTGCAATTTCTGCAATTATAGGGCTGCTCATACTTGGGCCGCCCTTATGGCATTTAATAATGGATTAAAAAACGGGGAATGGCGGGATATTTATGTTGGTTTTTGAAGGATTGTCGGAGTCTTATACTTCGCTAATGAATGCGGCTAAGGAAGCGATGTCAAGAGCATACGTTCCTTATTCAAATTTCCAAGTTGGAGCAGCACTGCTTGACGATGAGGGCCAAGTCCATTATGGTTGCAACATAGAGAACGCAGCTTACAGTCCAACAAACTGTGCGGAGCGTACCGCATTATATCGCGCAGTAGCGGATGGAAAGCGACCAGGACAATTCCAAGCAATAGCTGTTATTGGCGATACGGATTCTCCAATCGCGCCATGCGGCGTTTGCCGCCAAGTTCTAGTTGAGCTATGTCCGCCAGAAATGCCTGTCATTATGGGGAATTTAAAAGGTCAATGGACGATCTCAACCGTTTCAGGCATATTGCCGGGTGCCTTCACGCCGGCTTCATTAGATAATAGGGAGCGTTAAACAAGAATATGAATCAAAAAACATCAAATGAACGCAGCAACAAAAAATTTCGGTCCGGTTTCGTAGCTATAATCGGCAGGCCAAATGTTGGTAAATCAACGCTGATGAACCATCTTATCGGTCAAAAAATTGCGATTATGTCAGATAAGCCGCAAACGACACGGAATAAAATTCATGGTGTTTATACGACAAATGACACACAAATCGTGTTTCTTGATACACCTGGTATTCATAAACCACAATCCAAGCTTGGGAATTATATGATGCAAACCGCGGAAAGCGCACTTCGTGAAGTGGAAGCAGCGCTCTTTCTAATCGATGCGTCAGAGGGACTTGGCGGCGGTGACCGTTTTATTATTGAACAGCTGAAAAAAGTGAAAACACCTGTTTTCCTAGTAATGAACAAAATCGATAAAGTAGAGCCTGAACAGCTTCTGCCGATGATTACCCAATATAATGCATTGCATGAATTTGCGGAAATTATCCCAATTTCAGCGCTTAAGGGCAATAATGTGGAAACCTTGCTTGAACAGCTGACTCGTTATTTGCCAGAAGGACCACAGTATTATCCAGCTGATCAAATTACTGATCACCCTGAGCAATTTGTTTGTTCGGAGCTTATTCGCGAGAAAATATTGCATATGACGCGTGAAGAGATTCCGCATTCAATCGCAGTGACCATTGAGGATATGCGCGTAAAGGAAAATGGAGTCGTCTATATCGGCGCTGTTATTTTTGTAGAGCGTGATTCTCAGAAGGGGATCATCATTGGCAAAAAAGGCGATCTGCTGAAGGAAGTTGGCAAACAAGCGCGAAAAGATATCGAAGCGCTCCTTGGCTCACGCATCTTTCTTGAGCTTTGGGTAAAGGTGAAGAAGGATTGGCGCAATCAGGAGCGTGTGCTGAAGGATCTTGGTTACCGGAACGAATAAGCATAATTGACGTATTTTGTTAAGGATAGACATGAACAGTTTATCGCATCCTATTAACGTCTGAAGCAGCATTTCAGGGGACGGAAAGGGATGAATACGTATGCGGAATTTTTCGTGGAAGTATTTTACGTTGACCGGGGATGTCGAGTCTTTCATGTTATACAAGGAAATACACCAATACGGAGCAGAAGGCAGCTCCGATGCGTTAGTAGGAAATCAGGATGAGCTTGCCGAGCTGGACCTCGAGGACACATCTGTCTAACGTATCAATGGCATTATTTGAATCGGTTGATCAAGTATAGAGCTTTTGTGTTTTTAACAGCTAAACGTATGTTTGCCGCCATGGGACGGTAAACATACGTTTCTGCTTTCAGGGGAGAGTTTGCATTATGTTGTATCGTGTCGAGGGAATTGTGCTGCGAAGCATGGATTACGGGGAAGGCAATAAAATTGTTACACTGCTGACGAAGACAAATGGAAAAGCGGGTGTACTTATACGCGGAGCGAAAAAGGTGAAAAGCAAACATTCTTCGCTCGCGCAGCCGTTTACATATGGAGAGTTTGTTTATTTCCGAAGCAGCGGGCTTGGCACGCTTAATCATGGTGAGATTATTGAATCTCACCATGTTTTGCGTGAGAAGCTTGATTTGGCTGCTTATTCCTCTTACGTAGCAGAATTGACGGATCGTTCAATACAGGACGACGAGGCAACGGGCTTTCATTTTGAACAGCTAAAAGCATGTCTTTCAGCACTTCAAGAAGGCAAAGACCCGCAAATCGTTTCTCATCTTTATGAAATGCGCATTTTGGACTTGTCTGGTTATGCTCCTGCACTTGATGAATGTGTAAGCTGCGGAAACGTTGTAGGCCCTTTTAAACTTTCTCCCTATGCGGGTGGAATATTATGCTCACGATGTACTGGCAAAGATCCTCATGCGGTTTCGCTAGGGGAGGGCGCTTATAAGCTGCTTCGTTTGTTCCGCAGGATGGATATGAGAAGACTTGGTTCTATTCAAGTGAAGCCTGAAACAAAAGCAGAGCTTAAAATTGCTATGCGTAAGCTGTTAGATACTCATTTAGGAATGCAGTTGAAGTCGCGTAATTTTCTTGATCAGCTCGATAAATTGATGTAAAGAAATTCATTTCTTGAAATGGATGCTTTTGGTTTGTTATCGGTCTCAAGACGGAGGGAAGGCTCATTCCTCTGCATGATTTCATCATCTAAGAAATTGATTTATGATAGATGAGGTTGTTTGAGATTCATAGTAATTGGAGGGGTTGACCTGATGTCTACAGGACAAAATAGACTGGGCTTTGTCGTGGCCGGACTTTTGCTTGGCATACTGGTCGCATCAATCGATAATACGATTGTATCGACCGCAATGGCAACGATTGTATCCGATCTTGGCGGCTTGGACAAATATGTGTGGGTTACATCTGCATATTTGGTAACAGAGATGGCAGGCATGCCGATTTTCGGGAAATTGTCTGACATGTATGGGAGAAAACGTTTTTTCGTTTTAGGTATCTCTTTATTTCTAATCGGCTCTGTTCTTTGCGGAACGGCTGAATCGATAACACAGCTGACCATTTACCGTGCTATTCAAGGTATTGGCGGCGGTGCGATGATGCCAATTGCCTTTGCAATCGTATTTGACATTTTTCCAGCAGAGAAACGCGGTAAAATGGGTGGATTGTTCGGTGCTGTATTTGGTACCTCAAGCTTGTTTGGACCGCTTGCAGGCGCATACTTAACGGAATATATCAATTGGCGCTGGATCTTTTACATCAATGTACCCATTGGTCTTGTGGCACTTGCTTTTATCGTTATTTATTACAAAGAGTCGCTTTCTCATTCCAAGCAAAAGATCGACTGGTGGGGAGCAACGACACTTGTGGGCTCTATCGTCTGTCTCATGTTTGCACTCGAGCTCGGTGGAACTGAGTTTGCTTGGGATTCAGCGCAAATTATTGGTTTATTTGCTGGCTTTGCGGTTTTACTCGGCATATTTCTTTTCGTGGAAACCAAGGCAGCAGAACCAATTATTTCGTTTAATATGTTCAAACAAAGACTGTTTGCAGCAAGTACGGGAGCGGGCTTACTCTACGGAGCGGCGTTTATTACAGCAGCTTTATATATCCCGATGTTTGTCCAAGGTGTATTCGGCGGAACAGCGGTTAGTGCAGGTTTAACTTTACTGCCTATGACCTTGGGATCAGTTATTGCGGCGCAGCTCGGTGGTTTATTAGTCAACAAAATGTCCTATCGCAGCGTCATGATGATCTCAGCTGTTATATTTATTATAGGTATTTTCTTGCTATCCACCATTACGCCGGAAACAACAAGGTTTATGTTGTCCGTGTATATGTTCTTAACTGGATTTGGTATCGGCTTCTCATTCTCTGTGCTTGGAATGTCCTCCATTCATGGATTCGATATGCGGCAAAGAGGAAGCGCCACATCTACGATGTCCTTCATTCGTTCATTAGGCATGACAGTAGGGATTACGGTATTCGGCATTATTCAGCGCAACCACTTTACAAAGGGTATGACTGATGCTTTTGCAGGTGGAGAAGGAGCGGCTCCGATGACGGAAAATGCACGTGAGCTGTTATCACCGGAGAAGCGTGCGGATATACCGGCTCCTGTCATGGAGAAGATTGTTGCCGCTTTGTCAGATTCAGTATCAACCACGTTCGTTTGGTCTATTGTGCCCGCAGGATTAGCATTAGTTTGTGTTTTGATGATGGGGAATACGGGTATGAAAGATATTATCGGCAAACGTGAGGGAAAAACGGCTAATACAGATGAGATTCGTGCACATTAGCGGCTTTATTATGATACCTAGGAACTATGTTTGACAATTGGCATAAAGAAGCATAAAATAATGCAATATGAATATTGGGCAGTGATGGAGAAAGTAATCGTTTTAAGCCGACTTGGTTAGCGAGCTGGGGAAAGTGAAAGCCCAGACGGTCAAAACGATGAAAAGGCACTCCGGAGCCGTATACAAGCAAAGAGGGTTTGCTCTTAAGGAGCTGACCAAGTAGGGTGGAACCGCGGGATAACAACTCTCGTCCCTACGTCTGGGAGCAGGCGTAGAGACGGGAGTTTTTTGCGTATAAACGCCTTTGCCTGCTTCGCTTTTACGGACACAAAACAGAGGAAGAAGGAGAGGGTCAGTTATGAATTTTCAAAAAATGATTTTGACTTTGCAGCAGTTCTGGGCTGAACAAAATTGTATTCTCGTACAGCCTTATGACGTTGAGAAGGGTGCAGGAACGATGAACCCTATGACGTTTCTACGCTCGATTGGTCCTGAGCCTTGGAATGTTGCTTATGTGGAACCATCAAGACGTCCAGCGGACGGTCGATACGGCGAGAACCCAAACCGTTTATACCAGCATCATCAATTCCAAGTTATTTTGAAGCCATCGCCTGACAATATTCAGGAGCTTTATTTGGAAAGCTTGAAGCAGCTAGGCGTTGATGCTCTTGAGCATGATATCCGTTTCGTTGAGGATAACTGGGAATCGCCAACTCTTGGCGCTTGGGGTTTAGGCTGGGAAGTATGGCTGGACGGCATGGAAATTACGCAATTCACCTATTTCCAACAGGTTGGCGGCATTGATGCTAATCCTGTCGCTGTTGAGATCACATATGGTATGGAGCGTTTGGCTTCTTATATTCAACAAAAAGAGAATGTTTTTGATTTGGAATGGGTTGAAGGCGTAACATACGGTGACGTCTTCAAACAACCAGAGTATGAGCATTCCAAATATACATTCGAGACATCGGATACAGCAATGCTGTTCTCTTTATTTAACATGTATGAGCAGGAAGCTCAAAAAACGATGGAGCATCATCTTGTGTTTCCAGCGTACGATTACGTATTAAAATGCTCGCACACCTTTAACCTGCTCGATGCGCGCGGCGCAATCAGCGTAACGGAAAGAACGGGCTATATTACACGGGTAAGAAATTTAGCGCGTGCTTGCGCATCGACATACTACGAGGAAAGAGAACGTCTTGGATTCCCTTTGCTGAAGAAAGGAGTGGAGCAGCATGACTAGAGATTTGTTGCTTGAAATCGGACTTGAGGAAGTACCTGCTCGTTTCGTGCGCGGTGCGATGAACCAGCTAAAGGATAAAATGGTGAAGTGGCTTTCGGACTCAAGAATTGAACACGGCGCTGTAAATGTGTATGCTACACCACGCCGAATTGCTGTTCTAATCAACGACGTAGCTGAGAAGCAAACGGATATGAATGAAGAAGCTAAAGGCCCTTCTCGTAAAATTGCTCAAGACGACCAAGGCAATTGGAGCAAAGCTGCTCTTGGATTTGCTAGAAGCCAAGGTGTTGAGCCTGAACAGTTGTATTTCCAAGAACTAGCTGGCGTTGAATATGTTTATGCTACCAAAAGCAGCATCGGTACAGACACAGCAGCGGTACTGCCAGATGGCTTGCTCAGCTTAATTACTTCGATGTCTTTCCCGAAAAACATGCGTTGGGGCAATCATGAGCTAAAGTTTGTTAGACCGATCCGCTGGTTGGTTGCACTATTTGGTCAAGATGTGATTCCTTTTGAAATTACAGGGGTACAAACTGGCAATACAACACGCGGACATCGTTTCCTTGGCAATGATGCTACTGTACAAGAACCTGCTCAATACGCTCAGCGCCTGCGCGAGCAGCATGTTCTTGCTGATGTTAGCGAACGTGAAGAGCTGATTGTAGCTCAGATCGATCGTCTAGCCAAAGAAAAAGGCTGGGAGATTGCAATCAAGGAAGATTTGCTTGAAGAGGTTGTTTTTTTAGTTGAATATCCAAACGTATTGTTTGGCGGCTTCGACCCAGCATTTCTACACATTCCGCAGGAAGTGCTTATTACATCGATGCGTGAGCATCAACGGTATTTCCCGGTATTCAACAGCGAAGGTGAGCTTCTTCCGTTTTTCGTTACGGTTCGCAACGGCGATCTTAAGTCGATCGAGCTAGTATCGAAAGGTAACGAGAAAGTACTGCGCGCAAGGCTTTCGGATGCCAAATTCTTTTATGAAGAAGATCATAAGCTGACGATAGAACATGCTCTATCGAAGCTTGAGAACATCGTATATCACGAAGAACTGGGCTCAGTAGCTGACAAAGTAAGACGCATTCGTGCAACAGCTGATCTTCTGAGCAAGCATTTGCTGATCGATGAGCAAACGTCCAGCGACATTAGCCGCTCCGCTGATATTTGCAAATTCGATCTCGTATCCCAAATGGTTTATGAATTTCCTGAACTGCAAGGCATTATGGGGGAAGATTATGCTCTTAAAGCAGGAGAGCGAGCTTCAGTGGCGAAAGCCATTAATGAACATTATCAGCCGCGTTTTGCCGGAGATCTAGCTCCATCTGAATTAACAGGAGCAATCGTAAGCTTAGCGGACAAAATCGATACAATCGTTGGTTGTTTCTCGATCGGCATCATTCCGACAGGCTCGCAAGATCCTTATGCCCTTCGCAGGCAAGCAGCAGGTATCGTTCAAATTATTTTGGCACACGGCTTGAAGCTGGAGCTAAATGATTTGTATGATGCTGCGCTATCTGTACATGAGAACCGCGGCCTTAAACGCGACGCTGCTGAAATCCGCAAAGATCTTTCTGATTTCTTTGCGCTTCGCGTTAAGAACGTATTGTCCGAGCAAGGCGTTCGTTATGATGTTGTAGACGCCGTTATGGCTTCTGGTTTTGCAGATCTGAAATCGACCATCGAGCGTGCGAGCGTCGTTCAAGCGCTTGCTGCAAGCAGCGATCGTACTGAATTTAAGCTAACTGTCGAGCAGTTTAACCGTGTCAGCAATTTGGGTTCCAAAGCTGCTGATGCAGCGGTTGATCCAGCTTTGTTCGCAGAACAGGTGGAAACAGAGCTGTATCAAACATGGCTAGCGCAGCGTCCAACGTTTAAACAAGCGCTTGATGAGGGAGATATTTCAAGAGCGGTACAATCTTTATCATCGTTGAAGCCGTTTATTCATAACTATTTTGAGAATGTTATGGTCATGGCACCTGATGAGGCTGTTCGTGCGAATCGATTGTCAACGCTTGCTGGTATCGCAGAAGATATTGCGATTATCGCAGATTTCTCGAAGCTCGTTTGGTAATTGAGTCCGTAAGGAGGATGATAGATCATGTCTCGTTCTAATCCCGAAGTAATCGTATATGTCGTCTCCGATGCAGCTGGTGATACAGGGGAGCTTGTTGTACGCGCAGCAATAGCGCAATTTCATCCACTTCATACCGATATCCGCAGAGCCCCTTTTGTAACGGAAGAGGCAGGCTTGCTGCGAATTATTGAGCAGGCGCAGCAAGTTGATGCAATAGTGATCTATACACTCGTTATTCCGCATCTTCGCGACAGCATGAAAAAGTTTGCAGAGGCATACAGCGTTACCGCGATCGATCTTTTGGGATCTTTTATCGAGACGCTGGAGAAGCGGACTGGGCGGAAATCACGTCAAGAGCCTGGTCTTAATCATGTGCTTGATGCCAATTATTTCAAAAAGGTAGATGCTGTAGAATTTGCAGTAAAATATGATGACGCGAGAGATACATCCGGCGTACTAAAAGCAGATATTGTACTCGTTGGCGTATCACGAACGTCAAAAACGCCTTTATCGATGTACCTCGCGCATCAGAAGTTCAAAGTTGCTAATGTGCCGCTAGTCCCAGAGCTAAAGCCGCCAGACGAATTGTTTAAGCTGCCAAAACGCAAAATAATCGGGCTTACAATAGGTGTTCCATACTTAAATACAATACGCAAAGAACGCCTTAAAGCACTTGGCTTACCGAATAATGCATCTTATGCGACTCCTGATCGTATTGAAAAGGAACTGCTTTATGCCGATACTATTATGAAGCAGCTAGGCTGCGTTGTGATTGACGTATCACATCGAGCCGTTGAAGAGACAGCAAGTTTGATTATGGAATATGTACGTTTGCCATAATGTCAAGCGGAAGGATTTTTTAGAGTTATGCCGTATATAATAGTATAGGAAAAGAATTTGAAACCGAGCGGTGATTTTCTATTCGTCAACAAAAACCTACCATTGTGGTCGATGCGGATGCATGTCCGGTAAAAACGGAAATAGGTGAAACGGCAAGACTCTTTTCTGTTGCAGTACTTATGGTTGCTTCTCACGACCATCGGCTAGAGCCTCAGCCAGGAGTAGATATTGTACAGGTGGACCGAAGCAATCAATCTGTCGATCTATACATTGTGAACCATATTGTGCGTGGAGATATTGTCGTTACTCAAGATTTTGGACTGGCATGCATAGCAATCGGCAAAGGCGCTGTCGTATTGTCTCCTCGCGGAGAACAATATACCGATGAGAACATTGATTATTTGATGGAACGTAGACACGAACTTGCGAAACGTCGCCGTACCGGAGGCAAAACAAGAGGGCCAAAAGCGATGAACAACGACGATCGTGCACGGTTTCAACAAAAGTTGACAAAAGTTTTACGAAATGAGCAGGAGAACCATGACGTATAGCGAATATTATTTACGTGTTACTAGGATGAAGGTGATGAACGATGACATACGGTAATAAAATACCGGAAGAGGTCATTGATGCGGTTCGCAAGCATTATGACATCGTAGAGACGGTCGGGAAATATGTTCATCTCACGAAGCACGGCAAATATATGAAGGGGTTATGTCCGTTCCATTCGGAGAAGACTCCCTCATTTACAGTGACGCCGGAGCTCCAAATTTACCATTGCTACGGCTGCGGTAAGGGCGGCAACGTTATTCGTTTTTTTGAGGAAATGGAAGGTTATTCGTTTCCTGAAGCTGTTCGAGTGCTGGCGATGGATGCGGGAATGCCTGTAACCTGGGCATCACCAGATGGAGTGAAATCCACGCCGCATGATGCAGACCGAGCCAAGATCATTGAGGCGCATGAGCTGACAATTAAGTTATATCATCATGTGCTGAATAACACGAAGCAAGGACAAGCGGCAAAGCAATATTTGCGGGATCGCGGACTTAGTGATAAGCTAATTGATCATTTTATGATTGGTTACGCTCCTGAGGAATGGGACTTGCTGGCCCGGTTTTTAACGAATCGTGGGTTTGATCTTGCATTGATGGAAAAAGGCGGATTGCTTTCGGCTAAATCTGACGGGAGTGGATATGTGGATCGGTTTCGAAATCGCATTATGTTTCCGATATGGGATCGAGACGGCAAAGCTACCGCGTTTGCGGGTCGCATTATAGGCGAAGGACAGCCGAAATACTTGAATACCTCGGAAACGATGCTGTTTACGAAAAGCAGAACACTTTACAATCTGCACTATGCGCGGCCATCTATTCGAAAGAGTAAGCAAGTTGTATTGTTTGAAGGTTACATGGACGTCATTAAATCATGGAGCGCTGGCGTAAAAAATGGAATTGCCACGATGGGAACGGCTTTGACCGAAGAACATTGCGCTATTCTAAAACGACAAGCCGAAGAAGTCATTGTATGTTATGACGGTGATGATGCAGGACAAGCAGCAGCATTCAAATCAATTCCGATGCTTGAAAGCGCAGGCCTCAAAGTATCGGTGGCGATGCTTCCGAAAGGAAAGGATCCCGATGATTATATAAGCGAATATGGTCCGGAGTATTTCTTGCGAGAGATAATGGATCAGCCGGTATCGGTGACAAAATTTAAGCTTATATATTCAAGGAAAAACCATATACTGCTAAAAGAAGAAGGTAGAAAGAACTATCTGCTTGAAGCGGTACAAATTGTTGCAGAGCTTGATTCTTCAACAGAACGCGAGGTCTACCTGAAGGAAATTTCACGAGAGTTCGAAATCTCACTGGATGCTTTGAAACAGGACTGTCATCAAATTAGACAGGAGCTGCAAAAAAAGAAACCGCAAGGGGATAATAACGACAATTCGTGGAATAATGGTAGGAATGAAAAGCCCCGAAAGTCTGGACCACCTACTCTTATGCCTGCTTTCACGCATGCAGAACGAAGGTTGCTGCACGTTATGATGCGGGATCGAGAGGTAGCGCAATCGGTTCATGAACGACTCGGCGATGCGTTTAATGTAGAGGATCACGCAGCTCTTGCTGCTTATTTATACGCTTATTTTGCTCAAGGCTATGATCCGGATGTAAGCCGCTTTATTGCAACGCTGCATGATGACCGATTAGAACGTACAGCTGCATCGATTTTGATGATGGACGGTGACTTTCCGTTCGATGATACAATGATGGACGCATATATCCAGGACATTATTAAAGTACCGCAGTATCGTGATATTGAACGCAAGAAAGAAGAAATGGTGCGTGCTGAGCGTACCGGAGATTTTTTGGCAGCAGCACAAATAGCAAGTGAGATTATAACCCTAGAGAGACAGCTCAAAGGACGACAGGAAGATCGTTTCTAGGGGGGAGGGAGTCGGAATATGGCGAATGATCAACATACTGAACTAGATACCGAACAAAAACTGGATCATGTGAAGGATCAATTGATTGAGCAAGGCAAAAAGAGGTCATCTTTGACGTATAAAGAAATTATGGATAAGTTGGCTCCGTTCGATCAAGACCCTGAACAAATTGATGAATTTTTCGAACAGCTCGATGATTTTGGGATTGAGGTACTGAACGAAAATGACGAAGAAAATCCACTCGCTGCCCAAGGGGAAGAACAAGAGCGCGAACAGGACGACTTTAACTTTGATGATGATCTAGCTTTGCCGCCGGGTATAAAAATTAATGACCCGGTACGTATGTATTTGAAAGAAATCGGTCGGGTTCCACTTCTTTCTGCAGATGATGAGGTTGAACTTGCACAACGTATCGAGAATGGTGACGAGGAAGCAAAACGTAGACTTGCGGAAGCGAACCTGCGGCTTGTTGTCAGTATTGCGAAACGTTATGTAGGTAGAGGCATGTTGTTCCTTGATTTGATTCAAGAGGGCAATATGGGACTTATTAAAGCAGTTGAGAAGTTTGACCATCAGAAGGGCTTCAAATTCAGTACGTATGCAACATGGTGGATTCGTCAAGCGATTACTCGCGCCATTGCTGACCAAGCACGAACAATTCGTATCCCGGTTCATATGGTGGAAACGATTAACAAGCTAATTAGAGTATCACGTCAATTGCTCCAAGAACTTGGACGCGAACCGACACCGGAGGAAATTGCTGCGGAGATGGAGCTAAGCACCGAGAAGGTACGCGAGATTATGAAGATCGCACAAGAACCGGTATCGCTTGAAACTCCAATCGGGGAAGAAGATGATTCTCACCTAGGTGATTTCATTGAAGACCAAGAAGCGCTTGCTCCAGCAGATGCTGCTGCGTATGAGCTGCTTAAAGAGCAACTGGAAGACGTGCTCGATACATTGACTGAAAGAGAAGAAAATGTACTTCGTCTTCGCTTCGGTCTTGATGATGGACGCACGAGAACGCTTGAGGAAGTTGGCAAAGTATTTGGTGTTACGCGTGAGCGTATTCGTCAAATTGAAGCCAAAGCACTTCGCAAACTGCGTCATCCAAGCCGCAGCAAACGTTTGAAAGATTTCCTCGAATAAAAAAACTTGATGTTTAGTATATTGACCTTTCTGCTCGTGCAGCGAGGTCTTTTTTCTAAAATGCCAACCTCATACATACGGACTTGTGCAGGCAAGACAAGTCGACCGAAAGGATAGCGAGATTTATGAATCAGGATCGTCGGCAAATTATCGTGAAAGAAATTGATCATTGGCGCCGAAGCAAGCTGCTGCCAGATCAATATTGTGACTTTCTGCTGAATTTGTATGCTGATCAAGATACGATCCAAACAACTAAAGAACAGCATCATACAGTTGGAAAAGCAATCGCCGCAGTACAACGAGCAACAGGTATGCAATGGCTACTTACATTTGGAACTTTTACCTTAATTTCCTTTGTTGTGCTTTATTTTAACGAATTTCATCCGTTATTGCAAATGGCTGTTGTGGTCGGCGCGGTGGCTGTTTTTTTACTTACGGGACAGCGACTTCGCAGCCGTAACGAGTCGGCTGGATTGGCAATAACAAGTACGGGAATGCTCCTCCTTCTAGGCGGGGGATTGTATATGTTGAATCTGCATGCTTTTGATCATTGGGGCTGGAAAACAGGCTTGTTGGCCTTTTGTTCGATCTTTTGGGTTGTTTACGGAATAAAGGCTCGCATTCCTGCCCTTCATTTAAGTGGCTGGTTGGCGGCTATACTTGTTTATGCGTGGCTGCTGTCACAATTTATGCTGGATTCGAAATGGTATGAGGTGCAGCTATACTGGCTGCCTATCGCTTGTTTATTTGGTTGGAGCAGTTGGTTTGTACATCGCTGGTCGAAGCCGGTATCTGCTGTTTTGTTTGCAACCTGCGCGCTCGTGTGGTTTATGCCTGAGCTATACTCGGTCATGTTCGTAAATGATGCGATTTTGTTGCAGCTGCAGCTCATTGTCAAAATAGCGATAGGCGGCATAATATTATTTTCAATGCGAAAACAATGGATGGTGTGGGTTGTATAATGTTAAAACTATCAAGGCGTCTTCAGAAGATTGCAGATTACGTAACCGCGGGCTCGCGTGTAGCTGATATAGGCTCGGATCATGCGATGCTCCCCGTATATTTGCTGCAAATCGATAAGTGCCCTTCAGCGATCGCAGGAGAGCTGAACCTCGGTCCCTATGAGGCAGCGAAGAAGCAAGGTGCTGCTGCTGGAATGACTGCTCGTTTGACAGTCCGGCAAGGCGATGGCCTGAACGTGCTTCAGCCTGGTGAGGCTGACACGGTCACAATCGCCGGTATGGGCGGCAGCCTTATGAGCGATATATTGGAGGCAGGTCATGCGGCGGGCAAGCTAGAAGGGGTTGTAGAGCTTGTGCTGCAGCCTAATGTAGGTGAAGAAGTCGTACGCGAATGGCTATTGAAGCACAATTGGTATTTGGCTGCAGAAAGCATTCTCGAAGAAGACGGAAAAATTTATGAAGTGATGCACGCCATACGTGTATCGGATGCTAAAGCGCGCAATAGTGAGCTTTACGATAGCAGCTTCTTGAAGGTTAAGCTTGCGGCTGACAAGCTATTTGGTGTTTTGAAGCAAATGGGTCCGTATTTGCTCCGTGAGCCGCAACCTGTATTGTTTAAAAAATGGCGTCATGAGCTGAATAAGCTTGAGCGTATTTGTGATCAGCTGGGTGGATCAGATCTTGCTGAATCAGCGAGTAAACGCGAGCAGTTTCAGGCGGAGATGAACGTGATTGAGGAGGTTTTACAATGCTTGCCAATGGACAAACCATGATCCAGTTAATGGAGCAGCTTGCGCCTAAGCATTATGCGGTTGAAAATGACAAAATCGGCTTGCAGCTT
Source organism: Paenibacillus sp. NRS-1760 (assembly GCF_050467785.1). NCBI lineage: Bacteria > Bacillati > Bacillota > Bacilli > Caryophanales > Paenibacillaceae > Paenibacillus > Paenibacillus sp. NRS-1760. The sequence goes on along the minus strand of NZ_JBITPK010000011.1, from coordinate 183,620 downwards.
GGCACATTAAATAAACCGATTAAGAAGATCCTCGTTGCATTGGATGTGACGGATGCTGTTGTTGATGAAGCGATCGAGCAAGGTGCTGAGCTTATTATCGCTCATCATGCGATCATATATCGGCCGCTTGCCAAGCTGGATACATCAACTGCGGCAGGGCGCCTATACGAGAAGCTTATCAAAAACGACATTGCCGTATATATTTCACATACCAATCTTGATGTGGCAGATGGCGGAATAAATGATTGGCTCGCTGATTTAATCGGTATCGTGCCGGATAACCGTCAGTGTTTGGAGGAAGTGCATACTGATAAGCTGTACAAGCTTGTTGTATTTGTACCAGAGAGCCATCACGAGCAAGTACTTGAGGCTATGTGGCGGGCAGGGGCAGGTAAAATTGGTAGCTACAGCAACTGCAGCTTCAATATAAAGGGGACAGGAACATTTATTCCCGGACCAGGAACGAACCCATTCATTGGCGAGGAAGGAAAGCTGGAGCGTGCTGATGAGATTCGGATTGAAACGATCGTGCCTCACAGTGTCCACCGCAAAACGGTCCAAGCTATGCTCAAAGCACATCCGTATGAAGAGGTTGCTTATGATTTATATTCAGTCGATTTAAAGGGCAGATCGTTTGGACTGGGCAGAGTCGGCAAGCTAACCGAGCCGAAGACACTGGGTGAGCTTGCAGAACAAGCGAAGCAATTATTTGATGTTCCAGCGGTGAGAGTCGTAGGAGCACTCGACCGAGTCATTCGCAAAGCCGCTGTACTCGGAGGTGCGGGTGGCAAGTATGTACGCCATGCTGTATTTTCCGGCGCTGATGTGCTTGTCACTGGAGATATTGATTATCACACCGCACATGATGCGCTGGCTGCAGGAATGACGATCATCGACCCTGGTCATAACATTGAAAAAGTGATGAAGCAGAAGGTTGCAAATTGGTTGAATGAACAGCTTGTGAGCAGTAAATATGAAACGACAGCGGTTGCTTCTTCCTTGAACACAGAACCGTTTACTTTTATATAGTTAAATTATTGTTAGATTGGAATGGCATTGAGGGTTGAGCTTTTGTGAAATACCTTGTATACTTAACGATGCCACGGAAAGTTTGACAGACAATCGCTGGCGGCCTTGTTGCCGCGAGAGGAAAGTCCGGGCTCCGCAGGGCAGGATGCTGGATAACGTCCAGTCAGCGCGAGCTGAAGGATAGTGCCACAGAAATGGACCGCCGATGGCCGGCTTTTAGCCGGAACAGGTAAGGGTGGAACCGTGGTGTAAGAGACCACGAGGAGCATAGGTGACTACGTTCCTGGTAAACCCCATCTGGAGCAAGACCGAGAGGACGCCGCAGCCCCTAAGCTGCAGCCTTAGCCTGAGGCGCGTCCGGGTTGGTTGCTGGAGCCGTATAGTAATGTACGGCCTAGATAGATGATTGTCGCTTCATCGTGGGAGGGTCGTTCCCGTTTGGACCACCAGAAGTACAGAACCCGGCTTACGACAAACTTTCCGCACGACCTTACACTTACAAACAAAGAGCACCCATCGCATGCGATGGGTGCTTTATTGTGTTTGCTGAATTACTTCCCGTACTTATTCATAATCCGATCAAGCCTTCTTTTTACCTGATCGGGATAAGTTTGCAGCGCTCCACCGTATTTTGAAGCAGCTTGCAGCGCTTTATCAACATCGATTTCTCCATAGCCAAAATAATCGTCTTTTCCTTTGGCGCCTAAATCAATAGCTGATTTTCTCATAATTTCCATAACTTCAACGTTGGATAGCTCAGGATTAATGGAACGAATCAATCCTGCCAATGCCGCGACATGGGGACTTGCCATAGATGTGCCGGACAATGCCGCATATTGACTGCCAGGATAGGTGCTCGCAATGCTGTCGCCAGGTGCTGCAACGTCTATATAATCGCCATAGTTGGAAAATGAAGCTTTTTCTTTGCTGCTGTTGGTAGCCGCAACAGCGAATACTTCCGGATACGCGGCTGGATAACCCGGTCGATCCGTATTATCGTTGCCGCTGGCTGCAATCATGACGACGTCATGGTCATAAGCGTATTTAATCGCGTCATGAAGAAAATCTGCCTGCGCATAGTTGCCTAAGCTCATATTAATGACCTTGGCTCCATGATCGACGGCCCAAATAATACCTTGAGCGACGGAATAAGTGGAGCCTGCACCGCTGCTGTCCAATACTTTAACAGGCATAATTTTGTTATACCATGATAAACCGGCAACACCTTCATTATTGTTAACGGTAGCGCCAATGATGCCAGATACATGGGTTCCGTGGCCAACATCATCATCGGGAGCCGCATTTTCATCTACAATATTTTTGCCTTCAGCAAGCTTTCCCTTCAAATCCGGGTGATTGCTTTGCACGCCGGTATCAAGCACAGCAATAATAACCTTGTCACTGCCTTTAGATAAACTCCAGCCCTTTTCCGTCTCAATTGATGGCAAATTCCATTGGTACTCTGAGTACAAAGCGTCATTTGGAACGATAGCGGCTGAGCTCTCATTTGTCATATACAAATAATGTGGTTCTGTATATTCGGTATTCCACGTTTGCTTGAAATAACGGATTAGCTGATCCGTTTCAATATTTCTTGAGCGGAAAATAAAAGTATCTCCGACTTGTTTAACCCACTCCGCATTTATATCGCGTTTTACCTGTTCAAGCTCACTGCCCGAAAGAGGCTTAACGAAATGTACAACGACGTCACGAACATGATAATGACTGGCATTACCGTTATCCTCGCCAGTACGAACAGTCGTATCGATCGTTGAGTTTGGTTTCACGGATTCGATTTTGTAATTTCCTTCAGCCGGGTAAGGTACAAGTCTAAGGTTGCGCATTTGATGATGTTCTACGGATTTCAAAATATCTTGTTTGATGACACCGACAACACCGATTCCACTATGCTTGGAGTCTGGCACACCCAGCACCATATAACGGCTTCCATTTTTGGCCGTGAAAGAAGGGGATTCAAATTTGGCCCCTTTGCTAACTTGTGATTTTGCTTCAGAAACATAAGATTTGACTTTCTGATCCTCTGTTTGTGGAAGGGCTCCTCGATCAACGCTGCGATTGCCCGAAATCCAGCTAATATAAGCCATGTGCGCATGCTCATGCATCATATGCTTGATTTGTTGATCAGCTTCGTTTTTTGATCCCATACTGGAGCTCATTAGCTTCTGAAAATCTTTGGAGCACTCTGTTGAGCAAAGCATCGCTGTCGCTTTCATATCGGATTGCAGCGCAGCAATTTTGAGCGTATGCTCGCGTTTTGCAGAAAAACTAGACGTTTGCGGCGGTTTTTTGACGTCTTTAGGGGCAAATATCGGCGTCATTGGTATAAGTAGAGCAGCTAAGGCTAAAATTGTAAGGCCACCAATCCATTTTCTATGCATGCCTGAAACCCTCCATTGATCGTTCTAAATTAGAGCTAAGTCTAATCTATAGGTTCGGATTCCAAGGCTTAAAATATGCGAACGAAAGCGTGAATCGCCAGTACCACTTAAATGTAATTTGTGGTACGATAGTGATGATTGTAGTTTTTACGTGTGTTTGGATTATGAAAGGGGAACTACCTATATGCCAACTGCCAACGTCAAAGCACTAACGGAATCAACTCGCACAAAGCTAAAGGATGCGTTAAGCCAACTGGAACCGTTTCTGAATAACAATTCCTTGCCCCAATTAACCGGCGAAGATGATGGAGAAGAAGCACATACTTTTTACAAAGGCCTTTTATCCGATTTGAGACATTTATTGGTCTTTTCTGAAGTCTCGGTTGAAAAGCTGGGAGTATTGCTCAGACGGCCCAATTTTGATACAGATTATGCGGAACGCGTGCTGTATGAGGTTTACCATCAATGCGTAAGCGCGTTTTTCTATCCGAAGAACGAATGTTATTCTGAAGATGGCCGTTATGCTTATACTGGCCAAGATGCGATTCGTTTCCGCTTTAAACCGAATCGTGATTCTCGTGGTATCGTACTTAGTGTTTCCAAGGTTTTTGAAGAACTGCGTGATGAATTAGCGTATTACGAAAATGATTACATGACTCAGCGTCGTATGCAAGGACAAAAATAAGGCAGAATGAATCACCTCCGGTCAGGGAAACTTGATAGTGGAGGTGATTTTTTTATGCCAAAAGGCGTGTCTTGTAGTGTCGCTAACTGCAACTTCTGGAAAGAAGGCAATAATTGTGGAGCTAGTGAAATCAACATCGAAATCGATCAACATGCAAGCGCCAATTTTAAAGAAGAATTTGCTGCGGATGACCTCGGACTATTTCATCAAGATCAAGCTGAACAATCAAAGTCAACATGCTGCCTTACCTTTAAACCAAAGGAGTGAAGGTCGATGGGTAAATATGAAGACGATTATAAACAATTGTTGGATGATCGAGATCGATCGGAACGAACAAGCCATCCAGTTGTGGGGACAGATCGCTTGATTGATGTAAATGAAGAAATGGCTGCTGATTTTGCAATCAGCAATCCAGCAGTTCATACAGAGCACAGAGAAAACCGTTATGAGGAGAGAGAAGAGCGGGTAGATGCCGAGTCCGGAGGTTATGCTCTTGGATGGGTATCACTTGTGTTTGCAATTGCGTCTTGGTTTCTATGGCCTGTACTCATTGGTGCAACATCAGTTGTACTTGGCTTTATAGCTTACCGACAAGGCGCACGCGGACTAGGCGGTTGGTCTATGGCGATCGGAGCAATTGCATTAATGTTAAATTTAATTATCGTCCCTTTTTATTACGCGATCACCTAACCGAATAAAAAAAAGCTCCTTCCCGGTAAATCGGGATGGAGCTTTTTTTATTTTAGAGCTTGCTCACGGTGCTTTTGTACTTCCACATTCAAAGCAAGCATCTCCCGATCCAGAAGATGAATCATATCGGCAGAGCCTTTGAGCTGCTGTTGTATATGTAGCGGAATTTGCTCATTGAATTTATAATAGATCTTATGCTCGAGACTTGCCCAGAAATCCATGGCAATCGTTCGAATTTGAATTTCTACAAGCACATTTTCGGTTCGATCGGTAAGGAAGACCGGTATTTCAATTAGCAAATGAATGCTCTGATAACCATTTGGCTTCGGATTGATGACATAATCCTTGAGCTCAACGACGCGCACGTCGCTTTGCTTGCTAATCATGTCGACGATTTGATAAATATCGGTAGAGAAGGAACAGATTACGCGCACGCCAGCAATATCCCGAATATGCTCTTTGGCATCCTCAAGAGTAATAGGGAGTCCTTTGCGCTGAAGCTTCTGCATGACGCTCTCTGGCGCTTTGATTCTGGTCTTCATATGCTCGATCGGATTGTAATCATGAATAAATTGAAATTCTTCATTTAGAATGTTAAGTTTTGTTTCTACAGCATCGAGCGCAAATTTATAAGTCAGAAAAAAATGAGCCCATTGCTTTAGTTGATTCGTTTTCATACGCAGATCACTCCTGATATAACAATTATATATATGTGATTATTAGCTGGAACGGTTTCGACATAAGCGAGAATCGTTGTATTATTATAATGGTCGATATTATATGCCAAGTCAAATTTATAGCATACTTAAAAGTCAACAGACGGGAGAGTTAATCGTGATCATTGACATTCATAACGTTTCGTGGGAACAAAATAACAATAAAATTTTGGAACAAATAAGCTGGAAAGTAAACGAAGGTGAGCATTGGTGTTTGCTTGGACTGAACGGGTCTGGCAAAACAACATTGCTGAATATGATTAACGGCTATATATGGCCATCTGAAGGCAGTATGGAGGTACTTGGGAAAAAATTCGGTGAATTTGATTTACGCGAGCTGAGAAAAAGCATTGGCTGGGTTAGTACTTCATTGCAGCAAAAGCTATACGGCTCTGAGACTGCTCTAAAAATTGTTCTTAGCGGCAAATTTGCAACCATTGGACTATATGATCAAACCGATTCTGCTGACATGATCCAAGCAGAAGAATTAATGAGAACACTCGGCTGTACGGCTTTAATGGAGCGAACATACAATACGCTGTCACAAGGAGAGAAGCAGCGAGTGTTGATCGCAAGGGCGCTGATGGCTTCTCCGAAGCTGTTAATACTGGATGAGCCGTGTACAGGCCTTGATGTATTTGCACGCGAGCAGCTGCTTCAAATGATAGCTGCTGTGGCAGGAGAGCAGAATGCTCCTACCATTATTTACGTGACCCATCACGTGGAAGAGATATTGCCTTGCTTTGCAAAAACGCTTTTAATTAAGAAGGGGAAGGTGTTTGCAGCAAATGACACTTCTGAGGTGCTGACATCCGCACTTATGAGTGATTTTTTTGGAGTGCCTGTCCATATCGAGAAGCGTAATAGCCGAAACTGGATTACTGTTGAGGGGGATTTATGGAATTAGTATTGCAAGAGCCGCAGTTTCAGCTGCAGCAGCCTCCTGAGCCAAAAAGATGGAAAAAATTAATGGCTTGGTTAAAAAACCGATTCGAGCTTAGAAATGAACGAGATCATTATATAGCGAGAATTGCTATAGGAAGCACAGCTCTATTTGCGTCACTAGCGATGACGGCAGCCGCGCTTGGCATGCCGACTGGACTTGGTACGACAATTGATATTTTACTTTTTTTAATTTTGAATATCGTTGCTATGAGTCTAGCAGCGAACTTGCTATCATTTATATATTCAATGTTGTATTTACCAATACCACGCAGACTTGCGGCTGTATGGACATACGCTTCGATAGAGGCTTATCTGATTTTGTATTATGCCGAGCTTGGTATACTCATGTCGATTATCATTGCGTTAGCTTTTACCATCATAGGGGCTGCTGCGGGTTGTTTGCTCGGTATCCTCTTAAAGTTAAAAATAAAGCGACGGAGCAAATTTTTGGTTATGGTGGGAGCAGCTTCTGTTGCAGCGATCAGCTATCTGTTTGTTTATTGGCCAGGAACTGCAGCTATGTCTCAAACGGTTGACGTCGCGCTGGACAGCGATTCCATTCGCAATTCAATAAATGCGCCTGATCCAGCTGAGAATGGGAAGTTTGCATTTCAGGCTTTCACTTACGGAAGCGGGCTGGATAAGCATAGAGTTATTTTTGGCAAAGAGGTTGATGTTCGATCTACGGCAGTTGATGCTTCAGCTTATATTACAGAATGGTCAAAACTGAAAACAAAATTTTGGGGATTTGACGAGCATGCTCTGCCTTTAAATGGCCGTGTCTGGATGCCGGAGGGTGAAGGACCATATCCAATTGCACTTATCGTACATGGCAATCATTTGATGGAGGATTTCTCTGATGGGGGTTATGGCTATTTGGGAGAGCTGCTTGCTAGCCAAGGCATAATAGCCATTTCAGTAGATGAGAATTTTTTAAACTATTCCGTTTGGTCTGGTATACCTAATAATGATATGAAAGTACGCGCTTGGGTACTTCTTAAGCATTTGCAGCAAATTAAACAGTTGAACCAAGAATTCGGCAATCCTTTTACCGGAAAAGTTGACTTAAGCAGGGTTGCATTAATTGGTCATTCCCGCGGCGGCCAAGCAGTAGCTATGGCTTCTGATGCGGATCGCTGGTTTAAAGACGACAAAACATTAGAAAACTTAAATGATGTTGTAATCGAGTCTGTTGTAGCAATCGCACCAACAGATAAGCAAGTCGATAATAAATCGGCACAGCTGACCGATGTAAATTACTTGACGCTTCAAGGGGCGCGAGATGCGGATGTAAACAATTTTTACGGTGATCGACAGTACAGCAGAACGAAGTTCCAAGAGTCAACAGATAAGTTTAAGGCAGCTCTTTATATCGCGGATGCTAATCACAGTCAATTTAATTCTGACTGGGGGAGAATGGATGAGCGTCCGCCGGGAGGCCTGTTTTTGAGTCGTAAGGAGCTGCTTGCAGCTGAGGATCAGCGTCAAGTTTCCAAAGTGTATGTATCGGCATTTTTGCAAGCTACTTTGCTAGGAGAAAACAGCTATAAGCAGCTTTTTGAAGATTATCGGTCTGGACTTGATTGGCTCCCAAATACAGCGTATACCAATCGGTTTGAATCGTCCGATTTTACAGAGATTGCTAGGTATGATGATGGCAAGCAAAAAACAGCGTTGAAGAATGGCGGCAAGGCGAGTGTTGCTGGAATGATCGATTGGAGCATCGCATCAGCTGAAGACCGCGATGGCAAAAACAAAGGTACAAAAGGAATCGAGCTGGAATGGTCGGAGCCTGGGGCGGAATATGCTTTGGAATTATCGCCAAAAACGATTGATCAAGCCGCAGAAATAACGGAGGGCAATCTAGTATTTTCGATGGCAAATCTTGAACGTGATTTGATTGCTGTAGAGGATAAAGACAAAGCAGATGCTGCAAATAACGCATTAGAACTCACTGAACCGCCGCCGCTGCCGGTCATAGAGATTGAGCTTACGACGACTGAAGGCGAGAGTATAGAGCTAGGCTTAGATAAAGTTATGCCTGTGGCGCCGCCAACGTATACAGCCTTTATGGCTTTTCCTTGGCTGGAGGAGCGCATTAAGGATGAGAAATACAAAGAATCTTCGGAGCCCATATTTCAAACCTACACGCTGCCGCTTGAGCTATTCAGCTCAGACGAATTAGCAATAAAAGCGGATGAGATTAGCCGAATTACGTTTCGTTTTGTAAGTGGACCAGGAAAAGTAATGATTGATGATATTGGGTTTACATCATAGTGAGCAAATAGGAAAGCGGGATGCCTGGCAGTTGGCATCCCGCTTTTACAACCTTATATGAATCATAAGTTACGAGCTTGTCCAGATGGCATCAGCCCGGAAGACTTTCCTTTTCTTCTTTAAAGGTAAAGTTTCTTGCAGCATATAAGAATGGTGTCGAACAAAGGGATACGATAAATTTGATGACATAAGTCGATAAGAAAATAGAGAGCCAAAGCTTGCTGCTATAGCCTGGTGCGCCTGCAAAAGCAATGGTGCAAAATATGAACGTATCGACTAGCTGACTTACCATAGTACTCCCATTATTACGAATCCAGAGCTGATTAGGAGCCGGACATAAACGTTTTAAAGTGGAGTAAATTTTGACGTCCAAAAATTGGCTCACAAAATAAGCGCATAAGCTTGCTAGTGCAATTCTTGGCATTAGTCCGAATAACGTTTCCATAGCACCTTGAACCTGCAGAGGAAATTCTTCATTTAACGGATTAAAAAGAAGCGCCATCTGCATAATAATGGTCGAAGTAATAAGCGTGAAGAATCCGAACCAAACGGCTCTTTTGGCCGCTTTTTCGCCATACTTTTCATTAAGAAGGTCTGACGCCAAGTAGATAGTTCCGTACATCGTATTGCCAAGCGTTATAGCAATAATCATGCCGAAGGCATGGATATTGATTGTTTTGACGACTTGAATGTTGGCTAACACGGTAGCCATTCCTATCCAAGCGTAAATGCCTACCCGGCCAAAAAAACGATACGAAAGAAGAAATAACGAAAAATGCACGAGCATGAAGATCGCGCCAAACCATAAATTAAACATGTTGCTTGTTACCTCCTAGTTTTGATAACGCGGGAGTTTTCGAACCGCGAATTGCTTGACTGATAAGACTTCTGAGTTGTTTTTCTGCCTTTGTCATTATAAACGCTTCTTAGGAGCGGAGCAATAACTTTTGATTGTAGTTTCATTTAGGCGGCAGAAGATGGTAAAATGGATGATACGTTTTAAAACATGGTATGCCAAAGACTTGGTTAACCTTACTAATAGTTAAGGAGTGGTAAAGTGACTAATTCTAACGAACAATTGGAACAAGAGGAGCAGCGTGTCATTGACGTGACGGATCTCATCCGCACTCGGATAGAACAATTCAACAATCAGCTTGGCGGCATACGCGAGGATATCGTTGATTTCCGACGTAATTTTTGGGATGATGTAACACTAAATTTTGAGGATGCGGCGGAATCAGCAGAGTCGCATGCCAGCATGAAGCAGCAAGCAGAGGTACTCTCAGAGCGTGAACGAAGCCATCGCCATGCTGAGGAACAGCTAAAAACACTTTATAAGCTTGAGTATTCTCCATACTTCGGTCGAATTGATCTCCAGGAGGAGGGGCAGTCCAAATCAGAGCCGATTTATTTAGGTGTAGGCTCCTTGCTGGATGAAAGCGGATATGAGTACCTTATCTATGACTGGCGGGCTCCCGTGTCGAGTCTTTATTACGATTATGGCCCGGGCCCTGTGCAGTACGAAACGCCAAGCGGCCCGATTAAGGGCGAAATGTCGCTTAAGCGTCAATTTATTATACGTGATGCTGAAATTCGCAGTATGTTCGACACAGGAGTCACAATCGGGGATGAGCTGCTTCAGGAAGTGTTAGGCAAGCAGTCTGATGCCCAAATGAAAAGCATTGTAGCTACGATTCAGCGCGAGCAAAATCGCATCATTCGCAACGAACGCGCAAGGCTTCTTATCGTTCAAGGAGCTGCGGGCAGCGGAAAAACGTCAGCCGCGCTTCAACGAGTGGCCTATTTGCTTTATCGGTATCGCGGCTGGTTAAATGCGAATCAAATCGTTTTATTCTCACCAAACCCAATGTTCAACAGTTATGTGGCGACCGTATTGCCTGAGCTTGGCGAGCAAAATATGCAGCAAACGACCTATCAGCAATATCTCGAGCACAGGCTAGGACAAACGTTTGCCCTAGAGGATCCATTCTCACAAATGGAATATACGCTCGCAGCGGTTAATGAACAAGGCTATGATGCGAGAATAGCTGGAATTACTTATAAATCAAGCAATTCGTTCATGCATTTGATTGATCACTATGCAGCCGAGCTTGGTCAAGAGGGGCTAGCTTTTAAAGCAATTACGTTTATGGGACGAAAATTGATTTCTGCAGCAGCAATTTCGGAGCAGTTTTACAGTTTGGAGCGTTCGTCTTCCATTGGAAACCGGATACGCCTTACGGCGGAATGGATTCTGAAAGAGCTGACGCGGTTAAGCCGCGAAGAACGGGATCAGGACTGGGTTCAGGAACAGATCGAGCTTCTGGATCAAGAGGCGTATGCGAAGGCGTTTGAAGATCTAGAACGGAAAAAACATTTTGCAGGAAACACATTTGATGATTTTGACGCCGAACGTGATTATTTAGCCGCGATGATTGTGCAGAAAAAATTCAAGAAGCTGCGCAGACGAGTGAAGCAATTATTGTTTTTGGATGTGCCAGCGATTTATAAGAGACTATTCGAGGATAATGCGAATATGTTGGAGCGATTTAAAAACAGCGATCATCAATTGCCTGAAAAATGGAATGAAATTAGTGAGCAAACGATTGCAAAACTCAATCAGAAAGAGATTTATTATGAGGATGCTACTCCGTATTTATATTTAAAAGAAAAGCTTGAAGGATTTCAAACGAATACATTGGTTAAACATTTATTTATTGATGAAGCGCAGGACTATTCACCTTTTCAATATCACTATTTAAAACGTATTTTTCCCAACTGCAAAATGACCGTGCTGGGTGATCTCAATCAGTCCATATTTGCTCACGCTGTAACAGGTAATGGTTTTGAGCCGTTATCTGAGCTGTATAGCGAGGAGGAGACGGAGAAGATCATTTTAACAAGAAGCTATCGCTCGACGAAGCCGATTGTGTCATTCACGAGTCGGATGATTGAAGGCGGTGATCAGATAGAGGCCTTTAACCGAGATGGCGCTGAGCCAACAATCACTAAAGCAGATAGCGAAATGCAGCTCATAGAGGGAATGCAGGAACGAATGAATCAGCTGATGCTGGGCGGTTATCAATCGATTGCGGTCATATGTAAAACGGCGGAAGAAAGCAAACGCATGCATGCGTCTTTGCAGCCATACTTTCCTAAGCTCCGCCTTGTAGAGAAGGAAACCGTTACGTTTGAAAAAGGAATTATTGTGATTCCTACTTATTTAGCCAAGGGCGTCGAGTTTGACGCAGTTGTCATTAGCAATGCTAGCAATGAGATCTATTCACGCGAAAGCGAAAGAAAACTGTTTTACACGGCGTGTACGAGAGCGATGCATGAGCTCCATATTTTCCATACGGGAGAGCTCACACCGTTCATCAGATAACCTTATTTTCTAATCTCTGACCAAATATCATGAACATCCACTTGAAGCTCCGAAGCTATCAGCTCTGCTGTAAGTCTTTGGGGCTTCAATATTTTCCCGTTGCGGAGCTTGGAAATGGTTTGAATGGAAATACCGGTTGATGAGGATAGATAACCGACGGTTATATCTCTTTTGGCCATCCATATGCGCAGTTTCATCGAAGCTTCGATACAATCATCGACAGGACGCAGATCCCAGATGACGAATGCAAACTCAAGCACGTCGCCAAATCCGTCAATAATGGGAGTAAACGAAACGGACAACTCAAACTCGATTCCGCTTAGCTTGCTTGTCTTAATCGTGATACTCCGCTCTTTTTTTTGCAGGTGAGCCTCTTGTATTATTTTTAAAATTTTACCATGATCGGTTTCCGCAATAAATTGCAGCAGCGTTTCGTCCTGCATTTGCTGGTTTGGCTCAATTTGAAAGGGAGCAAGCCTGTCTCTTAGAAAACGCACATGATGATGTCTATCAATAATACCGCTGATCAAAACTTTATTTCTTTCTGCTTGCTGTTCAATCCAATTGTATGGTGATAGATCTTCGAATATAATGAAGGCATAAAGGAGTTTATTATCAATGCTCCTTGGCAAAGGCTGCAGGTCAATGCGTACAGAAATTTTTCGTTTCGATTTGGTGTAAATAATAACTTCGCTTCTCATCACTTGCCTTGAAATGTTGATCTTATATTTATGAAGCAAATAGCTGCTTTTTTTGGATTGCAGCTCTTTTAACGTATAACCGCATAACCTAAGGAAAGCTTGGTTCGCGTCCTCTATGCGCACCTCTATTTCATTTTGACTCATTAGCAGCATAGGCTGATTCATGATTTGAAAAATATGATTGTAAACCGACAATACGAAACACTCCTCTTAAATCCATTCCACGATCCTATAATCAAATAAAAGTATAAAATAGTCGTTCTAAACAAACAAGTCAATGAATTTGGCATTTCGTATTATGTTTCAAAAGTGTTTCATAAGTTTAATTAATTAAACTTGATCGCTGAAACGATACCTTTATGGTGCAAACAGTCATAAGTTGATTCAAAATCACCTGTAACACTCCGCCAGCAGGCTTTATTCTCATACAGTTTCCCGATAATATGAAAGCAGACAGCCTAAATGGAAAAAAGAGCAGCAGGCTAACACACAGGGGAGACAGAATATGAACCATTGCATCATAGAAAACTGTACAAAGCCGATCAAAGCCAAAGATTTATGTGCAATGCACCATCAACGTTTGCTGCGTCACGGTGATCCTTCCATTGTAAGACCGCGCAGAGTGAAACAAGTTACAAATTGCAAATGGATTAAATGTACTCAACTCTCAAAAACGAAAGGTTTTTGTGCTAAACATTATTACATACAGCGAACGCTGAGTCCTGAAAAAGATTGATGTCACGTAATCTGACACGGAATAATTATTATTGTCGAAATCTATGAAAACGACTGTGTTTTTTTTCAAAAACATGTATAATGTGGATAAAGTGATTCGTGTTTAGATGATTAAAGTACTTGTAATTAATCATCCAACAGGGGGTGAAACCAAGAATGGTTCAAACGGCACCTATCGGATTATCCATGGAAGATCTCTATTTATTCAATGAAGGAAGTTCATACCACAGCTACCGTTTTATGGGTGCACACCGTGTTCAATTGGATGGTAAAAAAGGTGTTCGATTTACGGTTTGGGCACCAAACGCAGCTGAGGTTAGGGTTATTGGCAAATTCAATAAATGGATTGGCAATCGCCATGCAATGGCAAGGATCGGAACGACTGGCGTTTACAGCTTGTTTGTCCCTGGCATTGGTGAAGGCGAATTATACAAGTATGAGATTGTAACCATAGAAGGCAAAATCATTAGAAAAGCTGATCCATACGCTTTTTTTGCAGAGCGGCGGCCAGGAACGGCATCCATTGTATCGGATTTAGACGGCTACAAATGGGATGATGAAAAGTGGCAGGAGAGGAAGCGCGAGCTTCCTCCATACACGAATCCGCTGCTCATTTATGAGGTGCATGCAGGTTCGTGGAAAATTAAAGGCAAAGAGGATTATTACACGTACGAGGAATTAGCAGATGACTTGATCCCGTATACAGCTGAAATGGGTTATACACATATCGAGCTTATGCCGCTGTCTGAGCATCCTCTAGATCAATCTTGGGGCTATCAGATTACGGGCTTTTATGCAGCGACGAGTCGATACGGATCTCCGAAGCAGCTGATGCGATTTGTAGATAAATGCCACCAACATGGACTCGGTGTTATTTTGGATTGGGTTCCCGGTCATTTCTGCAAAGATGATCATGGGTTGCGTCTTTTTGACGGTACACCTATTTTTGAAGGAGCAGATCCCAATCGAGCGGAGAAGCCGCTCTGGGGGACGCTAGCCTTCGATTTCGAGAAAAAAGAAGTTGTCAGCTTTCTTATTTCAAATGCCATTTACTGGATGGATTTATTTCACATTGATGGGTTGCGTGTTGATGCTGTTGCCAGCATGATCAATTTACACATGGACAAACCGCCGGAAATGCATACATACAACTACCTAGGCGGCCCAGACAACCTAGATGCTCTCCGCTTCCTTAAGAAGCTTAATGAAACTGTGTTTCATTATTACCCCGATACCTTGATGCTCGCAGAAGATTCTTCCGCATGGCCAGCTGTTACATCACCAACCTACAAAGGCGGCCTCGGATTTAATTTTAAATGGAATATGGGCTGGATGAACGATATGCTGCGTTATATGGCACTGGATCCGGCTGAACGTTCGCATCATCACCATCTCATTACATTTTCACTCCTTTATGCTTTTTCGGAAAACTATGTATTGCCTCTATCGCACGATGAAGTTGTCCACGGCAAACGTTCTCTGTTAAACAAAATGCCTGGAAGCTACGAAGAGAAATTCGCACAATTACGTTTGTTCTACGGCTATTGGATTACGCATCCTGGTAAGAAGCTGTTGTTTATGGGCAGTGAATGGGGGCAGTTCGATGAATGGAAGGACGCCGACATGCTGGATTGGATGCTGCTCGAATATGATATGCATCGCAGCATGCACCATTATGTGAAAGCTCTTAATCATATCTATACTGATCAGCCTTCATTATGGGAGAGAGACAGCCAGGCGGATTGCTTCGAATGGATTGATGTTCATAATGCAGCACAATCTGTCATATCCTTTATCCGCCGCGGAAATACTGATTTCTCCGTTGTTATTGCTAATTTTTCTAGGAACGATTATAAACAGTTCCGTATTGGTGTTCCAGAGCCAGGTTTCTACAGCTCTTTAATAAATAGCAATGAGAAGCCATTTGGCGGAACGGTAACACAAGCACAACAAGGCTACACCAGTGAAAACGTCGCTTGGCACGGTCACAATCAAAGCATTACGCTTCACTTACCCCCCCTGACATTCCAGATCTTCAGCTTAGATCCGGGGAACACAATTTGAGAGGGAGTTGGTGTCCATGGGCCGAAAAGAAATGATCGCTATGCTGCTTGCAGGAGGCGAAGGGAAAAGGCTGGGCGTGCTAACAAAGGATTTAGCAAAGCCTGCAGTCTATTTTGGCGGTAAATACAGAATAATTGATTTTACGTTAAGCAATTGCGCACACTCGGGAATTGACACTGTGGGCGTACTAACGCAATATCAACCGCTGGAGCTCAATCGTTATCTTGGCATTGGCAGTCCATGGGGACTTGACCGCCGCGATGGCGGCATGACCATTTTGCCGCCATTTATGAAACAAAAAGGCGGCGTATGGTATAAAGGCACGGCAAATGCAATTTATCAAAATATGTCCTTTATTGAACCTTACAATCCTGAGTATGTACTTATCATTTCAGGAGACCACATTTACAAAATGGATTATGACTTAATGCTTCAGCATCATAAGCGTTCAGGAGCAGATGTGACGATTGCCGGGATTGAGGTAGATTGGAAAGAAGCAAGCCGTTTTGGCGTTATGCACATTGATGATGAGGATCGGATTACGGCTTTTGAGGAAAAACCGAAAAACCCGACTAGCAACATCGCTTCCATGGGCGTATATATTTTCACATGGTCCGAGCTCCAAAAGTATTTGATATATGACGAAGCAAGCCGCAGCTCCAGTCATGATTTTGGCAAGGATCTTATTCCAGCCATGATGAGAGACGGGAAACGGCTGCATTCATATCCGTTCAAGGGCTATTGGAAAGATGTTGGTACAATCGAGAGTTTATGGGAAGCGAATATGGATTTACTTGCTGATGAGCCTCCGCTTGAGCTTGCCGATGCCGATTGGCGCATTTATTCGGTAAGTCCAAATCAGCCAGCACAACATATTGGCGCAAGTGCACAGGTTTCTTCTTCTTTAATAACAGAAGGGTGCATGATTGAAGGGGTTGTTGATCGCTCGGTATTGTTCTACGGCGTCAAAGCAGCCAAAAACACAGTTATTACAGAATCAGTCGTCATGCCTAATGTAAGAATAGGTGAAGGCGCACGC
This sequence comes from Paenibacillus sp. NRS-1760, assembly GCF_050467785.1. Taxonomy (NCBI): domain Bacteria; kingdom Bacillati; phylum Bacillota; class Bacilli; order Caryophanales; family Paenibacillaceae; genus Paenibacillus; species Paenibacillus sp. NRS-1760. Next base: position 166,955 of record NZ_JBITPK010000011.1, on the reverse strand, counting down.
ATTTATAGAGCGATTATTGGCGAAGGAGCCGTCATTCAAGCGGGTGTAACGATTGGAAGCCCAGATGATGATGCCATTACCGTTATAGCAGTGGATCAATATGTGACGAACGAACATTTGCTGCAGGAGGTGGAGCACTCATGAAGCATAAAGTCATGGGCGTCATCAATTTAATTCATGAAACTGACGAGCTGGAGCATTTAACACAAAGCCGCTGCCTTGCTACTGTCCCCTTTGGCGCGAGATATCGATTGATTGATTTTGTACTGTCGAGTATGGTTAACTCCGGAATCTCCAAGGTTGCCGTTTTTGCGCATACGAAATACCGCTCACTTATGGATCATTTGGGTTCAGGAAAACATTGGGATTTGCAGCATCGTCAAAGCGGATTGTTTGTGCTCCCGCCAGCAACTGACGACATTCAAGAAATTAGCCGTGGTGATTTGTATCATTTCTATCAACAGCGTGATTATTTTAATCGGTCATCACTCGACTATGTTGTCATTACACGCAGCCACATGGTTTGCAATATCGATTTCGAGAAGGTTATCGATTTTCATTTGGAGCGGGAAGCTGACATCACCGTTGTGTGCAAGCAGCAGGCTGATATATTAATGGGCAAAGCTCGTAAAGTGAAGTTGAATGACGAAGGCAGAATCACTGCTATTCAAGATCACTATGGCCGGATGTCTAGTGACATCAATTCTATGGAAATGTACGTTATGCGTAAAGAGCTGCTGATGGAATTAGTTGAGACCTCGCTTGCACAAGGCCAGGATCATCTGGTTCGCCACGCGATATTCTCTAGGCTGAATCAGCTTAATGTATATGGGTACATGTATGAGGGATATTTGGGTGTAGTTAATACGCTTAGCAGCTATTATCGCAATAATATGAATTTATTAGATCCGGATGTTTGGAAGGAACTATTTTATCAGCCGGGTTCCATATTTACGAAGGTTAAGGATGAGCCGCCTGCCCGTTATTTGGGTAATTCCAAAGTTACGAATTCGTTAATTGCAAACGGCTGCCGTATTGAAGGTACCGTAGTGAACAGCATTATTTTCCGCGGCGTACATGTTCAGAAGGGCGCTATCGTAAGCAATAGCATCGTTATGCAAAATGGCGTAATCGGAGAAAATAGCTTTTTACAGCACAGTATTTTGGACAAAGACGTTCGCGTTGAAGCGGATCGTGATATTAGGGGAGCGGCAAGCTCGCCATTCTTAGCAGGAAAACGGAAAATTATTTAATATAAGCAATCGTTACGGTCATCCAATTCAAGCTTTTATTTGCCGCGAAAAAATGCAATTTACCACGATCGGAAAATAAAATCAGATTCCAGTTGGGTTCATGCATTGCTGATGCGGCGTCCATGAGAAAGGAGAATCCTATGAACATTTTGTTCGCAACCTCAGAAGCTGTACCGCTTGCGAAGACTGGCGGTCTCGCCGACGTTGCAGGGGCGCTCCCCAAGGCGCTGAATAAGCGGGGCGTTGATACCAGAGTCGTATTGCCGAAGTATGCACAAATTCCTGCTGCACTTACCTTGCAGTTTGAGCTTATTACTCATTTTAACGTGTCGTTTGGCTGGCGCAATCAATATTGCGGTTTGCTTAGAGCGGAGTTTGACGGCATTACTTATTATTTAATCGATAACGAGTTTTATTTTAAAAGAGATGGGCTTTATGGTTACGGGGATGATGCGGAAAGGTTTGTATTCTTCTGCTTTGCTGTGATGGAAGCGGTACGGTATATGGAATTCCATCCGGATATCGTTCATTGTCACGATTGGCAAACGGGACTCATTCCGTTTCTCCTAAAGACAAGATATTATTATGATCCGGCCTGGGCGTATACCAAATCCGTATTTACGATTCACAACTTAAAATATCAAGGTTTATTTGGAATTGATCTCCTGAAAGATTTGCTTGGAGCCGGTGATGATATGTTTCTGGAGGACAGCTTGGAATTTCATGGAGCAGGCAGCTGTATGAAAGGCGGCCTCGTGTATGCCGACAAGTTGACGACTGTGAGCGGTACGTATGCTCAAGAAATTCAAACCGATTATTTCGGCGAGAGGCTGGATTCATTGCTCAGGTATCGTTCAGGCGATTTAATTGGGATTGTGAATGGCATTGATGATGAACTGTTTGATCCGATGAATGACGAAGCCATTGCCATTCCTTTCCGAAATGCCTTGAATCGCAAAAGAAAAAATAAAGTGGAGCTCCAGCGTGAGCTAGGGCTTACGCAGTCCGAAGATATACCGCTTATCGGAATCGTTTCAAGATTGGTGGAGCAAAAGGGCTTTGATTTAATCACGGCAACATTTGAAGAACTGCTCCAAGAAGACGTGCAATTTGTAATATTAGGTGCGGGCGATTGGCAATATGAGCAATTTTTCAATGATGCCGCTTCTCGTCATCCGGGTAAGGTTGCTGTATGGATCGGTTATGATGATAGACTAGCACGCCGAATTTATGCAGGCTCGGACATGTTCGCCATGCCTTCGCAATTCGAGCCCTGCGGCTTGAGTCAACTTCTTGCCCTGCGCTATCGTTCCGTCCCGATTGTCCGTGAGACAGGAGGACTAAAGGACACGGTACAAGCCTATAACGAATATACTGGCGAAGGTAACGGCTTCAGCTTTACGAATTACAATGCGCACGACTATATGAATACCGTACGCAGAGCGCTGGCGCTTTATCGTAATCAGGAAGTCTGGAAGCAAATCGTGAGTAATGGCAGCAACGAGGATTACAGCTGGAATCGATCTGCCAAAGCCTATATATCCGTTTACTCACAACTTTTAGCGCATCGAAAGGAGAACGAAGAATCATGGCCCGTCATCTTGTAATCGGCAACGGAAAGATGCTCCTTAATTTGGATCAACATTGTTTTATTCGGGATATTTATTATCCATTCGTAGGGCAGTTAAATCACGTAGGCGGACAATATTGCCGCTTAGGCGTATGGGTAGAAGGTGCCTTTAGCTGGCTGGATGAGCCGGGATGGAAGTTTGATCTAGATTATATTGAGGATTCTTTGGTTACGAATATTACGGCTAAGCACGATGGTTTAGGCATCGAGCTTTATATGAACGACGGGATTCATCAGCGGGAATGCATTTATATCAAACGGGTAGTCATTCGTAATAAAACGAATGATACAAAAGAAGTACGATTGTTTTTCCATCAGGACTTGATGATAGACGGGACAGAGGTTGGTGATACCGCTGTTTATTATCCTGAAAATCACACGCTGTATCACTACAAACGCAATAATTACTTTATGTTCAACGGTTTCTCAGATGAAGGCGGCATGACGCAGTATTCCACAGGAATCAAGAGGTTCCAGTCCGCTGAAGGAACATGGCGTGACGCGGAGGACGGCGTGCTTATGGGCAATTCGATTGCCCAGGGTTCCGTTGACAGCACGATCAGCTTCCGAACAGTCGTTGCTCCAAACAGCGAAAAAACCATTTATTATTGGATGTCAATCGGCCAAAATCTTGAGGAAGTCAAAGAGCTGAACCAGTATGTTCAGGAGAATCACCCGGAGAAGCTGCTTAGCCGGATGGTTATTTACTGGAAGCACTGGCTTCGCCGAGCAGAATCAGACCTTGGCGATCTGCCGCATGATGTGGTTAAGATGTTCAAACAAAGCTTGCTTCTCGTAAGAACACAGGTGGATGAGAGAGGCGCTATATTAGCTGCCAATGATACGGATATCCTGCAATACAATCGAGACCATTACAGCTATATGTGGCCGCGTGACGGTGCTCTTATTGCAGATGCGATGTCTATGGCAGGGTATCAGAGTGTAATAGCTCCTTTTTTCCATTTTTGCGCACAGGCTTTGTCGCCTGAAGGGTATTTGTATCACAAATACAATCCAGATGGAACAGTCGGCTCAAGCTGGCATCCGTATATCGTGCAGGGCAGCAGAAGATTGCCTATTCAAGAGGATGAAACCGCACTCGTGTTATTCGCATTGTGGAAGGACTACTCGCGGAATCAAGTGATTGAGCTGCCGCAGTCCTTATATAGCAACCTGATTCGCAAGGCTGCTACTTTTTTGACCTCATACATGGAGCCTTCCTTGTCACTGCCGAAACCGAGCTATGACTTGTGGGAGGAGCGCTACGGCATCTGGACGTACACCGCCGCATCTGTATATGGCGGATTAATGGCTGCATCGTTTTTCACAGATCTATTTGGCGATTACGAGCGCAGCGATCTTTACAAAAGCACAGCAGAAACAATTAAACACGGCATTGTAACTAATTTGTGGGATGAAGAAACCGGCCGATTCGCCAGAGGACTTATTCAGAAGGATAATCGCTGGGTGAAGGATATGACGCTCGAGAGCAGCTTGTTTGGCGTTCTGGAATTTGGCGTTCTTCCCGTTGATGATTATCGTGTCGTGCAGACGATGCATGCCATCAAGGAAGGGCTGCAGGTCAAAACCCATATCGGAGGAATCGCCCGTTACACGAACGATTATTATTTCCAGCAAACAGGTGAAATTGACAAGGTTCCTGGAAACCCTTGGATTATTTGTACGCTATGGGTAGCTAACTTTGAGATTGATTCCGCCAAAACGCTTCAAGAGCTGGAAAGCCCGCGAAGTACGCTGCAATGGGTATCTGATCATGCACTGCAAAGCGGATTGCTGCCGGAGCAGCTTAATCCTTACGACGGAACGCCTCTATCAGTAGCGCCGCTAACTTGGTCGCATGCAACCGTCGTACACAGCGTGAGTAAATATGCAGAGAAATATAAACGTCTTCGTTTGGAAGCGGAGGCTAACGGTTTGCTATAGTACTTTCTTATCACGAAGTTAATTTTAAAAAAAAAGAACCTGTGTGCGATTACCGCATACAGGTTCTTTTTTGTTGTACTTTTGTTCAAAAAGAATGACTGAATGAAATAACAAATATGACTCATAATAAATAACGTTATATTCAAAATGAATAATAAAATATTTTTCATTTTTATATATTGATTTGAGAAATTTTTTTTCATATAATTGAAAAGCTGCTCAGCATAATATGAATTCAACCTAGGAGGGCGTACCATGTTATTACTTATCGTTTTAGCTGCTATTGTAGTGCTTTTGCTTCTTATTACAGTAGCTAAGCTCAATCCGTTCGTCTCGCTAATCGTTACTGCGATTGGTGTTGGACTTGCAACAGGAATGCCATTGTTCACAACCGAAACAGGCGGGACAGGCATTATTGATTCTATCAAGACTGGCATGGGCAATACGCTTGGTTTCTTGGCTATCGTACTTGCACTCGGTACGATGCTTGGCAAAATGATGGCGGAGTCTGGTGGCGCCGAGAAAATTGCACAAACGTTAATTAAACGTTTTGGTGAAAAAAATGTTCATTGGGCGATGATGTTTGTTGCCTTCATCGTTGGTATTCCGGTATTTTTCCAAGTTGGCTTCGTGCTATTGATTCCACTGGTATTTACAATCGCAAGGCAGACAGGTGTGTCACTTGTCAAAATCGGGGTACCTCTAGTCGCTGGTCTTTCGGTCGTTCATGGCCTAGTGCCGCCGCATCCAGCAGCAATGGCAGCAGTAGGCATTTTTAACGCTGATGTTGGTTTAACGATCTTGTACGCGATCATCGTGGGACTTCCAACGGCTATCGTTGCGGGTCCATTGTATGGGCAATGGATCGGCAATCGAATTCATAAATCAGTACCGAAGGAAATTGGAGAACAACTTTCAGAAGCGGATTTAGACAAGAAGCTGCCTGGCTTCATCAATACGGTGTTTACCGTTCTTGTGCCGGTCATTCTTATGCTCACGGCGTCAATTGCTGAGCTGTTTCTTGCGAAAGAAAGCTCCTTGTACCAAGCACTGCGCTTCATCGGGGACCCGGTTACGGCATTGCTGATCGCTACGGTATATTCTTTTTTCAGCTTAGGTTTCTTTCGTGGTCTTAGCAGGGAAAAAGTACTTAAATTTTCAAATGACTGCTTGGCGCCTACAGCGACGATTTTGCTTGTTATTGGGGCAGGCGGGGCGTTCAACCGGGTTTTACTTGATTCTGGGATTGGTGAGTACATCGCGGAATTAGCGACATCATCCAACGTATCCCCGATTTTACTTGGATGGGGGATTGCGGCTCTCATTCGCGTCGCGACTGGATCAGCAACTGTTTCTATGATGACAGCAGCAGGTATTGTTGCACCAATCGCAGCGATCGTGCCTGGAGCAAATCTCGAGTTACTTGTTCTCGCAACAGGAGCAGGATCGCTCATCCTGTCTCATGTCAATGATTCTGGGTTTTGGATGATCAAGGAATACTTCGGAATGTCGGTAAAAGAAACGCTTCTCACATGGACAGCGCTCGAAACGATTATTTCCGTTGTGGCGCTTGGTCTAATTCTGGTCGTAGATATTTTCGTTTAGAATCAAAAAGAAAGGTGAACAAATGACTCTGCAGTCAATGGCCCACCTTTCTTCCTTGAAATGAAATGCTTTTAAATTCGCGTATCGGAGATGGCTTCTCGTACTTTCTCAAGCGATGTCTTTGCCTTTTCCTTGTTTAAAATGATGACATTGACATAAAGAGCATCGATTAAGCTAAGCTGGCCGATTCGCGACGCGAGCGCTTCGGAACGATACGCCGTTTCATCGGAGCTAGTATGTAGTGACACATCAGCCTGCTGGCTGATCGGAGATTTCGGAAAGCCCGTAATAGCGATTGTTTTTGCGCCATTTGCGTTTGCAGTGTGCAAAATACGAATCGTATCTTTGTTCGTGCCGGAGTGGGAGATGACGACTGCGACATCGTCTTTAGTCAACTGGGCTGCTGACATGAGTTGGAAATGTGCATCCGTATAAGCAAATGCTTGCTTTCCAGATCGAATGAATTTATGGAACGCATCCATTGCGATGACGCCGGAACCGCCAATACCGTAGAAGTGAACACGGTTTGCGGCAGCAATGATGGATACAGCTTCGGCAAAGTCATCGCCGTCTAAAATATGATACGTATTTTCCAATGTTTGAATATTGGACTTAAACACTTTTTCAGCTATTGTTTTCTCATCGTCATGCTCATTAATTTCTTCATAAATAGCTTGGGTTGGTGCCATAATTTCAGAGGCGAGTGCAATTTTCATTGCTTGGTACCCTTTATAGCCTATATGTTTGCAGAAGCGAAACACAGTTGCTTCCGCGACATTCAAATCGAAGGCAACCTCATTAATGGTACTATGAATGATTTTTCCAGGATTATCTAAAATATAGTTCGCGATTTTCTTTTCCTTATCCGTGAATCTTGCATAATATGAACGAATTTTTCCAAACATGTTTTGCACCATGATCGTTGCTTCTCCTCGCGTTGCAGCATATTTCATGAAAAGTATAACATAAATGAATAGTTGATCCTACATTCCAGATCTTTCAGCCTTAGCAAAGCAGTTATGTTTATTAAACCATTAGGAGATGAATAAAGATGCAAATTGGTATTATTGGATTGGGTAAAATGGGCTACAACTTGATGCTGAATGGAATGGAGCACAATCATAAGACGGTTGTCTATGATGTAAATATAGATGTGGTTCATAAAGCAGAAGAGGAAGGGGCGAAGGGGGAGAAATCGATTGAGGAATTGGTACAATCATTAGCTGCTCCACGTGTCATTTGGCTGATGGTTCCAGCAGGAGAGCTGACTGAGGCGGTCATCAAGGAGGTTAGTACCTTCCTTGCTGCTGGCGATATTTTGATCGATGGCGGTAACTCTAACTACAAGGATACGATTAAACGTGCGGCTCAGCTTGCAGAAAAGAACATTCACTTCCTTGATGTTGGAACAAGCGGTGGAACTTCCGGTGCAAGATCAGGCGCATGTACGATGATCGGTGGCAATAAGGCAGCATTTGAATCAGTCGAACAGCTATTTCGTGATATTTGCGTCGAGGACGGATATTTACATGCAGGGGAAAGCGGCAGCGGTCACTTTCTGAAGATGGTCCATAATGGTGTTGAATATGGAATGATGCAGGCAATTGCAGAAGGGTTTGAGTTGCTAGAAAAAAGCGCTTATGACTTTGATTTTGAGAAGGTTGCACGCGTTTGGAACAATGGATCTGTTATCAGATCTTGGCTGATGGAGCTAACGGAAAATGCATTTGCAAAAGATGCGCGATTGGACGGCTTAAAGGGCATCATGCACTCTTCGGGAGAAGGCAAATGGACACTCGAAACGGCACTGGATTTACAAACAGCAACACCAGTTATTGCGATGTCGCTTTTGATGAGATACCGATCCCTTGAGGAGAATACGTTCTCTGGGAAAGTCGTTGCCGCTCTACGCAATGAGTTTGGCGGACACAGTGTAATTAGCTCATAATGGAACTAGTTGAATAAATGCCTGAATAACGATATTGTAGCAATTACAGGGTAAACGATTATAAAGCCAGATCTTGATTTGGCAATTGTATGCGGAGGTACAAGGATGAGTACAAAATATGTTATCGGTGTTGATATAGGAACGACAAGCACGAAAGCAGTACTCTTTACAGCCAAAGGTGTCATAGTCGCAAGCCATGGTATTGAATATCCGCTGCATTCACCTTCGCCAGCTATTGCGGAGCAGGACCCGGATGAAATTTTTAATGCTGTGTTAGGCACTATTGGTCAAGCTGTTGCGAAAAGCAACGTGCAGCAAGAAGATATTTTATGTGTTTCATTCAGTTCGGCCATGCATAGCGTGATCGCTGTGGATCAACAAGGGATGCCAATATCAAGATGCATAACTTGGGCAGACAATCGGAGTATCGAATGGACGAATAAAATTAAAAATGAATGGAATGGCCATGAAATCTATTTGCGGACTGGCACTCCCATTCATCCGATGTCTCCGTTATCCAAGCTTACCTGGCTGCGTCATGATCATAAGGAGTTATTCGATCGTACATACAAATTTATTTCGATAAAAGAGTACGTGTTCTTCAAGCTGTTCGGACGTTATGTCATTGATTATTCGATTGCATCAGCAACAGGCCTGTTCCATTTGAACAATTTGCAATGGGATGAGGAAGCGCTTCGTGTTGCTGGCGTTACGGCAGACCGGCTTTCGGAGCTTGTGCCGACGACTTATAAGCTGGAGGGGTTGGAAGAGCATTATGCGAAGCTGATGAATTTGCAGCCAAACACACCGTTTATAGTAGGCGCAAGTGATGGCGTACTCTCCAATTTGGGTGTCAATGCGATTAAGCCTGGCGTAGTTGCCGTTACAATCGGTACGAGCGGTGCTATACGAGCGGTAACGGACAAGCCTGTAACTGATCCGAAGGGCCGTATTTTTTGCTATGCTTTAACTGAGAAGCACTGGGTTATCGGAGGACCAGTGAATAACGGGGGAATGATTTTTCGCTGGGTTCGCGATCAGATCGGTACGGAAGAAGTAATTACGGCTAAAGAAAGAGGTATCGATCCCTATGAGCTGCTAACGGAGCTCGCCGCGAAGGCGAAACCGGGTTCTGAGGGTCTTATTTTCCATCCTTATTTGTCTGGTGAACGTGCTCCGCTCTGGGATGCGAATGCGCGTGGTTCATATTTTGGGCTGGGACTGCATCATAAGAAAGAGCATTTAGTTCGCGCAGCGTTAGAAGGAGTCATTTATAATTTATATAGCGTACTCATGGCACTTGAAGAATTGACAGGCAAACCTACTCAAATTCAAGCAACAGGAGGGTTTGCGAGGTCAGAGCTTTGGCGCCAGATGATGGCTGACATATTTGATCAAGAATTGCATGTGCCTGAGAGTATTGAAAGCTCTTGTCTTGGCGCGGTTATTCTGGGGTTATACAGCTTGGGCGAGGTGGATTCGCTGGACGTTGTTGCGGATATGGTAGGAGGTTCGCATTTTCATTTGCCCAATAAACAAAACGCTGAAATTTATGCCGAGCTCATGCGGATCTACATCCGAGTTTCTCGTTTATTAACCGAGGAATACGCAAATATTGCAGCTTTTCAACAAAAATATGTTTAATTCATATCGCAAAAACAGCCGAGCAGCATGCCGGCTGTTTTTATTTGAAAGTCGTATTTGTATTTTGTATTACGTGCCATATTTCTTCAAAATCGACGACAGCGTAAGCAGCGGCCATATATAGTTGTTGCTCGGATAATGAACATAAACGCTGCCTGGAAGAGCTGCTCCTGTTGGATAGGTGTAGGTCCAATCTCGCCGCTCAAGCGATTGGAGCAATGCTTCTACGCCTCTTTCCATTGCGGCATTAGGTTTAGCATAAACGGCGATTAATGCGTCGAGCGCCCATGCGGTTTGAGAGGGGGTGCTAGCATGGAGCGGGACATAATGCTTTACTTTGTCGCTCAAGCAGGACTCGCCCCAGCCGCCGTCGTCATTTTGAATAGATAACAGCCACTTGATTCCCTTCTGAATGGCGGGATGGTCGTCTGGCACCCCAACTGCTGTCATTCCTTTTATTGCAGCACCTGTCCCATGCGTATAGGCAATACCCCAGCGACCGTACCAGCTGCCATCCCTCATTTGCTGGGAGAGCACCCATTGCACACTATCATCCAGCCAGCGATGGCCGATTGTCATGTCCAGCTCATCCCCTAGAAAACCAAGAACACGGCCGGTTAAGTCGACAGTAGAAGGATCGGTAGAAATGTCAGAGGAGCCTTCAAAAGTAAAGAAGCTGGCTGGCAGCTGGTTGCCTTCGCGTTCGAACGCAGGCCAGCCGCCATCTTCGTTCCGCATCGCCAGCACCCAGTTTAAACCTCGTTGCCAGTTGGCGTGTAAGCCATTTGCTTCGGTCGTGTAAGGCCGAATAGCCCGCAGAACAGCAGCGCTGTCATCAACGTCTGGATACAGCGTATTTACGTTGGAGAATCCCCAGCCTCCTGCAGGTGTGTTCGGCAAACGTCTAGTCCAATCTCCTAAACGAACCTGCTGTCTTGCTAACAAATAAACCCCAGCTTTCTCGAGGGCAGGCATGCTTGGAGAGGCTCCTGCTTCACGCAGCGCGTAAGTCAGCATGGAGGTGTCCCAAACTTCAGCAGATGCGACTTGAAGATGAGGCCTGTCAACGCACATGACTGAAAGAATACCTGCCAATAATCGATTTACGGCGGTTGAATCCGTGGAGTAGCCCAGCGAAAGCAAAGATAAAATCATCAATATTGTTGCAGTAGAGAAGGTTAGAAGTGTTCCGTTTGGCTCAAGTCTATCGAACATAAAGGCTTCAGCCTTCTCATACGACGTTGAGGAGCTGGGTGGAAGCAGACTGGATAAAGGCAAGCTGGATATAAATTCATTCAACGCAGATATCCAGGTCGTATCATTTGAAAATTTGCGCGAGTCGTTAACAAATAGCTGATAAAGCTCGGGCATTGTGCTCGTTTTGCGTACAAATTGTTTGTTCGCCATAATGATAGTCGGTACAAGGTGGACACGCGCGTGACCAGAGAGGGAGAATAGATCAAGGCCGATTCCGAGATCGGAGAAAAAAGCTTCAAGCGGAATGCGCAGCATACGCGGCCATTCCGCTTGACCTGTTGCGGAAAACATAACCTGCGTGAGCAAGGATCTAACCTCGGATAAACCGCCGCGCTTCAGAATAAATTGCTTAGCCCTTACCATACGCGGATCAGCTTCATAGTAGTAACCTGCATAAAGCAGTGCAAAATAAGCCTCAGACGTTGCGTCCAAATTGCCCTCGGATTCGTCAGGATAAACCTTCCAAGCACCGTTTTCCTCTTGTTTTGAGGCGATTCGAGCTGCAAGCATGTGAATCAAACGCTCATCTGCTCTGCCTAGCAGGCGCAGTAAAATGATTAAATAACTATCCGTCATCGTCCCAGAATCGAAGCACATCCGCCATGCGCCGTCCTGCGACTGCTGGTGAATAAGCTCTTCCGTCATTGCATCTATCCTTGCGCGGATTCGTTTCATATCCATGTGGCGCAATCATCCTTTGCAACTGTCGTTGCTTAATATATATGCGCTAATCAGCATGCACAGTCGAGGATCGCCTAATAGGAATAGACGGCTTGTTCAAACTGTTTATTCATTAAGGGTTAGAAGCCGTTGCAGCAGCATGGATACAGCCATTGTAGCTGCTCCTTCTTTATGTCGGATAATAGAAAAATCACGTTCGAAACGCTGTTTGCTCAACCGAAGCTGGATCAATTCTCCCGATTCTAATTCCTTCTTTACGACCCAGCGTGACAGCATAGCTATTCCTAAACCGGATACAACAGATTGTTTGACACTTTGGCTGCTATTAAAAATGTAAGAGCGTTTTTGGGTTAATTGCGCATCACGTATGAACTGGTCGCTAAAAGCGCGAGTGCCAGAGCCGACTTCTCTCAGTACCCATACTTGGTTTTGCAGCATTTCGGCATCAATGAAGCGCTCCGCTGCGAGCGGATGTGTAGAAGGAGCGATCAAAATCATTTCATCTTTCATGTAAGGCGTAACGACTAAATCTGTCGCGCTTGCATCGCCTTCAATGAGACCAATATCCAGTTCATTGGATCTCACTGCTTGAACTATTTCCTCCGTATTCCCGATTGTTGTTTGGATAGTAACGAGCGGATATTGAACAGCAAATTCAGCAAGCCTGCTTGGGAGAACATATTCACCAATCGTAAAGCTGGCTCCAATCTGCAAGCTGCCCGTCACTTTATCCTGTAAAAGCTGTATGTCCTGCTTCGCTTCCTCATATAAAGATAAAATTTGCTTCGCCCGTTGGTACATAATGTCACCAGCTTCGGTAAGCCGAACCTGCTTAGGAGAGCGATGCAGCAGCTTCGCTCCAAGTTCATTTTCTAAATTTCGAATATGCAGGCTTACCCCCGGCTGAGAAATATTCAATAGATCTGCAGCTCTTGAAAAATGACTTTGCTCGGTTACGGTAACGAATACTCGAAGTGCCTCAATGATCATCATTATCCCTCATTATTGATTACGATTTTCTTGAATATAACGTAACTATAAGGAAAAAACGAATGAATGGCAATTTAATCATTAGGATTCCTGATGATAAAGATAGGGAATAGGTATTTCACTTTGTCTGCTCCGAGCCTTATAGTGAATGCAACAGGAACACTTGCTAAACACAAGATGCAGAGGTGAAATCGATGATTATAAAAAATGTTTTAATTCGTCATTCGAATAATGGTTTTGGTTTTATACAAGGATTAGCGTATACGATGGGTATTGCAATAGCAGCGAAAGGAATCGCGATGCTTCCTTTTTTTAACGTTATGGGTCAGCTGGTTGTCGCTATTTTATTAGGGATAGCCTGTCGTGCATGGATAGGCTTGCCAGTGCAAGCGATGAGCGGCATAACGTTTTCAAGCAAAAAGCTGCTGCGATTCGGAATTATTTTGCTGGGGCTTCGCCTGAATCTACTTGATATTTTACATGCAGGGCCAAAGGTATTTGTGCTTGCCGTTATTAACATTGTATTTACGATATTTGTTGTTTATGGAATAAGCAAATGGATGAAAATAGATAAAAATTTAGGCCTTCTCACAGCCTGCGGTACAGCTATTTGCGGTGCAGCAGCTGTTGTAGCGATAGCTCCACAATTGAAGGCAAGTCCAAATGAAACAGCAGTGAGTGCGACAACGGTTGCTATTTTAGGAACGCTCTTTACTCTAGCCTATACCGTATTGTACCCCGTGCTTGATTTAAGCAACGCAGGTTATGGCATCTTCTCGGGTGCAACATTGCATGAAATTGCGCATGTTATTGCTGCCGCGGCACCTGGAGGACAAGAAGCGATTGATTTGGCTGTTATTGTAAAGATGACTCGCGTAGCGCTGCTTGTCCCAGTTGCGATTATTATTGGAATTTGGAATGGCCGCAAAGCCAATAAAGCACAAAAAATGAGCTTAAAGCAATTGCCGATTCCATGGTTTATCGTTGGATTTCTTGCCATGAGCGGAGTTAATACGTTAGGCATAATTCCTGCCGCAGCTACTGCGAATCTGATTGTCGCCGCTTATTTTCTTATTGCAATGGCAATGGCAGGACTTGGTCTCGGCGTCGATTTTGTCGTATTTAAGAAGCTTGGAAAAAAACCATTTATTGCGGGATTCATTGGTTCTGTGCTGCTAGCCGGGCTCGGATTGCTGCTTGTGCATATTTTTCAATTGGCATAAAAAAAGACAAGAAAAAGTCCGCAGGGATACAGTGCCATAGCGGACTTTATTTGCTCAACCTTGAGAGAGAGCGGAATTTTGACGGGGGTACTGCCGAATATGCTTGATTCGTGATTCTCCGTTCAGAGTCACTCCGTTGCCGATCTGAATGCTCGCTGCTGAGCCGGATGCAATGACTTGTATGTATCCGACTGTAATATTCGGCGCACAATTGGTTCGAAACAGCTCAATACCACCAGCATTATCAAATTCCGGATCACTGATAACGGGCAGCGGGCGTGAAAAAATCTCATAGGATTCAAAAAAAACTTCACCTGAAATCAGATGATCTTCTTTCCGCTGCACTGCTAGTGCTCGAAGCTTGGCGCTCGTCACAGCGCGATCACCAAGCTGTACAATACCTGCCTGACCAACGGATATTATACGCAAGAACCCAACAGTTGCGGTTCGAACATGAAAGGTATTGATAGATTGATCATTGATTCGATTCATGATCCCACCTAGCTTCCCCCGAAAGTGCCGCTAGATTCTTCTTCCGGAAGCGGAAACGGAGCAATCGGTCCAACGATGACAGATTCAGGCGGTGTATCGAACATCGAATATAAGTTTACGTTATCGGTGTCTCCAACTTGCAGCATCGATGCACTGGATACGCCGAGCACTTCAATTTGACCAACACTAAGCAGATGATTAACGACTTTAAAATACAGCATTATGACATTCCTCCGGTAGATGGGGAGTTGTTTTGCAGCTCTCGCATATATGCGAGCAATGCAGCGTCGGCATCCCTTTTTGTTTTGGACAGAACGGTAGCTGTGACTGCATTGTTATCAATCGCGGCTGGTTGAGTATCGCTGCCTCGATCTGTTTTTTGCATATAGTACTGAATGCGAGCAGGCACTTGTTTGCGGACATCATTTATAATAATTTGCCGATGATAAGGATCTAGTGGAATTTGAAGCTCGTTTTCGTAGGAAAGCAGCTTTTGCTGAGCTTCCATATCCAAATAGCGAGTCATCCCAGCATAAATATCATTGTATAGCCCATTTTGCGGCGGTGTAGGTGAGGCTGCAGTTGGGAAAGCGGGCGTATTTGATACGGTCATCTGTTCAATGCTTCCAGGGATAGAATCATCTCCGATGCCTGGCGCGGTCATCCCGATATTCAGTGTGCCGTCCAGCTTCTCAACTTTCAATTGATCAAAATGATATTGTATGCCGTCTATATGGTAAGTAGGGCGCGCTTCGAGCTGCTTTACTTGTTCACATAAAGCGTTGACCTTTGCTTCAAGTGCATCCAGCCGCTCACAATGCTCGTTAAGCTTATTTTGTACATCAAGTGACCATATTTGCCACGGGGAAAGTGGATTGTTTTGCTGCATGATACTTGCACCTCCTACTCGTAATGAGTTCTAATTTCCGCTTAAGTAGGGTTAGGCAGTGGGACGAAGGAAAGCGGATTATCTGAGGATAACTCTGGAGCAGGCTCAGTGAACCCGCCCGAATTATAGAGTTGTGACAATGAACGTATGGATCCGGCACTGCCGACCTGCAGGACGGAGCTGTTCGATATGCTGTCGACACGTAGCTGATGAATTGTAATTTGCTGATGAATGGTCAGGCTCATATTGCACTCACATCATTATTCGAGCTATCTTGCACATCCGGATCAAGGGTGTTTGTTGCGCTGACAGCGTTATTTGAGTTCGTTAAGCTTCCTGTTAGGAATGATCCTGATCCCGCATACGTCTTGGAAGTGCTATTTGGCGACACTTCCAGGGCGTCTCCAAATTGAATAATGGAGCCGGAGCCAACGCTAACAATTTTGACAAAACCTACGACAGCTGGCATGAGCATCCTCCCTTTGTATAGATGATTTTTGATAAATGGATTGTTTATGGTATAGCTTATGCGGCATTCGCCCAGAGGTTACTATCCAGAAAGTATCCTGAAACGCTCAAGGCGCATATGCTGGTAGAAGTGCTGGAAGGCGGGTGTTTGCTGTGGCATCTAAATGGGATGATATGGAACGGTGGATGGAGAAGCAGCAGATGCCGAAAGGCTTTGAGCTGCTGCGCGAACCGGCTTGGGTAGAGCAATATGTGCGTAAAATGATGACCAAAGCACTGCCCGAAGCGGCTGGTGTTATGATTGGAGGAGGCTCAGCCGCCTTTTCTGAAACACGTCATTTTTTGAATGTGAAGATTACATTGCCGGAAGGCTTTGATAAAGAGCAGCTGCGGTTGTTCGTAAGGGAAGATCGACTGCGCCTGGATGGACTGCCGAGCGGTAAGCCGGAGACGATCAAGCTGCCTAAGTTTGTGAAGCCAAAGGTGTGCAAAACATTAGTGAAAGACAATTTTATGCACGTGAAGCTTCAGAAGAGGCCAACCAATCGTACCTATCATGAAGCGATTATTCGCTGGTAGTTAACGTATGGAGGAACAGGAAGGGCACAAATCTAGATGAGATGTGCTCTTTTTGTCACGAAATCGACAGGTATTACAGCTGGCTAAAGGCTTCGCTATCCCTTATAATGTCTAATGAACATGTACATATTAGTAAAAAGGGAGTGTGTTCAGTGTCCTTAGTCGATGTAAGCAGTGTTTCTGCTTCGTTATTCATACTTGGAATCGTTTTTTTAATGCTTATTTTCGGTTTGCTGAGCTTTGGTATCCTGCGGATGTTTCAGCAAAAATTTCGTACAGGCTGGTTTAGTTTTGCAGGAGCGGTCGTGAGTTTTGTAGTCTTCATGTACATATTAAATAAGTGGTATCTATAATTTTTTATAGCTGATCACGACCGGAGGTAAGGGCTTGACCTGGACAATTATATGGTTTTTTATTAACATGCTGTTCGTCGTTTCCATTATCAGTTATATGTTTATGCATCGCTCGTACTCGGAATCGAAACGGCTCTCCAATGATTCCGCGTTAATTAATAAGCTCAATACTAGGCGGAAGCTCGTCGGCATTATTAGTATCTTGTTATTTGTAGCGATGTCAGCTAGCTTTATGATCAACATGAGATTAAATGGTTAAATGGAGGCTCTCATTGACGAGAGCTTTTTTTAAATATAAGACTTTATAAGTTTTATTGCTTATAATGGACTTATATAATTCTCCGCGAAACGAATGCTAAGCCTCCATAGGCGGCTTTAGCCGTTTTAAGTTTGTTCGTCATTATGGAGATATACAATTTTTAGTCCGGAGGTTCGACATATGCATACGATGGAAGACATTATACGACGCATGTCTAGTCAAGGATTGAGAATAACGGATCAAAGGAAAACGCTCGCAAAGCTTTTTTCTGAGACACAGGGTTATTTGGCTCCGAAGGAAGTCTATGAATATATGGGGAAATCGTATACGGGATTAAGCTTTGATACCGTATATCGCAATTTGCGAGTGATGGAAGAACTCGGTGTGCTGGAGCAGGTTATTTTTGAGGATGGCGGTAAGTTCAAGCTGCATTGCAGAGAGAATGAACATCATCATCATATGATTTGCCTGCAGTGCGGGATGACTTATCCCATTACCTTCTGCCCAATGGAGCAAACGAATGTTCCTGATGATTTCCGAGTTGTGAAACACAAATTCGAGGTGTTCGGATATTGCAAAGACTGCATACAAGACGAGTCAGCAGTTAGCGAGGCCTAATGTCAGAGAAACGGGTAATGAAAAGAGTGACTCAAGCTCCGATCCTCTTTTATCGCAAAGTGATTTCACCTTTGACCCCGCCATCTTGCCGTTTCTATCCGACCTGTTCGATGTATGCGCTCGAAGCGATCGAGAAGCATGGAGCGGCTAAGGGCTCGTGGCTTGCTATGAAGCGAATTGCCAGGTGCCATCCCTTTAATGCTGGTGGTTATGATCCCGTTCCGCCTGCAAAAGACAGCAACATAGATGCTCCTTGACAGAGAGGGCTCTATTTGGGTATATTTTGATTTATAAGTGGTAAAATAAGTTTTGGTTTTATTTATATGTCCGAGGAATGGATAAGTACAATAGCAGAACCTTTTCAGAGAGCCGGGAAACATGGTGCAAGCCGGTAAGGGACTCCATTGGAAAATGGTCCGGGAGGATTCGCTTTCGAGCTTCAGCGGCAGCGCTGGGTAAGGGAGCGACGCGAAGCTGGCGTTAACGGCGCAAGCCGCCATGCAGGCGGCACACGAAGCTTTCTTGAAGTGGCGGTTTAACCGCTCATTTCCGGATTGAAATTTGGGTGGTACCGCGTGAGTTCAAACTCTCGTCCCATGATGGACGGGAGTTTTTTGCGTTTTTTTAGACTAATGCAATAGGAGGAGTAAAAATGACGAAAAAAAATACGTTTTATATTACAACGCCGATTTATTATCCGAGCGATAAGCTTCACATTGGACATGCCTACACGACGGTGGCTGGTGACGCAATGGCACGTTATAAACGTCTGCGCGGCTATGATGTATGGTATTTGACGGGTACAGATGAGCATGGACAGAAAATTGAACGCAAAGCAAAGGAAAAGGACCAAACCCCGCAGCAATTTGTTGATGATATCGTTGTAGGCATTAAAGATCTGTGGGCGAAGCTGGAAATCTCCAATGATGATTTCATTCGTACGACGGAGGATCGTCATAAGGTTGTTGTTGAGAAAATTTTTGCTCAGCTGCTTAAACAGGACGATATTTATAAAGGCACGTATGAAGGCTGGTACTGTACGCCTTGTGAGTCGTTTTTCCTCGAGCGTCAGTTGGTTGACGGCAAATGCCCAGACTGCGGACGTGCGGTTGAGCTTGTAAAAGAAGAAAGCTACTTCTTCCGCATGAGCAATTATGCTGATCGTTTGCTCAAATATTATGAAGACAATCCAGATTTCATTCAACCGGAATCACGCAAGAATGAGATGATCAACAACTTCATTAAGCCGGGCCTTGAGGATTTGGCTGTATCGCGTACAACGTTTGATTGGGGTATTAAAGTGCCTGGAGACGCTAAACATGTCATTTACGTGTGGATTGATGCGCTTTCCAACTATATCACGGCATTAGGCTACGGAAATGAAGGCGATGATCAGAAATATCGTGATTTCTGGCCGGCTGACGTACATTTGGTCGGAAAGGAAATTGTTCGATTCCACACGATTTATTGGCCAATCATGTTGATGGCGCTCGATTTGCCGCTGCCTAAGAAGGTGTTTGCACATGGCTGGCTTCTGATGAAGGATGGCAAAATGTCAAAATCCAAAGGCAATGTTGTCGATCCAGTAATGCTAATCGATCGTTACGGACTTGATGCGCTTCGTTATTATTTGCTCCGAGAAGTGCCGTTTGGCGCAGACGGAACATTTACGCCAGAAAATTTCGTTGAACGAATCAACTTCGATTTGGCGAACGATCTTGGTAATCTGCTTAACCGAACGATAGCGATGATCGATAAATACTTTGACGGTGTGATCCCGCCATTTGCAGGCAGTGTAACCGAATTTGATGAATCGTTGCAGAAGCTTGCGAGTGAAACGATCGTTCAGGTAGAGTCAGCGCTTGAAAATATGGAGTTTTCCGTGGCGTTGTCATCCCTTTGGCAGCTTGTAAGCCGCACGAACAAATATATCGATGAGACACAGCCGTGGACGCTTGCTAAAGATGAGTCCAAAAATGGACAGCTAGCATCGGTCATGCATCATTTGGCGGAATCGCTGCGAATCGTATCGATTCTGCTGCAGCCGTTCTTGACGCATTCTCCAAGGGAAATGTGGAAGCAGCTTGGACTTGAGCAAGGTGAACTAACTTCATGGGAGAGCACGAAGCAATTCGGTTCGCTGCCGGGCGGAACGAAAGTAAACAAGGGTACACCATTGTTCCCACGCCTCGATACGTCAGAGGAGTCTGCTTTTATCGCAGCAGCAATGAGCGGCGGTACACAGTCAGAGCAGTCAGCTGAGCAGCCGAATGCGGCGAAGGCAGCGGATGAAGCACCACAGGCTGCGCCTGAGAGCAAGGATGAAATTGCAATTGATGACTTTGCAAAGGTAGAGCTTCGCGTTGCTCAGGTTATTTCTGCAGAGCCAGTTCTCAAAGCAGATAAACTGCTGAAGCTTCAATTGGATCTTGGGTATGAGCAGCGCCAGGTTGTTTCCGGCATTGCTAAGTTTTACACACCGGAGCAAATGGTTGGACGCAAAGTTATTTGCGTTACAAACTTGAAGCCGGTTAAGCTGCGCGGCGAAATGTCGCAAGGAATGATTCTTGCAGCATCACATGGCGATCAGCTTACACTTGCAACGGTTCCTGACAATATGCCAAACGGCGCTGTTGTGAAGTAAGTTCATTTGTTCATATACGGAGGCACCCCTGAGGTTGTTTAACTTCTGGGGTGCCTTTATGTTTTGCTGCTCTTCAAAAATTAGCATCAATCATAATTCATATCATTTTGGTCAATAAAGATAATCTATATGATTAAATTGCAGCTGTGAGTCATGATCGGTAGGAAACTTCTACTAGCTTTTGCTAAGAAATTAGGTTGACAGTCTATTTCAGGTCATCGTATAATACAAAACGTAATCATAACGATTACGAACAAGAGAGAAAGATGAATGGAGAGAAATCAAAATGAATAGACTGAAATCATTGACAAGACCTATGGCGCTTAGTTTTCTTTTATCAGCAATGCTGCTTTTTGCAGCGGCTTGCGGCAATAATACGAATAATTCAGGCTCATCAAACCAACCAGCGAACGGCAGCACGGGAACTGGTCAAGCAGAGGGGAAACAAGTTAGTGTCGTTACCAGCTTCTATCCATTATATTTTCTAGCATCGGAAATTGGCGGAGATCATGTCAAAGCGGTTAATCTAGTAGCATCAGGAGTAGAGCCGCATGATTGGACACCAAAGAGCCGCGATCTTGATACAGCGTCGAAGGCGCAGCTGTTTCTGTACCATGGAGCGGGACTAGAAGGCTGGGTTGACGGATTTCTGAAAGGCCTGTCCAAAGACAGTAAAGTCGTGACCAAAGAAATCAGCAAAGGCATTCCATTAATTGAGGGTAATGAAGATGAGCATGATCATGAACATGAAGAAGAACATGCTGATGAAGAAGCGCATGAACATGGCGGCTTGGACCCGCACACTTGGGTTAGTCCAAAATCAGCCCTTACATTAGCCGAGAATGTGAAAAATAGCTTAATTGAAGCCGATAGCGCAAACCAAGCAGATTATGAGAAAAACTACGAGGTACTAAAAGGAAAGCTCGAAGCAATCGATGCGGATTACACGGCAAAGCTTGCACAAACATCGAACAAAAACATCGTTACCTCGCATCAAGCGTTTGGTTACTTAGCTCGTGATTACGGATTGAAGCAAATTTCAATCATGGGACTTAGCCCTGACGCTGAGCCGCGTGCACAGGATTTGCTCAAAATTGCGAAGTTTGTTAAAGCAAACGATGTAAAATATATCTTTTTCGAAGAATTAGTTTCAGATCAACTTGCCAAAACGCTTGCAGGCGAAGCGGACGTTGAGACAATGGTGCTTAATCCGCTCGAAGGCCTAACGCCGGATCAAGAAAAAGCGGGAGACACGTACTTAACCCTAATGGAACGAAACTTGCAAAATCTTGTGCAAGCATTACAATAGAGCAAAAGGCAAACCTGCGGAGCTGATTTATGCTCCGCATTGCTGTGAGGAGATAAATTATGGCGCAATCAAATCGAATGACAAATGCGGATGCAAGCTGTCACCAAGAGGTTATTTCATTGGAGGACGTCTCCTTCTCTTATCAACAGCAGACAGTTATATCAAAGCTAAGCTTCGCGGTGAAAGAACGGGACTTTATCGGATTAATCGGCACGAATGGCGCTGGAAAAACGACGCTGCTGCGAATGATCGTTGGATTGATAAAGCCAACGAGCGGAACGATCCGTTTGTTTGGTGAGAAAGTAGACAAATTTAAGCAGT
Source organism: Paenibacillus sp. NRS-1760 (assembly GCF_050467785.1). Taxonomy (NCBI): domain Bacteria; kingdom Bacillati; phylum Bacillota; class Bacilli; order Caryophanales; family Paenibacillaceae; genus Paenibacillus; species Paenibacillus sp. NRS-1760. Next base: position 144,848 of record NZ_JBITPK010000011.1, on the reverse strand, counting down.
GGGAGCGCATCGGATATGTCCCGCAGAAAAACACATTAAATCCGTTGTTCCCAGCTACTGTTCGGGAGGTCGTCTTGTCAGGCCTTTATGGGCGAAGCAAGCTGTTTAAGAAACTAAGCAAAATGGATTATCAAAAATGTGATGATGCTTTGCAAGCAATGGGGATTGAGGATATAAAGGATAAACGTATCGGGCAGTTGTCGGGCGGACAGCAGCAGCGTGTATTTCTTGCCAGAGCGCTCATTAACAACCCATCGCTGCTTATTCTAGATGAGCCGACTGTGGGGATAGATACGGAGACACAGGAAAGCTTCTTTCACATGATCAAGCATATGCATCAACATCATAACATTACATTTCTAATGGTTTCTCATGACCTTGACATGATTCGCTCGTATTTAGGACAAGAGCCAGCCAGTGGAAACGGGAAGCTCAAGTTTCATATTAAACATTCGCACGAAACGCAGGATTGTGTAGAAAATGATCTTGCACACAGCCTGAAAGGGCTAAGGGAACAAATGGAGAGCAGGAAAGAGGTTGTTTTGGTTGGAGATCGTAACTAGTGAATTTTTTCAAAGGGCTCTTATTGGCGGACTTCTAATCGGGGTAACGGCTCCGCTAATCGGCTTATTTCTTGTGCTGCGAAGGCTTTCAATGATTGGAGATACTTTATCGCATGTATCTATTGCTGGAGTAGCGCTAGGTTTCTTGATTGGCGTGTATCCAATTGCTATGGGATTTGTGTTTGCGATTATTGCCTCATTTGCTATTGAGAAGCTTCGGAAAGCATATAAATCATATGCAGAGCTGTCCATTGCCATTATCATGTCAGGCGGAGTCGCGCTCGCATCATTATTATTCACGATGGGCAAAGGATTCAACAGCAATGTGAATAGTTACTTATTTGGAAGCATTTATACTTTGAGCACCACTGATCTTTACGTAATAGGCGTCGTTACACTGATTGTTCTTGTTGCGATCAGGCTTCAAGTAAAGGAGCTATTCCTTCTTACGTTTGATGAGGACGCGGCAGCAGTGAGCGGCTTGCCCGTCAAATTTTATAATGTTATGATTAGCGTGCTTACTGCTCTAGTTATTAGTGTTTCTATCAAAATTGTAGGTGCGCTGCTTGTATCGGCCTTGCTGACTATACCAGCCGCATGCAGCTTGATTATTGCCCGCAGTTTCCGTCAAAGCGTTATAACGGTCGTCATTATTGGCGAGATTGCCGTTGTATTAGGCTTACTAATCGCGGGTGTATGGAATTTGGCACCAGGCGGTACCATTGTATTATTGCTAATTGCTGTGCTGCTGTTGCTGCTCGTTTTCCGCCGTGGCATGCGACCAGGCAGTTAATGAGGATTGGAGTGAGAGGGTTTGTCCGACATTAACATTTGGCTGGCCTTAGGGGCTGGCTTTGCATCGTTCATATCACCTTGCTGCTTACCGCTTTATCCTTCGTATTTATCATACATAACGGGAATATCGGTAGCGGATTTGAAGGGCAATTCACATGCCAAACAAAAACGCATGCGAACGATGTCACACACGCTGTTTTTCATTTTGGGTTTCTGCACCGTGTATTATGCATTAGGCTATGGAACGAATGTATTTGCTGAATTTTTTAGCGAATATCGAGATCTGATTAGGCAATTATCAGCGATATTGATTATTTTGATGGGACTATTCTTAATCGGATTATTTCAGCCGCAGCTCCTGATGAAGGAACGAAGAATGAATCTTATTCCGAAAAAAGCGAACTATGTCAGCTCCTTTATTTTTGGAATTGGCTTCTCCGCAGGCTGGACCCCATGTACAGGTCCCGCGCTTACTGCGATTTTAGGTCTTGCAGCATCGGAACCTGGCACATGGTTTCAGCTAACGACTGCTTACTCATTAGGCTTTGCGATTCCTTTTTTTGTACTTGCCTTTTTCCTTGGTACGGCAAGATGGATACTGAAATATTCAGCTAGCGTAATGAAGGTTGGCGGAGCTGTTATGATTTTGATGGGTGTATTATTGTTTACCGATCAAATGACCAAAATCACGATCTGGCTTAACATGATTACGCCGGAATGGTTGAAATTTTAAGCAGATACTGATCTCTTACGTAAAATATTCAATTTTTGCTTCAGGAAAATGTTCAAAGATGCGCTCCGATAAATACATGCGGAGCGCATTTGCTTGTTCATCGGGATAGACGTATTTTCCTTGTCCCCAGCGACCCCATTTATATTTGCGTTTTTCAATATCCATCTCAAGCTTCGTCCGCGGATACCGCTTTTCAATAACTGCTTTTGCCGTTTTTGTAAAACGATGCTGAATGAGTTCAAATGTAAGGTCTTTGGTCACATCCTGCGGGAGTTTGTCTGCAAGTGAGGCTATAAGCTCGCCATAGCCTTCCTCCCAGCCTTCATGCCAAATAATAGGGGCAATTATAAAGCCCATTGGATAACCTGCTCTAGCGACCTTTGCGGCTGCCTCAATGCGTTGATCAAAACTTGATGTAGCGGGCTCGAAATGCTTGATTACATATTTGGCATTTACGCTAAATCGGATACGGGTATGTCCATTGTGCTTTGCATCAAGAAGGGAATCCACATGGTGAAACTTGGTCACAAACCGAAGCCGTCCATGTTCTTGTTCCCCCATAAAATCAATAAGCTCGCGAAGGCTGCCTGTAATGGGCTCCAGTCCGACGGGATCGGATGTACATGCGGCTTCAAAGCGGGTAATTTCCGGTTTTCTCTCGTCGATGTACCCCTCAGCTGCCTCTAGAATATCGTCTATATTGACATATACACGAATATAAGGTTTTGCTCCTAAGGTTGTTTGCAAATAACAATAATGACAATGAGCCATACAACCGGTTGCTATCGGAATGGCGTATTCCGCTGAAGGCTTCGAAGTATCAAATTTCAAGGTTTTGCGTATGCCAACGACAAGCGTTCTTTTGGCGATTTTGTACTGTTCAAGCTCGGTATCGCCAGGTAAATTTGTAATCCGGTTATGTGAGGTTGTCATCCGGTAAGGAATGCCTTCTTTTTTAACCCATTCAAAAATACGCTGCCCTTTAGGATAATCGAGCGCAGATGGTTCAAAATAAACAAGCTCGGGAACAAAGGAGAGGGTGGAGCGATCTGGTTTAGGACGATCAATAATTGCAGTGCTCATAGCTCATTCCTCCTGTAGATTCATCACAGTCAACATCATCTTATTGTGTGAAGGATGAGCGAAGCTGAAACTGGTAAGTTCAAGTGTTATTTGAGCTTCTTTATCTATTTTGGAGATGGGCTTGGGTTGCAGTGAACACAATGAACAGTGTATGATACAATAAGTAACGCCTGTGAAATAGGTGAAGAAGTATGGTTAGGGGGTTCTTCAGTGCCGACACCGAGCATGGAAGACTACTTGGAAAGAATTTATAAGTTGATTGATGAAAAAGGTTATGCGCGTGTCTCGGACATTGCAGAAGGACTAGAGGTGCATCCTTCATCGGTCACCAAGATGATTCAAAAGCTTGATAAAGATAATTATTTGATCTATGAGAAGTATCGCGGACTGGTCCTGACCAATAAAGGGAAAAAAATGGGCAAAAGGCTTGTTGATCGGCATCAATTGTTAGAGTCATTCCTAACGACGATTGGCGTACAGGACGAGAATATTTATCAGGATGTTGAAGGAATCGAGCATCATCTTAGCTGGGACTCTATAACCTGTATTGAAACTTTAGTTGAATATTTCCGAAGAGATTCTCAGCGTATGGACGAGCTTCGCGCCGTGCGTGCGGAAATGGACAGCGAGTAATACATATCGATACGAACGAGAAAGCAAAAAGGCCCGAGGCAATTATGCCTCGGGCCTTTTGTTTGATTTAATGATATTTAGGTGTATCGTCATCTTCCTTGCCGCCTTCAATGACACGAAACGGCACGGTCTTGGAGCGGTTTTTGTTCGTTCTCGTTTTGCTTGCAGGAGCACGTCTTTGTGTGACATGTACTCCTCCTTGCCGCGTATTGTAACCTCTTAAGAAAGAAGGCGGATATTTATATAGCAAGAAAATGCCGCCAAGCACCACAATGGGAATAAGAAAGGTTATTGGGCTTTGGATAACGCTGTAAACGAGACCGATCAACAGCAGCGCCAAAAACGATATGGACCAAACATTCCATTTGCTTGGTATTCTGCTCATTGTAATTCCGCCTTTCCTTTTTCAATAGAAATTATTTCATTTGTTTGTCTAGTTCAAGCATGCGTTTGAAGGATGCAATGGATACTGCAACTTGCTCATCACGCGGTTCTTTAGTCGTTAGAAGCTGCAGCCATAGTCCCGGATATCCGAGGTAGCGCAGCACTGGAATTTCACGCAAAGCATTTGTCCAGCGAAGCACCTCGTAGGAGAGGCCAAGAACGAGTGGAAGCAGTAAGATACGGATGTAGACGCGTTCCCATATTGTGTCCCAAGTAAAGAACGGCAACGAGTAGACAACAACACCTACAATAACGGTGAACACGATAAAGCTTGAACCGCAGCGGTAGTGAAGGCGGCTGTACTTCTGTACATTTTGAACCGTAAGCTCTTCACCAGCTTCATAAGTACTAATTACTTTATGCTCAGCTCCATGATATTGGAACAACCGCTTAATTAACGGTGTCATGGAAATGAAATACAAATAAGAAAGCAGCAAAATAATTTTGATAAGTCCTTCTAATAAGTTATGACCGATCTTATTTTCAAATACCCCTGAGAAAAGAAGTTCCTCGAGCGCTGCGGGTGCAGCAGTGAAAATAAGTTTGCCGAAAATAAAGGAAAGCACGCCAGCGACAGCTACGCCAACAATCATGCTGAGACTCCAGCCTTGCTTTTTTTCTTCCTTTACTGCAGCAGGTTGTTGATTGCTGTCTGTTTCTTTACCCTCACCGGCTTCATCCTCAGCGTAGGCTTCCATAGAAAAGTTCAAATGCTGGGAGCCTTTGGCGCTTGATTCAAGAATACCGACAACGCCTCGAACGAGAGGGATTTTTTTCAATGCTTGAATCCAATTCTTCGTTGTGCGAGGTACTTCATAAAATACGATTTCATCATTTTTGCGTCGGACAGCTGTTACGTTAACGTGTTTGCCAGCAAACATAACGCCTTCAATAACCGCTTGTCCGCCATATATGCTTCGGGAGTCTTGCGGCAAGTGCGTGTCACCTTCCTTGATTGGAATATCGTCTTAGCTGTTGCGACGAATGTACCTTATCTTTGTATGTCTATTGTACTTGATCTATCAGTCAATTGCCAACGCCAGCATACATAAAGGAAGGGATAGGCAAGTTGACGGTAAAGTATGGTTATCCATCGCTATTATTTCACATACTAATTCGGACAACTATGGAAATCAGAGTGGAGGCTTAGCGTAATGGCTAACAGTAAACAACGAAACCAATATGATAAACAGGATCATGTAACAAACCCGTGGCTTTACGCAATCAAAATCGGTTTTTTTGCTGGCTTAATATGGGGCGTTGTACGCTGGATGTTCTTTGAGATGAATTTTACGAAGGTGCTTCCCGGATTTGTGGCAGATCCTTTTTTTAAAGCTTCTTTTCTAAAAACGGGATGGGGAGAAGTCGTAAGTGTTGGAGCGTTTATTATTTTTTCTATAGTGGCTGCCTTTCTATATATAGTTATACTTGGGAAGCTGCGAGGACCTTGGCCAGGTATCGTGTACGGATTGGTTTGGTGGGCGATTTTGTTTATTGCGGCGGGACCACTGCTTGGCGTTATGCCAGGCATCACGAAAGCGGGCTGGAATACGCTTTACACAGAGTTGTGTGTCTTTCTTTTATGGGGTGTATTCATTGGTTATTCGATTGCTTTTGAGTTCACGGATGAAGCATCGAGGGAGCCTGCGAAAGCACAGTAGCGAGTTCTACTTCTCAAGCGGCAGACATTTGTGGTAAAATGGCTAATGATCTTTGAACCTATGATGGATTCGGTTGCTTGGGAGGTGCATTCATGCACAAAATTGTTGTTTTAAACGGACCGAACTTAAATATGCTCGGCATTCGTGAGCCTGGCGTATACGGGACAGAAACACTTGCAGACATCGAATCGCTCTTGAAGGATAAAGCTGAGGCGCTTGGCGTCTCCGTTGAATTTTTCCAAACGAATCATGAGGGCGATATGATTGATCGAATACATAGTGCGTACGGCAAGGCAGACGGCATTGTCATCAATCCTGGTGCTTGGACCCATTACAGCTACGCGCTTCGCGATGCGCTTAGCACCGTTGATTTGCCGATTATCGAGGTGCATATGTCGAACATTCACAAGAGAGAAGCGTTCCGTCATACGTCCGTCGTTGCTGCGATTGCAGTCGGTCAAATTGCCGGCTTCGGGTCTGATAGCTATGAGCTTGGTCTAACTGCGCTCGTGCGTCACTTGAACAAACAGTAATAAGTTAAGAGAGGGTGAAGCGGTTATGGCAAACGATAGAGTAAAACGACTTCGGCAGCTGATGGAAGAACATCGCTTTGAAGCGATACTAATTGGAAGCGAGTATAACCGTCGCTACATAAGCGGATTCACTGGTTCGTCAGGCATGGTGTTGATTACGCTAAGCGAAAGCTATTTGCTGACGGATTTCCGCTACCGCACACAAGCACCGCAGCAGGCGGTCAATTTTCAAATTGTTGAGCATGGTTCGAATCCGCTTGCGGATGTGCTTGAGCTGCTAAGACAACATAAGCTGTCGAAGCTGGCTTTTGAACAAGACCATGTCGTATACAGTGAATTTACTGCTTGGTCGAAAACATTAGACGGTATCACGCTTGAGCCTGCCTCAGGATTAGTGGAACAGCTTCGTTACATTAAGGACGAGGCAGAACTTCAAATTATGCAGGAAGCTGCCGATCTTGCGGACAGCACATTCAATCACATTTTGAAGCTCATTCGCCCAGGAGTTCGTGAAACGGATATCGCACTTGAAATGGAAGTTTATATGCGCAGCCATGGCGCGACTTCTTCTTCCTTCGATACGATCGTAGCCTCAGGCGAGCGCTCTGCGTTGCCGCATGGAGTAGCTAGCGATCGCATTATTGGGAATAATGAGTTTGTAAAGCTTGATTTCGGCGCTTATTACAACGGTTATTGCTCCGATTTGACACGGACAGTCGTGGTCGGCACTCCGACAGCTAAGCATCTCGAGATTTACAATATCGTGCTTGAAGCGCAGTTGCATGCACTTGAGCATATTAAGCCAGGCATGACCGGTCGTGAAGCGGATGCGCTAACTCGCGACATCATTACGAAATACGGTTATGGCGATCTATTTGGACATGGTACCGGACACGGTCTGGGCATGGAAATTCATGAGGCCCCTAGGTTGTCCAAATTCAGTGAAACGATTTTAACCCCCGGCATGACGGTTACGGTAGAACCCGGCATTTACGTACCAAGCTTCGGCGGCGTACGCATTGAGGATGACATCGTTATTACGGAAACCGGTATTAAAATATTAACCTCATCCCCGAAGGATTTAATCACTCTGGGTTAAGGACTATTCATTCAGGAGGGAATCAGCAATGATTTCAGTAAACGATTTTAAAACAGGCTTGACCGTGCAAGTAGACTCCGATATTTTTACAGTTCTAGACTTTCAGCACGTAAAACCTGGTAAAGGCGCTGCATTCGTACGCTCTAAGCTGAAAAACCTTCGCAACGGCAACGTTGTTGAGAAAACGTTCCGTGCAGGCGAGAGCATTGGCCGCGCGATCATCGAAAACCGTGAAGTGCAATATTTGTATAACTCCGGTTCGGAGTATACATTCATGGATAACGAGACGTTTGACCAATTTAACTTGGACAAGAAACAGCTTGAGTGGGAGCTTAACTTCCTGAAAGAAAACATGAACGTTAACATTTCGAGCTATCAAGGTGAAATCCTTGGTATTCAAATGCAAAACAGCGTAGAGCTGAAAGTTATTGAAACAGAGCCGGGCGTGAAGGGCAACACAGCGCAAGGCGCAACAAAAACAGCTAAGGTTGAAACTGGCCTTAACGTTCAAGTTCCACTGTTCATTAACGAAGGCGACGTTTTGCTGATCGATACTCGTGAAGGCAAATACATCTCGCGCGCTTAGTAAGCAGCTTGACAAGTGTAAACGGCTAAAGCCATCCTTGGAGGCTTAGCTTTCGTTTAGCGGAGAAATATAAGCCGTTTATAAGAGTGCTAGCTTATAAATTCTTATATTTAAAACCGTCCGAAGGATTTCGGACGGTTTTTTTGTAAGAGAATATACCCATAGGTAAGCGCAATGTGATATAATATTGACTTGTATGTATATGTCAGGTTTAGGAGTGAATCGGCTTTGTCGTTAATCGTGATGAAGTTTGGCGGCAGCTCCGTTGGAACGCCGGAGCGGATGCAGCGTGTAGCAAAACGTATTATTGAGAGGCAGCAAGAAGGCAACGATATCGTTGTTGTTGTTTCTGCCATGGGAGATACGACAGACGATTTAATCGATCAGTCGAAACAGCTAAATCCAAATCCGCCGGCGCGGGAAATGGATATGCTTTTAACAGTTGGAGAGCAAATTTCGATAGCCTTGTTATCGATGACCGTACATCAGCTTGGTGCAAAGGCCGTTTCCTTCACGGGCTGGCAAGCAGGCATTCGTACAGAAGCGGTGCATGGTAAAGCGAAGATGACTAATATCCATCCAGAGCGCGTGTTCAAAGCGCTTGAAGAGGGTAATGTAGCTATTATTGCAGGTTTTCAGGGGATGACGGAAGAGGGAGAAATTACAACACTCGGCCGCGGCGGTTCTGATACGACTGCAGTTGCAATGGCTGCTGCGATGAAAGCAGACGTTTGCGAGATTTATACCGATGTTGACGGAATTTACTCAACGGATCCTCGTGTAGTCAAAAATGCGCGCAAGCTAAATGAAATCTCTTATGATGAGATGCTAGAGCTAGCTAATTTAGGCGCTGCTGTATTGCATCCGCGTGCGGTGGAATACGCTAAGCATAACAATGTAAAGCTAGTTGTGCGTTCAAGCTTTACTCAAAACGAAGGTACAAGTGTGAAGGAGGAAGCGGTCATGGAGCAAGGCGTGGTCGTTCGCGGCATCGCGTTTGACAAAAATGTAGCAAGAATCAGCATTATGGGAGTTGAGGATGTTCCTGGCGTGCTTGCAAATGTGTTCGGCGCATTAGCAAACAACGGCATCGATGTGGACATTATCGTACAAAGCGGTGTTCAGGACGGCAAAGCCGATTTCTCCTTCACGCTTTCAGGCGATGATAAAGATAAAGCGATTTCCGTTATCGAGGGAATTCGCGGAACTGTCCCTTTCCGTGAAACGACATCGGAATCCGATCTAGTTAAAATATCGATCGTAGGTGCTGGCATGGTCAGCAATCCAGGCGTAGCAGCGAAAATGTTCGCAACCATATCTTCACTAGGTGTAAGCATTAAGATGGTAAGCACATCTGAAATTAAATGTTCTTGCGTTATTAATGCAGAGCCGCTCAGCGAAGTTGTACGTGCACTTCATACAGCGTATGGTCTTGATACAGAAGAGCAGGCATTTGTAGGCGGCCCTCAGGATCGCCGTTAATCTAATAGAAATAACAAAAGCGTGCTTCCTTGTTAGGGAGCACGCTTTTTCTTGTTTTTATTAACTTGGAATTTCAACCATTCCTCGTTAATTGATCACCGTTCAGTCTAGGTACTTCTTGATAGATATCGATAGCGGAGCATGCCTCTATGTCTTTTTTCATTCCTAGCTTTATCAGTTTTTTTCCGGTCATTCCGTTCATGATCGTTTCTTTCACTTGAGTGGAGCGATTTCGGTACAAAGCGAGCATCGCACAGCCAAAGTCATCCATCTCTATAGCGAAGTGGCTTAAGCCTTGAAGTCTATCAAGTACAAGGCCGGCACACAAGCCATCCTCAATAGCAAATTCATCGTGACTCCCGGCGCACAAAATAACGACATCTCTCCGCAGCTCGATCGCTGCTCGAGCGCAAGCCTCCGCATTTAGAAGCGATGCGGTCAACACATGATCCGCCCTCATTGATTTATGGATTGCCCTTGTTCCGTTCGTAGTCGTCAAAATAATTCGTTTGCCAGCGACGGCCTGCTCGGTGTATTCCTCTGGCGAATTGCCAACATCAAAACCCGCGATTTTCCGGCAAAAGCGTTCTCCTCCAAGCAAATCTCCCGGTCGCTGAAGTGCTCGCGCTTCCATTACCGTTTCAGCAGGAATGATGCATGAAGCTCCCGCAGCAATAGCGGTAACAATTGTGCTTGTAGCTCGCAAAACATCGATAATAATTGCCGTTTTATGATGAAATCTTGCCGAGCTCGCTTCGTTCACACTGGATATAACCTGCACTTGCATCGTTGTTATTCCGCCTTTCTCAAACTCAATTCTTTATGATATGCGCCTAACAACGTGCCTGTGCCCGGCATGAAAGACAGACAAGCCAGCATATGATTAAGGAATAGTCGGTTCATTGAAGGGAGGTTATCCATTCATGCTAAATAAAATTGTATTAACGATGGCTTCACTGCGGCTGACGTCTGGAACAATTGAGATTTGCGCAGCACTGCTTATGCTTCGTTTAAACCAAATTGACAAGGCGCTAGTAGTAAACTCATCACTTGCTTTAGTAGGCCCGCTTATTCTGATAGCTACAACAACGGTGGGGCTCGTCGGGATGTCCGATAAGCTGTCGCCAGGCAAGTTTCTTTGGGTAGGAGCGGGCGTTATTTGCTTGATGATCGGTATTTTGAAAAAATAATAGATTTCAACTCTAGCATTTATGAAATGGGGCAGACATATTTTCGCAATACAAGCATACAAATAGGAACTACGAAGGACAAACATCCGGGAGTGATAATCATATGCTGGCACGCGTATCACATTTATTGCCTTTGGAGCTGAAGACGCTGCTGGAGCGCCTTCCTGAACAAATGCAGGAGCAGCTGGAGGAAATTCGGATTCGAGAGGGACGACCGCTAGAAATAGGGTTCCGCGGACAGTCTCGATTTATGATGATTGACGGGACGCTGCGTCAGGCTGCCGACGGAGCATACAAGCCTTCGGCAGACACATGTCGCAAGCTGCTCGAACGCATTACCAACTATTCCTTGTATGCGATGGAGGAGGAACTGAGAAGGGGCTTTATAACGGTTTCAGGCGGACATCGCATTGGACTAGCGGGCAGGACGATACTCGACAGCGGCGTTGTGAGGGGTATCCGCGATATTGGCGCATTCAATATTCGAGTTGCTAGAGAAGTGATCGGAGCGAGTGCGCTTCTCCTGCCCAAACTAATCGATCGGACGAGAAAAACGCTGCATTCCACTCTCATTCTAGCTCCACCGCAGCAAGGTAAAACAACACTCGTACGTGACATTGCGAGATCAGTCAGCTATGGGTTATGGCCAAGCCTAGAAGCAAGTGGATGGCAGGGCCGAAAGGTAGGAATTGTAGATGAGCGTTCAGAGATTGCAGCCTGTGTTCGCGGTATTCCAACATTTGATGTTGGCCCTAGAACCGATGTTATGGACGCTTGTCCGAAGGCAGAAGGCATGATGATGCTGCTTCGCTCAATGTCGCCAGAGGTTATGATTATTGATGAGATTGGACGGCCTGAGGATGCGGAAGCCATCCGAGAAGCAAGCCACGCGGGAATTAGTGTAGTCGCAACCGCGCACGCCTACGATTTGCAGGATGCTAGAGGCAGACCGGTGCTGCTGAAGCTGCTGGAAGAAGGAGCGTTCACCTACGTGGTGGAGCTGAAGCGCACAGATCAAGGTATCATGCACCGCGTCGTTCCTGCTGAGGCAGTCGCCGAACGATCTCCTGCACGCGAGCCAAAGACGCCTAATCGGCAGCTTGCAGATACTGCACCCTCCTTCTCTGGTCGATTCCGAGCTGGTGACCCGTGATAAAGCTGTTAGGTGCGGTTTTGGTCCTGTTTGCAGGCACGATGATAGGCTTCCAGCAAGCAGCGAAATTCGCCGAACGTCCAAGGCAGCTAAGACAGCTGGCACATGCACTGCAAAGGCTGGAGACAGAAATCGGTTATGGTCATACTCCATTGCCAGAAGCACTGGAGAGGACAGCTTCTGCTACTCCGGAGCCGCTAGCAACCATATTTCGCAAGGCAGCAAACGGGGTTTGGGAAACCGAAAGCTTTACCTTCAGCGATAGCTGGGAGCAAGCGATAAAGTCACAATGGGATGCAACATCGATGCGAAAAAACGAACAAGCCGTACTTATACGTTTAGGAACGACGCTTGGCATAAGCGATAAGGAAGATCAAATGAAGCATATACATCTTGCGTTATTGCAGCTGAAGGCTGAGGAGGACGCTGCGAGAGACGATCAGGGGCGTTACGAGAAAATGTGGAAAAGTCTCGGAATTTTGATCGCCGTTCTGGTCGTCATTTTGATGGTGTAGTGGGGTGCCGCATTGATGAATATGGATGTGAGCGCCATTTTCCAAATTGCTGGAATCGGAATTGTTATCGCCATGATACATTCGGTGCTGAAGCAAATGGGAAAAGAAGATATGGCGCACTGGGTAACGCTAATCGGGTTTGTTGTCGTTTTGTTTATGGTTGTTCGAATGCTTAATGAATTATTCCAAGAAATTAAATCGATTTTTTTGTTCCAGTAGACGTCATCATTTTAGAAGTGATTGCAAGCAGGTGAGCCAAATGGAAATGATTCAAATCGTTGGTCTTGGTCTGATGGCTTCGGTACTCATTATTGTCGTTCGAGAGCAAAAACCGATGTTCTCCTTTTTGCTCGCCGCGTTTACGGGATTGTTTATATTCCTGTATTTGATTGGCAAAATCGAAATTGTCATTTCCGTGCTTGAGGATCTGGCTAATCGATCAGGTATCCCTTCCATTTACTTGAAGACGATCTTGAAAATAATCGGAATCGCATATATTGCTGAGTTTGGAGCACAGATCGTCAGAGATGCAGGGCAAGAAGGAATTGCCTCAAAAATCGAATTTGCCGGCAAAGTGTTTATTCTTGTTATGGCTGTCCCTATTATCAGCGTCATTGTCGAGACAGTAATCGGGCTGCTGCCGGATGGGGGTTGAAGCGAATGATGAAGCTGACTCCTGCACGTGAACGGGCCAAGCTGTTGCTGTTCATCTTTGTATCCATGATCATTTTATCAATCGCTCCGACAGTTACCTATGCCATTAGCGGTGAGAGCGCAGCGCCGGTTTTGGATAATCAAGCTAACGCGGATGAGCTTGCAAAGGAGCTGACAACCCAGCAGATTGGCGGATTGGAAACGGGTGCTGTTGAGTCTTACTGGAACAATCTCCGAAGCGAATATGGCGGTTTTTTCCCAGAGCAGAATATTCCAAGTTTCATGGAGATGATTCTTCCAGGAGGTGATGGCCTAAAGCTAACGGATATGCTGAGCGGCCTGCTGAAGTATTTGTGGCATGAGGTGCTTTATAATGGCAAGCTCCTTGTGACAATAGTGATGCTGACGGTATTCAGTATGGTGCTCGAAACGCTGCAAAATGCTTTTGAACGAAACGCGGTCAGCAAGGTAGCCTACTCTATTACGTACATGGTGCTTATCATTATCGCGGTAAATAGTTTCCATGTCGCAATGGGTTATGCAAAAGGAGCAATTGAAAGCATGATTCAATTTATGCTTGCGATGGTCCCGCTGCTGCTAACGCTGCTTGCTTCAATGGGCAACGTAGTCACCGTATCGGTTTTACATCCATTGATCATTTTCATGATTCATGCCGTAGGAACACTCATTTACACGCTAGTGTTTCCATTATTGTTCTTTTCGGCCGTGCTTCATATAGCAAGTGCTTTATCAGAAAAATTCAAGGTTACCCAACTAGCTAATCTGCTGCGAAACATTGGAGTAGGCGTAATGGGAGTGCTGCTGACAGTTTTTCTAGGTGTCATCTCAGTACAAGGGGCGACAGGAGCGGTTACAGATGGCGTTACACTGCGAACGGCTAAGTTCGTAACAGGAAATTTCGTCCCTGTTGTAGGGAGAATGTTTTCCGATGCGGCGGATACAGTCATCTCTGCTTCCATGCTTGCGAAAAATGCAATTGGCTTAGCAGGTGTCATTATTCTGCTCTTCATCAGCGCATTTCCTGCAATCAAAATTTTGACGCTAGCGCTCATTTATAACATTGCTGCTGCTGTCATGCAGCCGCTGGGAGAATCACCGATCGTCACCTGCCTAGAGACGATCGGCAAGACGATGATTTACGTATTTGCGGCTTTGGCTGCTGTCAGTCTTATGTTTTTTCTTGCGGTTACGATCATTTTGACTGCAGGCAATGCGGCGATGATGGTCAGGTAAGGAAGGGGACGAGAGCTGTGGTTGCTTGGTTAAGCGACTGGCTGAGAGATATTATTGCAGTCATTCTTCTGGCAGTGTTCGTCGAACTTCTGCTCCCGAACAAAGCAATGCAGCGCTACGCTCGGCTAGTAGTCGGCTTGTTCATCCTTCTGACGATACTCTCACCCATATTGAAACTTATACAAAGCGACATTGGAGCCAAGCTGGATGAAGGAATGGACAATTGGAGCAAATCTGCTATGAAGGTTGAATCGCAAATGAGCGGACTAAACCAAATTAAGCGAGATGCTCAGGCGATGAGCGATAAGCGCAGCCTGGAGGCTGCAAAATTAACGGAACGAACATTGGAAGCTTCCATTCGAAATGAGCTGGTCGAGCGGACAAAAGCTCCTATAGCAGAGGTTGATGCTGTATTGAAATGGACTACCGTTTCCGGCAAAGCAACTCCCTATATTAGTGAAGTAACCGTGACACTCAAAGCAGCAGATAACAAAAAAAGCCCGTTTAAGGAAGAGGCTTCCGTGGAAGCAGTACAGCCCGTTGTTGTAGATGTTGAAATAGCGCCTATTGAAGGTGGGAGCAAAGTTCCAAGCGGTATAGATGATCAAGCTGCTCTGGAAGCATCTACGGAAACGGAAAAGACGGAAGGGAATTGGTCAAGAGCTGATCCAGCGACTTCAGCTGCAATATACAGCTTGATTTCGAAGGGGTGGGGGCTTTCTGAGGATCAAATCATCGTAAGGCAACCTGCGGATCAACAAAAGGCGAAGTGAGAGGTTCAAAGTTGGAGAGGGGGTAAGGCGCGGTGGCCAAATGGCTTGATGGCATAGAATCAGCGGTTGGCGGCGGTCCTGGCGGTCCAAAGCGAGTGCGGACACTGCGAATTTTACTAATCATAGGGGGGATTGGTGCAGCGCTAATGATTCTAAATTCATTTTTACCCTATAAAGGAGTTGAGCCCTCTGTGCAAGAACCTAATCCGCCGCCTCAGTCGGAGGCAGCTTGGGGCAATTCGGTCACCTCTGGAAGTTCAGTATTCGCCACTCTCGAAAATTCCCTAGAAGTAAGGCTGAAGGAAATATTAGAGAAAATTGTAGGCGTTGGAACGGTTGATGTGCTTGTAACTCTCGATTCTACAGAAGAAAGCATCTTAGAACGAAATACACAAGAATCGCAGCAAATTACGGATGAGAATGATCCGAATGGCGGCAAGCGGCATATTACATCAATCACAAAAGACGGACAGGTCGTATTGTACGAAGTGTCCGGAGACCAAAAGCCAATTATCACCAAAACGATTAACCCGCGCATACGCGGTATTCTCATAGTTGCCAAAGGTGCTGAAAACGTAACAGTCAGACGTCTCATTACCAATGCGGTGGAGAAGGGCATCAACGTACCGGTTAATCGAATTTCTGTTGTACCAAGCAAACAATAAAACCAAATTGAATGGATGGGGAGGGTGTTCTCATGAACACGAAAAGACAAACGGTATGGCTTGTATCAATGCTCAGTTTAATGGTGGTATTATCAGCTTATTATTTATTCACGCAAGATGTGGATACGCCTGATGTGTTGACGGATGGCTCGCAAACAGAGCAAGCGGCGCAAAATGCGACAGAAGCAGCAACAAGCGGCAATGGTATCGTTGTAAACGAGGTAGAGAAGCCAGTTGATGGAGCGGTTTTGAGCGAAGCTGATAAAGAAACTTTGAAACAGATTGATGCGCAAGGATTAGCAGCAGGCGGCGTATTTAGTGAATTGTTAGCCAAACGGGAAATGAAATACAACGAGGTAGATAATCGGGTGATGGCAGCAGTTAATGATACGCTTAAAAAACCGGAGGAAGCATCAGCCGCTATAGCTGAGCTTGACATGCTGGAGGAGAAGCACACGAAGCTCACGGGCATTGAAGCAGAGCTGCTGAAACAATACGAAAATGTAGTTATCGACGAGCAAAGCGATAAATACAATGTAGTGGTTTCAAGCGATAAGCTTGAGAAAAAGCAAGCAGCAGACATTATTAAGCTGGTCATGAGCACGCTTGATGTCGATGCTGATCAAGTATCCGTACAATATGTATCGGTTAAGCAGCCTCAATAGCTCTACCATCAAGAAAAGGCCTTGTCCCTTCGGCATATTAGCTGGAAGGGGCAAGACCTTTTTTTTGGCTGTCATGCTCGAATATACAAAAAATGATTCGTGTTCAGGCTTGTTTATGATATAATGTTAAACGTTATGTGAAAGAATTGGTTATAATGGCATGGACACCATTTAGGTGTACAAGCTATGGAAGCAATCTTGCTATCGCAAATTTAAGGAGTGAAAATATTCATGTTCAAATTGAGCGAGATCAAAGAGTTGATCAAATTGGTTGATCAAACTTCCGTTCATGAGCTGGAAATTGAAAACGAAGGGACTCGCCTGCTCATCCGCAAGCCTGGCAAAACAGAAGTGGTGAATGTGCAAGCGGCCCCAATTACGCATACATACGCGCCTGCACCTTTACAAGCTCAGCCAGCCGCACCAGCAGCGCAGCCTCAAGCCGTACAAGAAACGGCACCAGCTCGTCCTTCAACGGATCATTTGCATCAAATCGTATCTCCAATGGTAGGAACGTTCTATAGTTCTCCTACTCCGGAAGCGGGAGCTTTCGTAAAAGTAGGCGATCGCGTAAATGATAAGAGCGTCGTATGTATTTTGGAAGCTATGAAGCTGATGAATGAACTTGAAGCAGAAGTTAAAGGCGAAATCGTAGAAATTTTGGTTTCTAATGGTCAGCTCGTTGAGTACGGCCAGCCACTATTCCTTGTAAAGCCTGAATAATGTAGTGAGTTGACGTCCGAACAGGGAAACTGTCGTTTGAAAGGGGTTCCTACGTGAAATTTCACAAAATATTAATTGCAAACCGCGGTGAGATTGCTGTACGTATCATTCGCGCTTGCCGCGAATTAGGTATTAGCACTGTTGCCGTTTATTCCGAAGCGGATCGTGATTCGCTTCATGTACGGTTAGCCGATGAAGCTTATTGTATCGGGCCTACGGCATCTAAAGACAGCTATTTAAACTTAACGAATATTATGAGCGTAGCTACAATAACCGAGTGTGATGCTATCCATCCGGGTTATGGTTTTCTAGCTGAAAACGCTGACTTTGCTGAAATATGCGAATCATGCAATATCACCTTCATCGGGCCATCGCCGGAAGCCATTAATAAAATGGGCGACAAAGCGGTTGCAAAGCTGACGATGAGAACGGCTGATGTGCCAATTATTCCGGGTTCTGACGGTCTTGTTGAGAATATGGATGAAGCTATTCGTGTCGCTCGCGAAATCGGCTACCCCGTTATTATTAAAGCAACAGCGGGCGGCGGAGGCAAAGGCATCCGAATTGCGGATGACGAGACAACGCTAGTAGCGCAAATTACGACTGCACAGCAGGAAGCTCAAAAGGCTTTCGGAAATGCGGGCGTTTATCTGGAAAAATATTTGACGGGCATGAAGCACGTTGAAATTCAAATTATGGCTGACAAGCATGGCAATGCTGTTCATTTATTCGAACGTGATTGCTCTGTGCAGCGCAGACGCCAGAAGCTCGTCGAAGAGGCGCCTTGTTCTGTTCTTACTCCTGAACTGCGGGATAAGATGGGACAAGCAGCTGTTCGCGCAGCTTTAGCTGTAAATTACTC
Organism: Paenibacillus sp. NRS-1760; assembly: GCF_050467785.1. Taxonomy (NCBI): domain Bacteria; kingdom Bacillati; phylum Bacillota; class Bacilli; order Caryophanales; family Paenibacillaceae; genus Paenibacillus; species Paenibacillus sp. NRS-1760. Next base: position 126,782 of record NZ_JBITPK010000011.1, on the reverse strand, counting down.
AGGTGCAGGAACATTAGAGTTTCTACTTGGCCCTGATGAGAAGTTCTACTTTATGGAAATGAATACGCGTATCCAAGTTGAGCATCCCGTAACGGAGATGATCACTAACGTGGATTTAATTAAAGAAATGATTTCTGTAGCAGAAGGCAATCCACTTTCGTTCTCACAAAGTGATCTGAAAATTACTGGCTGGTCCATCGAGTGCCGGATTAACGCAGAGGATTCCGAAAGGAACTTTATGCCTTCTCCTGGCCTGATTCCCTTTTACTTGCCGCCAGGCGGCGCGGGTGTACGTGTGGATAGCGCAGTTTACCCTGGCTATACGATTTCACCGCATTACGATTCGATGATTGCTAAGCTTATCGTTTGGGGCTCAACCCGCGAAGAAGCCATTGCAAGAATGAAACGGGCATTGTCTGAATTCGCTATTGATGGCATTCGGACAACCATTCCTTTCCATTTGAAGCTGCTGAATCACCCGAAATTCGTAAGCGGAAACTTCGACATTAAGTTTCTTGAGGAGCACGATATTAACGCTCCTGAATGAAGATACGACAAAGATGTGAACAAGTAGTATCGTTTGTCATATTTCTTACCGAATGTTATAGTATATTAACAAGATGCGGTTTATTGCTTGGCCTTGACGCCGAGTACGCGCAACTTTAAGGAGGTGTACAGCCATCATGAGTACGATAGCTGCGGAGTATGAGAAAACGGACATTGGCACGATTCAAATTGCACCTGAAGTCATCGAAGTTATCGCTGGATTAGCTACGATTGAAGTGGATGGAGTCGCTGGAATGAGCGGCGGATTTGCAGGAGGCATCGTAGAGCTTCTTGGACGCAAAAATTTATCCAAAGGTGTTAAAGTTGAAGTGGGTCAGCGTGAAGCTGCGGTAGATGTATCCATTATCGTTGAGTACGGCAACCGTATTCCGGAGATCGCTTCGGAAATTCAACGTAATGTGAAACGTTCTATCGAGATGATGACGGGACTCCACGTTGTTGAAGTGAACGTACATATTCACGATGTACATTTCAAGACGCCTGATAAACCGGAAGAAGAAGAAGTGCTGCACCGAGTTAAATAAATAAAGATGTTTTAATTAAATCCCGTACAACCCCCTCGTGAATGGGCATGCCGCTCGGCGCAAGGGGGTTTTCATTCGGCTTGGCAGGAGGAGGCGCTACGCATGATTAAGGTCGTGGACAAGCTGCTTTTGTTTTTGTATAGCATCGTGATTGGATGTTTATCCGTTTTTCTGCTATCCATAGGATTTGGCTGGATATCGCGAGATTTATTAAACGATTTAATAGGCGATTTATATCGTATCGACTCCATTCAAATTACGCTCGCAGTTGTCGGAGTCATCCTATTCATTCTTAGCCTAAGGTTTTTTGTCGTATCTCTTTATCGCGGATCAGCTACTGCTCCGTCAATTGATCAAAGGACTGATTTCGGAGATATACGCATCTCTCTTGAAACCATTGAAAATTTGACATTGAAAGCAGCATCGCGCCAGCGCGGCGTTAAGGACTTGCGTGCGCGCATTCGGGCAACGGATGCTGGACTTGATATCGTAATACGCGCTGTAGTAGATGGAGAAAGCTCCATACCGGTGCTTACGGAAGAGATTCAACGTACGGTGAAAGAGCATGTAGAGGATATTGCCGGTATACCCGTAACGAACGTTGCGGTATATGTTGCGAACATCATTCAAACGGGGACATTTAAGAGTCGCGTGGAATAGAGGTGAGTTTGCTCATGTGGAGGGAATTCTGGAACATCTATCAGAAGCGTATGATTGGCGCAGCGATAGGGCTGTTTTTCGGATTGCTATATTTGTTTGTCGGTTTTTGGGACATGCTTTTTGTAGGGCTGCTTGTCTCAATCGGTTATTGGATCGGCTTACAAAAGGAAACAAGCGACGGACCTATTTTTCCATGGCAGCGGCTTTGGTATTCGTTGTTGGAAAGATTTCGACCGTTTAAATGATCCTGTGGTCTCCTCCGTACTCCGGATTTCGGAAAGCCGCTTATTCGGGGCAGGGAGGAGATCATAGGTTTTTTTTGAAATATTGGCTTGAACAATTGAGTTTACAAGAATAAAACCATTTTATCGGCATGAAACTGCCGCGGAGGTCACATGAAACGTAGATTAGCACGAGAAATAGCGATTTCAAGCTTATACCAGATGGAAATGAATGAAGTTACGGCTTCAGAGGCAGTGGACATGCTTGTGGAAGAAATGAGTTTAGATAATGAAATGGGTGCCGATCCTGCTGAGATTGGCAGCACAGATGCGTTCGCACGTGAGATTGTAGCTGGCGTAATGGAGCATAAGCAAGCCATTGACGGTATGCTTCAGCAATTTTTGACAGGTTGGCATATTGATCGTTTATCCCGCGTAGATCGCCAGGTTCTAAGGCTTGCTACGTACGAGATGGTATTCCGCGATGATGTTCCGCCGAAAGCAACGATCAATGAAGCGATTGAGCTTGCCAAGCATTTTGGCACAGAGGAATCCGGCAAGTTTGTAAACGGCGTACTTGGAAAATTGCTTTTGGAAATCGAAGAATTAAAATCATAATGGATATGAAATTAATCAAACATTCATCGATGTAAAAGGAGACTGGAGCTATGTGTGCACAAATCATTGAAGGAAAGAAAATATCCGACCTTATCCGTGAGGAGATGATTACGGAAACTGCAGCCTTGAAAGAAAAGGGAATTATCCCAGGTTTGGCAGTCGTACTCGTAGGCGAAGATCCTGCCTCAAAAGTTTACGTTGGCTCTAAGGAAAAAGCTTGCCAGCAGCTTGGTTTTTATTCAGAGGTACATCGTTTAGACGCAGACACAAGTGAAGAGGATTTACTTGCTGTTATTGAACGTTTGAACAATCAGTCTACGATCAACGGGATTCTAGTTCAACTGCCTCTTCCGAAGCATATTAACGAGAAGGCTGTTATTGATGCGATTGCCGTTGAAAAAGATGTTGACGGCTTTCATCCGGAAAGTGTTGGGAATTTGGTTATTGGCGACGACAGCCTGCTGCCTTGTACGCCTGCAGGAGTAATTGAGCTTATTAAGCGCAGCGGCGTCGATATTTCGGGGAAACATGCCGTTGTTATCGGAAGAAGCAATATTGTGGGCAAGCCAGTTGCCATGCTGCTGCTTCGTGAGAATGCTACAGTTACGATCTGTCATTCTCGTACAGCAAACATGGAGGAAATCGCTAAACAAGCAGATATTCTTGTTGTTGCCATCGGGAAGGCAAAAGCTATTGACAGTAAATTTGTTAAGCCAGGGGCAATTGTTATTGATGTCGGCATTAACCGTTTGGAGAGCGGCAAGCTCGCGGGTGATGTTGATTTTGACGATTGTTTGGATACAGCCGGCTTCATTACACCAGTACCAGGCGGAGTTGGTCCGATGACGATTACGCTCTTAATGAAAAATACGATTACAGCAGCAAAAAGGGCTAACGGAATTAAGGAGTGATGGCGGGCATGGCTGATCAGCCTCGAATTTATTCCATAAAAGAGCTTAATCGGTATATTCGCATGAAAATGGAGTCGGATACACTGCTTGGCGATATTTGGCTGCGCGGTGAAATTTCCAATTTTACACATCATTCAAGCGGACATATGTATTTTACGCTGAAAGATAGCGACAGCCGGATCAAATCCATAATGTTCGCATCCCATAACCAGCGGCTTCCGTTTATACCTAAGGAAGGTACAAAGGTAATTGCTAGAGGGAATATAACGGTTTATGAGCGCGACGGCAATTATCAATTTTATGTTAATTCGATGCAGCCTGACGGTATTGGGAGCTTGTATCTAGCGTTTGAACAGCTTAAGAGCAAGCTGAGCAATGAAGGGCTCTTCGCAGAGTCGCGCAAACTGGCGATTCCGCTTTTTCCAAAGGCTATTGGAGTTATCACATCGCCAACGGGTGCAGCTGTACGTGATATTATTATTACTTTGCAGCGCCGTTACCCATTAATACCGATATATGTTTATCCTGTGCTCGTTCAAGGGACTGGGGCAGCACCTGCTATTGTAAAAGCGATCGAAGCAATGAACCGTTTCGGCGAAGCCGACGTATTAATTGTAGGGCGCGGCGGCGGATCATTAGAAGAGCTCTGGGCTTTCAATGAAGAATCCGTTGCTCGAAGCATATCGAACTCGCAGATTCCGATAATTAGTGCGGTAGGCCATGAAACAGATTTCACGATTGCTGATTTTGTCGCTGATTTGCGTGCCGCCACACCTACAGCTGCGGCAGAGCTCGCTGTTCCGAGCATTTCCGAATTGAAGCAGCAGCTGAATCGCCAGCAGCAGCGTCTAGTACAAGGAATTCGTTACCGTGTAAGTGATGAGAAGGAGAAGCTGCAGCGCATAAGGCGTTCACCTTTTTTCTTGCATCCGCGCAGGTATCTGCTTGAACAGGCAGAACGGCTCGATCGATTGTCAGAGCAGCTCGTTCAGCGAACAAAACGAATTACAGAACGTAGTCATATAAGATTGGCAAGGCAGCAAGCTACACTTTCTGCCCATCATCCTGGCGAGCGGGTAGCTTTCGCAGCCAAACGGTGGCAGACAGCGACGAAGCAGCTAGAGAGTGCAATGAATAATTCTGTTAAAGACAGGAAAAACAAGCTTTATACCTCTATGAAGCAGCTTGATGCCTTAAGTCCTTTAAAAGTTATGTCTAGAGGTTACAGCCTTGTGTATGATGAGCAAGAGCAACGATTAATCAAATCGATTCGCGATGTGAAAGTAGGCGACATCGTAAAGGTGAAAGTAGCAGACGGTCAGCTAGATTGTCATGTAGGTTCATTGAGAGGAGATCAAATGGATGGCAGCAACGAATCAAAGTGAGCTCACTTTTGAGCAAGCAATGGAACGACTAGATTCTATTGTATCTAAGCTTGAGAATGGCGATGTTCCTCTTGAGACAGCGATTGAGTTATTCCAAGAAGGAATGAAGCTTTCGCAGCTTTGCGGGGGTAAACTTGAGCAAGTTGAGCAAAAAATCGAGCTATTGATTGAAACAGAGCAAGGCTTCCAGAAAAAAACGTTTGCAGATGCAATCGAGAATAAAGGGGAATAAGCTTGAGCGAGAGGGCAGCAATAAAAGCATATTTATCGCAAACCACGGAGCTTATTGAAGCTTCGCTAAAACAATCGTTACCAAGCTCATGGGATGTTCCCCTACGACTGAGGGACGCAATGCTTTATTCCCTTGAAGCAGGTGGGAAACGCTTAAGACCAGCACTCGTTATTGCAGCCGCAGAAGCTGTTTTCAATAAGCCAGAAACATTGAATGCTGCTATGCCTGTTGCTTGTGCCGTAGAGTTTATACACACCTATTCGTTAGTGCATGATGATTTGCCAGCTATGGATGATGATGATTTCCGAAGAGGCAAGCCAACCAACCACAAGGTTTTTGGTGAAGCAATGGCGATATTAGCCGGGGATGCGCTTCTGACGCACGCCTTTCATTTAATTCCACAAGCAGCTCGTCAAGGCGGTGTCGCAGCAGATGTTGCGCTTGCCATTGTGGAAGATTTGGCTAAATTAGCAGGAGCTCCCGGGATGGTAGGCGGTCAAGTTGCCGATATGCTAGGTGAGCAAGGCATCACGTCAATTCATGAACTAGAGTATATTCATCTTCATAAAACAAGTGATCTTATTGCCTTCTCGGTTATGGCTGGCGGCCGTATTGGCGGAGCAACAGAAAAGCAGCTTGAACTGCTCGCGATTTACGGACGCAACATCGGTCTTGCTTTTCAAATTCAGGATGATATTTTGGATTTGATTGGGGACGAGATAAAGCTGGGTAAGAAGACGAATAGTGATGTTCAGCAAAATAAAGTAACCTATCCGTTCCTTATCGGAATAGAAGAAAGCAAAGCTCAAGTTGAACGGCTTACCCAGGAAGCGAAGTCTGCAGTGCTGGAAGCGGAGTTCATAGCTCCAGATCGACTGCTTGAAATTGCAGATTATCTTGTTGGGCGCGATCATTGAGTATGTGATGCTTTTTCCATTTTGGTTGGGAAAAAAAGCTCGGTATGCTATAATAGGAAAAATGTAGATGTACATGGGACAGCAATAAATGCTGTCCGCGAAAGCGAGGAAAGTAACGTGCTGCTTGACCAGATTAACGGACCTCAAGATTTGAAAGCTTTGACAACCGCTCAGCTAGAGCAACTGGCCGCTGAAATCCGTCAGTTCCTTATTGAGAAGCTTTCCGTTACGGGTGGTCATCTCGCTCCTAACTTAGGAGTCGTTGAGCTGACCCTAGCCATGCATTATTTATTTAATAGTCCAGAAGATAAGTTTATTTTTGATGTAGGTCATCAATCCTACGTTCATAAAATTTTAACCGGTCGTATGGATCGGTTTGATACGCTGCGTCAATATAAAGGTTTATGCGGTTTCGTCAAACGTTCAGAAAGCGAACATGATGTTTGGGAAGCTGGACATAGCAGTACATCATTGTCTGCCGCTATGGGTATGGCGCTTGCTCGTGATCTTAAGGGTGAGAGCAATCGTGTAGTTGCAGTTATAGGCGACGGTGCTTTAACTGGCGGTATGGCCTTAGAAGCGCTTAATCATATCGGACACGAGAACAAGAACTTAATCGTTGTCTTGAACGATAATGAGATGTCCATTGCTCCAAATGTGGGTGCATTGCATCACTATTTAGGGAAAATCCGTACAGATCGTCATTATCATAAAGCTAAGGATGAGCTTCAACAGCTGCTCAACAAAATCCCGGCAATCGGCGGGAAGCTTGCTAAGACAGCTGAACGTTTCAAAGACAGCTTAAAATATTTGCTCGTTAGTGGCATATTGTTCGAGCAATTTGGATTTACTTACCTGGGTCCAGTAGACGGACATGATATCGAGCAAGTGATTGATATTATGCGTCAAGCGGATGCAATGCCAGGACCTGTTTTAGTCCATGTATTGACTGTGAAAGGCAAGGGTTATTCTCCTGCCGAAGCAGATTCGTTCAAATGGCATGGCATCACGCCATACAAAATTGAATCAGGCCAAGTTGTCAAAGCAGTTGGCCCGCCAGTATATACTGACGTTTTTGGTCAGATGCTAATTGAGCTTGCTGAGAAGGATGAGCGCATCGTTGCTGTTACTCCAGCAATGCCGGGCGGTTCTGGTTTGCTGCCATTCGCAGCAAGATTTCCGAATCGAATGATCGATGTGGGCATAGCAGAACAACATGCAGCTACCATGTCTGCTGCTTTAGCGATTGAAGGCATGAAACCTGTGTTTGCAGTGTATTCGACTTTCTTGCAGCGAGCATATGATCAAGTCGTTCATGATATTTGCCGTCAGAACCTGAATGTTATATTTGCCATAGACCGTGCTGGATTCGTTGGCCCGGATGGTGAAACACATCATGGTGTTTATGATATTTCATTCTTAAGACATATACCAAATTTGGTCATTATGATGCCTAAGGATGAGAATGAGCTAAGACGAATGCTCAAGACCGCCGTAGAATATAATGATGGACCAATAGCTGTTCGTTATCCGCGCATTGCAGGATTAGGCGTAGAGATGGAAGCAGATCCGCAAGTTTTGCCTATAGGCAAGTGGGAAACCGTTCGCGAAGGCGACTCCACCGTCATTATGGCCATTGGACCGATGCTGCAGGTTGCTGAAGAAGCTGCAGACCTTCTCAAGCGTGAAGGCATCAATGTTCAAATTGTAAATGCTCGGTTTATTAAGCCGCTTGATGAAAAGATGCTATTATCGTTTGCTGCAGAAGGAAGGCATATGATTGTGCTTGAGGAAAATGCAGAGCTTGGCGGTTTTGGCAGCTCAGTTCTTGAGTTCTTCTCACTCAAAGGCATTTACGGCTTAACTATTCGGATCATTGGGGTACCTGATGTATTCGTTGAACACGGATCAATTAAAGAACAACGCAAAGAAATTGGTTTAACGGCTGAGAGAGTTGCAACTGAATTAAAAACGATGCAGCCAAGGCGCATGAAACGAGTTACTGGCAAACAGTAACGTCTGAGGGTGAAAGATGACAACAACAACAGCTAAAGAACGAATAGACGTATTGCTTGTTGAGCGCGGCTTTTATGAAAGTAGAGAAAAGGCAAAAGCGGCTTTGATGGCGGGTCTTGTGCTAGTAAATGACGAGCCTGTTGACAAAAGCGGTATGAAGGTGGCACGTTCGGCAGACATTAAGGTAAAGGGCGCGCTTCATCCTTATGTTAGCCGAGGCGGGCTAAAGCTGGAAAAAGCGATTCGAGTGTTTAATATTGATTTGCGCGAACGCGTTATGCTCGATATCGGTGCATCAACCGGTGGCTTTACCGACTGCGCATTACAAAATGGGGCATCATATGTATATGCTATTGATGTTGGATATAACCAACTTGATTGGTCGCTAAGACAAGATGAACGCGTTCACGTTATGGAGCGAACTAATTTTCGTTATACGCAGCCAGCTGATTTAGTTGGGCCACCGCCAACATTTGCAACAATTGACGTATCCTTTATTTCGTTAAAACATATATTGCCTGCTTTATCTACGTTATTAACGGTTGGTTCCGGTATTGTAGCTTTAATTAAGCCGCAATTCGAGGCTGGGCGTGAGAAAGTAGGTAAATCTGGAGTTGTACGTGACTCTGGCGTGCACAGAGACGTACTTCGCACCGTTTTGACTGGAGCAGCTGAGATTGGTTTTTCATTGCAGGATATTACGTTCTCTCCAATTACGGGTGGAGAAGGCAATATTGAATTTTTAGCTTATTGGCATTGGTCTGCTGAACCAAATTCAGCTGTACCCGATGACAACGCATTAGCGGAGCTAGTGAAACAAGCAAATGAAACCTTTACAACGAATAAATAAATGAGAAAGGTGCCTGGCAGAGTCATAACTGCCGGCATCTTTTTTACTTTACAGCATAGTGCTCCATTTGTTAAACTATAGAAAAGCAAACAAACGTTCGGCAATCGACATAAACAGGAAAATGCCCCCAGCATAGCGAACGAATAAGTATACAATCCATTTGCGAATGGGGGATGCTGATGGGAACCTATGGTGATTGGGCGATCATGCTGGTCGCTGGATGTTTGTTCGTATTGTGGCTGTTCAGAGTGTTTCACCGCTGGCTGCATGAGCCTGCAAGCGTTAGTCGGCTTACGCTCGGCAAGGGCGGTACTCTTTCAGTAGATGATGAAAATATATTGTTGCTGGAGCAAGCTGGGTACGAAGTAACTTCAGGAAAACATTTAGTTCCGATTCCAATCAAGCTTGATGATGTTCCGCTTGGAAAGGGAAGCCGGTTATACATTGATTATATTGCGGAAATGAATAATTGCACGTATATAGTGAAAACTGCTCGTGACCGGATGCCAATTGACTGGTCGCCGAGCGGTGTAAGAGATCGTTTGCTTGTGTATTCGCTGCTTTTGCCCGAATGCGACGGAATTTTATTCGTGGACGCAAGGGAGAAGTTGATTCGCAAAGTCACGTTTCACATCGCAGACCAATAACTCATGGAGGTTTTTTATGAAGGGGCTTCGTCAATATCGAATCAAAGAAATTATTAGCAATAGTGTGATTGAAACACAAGAGGAGCTTGTAGAAGCGCTTCGTACGACAGGTATGCAAGTAACGCAAGCGACCGTATCACGCGATATGAAGGAATTAATGCTAATTAAAGTGCCTGCAGGTGAAGGTAAATATAAGTATTCCATTCCGCAAGAGCATCAGAAGCAAAATCCAATTCATAAGCTGAAGCGGGCTTTGCTTGACCATTTTGTACATATTGACTTTACAGATAATCTTGTTGTTATGAAATGTTTGCCAGGGACAGCAAATACCATTTGTGCATTGGTTGATAATATGGAGTGGACTGAAGTAATGGGTACTATCTGCGGAGACGATACGATCTTGATGATTTGCAGAACCAAGAAGCAAAGCAATGAAGTAGTAGAACGATTACTTGAGCTATTGAACTAAGGAGGATATCAGAACCATGCTGCGTGAGTTGTCGATAAGGAATTTAGCGGTAATTGAAGAAGTAAACGTTACATTTCATCATGGATTTCATGTATTGACAGGAGAGACAGGAGCAGGTAAATCGATTCTTATTGATGCGCTAAGCTTGCTGGTCGGCGGTAGAGGCTCCGCAGACATGGTACGGTATGGTTGTGATAAAGCTGAAATGGAAGCTTTATTTGACCTTCCACAAAATCATCCTGTATGGATCGTTCTGAACAAACTTGGTGTACATGCATCCTGTGAAGAGATGTTAGTAATACGAAGAGAGCTGTCTGCAAATGGTAAGAGCAGCAGCCGTGTGAATGGGCAGCTCGTTACAATGACGATGCTAAGGGAAATTGGCGAATGCCTTGTCAATATTCATGGTCAGCATGAGCATCAATCACTTCTACGAACAGAACAGCATTTAGAGTGGCTAGATCTATTTGCTGGAGATTTGCTAATTGAACGGAAGCAGATATATCGGACCATATTTTCACAGCTGCAGCAGGCAAGAGCATCATTGCGCGAGCTGGAAAATTCGACTAGACACAATGTGCAAATGCTTGATTTATATCGTTTTCAAATTGAAGAAATTACGAATGCACAGCTTAAGCCGTTGGAAGATGAGCTTCTAACAGAGCAGAGGCGCAAGCTATTGTATGCAGGGAAGAGAATGGACGCCGTATCGGAGGCCTATTCGCTTTTGTATGGAGGCAAAGGGCTTGATATGGTTAGCAAAGCAGTAGCTAAGCTGATAGATATTCAAACTTATGATGCAGCGAAACTAAATCCACTTCTTGAACAGCTTCAATCTGCCTTTTATCAAGCTGAAGATGCTGCATTCCAGCTTCGTGATTATCGTGATGGCATTGAGTCTGATCCTGATCAGCTCTCGCAGGTTGAAGACAGACTTGATTTAATAAATAGTATGAAGCGCAAATACGGGGAAACAATACCCGATATACTTACTTATTTAGAGAGGACAATTGTGGATCGTGACAAGATCGAGAACCGTGATCAACTTCTTGAAGAGCTTAAAGCAGAGGAAATGAAGCTTTATGATCAAGCGCTGATTTTGGCACAGGAATTGTCGCAGCTTCGGGAGCATGCAGCGACAAAGCTGTCTGAAGCGATTGAGAATGAGCTAGGACAGCTTCAAATGCCAGCTGCTAAGTTTCGTGTGCAAATCGATACGACAGTCGGAGGAGCGGGTGAAACAAAGCAGATTCGCTTGCATAGCAATGGTATGGATGAAGCGATCTTTATGCTTTCTACAAACCCAGGAGAGCCGTTGAAGCAGTTAAGCAAGATTGCTTCTGGGGGAGAAATGTCGCGAATTATGCTCGCCCTTAAGAGCATTTTCGCAGAAATTGATCAAGTTCCTGTACTTATTTTTGATGAGGTTGATACAGGCGTCAGCGGACGTGCTGCTCAGGCTATCGCAGAGAAAATGTCACAGCTTGCATCGAAGTGCCAAGTATTCTCTATAACCCACTTGCCTCAGGTTGCTTGCATGGCAGATCATCATTATGAAATAAGAAAACAAGTCATTGGTTCGCGTACATCTACATCTGTATCGGAACTGCTTGAAGCTGTACGCATCGAGGAGCTTGCACGTATGCTTGGCGGAGTGGAAGTAACGGAAAAAACACGGAATCATGCACAAGAAATGCTTGATTTGGCACATAGACAGAAAGGAGCGTAATGGAAGCCAATTAGGGAATGTTTTTGTGGACATAAAACGAACGGGTGAGGGTAACTTAAAGGTACGCCATTGGCGACTTATCCTTCTTCGTCATGCGATGGAAATACAGGGAGCGTGAAATCATTGAACTCCAGTCAAAGGAAGCGATGGTTTGGCCTGGTTCTCGTTTTCTTCATTTGCATGATCGGAAGCTCCACCCCGTTTCAACATTTTGCCGCAATCCCGAATGAACTTCGTTTATTCTCCGGGCAACTGAAACGTTTACAATATGGAGTGCCCGTTCATGCTGAAGTAACGGTCGACCCTCAAATGCTTCAGATTAACGGATCAACCAGTCATTCTTTATCCGTAAATTTGAATGAACCACTGTCACTGCAGTCGAGTCAAAGCGGTCAAACGAAAATGAAAGTGAAATTATTTGGTAAAATTCCATTCAAGACTGTAAAGGTTAATGTTGTACCTGATCTCCGTGTCATTCCAGGCGGTCAAACGATTGGAGTCAAAGTTAAATCATCGGGCATTTTAGTTGTAGGACATCATCAGGTAGCTGGCAGCAACGGCATGAAACAATCCCCTGGTGAGGCCGCAGGACTGCGTTTAGGCGATTTAATTGTGAAGATTGATGGTACAAGCATTAATCAAGTAAACAGGATTGCGGAGCTAAGTGAGAAGGCTGGCAATGAGAAGAAGCCGCTTGAAGTAACCTATAAGCGAGATGGGCAATTAGGCAAGACGCTTTTAAATCCAGTATTTGATGCGGAAGATAAGGCATGGCGGTTAGGTTTATATATCCGTGATTCAGCAGCAGGTGTAGGTACATTAACGTTTTATGCCCCAGATCAGGGTGTTTATGGAGCATTAGGCCATGTTATCACGGATATGGACACACAAACTCCGATTGATGTTGGCGAAGGCCAGATTTTACAGTCCAGCGTTACGTCCATTAACAAAAGCCAAAATGGCGAGCCGGGAGAAAAAAGAGCGCATTTTGTGAAAGAAAGCAAAATATTAGGCAATGTTGAGCGTAACACTCCGTTTGGCATTTTCGGCAAAATGAATGAAGTTCCTACTCACAGTTACAGTGATAAATCTGTTCCTGTCGCATTTGCTGAAGATGTTAAGGAAGGGCCAGCGCAAATTTTGACTGTTGTGAATGGACAGAAGGTTGAGCGCTTTGATATTGAAATCGTGCATGTATCAAAGCAATCTGGTCCAGCAACAAAAGGTTTGGTTATTAAGATAACGGACAAAAGATTGTTAAGCAAAACCGGGGGTATCGTTCAAGGGATGTCGGGTAGTCCGATCATTCAAGATGGCAAATTAGTTGGAGCTGTCACTCATGTATTCGTTAATGATCCCTCTTCAGGATATGGCTGCTTTATCGAATGGATGCTGCAGGATGCAGGAGTACTGCTGAAGTCGGCAAACGGACATATCGGCGAAGCTGCATAATGGCTTGCTATTAGAAAATAACGCCCACTTGAGCTGAACAGCAGCTTAGGCGGGCGTTATTTTTAATTAAATTCATTTATCTAAAAACCGCGTCAATGCGTAAATGAGCAATGAAATTTGTCGAAGAAGAACGAACATCATCGGTACATGTAATAAATTTTTTATTATATCGAATCCCCGTAAAAAAATAAAGAAAAATAATTTTCGACAGAAGGAATTGAACTCCACATGTCGAAAACTTTAGATTAGACAACTAGTGAGCGAAATCATGAATATCATTTAAGGGAGGACCACAACTTGCATAAGATCGAAGTATTATTAGCAGATGACAACCGGGAATTTACTAACTTGTTATCGGAATACATATCCGAACAAAGTGATATGAGTGTGAGTGGAGTCGCGTATAATGGAGAAGAGGTTTTAAGACATCTGGAGGAAGCAAGAAAAGTTCCTGATGTGCTTATCCTTGATATTATTATGCCTCATTTGGATGGACTAGGTGTACTTGAACGGTTGAAAGAAATTAACCTATCTCCTATGCCCAAGATCATTATGCTGACTGCTTTCGGCCAAGAGAACATTACTCAAAAAGCGGTACAGCTTGGTGCTTCCTATTATATTTTGAAGCCGTTTGACATGGATATTTTAGCTAATCGTATTCGTCAGCTTGTTGGGAACCCAACTTACTCGTCAACTGGCAGCTTCACAACTAGCTCCTCTTCAATGAAATCCAACGTCGTTCCTATCCCTAAAGGGAAAAACCTCGATGCCAACATTACGAGCATCATTCATGAAATCGGAGTACCTGCTCATATTAAAGGTTACCAGTACTTGCGTGAAGCGATAACGATGGTTTATAACAATATCGAAATTCTTGGTGCCATCACAAAAACACTTTATCCTGCCATTGCTGAGAAATTCAAAACAACGCCATCTCGCGTTGAACGCGCTATCCGCCATGCCATTGAAGTGGCTTGGACTCGCGGCAACATCGACAGCATCTCTCACTTGTTTGGCTATACGATCAACATCAGCAAATCAAAGCCTACTAATAGCGAGTTTATCGCGATGGTGGCTGATAAGCTGAGGATTGAGCATAAAGTTAGCTGAACGTAGAAGGGAGAATCGTTAAAGGAAAACTCGTTTTTAATAACTATCCGTAATCTAGTTATTGTGTGACATCATACCTTTCAACTAGGTCATTTTAAGTTCGATATGATTTGAATCCACTGCTTTATTGGGCTTTAAACCCCATAAGAGGAGTGGATTTTTTTGTGGGGCTACATGACAAAATTTATAATAAATATTAAATTGTTATTATATTAAAAATTTGGAGTATTAAAGAATGATCTTATATTAAGGGGTTATTTTAAAAAGCTAAATAGAACATGATGTGAGTTATGCAGTCAAGGAGATTATACGTAAATTATTGATAAAGGTTTTAGTAAACTAGTTTTTGGCTTGTTGGTGATCGTAAGAGAGAATGACGAATTAATAAGGATTTATTGTGTAAGTTGGGCTCAAACTGTCAGGTTTCCCGTTGTGTAGATTCTAACGAACCATAAAGAGCTTATGTTTACGGAAATAGATGTTTAAAGATTTTAACGAATCATAGCAACGCTATTAGTCACTTTTGATCAAGAAAAGATACCAAATTAAAGAAATAAGAATGCTAGAGTTCGTTACATTAAGATATTGAGGAAATGAAGTCAAATAAGGTTTATGGGGTTCGTTACGGTTGGTAATGGTGCATCGTAAGTCGTATCGCATAAAAAGCTATCATAACGGGTAAAAGGAAAAAAATAAGCACCTCATTTCCTCAGGAAAATAGGTGCTTATTTAAAATTACAAATCCTGTTCTCAGAAATAATCAGAGAAATACGGACGTTCCTGATTAATCAATTGCTCCAGTTTACGAATGGACGCGTCATCGGCTTGCATACGGCCAATTCGTGCAAGATAGGTTGGCCGCTTGTAACCCATTAGCATCGTTGTTAAAGCGGGAATGTCGATAACTACCGATGGTGCGATGCCGCCATGTGTCATATGGCCTTTTCCGTTTGTGTCTACCGTTAGGGTGAAGGTTCCTTGATTCCATTCAAGCATAGGATCATGGAGATTGATAACGAGTCGGCTTTCCTTTTCCTGCGATTCGAATGGATATTGCTCGATGAACAATACGATATCTACAATTCGTGCCATGTAATAAGGAGCAATGGTTTCTTTAATATCCCCGTCGTCCAATATAAATGCAAGAGGCTCATCCTGATAGATATCCCCTTTTACAAGCGTAATCATTGAGAAATGGGCACTGACAAAGTTCCATAATCCAGTGCGTGCCTCTTCGTTAATATAGATCATTTCTTTCATGTGAAAGATCTCTTCGGCAATCCAATACAGCAAATACCCCATAGGTGCGTCGTTATTGTCGTAATAGATCGCTACAGTCATATCATCTAAATCCCAGCGCAAATATTCTTCCCAAGCGAGCTCGTTTCGCAGCATTGCACCATGGTGCAAGCGGGCAAATTGCTCATATATTGTTTTGATGTCCGGATGTTCAATGGTTACACGTTCTACATGACCAGGCACGTTTTTCAGCTTAGGCAGTTGGGTGTCCGGAACCTCAAAAGAAATTTTATCGGAAATGATCTCCCAGCCTTTACGTCTGTAATAAGGAATTGAGTAGGGGTATAAGTAAGAGATCGATTGTTTCCGCTCACGCATTTTACTTAAGGCAAGCAGCATGAGCTTATTCATCAAGCCCAAATTGGCATATTCGGGATAGGTTCCGACACCTGTCAGTCCACCCATTTCATAAATATGTCCGTAGATGTTTACCTGAAAGGGATATACAGCAAGCTGAGATATAAGTTTATCGCCATCAAACCACCCTTGAACATCGGCATACTGAAGTACGGGAAGTTTGGCCTTTGCAATCTCTCTGTTTTCCCAGCCAAAGGTTTGTAAATCGCGATTGGTCACTTGAAAAACATAGCGCAATAAATTGTTGAACTGCTCGCCATGCTGGGTTTCGATTTTTTTTAACTTGAGTCTGTCATGCAATTTCCGTCGACTCATAGGTGACAACCTCCATTTATTTAAACATATCCAAGTAGTGTACCATCCCTTAGAAGTGCAAACAAATTTGCCCTATTTGGAAGGGAATGCAGCACATGATTCGAATTTGCTGATTCAAAATGTTTATTGGCGAATGGTGAAAAGTTTTCTATATGCTGAGGATGTCCTACAATTGATCTGCTTAATCAAAAACAGGTATGGATGTGCGTTAAGTAGGTATCGAGGTTGGAGGAGTTGAAAATTGAATATAAAATGGATTTTTTTCAAAAAAAAAAGGCCATCAAGGATGCCTCAGTTGTAAACAACTCTGCGGTTTAAATAAACGTTGCTGCCATATTTCTTGATTAAACCATGCGATTCTGCTTTTATAAAGCTATGAATTTCTTTAAGGCGCTGCGTTTGTGGCTGGATTGTCTCTTTTACTTTTCCATCTACGGTAACATCGAATACAATTTTCATGATTGCACCTCATTTCTTTTGGTTAATTTCATAATAGTGTTGTTGTATGATGAGATCATAAATTGAAATGCGGAGTATTGTAATTTTTTTTGGAAAGCATCATCGCTATGTAAAATATCCAAGGAGAGGTGACAGGATGAGAGCCGTTTACGCAGGAAGTTTTGACCCGATTACACTTGGGCATGTGTCCGTTATAGAGAGAGCCTTTCAATTATTTAGTGAGGTTCATATTATAGTCGCCAATAATCGATCAAAAAAACATCATTTTACGATTGAGCAGCGTACGGAGCTTGTCGCTTTATCTGTGCCAAAGGATGATAAAATCCATATTATTCCTTATGAAGGCATTGTGGCTGACTATATAAATGAGCATGATATTAACGTGGTCATACGGGGAATTAGAAATGCAACTGACCTAGAATATGAACTGCAGCTTGAGCAATATATTCGTAATACTACGTTGGCGGATACGATTTATTTATCTCCATACACGCATTACATGCAAACGAGCAGCTCGCTCGTTAGAATGTTTCTTATGTCTGATAAGACGGAGCTGGCAGCTTCGTATATGGTTCCAAAAGCGTATGCGCAAATGCTTGATTACGTGGATTATACCTAGTTTTTTACGAATTCATCATACAAAAAAACCGCCAAGCTAGGATCAAAACGATCCGAACATGAGCGGTTTTAATTATGATTGTTGTATAAAACTAGCTTTGTGGCTTTGGCGGACGAGGACGTTTCTGCTTGAACCTAGGAGCAACGTAGTTCCGTTTGCGGTCGCGAAAAAAAGTCCAGCCCGCGATAAAACCTGCACCTGCAGCGAACATTATAAATCCAAGTAAAAATTTGAGCCATTCAAAATCTGGCGTAATGGTTTCATTTCCGAATTCAGAGAAATACACGAATAACGAATCTTTCATTTTCAGAAAACCGAAGCAAGCAAGTAAGCCTGGAATAACGAGCATGAGGATAGCAATAAAGCGAGCAGCAACTAATTTCATAAATACAGTGTCTCCTTATCGGTCAAAATATACAGTTAGCTCTATCATACCTTTTTACGTGTAGAGTGTCTATTTCGTAAAACGACGATGTTTTCGTCATTAAAAACAGGTACAATAGGGATGGATGACATGTTACAATGCGAATGGGCATCTTTGAGAGTTATATGAATAGGCAAAAAAAGTATATAGTTATGGTTATTAGAAGGGAATGATTTTATGGCTATACAGGTAGATGTAGCAGTGCTCGGAGGCGGGCCTGGCGGTTATACAGCAGCCATTCGTGCTGCACAATTAGGAAAATCGGTTGCCATTATCGAAATGGACAAGCTTGGCGGCACATGCTTACATAAAGGATGTATTCCGAGTAAATCGCTGCTTCGAAGCGCTGAGGTATATTCAACACTGCTTGAAGCAAGCTCATTTGGCATCCAAGTAGCTGATGGGGCGATATCGCTCAACTATGGCAAAGTACAAGAACGTAAGGATCAAACCGTAGAGCAGCTCTATCGTGGACTTCAAAGCCTAATGAAAAAGAATGGCATTCAAATTATTCAAGGCAAGGGCAGAGTCATCGGTCCTTCAATCTTCTCTCCAAAAAGTGGCTCATTAGCCGTTGAGCTACCGGACGGTGAAATGGAATCGGTTGTATCCACTAATCTCATTATTGCTACAGGATCTCGTCCTCGTACATTGCCAGGTTTAACACCAGACGGCGAATATATAATGACCAGTGATGAAGCGTTAGTTATGGACAAACTACCAAAATCCGTTATTATTGTCGGCGGCGGGGTTATCGGTGTTGAATGGGCTTCACTTCTGCATGATTTTGGCGTACAAGTTATTTTGGTAGAAGCGGGCTCTCGCCTTTTGCCTGGTGAAGATACAGAGGTTTCAGCTGAGCTGACAAGAGTGCTGCGTGGACGTGGTGTACGTGTTCTGACTGGCGTTCAACTGCAGACCGATCAATACAAAGGCGAAAACGGTGAAGTGTCTATCGTTGCAGCTACGCAAGACGGTGATGTCATATTGACTGCAGAAAAGCTATTGGTATCCGTAGGACGCCAAGCGAATGTGGAAAACATGGGCCTTGAAAATACCGATGTTCGCACATCGGGCGGTGTGATCGAGGTCAATGCGTTCGGTCAAACGAGCGAGCCGCATATTTATGCCATTGGCGATGTTATTGGCGGTGTTCAGCTCGCTCATGCTGCTGCGCATGAGGGTATAATTGCAGCCGAGCATATTTGCGGTGAGAAACCCGTTGCGATTGAAGCTCATTTGATACCAAGGTGCATCTATTCCCGTCCGGAAATTGCTTCTTACGGCTTGACAGAGGATGGAGCACGCGCGAAAGGGCATGACATCAAGACGGGTAAAATTCCGTTTCAAGCGATTGGCAAGGCTATTGTTTTAGGAGAGAAAGAAGGATTCGTCAAGGTAATCGCTGATCGGAAGACCAACGATATTGTTGGTGTTCATATGATTGGTGCTCATGCAACGGATCTAATATCAGAAGCAGCACTCGCTGGAATTCTGAACGCAACACCTTGGGAAGTTGGCCAAATGATCCATCCTCATCCGACGCTTTCAGAGGCGCTGGGAGAAGCGATGCTCGCCGTAGATGATAGAGCGATATCGTTCTAATGAAGACTGTTTTCTTTTTGGTTCAATTGGAGTTATAATATATATGATCAAGTCTTAGTACCAGGTTATAATAGCGCGCAAAAGGAGGAACACCTTATGACCCAATCTGCTTCTACTGGGCAAAATGTTCGTCATTTGGAATTAGGGCTTAGCGATGAGCAAGCAATTGATATGTACGCAACGATGGTGACTGCTCGCAAATTTGATGAGCGTATGCTGCTGCTGCAGCGTGCAGGGAAAATCAATTTTCACGTATCAGGTGTAGGACAAGAGGTAGCACAGGTTGCTGCGGCGTATGCACTTAATCGAGAAACAGATTATTTTTTACCTTATTATCGGGACTATGGCTTCGTGCTCTCTGTTGGTATGACACTGCGTGATTTGTTGCTGTCGGTTTTCGCCAAAGCGGAAGATCCAAATAGCGGCGGACGCCAGATGCCTGGCCACTTTGGCTCGAAGAAGCTGCGAATCGTCACGGGCTCAAGTCCAGTAACAACGCAGGTTCCTCATGCAGTAGGCATAGCACTTGCGGCAAAAATGAAAAACAAGCCTCTTGTTAGCTTTGTTACATTTGGTGAAGGTTCGAGCAATCAAGGCGATTTCCATGAGGGCTGCAACTTTGCTGGAGTACATAAGCTGCCTGTTATTTTCATGTGCGAAAATAACCAATATGCAATCTCAGTTCCGATTCACAAGCAATTAGCAGGTACAGTTGCCGATCGTGCACTTGGTTATGGCTTCCCTGGATATCAGGTTGACGGTAACGATGCACTTGAGATGTACCGTGTTGTGAAAGAGGCGCGTGAGCGCGCAATTGCAGGCGAAGGTCCAACCTTGATTGAAGCAATGATGTACCGTATTTCACCACACTCTACTTCAGATAACGATCTCGCTTATCGTACGAAGGAAGAAGTTGATTCCAACCGTGCGAAAGATGGCATCCCAAAATATAAGCAATATCTGATTGATTGCGAGATATGGTCCGAGGAGCTTGAAACTGAGCTTCAAGCCAAAATTCGCAAGATGCTTGACGAGGCTACTGAATATGGCGATAAAGCGCCGTTCCCGACGCCGGAATCTACATTGCTGCACGTGTATGCGGATGATGCTGATCAAGGAGGTACGGAATAATGGCAGTTATTGAATATATTGATGCAATTCGCCAAGGGATGAAGGAAGAAATGGAACGAGACGAAGATGTCTTCGTTCTGGGTGAGGATGTTGGTCTCAAAGGCGGCGTCTTTACAACGACCAAAGGATTGTTGGAGCAATTTGGCGAGGATCGTGTACTTGATACTCCGCTTGCAGAGTCAGCCATTGCAGGTGTTGCAATCGGCGCAGCGATGTATGGCATGAAGCCCATTGCTGAAATGCAGTATTCAGATTTTATGTTTCCGGCTACCAATCAAATTATTAGCGAAGCGGCCAAAATCCGTTATCGCTCGAACAATGATTGGACTTGCCCGCTCGTAATTCGCGCTCCTATTGGCGGCGGTGTTTTTGGAGGACTGTACCATTCACAATGTACGGAGTCGGTATTTTTCGGTACACCTGGTCTGAAAATTGTTGCTCCATACCGTGCATACGATGCGAAAGGGCTTCTAAAAGCAGCTGTGCGTGATCCGGACCCTGTATTGTTTTTTGAGAATAAAAAATGCTACAAGCTCATTATGGATGAAGTTCCAGAAGAGGACTATATTGTTCCTATTGGCAAAGCGAATGTTCTTCGCGAAGGCGATGACATTACGGTTATCGGTTATAGTCTGCCTCTTCATTTTGTCGAGCAGGCGGCAGCAGATCTAGCGACTGAGGGCATTAGCGCTCATATTCTCGATCTACGGACGCTTCAGCCTCTGGACAAAGAAGGCATTCTTGAAGCGGTGAGAAAAACAGGCAAGGTGCTTATTATCCATGAGGACAATAAGACTGGCGGTGTAGGTGCTGAGGTTTCAGCGATCATCGCAGAAGAGCTGCTTTATGAGCTTGATGCTCCGATTATGAGACTTTGTGGACCAGACGTGCCAGCGATGCCTATCAACCCGCCGGGCGAGAAGTTTTTTATGCTCAACAAAGATAAAGTTAAAGAAGCAATGCGACAGCTAGCGCTTTATTAAAATATAAGAAGTCTAAAGTACTAAGCTTATATGTCACCGCGAAACGTATGCTGCGCCGCCGAAGGACGGCGGTAGCCGTTTACGCCTCGGCCAGTAGGGAGATGTGAATTATGAAAACTATGACGGAAATCGTCGTGCCTCAACTAGCAGAATCACTTGTATCAGCTACCATCGATAAATGGCTGAAGCAGCCTGGCGATTGGGTTGATGTTTACGAGCCTGTCTGCGAGATTATTACAGATAAAGTGAATGCAGAACTGCCTTCCACTGTAGCCGGCAAGCTTGTTCGTATCCTTGTTGGCAAGGGGGAGACCGTTCCAGTCGGCACTCCAATCTGCATAATTGAAACAGAAGGTTCTGCTGAGGATGCCGGAATCGGGGCTGCGGAATCCCAGACGGCTGCACCAAGAGAGGCAACTGCTACACAAGTAAGTGAAATAGATTTGCAAGACGCTCCAATGCGCAATCGTTTCTCACCGGCTGTACAGCAGCTGGCGGCTGAACACTCCATTCGTCTTACCGATGTTCCAGGAACCGGCTTAGGCGGACGTATCACACGTAAAGACGTTCTTGCCTATGTAGCAGCTGGTGGAGGAAATCAAGCTTCTAGCGGGAATGCTGCTGTTCCTGCAGCCCGAACTGTAGATGCTGCTGCGCAGGTTCGTTCTTCTGGTCTGCATTTGACGGAAACGCCTAGGTTTCCAAAAATCGAAGTGGAAGGAGCATCGGGAGCTGGTCGTGGTGATAGCTTCATTGATGTAACGCCAATTCGGAATACGATTGCTCGCAACATGAGACAAAGCGTAAGTGAAATACCGCATGCATGGACTATGATTGAAGTAGATGTAACGAATCTTGTTCTTCTGCGCAATAAGCTTAAGGATGATTTCATGAAGCGCGAAGGCATTAATTTGACGTATTTGGCATTCCTGCTCAAAGCTGTCGTTAATGCAATAAAAGATGTGCCAATCATGAATTCCATGTGGGCTGTTGATAAAATCATTGTGAAGCGGGATATCAACATCGCGCTGGCGGTTGGTACAGAGGATTCTGTCCTTACACCTGTTATCAAGAATGCTGATCACAAAAACGTAGCCGGTCTTGCCAAAGAAATTGAAGAGCTTGCTCGTAAAACGAGAGAAGGTAAACTGACGCTGTCTGATATGCAGGGCGGAACGTTTACTGTTAACAATACAGGTTCCTTCGGTTCCATTTTGTCATATCCGATTATTAACTATCCGCAGGCTGCCATTCTAACGTTTGAATCCATTGTGAAGCGTCCCGTTGTCATAAATGATATGATCGCTGTTCGTTCAATGGCTAACTTATGTTTGTCACTTGATCATCGGATTTTGGACGGCGTTATTTGTGGTCGTTTCTTACAGCGTGTGAAGGATAATCTAGAGAGCTTTAATCTAGAAAGCAAATTGTATTAGAAAAGGGGAGCACGATCATGGCTGAAGCGGATAACGCAAAAAGCTTGAGACGGCTGGATGCCCAATATATAGGCATGCTCGATTACGCGGAAGCGTGGGAGCTGCAAAAAACATATATAAAGCAAATTGATAAGGAGGAGCGCAATCAGTCGCTGCTCCTTCTTCAGCATCCGCCTACGTATACGATGGGTTCTGACAAACATCCTGAGCACCTTCTGCTAGATGAGGCAGAGCTTAAGGAACGAGGTATCGCTTTTTATCAAATCGACCGCGGCGGGGATATTACTTATCATGGCCCTGGCCAGCTAGTCGGCTATCCACTTCTTTATCTAGATGCAGTAGGTCTTAATTTGCATGCCTATTTGCGGAGCCTTGAGCAGGTCATTATTAATTGGCTGAGCGAGTATGGTATAGAAGCGGGCAGAAAGCCGGAATATACAGGAGTATGGGTCGGTGATCTGAAAATAGCGGCCATAGGCGTAAAATTTAATAAAGCCCGCCATCAGCGGGGCTTTATTACGAGTCATGGATTCGCTCTTAATATTAAATCTGGCATTGCCGAAGAAGGATTTAGTGGGATTATTCCTTGTGGTATCCAGCAGTTCGGCGTAACATCCTTTAATGATTTAACAGGGCTTTATTTATCGGTTGAGGAAGCGGCGAACCAATTGCTCCCTCATTTTGTGAAAGAATTCAGATGTGAATTGGATCTAGTAAAGAAATAGTGATCCAAGACCAGCTAGCAAGGATGATAAAACTAATGCCGATACGAGAACGATGGCAACAATTCGAATCAATCGCTGTCTGCGCATATGAAAAACCCCTTTCTTGATTTGGAACGTCATAGCTTGCTATGAGCTTGTCATTTACTCTATTGTATACGAAAGTTATGGACGGAGGAAACGTTAATGATTACAAAAGATCGTTTAGTGAATGAATTTATGGAATTGGTGAAGATAGATAGCGAAACAAAACACGAGCAGGAAATAAGCCGTGTGCTAAAGCAAAAGTTCGAAGCGCTTGGCTTGCAAATTAGCGAAGATGATGCAGCAGCTAAGACCGGGCATGGCGCAGGGAATCTATTTGCAATATGGGAAGCAGAGGGATCATCAGCATCAGCACCAACGATTTTTTTTACATGCCATATGGACACAGTAACACCTGGTGTTGGCATCAAGCCGCAGCTTGACGCTGATGGTTATATAAGAAGTGATGGAACAACGATTCTTGGCGCTGATGATAAAGCAGGCATTTCTGCCATTTTTGAAGCAATCCGTGTTGTTAAGGAGCAGTCCATTCCACATGGGCGTATTCAATTCGTCATTACGGTAGGAGAAGAATCAGGTCTACTTGGCGCACGCTCACTTGATGCATCGAAGCTGGAAGCTAAGTTTGGATATGCGCTTGATTCGAATGGCGCAGTTGGTGATATAGCAGTAGCAGCGCCGACACAGGCGAAAGTTACGATCAAAATGTATGGTCGTTCAGCACATGCTGGCGTTAATCCTGAGGATGGGATCAGTGCCATTCAAGTTGCTGCAAAAGCAATTGCAAGAATGCCGCTTGGACGTATAGATAAAGAAACAACGGCGAATATCGGCCGATTCGAAGGCGGCGGCGCTACAAATATTGTGTGTGATTTTGTGACGCTGTATGCTGAGGCGAGAAGCATTGTACAGCATAAGCTGGACAATCAGATTGTTGCGATGCGAAAAGCGGTTGAGAGTGCTGCAGAAGAGTTTGGTGCACGGGGAGAGCTCGAAAGTGAAATCATTTACCCTGCTTATCAATACGATGATGAAGATCCAGTAGTACAGCTCGCCAAAAAAGCAATCACAGCAATCGGCCGTACGCCGCGTACATTCCATTCTGGCGGGGGAAGCGATGCAAATATTTTTAACGGCTTAGGCATTCCTACAGTCAATCTAGCTGTTGGCTATGAGCATATTCATACGACTAAAGAACAGATCAAGGTTGATGATTTGGTGAAAACGACTGAGCTTGTCGTTGAAATTATTAAACAAGCGTCTGAAGCAAAATAGAATTAGCAGAGGTCTTAAGAAGCGATAGCTTCGATTGGCCTTGCCGTAAAATGACAGAAAGCCCTTCGATCCTGCGGCTCAGTTTTGGCTGATCGCGGAAGGAGGGTTTTTGTCTAAATGCATGCGTCCGTGACATGATTAATTCGTTTTTTCCAAAGGAACACGGCGTACGCTGATGACATTTGTATATTCGGACATTGGTGTTCTTGATAAGGATGAAGCAGAAAGCTTGCGCAGCTGATGTTTTATTTCCCAGCCTTTTCCTACTAAGCGTAAGTGATTGAGTGCAACATATTGTTTCATATTAATCTCCCCTGTCGATTTGATATAATGATAGTTATGCAGAGGCAGGACAAGTTATGCGAAAGAATCAAATTCAATTTTAAGGAGCGAATACGAGTGGAAGAGCAGCAAAGAGCTGAGTTGTGGCGTGAGGAAACGATTAAGACAGAACCTATTTTTGAAGGTAAAATGATTACGCTGCAGGTTGATACCGTCACACTTGCAGACGGCAGAACCGCAACTAGAGAAATCGTCAAACACCCGGGAGCAGCAGCAGTTATGGCGCTTTTGGATGGAAAGCTGCTTGTAGTGGAGCAATTTCGCAAGCCGCTGGAAAAATTCCAAATCGAGATTCCTGCTGGCAAGCTTGATCCAGGCGAAGACCCGATGACAGCAGCAGCTCGTGAGCTTGAAGAAGAGACGGGTTACCGCTCTGATGATTTGACTCTCCTAAGCGCTTTCTATACATCACCAGGGTTTGCAGATGAGAAGCTATATATTTATTTCACTGATAAAGTGGAGCAGGGCGTAATAAACCCGGACGACGATGAAGACTTGAAGGTTGAAGCCATCACTCTCGAGCAAGCTGAAGCCTATATCCAAGAAGGCCGTATTAGCGACGCCAAAACGATCCTAGCCGTCTACGCTTGGAAACTATACACTTTGACAGGTCGGTTCTAACCGACCCTGTCTTCCCACAACATACCCGTCATACCTCTCTCAAACCCCTCATATAATGAAAAGTAAGACAACCCCTTGGGTAATTTAGTGATTTTTTTAAATTTATAGGAATGTAGAGTTGTGTAACTGTAGAGATGTAGAGCTAAAGAGCAGTGATTCACTGGAATTTTGGGACAGTAGATCTGTAGAACTTTAGATCTTTAAATCTGTAAATTTGCACAATTGTAACTCTGTAACTCTGTAACTCTGTAACTCTGTAACACTGTGAAACTGTAGAACTCAAGAACTCAAGAACTCAAGAACTCAAGAACTCAAGAACTCAAGAACTCAAGAACCATAGAACAACAGAACTCTAGAACCGTAAGCTGTATATTTCTAATTTTGGCTTATTGTTTTTTTTTGTATTTAACAGCTCTTATATTTGTTTTTAGTGTTAATTTTTTGGTTTGCGGTGGTTCTCTTACTTTTGGAGACGTACATCTCGTATTTAGCCTTACAAGATTAATTGTGCATATCAAGGTAGCTTTTGCGTCGTGAAATGCGCTCTTAACGGACATGAAAGCCGTTATTTGAGAAGAAATCGACCAAAACAGATTACTAACGGACATGAGTTCCGTTATTTGGATGAAAAGGAGCATAATCGAAGCTTTCAAACCTAAATAAGAGATCCTATGTCCGTAAGATCGGAAAAAAGGTGGAAAATAGCTTAATAAGGTATTTTATGTCCGTTAGCATCTAGAGCGGTGGATTTTTATTGTTTTAAACTAATCTATTCATTGATCGATCTAATTTTTAGAAGCATAAATTTATATAGTTATAATCAGTGCAAATTATAAAAAAAATCCAAAAATTGAATCTTGGTTTTCAATAATCTTGGAATTCCTTTAAATTTTCTACTATATGGCTATATGTTTGTAACTAAACTAAATAACTAACTAATGAAACTGACAATCTCCAAGTGTGTCTAGTAAGGACGAAAGCGCTCCACCTTAAACCATATGTTCCATCACAGAGTACCGCCAACGTTTGTCGAGTTACTGGTGTCCTGCGGGAGCAGCTTGAGGCTCTCCCTGAAAGGGTGTGTTTGTAAGGGTTCTGACTAAAGTCTAAATAAAAAACTAAGTGACAAATCATTGCCACTAATCTTTTTAAAGGTTTAAAAGCTTTGAAGTAGCTCAAAACGAGAATTTAGTAGCATGCAATCACAAGAACAAGCTTTCGTGTCCCACAGGGACGAAAGCGCTCCGCAGTAAGCCAAGCATGTCCGCACAGAGTATCGCCAACGTTAGTCGAGTTGCGGGTGTCCAGAGTGTGCAACCCTTAGGGCCCTCCCTTGGAAGGGAAGGTTTGGGTGGGTTCGAAAAGCTTTTAACTTAAGAAGCCGATGCTAAAAAGTCATTACTGCTATTCTTTAACTTGATTTAAAAGGATTTAAAAATGTTAGAAGGCTTTAAAAGCTTTGAAATAGTTCAAAACGAGAATTGAGCAGCATGCAATGAAATCACAAGCTTCCAGCGTGTCCCGCAGGGACGAAAGCGCTCCACAGTAAGCCAAGCATATCCACACAGAGTAGTCGCCAACGTTAGTTGAGTTGCGGGTGTCCAGAGGGTGCAACCCTTGGGACCCTCCCTTGGAAGGGAGGGTTTGGGTGGGTTCGAAAAGCCTTTATGTAGTGTGTTAGAAGTCCGTAATGTAGGTAGTGTCCTTTATCAAGGTTGTAGACTAACTGTAAGATGTGTCCTATCTATAGGTGCAGTTTATCTAAAAGTAAGGCCCTAATTTTAGGGCGGGGTCAAACAACTCCGAAAGGTCCGGTGACCATGGCTAAAAATCAATTGTCGTTATACGTTTTTGTGTCGGTTCTTTTTATCGTAGGTGTCATCTTCGGCGCATTGATGGTCAATGCACTGACGCTGGAGCAGCAGCAGGATCTAGCTCAAGATGTAGATCAATATGTTCAACTGATCAATCAGGGCATCGGTTCTGGAGCTGCGGATTCGTTTTGGGATCGGTTTTTTTTCCATAGCAAGTGGCTGCTTGTACTATGGCTGCTCGGAATTACGGTGATTGGCATACCGGGAGTGCTCGCGCTTAATTTCTTGAAAGGGGCATTAGTTGGCTTTTCGGTAGGGACGCTGATCAATCAATATGCATGGAAGGGAGTACTGTTCTCGCTGGTCTCCATCGCGCCTCAGAATATTATTGCAATACCGGCAATGGTTATCATGAGTGCTGCTGCAATATCCTTCTCCATGTTCGTTATCAAAAATAGGCTCCTCCGGCAAAAGGGGGAACTTGCGCCTGAGTTGGGCTCGTTTACATCAACAGCCGTGCTGATGCTATTTCTTTTTGCAGGAGCAGCATTGTTAGAGGCGTATATTTCACCAACATTAATCAGTTGGGTTTCGCCCCTTCTCGCGTCCGTTAGCGCCACAATCTGACACCAAAATGTTTGACTTTACGGCATGTTAGCCCCTATAATGAGAGGAAACCTTTCCTGAAAAAGGCGCAGTCATGTGGTAGGGGGGAAATCATGGAAGCCCGGATTGATAAGATTAAACAACAGTTGCAGTCGCAGGGCTACAAATTAACCCCGCAGCGCGAAGCAACGGTACGAGTTTTACTTGAAAATGAAGATGACCATCTTAGCGCTGAAGATGTATTTATGCTAGTTAAGGATAAAGCTCCAGAAATCGGACTTGCAACGGTTTATCGGACATTGGAATTGCTTAGTGAAATGCATGTTGTCGAAAAATTGAATTTTGGCGACGGGGTAGCGCGGTACGATCTTCGTACGGACAGCAATAAACATCACCACCATCACCTCATATGTGTACAATGTGGAACTATGGATGAAATCAAGGAAGACTGGCTTTTGCCTTTAGAAGAGAGGCTAGAGCAGGAATACGGATTTTTTGTGCTCGATCATCGCCTTGATTTTCAAGGCATATGTCATCGATGCAAAGAGAAAAACGACCTTGCAAACCCAAATGAGAATCAATCATAAACGGCTTGGCTGCCCAGCATAACTGGACGGCAAGCCGTTTTGGCATTCTATTATGCTTAAAAAATATGATCAAGCTGCATTAATCCAGCACCTTGTGCAAGCGAACTATAATTGTTCAGCTTCAGCGCTTTTTTTTGCAGCCTTGTTTTTACCGCGTAGGGACTAATTCCAGGTTTTCCTGCAAGCAGCAAGGCTGCTCCGCCTGCAACATGAGGTGAAGCCATACTAGTGCCGGAGAGCTTCTCGTATTTGCCGCCAAGCCATGTGGATAATATGTTTTCGCCGGGGGCTGAAACGGAGATCCCGCTGCCTCTGCTGCTGAAAGTAGCTATTTTATTTGTTATTGTCGTAGCCGCTACCGCTATTGTCTCTTTAAAAGAAGCTGGTTCGTCGATTACTCCGCTTGAACGACCTTCATTGCCGGCTGATGCAACAATTAGGATACCTTGCTTTGCTGCACGTTTTATCGCGTTATGCAGCGTATCGCTGCTTCCTGAGCCGAGCACGCCAAAGCTCATATTTATGACATTCATGCGATTTTTGACACACCAATTGATTCCCTCAATAATATCCGAAACAAATCCTTCTCCGTCCTCATTCAGCGCTTTAACTGCATATAAATTCACCTCAGGAGCGGTACCCAATGATTTGCCTGCTCTACCCGCTGCTGCGACGATGCCTGCGACATGGGTGCCATGACCATTATCGTCAGCGTAAGAACCGCCGTTGATTGTGTTAATCCCGCCAGCGATATTCAAGTCGGGATGATTGGCGATTCCTGTGTCGAGGATAGCGACATTAATGGATTTTCCCCGTGTTCTAGCCCATGCTTCAGGTGCTTTTACTCGAATAACATTCCATGGCAAAATTGCGGGTATTGTAGCTGGCGTGAGCAGGGGCATTGCATAGCTGTGTTTCCTAGTATTATTATTCTGAAGGCCATGAGCGCGGATTTTGAAATCTTTTTCGACAAGCTTAACTTGCGGAAGATTCAAGAGTGACTGTAAAGACGAGTTTTTATGAAAATGACAACCGATGATTCGGCTTCTTGAGACGGTTTTGAACGGGGTAATTCCGAGTTGTTTGAGGTGCCGAAGACAGCGTTTATAGGATTTAGCTGATTGGAGTGTTATTAGTTTCCGATTGGTGTTTTGAGACGATTTACAAGAAATACAGCTTTTAAATATACCTTTTAATTTTGACAATGGACCTAGAACCCCCTAATCAAGCAATTCCTTTTTCAGTCTATGGGATAGGATGTATTTCGGTATGGGTACTTGTCACTTTGACACATATTTTTCGAAATATAACAAAGTATAGAAATGAAGCTTATGTTCTACATATATTTTGCTGTGAAGTTCACGGAAAGGACGATCATTCCTTGCCGAACTCTCATACAACATAGAAAGCGGTTATTTAAGCATCAACAATCACAAAGCTTTAAAGGAGGAAATGGGCATGATTGTAGGCGTACCAAAAGAAATTAAACAAAGCGAGTACCGTGTTGCCTTAACTCCCGCTGGCGTTACGATGTTGTCAGGAGCTGGGCATAAAGTGCTTGTAGAAACAGGAGCCGGCAGCGGCAGTGGTTTTGAAGACAGCGATTACGAGCGTGAAGGTGCTGAGATCGTTGCGAGCGCAGCAGAGGTATGGATGCGTGCGGAAATGATTATGAAGGTGAAAGAGCCTCTTTCAGAGGAGTTCGGTTATTTTCGCGAAGGCTTGTTGCTGTTTACGTACTTGCATTTGGCCGCAGCCCCTGACTTAACGAAAGCGCTCGTGGACAGTGGAGTGACTGGTATCGCTTATGAGACGATACAACTTGCAAACGGCAGCCTGCCGCTGCTTACGCCGATGAGTGAAGTGGCAGGCAGAATGTCAGTGCAGGTAGGTGCGCAGTTTTTAGAAGCGTTTAACGGTGGAAGAGGGGTGCTGCTCGGCGGGGTTCCAGGCGTTCCACCGGCAGAGGTCGTCATTATTGGTGGCGGAATCGTAGGGACGAATGCGGCGAAAATTGCGCTGGGAATGGGTGCAAATGTAGTTATTTTGGAGAAAAGTGCCGACCGTATGAGATATTTGGATGATATTTTTGGCGGAAGAATTCATACGCTGATGTCGAGTCCGTATCATATTGCAGAAGCTGTTGCTAAAGCAGATTTGCTTATAGGGGCAGTTCTTATTCCAGGTGCACGCGCACCACATTTGGTAACAGAACCGATGGTGCAAAGTATGAAAAAAGGTGCAGTAATCGTCGATGTAGCAGTCGACCAAGGCGGATCGATTGCAACGGTAGACCGGCCGACAACGCATAAAGATCCAATCTATATGAAGCACGGGGTCGTTCATTATGCCGTTGCTAATATACCAGGCGCAGTGCCGCGGACGTCGACTATCGCTTTAACGAACGTAACGAGCTCCTATGCGCTTGATTTGGCGAATAATGGAATGAACGCTGTTCAAAAAAGCTTGCCGCTGCAAAAAGGCGTGAATACTCATGCAGGTAAAGTAACGTATAAGCCGGTTGCTACAGCGACCAATCAGCCTTATGTGCCATTAGAAAATTTGTTGAATAACGTTCCTTACGAGCAATTGAAGGATGATTGACATAATAGAACCTGCCTCCTCATATGGTGATACGGATGGACAAGTGACAACGTATCGGCTAATGAAGGAGGCTGGTTTACATGGTTTTCTCGATACGGAGATGGACGAGCCGTATTTTCTTTATTTTTGTTTTTGTAGTTTTGCTTTTTGTCGTCACAGGGGGCTATCGCTGGCTTGCCGACGCGATTTCACCTATCCATCCTTATCGTGAGCCTAAAGGGCATGCCATGAAGGTTTTTGTGACGGACCCTAATTCTCCAGACAGTAAAGATGCTGCCGATCGGCTTCGCTGGTTTTATTGGTATGGGGAGTAAAGGATTGTTAAGGTTGTGCAGATAAACGATCTCAAGCAGGATTAATAGAGTCGAATGTTGAATATTTTTGTAGAAAAGCATGTTAGAATGGTGTCTTATGTGAAAGGAAGTCCAATGAAGGCTCATTTAAATCGCTACATTCAACATTTGCAGGTAGAACGAGGTTTGTCAGCAAATACGCTTTCTTCATATGAGCGGGATTTGAATCAGTTTATAGCTTATATTGACCAGCAAGGCTTGATCGAGCTTACAGCTGTGAAGCGGCATCACATGTCGAGGTATATGCTCCACTTGAAGGAACAGGGCAGGAAAGCCGCTACGTTATCCAGGCACATCGTGTCAGTACGAGCATTTTTTCATTTCCTTCTCGCAGAGGACGTTATTCAAAGTAATCCGTCTATCTATATGGAGGCCCCAAAGCAGGAGAAGAAGCCGCCAAGCATATTAAGCGTCTCTGTGACGAATAAGCTTCTTGAGACGCCGAATTGCTCAAGTGCAGCCGGCAAACGTGACAAAGCCATGCTGGAGCTCATTTATGCAACAGGAATAAGAGTGTCAGAGCTTGTCTCGCTTAATATTGAGCATGTTAATATGCAGCTAGAATTTATTCAATGTATGGGTACAGGCCAAAAGGAACGGCTTGTTCCTTTCGGAAAATTAGCTTCCGAGGCAATTGTAGACTATTTGCAATATGGCCGTGATGAATTGCTGACAGAAAGAGCGTCTGAATCGGCGTTGTTTCTAAATCATTTAGGAACACGTTTGACAAGACAAGGATTTTGGAAGACGATAAAGAAGTACGCGAAGGAAGCTGGGATTGAAGAAGAGATTACGCCACATACGCTTAGACATTCCGTAGCAGCACATTTACTCGATAACGGAGCGGATATTCGTTCTGTTCAGGAACTGCTAGGACATGCGGATATATCATCTACGCTCAAGTATACCCAAGTGTCCAAAGAGCGAATGAAAGAAGTTTATTCTCGAGCTCATCCGCGTGCTTAACAAAGGTCGACATCGATAAATCCCAATTACAGAGGAGGTAGTCATACATATGAGATTTGATCGAATAACAGTAATCGTTTTGGATAGCGTTGGAATAGGTGAACTGCCAGATGCTGAGGCATTCGGTGATCTTGGCTCACATACGCTAGGCCATATCATAGAAAAAGCACCGTCAACGCAGCTTCCGAATCTTAGAAGATGGGGGCTTGATAGAATAGCTAGCATCCATGATTGGAGTCCATCTTCAGAAGCTCCCGCAGCATATTATGGTAAAATGGCTGAGGTGTCCGTTGGCAAGGATACGATGACTGGTCACTGGGAGCTTATGGGGCTAGAAATGACAGTGCCATTTCAAACGTTTCCGGATGGTTTTCCTCCTGAGCTGCTTACCCCATTCGAGGAGCGAACAGGCCGTAAAGTCATTGGAAACAAACCAGCAAGCGGTACAGACATACTCGATGAACTGGGTGCCGAGCAAATGGAAACTGGCGCATGGATTGTTTATACATCAGCTGATAGTGTATTTCAAATTGCTGCGCATGAAGACATCATTCCGCTGGAGGAGCTCTACCGCGCTTGTGAAATAGCAAGAGAGCTGACAATGGACGAGCGCTTCACAGTAGGGCGCGTCATCGCAAGACCTTATATTGGCGAGCCAGGCGCTTTTAAACGAACGCCTAATCGTCATGATTACGCGGTGAAGCCTCCACAGCCAACAGTATTGAATGCGTTGAAGGACGCTGGTTTCGATTCCATTGCAATTGGGAAAATCAATGATATTTTTGACGGAGAAGGCATTACAGCTTCTACTCCGACAAAAAGCAATGCGGACGGCATCGACAAAACGATCGAACAACTGAAGCAGCCTTTTAAAGGCCTTCTGTTCACGAACCTTGTAGATTTCGACTCGCTTTATGGCCATCGCCGCGATCCAATTGGTTACGCCTCAGCTTTGGAAGAGTTCGACGTAGCAATTCCTTTGCTTGAGAAACAGCTTGGCGAGCGAGACTTGCTTATCGTGACTGCGGACCATGGCAATGATCCCGTACATCCAGGTACAGACCATACTCGTGAATACGTACCAATATTGCTCGTGAGTCCTGCTTTTAACGAGCCAGGGCCTCTCCAAGTACGTTCTACGTTCTCTGATCTTGGAGCAACAATAGCCGATAATTTTGGTGTTGCAGCACCACCTAACGGAACCAGCTTCCTGTCTGAGCTTATTACACGGGAACAAAAGTAATTATTTTTACAATTGGGTACAAATCGTTTTATGAACATACTTTTAGGAGGAAATAGAATGACAACAATTACTTCGGCAGGACTAACAGCAGCAAACATTAAGGAAGCAGCACAATATATCGAGGCTCAAACAGAGCAAAGACCGGAAATTGGTTTAATTATGGGTTCGGGACTTGGTGTGCTTGGAGACTATTTGGAAAATGCGATTACGATTCAATATCATGATATTCCTCATTTCCCGATTTCCACTGTTGAAGGACATGCGGGCGAGCTGCTCATTGGTACACTTTCGGGCAGAACGGTATTGCTGATGCGCGGTCGTTTTCATATGTATGAAGGTTATGGTCCGGAACTAACGGCATTTCCTGTACGTGTCATGAAGGCGCTAGGTGTGAAAACATTGCTTGTTACCAATGCAGCTGGCGGAGTCAATATGGATTATGAAGCAGGCAACCTAATGTTGATTTCAGACCATTTGAATATGACTGGCAAAAATCCGTTAATCGGACCAAACGACAACGAGCTTGGCGTAAGGTTTCCAGATATGTCGGAGGCATACAGCAAGCGTCTGCGTGCTGTTGCAAGAGATATTGCAAAAGAGCAAGGCTTTACACTTCGTGAAGGTGTGTATGCAGGTTTGCTTGGACCAACTTATGAGACACCAGCAGAAATTCGAATGCTGCGGGTTCTTGGAGCTGATGCTGTCGGAATGTCGACTGTTGCCGAAGTTATTGCAGCGCGTCATTCAGAGATTGAGGTCATCGGAATATCGTGTATTAGCAATATGGCAGCGGGTATTTTGGATCAGCCGCTGTCGCATGGAGAAGTTATGGAAACGACTGAACGTGTCAAGTCCCAATTTTTGGGTCTAGTTAATGCATTGATTGCGAAAATGTAACAAATTCGTAACACAATTGTAATATATTCGTCGACTCAATATGACAGTGTTTTTTTTACGTTTCGTCGTATAATGTCCATGACCAAAGAAAGATGGAGTGGACAATGACATGGACAAGCAAGTTCTCACGCAGATGGAGCAGTTGCGTAAAAAAATGATAGAAGCAGCTCTATTGAATGAAAGCCTTCAGCACTTGGACGTGCTTGTACTAAGCCAGACTTTAGATGAGATTATTGTCCAGGTGCAGAGGGAGCGACGCGCTTTATAACGGATCAACAACGTAATGGTGAATGGAGAGGGACAAATGCGGTCGGTAGATCTTATACAGAAGAAAAGAGATGGCGGCGAGCTGACCGCTTCGGAGTTAACTTTTTTAATTGATGGTTATTCTCGTGGCGATATCCCGGATTATCAGCTGTCAGCATGGGCGATGGCTGTTTTTTTTCAAGGGATGACGCCTAGAGAAACAGCAGCTTTAACGCTTGCAATGGCTAATTCAGGCGATCAGGTCGATCTTGGTCCTATTAGCGGAATTAAAGTCGATAAACATAGCACAGGAGGCGTGGGGGATAAAACAACTTTGATCCTTGCGCCATTAGTCGCATCCGTAGGCATTCCTGTTGCCAAAATGTCCGGTCGAGGCTTAGGCCACACTGGCGGCACGATTGATAAGCTGGAATCCATTGAAGGCTTTCGTACGGAGCTCTCACGCGAGAAATTTATGACACAGGTGAACGATATTGGTTTATCCGTCATAGGGCAGAGCGGAAATCTTGCGCCAGCGGATAAGAAGCTATATGCCCTTCGTGATGTTACCGCTACAGTAGAGTCCATTCCACTTATCGCAAGCTCAGTAATGAGCAAAAAAATTGCTGCAGGCGCTAATGCCATCGTGCTTGATGTCAAAACAGGCAGTGGAGCATTTATGAAAACGCTAGAGCATTCTGAGCAATTAGCGCAAGCGATGGTAGATATCGGAACAGAGGTCGGACGGAATACGGCTGCTTTTATAAGTGATATGGATCAGCCGCTTGGCTTTGCGATTGGAAATGCTTTAGAAGTACAAGAATCAATTGAAACGCTCAAAGGAAATGGCCCCGAGGATCTTACAGAGCTTTGTTTAACGCTTGGGGCACATATGGTTATCTTAGGCGGGAAATCCGATTCTGTGGAGCCTGCGAAGCAGCTGCTGCGTGATCAGATCACAAGCGGAGCTGCTTTAGATA
Organism: Paenibacillus sp. NRS-1760; assembly: GCF_050467785.1. Classification (NCBI taxonomy): domain Bacteria; kingdom Bacillati; phylum Bacillota; class Bacilli; order Caryophanales; family Paenibacillaceae; genus Paenibacillus; species Paenibacillus sp. NRS-1760. Next base: position 90,545 of record NZ_JBITPK010000011.1, on the reverse strand, counting down.
AGTTCAAAGCATTTATTACTGCACAGGGTGGGGACGCTTCAATTGTTGATGATCCAACGAAGCTTCCGCAAGCGCCTTTCATTGTAGAAGTGAAAGCATCGGACTCTGGTTTTGTCAACGCGATTGAAGCCGAACAGCTGGGGATAGCCGCTATGCTGCTTGGTGCAGGAAGGGCGACATACGACGCTTCAATTGATTATGCCGTTGGAGTCACACTTCGCAAGAAGTTTGGAGATCCAGTAAATGCTGGTGATACGCTTGCCCTGCTTCATGTCCGTGAATCAAATGAATCCACACTTGCAGTTGCTGAGCGAGTTAAGCAAGCATATACGATATCTTCGGAGAAGCCGCTGTCTCGTCCATTGCTATTATCCGTAATAACAGCAGAAGGCATTACTAGGTATAATTAAATATTTTATTATGAAATCCGCTCCGCAATTTGGGGGCGGATTTTTTTGCGTTTCAATTAACTCTAGCTGATGGAATAATTTCCAACTTAAGAGTCAACACTAAAAAGAGAAATATAAGCGAATTGCGCAGCTTAGAACACTTACGAAGTAAGTTTTGCTTCACAAAACTAAGCGAATGCTTACGAAGCAAGTTTTGCTTTTCAAAACTAAGCGAATGCTTACGAAGTGAGTTTTGCTTCACAAAACTAAGCGAATGCTTACGAAGTGAGTTTTGCTTCACAAAACTAAGCGAATACTTACGAAGCGAGTTTTGCTTCACAAAACTTGAACAGGAGGAGATTTAGTTGGTAAATCGTACTATGAGGCTCTGTATAATCATTCTTGCATTCGCGCTTGTGCTGCCGACAGCCGCTTTTGCTGCTGTGGAGCCAACACCAGCTCCCGGTCCGACCCCTGCGCCGCAAAGTCAGGCCTCTAACGCTAATTTAGCACCTTCAGCACGTTCTGCCATCCTTATGGATGCGGATAGCGGGACGGTTATTTATGAAAAAAATAGCCATGATAAGCTACCGCCTGCAAGTATCACCAAAATAATGACGCTGCTGCTTATTATGGAGGCACTTGATGACGGCAAGATTAAACTAACAGACAAGGTACAAACGAGCGAATACGCAGCTTCTATGGGCGGCTCACAAATCTTTCTTGAGCCGGGAGAAGAAATGACCGTAGACGATATGATTAAGGGCATAGCGCTCGCATCAGGCAATGATGCATCCGTGGCTATGGCTGAGAAGCTTGCGGGTACAGAGCAGCAATTCGTAACGATGATGAATGAGCGGGCCCAGCAGCTTGGCATGAACGATACACAGTTTTCTAACCCAAACGGCCTGCCTGTAGCCAATCATTTCTCATCGGCGCATGATATTGCGGTGATGTCTCGGGAGCTGTTAAAGCATTCGGAAGTAACCAAATATACAGGGCTTTATCAGGATTACTTAAGAAAGACGTCCGCGAAGCCTTTCTGGCTCGTAAATACGAATAAACTAGTACGTTTTTATAGTGGCGCTGATGGTTTGAAGACAGGCTTCACGAGTGAAGCCAAATATTGCCTCTCGGCTACAGCAAGGCGGGATGACATGCGCGTCATTGCCGTTGTAATGGGAGAGCCGGATACGAAAACCAGAAATGCTGAAGTTTCGCAAATGTTTGATTACACGTTCGCGCAGTATATGAATCACTCGATTATTAAAGAAGGCGAGTCGATGGGGACGCTGAAAATCGAGAAGGGCACTGCCGCGGAACTTCCGCTTGTCGCTAAGCATGCGTACAGCGTTCTGCTTAAAAAGGGCAGTCCAACAAAAGATATCCGTTATGAGCTGAAAATTGTGGGTCCGCTCAAAGCGCCAGTTCAAATCGGTCAACCGATTGGCAAGCTTGTTGTCTATCAAGGCGATCAAGTGCTCAAAGAATTTGATGTGGATGCTCCCTTGTCTGTTGAACGGGCAGGCTGGTGGAAATTGTTGAAGCGTTCCTTCTCTGGTCTATTTGCGTAACAAACACATAAACTTTATGTCTGAAAGCGACTCGTTTTTTGTCAGCTGTTAGCGGTATGCTTCTAGTTTTGTCGGCATGCAGGAATCGTGAAGCATTTTGGAGAATTGCTAGTTCTATCTCGGCAAGTGTAAACGGCTGAACCTGACTCACCGCAGATCAGTCCACGTTTCACGGTGAAAGGTTAGGAGAGGTATAGGTATGACCTATTCTTTCTTAATAGATAAGCAGGTATATCGTTTTCTTATACTTGCCTTATGGTTCACCGTCAAAGCTGCTTTAGCGTCCGAAAGACGCCAAAGACGTTTGCTTGTGTTTGAAAAAACCTAGAGGAGATGAACAGCATAATGAGTCTGCAAGCAGAATTGGAGCAATACCGCAATGTGCTGATCGTAAGGCTTCGGGGCGAGTTGGATCATCATACTGCCGATGTCGTACGCTTTAAGATGGAAGAGGCTCTACTTCGCGGTAACAGCGAGCATGTCATTCTTAGCTTGAAGGAGCTGCAGTTCATGGACAGCTCCGGTCTAGGCGTCATATTGGGCCGATACAAGCAGGTGAAGAGCAAGGGTGGCAAAATGGTCGTCTGCGATGTGAATCCTAATGTTCATCGCCTATTCGAAATGTCGGGTCTGTTCAAAATTCTGACGATTCATGAAAACGAACGTACCGCAATTTCTAGTTTGGAGGTGGTGTCATGAACGGTTCCAATGAAATGACGCTTTCCTTCAGCGCTCGATCGGAAAACGAAGCCTTTGCACGAATCGCGGTAGCGGCATTTGTGTCACAGCTGGATCCGACGCTCGAGGAGCTGAATGATTTGAAAACGGCTGTGTCCGAGGCTGTAACGAATGCGATTATACATGGCTACGAGAACGATCCTACTTGTCAGGTCAAAATAGAGGCAAGAATTGAAGGAGATTCGGTTTCCTTAACGGTGTCGGATAACGGTCGCGGAATTGAAGATTTGGAGCTTGCTCGTCAACCGCTTTATACGTCGAAGCCTGAGCTTGAGCGCTCTGGAATGGGCTTCACGATTATGGAAAATTTTATGGATCGTTTTGAGGTTTCAAGTCAGGTAGACGGCGGCACACGCGTAGCAATGCTTAAACGAATTGAATCGAAAAAAGCGCTCTACAATTAGCGTATAGGGGTTGAACCTCATGGATGTCAATCTAAAGCAGACGGCCCAGCCATACTTGGATGACGCGGAAGTGAAGCGGCTTATTGCGTTAAGTCAGTCCGGCGATACGCTTGCAAGAGATACACTCGTACAGTGTAATATTCGGCTAGTTTGGTCAGTCGTGCAGCGGTTCATCAATCGTGGTTATGAGCCCGATGATTTGTTCCAAATCGGCTGCATAGGATTGCTTAAATCAGTAGACAAATTTGATTTGTCTTATGATGTTAAGTTTTCAACTTATGCAGTTCCCATGATCATTGGGGAAATTCAGCGATTTTTACGCGATGATGGTACGTTGAAAGTTAGCAGATCCCTTAAGGAAACCGCCAATAAGGTGCGCAAAATGAAGGATGAGCTTTCCAAAACGTTAGGTCGATTGCCCACCATTAGCGAGGTTGCGGAGCGGCTGGGCATTACCCCAGAGGATGTTGTATTCGCTCAAGAAGCGAATAAGCCGCCAACTTCGATACACGAAACTGTGTTTGAAAATGACGGGGACCCTATCACGCTGATGGATCAAATAGCCGATGAATCTCAGGATCGGTGGTTTGACAAGCTTGCGCTTGTGGAAGCCATCGAAGGTCTAAGCGAGCGTGAACGATTGATTGTATACTTGCGGTATTACCGTGACAAAACGCAATCCGAAGTAGCGAGCAGGCTTGGTATATCACAGGTACAGGTATCACGGCTTGAGAAAAAAATATTGCAGTCCATCCGAGACCAAATCGCCCTTTAAGGCGGTTTGGTTTTTTTCTATTTTTTACCTCAAATTGCATGAGTATCCGAATCGTCCTTTTATCATACTAAAAGGGGAACATACACCAACGTATCAGCAGAAGGGAAGTTGACAAATGGCAAAACCAAACCATTCGGTCCTCTATCTGCGTCTGAAAAAACGGATATACATGAAACCGAATCAACGCATTTCCTTAGGCCAAGCAGCGAGGCTGCTCGCAAAGGATGACTTGCTTGAGAACCGCTTGAAGGGGCTTGTTCTTTACGAGCACAAGAAGGCGGATGGCAATCGCGTCGTTATAGACTTGCTTCAAATCGTCAAAGCGATAAGAGAGCTTGAGCCGGATTTAACTGTAGAAGCCTACGGTGACCCTCAAGTGCTCGTTATGGTGGCGGAGAAGCCAGTAAAACCGCGTATTGCAGTGCTTATTTTTTCGTGGCTGCTGCTGTTCTTTGGAGCGGGCCTTGCGATTATGAATTTTCATACGGATGTCAGTATGAAGGAGGTTCATATCCGAATTGTCGAGCTGATAACGGGGAAGCGCACGGAGCATCCCCTATGGTTTCAAATCCCTTATTCTCTGGGCATTGGACTTGGGATGGTATTGTTTTTCAACCATTTATTCCGTAAACGATTCAATGAGGAGCCTAACCCGCTTGAGGTTGAGCTCTATATGTATCAAGAAAATGTAAATGCCTATGTCATCGCCGACGAAATGCGTAAAAAATCGGATTACGATCAAACGCAGGGGGACAAGCATGATTAGTGCCGCTGCTAATATTTTTATTGCTCTGCTAGGCTTGGCAGGGGGTCTTGCTGTAGGCAGTGGGTTGGTAGCATTGCTAATTGTCCTTGATCTCATTCCGCGACTTGCTCAAGTTGCTAATGCTTACCGGATGTCAGTGTGGTTTGAGACCGCCGTCATATCCGGTTCGCTGTACTGGACCTTTGCTGATTTTATGAGCTGGAAGCTTTCACTGCCGTCGGGTCTGTTTTTAAGTGCGACAGGGCTGATTGATGGCATGTTTGTGGGGATGCTCGCAGCAGCCTTGACTGAGGTAATGAATGTGCTCCCGATTTTGGCCAAAAGAATGAATTTATCTGCTTATATGGTTAGTCTCGTCATGGCAATGGTTCTAGGCAAAACGTTGGGCTCATTATTCGATTGGTTAGTATTTCAATGGTGATACAGTAAGGATGGGGTGAGCTAACATGAATGACAATGAAAATTTTCATGACAACGATAATGATCAAAATGGAAGACCTCCGTTTTTAGAAGTCAATGAGGATCAACAGAAAGAGGAATCGGGAGTTGCTCGAAACAAAACATCATTCGGTAGTGGTAATAAAAAAAACAATGTCAGCACAGCTGTTTCCAATAAGAACGGCAATAAGGACATAACTCCGATTCCGAGCGATTTGGATGAAGTTCTGATAAGATTGGAAAATGAGATCGGTTATAAAGTAAGCTTTGACGTTGTTGTGAGAGAGATGACGTTTGGCGAGAAGCGCACAGCAATGTTGTCGTTGAATGGTTTGGTTAAGGATACGCTGCTGTCAGATGTGCTCAAGCGATTAACGTATCTCCAACCCGAGGATTTATCTGCGGATGCCTTTCATTCCTTCCTTGATTTATATGTTCCTGCGGCGCAGGTCATAAAGGAAGACGATTGGAATAACATGCTGACGTGCGTGTTATCCGGTGTAACCGCATTGTTTATTGATGGTGAATCCAGTGTTCTTATGATCGATGCGAAGGCTTTCCCCGCAAGAGGACCAGAGGAGCCTTCGCTTGAGAAGGTTGTACGCGGCAGCAGAGATGGCTTCGTAGAAACGTTGATGGTCAACATTTCACTTGTTCGCAGACGGCTGCGTGATCCCCAGCTTCGATATGAAATTGTGCGGGTGGGCGATCGGACACAAACGGACGTTTGTATCGCTTATATCGACGATATTGTGGACAAGGAGCTGCTTAAGTCCGTCAAAGACAAAATCGCTATGGTTAAAATAGACGGCTTGCCGCTTGCGGACAAGCAACTGGAGGAGTCTACTGTAAAAAGGGGCTGGAATCCCTTCCCGCTTGTTCGATATTCAGAGAGACCCGATACGGTAGCTGCACATCTGCTGGAGGGTGCTGTAGCTGTATTCGTTGATACTTCGCCAAGTGTTATGACGCTGCCGACTACTTATACCGATCTAATGCAGCATGCAGAGGAGAATCGACAAACACCATTTATTGGCACCTATCTGCGCTGGGTGAGATTTATAGGTATTTTGGCATCGTTGTTCATGCTGCCGTTATGGCTGCTGTTCGTCATGCATCCGGAAATGAAGCCTGTTGCTCTTGAGTTTATTGGGCCGAGTAAGACCGGCAAACTGCCATTAGTCGTACAATTTCTGTTAGCTGAGATAGGCGTGGATTTGCTGCGTATGGCTTCTGTTCATACGCCTACATCTCTCGCAACGGCTATGTCGTTAGTTGCTGCGATTCTCATTGGTGATATTGCCGTTAAGACCGGCGTCTTTGTTAATGAAGTTATTTTGTATATGGCGATTTCAGCGATTGGGATGTTCGCAACACCAAGTTATGAGCTTGGACTAGCGAATCGAATCGTAAGGCTCGTGTTAATTATATCGGTGGCCGCCTTCAGTGTGCCGGGTTTCGTCATTGCGACGACGGCTATTTTGCTAATGCTGATCGTGGAGCGCTCATTCAATCGTCCGTATATGTGGCCCATTATACCGTTTGACCTCGGAGCGCTTTGGAGCATTATCATCCGTCAGCCAGTCCTGTACAACAGGCAGCGCCCAAATATTTTGCGGCCTCAGCAGAGCGATAAGATGCCAAATACAGAGTAGATTCATAAAATGCAAATGAAATGTGGATTTATCCATTTCGTAGTCCGGGTAGATTGCGTTATACTAAACCTATTAATGCAAATTCTATCCGTTCTATCTGCATGCAGATAGAAGAAAGCTGAGGGGAAATTATGTACCTGCATGGAACTAGTAATATTAACGAAAAAGGACATTTGGAAATTGGCGGCTGTGATGTGGCTGATTTGGCTGCACAGTTTGGTACGCCACTATATATTGTGGATGAGGCTCTTGTTCGTAAGCGCGCAAGCGAGTATGTAGAAGCCTTCAAAGCATCAGGACTTAGATTTCAAGTCGCATACGCAAGCAAAGCGTTTAGTGTAATGGCAATGTGTGCGATTGCTGAGCAAGAAGGGCTGTCGCTGGATGTTGTATCCGACGGTGAGCTTTACACAGCAATGCAAGCAGGCTTCCCTGCTGAACGTATCCATTTCCACGGCAACAACAAAACGCCTGAGGAAATCAACATGGCGCTTGATGCTGGTATCGGCTGCTTTGTAGTTGACAATTTCATGGAGCTTCAGCTTCTGAATGCTCTTGCTGGCGATAAAGGCAAGAAAGTAAACATTCTACTTCGTATTACGCCTGGCGTTGAAGCACATACGCATGACTATATTTCTACTGGACAAACGGATTCGAAATTTGGTTTCGACCTTGGCAATGGCGCGGCGAAACAAGCGATTCAAGAAGCGATTGCTTTGCCTAACCTGATTGTTTTGGGCGTTCATTCCCATATTGGATCACAAATTTTCGAAGTTGAAGGTTTCCGTATGGCTGTGGACAAGGTTGCTGATTTCGCGGTTGAGATTCGTAATGAGCTTAACCTAACGTTTAAAGTAATCAATCTTGGCGGCGGCTTTGGTATTCGTTATGTTGATGGCGACACACCATTGCCAATCAGTGAATATGTTGCGGCAATTACTGGCGCTATCATTTCGAAGTTTACAGATGCCGAGTTCCCATTGCCTGAGATTTGGGTAGAGCCGGGCCGCAGTATGGTTGGCGATGCAGGAACAACTTTGTATACAGTAGGTACAAGCAAAAATATCCCTGGTGTACGTAAATACATTGCAGTAGACGGTGGTATGACGGACAACCCTCGCCCAGCGCTATACCAATCCAAATATGAAGCAGTACTCGCTAATCGTGCGAATGAAGCTGCTGAAGAAACGGTTTCCATCGCGGGCAAATGCTGCGAGAGTGGCGACATGCTCATTTGGGATTTGGAATTGCCTAAAGCAAAAAATGGCGACTTACTTGCTGTTTTCTGTACGGGTGCTTATAATTATGCAATGGCGAGCAACTATAACCGCATTCGTCGTCCGGCTGTCGTTTTCGTTAAAGATGGTCAGGCAGACCTTGCTGTTAAGCGTGAATCGCTTGAAAATATCGTTTGCAATGACGTCATTCCGGCAAGACTTCAAAAATCATCGCTTGCGAAATAAGAGCGAAATTGGTAACGTAGTCTTATTCGGATAAAAGAAAGGTAGATGCAGCAATGGCTAAACAAGCAAAAATCACACTAGCAAACGGCGGAGAGGTTCTTATCGATCTATTCGATCAAGACGCGCCGAACACAGTAGCAAACTTTGAAAAGCTTGCTAACGAAGGTTTTTACAACGGTCTTACTTTCCACCGTGTTATCCCAGGTTTCGTCGCTCAAGGCGGATGTCCAAACGGAACAGGTACAGGCGGTCCTGGATACCAAATCGATTGTGAAATCAACCCTAATAAGCATGAGCGCGGTTCACTAGCAATGGCGCATGCTGGTCGCAATACAGGCGGCAGCCAATTCTATATCGGTTATGCACCACAACCGCATTTGGATGGCGGACATACTGTTTTTGGCAAGGTTTCAAAAGGTATGGAGTTTGTTGATGCTTTCAAAGGCGGAGACAAAATGGAAAAGGTTGAAGTCGAAACGATTTAATGTTAAGATACTAACTATAATATTGTAAGTGCAGCAATCCTTCGGGGTAGGTGAAATTCCTAACCGGCGGTGATCGGGAAGGCACAGAATATCGGATAACCGAATTTCTGTGCCTCTCGTCAGTCCGTGACCCGGTTTAAACGGCATTTTATCCAAGATCATTTGGATAGAATACGATTAAAACGGTGGACCTGGTGAAACTCCGGGACCGACAGTACAGTCTGGATGGGAGAAGGGGATGCTTCGACAGCTACAATTTACTGCTTATTTGTATGTGTTTTATTTCACATACATATTAGGTTAGTTTATTTAGTGTACTTTACAAACCGATTTCGCAATTTTGCGACGTAAGATAGCGACGGCTCTCAAAGCCGACAACATCGATCGGTTTTGTCGTAGTTCTCGTTTTATCTTTCATCACCCCTGTCGGATCGTATGCCGATGGGGGTGTTTTTTGTATATGGACATTTTAAATGATGAATATTATATGGGATTAGCGTTAGATATGGCTGCAAAAGCTTCGGGTCAAACCGGCATTAATCCTGTTGTCGGCTGCGTCGTCGTAAAGGATGGTGCGATTGTCGGCATTGGCACGCATCTAAAGCGAGGAACCGGTCATGCTGAAGTTCATGCGCTTCAGATGGCGGGAGATGCGGCTGAAGGAGCAACCGTTTATGTAACGTTAGAGCCATGCAGCCATTTTGGAAAGACGCCGCCATGCTGTGAACGTATCATTGATGCGAAGGCTGCAAGGGTTGTAGTCGCAAGCGGCGATCCCAATCCAGCAGTGTCCGGCCGAGGCATTGCAAGGCTTCGTGAAGAGGGGATCGACGTTACGGTTGGCGTATTCGAGCAAAGATCGCAGCAAATGAATGAAAAATTTAATAAGTACATTACGACCCGCCTCCCATTCGTTACTTTAAAAACTGCGAGTACGCTTGATGGCAAGATTGCTTCCCATTCAGGCGATAGCCGTTGGGTTACTGGTGCAGTTGCTCGCGAGCAGGTTCATACGCTGCGTCATCAGCATGAAGCCATTATGGTTGGCATAGGCACTGTCCTTGCAGATGATCCGCTGCTCAATACGAGAGCATCTGTCCCAGCAATTGATCCGATACGTATTATCGTAGATTCAGCACTAAGGCTGCCGCTTAATGCCAGAGTTGTAACTGATCGCTCGATTAGAACGATTGTTTTAACTTCCAGCCAAGCAAGCTCGGAAAACCGTGAAGCGCTTGAAGCAGCAGGGATTGAGGTCATCATTTGCGGCACGGGAGCAAAAGTAGATCTCAGTGAAGGAATGAAGAAGCTGGGGGAGCTTGAAATCGGCTCAATCTTGCTTGAAGGCGGCGGTCAATTAAATGGTGCAATGTTAGAGGCAGGTCTTATTGATAAAATCATGCTGTATTATGCGACTAAGATTATCGGCGGCTTGGATGCACCAGGTACATTTACTTTCGCTGGATTCGAAAAAATGGCCGATGCTATTTCCTTAGATCGAGTAAGCGTAGAAATGGCCGGCGAGGACATTTGCGTCTCAGGATATCCAGTTTATTAAGGATAAGGCGTTGAACAAATCTCTGGCATCATCGCAGGATTTATGCTGTTTTGAAGTAGGTTTGCTGCATTAGCGAACCTTGAGGAGGAAACCCATGTTTACCGGATTAGTGGAAGAAGTGGGAAAGATGAAAGGAATCACGAAGCAAGGCGAAGCGATGAGGCTGGTCATCGGAGCATCCCTTGTAACAGATGGTGTTAAGCTGGGCGATAGCATCTCGGTTAATGGCGTTTGTTTAACGGTAACGTCGTTTGACGGTGCATCTTTTGCTGCTGACGTGATGCCTGAGACTTATCGCAAGTCTAATCTTCATCAGCTTCGTGCTGGCGAACAAGTGAATTTAGAGAGAGCAATGCAAGCTGGCGGACGTTTTGGCGGTCATATCGTTCAGGGGCATGTTGATGGAACCGGGAAAATAACTTCACGAGAAACAGATGCTAATGCCGTTGTTTATAAAATCCATATCGACGACGCAGACATGCTGCGTTATGTGATTCCAAAAGGCTCGATCACGATTGATGGCATAAGCCTTACTGTAGTGGATACATCATCACATACGTTATCCGTATCGATTATTCCACACACATTAGGCGAAACGGCCTTACAGCATAAGCGTGCAGGCGATACCGTTAATATCGAATGTGATGTCATCGGCAAGTACGTCGATCACCTGCTTCATTTCAAGCAGCCAGAAGCCTTGCCAGCCAAAGCCAAGCTCACTACATCTTTTCTTATGGAAAATGGTTTTTTGTAAATAAGTTAGTCAAGTATCAGTAGTGTCTGGTCTGGTTGTCATGAAAACTCGAGTGCTAAAACAGTAAGCTTGTCCCGCAGGGACGAAAGCGATCTTTAATCAGTATTTTTATTTAATTGAACTAACAACTAGGCTGCTCAAACAGTAAGCGTGTCCCGTAGGGACGAAAGCGATCTTTAACCAATGTTAGCACACAGCCACCTGAGTCATGCCTACGTAAGTCCAATTGCAGGTGTCCAGAGGACGCAGTCCTTGGGGCCCTCCCTTGGAAGGGAGGGTTTGGGTGGGTTCGAAAAGTCTTTAAGGTTTGGTATTGAACTGTAATTAAACTTTAAAATAACCTTTGAAGGCAAGGTAGAAGCCTTATAAAGGTTTGGTTGTCACAAAGGAGGGAAACCCATATGGAACAAACAGATAAAAAACCATTTGATTCAGTTGAAGCTGCTTTGGCTGATCTTAAGCTTGGCAAGCCGATTATTGTCGTTGACGACGAGGATCGGGAAAATGAGGGCGACCTTATTGCTCTTGCTGATACAATGACGCCTGAGGTCATTAATTTTATGATTACAGAGGCTAGAGGTCTTGTGTGTGTTCCGATTACGCAAGAGCGAGCAGACCAGCTTGACCTTCCGCCAATGGTTACGCATAATACCGATTATCACGGAACGGCATTTACCGTTTCCGTTGATTATATTGGAACGACTACTGGGATTTCCGCATTTGAACGCTCAGAAACGGTTAAAGCGCTCATTGATCCAACGACGAAAGCAGCAGATTTCCGCAGGCCAGGTCATATTTTCCCCTTGATTGCAAGACCTGGTGGCGTACTTCGCCGTGCTGGACATACTGAGGCGGCTATAGATTTGGCGGTCATGTGCGGTTCGGCGCCAGCAGCAGCGATTTGTGAAATCATTAATGAAGACGGCACGATGTCTCGTTTGCCAGATTTGCTTGTCTTTAAAGAAAAGCACAATCTGAAGCTCATCACGATTCAAGAGCTGATTCAATATCGCAACGAGAAAGAAAAGCTTGTTGAGCGAGCAGTTGATGTGAAGCTGCCAACTGATTTTGGCACTTTCCGCGCTATTGCTTATACAAATTTAGTGGATAATAAAGAGCATATCGCACTCGTTAAAGGCGACATCGATCCTGAACGTCCCTTGCTTGTGAGGGTGCACTCTGAATGCTTAACCGGCGATGTATTTCATTCGCATCGTTGCGACTGCGGACCGCAGCTTGAAGCGGCGCTTAAACAGATCGAAGAAGCAGGCAGCGGCGTTCTGCTTTATATGCGCCAAGAGGGCAGAGGCATTGGTCTGATTAACAAATTGAAGGCTTATGCTCTGCAAGAAGAAGGATTTGATACGGTAGATGCTAATTTAAAGCTTGGCTTTCCGGCGGATTTGCGCGATTATGGTATAGGCGCACAAATTTTGAAGGATCTTGGCGTTCGCCAAATGCGGTTGATGACGAACAATCCTCGGAAAATTAAAGGTCTTGAAGGCTACGGACTAGAGGTTGTAGAACGTATTCCTATACAAATGGAGTTAAAGGAAGATAATAAAAGATATCTCCGCACAAAAAAATCTAAGCTTGGTCATTTACTTAGCTTTGAAGATATTGACTACATCATTTAAAATAATGGAAGGAAGATGACAAATGACACGAATTTATGAGGGACATTTAGTATCAGAAGGTTTAAAATATGGAGTAGTAGTAGGACGTTTTAACGAGTTTATTTCAAGCAAGCTGCTTGGAGGCGCACTTGATGCTTTCAAACGTCATGGCGCACAGGATTCAGATGTTGAGGTAGCATGGGTGCCGGGAGCGTTTGAAATTCCTTTAATCGCGCAAAAAATGGCAGAAAGCGGAAAGTATGATGCTGTCATTACGCTAGGCGCTGTTATTCGTGGTTCAACACCGCATTTCGATTTTGTTTGCAACGAAGCAGCAAAGGGTGTTGCGGCAATCGCTTTGAAAACAGGCATTCCGACTATTTTTGGTGTATTGACTGTTGATTCGATTGAACAGGCCATTGAGCGTGCAGGTACAAAAGCAGGCAACAAAGGTTATGAGGCTGCTACAAGCGCAATTGAAATGGCGAACCTAACCAAACAATTGCAAGGCTAAGCAGCGAAGATAAGGCTAGGCGGGAGGAAATGTAAGTGTCAGTGCTTTATAAGCTGGATTCTTTTGAGGGGCCGCTGGATCTGCTGCTTCACTTGATCGACAAGGCGGAGATCGATATCCATGAGGTGTCTATCAGTGAGATTACAATTCAATATATGGATTATCTTCATGCGATGAAAGAGCTCGAGCTTGAGGTCACGAGTGAATTTTTAGTTATGGCGGCAACCCTTTTGGCGATAAAGAGCAAGCAGCTACTTCCAAAGCCGCCTGTATTTGAAGAAGACTATGAGGATTGGCCGGATGACGGATTGGATCCACGCGATGAGCTCATCCAGAAGCTCGTAGAATACCGGAAATTCAAACAAATAGCTGAGCAGCTGCGCGAGAAGGAATTCGAGCGCAGCCTTGTCTATTCAAGGGAACCTGAGGATATGACGCCATTTTTGAAAGAAGAGATTGTTAATCCGGTGGAGGGTCTTCACTTGTCGGATTTGATTACTGCCTTTCAAAAGGCGCTGCGCCGCGCATCAAGGCGTAATGTCGTTGCTACCATTCATCGAGACGAGATTTCCGTTAAAGATCGAATACGGGACATTGTCGAGGTGCTCAAGCAATTCGAAACGGTTCGTTTTTCACGGCTTATTCGCGAGAACATGGACAGGCATGAAATCGTGGTTACTTTTCTAGCCATTCTGGAATTAATGAAAATGAAACATATTCGTTGTTTTCAGCATCAGTTATTTGACGACATCGTCATTCATTGGAGAGGAGAGTCGTCGCAAATTGGATTATCCGAAGTTGAAGACAATTATTGAGGGCCTGCTGTTTATGGCAGGTGATGAAGGCCTTACGAAGCGGCAGCTAGCTGATATTTTGGAGCTGGATGCCGAGCTCGCTTCCGATTTGGTTTATGATTTGCAGCGCGATTTGGAGCGCGAGGGGCGAGGTATTCAAATCGCAGAGGTGGCAGCCTCCTATCGGCTGACGACGCATTTGGAGCATGCGCCTTATTTTGAGCGTATGGCATACACACCTACGAGATCGCAGCTGTCACAAGCTGCATTAGAAACGCTGTCCATCGTCGCATATCGCCAGCCGATAACAAGAATATCGATTGAAGAAATTCGCGGCGTAAAGAGCGACAGAGCGATTCAATCGCTTGTATCAAAGGATTTAATCGAAGAGGTTGGCCGCGCCGAGCAGATTGGCAGACCTATTTTGTACGGAACAACGAAATCATTTTTAGATTATTTTGGATTGCCGTCCATAAAAGAATTGCCAGAACCAGGCAGCGTTGATATCGATGATGCCTTGGAGGAACAAACTCAGCTGCTATTCGAGAGATTAGATGGCACGCAGATGACAATTGAAGAAATAAAAGAATGAGATTTGGCCGCCGGGTCATACTATATTCAACCCATATTAGGGAAACGGAGGAAGCATCATGATGCTCGGTTACCCCTACGGTTGGATGACGGCGGTCGGTCTCTTTTTTTTGCTCATTTTGGTCGTCTGCCTCACTTCGCAGGTCGAATTAAGAGGCCATCTGAGGAGAATAGATCAAAACGATGATTTTGAGTTGAATATTAAGGCCTTATTTGGAATCCTCAGATACCGCTTTAAAGTGCCGATTATTCAGTTCACAGGAACCTCCATCCAACTTAAGGAACAGGTTTCAAAAAAGAATGTGGCCGTTGACACTTGGAAACAATATAACGAGGACATTGACGCAGAAAAAATAGCGCATCTAATGGAAAGAACAAAACATTTGTTACAAATGACGAAAAACTTAACGGGTTGGGTTAGAAAATCGCTAACGAAGGTCCGTCTTTTAGAATGGAACTGGTCCACATCAGTAGGAACCGGTGACGCAATGTGGACGGCTATGGCGACTGGATTTGTTTGGTCTATAAAAACATCGATCATTGGCGTATTGTCCCAAATGGTTAAACTCAAAACGGAGCCGAAAATGATGGTTCAGCCTATTTATCAACGATCTGCTTTTACAACGGAATGGTCATGCATAGCTCAAATCCGCTTCGGTTATGCTATTCTTGCCGGACTGCAGCTTTTAGTTCGGATGAGGAAATTGAAAGGAGGCGTCAAGGTATGGCAGAACATCCTATTCAAGGCTTAATGCAAACCGCAATGGAAAATATTAAAGAGATGGTTGACGTCAATACTATTGTAGGCGACCCTGTCCAAACGCCGGATGGCAGCATTATTATGCCAATCTCCAAAGTAGGCTTTGGGTTTGTAGCAGGAGGCAGTGACATTCGATTAGATGATGCCGATCATAAGAACGGCTCTCAATCTGATGCACAGCATGCTTCCGTTTCGCTTCCATTCGGCGGCGGTAGCGGTGGCGGCGTGTCGATTACGCCAATTGCTTTTTTGGTCGTAGGAACACATGGGGTAAAAATTGTTCCGCTCGATAATCAAACACATCTGCTTGAGCGGGTAATTGACTCAGCTCCGCATGTATTTGATAAGCTGCAATCGATGATGAAGCAACCTTCGAGTACAGGTGTATATGCGGATACGTCTCAAACTGTGATCAGTGGACGTGTAGAAGCAAACGAACACAACTGATGACATAACTGCCCGAGAGGGCAGTTTTTCATTTTTGTTAGCTACTTCTCGTCTAGAGCCACATGTACAGGCATATACTGAAATACGCACACACAAGCTTTATCTACTATCGCTGCGGGAGGGGCAAGTATGAATATGAATTTCAAAAAACTGCAACGATTTATTGCAGTTGGAATGTTATCTGCTTTATTGGTTGGGACAAGCGTATTGCCCCCAATAAGCGCAAATCCAAGCAAGCTGTATACGAATGCCAAAGCATCGGCTCTAATTGATGTCGAGTCAGGAAGAGTTTTGTATAGCAGTGATGGCGATACCCCGATGCGAATAGCAAGCTTAACGAAAATCATGACAGCTATTGTTGCGATAGATCATGGGAAGCTGACTGATATGGTGAAGACAAGCAAACGAGCAGTTGGTAAAGAGGGTTCTTCGATTTATCTTCAGCTTGGCGAAGAAATGAGTTTGCATCATATGTTGTATGGTCTGATGCTCAGGTCCGGCAACGATGCGGCAACGGCAATCGCGGAGCATGTTGGAGGATCGGAGGAAGGTTTTGTTCATTTAATGAATGAGAAAGCGACCTTTCTAGGTTTGAAACATACGCAATTTAAAAATCCGCATGGGCTGGATGATGATGAGCATTATTCCACAGCTAATGATTTGGCCAAGCTGACTGCATATGCTTTGAAAAATGATGTATTTGCAGAAATCGTAAGCACGCGTGTAAAAAAAGTGCCCAATCCGCATGAGAAATGGGAGTACAGCTATACGAACAAAAATAAAATGCTAACGATGTACGAAGGTGCTGACGGAGTAAAAACGGGGTATACCAAAAAATCATTGCGCTGCTTAGTTAGCTCCGCCACTAGGAATGGTCAACAGCTTGCTGCAGTGACGATAAATGACAGCGATGATTGGGCAGATCACCGAAAAATGCTCGATTGGGGTTTTGGTCATTATCCGCTTCAAGAGATAGCTGTTAAAGGGCAGCAAATTTCTGGTTATCCTTATGCTGTTGGACAATCTTTTAAATACCCGCTGGAAGAGCAGGAAATGGGAAACGTTCAATCACGTCTTGTGCTGCTTGAAGCGGGAACTACACGATATTTGTTAGGAGAACGCGGATTTCTGGAATGGTATTTAAACGAGCAGCAAATTGGTGCTGTTCCTGTGTATGATCCTAACAGCAGTAGGCTTCAACTTTCAATGACATCGCAAAAATCATTACAATCGCTGGCTGATTTTCAGAAAACAAAAAAGCTGGATCAGCGCGGGCCGTTGTTTGGCTCTTTTATCAAAGTATTAGATGCATTATTTGAACATTAGCAATTAATTCGCGCGGGAGACGCTGATTGATTGCAAAACAGTATAGGTGCGTAGAGGGGGAGGCGACCTAAATGGTTAACTGGATTTGGTTGTTTTTCATCGTAGCGAGTGTTGTAGTGGCTGCGATAACAGGTAAGATGGATGCGGTAACGCAAGCAGCTTTTGAAGGAGCCAAGTCGGGTGTCACCGTGAGCTTCGGATTAATTAGTATCATGGTGTTTTGGCTTGGCATGATGCGAATAGCGGAGGATGCAGGGCTGTTGCTTACACTTGCTAGAATGCTCGGGCCTGTGGTGCGCAAGCTTTTTCCTGACGTTCCTCCCAATCACCCAGCTCTCGGTTATATAATGAGTAATTTAAGCGCTAATCTCTTTGGGTTAGGAAATGCAGCCACGCCAATGGGAATAAAAGCGATGCAGGAGCTTCAGAAGCTTAATCCTGATCCTGCTACAGCAACTCCAGCCATGTGCACGCTGCTTGCGCTAAATACATCCAGCATTACGATCATTCCCACCACGCTTATTGCCATTCGAATGAATTATGGTTCAGCTAACCCTGCTGAAATTATCGGTACAACGCTTGCAGCGACATTTGTTGCTACTACGGCTGCAATACTTGCCGACCGCTGGTATCGAAGAAAATCACCGCCACCCATAGCTCCATCACCGCCTAGACCTGAGAATAAGAAGTCTGCTTTACCAGCTTCCGGAGGTGAGGCAATTGTATAATATTTTTACAAGCTTATCCGCTTGGATGATTCCTGCCATTATCGTATTTATTCCGCTTTATGCAGCTTTAAGACGCAAAGTGCCTGTCTATGAAACGTTTGTTGAAGGGGCCAAGGATGGCTTCGGAACAGCGATTAATATCATTCCTCATTTGGTTGGCATGATGGTTGCTATCAGTATGTTTCGCTCATCTGGAGCCTTGGAATTGCTGCTTTCTACAGTTCGACCTCTCTTTGATTGGGTTGGTATTCCAAGCGAGGTGCTGCCTCTCGGGATTTTGCGGCCTTTGACTGGCGCAGGCTCGTTAGCCTTCACGACTGACCTCATTCAAAACTTTGGCCCGGATTCTATGATTGGCAGAATTGCATCCACGATTCAAGGCAGCACGGATACAACCTTGTATGTGCTTACTGTATATTTTGGAGCGATTGGAATAAGAAAGTCACGTTATGCGTTAAAAGTTGGTTTATTTTCCGATATAGTAGGTTTTTTCGCAGCAATTTTCATTTGCTTATACATATTCGGCTAGTGAAGCTTGTACTTTCTCCTTCATATCGTTATGATGGAGATTGAGGTGAAAGCATTGGAACGTTTACAGAAAATATTAGCAGCAGCGGGAATCGCATCCCGTCGCAAATGTGAAGAAATGATTTTGGCAGGAATGGTTGAAGTTAATGGTGAGAAGGTTACAACGCTAGGCGTTAAGGCTGATCCAGCGGTTGATGCAATTACGGTTAACGGCAAGCCGATTCGGAGCGAGAAGAAGCTCTATCTCATGCTTAACAAATCCAAGGGAGTCATAACTAGCGCCAAAGATCCACAAGGCCGCAAAGTGGTTTCTGATTTTTTGCCAGGTATTAAAGAGCGAGTATATCCGGTCGGTCGATTGGATTATGATACGGAAGGACTTCTTATCCTAACGAATGATGGCGAATTCGCTAATTTGTTAACACATCCAAGTCATCATGTTCCCAAAACATACCGTGCGACCGTTAAGGGCGTTCCTCATGGAACGGCATTGGAGCAATTGCAAAAAGGGATTAAGCTAGAGGATGGAATGACCGCACCTGCAGAAGTGGAATATCATGATGTAGATACGGACGGAAATGAAGCAACGATTACAATTACGATTTTTGAAGGCCGGAACCGCCAGGTTCGCCGGATGTTTGAAGCTATTGGACATAAGGTGATCAGGCTGAAGAGAATTCGTTTTGGCGAGGTTGGACTTGAAAACCTAGGCAGAGGAAAGTATCGTCATCTCACGCCTCAGGAAATTAAAGAATTGCTTGCGATAGCGCAAAGCAAGACACATAAAGTTCATAAAAAGTAATCGACGGCGGCAGTAATTGCCGTCGACTTTTCGTTATAATGGTAATATTCGTGGCTGCATAGAAAGAAGCTGGTGGTGAAAAACAATTATGGGAAAATCGCGCAAGACGGTACAAATTGTCATTTTGATTGCCGTCTTGATCATAGGTGGGTACGCAATTGGATCTACCTTATTTGACGCGGATGACAAAGGTCCTTTAAAGGAAGGCGGGAAGCCGCCTGCATTTGAGCTTGTTGATTTAGAGGGTAATCCTAGACAACTGTCTGATTATGAGGGGAAAGCTGTCGTCATTAATTTCTGGGGCACATTCTGTCCACCGTGCGTGAAGGAAATGCCGGAGTTTGAACGACAGTACGCGAAATGGAAGGATCAAGGCCTTGTGATTTTGGCTATAAATTTAAGCGAGGACACGTTGACCGTAAACAATTTTGTCCGTCGCTTTGATTTGAACTATCCGATTCTGCGCGATGTAAATCGCAAAACAGAACGCAGCTATGGTCTAAAGTCATACCCTACTACTTTTTTCATTAATCCAAATGGGACGATTATGGAAATAAAAGTAGGAGGCATGACGGAAGAGGAAATTGATGAACGGATTGAACGGCTTCTTCAGCTGTAGGAGGTATTATTGTGTTAGTGGTTGAAAACACAAAATGTGAGTGCGGTCATCAAAATTCGATAGGCACCGTGCTATGTGAAAGCTGCGGCAAACCGCTTTTGAACGAAACGGTTTCCGATTTACCGTTAGAAATGCGTTACGATGGTGTTGCTCGTCGATCGCAAAAAAGCAATCCCAATTATATCGATAAAATATGGAATTTTTTCTCGTCAGTCAAAATTGCGATTTATTTGATCGTCATTACCTTTTTGACTGCGATGCTTGGAACAATTTATCCACAGGAAAACACATTCATAAATAACTTGGATCCATCCGTGTATTATGAAGAAACTTATGGATTTCTTGGCAAAATGTATTATTTGCTAGGATTATCGCATACGTACGAATCCTGGTGGTTCATTGGCTTGCTTGTGATGATTGGCACCTCACTTGTTATTTGCAGCTTGGATCGTGTGCTCCCGCTTTATCGTGCGCTAAGCAAGCAGCAAATTCGTAAGCATCTGCAGTTTATCCATCGTCAGAAGACGGTATTTAAATATCAGATTGAAGGCGATGAGGAAAAATGGGTTGAAAATTTCGGCATGCAGCTGAAACGCAAAGGTTATCGCATTCATCGAGATGGCTCTGCGCTGCTTGCGGAGAAAAACCGTTTTAGCCGCTGGGGACCCTATATCAACCACATCGGCCTTATCTTGTTTCTTTTAGCCATATTGGCAAGAAGCATTCCGAGCTGGCAAATGGATAGCTACATAATGGTTCCTGATGGGGATACGGTCCAAATAGCGAATACGAATTATTTTGTAAAAAACGAAAAGTTTACTGTAGAGTATTATAAAGACGAAGAATTGCCGGACAAGCTTAAAGGAATAAGCCGTGCAAAGCTTTTTGAGACAAAAGCGGTTCTTTATGAATGCGTTAGCAACTGCAGTGACCAAACAAAGAAACCAGAGCTTAAAGAAGTAGAGCGGCATAATATTATCGTCAACGAGCCGCTAAAGTACAAAGGATTAAAGCTGTATCAATTTGATTATGATACGACGCCTCGCTTGAACGCTGTGCATCCCATTCTCATAGATAAAGCGACGGGAGAGAAATATGGTCCGTTCGATCTTCCAATGAAGGATTCAGCGCTGCAGCATAAGCTCGGGCCATACACCCTTGATTTATATGCGAATTACATGGAATTTGCAATCGGCGACAATGGCGAGCCAACGACTTTATCACGTGAGCCGATTGCTCCGGCGTTCGTATACACGGTTAAAGGTCCGGGGCTTGATCCAAAAGGCGAGCCGTATATGTATTTCCCAATGCAAAAGGATAAAGTTAAATTTTCGCAGGATGCCATTAATCACGGTATTGCGGATAAGATAGAAATTCGAGTGGACGGCATGGAAAATGTAGATTTCTCTGAAGCATCCACTTACTTGAACGTAAGGATGGACAGGGCGCTGCCATATGTTTGGGTTGGTGCAGTGTTCTCCATGCTCGGCTTGCTGATGGGATCCTATTGGCAGCACCGCCGAATTTGGCTGCGAGTGGACAATGGAGAGCTTTCATTGGGCGCTCATACGAATAAAAACTGGTACGGTATGCGCTCAGATGTAGCGGGAGCCCTTAAAAAAATAGGGATAACCGTAGATCCGAAGTCGCTAGATAACGGAGGGAACAACGCGTGAGCTTAGTCGATTTTAGCAGCGACGCATTTATTGTCGCATTTTTCCTGTATTGCTTCGCATTTATGTTTTATGTCATTGCCATTGCGGGTAAGAAATGGAGCAATCGTGATCCTTTGCAGCATGAGAAGCGTTGGGGACGAATTGCATTCATTACTTCGAGTCTTGGTCTTGCATCGCATTTGACCTTCTTCTTTACAAGATGGGCGGGAAGCGGTCAAATTCCAACGAGCAATATGTATGAATTCATGACTTTCCTAGGAATGGCAATCATGATTGCATTTACGATTGTCTTCAGTATTTACAGAAAACCGCTGCTGGGCATGTTCTCATTGCCGCTAACTGTAATTATTGTTGCGTATGCATCTGTGTTTCCGCAAGAGGTACAGCCGCTAATACCGGCTCTGAACAACTACTGGCTAAAAGTACATGTAACGACTGCCGCTCTAGGCGAAGCATTTTTTGCCGTTGGTTTTGCTGCTGGCCTCATGTATTTGCTAAGAGTGGTTGATTTCAAAAGCAAAACAAAAGAAGCAAAAAGATCGCAGTTCTGGGTCGAGTTCTCTTTATATACGATTATTCTAATTGTAGGTTTTATCGTTGCTGTATTCGCGTTCCGCGGAATGGGCTATGAAGCGAAATTTATTCAAGAAACATCTACTATTGATGCCAAGGGAATAGAGTCGACAACTTCGGAGACAGTAAATTATACACTGCCGCCAATTGTTAAACCTTATAACAGCCAGGTGGTCGAATATGAATCATTCCTCGGTATGAGCAAGCCATTATTCGAAGCACCATCTTGGATGGAAGGCGCAAATTCAGGACGCAAGTTTAATACCGTTATATGGACGATTATTGCAGGCTCCTTGCTTTATGGCTTGCTGCGCTTAGTGTTCAGAAAGCCGCTCGGAGCGGTTATTCATCCTGTTATGGATGGCGTAGATCCAGAAGATTTGGATGAAATCAGCTACAGATCCATCGCAATTGGATTTCCGATCTTTACACTCGGTGCATTAATATTCGCGATGATATGGGCCAATATTGCATGGGGCCGTTTCTGGGGCTGGGACCCGAAAGAGGTTTGGGCTTTAATTACATGGCTGTACTACAGTGCGTATTTGCATTTCCGTTTATCGCGCGGCTGGCAGGGAAAACCTTCTGCATGGCTCGCTGTAATCGGCTTCGTGGTTGTACTATTTACGCTCGTTGGGGTTAACCTCGTCATTGCAGGTTTGCATTCCTATTCTGGTGTTTAGAACTTAGATTGAGAGGAGAATTGCCCTATGTCTGATTATTCAAGCCGTATTTTGGTCGTAGATGACGAAGAACGGATCCGTCGTTTGCTCAAAATGTATTTAGAGAAGGAAGGCTACACAATCGACGAGGCAGAAGACGGAGAAACTGCCCTAAGATTAGCTTCAAATACGGATTACGCGCTCATTCTGCTTGATGTGATGCTGCCAGGAATCGACGGCGTAGAAGTGTGCTCTCGTCTACGTCAAGTGAAGGCTACTCCTGTCATTATGCTAACGGCTAAAGGTGAAGAAATGAACCGTGTGCAAGGCTTTGAGGTTGGAGCGGACGATTATGTCGTCAAGCCTTTTAGTCCACGCGAGGTTATCTACCGAGTGAAGGCTATCTTGAGACGATCCTCGGCTACTGCGTTCTTAACAAAAGAAATTAATTCAAGCAATAACATCGTATTCCCACATTTGGTTATTGAGCATGATGCTCACCGTGTAACAGCTGGTGGACAAGAGGTAAGCTTAACGCCTAAAGAATATGAGCTGCTGCATTACTTGGCAGTATCGCCTGATAAAGTGTTCTCCCGTGAAGAGCTTTTGAAGGATGTATGGAACTATGAGTTTTTCGGTGACTTGCGGACTGTCGACACCCATGTAAAACGTTTGCGCGAGAAATTGAATAAAGTGTCTCCTGATGCGGCATCCATGATTACTACCGTATGGGGAGTCGGCTATAAGCTAGAGGTACCTAAGTAAATGAGCTTGTGGCATCGTTCGATTGGCAAATTATACCGCAGTGTAGTTGGAAAGCTCTGGGCGACAATCATGCTGCTTGTTGCTGTCGTATTGCTCATCGTTGGCGTATTTTTACTTCAATACGTTGACATATGGTTTAAAGAAAACAATACGCATCAGGTGAAAGTGCTATTTGTTGTAACAGCGATTATCGGATTTTTGTTATCAACATTTTTTGCTTTCTTCTTATCCAAAAAAATTCAACAGCCGCTGCTTCAATTAAAGGATGCAGCGGTATCGATTTCTCAAGGCAATTATACAACCCGAGTTCATATACGCTCCAGCGATGAGATCGGCGAGCTTGCAGATACGTTTAACCATATGACGGAGCAGCTGAACAAGCTGATTCATGACATCAATCATGAGAAAAACCATCTTGCGAGCATTTTGCGAAGCATGGGAGATTCAGTCATTACCTTCGACGCGGAAGGTAAAGTCATACTTACGAATCCAGTTGGTCATTTGCTAATCAATCAGTGGTCAGGAGTAGAGCTTGCTTGGCAAGAGGATGAGTCCGAGAGCTCGACTACATATTCCGAGGTTCCTATGCCGCTCCGCGAGTTGTTTCAAAGAGTGATGGAAGAGGGCAGGGATGTTACCGATAAGGTTCATGTTCTAAGTAGCGTGTGGTCAGTTGTAATGGCTCCGCTGCAGTCGAAGGATGTTATTCGCGGGGCTGTTGCCGTTATCCGTAACGTAACAGAGGAGCATAAGCTTGAGAAGCTGAGACGAGATTTTGTGGCTAATATCTCACATGAGATCAGGACGCCGCTATCGATGCTGCAAGGCTATAGTGAAGCATTGCTTGATGATATTGTCGTGTCTGAGGAAGATCGCAAGGAGCTGGTTCAAGTCATTTATGATGAATCACTGCGAATGGGTAGACTCGTAAATGATTTCCTGGATATCGCTAGAATGGAAGCCGGCCATGTCGATATGAACTTCCAAGAGATAGATCTCGCCCATGTCTTGAAGCGGGTACATCGGAAATTCCAGGTGTATGCGAAGGAGCGCGAGGTGAGGTTGGTCGCGGAACTGCCCAATGAGTCGCTGCTTGTAAAGGAAGCCGATGAGGATAGATTGGAGCAAGTATTGACTAATCTTCTCGACAACGCATTGCGGCATACGCCATCGGGCAAGTCGATTACTATTTCAGGTCAGCATGCAAATGTAAACGGAAGACAGTATGTGGAGCTTCGCGTCAGAGACGAGGGGCAGGGGATTCCAACCGAGGATGTGCCTTTTATATTCGAACGCTTCTATAAGGCAGATAAAGCGCGTAAACGCGGCTCATCAAGTGGAACGGGACTTGGACTTGCCATTGTAAAAAATCTGATCGATCTTCATCAGGGTCGAATTGTAGTCGAAAGCAGTGCGGGCACAGGCACATCGTTTACAATCTTACTTCCTGTCGAAGCTCATCAATAGTTGTCAAAGCGCTCCTGCTGGGGGCGCTTTTTTTGTAGAAAGCAGAAGATAATTCTTGTTGTTCGTGAAACAAAAGAAGAGCCTGCCGAATGAATCGGCAGGCTCTTCTCCTATATAGTAAACAAATTTATTTAAAAAAGTGTAATTTCTTTGGCTGTGTTTAGCTCAGGCATGCTTGTAAGCTGCTCAAGCACTTCCTTAGGTGTCGCTTTATCCACACGCAGAACCATGATTGCGGAGCCGCCAACAAGCTGACGACCTACTTGCATCGTTGCAATGTTAACGTCGTTGTTGCCCAGAAGCGTTCCAACTCGTCCGATAATTCCAGGCTTATCGTTATGCGAGATTAGAATTAGGTTTCCTTCAGGCGTCACATCAACTGGGAACTTGTCGATTTGAACAATACGAGGTCCGTAACCAGTTAGCAATGTGCCGGAAACAACACGTTCTTCTTTTTTCGTACGAAGGGATACAGTTACTAAGTTCGTAAAGTCTTTCGAAGCATGCGATTTTTGAACGACGATGTTTACATCGCGCACTTTCGCAAGGTGAAGGGAGTTAACCACATTAACCTGCTCTGCGCCAAGGTGATGCGCTAGAACGCCGCGAACGATATAACGAGTAAGTGGCTGCGTATCAACCTCTGCAAGCTCACCTGCGTAACCAACCACGATTTCTGTAACAGCACCCTCAGTAGATTGTGCAATAAAGTTGCCAAGCTTCTCGCCAAGCGTAAAGTACGGCTGAAGAATGCTTTGCAGGTTTGCCGGAATCGGAGGCATGTTAACTGCATTGATAAATGGCTCGCTGCGGAGAATATGAAGAACTTGCTCCGAAACGTCGATCGCAACATTTTCTTGTGCTTCAACAGTCGAAGCGCCAAGATGCGGAGTCACGATAATTTTTGGATGTGTCAAGAAAGGATGGTCATTAGCAGGAGGCTCCACTTCGAACACGTCGAATGCGGCGCCAGCGACAATACCAGCATCCACTGCATCAACCAAAGCAATCTCATCGATGATGCCGCCGCGAGCGCAGTTTACAATACGCATGCCGGGCTTCATCACTTCAAATTGAGCTTTGCCGATCATATGGCGAGTTTCAGGCGTTAAAGGTGTATGTACAGTCATGAAGTCTGCACCTCTAACAATTTCATCCACGCTAGCAAGCTTCACGCCGATTTTTGTGGCTCTTTCTTCTGTCATAAACGGGTCATAACCCAAAATATCCATGCCGAAGGCTTTTGCGCGTTTGGCAACTTCGCTGCCGATACGTCCCATACCGAGTACGCCTAGCGTTTTGCCGCGAAGCTCAACGCCTAGGAAGGATTTGCGATCCCATGTTCCATTTACTGTTTTCATGTACGCTTGTGGAATATGACGGGCTACCGCCATCATCATAGCAAATGTATGCTCACAAGTTGTAATGGTGTTGCCATCTGGTGCATTGATTACGATGATACCGCGCTGAGTTGCTGCGTCTAGGTCAATATTATCGACGCCAACACCTGCACGGCCAACTACTTTAAGCTGTTTGCCAGCTTCCATAATTTTTGCTGTTACGCGGGTTTGGCTGCGTACTAGCAACGCATCGTATTCACCAATAATTGCAACTAATTCGTCTTCGCTGAGTCCAGGTTTTTTGTCGACTGCGACATCTGACGCATCAACAAGCTGCTGAATGCCCAAATCGCTGATTGGATCGGAAACTAACACTTTAAACATGTGAAGTATGCCTCCTAAAATGGGGCGAAGCTATTAGGCTTCGCTTAATATGAACAGAAAAACCCTCTACCCGGCACCGTTGTGCAGCAGCGGGTCGAGAGTTTGATCATCGAACTTAGACTTTTCTATTTTAAAGCAATGTGGTGGACAAAAGCAATCCTCAAACTTGCTGAATTGTGAAAATTTCGTTATGATTCAAGCATCATTAGCAACAATTTACGACATTGGAGGTCTTTATTCATGACGAAATGGCAGGATGTGACACCGCAATTTTTGCTTGAACTGCTAGGGAATGGACAAGTAGAAGCAAGTCAAATCATAGATGTAAGAGAAGAGTTTGAATGGGAGTTTTATCATTTGGAGACATCAAAATTAATTCCAATGAACACGATTCCTGTACGTCTGAATGAGCTTGACGACACGCTGCCTATTTATATCATCTGCGCACATGGCGTACGAAGTGTAGCGGTTTGCAATTACTTAGAAGAAAAAGGCTACAGCAGCCTTCACAACGTTACCGGTGGGATGGCGGCTATAGCCTCTTTACAAGGGTTTCAATATGATTAACAAAGGAATTGGAATTTAATTTGTTTCAGGGTAGAAAAAAGGCAGCTGCGGTAGAAGTGCCTGTTGATAAAGCCTTGATTTGCTCTCATTGAAGTCACCTGAACGAACGGCTTCCGTATTAATCAACAAATCAACAACAGCAGATACGGAATGCAATTTTAACTTAGTTGCTTGTCCAGATTGGACAAGCTCATCTACTCGACTTGTTAAATCCTGCGGATAATAGGCAGTAAGTTTTTTGCGAGTCATTAACTGATCAGCCATTACTTTGTTTTTTATTGTAATGTTAAAGTTTTTCCATGCTGACAGTTCCAGCAGAGCTGGAGCCTTGTATTCTGATGGAATATCAAGATCTACCGTTGCTGACCATTTCAGCATAGCGGAGTAATATTGCTGCTGAGCGTTTAGTGCAAATTGAGCGGCAGAGAGATAGGTTTTATCTTGTTCGACATTTTTCATCAATTCATTAAAGGATAATTTCTTTGCACTAGCCGCTGCGTTGACAGCAGCTTCATTAAATAGTTTAAGACTTCGTATGTAACTAACCTGAGCTTCTCCGAGCAGTGGAGATTTTTGCATATCAATCGAGCTTGCTTCATCTGCTTTGGCACTAGCAAGTCTTGCCAAATCTTTAAACATAGAAGTTGCTTCAAATGACTTTCCTTGCGATAATTTGTTCATAGCTGCGAACCATTCGTTTTGAAATTCACGATAAGGCAGAAATACAGTATGATAGAACGATACCAAGTCTTGTTGCTGGTAAGGGGTTGCTGAAGCGGTTGTTGTTTTTGCGTCATCTGCTTCATTCACATAGCGGGCTTTAGTCTTTTCAGTGCCAATTTGAATGCCATAGAAAAAGGCTCCAACTGTACAAATAAGTAGAAATACAAATCCAACACTGAATAACATTGCGGTTGTCGTTAATTTTTTTTCCATCTCTATCTCTATCTCCTTCTATGTAAAAAAATAATTCTGTCGATTTGTTCTACCAGTATAGGTGAAAAGGTCGAAAAAGAAAATATGAACGTTCCAGACAGGCGGGAAGCTATGAAGAAATTTGATATTCGCAATATTCGCATTCGAAAGGTGTCCGTTGATGAGCTAGATGACCGCATGCTGTTAATCAATTTATATGCTACGCAAGCATTTACTTTTATTATCGGTTTAATATGGGTTTTATTTCAGCATCAAAATGTGATTGCTTTATTTACGCCTCCAAAGGAGCTTGCTTTTGTTTATTGGGGTGCAGGCTTAGCAGCAGCAGTTATCATAGTTGACCTGCTTATTTCGCGCTTTGTTCCAGAAGAAGCAAGCGATGATGGCGGAGTAAATGATCGTATTTTTCGGACGCGGAAGGTTTGGCATATTGCAGTTATTTCCTTAGTTGTGGCTATTTGTGAGGAATTGCTCTTTCGCGGGGCGATTCAGCATGCCATAGGTCCCTATTGGACAAGCATAATTTTTGCTACTATTCATGTAAGGTATTTAAAACATTGGATTCCCACCGGACTCGTATTTTCGATTAGCTATGGCTTAGGCTGGATTTATATGGAATCAGGTACGATTTGGGCACCAATTATTGCACACTTTTTGATCGATTTCATCATGGGTTTAATTATAAGATTCAGGAGGGAGTCATGAGCAGGAAAGAAAAGTTTGGAAATTCGAGAGCTTCAGCACAGCATGAAGAGACGGCAGAGCCGTCCATCATCGGAACGGATTCCAATCAGGGAGAAGCTCTGCCTCCTCGGCGAAAGAAACATCCTACACAAATGAATAAGGTTACAAAGTTTTATTATAATTTATTGTTCCTGTTGTTTGTAAGTTTAGTTGGTGGACTTTTTTGGTATGGCTTAAAATTTAGCGAGTGACCTCAATGGTGGCTGGATCGATGAATCCGTAGCCTTTGTTTTCAAGTGAGGTGAGCAACTCATCAAGAGCATCGGCAGTCCATTGAAGCTCATGCATAAGTATGTTGGCGCCGGGATGCAGCTGCTCCAGCACATTTTTAATGACAACCTCAGGCTTGTTTTTGGCTGTTTTATCCCAATCAAGGGAACCATTTGACCACGTCATGTAAAGCATGCCGTGGTTTTTTGCAATTTCCTTGACCGTATCACCGCCAGATCCGTACGGAGGGCGGAAAAACAATGGTTTTTTATCTATTAAAGCTTCGACATCTGTTTGAACATCGCCGATTTGCTGTTCAACGACTTCTTTAGCTTCTTTTTTCAAATCGTTATGATCCCAAGAGTGGTTGCCGATTGTTTGTCCGCGTTCATCAATGAGCTTCAACAAATTGGGATTTTTTTTCACCCGATAACCATTTACGAAAAAAATCGCTTTAGCCTTATGTTTATCAAGAGTATCAAGCATGCTGGTTAAGACGGTTTCATCTTTTGGCCCATCATCGAAAGTAAGCAAAACAACCTTGCTTGATATACTCTCCTCAATCGGTACGAAGCGATAGGCTTCGCTCATTCGATATAGTGCTGTTATGCTGGTTTCCTGCTCACTCGAAGCGGTTGGTGTAGGTTCCTCACTCGTTACGGCTGTCTCATCGTTTATTGCATTGTTTGAGCTTTGTGAAGTCTCGGGTACGGCTGCTGTCTCAGTGGCTTCAGTTGAAGACTGCAGGCTCTCGTTTTGCTGCTGCGCACTGCAGGCCGTTAGAAGCGACCCGAGAAGCAGAATGATTATAGGCAGGTTACGCTTCATGATGCTTGCCCTCCATAATTTTGATGTAAATGCTGCTGAAACGACATCATTGTATCATATTTGCCTAATCGAAGGATAAGGATGATTTCCTTATTTTATATGGAATGGCGCTTCTGCTTGTCGGTCAAACTAACAACTGAATACGCAAGATGAATTAGGAAAGAGGTGTTCGAGATCATGAGGTTAAGTGGCTTTTTAGTCGGTGGAATAATTGGCGCAGCAGCAACGGTATATCTCTCGCGCAGAAAGCCTGGAGCAGTATCATGGGCAGCACATGCGTTTTCTGACGTTTGTTCCAATGTTGCACGCAATTCTGTTGCGAAAATGATGAGTAAATCTGTGAAGGAAAATGCGTCTGCGCTTTCCCCAAAGCATTCAGACGATACCGCCGTAAAATCCGAAGCCGCTTGGGGACAAATTGAGGCTATCGTAAACAGCGATCCCTCATTGAAGAAGGAAGCGGACAAGATCAAAGCGGAATCGTCAGCCTTTTCCCACTAAGTAAAGCAGCAAGCATGCAGAATCGTAGGGACGCAAAGCAGAAATGCAATGCGATCAAACGATTCTTTTTTTCGTTCATTATTAGTGCAATCAGTGAAAAGACATGATAAAGTAGTTACATAGCATGATTTGGTCAATTTGATCACATCTTACTTAGAAATTCATACGCTATTACAACAGATGCTGCAGAGGAGGATCCTGTCATGAAAATCGAACGACTGAGCCAGGATAAGATTCGAATTTTCCTGACGTTCGACGACCTGCTGGAACGGGGGATCCAGAAGGACGACATGTGGCGCGAAATTCCAAAAGTACACGAACTATTCAGTGAAATGATGGATCAAGCATATAGTGAACTTGGATTCGATGCCAGCGGCCCATTAGCGGTCGAAGTGTTTGCCCTCCCCGCTCAAGGTATGGTAGTGATTGTCACCCGTGGCAAAATGAACAGTCATGCAGGCGATAGGCCAACTGAAGATGACGACACGGAAGACGAAATATACGAGATGGAAGTGACGCTTGAGCAAAGCGATATTGTGATGTACTCTTTCCGCGATTTTGAGGATGTTATATCGGTTTGCAAGCAATTGCTAAGCTCTACGCTTACGGAAGACGGACGATTGTACTCCTATCATGGCAAATATATATTAGCGCTGGAACCTGCTCTTATCGAGGCTTCCAGGCATAACGCTGTTATTGCATTGCTCGCTGAGTATGGTGAAGCAACATCGGTAACCTATGCCATGCTGGAAGAGTACGGAAAAGTGATTATACCCGAAACAGCGGTAAGGGAAATATGTAATCATTTTAGTTTTTAATCAAATGTACACGGATAGAGCATCTGCAGGCTGATTTTGTCTGTACGATGCTCTTCTTGCATGTAGCATGTCATAATAATGGAATATACGAAGGAAAAGGCGCTCATATTAGATATAGACAAAGGCGGTGAATGGAATGAGTGATAAAGAAGCAAACGATGTGTTGCATTCTACTCAGATTGTTATTGAAGAAGCGCTGCGCAGGCTTGGCTATGATCAGGATATGATTGATTTATTGAAGGAGCCCATGAGGCTTCTGACCGTCCGTATTCCAGTTCGGATGGATGATGGCAAAACAAAAGTGTTTACGGGTTATCGAGCACAGCATAATGATGCGGTAGGACCTACAAAAGGCGGTGTGCGTTTTCATCCAGCCGTCACTGAAAACGAGGTTAAGGCTTTGTCCATTTGGATGAGTCTAAAATGTGGAATTGCTGATCTGCCCTATGGCGGTGGTAAAGGCGGCGTTATTTGCGATCCAAGAACGATGTCTTTCCGAGAAATTGAGAATTTAAGCCGAGGGTATGTGCGGGCCATCAGCCAAATCGTAGGACCAAGCAAAGATATTCCTGCGCCTGATGTGATGACTAATTCACAGATTATGGCTTGGATGATGGACGAGTATAGCCGCATTCGTGAATTTGATTCTCCAGGCTTTATAACAGGGAAGCCGCTTGTGCTTGGCGGATCCAAAGGAAGAGAGACAGCTACAGCCAGAGGGGTCGTTATGATGATCCATGAGGCTTTGAACATGAAAAATATAGACATTAAAGATGCGCGAATCGTCATTCAAGGCTTTGGTAATGCTGGAAGTTATCTTGCCAAATTCATGCATGAGGCCGGTGCGCGCGTGATTGGTATTTCCGATGTGAACGCGGCGTTGTATAATAAAGAAGGGCTCGATATAGAATATTTGCTCGATCGTCGAGATTCCTTTGGCAATGTAACGAACTTGTTTACGAACACAATAACGAATGCTGAGCTGCTCGAGCTCGATTGTGATGTGCTTGTGCCTGCGGCAATCGAGAATCAAATAACGGAACAAAATGCCCATCTCATTAAAGCAACCATCGTAGTAGAAGCAGCGAATGGCCCAACTACGCTGGAAGCTACGCGAATCCTGTCGGACAAAGGCATTTTGCTTATTCCGGATGTGCTCGCTAGCAGCGGTGGCGTCATCGTGTCCTATTTTGAATGGGTGCAAAATAATCAAGGCTATTATTGGGATGAACAAGAAGTGGATGATAAGCTGAAGCTTATGATGATAAGGGGCTTCAACCAAGTGTATGAAATACACCGCACCCGTAAGGTCGATATGCGTCTTGCTGCTTATATGGCCGGTGTACGCAAAATGGCTGAAGCTGTACGCTATCGTGGCTGGGTGTAAGAAAGTAGGGGAAGAATGCTGTTGTTTTCCGTTTTGACTGCGGCTGTTGCGCCAGGCGTTTCGCTGCTTACTTATTTATATTTGAGAGATCGTTATGAAGCGGAGCCTATCCACATGGTAGCAAGAATGTTTGTGCTAGGCATTCTTGTCGTTGTACCGATCATGGTTATTCAGCGGGGACTTCAGCTTTGGCTTGGCGATCACTCGCTCATATTTGCCTTTGGAGAATCCGCAGGCGTAGAAGAGTTCGTAAAATGGTTCGTACTGTATCATGTCATATACAACCATACCGAATTTGACGAGCCTTATGACGGAATCGTTTATGCATCAGCCATTTCGCTTGGCTTCGCAACCTTAGAAAATGTTTTGTATGCCATTTACTCGCCTGCTACGTTCGGCACGCTTCTTGTGAGGGCGCTGCTTCCCGTTTCTGGCCATGCCTTGTTCGGTATAATGATGGGCTACTATTTAGGGAAAGCGAAGTTTGCTCCAAAAAACAAAACCGTCTATTTCTTAGGCATTTCACTTTTGCTGCCAGTGCTTCTACATGGTACTTACGATTGGATCATGATTACGTTGCGCACAAATTGGATGTATTTTATTATTCCGTTTATGATCGTGCTTTGGATATGGGGCTTGCGCAAAATGAGTCATGCGAATGCACGGTCGCCCTTTCGATTTATGGTCCGTGAAGATGAGATTAAACTGTAGTCGATCCGTCCATACTTACATTATATTGTAATGCCTGAAATGATGGCGTTCGAATAATGGCTGAGGAGGGTCTTATGGAGGCTGCAAGAATAAAGGTAACGATTAGATGCAATCTATGCGGAGAAAAATTTGTGCTTCGCGGACGAAGAGAAAAAGATTCGATTGATACTGGCTTTAAGCAATGCATTTGCAACAATGCAAATGATCTGGAAATTGAAGAGCATAGCGTATTTTAGGGAAATACATGCAGCAATGACAAATAAATAGATGGATGCATAAAGCTCCCTTGGGCAAACCAAACTAAAACCAGGTTTTGCACAAGAAAGGAGCTTTTGTATTATGTACCGTCGACTCAGTTCAATTCTATTTCCCATTATGACCGTGCTGTTTATCGGCGCTGCCTACTGGGGTTATCAAGAGCAACAAGAGAAAAACGCAGTTTTGATAAAGGCAGAAAATCAATATCAACGAGCGTTCCACGATTTGACTAACCATGTTGAGCAGCTGCATCAGCAATTAGGCAACACGCTAGCTGTTAACTCCACCTCACAAGCCTTTCATCGCAAAGGGCTTGTCAATGTATGGCGTTTAACGAGCCAAGCGCAAAATGAGATCAACCAGCTTCCTGTATCGATGCTTCCTTTCAATGAAGCAGAAGACTTCCTGTCGCGCATTGCAAACTTTGCATACAAGACATCTGTTCGCGACTTGACGAAGCAGCCGCTTTCGCCTGATGAATTCAAGACGCTTAAGACGCTCTATACAAATTCACAGGAAATATCGAAGGATTTGTCAAAGATGCAGAAGGATGTGTTGAACAACCGTCTGCGCTGGATGGACGCTGAAATCGCAGCTGCCAAAAACGCAAGTGACCCCAACATTATCATTGATGGCTTTAGATCGGTAGAAAAGAAGGTAAGTGAATATCCAGAAATCAATTGGGGCCCTTCCGTTAGCAGCATGTATCAGAAGCGTACGATTAAAATGCTTGGCGGAAACATGGTGACCGCTGAAGAAATTAAAAAAGAAGCGGCTAAGTTTACTGATGTTCCTAATGCTGACATCCGTGTTGTTGAAAATGCGAAGGGAACTGAATATGCTTCGTTCTCAGCAACGGTGAAAGAAGGCAAGGACAGTACGCTTCAAATGGATTTTACGGAAAAAGGCGGCCAGCTTCTCTACTTTTTGAATTCTCGTGATATTGGAGAAGCGAAAGTGACTTTTGAAGAGGCAAAAGCATCGGCTGATTCCTTCTTGAAGAAACACGGATTTAAGAATATGAAAGCTATTAGCTACGACAAGTATGAAAATACAGGTGCATTTACTTATGTAGGCACGCAGAACGGGGTACTTATTTACCCTGATAAATTGACCTTGAAGGTTGCTCTTGATAAAGGGCAGACCGTAGGCTTGCAAGCTAATGATTATGTGTATCAACATCACACTCGCAAGATACCTAGTCCAACGATTACAAAAGCTGAGGCAAGGAAGGCGCTAAATCCGGAGATGAAGGTGCAAACAGAGCAAATGGCGATCATCTTCAACGATTTAGGCAAAGAGGCTCTTTGCTATGAGTATACGGGTAATATGAACGGTTCGATTTATCGCGTATATATCAATGCAGAAACCGGAACGGAAGAATCGATTGAGGAAATGTCTCACGCAGATTCTAAGGCAGCTTCTGACAAATAACGATATGGCTCCCCTCAAATCGACGTGTTATAATGACATGTAAATGGGGGGAGTCAATTTGTTGCCAAAAGTGAACCAAATGCTTTACTATCAGATCGCATCGTCAGACGAAGAGGAAGCAGCGATTGAATACAAGTCCCGTATTGCCGATGAGCAAGAGGACGGCTTACTAATAGAAGTTCCAATCAGCGAGAAATCAGGAAGGTACAAGCGCCTTTTTTTAGGAGATGAGCTTTCTGTTTATTTTGTATCAGAGGATGGCATAAAAAATTATTTCGATTCACATGTCCTTGGATTCAAAGAGGATGGCGTTGTTAAACTCATAAAAATTCGCAGGCCTGAACTAGATCGCATTACTAAAGTTCAAAGACGCAGCTTCTTGCGCGTATCAGCTGAACTTGAGATTGCAGTTAAGATGTCAAGCAACATCCGGTTTGTCTGTGAAACCGATGATGTTGGCGGTGGCGGAATCTCCTTTATTTGTGATGGAAAATGGCAGATCGCACCTGAACAAGTACTAGAGTGCTGGTTGCTAGTTCCATTTAAGAACGGGACTATTGAACATGCTTTTTTCCGTGGGGAAGTCGTACGAGTTGTCCAGCTTGAATCCGGAAGGAAGCAGGCTATGATTAAATATGTGAGCATCAATGATTCAGAGCGGCAAAAGGTTATCAGGTACTGCTTTGAGAAGCAGCTGGAATATCGCAATCGCTGAATAACATTCGTTTAATATGGAAAACTACCCAGAAAGAGGAAGGGGTTGTCCATATGACACGAAATCTGTTACATAAAAAAACAAACCGCAAAAAAATGATTAAACTAACGGATGAAGTAAGCAGCGTATTGAAGAAAATCATCATTACGCTCGTTATTTTACTCGTATGCTCACAAGCAGCATTGCAAAATGATACGGTTAGATATTGGCTGACGGGTGTGGATCAGTGGGAAGGAACCCATATGAACTGACGCTCAGCTTTTGCATCTGCGTATATAGTGTGGTATAATTTTCACGTTCGCAGGCAAAGCCTGCTTTTTTCTTGAGAGGTTTGCGTCGCATTCTTACATGCATTCGGCCAGCCGTCTCTACTAAAAGGGGGTTGACCTTAGGTGGTGCATCACGAAGGTGACAGCGACCGTATGAACATTGCAATTGACGGGCCGGCAGGCGCGGGCAAGAGCACGGTTGCACGGAAAGTCGCCGAGCAGCTTGGCTATGTGTATATCGATACAGGCTCTATGTATCGCGCAGTAACACTAAGCGCCCAGCGAGCAGAAGTAAAGGTGGACCAGACAGCCAAACTTGCTGAACTAGTAAAAGCATTAGAGATTGAGCTTGAACCTGGTGAACATGGCCAGTCGGTATTTGTGAATGGTGAAAATGTAACCGCATTGATTCGCTCGCGCGAAGTGACGCTTCAAGTGTCTCATATTGCTGCGAATGAAACGGTACGTGAAGTTCTTGGCGACTTGCAGCGCAAGCTTGCAGAGCGTAAAGGCGTTGTAATGGATGGCCGTGATATTGGTTCACATGTGCTGCCAAATGCGGAACTGAAAATTTTTCTGACTGCATCCGTTAAGGAACGGGCACTTCGCCGTTACCGTGAAATAGTGGACACTCAAACCATTTCGCTTGCCCAATTGGAAGCGGAGATCGCAGAACGTGATCGTTTGGACGAGCAACGTGACATCTCACCGCTCATATGTGCGGAGGATGCTATTGTACTCGACAGCACCGCCATGACAATTGATGAAGTAATTCATGCAATTGTGAAATTAAGCCGAACCAAATTGGCGGAGGCGAAGTAAACTATGTCATATCTTATTTTTAGGTTTCTCCTGCGTGTTATTTACACGGTGTTATTTCGATTAGAAGCTAGAGGCACGGAAAATATTCCAGCCGACGGACCAGTTGTCCTCGCTTCGAATCATTTGAGTAACTTTGATCCGCCTACGGTTGGAGTCAAGGTGAAACGCAAGGTTTATTTTATGGCGAAAGAGGAATTATTTAAAGTTCCCGTATTTGGGCCTCTTATTCGTTCGTTTGGCGCGTTTCCAGTCAAACGCGGCGGTGTGAGCAAGGACGCTATCAAGTCTGCGATCACGTTGCTGAAAGAAGGCAATGTCATGGGTATTTTCCCGGAGGGCTCTCGCAACAATCAATCTGGAGCAGCCAAGAAGGGTGCAGCCATGATTGCTGTTCGCAGCGGCGCAGCAGTCGTTCCTGTTGCCATTGTCGGTAAATATAGACCATTCAGCAAAATAATCGTTTGTTACGGCAAGCCTATTGATCTTACTGCAATTATTGAAGAATCATCGCCTGATATGCTTGAGCAAGTAACAGACGCCATTATGGCTCGCATTCGCGAGTTAGCTGCAAACAATCGTTAATTTATGTTTTAAATGCTGCTTTCGCTCTAGGCGCTTGCGGATTTAAATAAAGTTGGGGTTAGAACTGAGGAGGTTATTTCAATGTCAGAAGAAACTAATGTGCAAGAATCCGTGGCGGAAGAAGTAAGCCAAGACGCTTTGGATAATTTCGTGTCTTTGAAAAAAGGCGATTCCGTTAAAGGTACGATCGTCAAAATCGAAGATAACCAAGCTTATGTAAGCCTTGGATATAAATATGACGGTGTTATTCCGGTTCGTGAGCTTTCTGCAGTGCAGATTGAAAACGCAGCGGATGCTGTTCAAATCGGTCAAGAGGTTGAGCTTAAAGTTGTAAGCATCGACGACGAGAAAGAAAAGCTTGTTCTTTCAAAACGTCAAGTTGACGGCGAAAAAGCATGGGATGTTCTTGAAAAACGTTTTGAGAGCGGCGAAGTATTTGAAGTTGCTGTTGCTGACGTTGTAAAAGGCGGCCTTGTTGCTGACGTAGGCGTTCGCGGATTTATTCCGGCATCGATGGTTGAGCGTCATTTCGTTGAAGATTTCGCAGGTTACAAAGGCCGTACGCTTCGCGTTAAGATCAAAGAAATCGATCGTGAGAACAACAAAGTGATCTTGTCTCAAAAAGAAGTACTTGACGCTGAATTCGAATCAAGCAAAAAGCAAGTTATTGCTGCGCTTGAAGTAGGTCAAGAACTTGATGGTACAGTTCAACGTCTTACACCATTCGGCGCTTTTGTTGATATCGGTGGCATTGACGGCCTAGTTCACGTATCCGAGTTGTCATGGCAGCATGTTGCACATCCGAAGGATGTTGTTTCTGAAGGTCAAACGGTACGCGTTAAAGTACTTAAAGTTGATCCAGCTGCTGGAAAAATCAGCCTTAGCTTGAAAGCCGCTCAACCAGGTCCTTGGGATTCTGCTGGTGGTCAATTTGCAATTGGCGATATCGTAACTGGTACTGTTCGCCGCCTAGTTCCATTCGGCGCTTTCGTTGAAATCGCTCCAGGCGTTGAAGGTCTTGTTCACATCTCGCAAATCGCGCACCGTCACATTGCTACACCTAACGAAGTTCTTCAAGAAGGCCAAGAAGTTCAAGCGAAAGTTCTTGACTTTAACCCTGCTGAAAAACGCGTTAGCCTAAGCATCAAAGAAACAGAAGAAGCGCCTGAGCAACCAGCTCCTAGCGCTAGACCTGATCGTGCACCACGTTCACCAAAAATCGAGAAAATCGATAACCCGAATGTAAGCTTGAGCAATGAGAGCATGAGCTACTCACTTGCAGAGCGTTTCGGCGACAAGCTTAAAAACCTTAAATAATATTTATTATATCAATCAAAAACGCCTTCAGCGTCCTCTGGATGCTGAGGCAGCTTTGACGGAGAAATGTAAGATAAGTAGAAGCAAATGATATACTTTCTTATATTTACAAAAAGGAGCTATTTCTGCGAAAACTCGCAGGAATAGCTCCTTTTTTTTGGTGCATAATAGGGGGTACAAGAGGTGAGATAACGTTGAATCCCGGATATATGTCGATTTGGATTATGATTATTATGTTTATCCTTATTACGACAGGCTGGAAGCCGTTTATAGCTCCCGATATCAGCCGTCGTATGTTGTCGCTTCTTAGCATTGTATTAATCGCACTGATGGGTGTTTCGTTTTGGTGGAAGCCGTTACAAGGCCATATTCAGGTCGAGCTCCAAATGAGTGTTTGTCTTCTATTGCTGTTAGGCATACTCGCATTTAAGAAAGCCGAGGATTGGAGTTATCTAGGGTACTTAATATTGTGCACAATAATGATTGCTGTCATATGGGGGTTCATCCGCAAAATGTATAGCTTTGATCCTGTTTTTCATTGGATTGATCCGAGCTGGGATGCTCCTTTGCTTTGTGGAATTTTTTGCGGCGCGTTTACCTCGCATGTAAAACATCAATTTGGGATGATCGTTTGGGGAGCGGTGCTTGGCGAAACGTTAAACACTGCCCTTCAATTAGGAGCACACACCGCACATATTGGCAATTTAGCTTGGTGGGACAGTTTTTGGATTGCGCTGGCTACAGCGATGACTTGCAGTTTGCTGCTAAAATCGGTTCGATTAGTGTTTTCCAAGCTCAGCGTAATACTTTGGCATATAAAGGGAGGGCGTCCATCCTAATGCAGCATTTTCTCGTTGAAAACAAATATTTGGTCGGTGTCCTCCTTGGGATTGCTTTTGGGCTTATCTCTCGCTTGCTCATGCTTAGGACGGATTATCGCCAGTATCCAACTTATCCTCATGGTCGAATCATCCACATATCATTAGGCGTAATTGCAGCGGCATTAGGAGCTGTTGCTGTGCCGGCGCTATTTAACAAAGATTACACTGCAATTACTTTCCTAACTTTAGCTGCTCAGCAATTTAGAGATGTGCGAAAAATGGAACGCGAAACGTTGACGAAAATCGACAGTATGGAGCTGGTAGGACGCGGTTCGACATATATTGAAGGAATCGCCATGGTATTTGAAGGGCGAAATTACTTAGTTATTATGACGGCATTGCTTACAAGTCTATTTGGGATATTAGTAAATATATGGGTGGGGATGATAGCGGGAGTTATCTCGCTCTTAGTCGTCGAGAAGCTGAAATCAGGCAAAGCTGTCTCCCATATTGCAAAGGTGCAAGCCGCGAAGGTTCGAGTGGATGGACCGGACTTGTTTGTTGATAACGTTTATATTATGAACGTAGGTTTGAAGAGCAACCAAGAAATCATTGCAGCGCGTGGCATGGGGTTTATTTTGACTCCCTTCAACTCAAATGGAAAAGTTACTTTAAGCAATCTTGGTCAACGGCAAGCTATTCTTTACGATTTGGCTACGATTTTAGGGGTATATCGCGATGATGGAGAGCCTGCTTTAATACCTATGGCGAAGCTGGATATGAAGGATGGACGATTGGCTGTATTTATATTGCCACAGGAGTTGGATGCAGATAAAGGGAAAGCAGTTATCATGCGAGTGCCGATTTTGGAATCTGCTGTTCGCATGCCGACAGAAGCATCTGTGAACAAGAAAGGGGCGGAGGGAAATGGCTGAAATCTTAGCTGTGGTATCCATTCATGCAGATGCGGTTAGTGGCGGAGCGCCGATTTTTATTGCAGAAAATGTAGATAAATTGGAAGAAACCTCGTTTCTGCTCGAGAAGATTTTGGATGCGAGTGCGCATGATTTAAAGAACGGTACAATCATACTGGTCAATCACCGATAATATGAAAAGTTAGCCAAGAACGCACTTTTTTGCTATGATGGATAGCGTGAGTATTTTTGAAGGAGTGGAAAACAAACATGGCAAGACCCGTTATCGCTATTGTCGGTCGTCCGAATGTGGGGAAATCCACGATTTTTAATCGGGTCATCGGCGACCGTCTAGCAATTGTTGAGGATAAACCGGGCGTCACTCGTGACAGGCTTTATGGCACCGGAGAATGGAATGGAAAACCGTTCAGCATTATTGATACTGGCGGTATTGAAATCGATGGCGAAGATGAAATTATGAAATCTGTGCGTATGCAGGCTGAACTCGCAATTGAAGAAGCAGATGTAATTATCTTTATGGCGGATGCGAAAACAGGCTTGACGCATGCGGATGATGAAGTTGCTCAAATGCTATTCCGTTCGGGCAAGCCCGTTGTGCTTGCAGTTAATAAAGTTGATAATCATGGCCGCATGGATGAAGTTTATGAGTTTTATGGACTTGGCTTTGGTGAACCAATCGCAATTTCCGGCTCGCATGGACTAGGTATCGGTGATTTACTTGATGCTGCTGTCGCTTTGCTTCCGGATCTAACCGATGATGGCTACGATGAGGATGTCATCCGTGTTGCATTAATCGGCCGTCCTAACGTTGGGAAATCATCTCTAGTGAATGCACTGCTTGGCGAAGACCGTGTAATTGTAAGCAATGTAGCGGGTACGACTCGTGACGCCATTGATACACCTTTCGAGCGTGATGGGCAGCGTTATGTGCTCATTGATACAGCCGGCATGCGTAAACGCGGCAAAGTGTATGAATCCACAGAGAAGTACAGCGTAATGCGTGCGATGAAAGCGATTGAACGCGCAGATGTTGTTCTAGTGCTGATTAACGGTGAAGAAGGCATCATCGAGCAGGACAAGCATATTGCTGGTTATGCTCATGAAGCAGGAAAAGCATCGATATTTGTTGTGAACAAGTGGGATGTCATCGAAAAAGATGAGAAGACCATGCAAAACTTCTCGCAAAATATTCGTGATCATTTCTTGTTCATGTCTTATGCACCGATCGTTTATTTATCAGCATTAACCAAAACGCGTTTGCATAAGCTGTTGCCTGTTGTGAAGCATGTTTCTGAACAGCATGCAATGCGCATTCAGACTCATCTTCTTAATGACGTCGTTTCGGATGCAGTAGCGATTAATCCGCCGCCATCCGACAAAGGCAAGCGTCTACGCATCAACTATGTTACGCAAGTAGCGATCAAACCTCCGACGATTGTTGTTTTTGTCAATGATCCGGAAATTATGCATTTCTCGTATGAGCGCTATTTGGAAAATAAAATTCGTGCTGCATTTAATTTTGAAGGGACTCCTATACGCATATTCTCGCGTCGTAAGTCCGAAGAAGATTAGGGGAGAAGTAGCTTGTTATACGGAGTAATCGCGGTTGCTTTAAGCTATTTGTTAGGCTCAATTTCATTTAGCATCGTTATTGCAAAATGGGTGAAAGGTATCGATATACGTCAGCACGGCAGTGGAAACGCTGGTGCTACGAATACACTCAGGGTGCTCGGCAAAGGGCCGGGCTTACTGGTGTTTTTACTCGATATCGGCAAAGGGGTAGCAGCTGTATTTATTGGCCGCGCTCTTAGTGAAAACGACTGGATTCCAGTTTTGTGCGGATTAGCCGCAATCATAGGCCATAACTGGCCGATTTGGTTCCGCTTTAAAGGAGGCAAAGGCATTGCAACGACTGTAGGTGTCATTGCGACCCTTGCTTTCGTGCCTGCACTTTGTGCAGGAGCCATTGCCATTGCGACAATTGCTTTGACCAGATACGTATCGCTTGGCTCATTATTGTTTGCTGCTTTAACGCCATTATTTATTACTTTGTTCTATTATTCGGTTCCTTTACTTTGTGCAAGTCTTCTGATATGTATTTTTGCATTCGTACGCCATCGGTCGAATATTGTAAAGCTGTTTCAAGGAACAGAAAACAAGTTAGGTGCAAAGAAAGGGTAGTGAGCGTCGCATGACAAAGCAGGATTCATCAACAATGAAAAATGCGGCAGTGCTGGTTGCTGGAAGTTGGGGCACTGCTCTTGCTTCTGTACTCGCGAGAAATGGCTATCATGTAAAGCTATGGACACGCAGTACGGAACAAGCGGA
The DNA here is from genome assembly GCF_050467785.1 of Paenibacillus sp. NRS-1760. NCBI lineage: Bacteria > Bacillati > Bacillota > Bacilli > Caryophanales > Paenibacillaceae > Paenibacillus > Paenibacillus sp. NRS-1760. Next base: position 47,771 of record NZ_JBITPK010000011.1, on the reverse strand, counting down.
GAACATTAACCTCAGCCATGAGAATAGCAAGTTTTTGCCTGGTGTACAGCTTCCTGAGCTAATCCATGCAACTACGGACTTAAAGGATGCACTGCAGGATGCTGAGCTCGCTTTGTTCGTTGCGCCTTCTGGTGCAATGCGCGAGGTAGCTAAGCAAGCGGCACCGTTTCTATCGGATAAGACACTTGTTGTTCATGCAACAAAGGGCTTTGAAACGGATACTTTGAAGCGGATGACGACTGTACTTTCGGAAGAGCTTGGTCGACCGATGGAACAGCTTGTTGTTTTATCAGGACCAAGCCATGCTGAAGAGGTTATTTTGAAGCAGCCTACTACAGTAGTTGTTGCTTCAACTGATTTGAAAGCAGCTGAGCAAGCCCAGGATGCGCTCATGAATACGCATTTCCGAGTGTATACCAATCCGGATGTCGTTGGTGTGGAAGTGGCTGGAGCCATCAAAAACATTATTGCATTAGGTGCAGGCTTGACGGATGGGCTTCAGTTTGGCGACAATGCCAAGGCTGCTTTATTAACTCGGGGCCTAGCGGAGATCAGCAGGCTTGGAACGGCAATGGGGGCGAATCCGCTCACTTTTGCTGGATTAGCTGGCGTAGGCGATCTTGTCGTTACTTGCACAAGCAAGCACAGTCGAAATTGGCGTGCTGGCTACATGCTTGCAGATGGCACACCTCTAGATGATGTGCTCACTCGGATGGGAATGGTCGTAGAAGGTGTTCGTACGACGCGTGCGGCTTACAGTTTAGCCAAAGAGTACGATGTTGAGATGCCGATTACGTTTCAGTTATATGAGGTATTGTTCGCGAACAAAGCGCCTAGGACTGCTGTTGAGCATTTGATGGGCAGGCTGCGGACGCATGAGATCGAAGAGTTAGGCTAAGGACCAGCGCCTACACCAATCTTCTTGCCTTCTCATATGATGCATGGAGCAATACACATGCGCATGCTGGAGGTGTAGAGTATGGCGAGGGATTTCTCCAAGGACATTCTTAATTCGATCAATAAAAAGACGGGCAAAGGAATTTCCGAGAGCTCAGTCAAAAAGCTTGCCAGCGGAGTTACAGCACAGACGATGACTGACGAAGCTGAGCTTCGCAAGCTGATTAAGCAAGTGTCGGAAGTGGCTAAGGTCAAGGTTACGGAATCTACGATTAATGATATCGTAAGAGCTGTCAAAGCCAGCGGCATGAGCGCCAGCAATATGGAAGCAATCATGAAAATGATGATAAAAAAATAAAAAATTGCGGCAAAAGCGTGGAGCGCCCCGAATATTTTATTCGGCAAAGTGTTCTGTCAGCTTTTGTCCTTTTTTTTGTGCGATGTTATAATGGGTGAGAATTCATTATGATATAGATTAGGAGAATGGAATTTCTATGGATGCTATGACAAAAATGTGGGTTTCGCTATTCGGCATTGGAATGATGGCGATTGCGGCCCTTTTAATTACGTTTGCTCGTTTGAAAACGAAAGGCGCAGTGAAATTTATTCTTTCGTTAATTGCATTTATTGTTCTAATTATTGGTTTTGTATGCGGACTTATATCCATTATTTAGTTCTTATTACATAGGGGACGGTCGTTCACTAACAAAAGGGAGTTTTTGACATACAATGATTGAATTAAAGGGTAGAACCAAAACAGCTGTTGTAAAAGCAGAAGAAGGCTTGTCGCTGCTTGATCATGCACTTAAGCATGAGATTGATTGGAGCTTCTCTTGTGCGAGAGGAACCTGTGCCCGTTGCCGCTGCTTGGTAACCGAAGGCATGGAGCATCTTGAAGGCATTACGGACGAGGAGTGGGACCGCCTTGAGCCGGAGGAGTTTGAGGAAGGTTACCGGCTCGGCTGCCAGGCCATCGTCAAAAGTGCAGATGCGAAAATCGCAGCAGCCAACAAGCCTTATTTTTAATGCATAAGCTACTGATGAAGGAAGTGCCAGCGATGTCAGAAAATGAACGCATTCATAAAGCGCTGGCTGCCGTTAAAAAAGCGACAGAATCATGTCAGGCGCAGTGGATTATTGGCGGAAGCGCCAGTCTAATGCTTCGAGGACTTGAACTTTCAAACGATCCGCGTGATTTGGACATTTATTGTGATGAAGAGAATGTACAAGAAATTTATGATGCTCTTGAGCCTTTTGCCCAGGATCAACCAACATTAAGCGTGACAGAGATGTATCGATCAACGCTCAGCCATTTTATTATACAAGGAATACAGGTAGAGCTCGTCGGCGGGTTCGAGGTGAGTGCTCAAGGCAGTAAGTATGAGACGATGGTTAATAAATTACTGATGCCTTTCTCAGAGCAAGTGCTGTTAAACGATGCTAATTATTCAGTAGCGATCGTTCCGCTTGCGCATGAGCTGTGGTTTAATTTCTTGCGAGATCGGATGGATCGCGTTGATTTAATCGTTCAAGCGATTGCAAAAGCACCTGCTCAGCATGAGGGTGCATTCCTTGCGATTGAAACTAACAATACATTCACCGCTGAGGCAAGGCGTACTCTTCATCAGCTGTTGTCTTATCGAAAGGGCGGTGGCTTGTCATGGATGGAGTAGTTACTTTTTGGCCATCGGGCAAGAGCATTAAGGTGAAGCCGGGCACAACGCTGTTAGACGCTGCTAGACGTGCGAATATACCGATTCGCACACGTTGCGGGGGCAAAGCTGCTTGCTTCATGTGCAAGGTCACTGTGAGGCCGGGAAGCCAGCTGCAGCCGATTGGTGATGTGGAGAGAAACAAACTGTCTGGATTAGACGGAAATCATGAACGTTTATCATGCCAAGCTAGAGTAGCTGGAAAAGTGGATGTGGAAATTCCTTTAGATCCGCTGCGAGCGGCAGTTGTAAGGCAGCTCGCAAGGCAAGCAGAGGAAAACGATGATTTATGGTAGGCTGAACGACGAAGCAGGTTTGCTTCGCAAACCTAAGCATATCCTTACGAAGCAGGTTTGCTTCGCAAACCTAAGCATATCCTTACGAAGCAGGTTTGCTTCGCAAACCATTAGGAGGTTACAAAAAAATGAATGGATTATTTATGGGAAGGCTGCCCCGTTACATACGCCAGTTCGCAGCATTCTCTGCTTTGATTGTTTTGCTATTTGCTTTATCGGGCTGCATGTATCCGAAAAGTCAAATGAAGCAAAACCAAGTTGCTCCGAAAGAAGCTGTTCGCAATGTTCAGGCGGCGATTGATCAATATCAGTCCGAAACGGGCATGCTGCCCATGAAAAACAGTACCGCTGACACACCGAAGTATGAGAAATTTTATATTGATTTTGGAGTGCTAAATCGGACAGGCTATATGTCGGATATACCTTCTTCTGCTTTTGAAAAAGGCGGCAATTACAGCTACCTTATTATTGATGAAGAGAGTAAGCCTAGAGTGAAGCTGCTTGATATTTTGGCATTTCAAAAAATTAATGATATTCAGAGCTGGGTAACTTCTTATATCCAAACAAACAGTGTCCTTCCAAAGGGCGAGGAAACATACCCAGGGTTTTATCAAATCGATTACAAAGCAATGAGCAAAACAGCCCCAACGATTCGAAGCGTGTTTTCAGGACAAACGATTCAAGCAATCGTGGATGAGAATGGGGTAGTATTTTCCGATTATGGGATAGATATCATGCAATACATACAAAAGAGTGGAAAAAATGATTTTGAGGCAGATTTTGATTTGCGTACATTGCTCGTCGATGGATCAGACTTTGTCCCTGTCAAAGCTCCGGTCTATCACTTTGTAAATAATGAGCCGCAAGCTGTAAAACCTTAACTTCATGCACATTCCTCAATAAGCTAGTTCCAAACCTCTCCTTGACTATCGTCTCGGAGAGGTTTTTTTGGCTGTTTGGGTCATAGATTTGCTTATTTTCTCATATAACTCAATCTTGGAAGGGAAGCCCCGCAGAGGAACAAAAAAAGATTTCATTGAAGGAATCGTCATAATCGGAAAGCTTGCACATAAGATGTTACTAGTCCAAAAAGCATGTACGAGTTGCGTCGCTGGCCTGCCCTATTGACCGGTGGATGGCGGCGAACCGGAAAAATCAATTGGGAGGGGATATTCAGTGGAGAAAGTAGATATTTTCAAGGACATAGCCGAAAGAACCGGCGGGGATATTTACCTCGGAGTTGTCGGGGCTGTCCGGACGGGCAAATCAACGTTTATTAAACGGTTTATGGAGACGGTTGTACTTCCGAACATTGCGAACGAATCAGACCGTGCGAGAGCCGTGGACGAACTTCCTCAAAGCGCCGCAGGTAAGACGATTATGACAACAGAGCCTAAATTTGTTCCGAATCAAGCGGTGCAGCTCAGAGTTACCGATGGACTTGAGGTAAACATGAGACTCGTCGATTGTGTTGGATATGCGGTTGAAGGCGCGAAGGGCTATGAGGATGAAAATGGTCCACGAATGATTACAACTCCTTGGTTCGATGAGCCGATCCCGTTCCAGGAAGCGGCTGAGATCGGGACGCGTAAAGTAATCCAAGAGCATTCTACACTCGGTGTTGTTGTTACGACAGACGGCTCTATCGCAGAAATTCCGCGCAGCTCCTATGTTGTAGCAGAAGAGCGTGTTATAAACGAGCTGAAAGAAGTCGGCAAGCCATTTGTCCTCATCATCAACTCCACTCGTCCTAAGGGTGAAGAGGCGCTGCAACTGCGAAACGAGCTGCAAGCTAAATATGACATTCCAGTAATGACGCTTAGCGTAGCTACGATGGGTGAGGAAGAAGTCATCTCGGTATTGCGTGAAGTGCTCTATGAATTCCCTGTCCATGAGGTAAATGTTAATTTACCAAGCTGGGTCATGGTGCTTAATGATCGGCACTGGCTGCGCAGCAACTATGAGAGCTCCGTTCGCGATACGGTTAAAGATATTCGCCGGCTGCGCGATGTGGACCGAGTAGTAACCCAGTTCATGGAATATGACTTCATCGCCAAAGCTGGACTAAGCGGCATGAATATGGGGCAGGGCGTAGCAGAAATCGACTTGTACGCGCCAGATGAGCTGTATGACCGTATTTTGATGGAAGTAGTCGGCGTTGAGATTCGCGGCAAAGACCACTTGCTTCAGTTGATGCAAGAGTTCTCTCATGCCAAGAGGGAATATGACCGTTTTGCAGAAGCGCTGGAAATGGTCAAGACAACTGGATACGGCATTGCAGCACCGACACTTGCGGAAATGGCACTCGACGAGCCGGAGTTAATCCGCCAAGGTTCACGCTTTGGGGTTAGACTGAAGGCAACAGCACCATCCATCCATATGATCCGCGTCGACGTGGAATCGGAATTTGCTCCGATTATCGGCACGGAGAAGCAAAGCGAAGAGCTTGTAAGATACTTAATGCAAGACTTTGAGAATGATCCAATCAAGATTTGGGAGTCTGATATATTCGGTCGTTCCCTGCATTCGATTGTGAGAGAAGGCATTCAGGGCAAAATTGCAATGATGCCGGATAATGCCCGCTACAAGCTGCAGGAAACGCTCGGACGTATTATCAACGAGGGCTCCGGGGGATTGATTGCTATCATTCTGTAGTTGATCGATACTAGTATTCGAATAAGCCGCTGCCGTAAAGGGAGCGGTTTTATTTGTTTTGCAGGAAATGCAGGTTGGCACTTGAAATTGGCAAACGGCTGTATTACTATAGGTTTGTTCGGTTAAAAGGTATATTTTTGAAGTTTTCCGTTAATAAGAGGGATAAGATGAGAGTTTATATGCTTACACCAAAAAAAAGTACACAAAGCACTTTGGAGGAGGTGAAACAATGAACAAAACAGATTTGATTACAAAAGTAGCTGAATTGACTGATCTTTCGAAGAAAGATGCAACGAAAGCAGTTGATGCTGTTTTTGATGCGATATCCGATGCGCTGCAAAGCGGGGATAAAGTCCAATTGGTTGGGTTTGGTAATTTCGAAGTTCGCGAGCGCCAAGCACGTAAAGGCCGCAATCCGCAAACTGGAGATCCTATTGAGATCGCAGCAAGCAAAACGCCTGCATTCAAACCAGGAAAATCACTCAAGGACCTCGTATCCAATTAAGCATACTCCAGCTTAACTGCATTGACGCCGATGTTTGGCGGCAAGCATCCATATGCCACGGAATATAAGCTTGATGTTACTGCTTATAATTCGGTCTAATTTCGCTCGAACGGGATACCGTTCGGGCGTTATTTGTTTATTTGCATGATAGAATGGATTGCACAAACGTTACACATCCACTATAATTCACATGGATAGTATGGAATTACGGATGCGGAGGGATAACGATGGAGCCTACACATGGCGAGTACATTGTCGTAAAGGCAAAAGATCAAGGCGTTCAAGTCATCGGATTAACACGCGGGCTTGACACAAAATTTCATCATACGGAAAAGTTGGATAAGAACGAAATTTTAATTTGCCAATTTACCGATCATACTTCAGCTATAAAAATTCGAGGTAAAGCGGTCGTGATGACGAAATACGGTACGATGGAAACCGATCAGTAACAACGAATGTGCAAAGCAGGCTATGCCTGCTTTTTTTTGCCTGCCGGCAGTCCGAATAATCATCCTGCACCGCTCGTACAATGAGAGATGGGACTTTATATTCATGCGGATCGAGTGAATTTAAAGGTTAAGGTGATAAGTTTATATTCGGAGGTGCAGAGTGAACATCGGAAAACCACTTCTAACAGCTTGTGTGACTGCGATAGCAGCTACATTATTATTTACATGGCTTCCTCATGCAGGATGGCAGCATTCGGCAAACCGCGGCGACGTGGCTGTTTTTCGCACGACGCCGGTCGTAAGGCTCTCCAATAACAATTTGGTAGATGTGCTCATTGCAACTCAGCTTCATGAGCGGTTGAATAAAGCGGAATGGAATAACGGCGTTTTATCGATCGATATGCGGGTAAGCACCATTGAAGGCCGGCCGGCAATTTGGTTCTCGGATGTTGAGAAGCTTATTCGTGTCTCTTTTATGCAGCTAGAGAATGTGAAGCGTATTCTGATTCGGATCATTGAGGCGCAATCAGAAGGCGATGCTCTGCTTGCTGCTGTTGATGTGCGGAAAACCGACGATTGGCTTATTACGGAGCTGGATCATCTTGTACAAGCGGATCCTGTGCATGATGAGCTGTGGAGAAAGAGGCTAAGAGTTAGCTTTACATCGGCCTGGGAAAAACGTTTTGGACCAGTATCGGGATTTACTGTAAAGCCTTCCTCCATTTCGCAGCAATAAAGGTGATGTATATTGCAATTTGTTGAACAAGCAGGCTCAATCATATGTTCTTTAGATTAAGTTGTGCTATAATAGTTTAGATTATTGAGCGGCGATTTGCGCTTCTCTGTTCGGAGGCTTCCCCAATGAGAACATACCGTATACCTGAAATAGCTCAAAAATATGTGAAATATGACATGATCGAGGAGCATACGTCTCTTCCTGACTTAGCGAATGCAAGGCTTCGCTTGCTACACGCCTTCCTGAGCCAGCAAGCGTCGCTACAGACCCACAGTGAGCTCTACACGCTCGTCGTATCTCTCGTTCAGCTAGGAATGGATACGCATGATTTAATCGACACACACCAAGAGCAGCGCTCTGAGCCGGAGATGCGTTCAAGGCAGCTTAAGGTGCTGGCAGGGGACTACTTTAGCGCAACTTTTTATCAATTGCTCTCGCAAGCCGGCGAAATTGAGATGGTTTCCAAAATCAGCAGCGCGGTTAGTGAGGTCAACAGACTAAAAGTTAATCTTTACGTTCGAATGAGGCAGCTTAAGATGACCTCAGAAGAATACTTAGGTCTTGCGGTTCAGCTTAAGAGCACGTTGTTCCAGATTTTCACAGAGGTGCTGGAGGGCGAGCTTTCTCGCGTCTGGCCAGGGATTCTGGATGGCATTAGCCGGTGCGAGGTTATAGTTGATGAAATCAAGCGCTGCGAGAACCCAGCTACGTTCGATAAAAGCTGGTCCTATTGGCATATCTTGCAAGCGGGGTCAGAAGATGAGCGCATGCAGCTCTCTCAGCGTATGTATGAACCTGCATTTATTAACAGTTTAGTGGAAAAATATAAGGTGCGCAGCCAGCTTATAGCGAAGCTGAAGGTCTCAGCAGATTCAGTGAAGGTTTTGGCTGGCAAGCTGGAATCGGACAAGTTGCTTGGAGAATTGACGACTATCGTCGATAATCTATTTAACGAAAAAACCGATTACACGCCTGCACTCAATTAGACGAGGTGACTTGCAAGGGTGGATACGAACTCCAAGAGCCATGTGCATGGCGTATTTGAGAGGATTGCTCCAAAATATGATTTGATGAATGATCTGATCAGCTTTAGAAGACATAAGGCATGGCGGAAGTTTACGATGAAAAAAATGAGCGTTGCAAAAGGACAAACTGCACTTGACCTTTGCTGCGGCACTTGTGATTGGACGGTTGCTCTTGCAGAAGCGAGCGGTACTGGACAAATCGTAGGACTTGATTTTAGCCAAAACATGCTTGATGTGGGTGCTGTCAAAGTAAACAAGATGGGCTTGAATAAGCAAATTACATTAGTCCAAGGAAATGCAATGAGCTTGCCGTTTGAGGATAATTCCTTTGACTATGTTACGATTGGATTTGGTCTGCGCAATGTTCCTGATTATTTACAGGTACTGAAGGAGATGCACCGCGTTGTTAAACCAGGCGGTTTAGTTGTATGTTTAGAGGTATCCAAACCAACCTGGCAGCCATTTAAATCGATGTACAATCTTTATTTCGAACGTATATTGCCAGTTATGGGTAAAGTGGTAGCCAAAAGCTTCAGTGAATACAAATGGCTGCCCGAATCACTGAAAATGTTTCCCGGTCGACAGCAGCTTGCTGAGCTGTTTGAAGAAGCGGGTCTTCATCAGGTGAAGGCATATCCTCTGACCGGTGGAGTAGCTGCGCTGCATATGGGGACAAAGGAGAAGAAATAGCAATGATTCGCAAATTACGCATTATTTTGGAAATGATTAAGTTTGAACATACTGTGTTTGCTTTGCCTTTTGCTTTTATGGGAGCGATTCTAGGTGCAGTAATGATGGAGCAGCGCCTTCCTTCATGGGGGGAGATCGGCTGGGTAACGCTTGCGATGTTTGGTGCTCGAAGCGCTGCTATGAGCTTGAATCGACTGATAGATAAGGCTATCGATTTACGCAACCCGCGTACTGAAAAAAGAGCACTTCCGGCTGGCTTGCTTAAATCAGCAGAAGTCATGTTATTTATCATTGTTTCCTTCGTTTTGTTGTTTGTAGCAACTGCGAACTTGGCACCAATCGCAATGAAACTTATGCCAATCGCGGTAGCTTTGCTAGTTCTTTATTCTTACACAAAACGCTTTACATGGTTATGCCATGTTGTGCTGGGATTAACAATTGGACTCTCGCCGCTTGGCGGCTGGGTTGCCATAACAGGTCAATTTGATCTAGCTGCTTGGATATTATATATTACCGTTTCTTTATGGATTGCTGGATTTGACATTATTTATGCAACACAGGATTTTGAGTATGACCGCAATGCTGGCTTGCATTCGATTCCGGCTCGGTTCGGTATTAAAGGGGCTATCTGGATTGCTCGGTCCTTTCATGTCGTTACGGCAATCGGCTTTATAGCATTGTTTTGGCTGACAGACCTTAGCTGGATGTACTTGCTTGGTACTTTGATATCGATTTCGCTTCTGTTCTACCAACATTGGATGGTACGGCCACACGATTTGTCGCGCGTCCAAACTGCTTTTTTTGGAATGAACGGTACATTAAGCGTCGTGCTTTTTCTGTTTGTTATAGTTGATTTGTTGGTTATTCACCAATGGTAGACGGCCGCAACGAAACCAACTGGACGAATCGATGGGTAGTAGGCATTACAGGAGCAAGCGGTTCAATTTATGGAATAAGGCTTATTGAAGTTCTCCTTCAGATGAAATACGAGGTTCATCTCGTCATAACAGAAGCTGGTTGGAGAGTACTAAAAGAAGAACTGGGCTGGGAGACGACTCGTCGTTCAGCAGCTCTTGAACAACGTTTTGGCGATGCTATCGCGGAAGCCAGACTAGTATTTCATCCCAATGCGGATATTGGCGCAAGCATTGCAAGCGGCTCTTACCGGGTTCAAGGAATGGTTATTGTGCCGTGCTCGATGGGGACGCTTGCGTCGATATCGCACGGCATTTCCGATAATTTGATGACTAGAGCCGCTGATGTTATGTTGAAGGAAAACAGGAAGCTGCTTATTATTCCAAGAGAAACGCCGCTTCATGCGATTCACCTTGAAAACATGCTGACGCTGGCTCGTCTTGGCGTTAGGATCATACCGGCTATGCCGGCTTTTTATTACAAACCGCAAACGATGGATGAAATGATTGACTTTTTAGTTGGTAAAGTACTTGATAATATGACAATCGAACATGATTTGTACAGAAGATGGGGAGATGAACAGAATGGGCATGAATCGCCCGATCACCATCGGAAGAATTGATTACGCGAATGCATGGCCTCTTTTCCATCAGCTCGAGAATCGAATGGATGGGGATAGCTTTGAGGTCATTAAACGTGTACCTTCTGAATTAAATAGGCTTCTGCAAGCTGGTGAATTGGATATTTCGGCAATATCATCATTTGCATACGGATTAAATGCGGATGATTATGTGCTGCTGCCAGAATTGTCCGTAGGTTCGGTAGGGAAGGTCAACTCGATCTTTTTATTTCTGAAAGAGCCGATCAGCCGTAAACGTCCTGAGCGAATTTCAGTAACGACAACATCAGCAACTTCAGTTAATCTGTTGAAAATTTTGATGACATTGCACTTTGAATGCAACCCAGAGTATGTCACTGCCGCACCAAATCTGGAAAGTATGCTGGAGACAGCCGATGCTGCACTCATCATTGGCGATCCTGCCATTCATGCTTCTTGGCAAAACCACGGCCTTCATGTCATTGATTTAGGACAATTATGGAATGAGTGGACGGGACTTGGCATGACTTACGCTGTTGTTGCTGCACGTAAAGAAGCAACTCTTGCAGCCCCAGAAGCCGTTCGTGCAGTATATAAAGCGTTAAATGCGAGCAAACAGTATAATAAGAGCCATCTTGGTCCACTAATTGAACAGGCCTGTATGCAGCTTGGAGGAGAATCAACTTACTGGGAGATGTATTTTCATTCGCTTCAATATGATTTTGGGAGCAAGCTGCAAGAAGGACTTAAATTATATTTCAATTATTCTAAGCAGCTAGGGTTGCTATCGAATGACGTGGAGCTTACTTTTTTTGAAGACCAATCTGCCCAATAGGTGAAAGAATGAAACTACTAGATTTGTATGCAAAGATGAAAGGCGACCTAAATCAGATCGAGCAGGAGCTTGAGCGCAGCATTTCGGATGATCATGTGCTGCTTGGCGAAGCTTCTTTGCACTTGCTTAGAGCTGGCGGTAAACGGATTAGACCGGTGTTTGTCCTGCTGGCAGGCAAGTTTGGCGATTATCAGCTGGATATAATGAAGCGCGTCGCCGTCCCTCTCGAGCTTATTCATATGGCTTCACTTGTACATGATGACGTTATTGACGACGCGGAAACACGTCGTGGACAGCTCACTGTAAAATCCAAGTGGGACAATCGAATAGCGATGTATACGGGCGACTTCATTCATGGCAAAGCATTGTCAATCGCTGCTCAGCTTCCAAATCCGCAGATACATCAAATTTTGTCACATGCGCTTGTACAAATGTGTATCGGAGAAATGGAACAAATTCGTGATTTCTTCAACACAGAACAATCGGTACGGCATTATTTGCTTCGGATTAGACGCAAAACAGCTTTATTAATTGCTATTAGCTGCCAGCTTGGCGCTGTTGCTGCGGGAACGGACCGAAAAACAGCAAATAGCTTATATCGCTATGGTTATAATGTGGGTATGGCATTCCAGATCCGTGATGATTTGCTTGATCTATATGGAACAGAGAAACAGATCGGCAAACCTTCAGGCTCAGATATGCGTCAAGGAAATATTACATTGCCGGTTCTCCTTGCATTGCAGGACCCCAAAACCCGCGATCCTTTGTTAAAGGAAATTGCTTTAATCAGGGAGCAAGGCGGGAAACGAGATGCTGGACGAGCCATCGAAATGATTCGCAAGAGCGATGGCGGAGATCAAGCAGATCAGCTTGCAAACCGATATATTAAAAAAGCTCTCAAAGCATTAGAGGGATTGCCGAACGTCACAGCGAAGAAGAACTTGAGCGATATAGCGATTTTGTTTGGTAAACGTAATTATTAATCGTGCAAAATAGAAAGGAATGGTTGGGGATGGAAAGAACTTTTCTGATGATTAAACCTGATGGCGTTCAGCGCGGATTAATTGGCGAAATCGTTTCGAGATTTGAAAAAAAGGGATTGCAGCTTGCAGCAGCCAAGTTTATGGTTTTGAGCCATGAGCTTGCTGAGCGCCACTATGAGGAGCATAAGGGCAAAGTTTTTTATGAGCCATTGCTCGAATTCATAACGTCAGGTCCTGTATTTGCGATGGTATGGCAAGGTGACAATGTCATTGCATTGACGCGAGCCCTTATTGGCAAAACGGATGCACTAGATGCTCATCCCGGCACTATTCGTTCTGATTTTGCTGTACATACGAATTTCAATCTTATTCATGGCTCGGATTCGGCAGCTAATGCGGAAAAAGAGATCGGCATTTACTTCACGCCAGCGGAGCTGGTGCAATACGAGCATACAATTCAACGGTGGATTTAATATTTCGCCCACAAGCGATGGAGGGGCCTATGCTTGAAGATCGTGATTTTGCACAGTTTATTACCCGAATAAAGCAAAAGACCGACATTGATTTGTCGCAGTACAAAGAAGCTCAAATGAAACGCAGGCTGACTACATTACGAATGAAGCACGGCTATCAAACGTTCGATGAGTATTGGAAGGCGATTGAGCAAAATCGGACGATGCTAAATGAGTTTTTGGACCGTATGACGATTAATGTTTCTGAGTTTTGGAGAAATCCTTCCCGCTGGGAAGTTTTGCAAAAGCGCTTTTTCCCTGAGATGCTTGCTGCTTCTAATCGTCTAAAGGTTTGGAGTGCGGCATGCTCAACAGGCGAGGAGCCATACACGCTCGCTATGATTTTATCGGAGCTCAGCGCCTTGCAGCGTTCCTCGCTACTTGCAACTGATCTCGATTCAAATGTGCTGCAAAAGGCAATGGAAGGCAGTTATTTAGAGCGATCGCTGCGCGATGTTCCGCAGGTTTGCCGGCAAAAATATTTTAAGCAGGCAGAGGGAGCGTATTTGATTTCAGACTCCCTGAAGCAATTTATTCAATTCAAGCAGCAAAATCTGCTCCATGATACGTTTGATGGATCATTTGATTTAATTGTTTGCCGAAACGTAATGATTTATTTTACAGAAGAAGCAAAGCACTTATTGTATCATAAATTTTCTAATGCACTTAAACCGGGCGGACTGCTGTTTGTAGGCAGTACGGAACAAATTTTTTCCCCTGCGCAATACGGATTTGAGACCGCAGATACATTCTTTTATCGCCGGGTATAAGCGGCATGTATACCGTTTTCCATCTTCTCCTATACTAGTTAGTATGTAATAAACTTGGAGGATGAAGCAACCGATGGATAAACGTAAGGTTATAGCTGCCTATAGGCGTGGTTTTATTTCTATTCAGGAATGTGCGCAAATTATCGGAGTGGACAGTGGACAAATGACAAGACTTGTTGATGATCCATTGCTGACGAGTGAAGGCACGACGATACTTAGAAAAGATCGGTTAACAGCAAATTAACTGCACGCTGCCCGGGCTGGCGGATTTGTCATTTTAGATGACAGTTCCACCAGCCCTTTTTTTATACGGTTACAGCGGCTTTCAAGGTGTCCAAATTCTTGTCAAACCTGTAACTGTGTACTATAATGAGCAAAGATGTTTAGTGCTGTAAAGCATAGCAGGCGCTTGAAAGCTGTTTTGAAAATTTATAATTTTATAAGTGATGTACTTATAAAATCGCTAAAATTTTATCGCGAAACGAGTTTGTGCCGTCAATGGACTGTGTTAGTCGTTTACACTTGAGGAGGAGCTTTAGTTGACTTTAAGATATTTGACCGCAGGGGAAACACACGGTCCCCAATTAACCGCGATTATTGAAGGATTGCCAAGCAATTTGAAAATTGATTTTGAGGAACTGAATTTCCAGCTGCACCGTCGTCAGAAGGGTCATGGTCGTGGACGCCGGATGCAAATCGAGAAGGATACAGCAAACATCGTTGGGGGCGTACGCCACGGCAAAACGACTGGTGCTCCTGTAGCGCTGATCGTTGCAAACAACGATTGGAAGCACTGGACTTCCGTTATGAATATTGAACCGATTGAAGGCAGCGATGAAGATAAGCGCCGCGTTCATCGTCCGCGCCCTGGTCATGCGGATTTGAATGGCGGACTTAAATATGATTTGAAGGATTTGCGCAATGTGCTTGAGCGCTCTAGTGCTCGTGAAACTGCAGCACGTGTAGCTGTAGGGGCGGTAGCTCGTCAATTCCTCGCGGAATTCGGGATTAAAGTAGCTGGACAAGTTATTCGCATCGGTGAAATCGAAGCACCAGCTAATCAACTATCCGTGGATGAGTTGATCCGTTTGACGGAGGAATCCTCGGTTCGTGTCGTTGACAAAGAAACCGAACAAAAGATGACTGATTATATCGATCAAATTAAAGCAGAAGGCGATTCGATCGGCGGTATCGTGGAATGTATTATAGAAGGCGTGCCAATTGGTCTAGGAAGCCACGTGCAGTGGGATCGCAAGCTCGATGGACGTATCGCGCAAGCGGTCGTATCGATCAATGCATTCAAAGGCTGTGAGATTGGGATTGGCTTCGAAGCAGCCAAGCTTCGCGGCTCGCAAGTACACGATGAGATTATGTATGATGCAGAGCGCGGCTATCATCGAGCAACGAATCGTCTTGGCGGCTTCGAGGGCGGCATGACGAACGGGGAGCAAATCGTCGTACGCGGTGTAATGAAACCGATTCCGACGCTATACAAGCCGCTTCGCAGTGTGGATATTGATACTAAAGAACCGTTTACGGCTCAAGTAGAGCGCTCGGACAGCTGTGCAGTCCCAGCGGCAAGCGTCGTGATGGAGCATGTCGTTGCATGGGAAGTTGCCAAAGCATTCCTTGAAAAATTCGGCGGCGATTCCATTGAGGAAATTCGCACCAACTTGAACAATTATCTTGAACAGCTAGGGCGGTATTAAAAATGCGCGAGCTTACAGTTGAACTTGGTGATCGCTCTTATCCTATCTATATCGGGGAAGGCCTCTTGAAGGAGGCATCCTCTTATTTTATCAAGCATGGCATTAGCCAAAAATCGCCGCTGCTCATCATTACTGACTCGAACATTGCAGACATTCATTTGCAAACGCTTGAGTCTGAGCTTACTGGCGCAGGTTTTAAAACGGCAAGCGTCGTTGTTCCAGCTGGAGAAAGCTCAAAGTCGCTAGCTATGCTCGAAAAGCTTGTCGCTAAAGCTTTGGAGGAAGGTCTCGACCGCAAGTCTGCTATCGTTGCACTTGGTGGCGGTGTTGTTGGAGATCTTGCTGGATTTGTTGCCGCTTCATATATGAGAGGCATCAAATTCGTACAGGTTCCAACGACAATATTGGCGCATGACAGCAGTGTGGGCGGCAAAGTTGCCGTCAATCATCCGCTTGCCAAAAATATTATCGGTGCTTTTCATCAGCCTGAGCTTGTCCTGTATGATCTGAACACGCTGCAAACCCTTCCTCCAAGAGAAGTAAGCGCTGGTTTGTCGGAAGTGATCAAGCACGGACTAATTTGGGATGAATCCTTTGTCGCATGGTGTGAAGAGAATGCGGAGAAACTGCGCGCTCTTGATGCGGAAGCACTTGGTTATGCTTTGTATAAAGGCTGCAGCGTGAAGGCGGCAGTCGTATCGAAGGATGAGCGCGAAAACGATTTGAGAGCGATCTTGAATCTGGGTCATACGATTGGCCATGCCCTAGAAGCGGTAGCTGGATATGGGGAGCTGCTCCATGGGGAAGCCATTTCCATCGGGATGGTAGGCTCGGCTAAGCTGGGTATGCGATATGGTGCTCCAGAAGAGGTATATACCATAACGAAGCGCGTTCTTGCGAAAGCAGGACTGCCAGTGCGGCTCCCTGAGCATTTGGACGTAGATAAGATTATGGAAGCAATGATGCATGACAAGAAATTTGCTGAGGGTACGATGGTTTTTGTTGTGCCAACTGCAATAGGTTCAGTTGAAATAAAATCCGATGTCCGCATCCAATGGGTACGTGAGATCGTAGAGCAATTAAAGCAGGAGGTGCAACAATAATGAGTGTTAGAGGAATTCGTGGTGCTATTACTGTAGATGCTAATGAAGAACAACCCATTTTGAATGCAACAATTGAAATGTTGAATGGAATTGTGGCCGATAATGAGATCGTGCCTGACGATATTTGCAGCGTGTTCGTGACGGTTACGAGCGATCTGGACGAGACATTCCCTGCTAGAGCTATTCGCCAGATGAAGGGCTGGGAGCTTGTTCCGCTTATGTGCGCGCTTGAAGTTCCGGTTAAAGGCAGTCTTGAACGCTGTATTAGATTAATGGTTCTTATCAACACGGACAAGACGCAAGCGGAGATTCGTCACGTTTATTTAAACGGCGCGCAGGCGCTTCGTCCAGACTTGTCTAAAGCATAAAGCTTTGACTTTAGCTCATAAAGAACAAATCCCTTTGTTGACGCATAGCTGTACGTTGTTGTATATTTAGTTACGTAAGTGAGAGTAGCAGAGTAGTTTTATGAGCTGAGTAGAGATGAGTCGAGATTAGTTGAGAGAAGCAGAGTTAGGCAATGAGAGATACGCGAGTTTGAGAAAAAGCTGAACGATCTTATGTGCAATGGCACACAGGATTGTAAAAGTGCTGCTTCAACGTATCTACACATGCGTCTTTTCCGCTTACACACTTCCGTCATCATCTAAACCAACGCTCCTGCTCTGGCAGGAGCTTTTTTTGTTTTTAATAATAGAATTTTCACTACTGAGGGAGGTTGTTCGGAATGTCAAATGAGCTGCAGCACGTCACCCGTCTTGCCAGTCAGTACAATTTAATTCCAATCGTTCGCTATATGATGGCGGACACTGAAACACCAATTCGACTATTCCAGCATTTTGCGAAAGAGGATCATGCTTTTCTGCTGGAGAGTGTCGAGGGTGGAGCGAAATGGGCGCGTTATTCGTTTATAGGAACGGACCCGTTCATGATGCTTTACGGTAAAAATGGTGAGATGGTGCTTGAGCATCACGGCGTGAAGCATGTGCTTAATGACAAGCCGATTGAGCTTCTAAAAGCTCATTTGCGTTCCTTCCGCAGCCCGTCGCTGCCAGAGCTTCCTCCTTTTACAGGTGGAGCAATCGGATTTTTTGGCTATGACCTACTGCAATATTATGAGAAGCTTCCTGCCCACCGCATCGACGACTTGAATATGAATGACATGCAGTTTATGTTTTGTGATCAAATCATTGTGTTTGACCACTTTAAGCAGCAGCTGCAAATCGTTGGAAATGTTCATATCGCGGAAGGCTCTACCGATGCGGAAATCGCGATGAGCTATGCAGCGGCAGTTGCCAAAATTGAAGCAACCATAGAACGTTTGCAGCAGCCGGTGACCATTCCAGTAACGACTGGGCGCTCAATTGAAGTTGATTACGAGTTAGGTGATGTACAATCCAATGTGACCAAGGAGCAATTCATCGGAAACATTGAGAAGGCGAAGCAGTACATTCGAGCAGGTGACATTTTCCAAGTCGTATTGTCACAGCGCTTTAGCATTGATACAGATGTTGATCCATTGCATGTATATCGCGTGCTCCGCATGATGAATCCTTCACCGTATATGTATTATTTGAAAATGGGCGAGGAAGTTATTGTCGGCGCTTCGCCGGAAGCGCTAGTGAAAGTAACGGGCGACCGTGTGGAAACAAGACCGATTGCGGGAACAAGGCCGCGCGGCAAGACGCCGGAAGAGGATAAGGCTTACGAGGTAGAACTACTTGCAGACGAGAAAGAGCGTGCTGAGCATTTAATGCTGGTTGATCTTGGCCGCAATGACATCGGACGCGTATCGGAGTTTGGTTCGGTAACATGTGATTCGTTTATGGAAATTGAGCGTTACTCCCATGTCATGCATATTGTATCGAACGTTTCTGGCAAGCTGCACAAGGATAAAGACTTTTTTGACGCATTTGTCTCTTGTTTACCGGCAGGCACAGTATCTGGCGCACCTAAATTAAGAGCGATGGAAATCATTGCGGAGCTGGAGAATGAAGCACGCGGCGCATATGCAGGCGCTATTGGATACTTGGGCTTTGGCGGCACAATGGATACTTGTATTACGATCCGTACCATTATTTTTAAGAACGGCAAAGCGTATGTACAAGCAGGAGCGGGAATCGTTTGGGATTCTGTTCCGGAGAGCGAATATTTGGAGACGGTCAACAAGGCGAAAGGCAGCCTTAAAGCCATTCGTGCGGCCGAAGCGATTTTTGCACAGCCCAAAAGTGCACCGGATTCCTTCAATTCCATTAACTCGGATTATTACGTCAAGGTCGGAGAGGGGATTGGTCAATAATGCAGGCAACCGAAGCGATAACGATGCAGCAAGCGCTGAACCAGCTTATTGGCGGCTCAAGTTTGACGAGGCAGCAAGCAGAAATGGTGATGAACATCATCATGAACGGTGAAGCAACAGCTGTTCAAATAGCCGGAGTCGTAACTGCGCTGCGGATGAAAGGCGAGACGAAGGACGAGATAACCGGATTCGCTGAGGCAATGCGCGCGCATTCGAGCCATCTCCATACCGAACAAGAAGGTTTGCTCGATACATGTGGCACCGGAGGATCAGGTATTCATAAATTCAACATCTCAACAGCTTCCTCCATTATTGCTGCGGCGGCAGGCATCCGAGTTGCCAAGCATGGCAATCGCGCAATGTCTGGGAAAACGGGCAGTGCTGATGTGCTGGAGGCACTTGGCGTACAAATTACGATAACTCCTGAACAAGCCGCACAATGCTTGGAGGATATCGGCATTTGCTTTATGTTTGCGCAGTTGTATCATCCATCGCTTCGCCATGCTGCTGCTCCGCGGCGTGAGCTTGGTATTCGAACAATCTTCAACATGCTTGGCCCGCTCACAAATCCAGCTGGAGCAGATAGACAGCTTCTTGGATTCTACGATCGGAGCCGCACCTCTACGGTTGCCGAGGTGCTTGGTGAGCTTGGACTGAAACGTGCAATGGTTGTAAGCAGCCATGATGGGCTTGATGAAATTAGCATCTCTGCACCTACACAAATATCTGAGCTATTAAACGGTGTTGTGAAAACCTACGATGTTACGCCAGAGGAACTTGGACTAACACGGTGGCCGATTGCGGATGTTATGGGTGGTGAGCCGGAAGTTAACGCAGCACTTATTCGTTCTATTTTCTCAGGAGAGCAACGCGGTGCTTATCGTGATATCGTGCTTGCCAACGCAGGTGCATGTATATATGTAGGCGGGAAGGCACAATCGCTTCGCGAGGGTGCAGAGATTGCTGCCAAGGTGATCGATTCAGGCGAGGCGCAGCGGAAGCTCGTTAGTCTTATTCATACGACAGGAGAGTTGGCAAATGTTTCTGGATAAAATTGTAGCTACAAAACGAACTGAGGTTGAGGAGCTGGCGGCTCGCTTTGACCTTGCACAGGTGGAGAAACAAATTTCGGAGATGGAAGCATGCCGCGGCTTTGAACATGCATTATCGGCAGCTGGCCGCAACAGAAGTATGGGATTGATTGCCGAGGTAAAGAAGGCGTCGCCATCAAAAGGACTGATTCGTGCTGATTTTGAGCCAACCACGCTTGCTGCACAATATGAAGCAGCTGGTACGGATTGTATTTCAGTGTTAACGGATCGTGATTACTTTCAAGGATCTAATGAATTTCTGCAAGCCGTGAAAAAAACGGTAAAGGTACCTCTATTAAGAAAAGATTTTACGATTGACCATCGTCAAATTTATGAGGCTCGCTTAATCGGAGCGGACGCAATCTTGCTCATAGCAGCTATTCTTACGCCAACGCAGCTTGGTGAGTTTCATGATCTTGCGAAGTCGATTGGGATGGATGTGCTCGTAGAAGTGCACAACAAAGATGAGCTGGAAGGCGTTCTTGAGCTGGACAAAGCAACGCTCATCGGCATTAATAACCGCGATTTGAAAACATTCGTTACGGATCTAAAAACGACCGAAGAGTTAATCGGACTTATGCCGAAAAATGTTACTGTCATTAGTGAGAGCGGAATTGCGGGTAATAGCGATATGGATTACTTAAAGTCAATCGGTGCTCATGGTGTATTGATTGGTGAATATTTTATGCGGCATGAGCAAGTTGGACAATCGGTTACTGATTTAATGGGTGCGGTAACCGTTCGATGAAGCAGCAGACGCGTATCAAAATTTGTGGTCTGATGGATGTGCAAACGATTCAGCAGATGGATGGATTGCCTATTCACGAAATCGGCTTCATCTTTGCACCCAGCAAGCGATTGGTGGAAAAGTCGACTGCATCGCTGCTTATATCAGCAGCTGCGAAGTTAAAGGCAGCTGGCGGTGAGCGCCCGAGAACGGTTGGCGTATTCGTAAATGAAACCTTTGCTAATCTGCAAAATCTTTTGTTAGAAGCTCCTTTAGATGTGATTCAATTGCATGGCAATGAATCGGCAGCGTTTTGCCAAATGGTGCGTGAGCAGCTGAACGTTAAAGTATGGAAAGTATTTTCCATGAAGAAGGAAGCCGAGGGCAGCACGCCAATGTCTGCTCTAGAGCGGTTAACGCCATACCGAGCAGCTGTTGATGCCGTACTGATAGACGCACCTGGCGGCGGCACGGGTCAAACCTTCGATTGGGAAGCGATAAAAGAATATAAGCAAGCAGCTGAAGAGCTTGGCATTACTCTGTATGTAGCTGGTGGTCTGCATGAAGGAAATGTGCAAGAGCTGCTAAAGACATATGCGCCAAACGGGATAGACGTATCAAGCGGTGTTGAGACGGATGGACGGAAAGATATCGAGAAAATCCGATTATTTGTAAGAAGGGTGATGGAAGCATGACACAAGTACCAGATGAGAATGGACGCTTCGGCAAATTTGGCGGTAGATATGTGCCAGAAACATTAATGACAGCATTATTAGAGCTAGAGGAAGCTTATCAGCATTATTCCAAGGACCAAGCATTTCAAGACGAGGTTACTTACTTGTTGCATAAATACTCAGGTCGTCCGACTTCACTATACTATGCAGAACGACTTAGCGAGCATCTCGGCGGCGCAAAAATCTACTTAAAACGTGAAGACCTGAACCATACAGGTGCACATAAAATTAATAATACGATTGGTCAAGGCGTACTTGCCAAACGTATGGGTAAATCAAAAATCATTGCAGAAACAGGCGCAGGACAACACGGCGTTGCTTCTGCAACGATTGCTGCTTTGCTTGGTCTAGAATGCAAAGTATTTATGGGCGAGGAAGATATGAAGCGTCAGCAGCTTAATGTTTTCCGGATGCAGCTGCTTGGCTCTGAAGTTGTGCCAGTTCTGTCTGGAACGAGAACACTTAAAGATGCATGTAATGAAACCCTTCGCTATTGGGTTAGCCATGTTGAAGATACGTATTACATTTTGGGTTCAGTTACAGGCCCGCATCCTTATCCGATGATGGTTCGTGATTTCCAGCGTATCATTGGCGAAGAGGCTCGTAAGCAAATATTAACAGAAGAAGGCCGATTGCCGGATTATGTTGTAGCAGCTGTTGGCGGTGGAAGCAACGCAATGGGTATCTTCTATCCATTTATCAATGATGACAGCGTGAAGCTGCTTGGCGTTGAGGCTGCTGGCCTCGGTGTAGATACGATTGAGCATGCGGCAACAATGACCAAAGGACGTCACGGTGTATTCCAGGGCTCGATGAGCTATGTGCTGCAGGATGAGTACGGACAGGTACAACCTGCTCATTCGATTTCAGCGGGACTTGATTATCCTGGTATTGGACCAGAGCATGCCTACTTGAAAGATTCCGGACGTGCTGAATACGTTCCTGTAACGGATGCCGAGGCGCTTGATGCGTTGCAGCTGCTATCGCGCACAGAAGGCATTATTCCAGCACTGGAATCAGCACATGC
This sequence comes from Paenibacillus sp. NRS-1760, assembly GCF_050467785.1. Lineage (NCBI taxonomy): Bacteria > Bacillati > Bacillota > Bacilli > Caryophanales > Paenibacillaceae > Paenibacillus > Paenibacillus sp. NRS-1760. The sequence goes on along the minus strand of NZ_JBITPK010000011.1, from coordinate 25,503 downwards.
GATCGCTCAGACGATTAAGCTTGCGCCTACGCTTGATAAAGACAAAGTCGTCGTTGTCAGCTTATCCGGACGTGGAGATAAGGACGTAGAAGCAATTATGGGTTACTTGGGGGTAAATAAGCATGAATCTCATTGATACAGCATTTGCAAGGCTGAAGTCTGAAGGCAAAACGGCGCTAATTCCTTTTGTTACGATGGGTGATCCTGATCTAGCCACTTCGGTTGCTATCATCCAAACGCTCGAGAAGGCAGGCGCTGACATGATCGAGCTTGGCGTGCCGTATTCCGACCCGCTAGCGGATGGTCCTGTTATCCAGCGTGCATCTGAGCGAGCATTGCGCCATAACAGCATTACAATTAAGGATTGTATTGAAATAGCTGAACAATCGCGTGAGGCCGGCGTTAAAATTCCATTCATATTGTTCACTTATTACAACCCGGTGTTTCAATATGGGCTTGAAGCGTTTTTCGAGCTTGTACAGAGCAAAGGCATCAGTGGTCTTATTATTCCTGACTTGCCAATCGAAGAAGATGAAGAGGTTAGGCAGCTTGCGGAAGCAGCTAATGTACATCTTATTCCTCTTGTGGCACCGACATCTAAGGATCGGGTTACACGTATTTCACGCAAAGCAAAAGGATTTGTCTACTGCGTTTCATCACTTGGCGTAACAGGCGTGAGAGCTGATTTTCATACGGGTATTGATGAATTCCTCTCGATGGTTCGTGAAGCGACAGACCTGCCAATCGCGGTAGGCTTTGGCATTTCAAGCCGTGAGCAGGTTGCTCGCTTTGAAAAGCAATGTGACGGCGTGATCGTGGGCAGTGCGATTGTGCGTACGATAGAAGATGCCATTCCACTGCTGAATTCTGCTGATACGCGTGAAGCGGGACTTAAACAAATCGGCGATTTTGTTGCTCAGCTTAAAGGGTAAGCAGACTATTTTAGATAATTGAAGTTATACGCTGCGGAAGTGGCTTGTAATTGACATAGGATATTAAAAATAGCGGAAAGCTCTCTAGACTTGGTCTAGGAGAGCTTTTTTTGCTTTATCGGGATAAGAGGGGGATTTGTAGCAGGGAGCTGTTTGGGAGGGATTTCGGCACGGTGGTTCGGGGGTGGAGAGGACGGAAGGTAAAGCACAAGGATAAATGGAGAAGTACGAAGCTGTTGATTTGAAGAGTAACTTTTGAAGATAGCTTAGGGACATAGGATCCGTTATTTTAGAATAATTGACTAAAATTATTATTTAACGGACATAGAATCCGCTATTTTATCTAAAAGGCGTTCAATTGTATGTAAATTTAAGAAATAAGGGATCCTATGTCCGTTATATCGAGATAAAGCATGATTATCATTAAATAAGGGATCTGATGTCCGTTATTTGAATGAAGAAATTAAATAGACTGTTTCAAGCGATGGTTTTGAACTGTTTTTGGCATGGAAGCGGATGTTCTTCACTTCATTTTTTATACAGAAACTGAACCATTGATTAAAAAAAGACCCTTTTGCATCATAAGTTCATTAAACATATATCACATTTTCGATATAATCTTGCGCAATAGACCAATCTTGTGTTAAAAAAACTTTAAAACCTAACACAGATATGAGACAATGGATGTCGAGTAATGAGACTAGTCAATTATAAAAGAGGTGAACGGCTCATGCAGCCCAAAAGTAATATCGTCCACCTTCCCGTCTATCAACCTGGAAAGCCGGTTGAAGATGTTAAGAGGGAGCTAGGGTTAAAAGAAGTCATCAAACTTGCATCTAATGAAAATCCGTTTGGCTGTTCTGAACAAGTTAAAGCAGCAGTCATTGAAGAATTAGGCAATTTTAATATTTATCCAGATGGTGCGAGCGTTGAACTAACGGCTGCACTTGCGGAAGAGCTTGGCGTAGATACGAACCAAATTATTTTTGGCACGGGCTCCAGTGAAATTATTCTTATGATTAATAGAGCGTTTATCGTTCCTGGCGACGAAACGATTATGGCGGACGAAACTTTTCCGCAATACAAGCATAATGCAGAAATTGAGAATGCAACGATCATAGAGGTTCCTCTAAAAGAAGGCAAGCATGATTTGCCTGCAATGCTGTCTAAAATTACTGAGCGAACTAAAATCATTTGGATTTGCAATCCGAATAATCCAACGGGTACCATTGTCACACTGCCTGAGCTTTCTGATTTTTTGCAGCAGGTGCCGACGAACGTACTTGTTGTACTTGATGAAGCCTACGGAGAATATATCGATGATCCGCAGTTTCCAGACGGAATACAATTGCTGCGCGAGCACCGCAATTTAATCGTGCTGAGAACTTTTTCGAAAATTTTTGGCCTAGCTGCATTGCGGATTGGTTATGGCGTTGGGCATCCTGATGTCATTCGTTATACGAATCAGGTGCGTGAACCATTCAACACGTCGCGAGCGGCACAAGCTGCAGCGAAAGCAGCACTTGCTGACAAAGCATTTATTGAATATTGTCGTGACCAAAATAAACAAGGTCTTGCTTATTTGTCGGAGCAATTTGATCGCCTTGGCTTATCTTACTTCCCTGCATACGGCAACTTCGTAATGGTAGATGTGAAGCGTCCATCACCTGAAGTATTCGACGGATTGCTGCGCAGAGGAATTATTTCAAGACCGCGTTGGACTTACTACCCGAATCATATTCGGATTACAGTTGGTACAAGTGAGCAAAATGAAAAATTCATTACAGCACTAGAACAGGTTTTGCAGGAATCGGCGGTGCAAGGATAAAGTTATGACGACTGTAGCGATTTTTGGAGTAGGGCTGATCGGTGGTTCGATCGCCCTTTGTTTTAAAGGAAAACCAGATATTACAGTAATCGGACATTCAAACCGTCCCTCGCAGGTAGAGAAGTACATGCAGCGGGGTGTGGTTGATTTTGCAACGACTTCAATGCAAGAAGCGGCCGAGCAAGCAGATTTTATATTCGTTTGTGTACCGGTCGGCAACATTGAGGAGTATATCGAGAAGCTCAGTGCGTTTAAATTAAAACCCGGCTGTATCATTACAGATGCTGGGAGCACGAAGGCTTCTGTTATGGCATGTGCAAAATCACTTGATTTTGGACAAGCTACTTTTATTGGCGGGCATCCGATGGCTGGCTCTGAGCGTACAGGAGTTGAAGCGGCTTCATCGCATCTATACGAGAACGCCTTCTATGTGCTGACACCTGATGAGAATACGCCTGAGGAAGCAGTGGAGCGTCTAGTTGATCTACTCAGCCATACGAAAGCGAATATCGTAAAAGTTGATGCGAAAGAGCATGATGAGATAGCAGGCGCGATAAGCCATTTGCCGCATATCATTGCCGTATCGCTTGTGAATCAGGTTCGCGGATATAACGAAAATAATATGCTCTATGAATCGTTAGCAGCAGGAGGCTTCCGCGATATTACACGGATAGCATCAAGCGATTCGATTATTTGGCGTGATATATTAATTAATAATCGCAAGGTTTTGCTTGAGCTGCTGCGCGATTGGAGCAAGGAAACGGATAAATTTGTGTCTATGCTGGAGAGTTCAGATGGGGATGCGATTGCTGAAGCTTTTGAAACAGCAGGTCAATTCCGCAGCAAAATGCCTGAGCGCCGCAAAGGCATGATCCATTCTGCATTTGACTGTTATGTCGATATTCCAGATCATCCAGGTATTATCGGTAAGATCACAAGTGAGCTTGGGAACAGCCTTATCAACCTGAGCAACATTCATATTATTGAGAGCAGAGAAGACGTGCCAGGCGTTCTGAGACTTTCATTCCGGAGTCAAGAGTATCTGGATCAGGCTGTTATCGTACTTACTGCTAAAGGCTATGACGTACACCTTTAATCGGGTGTTCGTCATTTTTGATTAAAAAAAGCGTTTACAATTTATTTCGAACAAAATGAAAACGCTTATTGACAAAATGGAAGCGTATACATATAATAAAGGTACAGTATGGTTTCTCTCCACTCCTATCCAAATCCTATAGTGCTCATCATGAGTACGGACCACCCTTCGGGGTGGTTTTTTTTTGTTTATAAGGTGACCTATCTGACAATGTCTGCGGTATAAGGATATATCTAGTTGAACCATAATATGATTCTAGCTAATAGCTTGTCAATATTTAAAACTTAATGGATAAAGTCCATGATGTTATACTGAAAAAAGAGCATGCCAAAACCATCCATTGGAGGATGGGGAGGTTTTCCTAAGTTGAATATTTTTTCCTTCTTAGATCAATCGAAATGCTTCCTTATGGGTAAGAATACTTTCTGTCGAATAAATTCATTATTAACCGTTGGCTAGAATGATGTAGAAAGATAAAAACGTATGTAACACCAAAAAGTTACATTTTCAGGACGGGACTCTCCACTCCTATCTATACTTTTGCACTCTTCTTGAGTGCAGGCCACTCTTCCGGGTGGCTTTTTTTATTTCTATAATTGACTATAAAGCTTGAGCTCATTTCCGCTTCGTAATTGGTCTAGGATTATAGGAGCAATCTTTTGAATTCCGAATTTTTCGGTCATCAGCTGATGCTGTAATCTAACGTTGTCATAGATGGTTATCTGTGGAAAAAAAGTCCTATCGTATGGGGGAGGCGTGTGACTGGGATACGAAGATAATCCTTTGCCCAGCGCATTTGAAACGGTGGCGAACAAGGTGTATTTAGCTTTGATATGAATGGGGAAATCCATGAGATTCATATGGATGAAGAAATTCCATACGATATTCTGGAAACGCACTAGCGTGATCAAAAGCTAAATGTGATCGATAATCCCTATGGCTCCTATAGGGCACATGAAAATGTAATTGCCCATACGCAGAAGAACCTCTCTGTTTAACCTGTAACGGCGGCAGCCCATGTAAAGACTTAGCTGTAGGTCTCTTTGACATGGACTTTCCTAAGTATGATATTCATATTCAATCCACCTCAAAAATGATAGAAGTCGCAAAACATTATGGCCGCGATGAAAATTGCGGAGAAAAACTAAAAGAACCTTGATTGTCTGACCAGCATCTATGAGACGATCAGAAAAGGCAACATCGTTTTTGGACGTTTGGAGCGTATCAAAGGAAAGCAGGGTGTAAGACATGTCTGATTACAATCGCAGAGTGCATTTTAAGCAGGTCCATGAGGCTCGCAAAGCTGCTTGGAGCGTCCGCTAATGCTTAGCGTATAAAACCTTCAAAATGTTGGATCTTCCCCTATCAGTTATAAAATAGGCTTGAAAATCAAGTCACAAAAAATGCACCCCTTAGCATTCATCAGTTAAGCCTGCTGGGCTTTTGCCACATGAATATTCTAAGGGGTGTACTAGGTTTCAAAAAAGGTAATTACATGTTGAAGTTAATCATAAAACGATTTATAATCGCTGCAACTTCAGCACGCGTCACGATACCCTTCGGATCAAGTAGCCCTTTCCCTTTACCGTAAAGTAAATGGTTGTTAACGGACCACTTCATCGCATCAGTTGCCCAAGTAGAGATTTGGTTTGCATCTGTGAATGCGGATAAGGACTGACTAGCGTTAACATTAAATTTGTTAGCTTTTGCATAATTGAAGAACAACTGTGCAAGCTGTTCACGAGTGATTGCCTGATCTGGAGCAAAATGAGTACTATCAACCCCATTTACGATGTGATTTTGACTTGCCCAAGCTATTGCATCACTGTAATATGCATTCTTAATCACATCTTTGAAGTGAGTTGACCCTGCATTAGGCTTACCAGCTAAGCGGTGCATAACCGTAACCAGCATACCACGAGTCATGGTTCCGTCTGGGCTAAACGTATTTGCCGCGGTACCCGTGAACAGTTCACGTTTTACAACATAGTTGATGGATGAAGACGCCCAGTGGTTTGTAACATCATTAAACGTAACAGCAGGTTTAGTAGGCTCAGTTGGTATGATCTCAAAGGTCACAACAACCTGATCAGAAGATTTCAGACCAGTCAATACAGTGAGTGCTCCTTTAGATACTCCATTGATTGTTACATCTTTCACTTGATAGCCTTTATCTGGAGTTATTGTAACCGTTCCGTTTGAAGATGCCGCAACAGTTCCTCCGCTACCTGAAACGGAAGCATTCGGCTTATTAGATCCATTATCCGGCACGCTGATAATAGGGTATGCCTTCACAATAAAGGTATACTGTTTATCTTCACTTTTCTCACCGCGAGTTATCGTTGCAGTCAACATGACAGTCATATCACCCATGCCAGCGGATGGACGTGTAACTACCGCATTATTGTTATCGATGCGAATGACATTCACATTACTGCTCTTCCATACAATTCCTGTTCCGTGCACGCCTTCAGCAGGAAGAGCAACATTACTGGTAATCGCACTTGTATTACCAAGTGTTGACGTTACATTAGCAATCGTATCGGTAATTGCCTGCTCGTCACTGAATGCCGCTACATTAACAAAGATCGGGTTGGAGTAAAACCACAAGCCTGTATAGCTACGGTCGTTAATATTATTGAAACGTTCTTCGTTCTCCTGCTCAGTTGGAGTATTTGAATAGTCATACGATTTATCTTTTAAAGGCTCGCCGTTAGTTGTGAAGCCTTCAACATCTGTACCCAGGTTCGTACCGCGCAAACGATAATAGCGGTTTTTATCTGCGGGCACTTTATAGGAGACCGTATAATAGCCCTCAGCATCTGGTTGTCCCCAATCTTCTTTCGTAAAACGTTTAATCACTTTCGTCGTTTCATTTGTTGTATTACTAGCATATTCACTTTTGTCTATTTTGCCAGTCACTTCTCCAGAGATTAGATCAACATGATCGACATTTACATTATTAGTAACAGTCGATTCATGCGCAGTAATTTGTTCATAGTTATTATGGTCTGGACTCTTGAAGCGAATCGATATTGTCGTAAGATCCCCTTCTGTTACTTGAAGATTCTCACCCATCTCAGCTTGATTGCCATTTCCAGTTACTTTAAAGTCAAGATCATTGATGAGATCGCCATAAACAGAGTAGGATTTACCGGAACGCATACCATTTACAACATCCTTAAAGGTATTACCCTCGACCCAAGTATAGTTTCTTGAGTATTCACTAGGCCAGTAACCACTTGAATACTTTCGATTGCTGCTCACCTTAAAATGGAAGTCTGAATTCGTAAAATTCCAGAAATGGCGACCTTCACCAAGCATAGCATCCCACATGCCGCCGACTTTTGCGACCATAACGTCAGCTCCACCGTAGATGTCATCTAATTCGGCTCTGTTCTTACCGGCTGCCATCTGGTTACCCGGCATCCCTTCCATACTAAACACGATTTCAGGAGCAACATCATTCAGCTTGCGAAGGTCCTCGATCGTGACAACACCTGTCGAGTCGCCATTATGTCTAGAAGGATGATTAAACATCACATAGCTCTCTGGGTAATTCTTTTTCAGCCACTCAATGGCTTCGACAGTTTTACTTTTATCAGGCTTCAAATCATTCTTAGCAGGTCTTGGTCCCCACTTTGCAGCTTCATCTAAATTAAACCTAGCTGGAGCTGTATCGTAGCTGTACAGCCACTCGAATTCGTGAATACCCTCAATCGGCACTTCATTACTTTTAGAATCAATAATACCTACAGAACCATGATCCAAACCCATCATGTCCCACTCAAAACCAGAGTAAATCAATTTATCTTTATATTTTCCAGCATTTTTGAGCTGTGTAATCTTGTCCTGCTGATCTTTAATCGCTTCCCAACGAGCAGTTAATTTAGCCTTGCCTTCTGGGTCTCGCGGTGAATCGCGAAGATGATCCGATAGCATTACGAAATCAAAAGGATTTCCGTACTTCAGTGAAATACCTGCTGCGGAAGGAAAATCGTTAAGATTTTCTCGAAATGCTGCGTCGAGTATATTTTTCATTTCCACATATTGCTCCGATGCATCAGCCGATTGTACGGTATGCACGTGTAACTCCCCTGACATCCACTTTCCAGTAGTATTAGCGGAAGTAGTAATCTCTGCTGCAGATACCGTTGCCACACCCTGTGTGAGCACTAAAAAGGCAGCTGAGGTGAAAATTAAAGACTTAAACTTGCTGTTCATGTTATTGTAATCTCCTTATGTTGAAGTAAGTTATAGATTTCATTATAGAGGTACATTGTAAATTTACATGTTACAGAATTGCAGTGGTTTGTAAAAAAACTGCTGAGTAACACTAAAAATTGTTGAAAAAATAATATTTAAATAAATAATATTATCGCTTTGAGGAAGTTTTAATAAAATGAATGATGATTTAAACGCGGTAATTAAACTCACACACGGCAGTACATCCTTTTTGATGATGGGTGATGCTGAAACCAAGAGTGAGAATGACATAATTAAATCAAAAGAAAACATCAAATCCGATGTACTATTTTTAGAGCATCATGGTTCTAACTCATCCACAACTCAAACGTTTTTGAATGCTGTTAATCCTAAGTATGCAGTTATACAAGTAGGGAAAAACAGTTATGGTCATCCAACCAATGAGATTTTAAAACGAATCAATTATAAGAAGATCAAGATTTATCGAAATGATAAGCAAGGCACGATTGTTTTCACAACTGATGGTAAGAAAATAATAACATCTCAAGATGAATGGAAGATGGATTCAGCAACATCTAAACCAATAGCTACACAAACACCTAAATCAACACCGAAACCTTCAGAGAAACCGAAACAAGAATCTGTATCGTATGCAAACTGTGCGGCAGTCAGAGAAGCTGGAAAATCACCTTTACAAAAAGGTGACTCAGGTTACAGCTCTAAGCTTGATCGTGATGGAGATGGAGTCGCATGTGAATAATAAAAAAAGGAGTGGTTACAGGTGAGGGGAATTATTGATCGTTTTGAAGGTGATTGTGTTGTCATAGAAATTGGAGGACAAACAAGAGATTTTAATAAAAGCACAGTTTTTTCAAATGCTAAAGCTGGTGATGTAGTAATCCTGATGGACGGTTTATGGATTTTAGATATAAAGGCAACTAAACAAAGAGAAAATGAGATTAAAAAGTTAATGGAAGATGTTTGGGAGGATTAATAGTGTTAACTATTTAAATCTAAACAAAACAGTGATTAATTACAGGCTCAGATAGAAAGTACTAGAGGATGTTGTGTGTTTGTGATAGACATTTAAAGCTACAGGTTTAGAACAGGACTCTCCACTCCTATATATACTTTTGCACTCTGTTTGAGTGCAAGCCACCTTTCCAGGTGGCTTTTTTTATTGCTCATTAATTGACCTATCTGCTAAAGGCTATGATAAGGATCCATCTATTTGAACCATAATACGAACGGGCAGGATAGCTGAGTCTTATCGCGAATATCATTAAGTTCGGATTTAGTTCTATAATAATTAAAGACTCGGGGGGAATTCTTAGTGAGTGTTTACGTTGGAATCGAGAAAATTGACCCGCTTGAAAGACGAAAACAGCATGAAATTACAAAAAAACTTTGGCAGACTCTTTGTGATAAGGGAGTAAGAAAAGGAGATAAAGGACGTATTAGGGCGTATTTAGTTTCTAATTTGTATGAACAAGCAAAAGGGTTGGAGGCACAATTCAAAACTGATTTTGAGTTAACCATAATCAAACAAGATGAGGGCTCAAAGTACATAATAGAACTAATAACTCCAGTTTGCAGAATGAGTAATGAAGTATTAGAAGAACTAGCTGATATATTGATGATTTCCGCAGTTGATACGAATACAAAGTTCGATGGTTTTGAATTAGATATTAATGAATTTAAGAAATTAAACAAACCTTGGTGGAGAATTTGGTGACAATTGAAAGTTCAGTCAGGACGAAAAAATTCATTACGCTCTTGCGCTAACGGGAAACGCCAGTTCAATACAAGATACAGATTAAAACCTCTCCTTAGAAGCAAACTAGATTTAATAGCTTCTAAAGGGAGGTTTTATTTATGAACTTAAGTGAGTTATGAAGGTTGTATGAAGCTGATAAACGGATTCAAGGATTCAGTTCAAAAACACTAAAAGCATATTCGCTTCAGCACAAAATGTTGATGTTGGGGCTAGGCGACCTGAGTATAACGGATGTAACGTTAACCATGTTGAAGGAATACTTAGCAAAACAAGCAGAACGGTTGAAGCAAAGCTGAGAGAAAAGTGATTCTCCATAGAGGGAGCATTCCTATTATGAAGAAATAGTGGTTTTGAATGCTGTTGAAAGCGGCACGATTGGCATCAGGCACGGTAAGAAAGTACGTTACTCTAAAAGCTACAGGTTTAGGACAGGACTCTCCACTCCTATCCAAATCCTATAGTGCTCATCATGAGTACGGACCACCCTTCGGGGTGGTTTTTTTTACATTAAAGAATTTATATCTTTTCAGGCAAACGGAGGATGAGTTAAAATGATGGTATGGAAGCGAATATCTTAAAGCGGATATTTTTCGATGAGAACCGTCATTGGGAACAATTTGTAGAAAAGAATCGTAACCGGATACGACCATGCGTGCTGAAACAAGTGGAGAAGTTCCGGAAATGTGGAGATCCGCGGAACGGCTTCAAGCTCATGGTGTGCGAAGGATGTCATGATCTGAAAATGGTGCCGTATCGGTGCAAAAGTCGGTTTTGCACCACCTGCTCTTGTGGGGAAACCGAGGAATGGAGCAGGCTGCTTCTGGATGATGTGCTGCAGGTCCACCATCGTCACGTTGTATTTACGATAGACGAGGGGCTGTGGGATGTCTTTTTGGTGCACCGCCATTTGCTCAAAGCCTACATGGATGAAGCAGTGCGCGTGGTATAAGATTATTTTCAAAAAAAGCTCAAGGTGACGCCTGGCGTCATCGTGGGCTTACATACATTTGGTTCGAGGATGAACTTTAATCCCCATGTCCATATGCTCGTGACGATGGGGGGGTGAAAAAAATGGAGAGTGGAAAACCTACGACTTCATACCGTTTGAGATGCTGCGCAAGCAGTGGCAGGTCGTAGTGTTAAAACTAATTCGCAGTCATCTTTCCGGAGCGGAGAAGAGGCAGGTTCAAGCAAGATTGCAAAAAGCGTATACGGAAAATGCTGAAGGCTTCTATGTGCATGCCCCGAAACAGCGGGGGTCCATTCGTGAGCAGCTGCGATACATAGGCCGATACATCCGGCGCCCAGCCATAGCAAGGAAACGGATCAAGGAATATGACGGAGAATACGTGGTGTTCAACTACCATGATAAAACCAGCGACGAGGAAAAGACCGAGCGCTTGACGGTGGAAGCGTTCATCAAGCGATTGATTCGGCACATTCCGGATGAGCATTTCAAGACGATTCGCTACTATGGGGTCTACTCACGGTGAACAAAGGGCGTGAGCAAGAAGTTGATGAGTGCCTGGCAGAAGGTGAGCCGGAAATGGGTAGTGAGAATCCGGCGTATCCTCCGACGCAGAACCTGGCGTGAACGGGTCGGGCACACTAGTCTGTCCAAAATGTGAATGTGACTATGAATACAAGGGGGAGGTCTGTCTACAGGAGGGGAAATTGCGGGTGAAGTATGTCCGTTGCCGGATAACCCACGTTTGTCTAGAAAGGATGATTCGTTATCTCACCGGTGTCCAAGAAGCGCAAACCAGCCAAAACGAAAAAAAAGAACCCACTCACAAACGGGCAGGTTAAGTACATATGCCTCAACTGCAACGGAGAAGAACGCATTCCCCTTCAGATGGTACGGGACTTTGACCGTATGGATGGAGGCGATCCCCTTGTGCTCCCTCAATTCTCATGCGAGGATTGTGGAGGAGAGATGTACGCGGAGTATTACAAAGGAATTCACGGGTATGAGTACAACATTTCCGATGTGCGCAGAACCTAAAGGACCGTCAGGGAGATCTACCCTGACGGTTTTTTAATTATCGGAAAGGTTAAAGCTTCGTCCTGTCTCCGATAAGGAGGACGTTAGCCGGTTCTTCTTCTGTTGACAAAAACAGTTGTTCTATATATAGTTGTTAAAACAACTAATTAAGAAGGAGGATGGTTATGACGGCAAATGAAAATGTGCTAGAACGATCGCTTGGTGCTTTGATGGGCATCACGTACCGCAAGATGACGAATGTCCTTCAGACCCGCCTTAAGGATTATGAGATTACAACGGAGCAGTGGTCGGTGCTGTTCCAGGTCGATCAGACAGAGGGTTTGATCCAGAAGGAAATTGCTGAGTTGGCGGGTAAGGATAAGCCGACGACGACCCGGATTCTCGATCATTTGGAAGAAAAGGGGCTGATCTGCCGCAAGATGGCGGAGAACGACAGACGTTCCTTTCAAGTACACAGCACAGAGAAAGGCGCTTCGCTGATCATGGAGACCCTCCCGGTTGAAATGCAGGTAAACCAGGAAATCAAACAATGCATGACGGTTGAGGAGCATGAAATGATCATGAAGCTTCTTCTGCGGATTAATCATCATGTGAGCCAATTATCATAATGTCCGGAAGGAGCATAAAAATATGCAGTCCCAAGAAAGCAGTTCCAGGCTTTGGACCAAACCTTTTCTGATTCTGACCCTTAGCACCCTGCTGTTGTTTTTGAATTTGCAGATGCTGCTTGCCGCTTTCCCGGCCTATGTGAAATCCGCTTTTCAGGCTGACGATATGACCGTAAGTCTAATCATTAGCGTGTTCGCTGGTTCAACAATTATTACCCGGTTATTAACCGCCCAACTTATGCGTAAAGTGCGTCGCAATGTGATTTTGTATGCGGGACTTGCTGCCGCTTGTCTGTTCACCGTAATGTCTGTTGCCGCGGGTTCAGTCGGTATGCTGCTTGTCATGCGGGTTGGTTTTGGGATCGGGTTCGGAATGGCGAGTACGATTATTCCAACGCTGGTATCTCAAATTATTCCAGGCAAAAGGATGGGGGAAGGCATCGGTTATTTCGGCCTTTCAACCAGTCTGGCTATGTCTGTTGGACCGATTATCGGATTAAGCGTGATGAAGCATGCAGGATTCACGACACTTGCCATGCTTGGCACGGCGACCATCCTGCTTATTTTTCCCATTCTGCTGCTATCGCGGGCGATTCCGCCTGATACCAGCAAGAAAACAGTGCCAGCAGCAGGCTCCGCTTCCAAGCAATTATTCCATGCCAAATTATTAATCCCCGGACTGCTTAATGTTATTTTGGCTGTGACCTATGGCGGTCTGCTCAGCTTTATCGCCTTGTTCGGGGAATCTGTTCATTTGGAGCAGGTCGGCCTGTTCTTTTTGTTCAATGCGATTGCAGTGATCATTATCCGGCCCGTTTCAGGCAAAATATTCGATCGTTTCGGACATGCTGCTGTTCTCATCCCTGCCGCGATCAGCGTTGTGTCTGCGCTAATGGTTCTATCCTACACAACAACGATGCCGATGCTGATTTTGTCCGCCCTGTTATATGGACTCGGCTTTGGGTCCATTCAACCCACATTGCAGGCATGGATGCTTCGTTCCGGCACGCCGCAGCAGTACGGCATGGCCAACAGCATGTTCTATAATACGACTGATCTGGGTATAGCGGTCGGAGCCTTGATTTTGGGTGCCGTTTCATCCATGTCCGATTATGCTTTCATGTACCGGATCTCGGCCGGATTCATGGTCCTGTTTCTGATACTTTATATAGTCGTTCGGCTGTTATCAGCGGTCAGATACAAATTCAAGCAAAGCGCCGGGCAAACAACATAACTTCCTGCAGGGACGGTAAATCGCATATAATAGGTGATTTACCAGGGAAAGAAAAGGGGACAATTCATGAATCCGCTAAAGCAGCCGCAGAAAATAATCGGACGCCATGTCGTCAGCATGCTGGAGACCGTGAATGTTCAGACTGGGGAGCGCATGGTATTATCCCATTTCGACGATCTGATAGAAGCGCCCAACTGGACCCGCGACGGCAAGACGCTCATTTATAACAGTTTGGGAAGAATATTTGCCTTTGATATCGTTTCTCGTACGAGCACTGTCGTCGAGTCGGGTTATGCCACACAGTGCAACAACGATCATGTTCTTTCACCTGATAATTCCCATCTTGCAGTTAGTCATCATACGCAGGAGGACGGCCATAGGAAAAGCAGATCAGACCAAAGAAGTTCCTGCTAAATACAGTGAATCAAACGAATTCAACCACGAACGCAATCAAGTAACTAAAGCGCAAAAACAAATGGCATCTCTAGAGACATTGGGAGTACTTGATCAAGCATAAAACGTCTCAAGGATAATGTGTAACAATACACTTTAGTACTTTCGACATCCATAACCGATGAAGGAGCTGCCGTGGCAGCTCCTTTTTCCTTTTACATCTTCACAAAATAAGAAATTTTGTACATCTGTACTGGCAGGCGTTAAGCTATTCCAGCTAATAGCTTGTCAATATTTAAAACTTAATGGATAAGCCTATGATGTTATACTGAAAAAAGAGCATGCCAAATAACCATCCATAGGTGGATGGAGAAGATTTCCTAAGCAGGATAGTGTTTCCTGATAAGGTCAGACGAAATGCTTCTTTATGGGTAAGAATCGCGAAAATCCAGTGAATGAGCTTATTTACACAGGCAATAACAGCCACTTTAAACGGCTTGCCATCGGCACGCTTTTTATCGTAAAAGGCTCGGAGTTTTTGGTTGCGTGAGCTGCGCAGGCCGCATCGTATGGCTAGATTTAAGGTTGTTCGAAGTCTTCTGGAACCGCGTTTGGTAATCCTATTTCGGGTTGCTGTAAACTTGCCGGAAGAGAAGTCGCTAGGGTCGACACCGGCAATTACAACGAGCTTCTGGTGACCTCATAATACGAACGGGCAGGATAGTGCTAATCAATAGCAACATATCAAATGATTACAACGTCGATTGTGTAAAAAAGCAAGGAGGTTGCCAAATGAAACAGATTTTTATGTTATTCCTTTTGTTTACATCACTTTTTCTTAGTGCTTGTAACGCCAAAATTGAATCAAAGCAATCCTCTTTATCCGAAACTAATCAATCCAATTCACCTGAATTTATTGGCTATATTACGAAGATTGAAAATCAAAGAGCATTAGTAGTTAGTTCCTTCAGTAAAGAAATAAACCAAACAAGGAAAGAGTTCTACGACGCAGTATGGGTTTCAAACATCCCTTCAGATGTGAAAGTAGGAGAAATCGTTCATGTATGGTTTGAGGGTGAATTGGCTACTTCTTACCCTGGTCAGGGAAAGGCGGCGAAGGTCAAGATTGCCGAAATAAAAAAACCTGAAAAAGCAATACTTTCTCCTGACGAAATAATACGTAAAGCACTTACAAATAAAGACATTTCAAATGTTAACATCCTTGTTGTCAAAGAAGTGAATTATGATGAAAAATCAGCGGTATGGACTCTAAGATACAAAAGTGCAATGATTACAGATGGCTCATTAGAAGAGCTTACTATACAAGTACCTGATAGATAATCGTTAAACTAACGGGTAACGTTAGTTCAATGGAACAGCGACAGTCTAGGATTCTATTTTCTCGTCCTTGGCTGTCGCTATCCAGAGAAAAAATAGTATTAGACTGGCGGCAGTTGGAGAAAGCTTTAATAATGTTAGAATATTAAAAAGGTAAACTTTGGAGGCACACCACTGCAATAAGACTTATAACGAAATTAAGTTCTTGATATATCCCATCAAGGACATATTATGAAACAGTGCTTTAATAAAGGAGTTGTATAAAATGAATGAAAATAAAGGTGCAGAAATAAAACGTTCTTCAAAAACAGAAAACATTCTACCTCAGATCAATAGTAAAACTAAGCTAGGCGACTTACGAAAAATCGCAAAGGACATTAAAAAAGATCACGAACTAGCTATGGAACTTTGGTCAACCGAAGAGTTTTTGCCCAGACTATTAGCAATCTTAATTATGGATAAAAAACTTCTTTCACAAGAAGTGCTAAATAAGCTTGATAAGGATATGCAGACTCACACTTTTGATAAGCGAAATAACTTAATGGATTGGTTAATGGCTAATCAGCTCACCAAAGACAAGAAGACAATTGCATTGATGGAGTCATGGGAAAATAGCCCTTCTGCTCTTCAAAGGCGAGCTTTCTGGTATTATCAAGCGCGATTGAGATGGACTGGACAAACACCGCCTGATGACACCGCAGACTTACTATCTACATTAGAAGCTAATATTACGCAGGAAGAACCGGAAGTTCAATGGGCTATGAATTTCACCGCAGGTTGGATAGGCGTTTATGATGAAAAGAATCGTGCACGTTGTATTAAACTTGGTGAGAAAGCGGGTCTTTACAAGGATGAAATAGTAGCAAAAGGATGTACTCCCAGCTATTTACCGGAGTTCATTACGATTGAAGTTAACAAACGACAAAATAATTAGTTACCTTTGAAAAATTTGTTAAGGATTAATGTAAAAAATAAAGGAATTCAAATCCTTAATTATAAAAATTGTAATAGGCTTGGACCGAAAAAATAAAGAAAACAACGCGTTATGGCAGCTAGTTGGTGAAATATGCAAGGAAGATGTAAATGATTAGCTCACTATCTCTTTTTGATCAGTAGGGGCACTTATCTTTAAGAAGAACACTTTCCAGCTGCGCAGTACAATAATACTATTCAAAAGACTAATGTGATGTTCAACAATCGGGTAACGCTAATTGAATAAATTAGTCTAAAACCTTCTATTAGAAGCAAACTAGTATTAATTGCTCTAATAGGAGGTTTTATTATGATATTAAGTGAACTATGACGTCAATATGAAACGGATAAGCGAATCCAAGGGTTTAGTCCAAATACATTGAAAGCCTATGCCCTGCAGCTCAAGATGCTGGTTACGGAACTCGGGGATTTAGATATCTCTGAAATAACTTTGATTCTGCTTAAGGAAAACCTAGCTCAGCAGTCCGATCGATTGAAGCCAAGCAGTCTAGGGCACCGCATTCGTTTTGTTCGTTCCCTCTTTCGTTTTGCATATGAAGAAACATATCTACCGCATTCTGATATCATATGTCGCATTGTTGAAATCCGGATACTTTTCTGTACATGAACAATAAATAAATCATCACTTCGCTTCATTCCTTTGTCATGCATTCATAGGGTTTGATGTTTCGAGGAAGAGGAGGAAGCTCTCTCTTATTTTCAAACTCGTAAATTACATTGAAACCCTTTGACGTACGTTATGGATTCATCGAAATACAAATCACCCGTTCCTTAGGGGTGCATATTCAATACCCTAATGGTAATACTGGGATAATGCAATGTAAAAATGAGGAGTTTGCGGATGCTAAAAAACGATTCGAATCAGACCGATTATCCTATCTTTGATGGTAACAATCCAAAAACTTTTGTTAACCAAATAAAGGACATCCTACACAATCCGCCTGATCTAGTGATACACACTTTTACTTTATCAAAAAATCTTCACGGTTTTTGTGTTTTTATTGAAACATTAGTCGATAAAAATAAAATTGAACATGAATTACTTCACTTCTTATCCGAAGAGCCCATCTACAGCGAGTTGGATTCATCGGAGAACATCATCAACACGTTACAAAGCCGAATTCCCTTTAGTTCTATTTCATTTACCACAGATTTTCACCGCTGTGTTCAAAGTTTGCTGAAGGGAAAATGTTTGTTAGTTATCTCTAAGTCACGCCATGTGCTGTTGCTTGATGCGTCCATGACACCTCACCGAAACGTAACGGAGCCCTTGATAGAATCTACTGTTCAAGGACCGCAGGAAGGGTTTACAGAAGATATTGCTGTCAACTTATCTCTCCTACGCAAACGAATCAAAAACATTCATTTTCGGATTGAGCAGTTCATAATCGGTACGGAAACGGAAACGAAAGTCAGTTTACTCTACCTGGGGAGTCTTGCCCCTGTAGCAGTAGTAGACGAATTCCGAAAACGCGTCCGTTCGATCCAGATCGATAGTATTTTGGACAGCACTTATGTAGAAGAGTGGATTCAGGATAAAACCATTTCCCCTTTTTCTACTCTGTTGAAAACAGAACGGCCAGATGTTATGGCGTCTCACCTGTTGGAAGGACGGGTTGGTGTGCTCGTGGATGGAACTCCAGACGCGTTGGTCGGTCCGGTCACTTTCTTTCAATTCTTTATTGCACCGGAAGATTATTATCAAAGAGCTAATATCGCCACTCTCCTGCGCTGGCTGCGAATGCTCTCTTTTATGCTGTCCGTATTCGTTCCTTCTCTCTACATTGCCGTCGTATCCTTTCATCAGGAGTTCCTTCCACATTCTCTATTAATCAACCTCTCAGCACAGAGGGTAGGGGTCCCTTTTCCCGCTTTTGTTGAAGCGATCATCATGATGGTCATGTTTGAAGTGTTACGCGAAGCAGGTCTTCGAATGCCTAGGATCGCTGGACAGGCCATTTCCATTGTTGGCGCGTTGGTATTGGGAGAAGCGGCAGTTTCAGCAGGGCTCGTTTCGGCCGCAATGGTTATTGTTGTAGCGGTTACGGCGATCTCCAATTTTGTTGCACCATCCTATAGTTTCGGTATAACACAACGGCTGCTTCAATTTTTCTACATGGCGCTCGCAGGTTTTATGGGATTTTTCGGTTTATTATGCGGCGTGCTCTTTACCGTGGTGCATTTAGCTTCGATTAAATCGTTCGGGGTCCCTTATCTTTCTCCAGTTGCTCCGACCTCCTTATCTGACTGGAAAGATCTCCTTATTAGAGTACCTCGGCCATGGATGAAAACTTATCCTCAAATAAATCAAACAAGGAGAAAGCAAAGGGGAAGCTCATGAAATGGTTCACAAGGAAGAACATTATGATCGGAGTTTGTTTATGCTGCTTAACTGGATGTTGGGATAAGGTTGAAATTAATCAATTGGCTATCGGAGAGCTGGTAGGAGCAGATATGGACCCGAACACCCATAAACAGATTGTCTATTATCAAATTGCTAATCCAGAGGCGATTGCTACCCAGAAGGGGGGAGGTATCAAGTCCCCAGTTTATACGTATAGAGTTCAGGCGTCCAGCATAGCAGAGTTAGGGATTAAAACGGCCGATATCTTACCGCGGAAGCTGTTTCCCGATCAGTACCAGTCGGAAATTATTACCGAACGATATGCCAGACAGGGCTTGAATCCATTTCTCAACTTTTATGAGAGGATGTATAATAGGCGCTCCAATCTCTACTTATTCATTACGGATTCGCCGCTTTCAGATGTGATGATGACATATACCTCGTTAGAGAGACTGCCGGGACGTTACCTCCGTTCTCTGATTGAGATCCAGTCCGAATCAACTGGGAGAGTGAGCAAGAAGTCACGTGTCAAAGATCTGGTGGAAAATATGGAATCTTCGATACTAACTGTGATGCCTATGCTGAGCATTAGCGGATCAAAGCTGTTGTCCACGACAGACCGATATGAACAGATCAATGCAAACCAGGGGAACCTCATATTGAGCGGCGGCGCTGTTTTTAAGCATGACCGAATGATTGGGAAATTGAAATTGAAGCAAATGGCTTATTACATTTTATTGAAAGGGGAAAGCAATTTATTTTTTGAGTCGTTGACGGTAAATGGTCGCAAGGTTGATCTTCAAGCAACCAAACTGAAAGTCCACAATCACCTGTACATCGTTTCTGGGGTGCCAGTTTGGAAAGTCGATATAAGTACCCGTCTCGTCATTATAAACAATGAACAAAAGAAGGACTTAACCTTAGAAAATCTAACCGAAATCATAGAAGCTTTTAACAGGCAGGTTCAAGAAAAAACAACCGATTTTTATCAGGATACGATAAGAAAAGAATGGGACTTGTTTGGCTTGGAGGACAAAATCAAGTATAAACGTGGCAAAGAGTGGAAGGCCGTACAAAAGCAGAAAAATGCTTGGAATCAAACGAAGTTTCAGTTTTCCGTAAAGAGCAAGATTACCGATATTGGCGAAATCATAAATCCGTATAAGGGGGTTAAATGATGGAGAAAGGTCAAATAAGCGCTTGGCAATTTTTTATTTTGGTAATCGGTTATTTGCTCGGGACTTCATTTTTTTTTCGCCCCGCTGGACTAATCGCCATGGCAAAGCAAGACGCTTGGATCGTTCCGATATGGGCAGGAGCTGCTGGTGTGGTTATGTCCTTTATCTGGATAAAGCTAGCTAATCATTACCCCGGACTTACAATCGTCCAGATTTGTACCCATGCAGCCGGAAAGGTAATCGGCGGGCTGATCGCGCTACTATATATAGGGTACTTTGTGCATGTTTCCGCTTTAATCACTAGAAATCTTGGCGATTTTATGAAGCAAACCCTATTTCCCCTAACACCTATAACCGTATTCCATGTCATGTTTCTCCTCATTATTTGTTATGCTGTTATCAAGGGGGTAGAGACGATTGCAAGAGCAACAGAATTATTGTTACCTCTCATTACTCTGGTATTTTTATTTATATTCTTTGTTGCGCTTTCCGAATGGAATTGGGATCGTTTTCAAGGTATGTTTCGAATGAACGTATGGACGACGATGAAAGAGACCCGGTCCATACTCGGTTTTCCTTTTATGGAATCTATCGTCTTTATGATGCTGTTACCATATGTCCGAAGCAGAAGGAATGTTAGCTTTTTACTAGGAGTTGTGGTTGCTACATTGTTGCTCAGTTTAATTGTTTTTTTTACGATAGGAGTGCTTGGAGTTACTCGTTCTTCTCATGATACATACCCTTTGTTTGTGATTGTGCAAGAGCTTCATATCGGATCGTTTTTCGAAAATCTGGAATCGACCATTGCGCTTATTTTATTGGTTGCTATTTTTATTAAACTGTCCGTTGCTTATTATGGCGCTGTGCTGGGACTATGCCAATTATTTCGCGTGAACGATAGATCATGGCTTGCGATTTCGCTTATTTTGTTAATTTCCGGACTCGCGTTGGGATTCGACAACGTTCTGGAAAATATAGAAATTGACAAACGATATGCTTTTGAATATATGTCACTTTTCGGCATTATTTTCCCTTCGTTGCTTCTTTTTTTAACTTGGATGAAACAAAGCCTGGGAAAAGAAAAGGCAGGTTCTTCATCGTGATCTGGTTCATTCTTTCCGTTGCTATAGCTTTGGGTATTTGCATCTCTGTTATGGTTCAAAAGAAAAAAAACGCGAGAGAAATTGGGTTGTTTGTGACGATCGTTTTGCTGGGTTTTGCAGACTGGATAAGCATATTCTTAGAGCGACAATTCAACCCGTATCAGTGGATCGCCAAACTCATTGATTGGATGGGTGTATAGAGTAGTAAAAGCGTAGCTGTCATCAGAGGTAATGGTATGGCTTAGCTTACGGAATTCCGCTTTTTGTTCGGTGCTCGCTCCATTCAAAGTAGCAGACTCGATTAGCACATCAAACTAGTGTATAGAATACAAACCGACTAAACAATCTCGTACCCCTTGATTATTTCAAGGTGATTCGAGATTATTTTTGTTCGGACATAGTCGCTTTTCTTGCAGGGATAAGCTAAGTAATCATTCAGGAAACTGAATAAGTATTTCACAACCTAATCGGACTCGACGAACTTGCTTTCCTGTTGATAAATATCACTTCGTATGGTCAGCCGCTTAAGTGTTCCTGTCATAACATGAGTGATGGTGGAAGCCAATAGAGGAGCGTCCACATCCCTGCGGATCGACCAGGCTTGTATGCCCTCTTCAAACAATTGCTCCAAATGGGAGACGCTATGGTCGGTAAGAAGATGGTATCGTTCTTCCAGTTCCGGCAATTCATTTGATTAAGGTAGTATAAGGTGCAGCCCAGATAACCCAGCTTTTTTAAACTATATTTCCCTGTTACAGCACCACTAAGCAGCGTTTATTAATAATGGAGAACGATTGCTCATTGAAAATTAGAAACGGCAGCCAACATATGAAGTGACCCATAAAGTTAGACATGTTTTTTAGGCAACCTGATGGGTATGGGCTCGATATTGTACCGGGCTCATGCCTTTTAATTTTGACTTGATGCGTGAGGCTAACTAAAGTTGAATAAATCTAAAATTAAACCAATTAATCATGAAATACTGCTACACTAGCTAACTTTATTGAAGTCTGATAATGTGAAAGGAATATATTAACATGAATGGCGGAAGCACAGTCCGAAAAATTACCCTTTTTTTCGGCATTGTGCTTTTTTTTGCCTTGCTCGAGACCGTTTTGAACCATGCATTAAAGGCACAAGCGACGGAGCTATTAGGGGCTTCCGACTACGAGTCGTACTCCAGATAGACAATGCATTTCTGGTCATGAATTGGAATGAAATAATTAACTTCTCGCAAATGTAAATGGATTGGCATCATCGCCGTTAACTTGCTTAAATCATGTAGAGAGATATGAATGTGTGTAACACTAAAAAGCTACAGGTTCAGGACAGGACTCTCCACTCCTATCTATACTTTTGCACTCTTTTTGAGTGCGAGCCACCCTTCCAGGTGGCTATTTTTTATTGCTCATTAAGTGAACTATCTCCTAAAGGTTACGGTATAAGGATCAATCTAGTTGAACCATAATACGAACCATGGCTGCCGTCGTATTCGGACCATACTGTCTATAAGTGTGTATTGATATCCACTCATGTACAATGAAAAGTACGTTTTTCAATTCTATTAAAAGGGCTTATCTACTAGTAATACCGCACAAACAAATCTATCAATTTTCTGTATACTATATTATTCCCAATATAGGAGATGATATAGTGAAAATTAAAACATCAGCTAAGAGAGTAGTAAAGACCAGCGCGATGAAGAAAAAATTGAACACTCAGTTAAAAAAGCAAGTTCGGGTGAAAAACACCACTTCGGGTACTGTTAGAAGCACAGGTGTTCTCAAAAAAAATCCAAGTACAACATTTGCCCATACCGAAGTCATGAATCGGAGATCTTCACCGATAACCGCAACCGTTATGGTCTTTAATTGGGATACTAATTCACCAGTAAGAATTGGTAACAACACCGTTACCATACCAGCCAATTCCCTTAGATTTTTCAATACAAATCTCGCAGGTGTCAACGATCACTATGAAGTAGTTATCATCCTTTCAGCTACTTCAAATGTTATTGTTAACCATTTCGGAGTAGCTGGGGATGTACCACAAGATGGTAACATCGTTCTGGATCGTGACCTTATTTCAATTACGTTATAACATGTTATAAAAATGCGCCCATAATTGGGCGCTTTTTTATTGCACAGTATTATCTATTTGTCTTTGTAAATGCCAATGTTTATGGATATATAAGCATAGGACATACCGTTCATCTCAATTATTGAACTATTCTAGCTAATAGCTTGTCAATATTTAAAACTTAATGGATAAAGTCCATGATGTTATACTGAAAAAAGAGCATGCCAAAAAACCATTCATTGGCGGATGGGGAGGTTTTCCTAAGCAGGATATTTTTTTCCTGATTTGATCAATCGAAATGCTTCCTTATGGGTAAGAATCGCGAAAATCCAGTGAAATAGCTTTTTTACACAGGCAATATAGCCACTTTAAACGGCTTGCCCTCGGCACGCTTTTTATCGTAAAAGGCTCGGAGTTTTTGGTTGCGCGAGCTCCGCAGACCGCATCGTACGGACAGATACAAGGTTGTTCGAAGCCTTCTGGAACCGCGTTTGGTAATCCTATTTCGGGTTGCTGTAAACTTGCCGGAAGAGAAGACGCTTGGGTCGACACCGGCAAATGCAACGAGCTTTTTTGCATGATCAAATCGATCGATTTCTCCGACTTATGCAAGTATTGTTGCAGCAATTCTGCAGCCAGAGCATCTATGGACTAGTCGAGGTTTACTAGGTGCTCTTGGTACTGTAGAAGCAGATTAATGAGCAGCTCCAGCGAGATGAGATGGCTTGAAAAAGCAGTTTCCTTGAAAGGGTTTCGCTCCGCGGCAGCTGTTAGTTTCAGCGCGCGATCAAGCGCCCATGCGGAATTCGACCGTCCAGTAAGAGACTGGATCGTCGCTGTTATGTCATTCAGAGACTTAGTCAGCACCGCGGAAGAGGTAGGATGAAGAGCCAGAAAACGAAGGGATACCTTCGAGTACAGGTCACCAAACACGCCACGGTATTCCGGAAAGACTTGGTCAAGGACAGCTTGAAACTGCAGCTTCACTTGCACATACATATCAGTTAGAGAATCAAACTGCCTTGTCAGATAGCGTAGATTCATCATAAATTGTCCTCGTTTTTTGTACGGTTCTAATTCTTCTTTGTAGAACAATTCCCCTAGATGATAGGCGTCCGCGATATCTGTTTTCACTTTGCGTAAGCTGGTTTTGTTCAATAATTGTATAGAAAGAAGACAGTGATAAGCGTTACTCTCCAAAAAAAGAGGTGGAAACATGGCAATCCAGGATTCCGTTGAAAGTTATATTGAAATAAAAACACAAGAAGAGATGGATTGTTTTTTGATTCTGTCAATGGATTTCATGATGGTTTAATTAAGGAATTCCACTTAATAAATGACGCATATATTGATAAACTTTTATCAATGGTTTGCGGCTTTAAGTACAATATGAGAATCCTTATTCAACGTCAATGGGAAAAACCATCCGCTGTCGAACTCCTTCTAGGTGATGTTGTCGAAATGAACTTACCTAAATTGAATTACGAAATATATAATTCTTTTGGTACAATTCATATTTCTAAAGCCAATGAAACTCCTGAAATAACGATAAATCTCGATGGCAATGTATTTGTCTGTCGTAAAATGTTATATCGCGAAGTCTCCGAATGGATGGGAAGAGAAAGTCGATTTGGTGATGAAATTATAGTGAACAATTCTTTCCCAGTAGAGAAATTAGAGGATGGTTGGGTACTATGTTCAAACTGTTTTGAAGCGTGGCAACCGATTAATAGGAAAGTGTTAAAATGTCCGAAGTGTTTTTTTTGATGCAGAATTACAAACAACAGGCAGTCGGCGTTCGGCGGCTTGTTGAGCAAACAGGCAGTTTAACGCAGCATGCGACTTCAGAGTTATACTTATTATCGAGCACTAATAAATGTTCTAGGACGATGAGGGTGTGAAAAATGACTAGTAAAATTGTAGTTTGTAATGACATTGGTCCTTATTTAGAAGCATTGACTCGTGGTAATGAATATGAAGTGATAGCTGAGGATGAAGAAAAAGAACAGTTTAAAATAAAAGGTGACAACAACCGATCCAGGTGGTTTAAGAAGTATTATTTCGTAAGTTCTGGAATTAGTGTACCCGTTATAGTTAGTTGGAAATTTGACGATTCAGTTGAGGATTCAAGTGCGAATTCATTAGAACACATCGAGATCTCTATTTTATTTAATGATGGTCAGACGAGATGGTGTTCAATCTGTACGAAATCGGGGCTAATGGATTATTTAGAGCGAAATATGGATGGTAATGTATATTTAATTGAGAATCAAATAATTGTGAGGAATTTTTCATATGAATCAGTCAATGATGCATTAAACGACTTAGACCAGCATAATCAATTGATAATTTCGACCAAATCATTGAACTAAACATTCCTGTTAAGGCT
>NZ_JBITPK010000010.1:0-598757 GCF_050467785.1 Paenibacillus sp. NRS-1760 | reverse complement strand
TTGAATGTACCATTAAATGCAACCGTGGGTTGCAAGGGATGTTGAACTAAACTGCCCGTTAGCGTAATGAAGCACCCGCAAGTCTAAAGCTTTATTTTCTCAATCTAATACTTTATTTTCTGTGGACAATTAACGCTAAAGCATGATTTTTAAGGTGTCTTTAGCTGCTTTTCTCGAAATAACGATTCTAGAGTTCGTTACAATGTTAATCCATTCTGAATGGTTTAAATAAGAGTTTCTAGGTTCGTAAGCCGTGTATTGGATAAGGGGAGCTCATCGTTTTGCTTAAGTTCCATCAGAATAAAGTAGGGCTGCCCAGGCGTAGATAAATCTACGCTTGGAACAGCCCTTGGGAAGATTGCAGACAAAATCACGAACCAATTGCCTGCAACTTATCTACCAAATCATTTAATAGAGGTGTAAAATCCATCAACAACTCGCCACGCGCAACAACGTCCAAACCTCAGACAATTACGGTATCAACATTATCAACATCATGACCAAATCGAGCGCATCTGCCAAGCATTCATGGTTTGAAGCAGCGCATCGCCGCCGCGAGAAAAGAAAGAGATACCTGTATCTTCAGGTCTCGGATAAACCCGATTGGTCATAGCGACTCTGCCTTCGCCTGCAAACAATTCAATAGAGGAGCGATCAAGAAACAATCTTAGCTGCAAACGCCCGTCTGAAGACAACTGAAGCGGCGCCTCGCTAACTCCGCCATCGCCTTCACCGCCGAGATTACGATCCATATAAATCTTTTGTTCGCTTATGCAATAGCTAATTTCAGTATAGGCCGTCCCATCCTCGGAGCTGCGTACACGAATACCTACTTCTGTTGCTTCCGTTCCAGCCAGATCAAATACAATATCCATTTCAAGAGAGTCTCCATGGACGCCTTCTATTTTGACAAATTCGTTGTTTGATAGAGCTACATCAGACACCGAAACCTGTTGTCCACGCAGCACGGAAAGCTCCGGCACTGGATTGCTTCTTACCGTACCATCCGCTGCTAACGTCAATTCGCGCGGCAGTGTCATTCCGCCAAACCAGCCATGCGCTTGCTCTGGCATCTTAGCTCCCCATATGTTCATCCATGCGATCATAATTCTTCTGCCTTGATCATCAAGCAGCGTTTGCGGCGCATAAAAGTCAAAGCCATAATCGATTTGTCCCATCTGCTGCTTCTCAAAGCGGCAGCTTGCGTAATCGAACGTCCCTGACAAATACAGGTTTTTGATAGGTGCAATATTCATCGGGGAGATGAGCAGCGTATGCTGATTGCCTTCTCCAAGCGGGAATAGATCTGGACATTCCCACATATCGCCCATCGTGCCATCACTCTGAACAGCTGCACCTTGATATTCCCAGCTCAGCAAATCGCTTGACGTATAAATTAACCCTTTGCCAAGTCCGTCTTTGCCGTAACCAACGACCATATGCCATTTATCTTCATGCTTCCACACCTTCGGATCACGGAATCCGAACCGCTGCGCGTCAGGTGAATCACCGATCACCGGATTAGCAGCATACTTGTGGAACGTCACACCATCGGTGCTTGTTGCTAAAGCTTGAACCTCTTCCGGTGTTTTGCCATCAACATGTCCCGTATACATTAACGTTAAAACGCCGTTGTTATCAACTGCGCTTCCTGACCAACAGCCCTGTCCGCCAAACTCCGCTTTGTCATAATCCTCGGAGGGTGCTATCGCAACCGGCAGATGCTCCCAATGAACTAAATCCTTGCTTCTAGCATGTCCCCAGTGCATCGGACCTTGCTTCGATTGATAGGGATCATGCTGATAAAACAGATGATAATGTCCTTCAAAATAAATCATGCCGTTCGGGTCATTCATCCAGCCTGCTGGCGGCATCATATGATAATGAAGCCGATATGTTGTATCAATCGTTTTCACATTTTCTTGAAGCGCTTTATTCGCATTTGCAATATAACGTTGATGAAGGTCTTGTTTGCTTGTCGTATTTTCCAACCTGATCACCCATCCTTGCTTGTGAATTTTCATCACGCCAATTGAGCATGTGTAAACGCTTACTTTTTTATACCAATCCGTCCTCCCTATCGCAAATAGCTCCAGGCCATTGCTTTCGAAAGACGGACTCACCTCTGCTGTAAATACTGCTGCTACGTTCTCTTAATTCTAGGATCAGCACTATATTGCAAATAGAATTCTTTTGACCTTTGCCACTTATTTAAAATACTGCTTGACTATACCTTTACCCTCATTAACTTCCACTTCGGCATAAGCACCGTTTATGAGCGTAATTTGCGGAGGGACATGCCCGCAATCCACATCATAAATGATCGGAATTTGAAGCTCTTCAGCGAGCTCTTGATATACATCTTCAACGGTATAACCATCTACAGGTTGATTTGCTGGACTCCGTCCGAACAAAATGCATGGGCTTTGCTCAAACCAGCCTGCCAGCTTCATTTGAACCAGTGATCTTCGTAAATCTACGGTCGATAACTCACAGTTTTCGAGGTACCACAAAATAGGCTCACCATCGATAAACTGCTCTCGAAAAGCGGATACATCACCATAAGGTGTGCCTACTAAATGTCTAATCACATCAATACAGCCTCCAAGTATACGCCCCTCGGTCTTCACTTGTTGGTTGGAGGTCGATTTCCAGTATGTAGGCTCGTTCAAATGAAATACATAAGGGGTTGGATTATCGTGCTGCCATTCTTTTTGATAATTGTTAGAAGAGTATTGAATGATAGATTCTCCCGCCTTAGTTGATAAAACCGGTTGCCACATGGCTGTCGTCTCATCCGAATATTCGCCTCTTAGATCAAATAAATTAGCACCATGTGCAGTCGCTATGCCTGTCTTTAACGTAGTCGCAAACAGCAGCACGCTTATATCTGAATAGCCCATTATCCATTTATCATTTAAGCGGTTGAAATCAATATATTCAAGCATCTCAATCAACAGCTCACCTCCCCATGGAGGAATGACGATATCAATGTGATCGCTGCTCATCATTTCATTAAACTCATCGGCACGTTTTTTGGCAGGTGATGATTTGGCTTTATTTTGCGTCCAAACTGTCTCCCCACAAATGACTGAATACCCTTTCGTCTCCATACGTCTGCAAGCCAGCTTAAACGAGTCATACATAGAAGCAGAAACCCCATGCGATGGTGCCGTTACGCCTATCGTTGCTCCTTCTTCAAACCTCGGATATTTGATCATCATTGTCCCCCAGCATAAATGTCTTTTAAAATAGAGAACGCGTCATTCTCTAATGCCATTAGCTCTTTAACGATGGTTATACACTGCTCTTTTTGTTTCACTTCGCGCTCTCGTGGCTCTTGATATGGATACATCTCTTTCAGCTTATTAGATCGAGAGACAACTTGTCTATATGTATGGATTAACTCATTTAGGCTTTGTTCTTCCGAACCTGATGGTGTTCTCTTTAATTCCGTCAGGAACTGCACGGCATGACTCCTAGCTTCGCACAAAATCTCGATAAATAAACTAAAATAATATTTATCCATCGTTTCGGTGTCGAGTGCGTCCAGCCAGCGTTCGTAAGCTTTTGCACCAACAAGATACGTTTTATCCTGCCACCGATAAGCGCCATCCTCATTTAAACGAATAACATAATCAAGCGCTTCTATAAAAGCGGTTCGTTCGTCTACTGCTTGAATAGGAACAACCGAATGCAAAGAAATGAGGCCGCTTGCCTTGTTTTTTTGTTCGGATTTCTCTCGATTCTTTACACAGTTTATACAAGGACAACAACTTAGACCTAAGAAACTCCAAGGTATTGCATCTTCGCTGTGCTCATACCCTGTATGCCAATTATATGTATAATAACCGTGATCATCATGGGCGTACACGACAGATGTCTGGTTTTGAATATCAATATTTTTAGAAAAAACGGGATGATTGGCACGTAAGGCGCGCTTTGCTTTCTCCCATGCTTCCGCTTGCAGACGTTTAAAGTCTTCTCCTTCCGCATAAGCATGCAGCCCACTAACCTCTAATCCAATATTGCGAACAAGCCGAAAAACCTCCGGCTCGGGAGGTCCCCCGTTAGGCTCAACTAGTCTTTCATCAATGACATGTAAGAAAGCAAGCCCCGTCATGCCATAAATCCATGCTGCCGAGAGAGGCATTTG
Source organism: Paenibacillus sp. NRS-1760 (assembly GCF_050467785.1). Taxonomy (NCBI): domain Bacteria; kingdom Bacillati; phylum Bacillota; class Bacilli; order Caryophanales; family Paenibacillaceae; genus Paenibacillus; species Paenibacillus sp. NRS-1760. The sequence goes on along the minus strand of NZ_JBITPK010000010.1, from coordinate 594,601 downwards.
ATAAAAGTCAGCCGTAGATTTAATGGCACCGATTAAAGAACTGTCCAGTCCACTAAATTTGTAATGATCAATTTTCACCAGTGTGTTAGCACTCCATTGATTATTTTCATCCATAGATGTACCTCCATCTCTTCATGGTCACGCCTGCAAAACCTCTACCCTACAGTGGATTCCAATGTTTTAGCTATAGCTTCCTCTAAGGGTGTAGCCGTCAAGCCAAACCTCTCTAAAAATAGACTGCTGTCAATAATAAAATCATTTTCGAACTGGTACAGCATTTCGATGCTTTCTCGCGCTGCCGGTATAAACAATCCCCCTATTCGAAGCATCGTTTTTCCCATCGTTTGAATGTTTGCAGGGAATCCAGCAAGTCGATAAGCTGTTTCAACAAATTCTCTTGTTGTAACCGCAGCATCGTTCGGAACATGCCAGGCACGGCCAAATGCATCTTCATGTTGACTTAACACAACGAGCGCTTTCCCAAAATCATCGATAAACGTATACGTATGCTTCTTATCCGGATTCCCCATAACCGTGCACGCTTTGCCTTTCACTATCGGCTTGAACAACCGTGAACCAACAGAAGAATGGTGAACATTCGGTCCAAAAAAATCCGCTCCCCGCCCCATCGTCACCTGCAGCATTCCCTCTTGATAGAGCTGCAGCAGTCGACTAGACATGTCTGCGCGTACTTTCCCCTTTTTAGTCACAGCTGTGTACGGTAATCCTTCATGCATGCTCCCATTAACCTGCCCATACATATATACATTTTCGGCAACGACCAGCTTCGCTCCTGCAGCTATAGCTCCCGAAATGATATGCTCCTGAAAAGGCAAAAACAATTCATGCCACTTCTGATATGGCGGCTGCGCACACTGAAAGACAACCTTTGCATGTTTCATTATGGCCTTTGTCTCATCCTCATTCATTACGTTCGCTTGCTTTACACTCACCCCTGAAGGCACAGTCGCTTTCCCGCTCAAACTAACCATTTTGACAGGTTCTCCAAGAGCAACAAGCTCCCTCATGACGGCCATACCCAGCGGACCCGTTCCGAAAATCACATTCATATTGTTTTTTCCTCCCCATTTGGTGAATAAAAACAATATAAACCCTATAGTAACTATAGGGTCAACGCTTTTCGAACAGAAACTTGAAGCTCTACAATAAACTCCTCCGGCTTCATCATTTGAGCCATATCAACCAAATACAGCTCAATCGATGGGCCCGCTTCGATGTAGTTATGCTTCTCCATCCACTCCAGCAGCTTGCTGTAAATCCGTTTGCACGATTCAGCATTCGGAATTCCGCAATAAAGAGCTGTAATATACTCGCCTTCAGGAATAATTCGGCTATAATCATTTGGAGCGTGAGCACCAATAGCGTCAGTAGAAATACAAAACTCCAAATCAGAATCCTCTCGATCAAATGTCAAAATATTTTCATGGTAAATCGTCATCAATTGCTTCGGAATTAATCCATTTGCTTCCGCCTGCTGAAATAATCGTGTAAACTTCACAACCGATGCTTCCATCCCGCAGGCTGATCTGCTGCGATCAGATAGGATAAGCCGCTCCGGCAAATGTTTTAATTCCACTAACACATCAAGGTTTTTAAGCTCATCGCCTAAATCCAGCAAATAATTGATTTGTTCCGATCTCTTTCCAATCAGTTGTACCAGCTGCTCTAATTGTTCTATTTCAGTAATCGTGTTCCTTCGTTTTAATTCTAGCTTCTCTATTAAACTGCTTAAGCTTCCATCTTTTAAAGCTGCTTTTATTTCATCAAGAGAAAATTGCAATGTTTTCATGTCTTGGACGATTTTAATATAAAGAAGTTCATAATTGGAGTAATACCGATAACCAGTGGATTTATCCGTATGGCTGGGTATGACCAAGCCGATCTTGTCGTAAAAGCGCAGTGTTTGAACAGCGATATTACATATCTTTGCCGCTTGGCCTATAGAGTAGAATTGATCGTTGCTCATCGAATCTATTCCCCTTTGAGAGTCTCGCCTGTTAATAGATCTATCTGCTGCAAAATGGGCCCGGCTAATTCAAGTTGTTTCGTTGCAAACTCCAGATCACCATGCCCTGCGAGAGCAAAATCCAGATTGCCTAAGGTAGACATCAATATGCGTGCAGAAACTGCAAATCCAAATGCCTTTTGATCAGAAACCATATTAGAATGATTCAGCATACATGTGAAAGCTGGCTCTTGTGTTCCACCAAATAAAACAAGGTTGCCAACATAGGAGGCCAAATCCCAGTAGTGGGGCATTAATGATATGTCCTCAAAATCCATCCATAACCAGCCCTCCGGGCTTGGTATCAGGTTTCCTGCATGGGCATCTCCATGACTTGGTACTAACAAGTCTAGCTCCTCCCGCATCTGCTCATCCCATTTATGAAACTTCTGCAATAATGCTTGTATTCGTTCATCGGGGTTTTGGATTAATCTTTGTGCTGATTGACAAGTGCGCTCCCAAACACCAAGCATAGGAACCTCACCTTCGAAGTCCTTCATCGCCTTAGAAAGTTTGTTAATAAGATCAACTGCTTCCTTCGGTGATGGAGGTTGCAAGGCTATAGGAGGGACATAAGCCCACAGCGTCAGCCATGTATCTGCAACGTTATGAGGACCCGCATCAACAAGGCTAGTTGGCAGCAGCACAGGGACATTCTTGGAATGAAGGTAACGCGCTATAAGCAGCTCTCGATCCTGTATCTTGTATGCATTCTCTTCATCTGCTTCAGAGAGGACAATCGCTATTCTTGCCACAACGGGATAAGGAGCTAGATGAATAATTAAATTCCCACCCTCACTAAGCACATGAGGCGTGATATCCGTTAACCCCCATTCATTGGCCATAAATAATAATGATGAGATAAGCTCGTTTTTCTTAGGCATTGCAGCAGCTCCTTAACAAAGTTATACATTTATTTTAGCTTCACTGCTGTATCGCTCAAAGGTAAAAAACGTTTAATAGTCAACTCTAGGCAAAAACTGTCCAAACCATTTCTCAACGCTTCAACTTTATCTCATACTTCGATTAATGACATGCTTTATGCCATTATTCAAATCAAGACTTTTAAGTTCGGGCACATCGACTTAAAAAACATTGCTCACCCACCGAACGCTATACGATAACCGTTATTGTCGACAATGGTAAGCTCACTCCATCCATCTGACCAATGCGGTCCTTGCACAATCTTCACATCTTTTGAAATAAACAACTTATGTAACTGTCTTAATCCCTCTGGATTCGTATAACAGAAAGCATCAAAATAAAGTCCGCCTTCTACTGAGGAATTAGGCCGAATATCACTTTTCAATCTAGCCTCGTGTAGAATGAAGGTCACATCTCCGTAGTTCATATGGATGTGTCCGCCAATATTTTCTGAAGTAAATCCGATATCTTCATAAAAATGGATCGATTCGTGTATATCGGCTACTAGAAAAACCAATGATGGTCCTTTCAATTGAACCAAGTTTGCACTCTTATTTTCCACCAATAACAACTCCTAAAATTTATAATTTATTCTAAACTATTGCAACAAAAAGAAAATTCGATCATCACCCTCGCAAAATATCCGTTTTATGATTCAGTAGATCCCTAAAAAGCTGCTTCTGCACGCTGCTAATACATTCAATATCGATATCCTCCAACTTCGTAAAAACCAACTGCAGCGACTCATTATTGCTATCCTTATGCAGTACATTTTTACCATCCTCAGCTAATTTACCTGTTAAATCTACCGCAACGTTGAAGATAAACATGACGAATACAACTTCATTGCCATCAGGATATCGATACTGCATATTGGGACCAGTGTAAATGGAATACAAATCATATTCTGTTACATGCAGCCCCGTTTCCTCCAACACCTCTCTTATCATCGTATCCTCAATCTTTTCTCCCGCTTCCATTCCGCCGCCAGGCAGACCCCAATCTCCGTAGTCTGATCTTCTCTGTAATAATATTCTTCCAGCTTCATCTTTAATAATGGCTCCGCCAGTGACGATAATTCTCTTATTCATAGGCTCACTCCCTTTTGGATTGAATCTTTAGTGCATTTGTTTCTTCCTCAATGCGACCAACGTCAATACGCTCAAACAACAGCTCTAAACCTTGAATTTTTTGGTTAGCAGCTACAGTAATGAGCTCCCAGCTAGGCTCAGGAAGAGTTAGAAACCTTCTTATTTTCTCGCATGAGAAAGGAATAAACGGGTTCAACAATTGAGACAGATTCGCTATAATTTGCACGCAAGTGTTTATAGTAAAAGCACAAGCCTCTCGATTTTCTTTAATCTGAATCCATGGCTTTTGTTCATCAAAATATTTATTTGCTCTACGAATAGTAGCAAAAATTAACTCAATCGCTTCCTTTAGTCGTCCTTCTTCAATGAATGCACCTGACTCGACATATAAAGAAGCAATGGCTTTTATCCATTCCGCGCTCTGCTTGCTTTCAGGAACGTTTCCTTCAAAAGATTTATTTACAAACGCTAGCGTACGATTGACTAGATTGCCAAATGCGCCAAGCAACTCTCCGTTGTGACTATAAATAAATTCTCGCCAAGAAAAATCAGTATCCCGTTTCTCTGGACCGTTTGCGATCAGGAAATAACGAATAGAGTCTGGCTCATAACGCTTCAAAATGTCCGGCACCCAAACCGCCCAATTATTGCTTGTCGAAAACTTTTTCCCTTCCAGCGTCATGTATTCACAAGAGATGATTCGGTCAGGCAAATGGTATTCCTCGGCGCCTATCAGTACAGCCGGCCATATTAGTGTATGAAAAGGGATATTGTCTTTACCGTGTACATAATAAGAGGTTATTTCCTCATTTCCGTCCTTCCAGAAGGCCTCCCAGCTGCCGCCTGTTTCAGCAGCCCACTGCTTGCTTGCCGATAAATATCCGCTTACTGCTTCAATCCAGACGTAAATTTTTTTATCCTCGAACCCTGCAACCGGAACCTCCACGCCCCAATCTAAATCCCTTGTTGCCGCACGATCTTGAAGCCCCTCTGCAAGATATCTATGCGTTAATTGTACTGCATTTTCTTTCCAACCTTTTGTTTTTTTTGCATACTTAGTCAATTCAGCTTGGAAGGAAGAGAGTGCAAGATAATAATGTTCCGTTGGTCGCTCAATTGGAGGATTCCCGCAAAGCTTGCATGTCTTGTCTGTCAGGTCGGCTGGGTCAAGCAAGGTTGAACAATAATCACATTGATCGCCTCTCGCACGGTTGCTGCAAACAGGGCAAATCCCTTCAACATATCGATCCGGCAAAAATCGTTGATCTGTTTCACAATACGTTTGTTGGATTGTTTTTTTATATAAATGTCCTTTTTCTAAAAGTGTCAAAAATAACTGTTGAACGACTTGGTGATGAAATGGCTGGTCTGTTCGAGTATACAAATCATACGTAAACCCAAGCTGCTTAAAACATTCGGCAAATTCCTGATGAAATCGATCTGCAATATCTCCCGGAAAAACACCTTCCTGAATCGCTTGCACCGCAACAGGTGTACCGTGGCAGTCACTTCCAGATACATATAACACCTTATTTCCTTTTGCGCGGTAATAACGTGCCAACACATCCCCTGGCAATACACTCGCCAGTCTTCCCAAATGCAATGAACCGTTCGCATAGGGCCAAGCACCGCCAATAAACACATTTGTCATCATAACTCCTCCTTTTTTTGACAAACAAAAAAGCCCTCATCCCAAAGGGACGAGAGCTGTGCTCACGCGGTACCACCCAATTTTATTAATGCCTCGCGGCATTAACCTCTTCAGGTACGATGCTTATGCATGTATACCCTAGCACAGTAACGGGTGCGGGTTCCGGCGCAGCCTACAACCATATGAGGTTTCGATGCGCAGCTCAGAGACCATATTCCCAAAGTTATTCTTTACCCCTTTTCAGCAACCGGGGCTCTCTGTAAAAAGACATCGCCTTGGTACTCTTTCTCATCGCAGCTTTTGTTAGAATATTCAATTTATTGGAATTATACTCAATATGATATTTCAAGTCAAGGTGATTATGTTACTGCCCACCTGCTCAATCCGACGATTGATTTCTGCTGTTAAAAAGAACTCACCTCACATTGTGTAATATATGATATTGGTCGTTAAACCCCATTTCGTTCGGTAAGTTTATTTTTTTTATTCCTGTATGTATAAAAAAAGGACGCCGCTTGGCATCCTCTCTGAATTTCTGCTAAAACGCATAGCTGTGCTGTCACGATACTAAACCTGTACACCAATTAATTCGAACGCATTAAATCCAAATGAAACGTTATGGGTACATTTAAGTTCTATTTTATGATCATAAAAGCGAACGAAATAGGTTATCACATACGGGGTTTCTATGTAGATCAAAGTGAGAGATAGTTGATTGCTGTCTATCCAACAAGCCTGTGTAACCACTTCCTGATCATGTGTTTCCAAATCTTTCACAAAATGATCGATTGAATGGTTTGTGGTGCTGAAGTTAAAAGAATACGTCTTCACACTCTGTTCGCCAAAAAATAACTTAAACTGAAATTCGTTCCCGCTTGCTGCAAAATGAAGCTCAGTGAGTCCTTGTTTATTATCCATGAATGAAAAACGAAGATCATCTAAGCGAATAGGACTAGGCTCACTTAATGCTAGTATGAACGGATTAGCCATTTTCAAGAGATGCTGATCTAAATCTGATTTTTGTTCACCGTCTTCAGAGAGGATATCCGTATCTATTTGCAAGAGGATATGCTCATACACTAAATCTAGCATGGTTTGAAGCTGTTTCATGGAAGAGAAGCTCGATGTTGCCGCAATAACAACCTGATGTTTGGCCGACACAAAACACAGCTGCCCATACCCGCCATTTCCCATAAAGCAGCCATCACGACATAAAAAAAATTGATACCCATAACCTTGGGAAAAATCGATGCGCACTTCGTCTCGCGCTGTATCGCTTTGCACGCTGGTGGCGAGTGTAATGTATTTCTCTGAAACGATTCGCTTGCCATTAAATATGCCTTTGTTTAGCAGCATTTGCCCAAACTTAGCTATCCCTTCAGTAGGAATACTTAGTCCCATTCCCCCAGCAACGACGCCAAGTGGACAGGTTTCCCAAGAAGGGGATGAAATGCCTAGAGGCATAAACAAACGAGGCATTAAATATTCGGTTAGCTTTTGACCTGTTACTCTCTCAAGAATAGCAGATAACATATAGGTAGAATGTGTACTGTAACGATAATAGGTTCCTGGCTTATGCTCTACTTCCATTGCTAAATAGGCTTTAACCCAGTCCATTTGCTCTGCTACGCTTCTGTAAATATTGTCATGATGGCCAGCATTCATCGATAGCAAATGGTGTATTGTCATTTCAGCTAAGTTGTCCGAAATCGCGGGAGGCAGCTTATCAGGAAAAAAAGAGATAACATTGTCTCTTAAATCCAACAGCCCCTCGTCACATGCAATACCTATCCCTATTGATGTGAAGCTTTTGCTAAGTGAGAATAACAGCTGCAGAATATCTGGACGATAAGGATCACGATAAAACGTGGAAGTAGCCTTGCCGTTTTGCATCAAGATAAAGCTGTTCAACTTCAAGTTTAATTGATTGATTTGTGTAAAAAACGCAAGCAATGACTTTGATGATAAACCATGGTTTTCTGGTCGACCCATTTCCATAACACTTATCAAGCCTTCAACATCGTTAGTCATGAATGCAATCACCCACTCTTTTATACTCAAAGAATCTACTAGCTCAATTGTTTAATAAACGTCACTCTATCGTAACCGCTGCTAAAATAGTCCTTTTCATATAGGCTGAGCTCAAAACCGATCCGTTGATAAAAGGTTATCGTATCTTCATTACCCGGATGCCCTAAAGTATAAAGAATAATTTCCTTCTCTTTCAGCTCGTTTACTTTATTGCAGATGATAGAAAGCAAAGCTTTGCCAACGCCTGCTCGTTGAAAATCCTTTTTCACGACTACGCCTACGATTTCATAAAGTCCTACTTCATCATTATAAAGGTATCCTGCATGACCCATAATTTGATCGTCATCGCTATAAGCTACATAATATTGGCTTTTACCCGCTGGAGCTTTGGCAAAGTCCGCCCACCGAGGCGGATATCTTTCAATAACGAAATCTGGGAATTGCAGCGGATGCTCCGATAATATATTTATGACATCCTGCCTATCGTTGTGCTCGAACAATCGAATCTTCATATTATTAAACCTCCTAAATAGAACAATCTTTTTTCTGCTGTTCTACAAATTCATCCTTCGTTAGTCCAAATAAAATGAGATCTTTATACTCACCGTTAGTGTAAATAACTTGCCGGCGAACACCCTCTTGCTGGCAGCCCAGCTTGATCATCATGTTTGTTGAGCCTACGTTGCCTTCCAGTACATAGTCATTAAACTTATTAAGCCGTCTTTCCATAAAAGCATACTTTAAAAGAATTCTCATCGCTCTAGTCCCGTATCCCTTGCCTCGGTGATCTCTATCGATCTGTATGCCAATGCTAAACGTGCCGTTTTTCTCATCGATACTATTTAAATTAACGCCTCCAACATTTTCAGCGTTTCTATTTTCAATCGCAAACATGATACGCCTGTTGTCCGTAGAGAAATCAGCATAAGTTTCAACAAAGTTTTTGGCCTCGGCAATCGTAGGCGGCAGCTCAACCGTGCACTCTAGTAGGCGCCGAGCTGGCGTATCAAAGCGGTTGAAGTAATGCCCTTCCCAGTCAGCGTCTTGAATTGCTCGTAATCTAATCTCCTCATCCTGCCAAAAATATTGACTATAATCTATTTCTCTCATGTGATCCTCCCCTAATCAATAATCGTATTAAGCGCTATTATACATAAAATTAATATTAAAAAGGAATTTATTTGTAATGTTCTATCCAAATAAAGAGCCCTCAGGTCATTCATCCTGAGAGCTCCTTTTTTGGTTACCTTTAATGTACAGCCTTATCCCGCTTTGACAGCACGATGTTCTGGTACAATCGAACGGTTAATACATAGTAAGCAGCATAGATAACCACGAACAACGCAATGGGAATCCATAAGCGATAATATGGCTCAGTTAACATAAACGAGAAGAGATTCATGCCAACTAGAACATGCGTGAGCCCAACGATACCAGGAAATAAAAATACGAGGAACAGCTCGTGATAGATTGAACGCGATAACCTCTCTCTCCTTACCCCAAGCTTGCTGAGCATCTCATATCGCTGAACATCCTTCGCTGCACCCGATAATATTTTGAACATTAAGCAGCTCGCCATCATAGCAAGAAAGGCGATGCCAAGGAAAAAGCCCATAAAGACTGTACCGCTAGCGATACCTATTGCATTCTCATAGTTCTTGTACTTGCTCCATGATAGGTACTCCCCATTGGATTTCTCTGTTTCCAGCTGGTCTAGTGCCTTCCATGACATCCGATAAGCGAGGAAATCACCCGTCCTTCCGATCACAACGAACTGTTCCTTTGCTTCAAGCTTTGCGAACTCTCCTGCATCAACAAGCCTGAACTCACTTATGGGTGGCGAAATCTCCCAGATGAAACCTCTCCACTTCTGACTGAATAGCTCTTCTGTATCCTTATTATCTGCATCACTCGCAGAGCCTGCTGGAAGAGGGCCTTTGATCTGTTCTATCTCATCCCAATACTCGCGGCCCTGCCCCGAATGAACAAATGGCCGCTGGCTCTCGAGGTCCTCTTTCGCATAATAAACGATTTCGTTTTCTATTTTGTAGCGATACTTGAACTGCTCCTTGAACGGAATGGAAGCGAGTATCTTTGCTTCTTCCGCATTCGGGTTATGCACGATCGCGTCATAAACGCGGTAGCTCTCTCCCCTAATTTTCGCATCGTTCACAAAAGCCATACCTCCGGCAATTGCACCTGCTCCAAGTGCAATCAGCATCGCCACCGTTGCCAGCAGCTTCGTTAAGCCGTTAATTCGGAAGCTCAGCTGGCCGAAAGTGAAGGCGCGGATTCCACGTGTTTGATTCCTCTTTTTCATTCTTACTATAAGTGGCGGAAGCAGCATCATAAACAGAAGGTACGTTCCGAGCGGTGTCATGAATGTGGCGGTATACAATCCAATCTCCCGCAGCTGCTCCATAAACGTAAGGGAGAAATAACCGAGCCCGAGAGCAATTGCTCCGACGATACTAAGTACAATTTTCCACGGGCTGCTTCCCCACAGCCGATCTGCTTGCATATTGCCATGGACAAGATGCAATACCTTCATGCGAGAAAGCTTCAGCTGATTCCATATCGCAGACAATCCAAATAAACAAGTAAAGAAGATAATAGTAAATAAAATGGCTGGTCCAAATACAGCATGGTAACCGATAAGACTCGTCTGAAGCTGCTTAGCCATGAGATGCCCCACAAGCGTGGATAAGCCAAACCCGAGCCCAAGCCCAACCGCTAGTGAAATTAAGCCGAGCGCAATCGTTTCAATAAACATTAAAGTACGTATTTTACTTTTGCGTGCCCCCAGAACGAGATAGAGTCCGAATTCCCGCTGGCGCAGCGACAGCAAAAAGCTGTTGGCATAAATAATGTAGAAAAAAGTGATCGCCGAGAGCAGTACCGAGCCTAATATATAGACGAGCCCAATTGAGTTGATAACTGCATTTGCCTCCGTAAAATCGCGGTTCCACGCCATCGTCTGGAACATATAGAAGATGGCTATCGACATGACAAGTCCAGCAAGCAGCACGATATAATCTTTGAATTTGCTCTTCATGCCGGATAAAGCTAGTTTTATAAGCATGTTCTCACCTCACTGCCTTTCCGATTCGTAAGTTTCATCGGATGCAGCAGCGGCAGCTGCCGAGCCATAATCGCCGAGCACGTCCAAAATTTGCTTATAAAAGGATTCACGGCTGCCCGTGCGGTACAGCTCTTTCACAAGCTGACCATCCTGTATAAATAAAATTCTTCCGCAATAGCTTGCACTGAACGCGTCATGAGTCACCATGAGAATCGATATTCGCTGTTCCTCGTTTAGACGCTTCATCGTCTCGAGCAGACTAACCGCATTTTTCAAATCAAGCGAGCCTGTCGGCTCGTCACCCAGCAGCAAAGCAGGCTCATGAACGATGGCGCGCGCCGCAGCTGTTCGCTGCCGCTGCCCTCCTGAGATCATCGCTGGATATTGTTCGGCTAGCGCTGTAATACCAAGATTGTCCATTACTTGACGCACTTTGATTCGGATCTCGCCAGCAGGGACGTCCTGCAAGGACAAGGGAAGTGCGATATTCTCATAGACTGTCAGATTGTCGAGCAGATTAAAATCTTGAAAAATAAACCCAAGCCTCTGCGCCCGGAAATCCGAAAGCTCACGGGCTTTCATTCGTGTAATATCTGTTCCAGCAATTGAAATCGTACCCTCTGTTGGATTATCCAGCGTCGAGATTACGTTGAGCAGTGTGGTTTTGCCCGAACCGGAAGCTCCCATAATGCCGATGAACTCTCCTTCTTGCATCGTGAACGAAATATTGTTCAGCGCATAAACCTGATTCGCCTTATTGCTTCCGTATATTTTGGATATTTGTCTTATATCAATAACGGGATTTTTTGTTGTCATAGCTTTGTGACATCTCCTTCTGCCTTGGTACCTGTACGATACCCTGCACTCTACTTAGTATAAGGAAGACGCCTAAAGCGAGCTTAATGTAACCGTTAAGATTTCATAAAGATTATCTTAATATTTTTTTACGATTTAACAGACTGCTTCTGAACTTCACGGCAAAAAGCCCCAACCAAGTCATCCCACGGTCGAGGCTCTTCTTCCAAGATAATTAATACTACCTTCTTTTCGTTAATTTTGCTCCGAGTTTAGCTTCTCTTTAATGAGCAATACCGATATGTATTGCAATACCGCCATGGCAAACAGTACAATCGGCATCCATACAGATTGCAGATCTTTAGCAAGTATAATGAGCAAGCAAATAGAAAGCACCCTGCCCGCATTTAGAAAAAGCTCCCGCATAACAACGGATTCTACTCGCAGCTGCCCTTTAAGAGGCAATGTCCCGATTAAGCGATAATAATAGGAAGTAAGCGTATTGACGGCAAGTGGATTGCATATCGAGAACAAAATCATAAATAAGGCAACCGACCAAAATTCCACTTGAATGAGCAGCAGCGATGAACCGATGGCTACCCCCGTTGTAGACAGGAGCACATATTTGCGTACTTGCTCCTTCTGTGCTTTTCTTGAAATGACATACCCCGTCGCTACCGTAAGCGAGGAGAAGAAAACACCTAAGTAACCTACCCAATCCTCACGCCCAACCGTCTGATACAGCATAATATTGGGCAGGAAGAGCATAATACCCTGAAATAGACCTAATACAAAAAAGCTGTACAATGCCTTCAGCCAGCGACGGTTCTTACGCATCACCAGTCCCATGAATTTTAAATAATAGGCTTTGTGATGCGACTTAATCATCGGAATGCGGAAGCTGACGATCGCTGCGATAAGAAACATAATGAAGGCAAGCGTGAAAATAATGATGTAACCCTGCAGTCCCTCGCTTCGCTGAATAATAAACCCCGCAAGCGCCGGCCCTGCTAGCCCGGATGCATTAAAGAAAATCATATTGATTGCAAGAAAACGTATGCGATTCGCTTCCGTTGAGACATCATATTGAATAACTAAATAACCAGTCCAGTAAAGCCCCGCGGCGATTCCATTAAAAATAGCAAACCATATGTAATACTGAGCCACATGCTCTTGTGCAATGACGACCATCAAATAAAAGATGGCAATCATGACGATACCTAGTCGATAAGTGACCATTCGATCATGCCGCTTCGCAATCCAGCCACCTAGTGCAAAGGCCGGAGGCGTCACGATGAAAACGATGATGTTATAAATTCCGTTTACTGTCAAATCCTGCGTTAACCGCCACAAATATAAATTGAGAAACAAACCCGACATCGATGCGCCAAACTGAAAGCAGCAATGAATGATTAAAGCCGTTATCGCTTCCTTGCTAAGTCTGCTCTCTGGCGGAAGCGGCGTACCTTTCATTACATTCCATTTACTCCAAAATCTCGACCCCGTCCGCATTTGCAGCATCCCCCGTTGCTTCTCAACTGAAAAGCGCTTTCTTTTCTATTTAGTTTATCACATGGCTATCATATACCCTCGACTCAATAAAGCGCTCACTCCTTCAAAATAGCCGTTATTCTTCCATATGGAGCAATCAAGTAACCGTATTCATTGTTTATATCCCTTGTTCGCATGATTAGACTTGCCGATCCGACTTGAAAATGGCAGACATAGCGGTTAAACAGATTTAATCTGGTTAATTTTCACATGCGCTTCAAAAGCATACTAATCGTACCTAATCGCGAATAGCCTCCCCCCTCAAATCACAAAATACAACCATTACATTGAGAAGGGGGTGAACCGACCATGGCGAAGCAGCAAGGTCATGCAACCAAAAATACAACGACAAAAACTTCCGACAAAAAAGGCAATGCATCCGGCAATAACCACTAGTCCGCAAAACGAATTTATCAACGCAAAAACGACCCATTACCGGCTTACTAAGCTCTGGTAATGGGTCGTTTTATGTTTACAATAGAAGGTTATTTATCTTTTTTGTCGAATTATTTCATATACGATTGCAACTTATAACTAGAAAAAGTGGTGAACCAACTATGACTAATCATTCTTATACTGTCATCGATTTTGAAACGAGCGGCCTTGATCCGAAGAAGGATCGTGTAATTGAGATGGCTGCGATCCGCTGCGTGAATGGTGAAATAGCGAGTGAATTCAGTACTCTCGTACGATACGATGGCAAGCTGTCTGCCAAAATAACAGAGCTGACCGGCATTACGGATGAGATGACCTCCTACGGCATGGACGAGGACACCGCGTTCCGTATTTTGAACCGAATGTTAGGCGATAACGTTTTGATTGCTCATAATGCTGCCTTCGACCTTGGTTTCCTGCACCATTCCCTGCTTCGCATTGCGGGTAGATCATTTTCGAACAGCTTCATCGATACACTCACGATTAGCCGCGCACGGCATGTTTATCCGCATACACTGAAAGACATGTCCGATCGTTACGGCATTCCGCTAATTGGCGGTCATCGTGCACTGAATGATGTTATCGCTTGTTGGGAAGTTTTCCGCAAGATGGATGAAGAGCAATCGGTAGAGAGCTACCTCAATACACTAGGCTACCTCAAGAAATTTGGACCGCCTGCTTGGACGCCGCCAGGGACTAGGCTTGAAGCAATGGAACTGAAATACGCTCCGCGTTAAACCCGCTCCTTTCCCTTATCCGATTCGCCTGCATTTTTATTAGCGGCATCTCGGTCCTGCTGCATTTCCTCAACCGTCTTCACCTTCAGACGCGCTGCGCCTTTATAATCACGCGTAGGAAGCAAAGGCCCTTCCTCTAGGCGTTTCTTGGCTGCTGCGATCGAATCCGTATACTGCGGCAGCCACTGCTCCTGCGCCACAAGCATCTCATCAACCATCTGCCAAATTTCCTTCGGATTGCAAACTGCGCCAACTAGCGGGTCCATCATAAAAGCTTGTCTGAGCAGGTTAATGTCGCCATTTATGGCTGCCTCTACAGCAAGACGCTGCACAGAGATGCTTACATTACACACCGCAGCGGCACCAAGCGGCAGATCGCCCACGATTGGCATTGAGATGCCGTTGCGATCAACATAACCTGGCGCTTCAATGATGGCATCGTTAGGCAGGTTAGCTATGACCCCTTTGTTTTCCACATTAAAGTGACCTCGGTAGATCCGTCCTGTTTCGAGTCCTTCAATGATGTATGAACCATGCTCATGACTGCGCAGCTCCGACTTGAATTCATTTGCAGGGTCCTTCATCCAGTTTGGAAAATCAGTCTCGAACCAATTGCGTCCTTCCGTGCATACACGAAGATACCCGCCCGTTTCTCCGTTAATCCATGAACTCAAATCGATCCAATCGTTAATTTCTTCAGGCCGCTTCCGATACCAAGGGACATACTCGCTCAAGTGACCGTTAGACTCTGTACTGTAATACCCGAAGCGGCGCAGCATATCAATGCGTACCTTTTCCGTACGGCTGAAATCTGGATGTTTCTCAAATGCTTCGAGCAACTTGCCGGTTAGATCCTCACCGTTATGCTTAATTTGGATGTACCAGGTCTGATGGTTGATACCCGCGCAAATAATATCGACTTCCTCTTGCTTTAGTCCAAAAGCTTCGGCTATTTGCCAGTGTCCGCCTTGCACGCCATGGCATAAACCAATCGTCCGGACACCGCCATACTTGTTGCATGCCCAAGTCATCATCGCCATCGGGTTCGCGTAGTTGAGCAGAAGCACATCCTTTGCAGCAACCTCGCGGATATCACGGCATATGTTCATCATCTCAGCGATGCCCCGCTGTCCATACATAATGCCGCCAGCACAGAGCGTATCGCCAACGCATTGGTCAACGCCGTATTTGAGCGGAGTATCAACATCCGTTGCGAAAGCCTCAAGACCACCGACACGAATAGTACAAATGACGTATTTCGCATCCTTCAAAGCTTCGCGCCGATCGGTTGTCGATTGAATGGAAATCGACAGGCCGTTCTCATGAATATCACGCTGACAGAGCGCAGTCACCATCTCCAGGTTATGTGCATTAATATCAGTAAATGCAACTTCAATGTTTTGAAACTCCTGTACAGCGAGCAAATCCCGCAGCAGTCCGCGAGTGAATCCAATCGAGCCTGCGCCTATAAATGCAATTTTAAAAGTAGACATGCCAATCAGCCTCCGATTATCGTCTAAATAGAGTTTGTTTAATCTCCTCTACATTTTAGCAACGATAAAACGGAAGCGTTATCAATATTGTGACCAACTGCCATTCATAGTGTCAGAAATCGTCACTTTGTATTATTCATTGCGCTGCCAGCGGATGTCCCATGTTTGCGTATCGACCGAATGACGGTAAGCGATCGGTGTCTGCTTCGTATACTTTTTGAACATCGCATGAAAGTATTGCCTGCTTCCTACTCCAACGTAATCACAAATATCCGCTATTGCTATATCCGTCTCACGAAGCAGCATTTTTGCTTTCTCCATTCGGAGCTCCGTTAGATAGCCTGTTAACGTTTGGCCTATCTGCGCGCGAAATACACGATGCAAATAACCTGGATGCAAGCTTACCGCTGCAGCAATATCCTTTACTTGAATATCTCTATCATAGTTATGATGCATATATTCAATCGATTGCTTCACATATGCTTCAACCGGATTAGCACCCTTTACGCCAGCTTCCTTATGAAGTCGTGCTATCGCCAAGATCAGTTGAGCAAACAACAGCTCTGCCTTCATATTGACGCTCCTGCCTCGGCTGTCCAGCTCAAGCACTAGGCTCTTTAGCACCTGATACACCTCATTCGGATCACGCAAAAACAAATAAGAGGACGGCTCTGTGATCAATCTGTCCACAAATTCGTCCTCCATCGCCAGCTGCCGTATAGAGGGAAACGCCGAGGGGCGTTCCCTAAAATCAAATTCAACATTAAGCATCCGGCAGGGCCCACGCTCGTCAACGGTCAGTCGGTGAGGAACATTCGCATCAAGAATAATGAAATCACCCTTCTTGAGAGTCATTTCACATGCATGGCTGACTGCCTCTGCTTCCAGCTCTATCCCGCAAGCTCCGGAAATGACATACATAATTTCGATTGCCTCATGCGTGTGGAAGGCCATCTCGTAATCAGACCATTGCTTAAAATAATAAGCAAACACATGCGGATAAAAATCTCCATTCAGCCATTCTCGTTTAAACAACGTCCCACTCACGTGAAGCCCCCCTTACTTAATAACAAGTATGGTTACGCGGATGCAAGCTTAACTACGGCAAGAAGCGCCGTTTCAATCTCACGCTCGATCGCTTTCGCTACAACATCTGTATGCGGATCATATTCGCCCGCCAAATCAGAATCTGCATAACCATCCAGTGCGAGAATCGCTCCCGCGCGTGCACCGCGCATCGTAGCGATAACGAACAAAGCTGCAATTTCCATTTCAACAGCTAGTGCGCCTGCTTGTTTGTACTGGCGATGCGGAATGTCTACAACTCCTGAGAAAAAGACATCAAGCGTTACCGTTATGCCTTTTTTAACAATGCCTTCGCTCTCAAGCGCAGATGCATACAACGCTTCAGTGACCGCGCTGTCTGCAACAGCCGGGAAGCCTGCCGGCACCAGCTGATGCGTGAGCCCTTCCGCTCTAACTGCCGCTGTGCTGACGATTAGGCTTCCTGCAGGGTGATCTGCTGAATAAGATCCCGCTGTACCGACACGAATAAGTGTCTTAACGCCTCCACGGATAAGCTCCTCAAAGCATACGGCTGCTCCTGGCGAACCTACGCCGTGGCTTACCACGGCTAGTCTTACTCCTTGATATTCACCAACAAATGTCCGATATTCGCGAGCGAATGCAAGCTCTTTTACATTGTCCAGCTTCTGTGAAATCGTCTCCGCACGGCGCGGATCACCGCATACGATGGCGTAAGCCGGCAAATCTTCTGGGTTAACTTGTAGTATAGGCAGCATCTGATTAATCAAACTCCTTCGTTATCCATTCGTCTTCCGGCATCGAGTTCTCTTCGCTCGTGAAGCGTTGTTCTTGAAATGGATCGGCATAATTGTGGAAGCCGTTGCGTTCCCAGAAACCTTCGCGATCCTCTTTCATAAACTCAATACCTCTAATCCACTTTGCGCTTTTCCAAAAATACAAATGAGGAACGAGCATCCGCATTGGCCAGCCATGCTTGTCAGTCAGCGGCTCACCGTCATATCGATGCGCAAGCAGCACATTATCGTGCAACAAATCCTCAAGCGGCACATTTGTGTCATAGTCCTCATCTGCATGAAACATAACATATTTAGCATCTGGCTTAACGCCCAGCAAAGGCAGCAAGTCCTTGAACTTAATGCCTTCCCATTCTGTGTCCAGCTTCGACCAGCGCGTTACACAATGAATGTCGCACTTCGTTTGGGTTTGAGGCATAGCAAGCAGCTCTTCGAAGCTGAACATACGCTCCTCCTCTACCTCGCCGAATACTCGCAGCGACCAGGTGTTGATGTCATAGGAAGGAACCTCTCCCTCATGCAAAATCGGAAAACGCTCGGTCATCGTTTGACCAGGCGGAATCCGATGAGCGATCTCAGGAGCGAGCACCGTCTGTTTAATGCTAGTCACTTTTTTGAGACGTTCTGCTTTTTTATGCATCTCGTATACCTCCAAATTCCATTCCTTGCTGATTCATTTCTTATTTCAAGCTATTAAGCATCTCAGCTCTACCTGGAGCTCTCATTCGACTTGCGAGCTTCCTGCATATAACCTTTATCTTTAAAGAACAACATAGCGAGAATCGTAACGATATAAGGCAGCATCATCGTAAAATGAGTCGGCAGCGCGAAGCCCTGCAGCCTGATGCTGAGTGCATCCATGAATCCGAACAGCAAGCTTGATGCTGCAACACCGATTGGATTGGATTGGCCTAACATCGTTGCAACGAGCGCAATGAAACCTCTACCAGAAGTCATACCCTCTGTAAACATGGTGACATTGCCGAGTGACAGCTGCGCGCCTGCTAACCCGCACAGAGCGCCGCAGAGCAGCACTGCTCCATATTGAATGCGAGTTACCTTGATGCCTAAGCTTTTGGCTGCTGTTGGATTCTCACCAGCTGCCAGCAAGCGAAAGCCCGTAACCGTTTTGAACAAAAACAGCTGAAGCACAATAACAAGAATGATGGACAAGTATACCAGCGGGGAATGCCCGGATAAAACCTCGCCGAACCATGGAATATCCTTTAACAATGGAATATCCCATTTAGGCAGACCAATCATATCCTTATTGTAGTATGCGCCTTTTACATCAAAGATCGCACGCAGTGAGAATGTCGTCAGTCCAAGCGCCAGAAAGTTAAGCGCAATACCAACAACGATAACATTCGCTTTCAGATGAATACTCATAAAACCGAACAACACTGAAAACAGGAGTGAGCATAATACCGCAAACAATACGGCTGCGAACACATTTCCGGTGAAGTGGTTGCCTACAATCCCAGAAAATGCACCTATCAATACTAAGCCTTCTAGGCCTACATTAAACAAACCAACACGCGCGCATATTGCGCCGCCGAGTGCCGCAAGCAGAATTGGTGTAACCATACGAAGCGTCGAGGCATACAGCGAGACATCTAATAAAAAATCCATACTTATGACCTCGCCTTCCTGCGTTTAATGAACGAATATGTGAATTTAGCAGAAACGAACAAAATGAGCACCGCTTGAATAATGCTTGATACCTCCAGCGGAACATCTGTATTCCGCTCCATACCCATACCGCCGGTCTGCAGTGCAGCAAGCAAAATCGCAGCTACAGCTGTACCTAGCGGATGCGATCCGGCAAGCAATGTTGCCATGATGCCCGACCATGCGTAACCTGGAGAAGTCAAAGCACCGTCCAAATAGCGGTACTGCGTGCCAAGCACTTCAACGGAGCCAGCAAGTCCAGCAAAACCTCCGCTGACGAACATGCTGATAAGCATCATTTTTCCACGCTGCACGCCGCCATAGCTTGCAAACAAAGGATTGCCGCCAAGCATTCTAATTTCATAACCCTTAACGGTATAGCGCATGAACAAGAACAGCAATATTGCTCCGACTACAGCGATAATAAAACCGCCATGAAGGCTCATTCCTTTAAACAGCTTCGGCAGCCATACGCTTTGATCAAGCATAACCGTCTGAGCCATTGCAGCAGAGCCTGTACGATCCTTGAGCGGATAAGATACGATATACCCTGCAAATAACGTAGCAATATAATTTAGCAATAATGTGGTTATGAGCAGATTCATTCGAAATCTAGCATCGAGCCATCCTGCGAATGCCGACCATATTCCCCCGGAAATAATTCCAGCTATAATAGCAGCTACGAGCTTAAACCAACCTGGCCCCGGCAAATAGATTGCCGTTACCGCTGCGCTTAGAGCGCCTAATACCATTTGGCCTTCTGAGCCCATATTAAAAAATCCAGCACGGAATGCCAGCGCCACCCCTAGACCAATAAGGATAATAGGCGTAGCTCTACTGAGCGTATTCGTAAAAAAATAAAAGCTGCCGAAGGCGCCCTTCCACATTTCCGCGTATGTATCCATTACGGAGCCTCCGACGATAACAATGGCAATCGCACCCGCTGCTAAACCAATGATAACAGCCAAAAGCGGCTGTAACAGCGAACGTCCGAATTGTACCAGCTTATCCAACCGCTTTTCCTCCCGCCATTAACAAACTAATTTGCTCTTCTGTAGCTTTGTCAGCGTCCAGTTCCCCAACGATCTTACCTTCATACATGACCAATACTCGATCAGACAGCTTCAAAATTTCAGTCAGCTCTGATGAAACAAGCAATATTGCTCCGCCTTCATCACGCTTCTTTAGAAGCTCGCCATGTATAATTTCCATCGCGCCGACGTCAACGCCTCGCGTTGGCTCCGCTGCAATAAGAAACGGCGTCTTCTGCGCAAGTTCCCGTGCAACGATAAGCTTCTGTAGGTTACCGCCTGACAAATACTGAGCTTTCGTAGATAAAGAGCCCGTTTTTATCCCAAAGCGTGTCACCCACTCGCCTACCATCTGACGAATGCTCGTCCCATTCAATACACCAAGTTTTTGATGCTTGTCTGCATGTCCCATCAAGCCATTCTCGGTAACGGTCGCATCCTTCGCAACGCCCCACTGGTAACGGTCCTCAGGAATATGGGCAAGCCCGCTTTCCCGAATATCGCCAACTGGCGCTCCGGTCACATCTTTACCCAGCAACTTGATTATGCCGGCTCCGGGTTTCATTAATCCGGATATCGTCTGCAATAACTCAGATTGACCATTGCCTGAAATACCCGCGATCCCCACAATTTCGCCCCCATTGACATGAAGGCTAATATCGCTAAGCAGCGGCTTCGCTTTGACACCTGGAATAGAAACATTCGATACTTCAAGAACAGGCTTGCCTCTGCTCACCTTATTTCGTGATATATGTACTAAATCCCGGCCTACCATAAGCCGTGACAAATGTTCCGCATTCGTGTCTTTCGCTTCGACTGTTCCCGTCACCTTGCCATCTCGAAGGACGGTAACGCGGTCAGCAACTTCCATAATTTCTTGCAGCTTATGACTAATAAGAATAAAGCTTTTGCCCTGCGCGGCTAATCCTTTAATCGCAATAAGCAGCTCTTTCACTTCGAGCGGCGTTAAGACGCCAGTCGGCTCATCCAAAATAATAACTTCAGCGCCCTGATAGAGCACTTTCAATATTTCAACGCGCTGCTGCATGCCAAGCGAGCAATCTGCAACTTTCTTCCAAGGGTCTACCGGCATGCCATAAAGCTTGCCGATTCTTTCCACCTCTGTGGCAGCTGCCTTACGGTCAAAACCTACCCCTTTGGAGGGCTCGCGCCCAATAACGATATTTTCGGCAATCGTAAACGTCGGGAATAACATGAAATGCTGATGAACCATTCCAATCTTATGCTTAATCGCATCAGCTGGGTTCCCGAACGAAACCGGCTTGCCGTCAATGCGAATTTCACCGCTAGTTGGACTTTCCATCCCGTACAGAATACGCATTAACGTCGTTTTTCCTGCACCGTTTTCACCTACTAAGGCATGAATTTCTCCTTTTTGCAGCGAAAACTGAACATTGCTATTTGCGGTTACGCTCCCATATGACTTCGTAATGCTGTCCATTTGCAGCAACATACAAAAGCTCTCCCCTTTCAATCCCGATATAAACAAAAAAACCGCTCCCTCGATTACAGAGGAAGCTTCTAGGCAACAAGCAAACCGGCTGCATGGGTAGCAGCCGGCCTGTTGTACTATTGAGCTAGCGGATTAACTACTACGATTTTACCAGATTTAATGTCTTCTGCGATAGCTTTTACTTTATCAACATTTTCTTGGCCAATAAACGGGCTAAGCGTTGATTTGCTGTCTCTTGTAACGAAAGTCAAGCCTACGCCGTCTTCTTTCAAGCCGTAGTCTGCAACGCCGAATGCAAAGCTGCCATCAACGAAGCTTTTCACTGTTTCGTAAGCAACTGCATCCGTACCTTTCAATTGTGAAAGCACGATATGCTCTGGATCTTCATCCGTACGGTCTGTATCTTGACCTGAAGTGAAGAAGCCTTTTTCTTTCGCTGCGTCAAACACACCATTGTCGCCAACTGCTGCCATACCTGCGATAAAGTCAGCGCCTTTGGACTGTTGAAGAAGCGCAAGCTCTTTACCTTTAACTGGATCCGTGAAGCTGCCTACATAGTTGATAAGGAATTGCGCATCTGGATTTGTGCTTTTCAGACCTTGTTCAAATCCTGATGTATATTTGCTAAGAAGTGGAGCGTCCATTGCAACGACTGCACCCACAATATTTGTTTTAGTTGCAAGACCTGCAAGTGCTCCCATCAAGTAGGAAGCTTCATGCTCGCGGAAGTTAACGCTGCGAACGTTCGGAAGATCAACTACAGTATCGATAACTGCAAAAGACTTGTCCGGATTTTCAGCAGCCACTTTTTTAAGTGCATCTTCTGCTTGGAATGTTGCTGTAATAATCAAGTCGTAATCTTCAGCTACAGTTGCACGAAGATTCTGTTCAAAGCCCGCTGGGTCAGTGGACTCAATTGTTTTCACTTCAGCGCCAAATTCGGAGCCTGCTTTTTTGAAGCCTTCATCCATCAATACAAAAAACTTGTTAACGCCAATTTTTTCGGGCAATACAAGAGCGATTTTTTTCTTGTCCGCTTTGTCGCCTGCACCGTTATTCGCTGCGTTTCCTGGTTCATTTTTGTTAGATCCGCAAGCTGCAACAATCGCAACCATTAGAAACAACGATACTGCCAAAGCAAAAACCTTTTTCATCGTAATCTCCCCTAAACAATTGAATGTATTAATTCCTTTTAATCCTAGTTGTTTTATCGGATTTTGTCAATCTTTTTCGATTCGACAAATTTCTAGTTTATTCTACACTAAATTCATCCATAATAATAATGAAATATGAAATTAGTCACGAATTTGTAACATCCGATTCCATATTACGACTCATTTGCTCAAACAACTGAACACCTTGCTCCATATCTGCTATCGACATGCCATCGAACAGCTTAAGCATCAGCTTCGAGCGTATCGTCTCAATTAAATGGATGATTTCCAAACCCTCTTCCGTAATTTCGAGCATCACGACACGCCGATCCTTCTCGCCGCGTTCGCGCTTCACATACCCGAGCTCTATCAAACGATCAGCAATTCCAGTAACTCCCCCACTAGTGATGAGCAGTTGCTCAGCCAAAGCTGATGCTTTCTGTGGTCCTGATTTCCCTAAAATAATTAACATTTTCCCATGGGTCATGCCTAAGCCATGCACATTATAGGTGTGCCATTCGGTGTTTATTTGTCTTCTCACTTGACGAAATGATTCGTCCAGCCGCCTCATTAACTCTTGTCTTTCCATATTTGAAGCTTCCAATTGATCACCAACCTATCTACTTTCTTTAATCCATACTGTTGTTCATATTATACCTTCCCTTCCTTTGTTTAACTAACGTTCTGCACGAAATAAATATGAAACCTTTTTGATTTAGCACAAAAAGACCAACCCAAGGTTGCAGGTTGACCTTTTTTTCAGAAAAAGTATAAAACTGCTTGATCTATCCTTGCAAAAATCGCAGCGGCGGCTTGCCAAGCAGTCCCATTCGCGCAGTCTGCCACAGCTCTTGCATTAATTGCTGCAGCGGCCATGCTGCTGTTGAGGCTGCGGACACCGCAACACCGTAACGATAGGTCATAGACGCCCCGCCAATTACTTTATGAGCCTCTGGAGCTTCGAAGCTGTCCAGCTTCTCCTGAAGCTGCTCCAGATGGCTGCTGTTGACACGATCACTGAACATATAAAAGGTAGCCCAGTGCGTCATCTCATCCCAGCTGCCAGGCGCAGTTATAACTTGACTGCCTGGCACTACTCGCTGACGCTGCGAGAAGATAAGCTCTTCACCATAATGAACGGTTAATGAATTGCTGTATGAGCGATAGTCGAAGCGTTCGCCGCGAAGCGTGCGACCTGGACAAAGGACGTCGGCTTGCAGCCAAGCGGACCCTTTTTGCAGTCGAACCTGAGTATCGTTTCGAAAGGCTGCTTCCTTATATAGCATAATGGGCTCCGGCATATGCTCGACGACTGCATCTGTCTCTAGCTCGAACAACTGCTGCATCGAAGAGTCACTGTTAGGTAAACTAGGATGCACCTTCGTATACGATTGATTCGTAATCATGACATGAGAGTGCTGCTCGGCTGTCCATTCCAGCTCATACCGGTCACCGCTGAGCAGGCCTGGTGAAACATCCATTACGATTACGCCCAGCTGACCATCCAGTGGAAAAGCTTTGGCAATCTTTATCGGAGCGGTATGATATTTATTGCCGATTAACGTTTGACCGAGGCGGCTGGCAAACGTTGCACGCAGTACGGATGTCCTGACCTCTCCCACTCCATTATCCTCGTGCCGAATGGCTGCAGCCTCTGCACTACTTTGCTCACGCCTCATTAGGAAGCTGTGTGCCGCTTGTCATCAGGTATGCTCGTAAGCTGGATCACATGGGAGTGTTCCGTTCCGCGCGCATGTGCTACCTCATGTGTAAGCCAATTCACAATCTCATCCACGCCATCGCCGCCAAACAAATTAGAGAAAACGAAAGGACGCTCCCCACGCATCTTAATTGTGTCAGCTTCCATAACTGCGAGACTCGCTCCTACATACGGCGCAAGATCGATTTTGTTAATGACAAGCAGGTCCGAGCGCATAATGCCAGGTCCGCCTTTGCGTGGAATCTTCTCGCCTTGGGCAACATCGATAATATAAATAAAACGATCGACAAGCTCTGGACTGAACGCCGCTGCAAGATTATCTCCACCGCTCTCAATGAAAATCAGATCCAGATGGTCAAAACGCCGCTCCAGCTCATCGATAGCTTCAAAATTCATCGATGCATCCTCTCGAATGGCTGTATGCGGGCACCCGCCAGTTTCAACACCGATAATACGTTCTTCCGGCAGCACACCCGTATTGAACAAAATACGTGCATCTTCCTTCGTGTAAATATCGTTCGTAATGACAGCGAGGCTGTATTTGGTATGAAGCTCTCGCGTTAATCGTTCAACAAGCGCTGTTTTTCCTGAGCCTACTGGTCCCCCGATACCGATTCGGATCGGCCTTGAGCTGTCTATTGCCGGGCTTTCCCATTCCTGATGCGTATGTCCTTGTCCTTGGCACATTTTTCATTCCTCCATTAATTTATAATTAAGACATAAATAATCGCGAATATAACCTCTCGTGGCGCATCATCGCCATCTCCGCCATTGGCATATTAGAATAGGCTTGTTCCGGCTCCATCGCACGCACGATTTCCAAAGCGTCTGCTGTTAGCGGTATAAGCCTTGCGATCAACGATTGGCCCTCCGTCTGTCCCATCGACATCAGCCGCAGAGCGCTGTTGACGCAAGTTACGATGCAAGTATACAAATAGCCTTGGATCGCTTTCTCCTCCGATATGCCAAGCACCCAGCAGGCATAGCCGTGCGAGAGAGGATGGGAAGCAAAACAATTCCCTGCCTTCATTGCTTCCAGTAAAGGCGACCAATCCAGCTGCGGATGTATAGCTGCTGCAAGCTGAAGCAGCCGCCGTCCTATTTTCTCTACGCCGCTGCGTGTTTCTGATGCGACCCTTTGCAAATGAACAATCCGCTCAATCGCCCACACCTTTTCCCAATTCCCTTTTGGCGCATCCCTATATACGGCCTTGATCACCATCGCATCCGAGCTTGCCCAGCTTTGCATAAGCATGGCTGAGGCATAATCATAGAGCTGAGCAGAACGATTCATACGGCCATCTTGAACCATGGTCTCAAGTCCGAACGAATGCGAGAAGCCGCCGATCGGCAGCGCTGAATCGAGCAGCTGCTGCATAGCCAGCCATTTCATATCATTATTCAATTTTTCGCTCGCCCTCCTGTCCTCCATGGCCGCAGCGTGCAGCTAAAATAAGAAATAACGCTGCGCCATTGGCAGCACCTCAGCTGGCTCGCAGGTCACATGCTCGCCATCTACCAGAACATGATACGTTTCCGCGTCCACCTCAAGCTTAGGCGTTGCATCATTGTGGATCATATCCTTCTTCGTTACGCTGCGGCAGCCTTTTACAGGTTCAATACGTTTCTGCAGTCCGAGCTCCTTCGCAACCCCGAGATCATAGGCTGCCTGAGATACAAAAGTAATCGAGCTGCTAAACACCAGCTTCCCGAAGGAAGCGAACATAGGCCGACCGAACACAGGCTGCGGTGTCGGGATGGAAGCGTTTGGATCACCCATCTGCGCAAATGCGATGCTCCCGCCCTTCAGGACGAGATCCGGCTTGACGCCAAAAAACATTGGATTCCAAATGACAAGATCGGCGAATTTACCGGCTTCCAGCGAGCCTACCAGATGAGAGACACCATGCGTGATCGCAGGATTAATCGTATATTTGGCAATGTAGCGCTTAATACGGAAGTTATCATGCTGTTCATTGTCCGGAAGGAGCGGTCCTCGCTGCTTTTTCATCTTGTCTGCCGTTTGCCATGTACGGATAATAACTTCTCCTACGCGCCCCATCGCCTGCGAATCGGAGCTAATCATGCTGAATACTCCCATATCATGCAAAATATCTTCCGCTGCAATCGTCTCCGGCCTAATCCGAGAATCAGCGAATGCAACGTCCTCAGGAATGCTGCTGTCCAAATGGTGGCAAACCATCAGCATATCCAAATGTTCTTCTATCGTATTAATTGTAAAAGGACGAGTAGGGTTCGTGGATGAAGGCAAAACATTCATCTCACCCGCCGCGATGATGATGTCTGGGGCATGACCGCCGCCCGCGCCCTCGGTATGATAAGTATGAATCGTTCTTCCGCCAATGGCCGCAAGCGTATCCTCAACAAAACCTGCCTCATTCAGCGTATCGCTGTGGATAGCAACTTGAATGTCATACTGATCTGCGGCTTGCAAGCAAGCGTCAATTGCTGCTGGTGTTGTTCCCCAGTCCTCATGCAGCTTAAGCCCGATGGCTCCCGCTTCAATTTGCTCAATGAGCGGAGCGGTGAACGAAGCATTGCCTTTACCCGTAAAGCCGATATTCA
Source organism: Paenibacillus sp. NRS-1760 (assembly GCF_050467785.1). Classification (NCBI taxonomy): domain Bacteria; kingdom Bacillati; phylum Bacillota; class Bacilli; order Caryophanales; family Paenibacillaceae; genus Paenibacillus; species Paenibacillus sp. NRS-1760. The sequence goes on along the minus strand of NZ_JBITPK010000010.1, from coordinate 567,308 downwards.
TCGGAAAATGTTCGGCTGCCTCCAGCATGCGCCGCATATGCCACGCGCCAGGTGTTACCGTGGTTGCATTGGTTCCTGTTGCCGGACCTGTTCCGCCGCCGATCATCGTCGTGACGCCCGAGGAGAGCGCCGTTTCAATTTGCTGCGGACAAATAAAATGAATATGCGAATCAATGGCTCCTGCAGTTACAATCTTTCCTTCACCGGCAATAACCTCGGTACTTGCGCCAACAATCATATTCGGGTGCACGCCGTCCATAATGTCTGGATTGCCGGCTTTGCCGATGCCAACGATAAATCCATCCTTTAGGCCGATATCCGCTTTCACAATGCCGGAATGATCGATAATAACCGCATTCGTAATCAATGTATCCAGCACACCCTCATCACGCTGCGCGCCGCTCGACTGCCCCATCCCATCGCGTATAACCTTGCCGCCGCCGAATTTGCATTCGTCGCCATACACCGTGTAATCATGTTCAATCTGTGCCCATAGCTCCGTATCTGCCAGCCGAATGGCATCACCCGTTGTAGGGCCAAACATGGCCGCATAGCTGCGTCGATCCATCTTAGTCATTTACCTTCGCCCTCCCAAGCCGCAAGCCGTTCGCGAACAACATCTGGCATCCTGCCATTCTCCGCTTTCCCTTGGCTGAGACCATTAAGTCCATAAGACAGCTTTGTACCACCCAGCTCAACAACGGTTATAGGCTTCTCCTCACCAGGCTCGAAACGAACCGCTGTACCTGCTGCGATATGAAGGCGCATCCCGAAAGCTTCCTCGCGATCAAACTTCAATGCACGATTCACTTCAAAAAAATGAAAATGAGAGCCTACCTGAACCGGTCTATCTCCAGTATTTACTACAATTAACTGCTTCGTCATTCGCCTTGCATTTAATTCAATTTCACCGTCAGCCGTTCGATATTGTCCAGGTATCACAGGCCATTCTCTCCTCCCCTATAAAGCTGATCGTTCCACGTACCACTTGCTATATCAAATGAAATGATGCCCCTAGCCGTTTTGTATTTAGTTTTCAAGTTATAGGGTCGTGAATGGTAACAAGCTTCGTTCCGTCTGGGAAAGTCGCTTCCACCTGAACCTCGTGAATCATTTGCGGTATGCCAGTCATGACTTGATCTGCATTCAAAATTGTCGTTCCAAATGCCATTAGCTGTGCAACTGTCATTCCATCACGAGCGCCTTCCATAATTTCAGAGGTGATTAACGCTATGCTTTCAGGATAATTAAGCTTCAAGCCGCGATTCATTCGTCGTCTTGCCAAATCTGCAGCGATCGTAATGAGCAGCTTTTCTTTTTCACGTTCGGTCAATTGCATATACTCACCTCTTTATCTGTATTAGTTTTATTATAAACAGCAAAAACCGGTTCGTAAATCATTTAGTGTTAGTTTTCATGACACAAAAACAAAAAGTCCAGAAAAAGCGACTCGCGCTCGTCCTAGACTTAACATGACAATAACATAACTAATCAAATGAGAATAATCGACTATTTTCTGCATCATTCGAGAAAAACAGATTACCTCAACCTTTTTCATCCTACTTTAAAGCCAAGTTTGCTTTGCACATGCCCCATCACGCTCTCCAAACCGCTTAATTGAAAACCGTATTCAAACAGCTTCCCTGTTTCCGTGAATCGCTGCTCTGGCGTCTTCGCACCCATAATGACGGATACAAGACGTTTGCCATCCTGCTTCGCTGTACCTGTAAAGCAATAACCAGCCTGCACGGTATAGCCTGTTTTCAACCCGTCATTGCCCGGAAATGCATACGGCATGCCGCTTAGCATCATGTTTGTCGTCTTCAATCTTTGCGAGGTGCTCGCAAGCTTCACGCTGCTGCGGCTGGAAACATCGACCACCTCAGGATATTTCTTCAGTAAATAAGCAGCTAGTGTTGCAGTATCCTTAGCTGACATCATAGTATCCCTCTCCGAGGAAGCAGCTTCAAACGGAACCAGATCCTCATGGCTAAGCCCCGTTGCATTCGCAAAGACGGTTTCTTTGGACAAGTCCAGCTTAGCAGCCCGATTATTCATTAATTGAACAAATGCAGCCTCACTGCCGCTAACATGCTCTGCAAGCGCCACTGCCGCATCATTCGCGGAATGAATAGCCATCGCTTCAAAAAACTCTCTAACCGTATAAGTCTCCCCTGCCGAAAAGCCTATTTGGGATCCCGGTACCTCCGCAGCATAAGCGCTGGTTTTCACTTGTTCTTTCCAATCAAGCGTACCTTCACTTGTGAGATCTAATATGATAAGCTCTGTCATCAGCTTCGACATGCTTGCAGGCGGCAGCGCTTCATTTGCATTTTTTTCGTAGAGCACTTCCCCTGTATTGAGATCTATTAAAATAGCCGAGCTAGAATCCAATTGCAAATCCGCTCTAGATGGGCTGCCTTTTAATGATATGACGTAAAAGACGCTGATGATCACTCCAATTGCGGTTAGAAGCCACAAGACTGTGCCTCCACGTTTTCTTCCATACGTTTCTTGCTGCATAAAAAACGATCCCCTTTCACTGTCACTTCTATACAACCAAGTATAGGAGAGTTAGTTTAAGGAGACCGTAAACAAACCATAAGAAACCCTTAATTATTAATTAATATCGGCAATGTTATACGGAATGCCGTTTGCTCCGAATCACTCGTCACCGAAATCGTACCTTCATGCTTTTCAACGATGCCTTTGGCAATGGCAAGCCCTAAGCCGGAACCTCCTGACCACTGTGTTCTTGATTTGTCTACGCGATAAAATCGTTCAAAAATATGTGGAATGTCCATCATTGGAATCGGTTCACCAAAATTAATAACCTCGACAACGGCTGCACTGCCCTCCAAATGAACAGTCACAACAACTTGTTTGCCGTCTCTGCCGTAATTCATGGCATTCACGATCAAGTTCTCGAATACTCGCACAAGCTTGGCTGCATCTCCCTTGATCATGACTGACGTTTTATCCGTCACCAGCTTGCTCTGCATTCCCGCTTCCTCCAGCGGCAACCGAAACTGCACGAGCAGCTGGCCGAGCATTTCGATTAAATTAAAATTCGTTACTTTAAGCGCAGTCGTATCATGCCTCATTCTCGTATATTCAAAAAGATCATTAATGAGGACATTCAGCCTCATCGATTTTTCATAAGCGATTTGAACATAGTGACGCAGCTCCACCTCGTCTCGATAACGATCCTGCTCAATCAGTCCCAAATAGCCAAGCACTGACGTTAAAGGTGTACGCAAATCATGGGAAACGTTAGTAATCAATTCGTTTTTGGTTTGCTCTGCCTTCCGCTCTTCCACTAGCGCATGATGGAGCCTTCCTGCCAAGCTGTTCATATTGGCTGCCATAGGACCAAATATATTTCTTTTCCGCACTTCGATTTTGTAATCCATATCATAGGTACCGTCAGCAATGCGGCGAACCGTCTTATTCATTTGACCGAGATAATGAAATAAGCTCCACTGGAGAATGATGTAGTAAAAAAGAGACATTACAATGCCCGCAGCACCATACACAAGCTGTCGATCAAACCTAGAATCAATGAATTGATATAAAACTCTCATTGGCCTTACATTATCGATAAGCCACATTCCGAACCCTAATAGGATATACAGTGAAAAGGCTGCTAGCACGGCGCTTATCACTATATTCAGCAGCGAACGGAAGACAAGCTTCAATGCGATGTTATCCTTCAATTTTATAGCCAACCCCCCAGACCGTGATGATCATCTTATCACCAAGCTCCTTCTCCAGCTTATCTCTGAGCTTGCTGATGTGGACCATTACCGTATTGTTGGAATCAAAATATTTTTCTTTCCACACCTGCTGGAAAATATCCTCCGCACTAAACACGCGGCCAGGCTGGCCAGCGAGCAAATGCAAAATGCCGAACTCGGTAGAAGTCAGATGCAGCGGATTGCCGTCTATTTCAGCCGTATGGCTCAGCTTATCGATCCGCAGCGGACCAAGTCGAAGCTCCTTATCTAGTCGCGCTCCGTTATTTGCACTTGCTTGACCGCTGTACTGATAGGATCTTCTTAATAAAGAGCGTACCCTAGCCACAAGCTCAAGCGGATTAAACGGCTTGATCATATAATCGTCCGCGCCGGTCATCAGCCCCATTATTTTGTCCATATCCTCTGCTTTTGCACTGAGCATTAGAATAGGAACCGATTGATCGCGCCTGAGCCGCCTCGTAGCTTCCAGCCCATCCATATTCGGCATCATAATGTCTAAGATGACTAAATCAAACGGATCTCGCGCATATGCAAGCAGCGCCTGCTCCCCGTCATACGCCTTTTCGGTAATAAACCCTTCATTTTTCAAATAGATCTCTATAAGATCGGCAATTTCCCGCTCATCATCAACAATTAACACTCTTCTTTCCAATTTCAAGCGCCTCCTTTTTCATCTTCAAATTATTCTCATCGTTACCAATGAGCATACTATACATGAATAACCTGCATCATGTCCTATTGTTTCACGGAATATCACAATGTTTAAGCCAATTTTAATGTTTTTTTAACATTTATTTGCGAATGCCTTTCGGCCCTCCGTTATAGCCAACGCCTGTCCGTTGTGATAAAATCGAGAGTATTGATATTTTAATAAGCATATAGGGGGAACTTACATGGCGGCCAAAAGAATGCGTTCAGACATGATCAAAAAAGGATTCGACCGCGCACCGCATCGCAGCTTGCTTCGCGCCGCAGGCGTAAAAGAGGAAGATTTCGACAAGCCGTTTATCGCGGTTTGCAACTCGTATATTGATATTATTCCTGGTCACGTTCATCTACAGGAGTTCGGCAAGCTCGTTAAAGAAGCGATCCGTGAAGCTGGCGGCGTTCCTTTCGAATTTAACACAATCGGCGTTGATGATGGTATTGCAATGGGTCACATCGGTATGCGTTATTCACTTGCCAGCCGTGAAATTATTGCCGATTCCATTGAAACAGTCGTAAATGCTCACTGGTTCGACGGTATGGTTTGTATTCCAAACTGTGACAAAATTACGCCGGGCATGATCATGGGCGCACTTCGCGTCAATATCCCGACTATGCTTGTAAGCGGCGGACCTATGAAAGCCGGTAAAACATCCGATGGTCGTTCAATTTCACTCTCCAGCGTATTTGAAGGCGTAGGCGCTCACCAAGCTGGTAAAATCAATGACGATCAACTGATGGAGCTTGAACAATTCGGTTGTCCGACTTGCGGCTCTTGCTCCGGTATGTTTACGGCAAACTCCATGAACTGCTTGGCAGAAGGCATGGGACTTGCAATGCCTGGTAACGGCACGATTCTTGCTGTTTCTCCAGAACGCAAAGAGTTCGTTAAAGACGCTGCTCGCCAATTGATGAAAATCATCGAGCTAGGCATCAAACCTCGCGACATCGTTACAAAAGATACAATCGACAATGCATTTGCTCTAGATATGGCAATGGGCGGCTCAACAAACACAGTTCTTCACACGCTAGCAATCGCGCATGAAGCTGGAATCGAGTACCCAATTGAGCGTATTAACGAAGTAGCTGAACGCGTACCGCATTTGGCAAAAATCGCTCCTGCATCCGATTATCACATTGAGGATGTGCATAATGCAGGCGGCGTAAGTGCTGTCCTTAATGAGCTATTCAAGAAAGAAGGCGCATTGCATGGTGACTGCATCACCGTTACTGGCAAAACGCTTCGTGAAAATGTTATTGGCTGTGAAATTCAAGACACCGATGTTATTCATACCATCGACAACCCGCATACAGAACGCGGTGGTTTAGCTGTACTATTTGGTAATCTGGCTCCTCACGGCGCTATTATTAAAACAGGTGCAGTTGACAAGTCCGTTGGCGGCTACCACAAAGGTCCTGCTATCTGTTTCGATTCCCAAGACGAAGCGCTTCACGGCATCGCTAACGGAAAAATCAAAGAAGGTCATGTCGTAGTCATTCGTTACGAAGGACCACGCGGCGGCCCTGGTATGCCAGAAATGCTTGCACCAACTTCGCAAATCGTAGGTATGGGACTCGGTGCTAAGGTTGCCCTCATTACAGACGGACGTTTCTCCGGCGCATCTCGCGGCATCAGCATCGGCCACGCTTCTCCTGAAGCAGCTGAAGGCGGCCCTATCGCTTTCGTACAAGACGGCGATATCATCGAGATCGACATGAACAACCGTACGATGGATCTTCTTATTAGCGACGAAGAGTTCGAGAAACGCCGTTCCGAATGGAAAGGCTTCGAGCTAAAAATCAAGCGCGGCTACTTGGCTCGCTACGCTCACCTTGTTACATCTGCCAGCACGGGCGGCGTAATGAAAATGTAGTTATCGCCTTCAGTATCCTCTGGATGCTGAAGCAGCTTTGAGCAAAAAATATAAGGTAAGTTAGAAGAAGTGATTTCCTTCCTTATATTTAAACAAAAGGAGTGCAGGCTGGAAACAGCCTGCACTCCTTTATTTATTTAACATTCATTTGGATAAATGTCATTTATATCTCAACATTAGATCGCTGTTGTTTTTGTACCTAACTGCGCAGCTTCGTCGGCTGCTGCGTTTAAAGTTCTCTCTACTGTCTGGCTTATATCTTGAATCATGTTCAGCTGTGCCGTTGCATAGGACCTAATCGTTGCGACGGGCATTAACAGCATACGCGGCGAGATCAGTTCTCTTTTTTTCTTGCTCTGAGAAGTCTGCTTCGTGTTCGTTAATACTTTAATTAATACACGCAAATACACACGCGATGATCTGGCAAACCAGCCCTCAGGCAGCTGAAATATTTCAAATCCTAAACGATCAGCCCCGCGATGGATCATTGTAACCCCATATACCGCTTTGATGTCATTCGCATCTGTATCTTCAGCAAGCTGATTTGCGAGCAGCGGAAGAGCTTGCTCCACTTCACGCAGCATGCGAATACCTGTAGCTACAGGGGATTTTGAGGTTGCTGCAATCATCGACAATTTCTTGTTGTCAAAATGCAGTTCTGCAATACGGTCTCCCTTTGAGACGCGTCCTCCCTCTGCTAATTCAATGTCCTGACCAGTGTATGTGGTCACCCGGTAATGAAATGCTGCATCCTTCACATCACCAACGGTCTTCAAACGGAAAACGACGTGAAACAGACGCTCCCATGTCAGCCAAAGCGATATCATCGCTTTCTTCAAGAGTGATGTATGAGCAGCACGCGCTGCTTCAGATCGCTTCATCATTTCTTCAATGCCAACAAAGCGGAAACCTTGCTTCGTACCTTCTTCTAAGTAAGCCTCAAGTGCCGTAAGCATATTTCTCGGTGCATCCTTGTCCGCCCCAAAGGTCATGCCGCAATCATGCAATAGAATGACTTCACCGGGCCGAAGCTTTTTCATCATCCGGTTTTTCAATCGTTCTGACCCTAAACGTATCCGCCAATCACCGAACATTGCCGACCACAAAATAATTTGCAAATGGCCTAAGTTCGCATAATCGAATACATTTACGATTCCCCATGGCGGGCGATAATAAGTCGATCGCAATCCCGTAGCTTGCTCAATAATGTCAAGCGTACGCTCGATTTGGCGCTTAACCGTCCTCGGACGCATTAACCAGTTCGATTTATGAACGTAATTATGGACACCAATATTGTGACCCTCATCCTTCATCCGCTTCAGCAGCTCTTCTTGTCCCTCGGCATGTGAGCCGACAACAAAAAAGGTTGCCTTCGCATTGTAGCGGGCAAGAAGATCGAGCAATTGCGGCGTATAAATCTCATCAGGCCCATCATCGAACGTTAAAGATATTTCGTTTCCCACACGGCCCTTCTTAAAAACACGAAAGCCAAAAGTACGGCTAATGAGGCCAGGAAGAAACGCATAGAAGGATGCTACGTATAATCCCCATAACAGCAAATTTTCCATTTTGTTTTCCCCACCGTTATATGATTTAGTCGACGAATAAATAGCGGTACAAAACAACAACAGTAGTATTAATTGTAGCATAACGCAATTAAAAATAGGCATCTTTTTAAAAACTATAGTACAATCTTTATGGAAATATGAATATGGAAAAAGAAGGAGAAACATTATGCTGCCCTTTTACAAAAAGTATTGGCGAACCGCCTTTGACATCGCACTCATTGCACTAACTGTCTATTTAATTATGTTTTCTTTCAGCTATTTGTACCGAATCGCAACGCCTATATTTTTATCCTTTCTCATTTTCTTATGTATCGAGCCGCTGGCAAGGCGTCTAAATAAGCTTGGCATGAAAAAATCGATCGCTTCTGGCATTTCGATTCTGCTGTTCACTTTAATTTTACTTACCGCCTTCTCAGGCGCTGCTTATCTAATTACGAAGCAAGGAACTGAGCTCGTTAACAACTTCCCGAAATATCAAGAAATGCTCGCTATTCAAATCGCTAATCTGACTGAAGAGGTGCAAACCAGATTTGGGAATCTGCCCGCAGATTTGGATTTGGTTCAGCGCTCCAAAGACCTCATTGAAGGTGCTTCTTCAACCTTAGCATTATTTGGAAAGACTGTACTGCTTAGCATCATCGGGTACGTCACATCCTTCTCAACTTTCATCTTTAATTTTGTAGTCGGGATTATATTAGCTTATTTCTTAAGCATCGAAATTACGACTTGGAAAAAGACGGCCGAGGACAAAACGCCAAACACCTTCAAAACGGCATTTTTCTTCCTTAGAAACAATGTATTTAAAGGAATCGCGTTATATATTAAAGCGCAAGCCAAGATGATTAGTATCACCTTTGTCGTTATTTTGATCGCGCTCCTTCTGCTGCGCGTAGAAAATGCTTTTGTCATAGCAGTCGTATCCGCTATCTTCGACATTTTGCCGCTGCTCGGCGTAGGCACTATTTTTATCCCATGGATTATTTACTTAATTATTGTCGGCAAAGTCTCGCTTGCCATTTGGCTGTCCGTCCTCTTTCTCGCAGTTGTGCTTACACGCCAAATTCTTGAACCAAAAATTACAGGCGACTCCTTAGGCGTATCCGCCTTTACAATGCTCGCTTTCATGATTGTATCCTTATCGCTTTTCGGCGTCGCAGGTGTCATATTATCACCTATTCTTATGATCTTAATCAAAGCGCTGTATGATCAAGGTTATTTCCACCGCTGGATTCACGCTCCGCAGGGGGAATACGACAACCCTTCGGACAAGCCGGACGACACTGATAGTATATCGGTGAAAATAAATAACAAGGACATCAAGGAACAATAATACGAAAATAAAATAGAGCCACCCCATTGCAAACGAACGTTGATCCGTCTGCAATGGGGTGGCTCATTTTATTTGGAATGGCGTGCGGCGATATCCATGACGCCGCGGAAGAGCTTAGTCGCCTGGTGTGAGCTCCCAGGCGGCTTGTTCTCCACGAGGACGGCTACGGCGTATCGTGGAGCTTTGACCGGGCCGTAGCCCGCAAACCACTGGTGGTTGCGGGCGATTCCGGCCTGAGTCGTTTCGGCGGTGCCGGATTTGCCGGCAATCGCCCACAGCCCTTGGCGGATCGATCGACCGGTTCCATGGTCGACGACCGCCTGCATGCCGCACAGCAGCGCATGCGCCGTGGCCGGTTTAATCCGGCCACGGATCGCTTGCGCGCGCTGCGCGGGCAGCTTCACCATCCGCTGGCCGTTGGCATAGCGGATTTCACTCACTAGGCGCGGCTCCATTACGCGCCCCTCATTCAGCAGCGTTACAATCAGATTTGCCGCTTGCAGCGGCGACATCCTTACATCACGCTGCCCAAGCGCGCTTTGCGCGAGCACACCGCCATCGACGCCAGCCAGCATGGCTGCTTCTTCCCGCGCTTGCTGCGCCGCATTAAACTTCCCGCTCCGCTTCGCATTACGCTTCCCATTGCCATTACCCTTGCCATTTTCATTCTCATTACCGCTGCTATTGCCATTACCATTTCCATTATCGCTGCCACTTCCGTTGCCGTTGCCGTTGCCGTTGCCATTTCCATTCTCATTGTCACTGCCGTTATCATTGCCACTTCCACTGCCACTCTCATTCACATGCCCATTCCCAATCGCATGTTCACTCTCGTGCTCATGCTCACCAATCTCAACGCCGCTATTCCAAGCGAGCTTGCTCTTAACGGCTGCAAACAGCTGTCCGCGATCTTCCTCCTCAAGCAGTCTCAGAGGTGATGTAAAGGGGCCAAACGCTTCATCGCGATGCCATCCCACTTGCTGCCCTATCCCGAGCAAATCCGCGGTCCGCTTCAACTGCTTAGCTTCAAGCCGCTCAGCCACTGTTGCAAACACGATATTGCAAGATTGCGCCAAGCCCTCTTGGAGTGACAAGCGGCCGTGTCCGCCTTCCTTCCAGCAGGATAAGCCATATTTGCCGTATTCACCATTGCAAAAAAACGTTTCATGCTGATTCACTACACCCGCCTCCAGCGCAGCTGCTTCCGCAACTAGCTTGAACACAGAGCCGGGAGCGACCGCCTTGATTGCATGATTAGCCCACTCGCTGCCGTCGGAGCTTTGGAACTGTCCTGGCTTCAATTGCGGCCGCGATACCATCGCTACAATATCCGCATTGCTCGCATCCAGCACAACGATTGCTCCCTCTTGCAAGCCTTGTGCATCCACATACGCTTCGATTTCGTTTTGCAGCTGCAAATCAATCGTCGTCATCGCTTTAAGAGGATAATATCGATTGCCAGGCTGCGTAATCCGCATATCAAGGCCGTGCATTGGAGCATTACGTCCATCCAGGAAGTAGGAAACAGAAGTAGCCCCTACTCCATGCAGCAGCATGTCCAGCGATTTCTCCAGACCCGACCCGCCAACCTGATCTACTAGCTTTCTTTTGCCGCTTACGAGATCTTCCGCATGGTTAGTCTGCAGCCACTCAGGATGCTGGCTTGTAAAGCCAATCAGATGCTTCGGATCAAAATCCGGCAAATAGCGATTACGATAAGGAAGCACACGTATACCGTTTAGCTCAAGTTTTTTTAGGCGGGTAATTTGATCATTTGTCAGTCGCAAAGGCGCTTGCATCCCATCAGCCTTCCAAAACACAGGCTCTCGCACAGCATCCCATTTCTGCTGCAGCTGCTCCGTGGTTACGCCTAGTAAACGGCTAAGCTCAGCTAAACTTTTTTCTTGACCACGCAGCTCTGCCCGTACGGGAAATAAGGCAACGGCCGAGTAAGTTTCACCTGTTATCGGTTTTCCATAGCGATCATAAAAGTCACCTCTGCCTGTGTCCAGCACCAAGTTTCGTTGACGCTGCTGAACTGACAGCCGTTGCCATCCTCCCCGGTTTGCCAGTGGAGAAAGGACCGCTGAAGAAGAGCTTCCAGGCATCAATTGAATCCACGCTAAGCGGCCAATATAAAGCATCATTATTAAACTAATGAAACAAGCAGCCATTGTTATTCGTTTAATCATGTCCCGTTCTCATCCTGCGAAAGCTCCTTTTTAATGCTGCCTAATGTTTGATAAGCGCTGGAATCGTTATTATACGTTCATTATCTCCTTCCGCGGCTCTCCTTCAAACATCCATTCTATTTTCTACAACAAAAAAAGAGCTGTTCAGCATTAACTGCCTGAATAGCTCTTCCTTCAATATTAACAATTTAATAGGATACCGTGATTGCTAATTAATTTTAAATTTAGAAAGTGAATCCTTGAGCTCACGAGACACCGTATCCAGCTTCTCCGACAAGCGTACCATACCATCGCTAATGCTTAGCTGTTCTGTGCTGAGTGATGCGACTTCTTCTGATGTAGCGGAAGATTCTTCAGCTACTGCACTCACGTTAGTCATCGCTTCTCCTAATACGACTTGCGATTCATCCAATTGCCCGATTGAATCCGTAACAAGATCCAACTTCTTAACTAGTTCTCCCATTTGGCCAGAAACGGTTAAGAAAATTTGATTCGCTTCTTTTACAGAACCGATTTGCTCTTGGAATAACGGATAGGCATCGGACAAAACATGAACGGTCTCGTCAATCTCGCCTCTAATTTTCTCCGTTATTTGACCAACAACGTCAATGGATTGGCGGCTTTGATCCGCCAGCTTGCGAATTTCATCGGCAACGACCATAAAGCCTTTTCCTGCTGCGCCAGCGCGAGCAGCTTCAATCGTCGCATTCAATGACAAGATGTTCGTTTGCTTCGTTAAGCTATTGAGCACGTCTAGGATTTTTACGATTGAGCCAGTGCTTTCCTTCAAAGCATCAACCTTCTCTACCATAGAACGGGTCATTTCTTCCGTCATGCTCGTTTTTTGAATAAGTACGCCCATATAGTTTGTTCCCTGCTCACTTGCCTTCTCAACGGCTTGCGCAGAGTTCACCATTTGTTCGTTGGCTGCAATAACTTTTTTCATTTGAACATCGATGTTTCCTGTAAGGTCAGAACCTCGCTCTGCTTCAACAGCCAAGCTTGTTGCTCCTCCCGCGATCTCCTCTGTTGCGACTGCAATCTCCTTAGCAGAAATAGCTGTTTTCCGAGAAGCATCTCCGAGCTCAGTAGCTGTAACCAGTACATCCTCAGCTGATCTTGTCGTCTGTACTGCAAGAGCAGTTATTTGTGTCATCATAAGATTAAAGCTGTCGCTTAGCTCACCAATTTCATCTTGGCGTTTTTTCATGACAGATCGTACGGTCAGGTTGCCGCTTGCTCCTTCAGTCATTAGGTTGCGAAGCTTAACCAGTGGCTGTGCAATCGTCATAATTACGAGAATACCGATTGCAATGGCAATAAGTGCTGCGATAAATACCGTAATCCATGTCAAATTTTGAATCGCTTTAGCATCTTTTACTAGCTCTTTTACCGGTACCGTGCCTAGCAGCTTCCAGTTCATCGATTCGAATGTTTTGTATGTAGCCAAAACCTCAGCACCATTTGTCGTTTTCATTTTCGACGAATCCTCAAGCGCTTTATCGCCTTCGGTTGGGAATGTAATACTCGCTGGCTTGCCTACCAATTCTGGATCATTATTTGTAATATATTCACCGTTTGCATTCACGATCGAAAGCTGGCTTCCTTCACCATGGTTAACTTCTTCGAAGCGTTTCGCAAGCGTCGAGGCTTGCACCTCCAGCAGCAGTACATAAGATGCTTCACTTGAAGTTATATCTTTAATGAGTCGACTCAAGCCTATGGTAGGAGCACCCGCTGGATCTGACAAGCCTTCAGGCTGTGGCGGAATCCAGTTTGTTTTCCCCGCATTTTCGACAGTTTCCATAAACCATGCTGTTTTCATTAATTTCTCCGCAGTACCGGTGGTTGCCCGGCCGGATGTTACAACCGTCAATTTCGGATTTACTGGCAGCAGCATCATGGAAACGATCGTATTATTACCCATAACGTAAGATTGCATTTTGTCGCTTAAATTACGCGATGCCTCAAACTTGCTGAAATCGTCTTCGCCATTAAGCATTTTTCTTACAATTTCATGGAAGCTTTTATCAATTAATATTTGCAGCGATAAATCCTCATAAGTCTTGAAAATAACGTCCATATTGTTTGCAACCTGATTGATCGTTTGAAAGCTTGCTTCTGAAACTTTATTTTCAATAATCGACTTCGACTTTGAATAAGCCATTAGACCTACTGTCAATACACACGCGATAATACTGCAAAAGATAATCGTAAACAGCTTCGTTCCTACTGATTTAATTGGATTTGACAGCTTTGTGCTTTTTACAGATACCGTCGCTGCCTTTGCTGCCTGTGATAAAGATTGGATTTTTGATGACGCTTTCATACTTGTACCTGACTTAATTTCGTTTGTGCTATTTTGCTCTTTTTCCTGTTTCTGTTTCTTTGTTTTCTTCTTTTTTTGTTCTTCTTGGTTTTCCATGAGGGAAGACACCGCCTTTAATATTGTAAGTCCAAAATAGTACGTTTGCTGCTAGCGCATCTTGCCGAAATATGTATTTACAGTAGATTTACAGTATATTATTTTATATCGACACATTCTTGTCATTTCATAATAATAAATACAAAAAAAAGAGTCTTATTTTCTAAAAAAATAAGACTCTAGTCATGTTTTGCTTATTTACTTCTTCCCGATCTTCTTTCTCATCATATCCATCGGTTTAACCGGCTTTAACGTACGAATGCGAATATGCTGCAAAGGATGGCGAGCCGCTTCAAGCGCATTGCCGTCTGTATCCGTAATTTCGGTTACCGTTTGCTTGAAAAAAGTTCCCTTCGGACCAACAAATTCGATTTCTTGTCCGAGTTTAAAGTGATTGCGCTGCTGCACGATCGCAAAACCCGTTTTATCATTATAATCTACGACTACTCCAGCAAAATCATATGGCGCTGCTTTTTCCTCTGGCTCATAAATATGATCCTCCGCACCCGGTGTATCAAGGAAAAATCCAGTGTTTAGCGGACGGTTGGCAGCCTTATTTATCTCATCCACCCATTCCTGCTTCAGCTCGAAATGCTCAGGATCAGCGAAATACGCATCAATCGCTTGACGATAAACATTAACGACTGTCGCCACATAGTGAATGCTTTTCATTCGTCCTTCGATTTTGAAGCTGTCAACGCCAACTTCGATAAGCTCCGGCAAATATTCAATCATGCATAGATCTTTAGAGCCCATTGTGAACTTATCTTCTTCTTCCGGGTACATTGGCATATCGTCAACAAACAAATCATATTTCCAGCGACATGACTGACAGCAGCCTCCACGATTGGAGTCACGATCCGTAAAATGATTAGACAATACGCAGCGACCAGAGAAAGATGAGCACATAGCACCATGAATAAACGCTTCAATCTCAATATCAACATTTTTTTTTATTTCTGCAATGTCTTTAAAGCTCGTTTCACGGGCCAGCACAACGCGCGGCAAGCCTTCTTCCTTCCAGAACTGCACAGCCTGCCAATTCAGCGTGGATTGCTGCGTGCTCAAATGAACCTCAAGCTTAGGAGCTACTCGCTGCGCCGTTTCAATAATGGCAGGATCTGCGGCAATGATAGCTGAGATTCCTGCTGCTTCTAGATTGCGCAAGTAGTCTTCAAGTCCCTCTACATCCTCATTGTGCGCATATATATTTGTCGCGACAAACACCTTTGCACCATAACGGTTGGCGAACTCAACGCCTTCCTTCATTTCTTCAAAGCTGAAATTGTCTGCATTGGAGCGCAAGCCATACTTTTGACCGCCGATATAAACCGCGTCAGCTCCGTAATGAATCGCGAATTTCAGCTTCTCTAAATTCCCGGCTGGTGCGAGCAGCTCCGGCTTGTCCAGCCGATGGCGTTTGCCTTGATAGCGAGGTGTCGTCTTCTCAATTGTTGTCACTATGTGTACCTCCTAAGTTTTGCGAAGCAAAACTCACTTCGTAAGCATTAACTTTGGTTTTGCGAAGCAAAACTCACTTCGTAAGCATTAACTTATTAATAGACTTGCTCTTTGAAGAAGAAGCCAAAACTCACTTCGTAAGCATTAACTTATTAATAGACTTGCTCTTTGAAGAAGAAGCCAAAACTCAGCTCTCGCTGCGGATTCTGGACTTTCTTAATCGCGTCAAGCCATTCCTCTTGGAAAATGTAGCCCTCTGGATCAGCCAAATAGGCATCGATTGCTTGCCGATATGAACGCACAACAATTTCGTTGTACTCGGTAGATTTCATTAATCCCTCAATCTTCAAGCTGGTTACTTTAGCATCCAGCAGCTCATGAAGGTTCTCTACCATACAAACATCATCCGAGCTCATAATATGAGTGCCGTTCGCATCTTCGTAGATTGGATAACGCTCGTCCTGCCGCTCCGCTTCCATCACATAAAGCCCACGATCCTTGTCTTTCTCCGGAAGCCGATCCGTCTCCGACTGATGCTCCATATAGCTCTCTACAAGCGAACGCTTCGAATGATAAATATTCGTCATCCCATGCACATGTACTTGAACCTCAAGTTCTGTACTAGCCGTTGTCTCGCAAACCTGTTCCATATTGAGTTCGCGTGCGAGCACATATCTAGTAGCACCTCTGCGGCCCCAATAATTAGCTGTAACATAATTAGTTGAGGTCATTTCGGCATTCCAGTGCAGCGCCATGCCTGGGGCATGCAGCCTAGCAGCCATTAAGACCGCAGGGTCGCCGAATACTAGTGCATCAACGCCAGCTTCAGCAAGCGAGGATACATAATCATTTAATGAATCCGCTGCTTCATTATCCATAAGATTGTTAAGGGCAGCATAGATTTTCACACCCTTAGGCTTAGCGAGCTTTACGGCCTGCGCTATCATTTCTTTGTTAAACTCTCCTGCTAATCGCATACCGTAGCGTGCTTCGCCAATGACAAAAGCATCCGCGCCTGCGGCCATGAGCCTCTCCAGCTCTTCTATAGAAGCAGCGGTAGCTAACAATTCCGGCTTGTACGCCATACTTGATCCTCCTTAAAAACACCGTCAAGCTTCGTTTCCTATCTAATCGTATGACTACCCAGCCGTCTGATTACTTTTCTCGATGTTTTTCAAATGCTCTTTATATGTTTTTGCGAACAAATGAGTCTGACTTCCATCCTTCTTGGTTACATAGAAAAAATATTCCGTATCTTCCGGATATATAGCCGCTTCAATCGACTTAAGGCTTGGACTTGCGATAGGTCCAGGCGGCAAACCTTCTACCTTATACGTGTTATAAGGACTGTCTACAAGCAAATCCTTCTCATAAAGACGTTCCTTAGGCTTATCTAATGAATATTGAACGGTAGCATCAATTTGAAGCTTCATGCCATCGGCAATCCGGTTATAAATAATGCCCGATACGAGAGCTCTTTCCTCGTCCACAACGACTTCACGCTCTACAAGCGACGCGATTGTCAGCATATCATGAAAGGACATTTTTTTCTCTTCAAGCACTTCCATCCAGCCCTCTGGAAGCTCAGCAAGCTTCCGGTCGAGTTCAAGCGCCATCCGTTTAATAATATCTTCTTCTGTGCTTTCTTTTTTCATCTCATACGTTTCAGGGAACAGATAACCTTCAAGACGCTGATGCAGCTTATCGTTATTGGGAATGGTTCGAACAGCCTCCGCATCACCCCAATTGTTTTCCGATGCAATTAATCCAATAAACTTTTCTTTGTTGATCAATTTCTCTTGAGCAAGCTTGTCAGCAATTTGCAATACGGTAAAGCCCTCAGGAATCGTGAATCGAATCGTTTCTGCTTCTACGGTGTCGCCAGCATTTAGCTTGGCTATAATGGCTTCATTATTCATGCCGGGGTTAAGCTCATAAAGTCCCGCCTGAAAGCGGCCGCCTTGATCCTTAAGCTTCAAATAATATTTAAAAATAAATGCATTTTTAATGATCCCTTGCTCTTCCAGTAATTCTGCAACCTCATTCGCAGATGTTCCTCTTGGAATATCAATCTTCTGAACCGCTCCAGCAGCTGTTGGCTTCAAGCTGCTCCACACATACAAAGCAACGCTTCCAGCACCAATGATCATAATTCCTAACAAGCTTAAAATAACCCATAATGTAATGCGGCTTTTCCTCGGTCCCGATGATGATTGTTGCTCAAGGTGCTGTGATGACTTGTCCAAAATTAGACCCCCTTTTTATAATGCATCATTTCCGGTATATCGATTTGCGCAGGCGAAATGGCTGAGACCATCCTATGGTGGCTCAGCTGAAAATGCTGTTAAACAGGTTAATGAAGTGAATTACTACCGCATGTTTGAGTAATTAACGCTAAACATGGAACAAAAGAGCGGTTATTGGCCGCTCTCTCGTTAGATGCATATACATTACACGACGTTTTATGGACGCTCGTCAGTAGCAAACAATAAATCATCGTACGCTTCTGATGCAGCTTCCCACTCTTCATCGTTTTCGATGTTTTCCAACTGCGGTTCACCATCGACTTGAATGACGCGGAATAGCTCAACATCATCCTCGCCACGCATCGGATCCGATTGCAGGGCTGCATAAATGCGATCCCCTAGCTGAAACTCAGCTTTAATATCGTATACCTCTACGCTGCCGTCATCTGCTTCAAGCTCAATTTCATTGCCGAATGCCGCTCGTAGCGTATTCAGCTTCTTAGGTGCTTCATGCTCTGTGCCGGACATTAATTTTCTTCCTCCATCTCACCAAGGAGAGTGTTGAACGTTTCCTCAACCATATTCCATTCTTCTTCATCTTCAATGGTATACAGCTTCAGGTCATCGCCTTCTTCTTCATAACGGAAAGCATATACTTCATCTTCCTCGTCATTTTCTCCATGAAGCGGAACTACCATCATATATTTCTGATCGGAACCATCAACTTCAAATTTCATGATGACTTCGAATTCCTCTTCGTTTCCTTCTTCATCCGGGATATAAATAATTTCCGGCTCTTCGAATTCCAACTCTTCATTTGTCATGTTTACCCTCACCTTTTCGCTTTAGAATCGAGATAATTTTGCAAAATAAGCGTTGCCGCCATTTTGTCTATTACGAGCTTTCGCTTCTTCCGGCTGACGTCCGCTTCAATAAGCGTTCGTTCGGCAGCTACCGTTGTCAGCCTTTCGTCCCAAAGGTGAACAGGTATGTTTAGTTTCTGCTTAATCTGTTCTGCAAATTCTATACAAATTTCTCCACGTGGACCGATGGTGCCATTCATGTTTTTTGGAAGACCAACAACAATTTCACTAACCTCATGCTCCTTAACCAGATCGGCAATACGGTCAAACTCACTATGGTCTCGCCTTCGTTCAATAACACCAGTTCCTTGCGCGGTCCAACGAAAAGCGTCGCTGACAGCAACTCCTATGTTGCGGTCACCGTAATCAAGTCCCATCAATCTCATGTCTTGTCCGGCTCCTGCCTCATTAGTTAAAATATAAGAATTTATAAGTTTATCTGCTTATAAACTGCTTATATTTCTCTGCGAAACGATAGCTAAGCCTCCTAAGGGGGGCTTTAGCCGTTTACGCTTGTTGTTTCTTATGGTTTAGATAAAACCGGACAAGCTCTTCGATTAATTCGTCTCGTTCCTTCTTGCGAATTAAACTCCTGGCGTTGTTATGCCGCGGAATATACGCGGGATCTCCGGACAGCAAATACCCAACGATCTGGTTAATCGGATTATACTCTTTCTCTAGAAGCGCTTCATGCACGGATAGCAGAATGTCTTGAGAAGATTCAACCCCCTCCGCCTTCACGTTAAATTTCATTGTTTTGTCCATGGAACTCATCGCCAGCACCTCGCTTTCCAAACCGCATTTCAATGAGATATACACTCATATCATATCACATTTGTTTGATTAAGAACTAGTTCTTCTGTAAGTTTCAACGCTTCATCCAACTTCGTTGTGTCTTTTCCGCCTGCTTGCGCCATATCTGGGCGTCCGCCGCCGCTGCCGCCGCAATGAATTGCAGCTTCTTTTACAATTTTGCCCGCATGGAAACCTTTTTTAATTAAATCTGCAGAAACGGCAGCTGCAAGGTTCACTTTGTCATCCGAAATCGCACCAAGCACGATAACACTTGACTCCAGCTTCAGCTTCAATTCATCAACTATGCCGCGAAGCGCGTCCATTGAAGGAGCATTCACTTTTGCGCAAAGGACAGTGATGCCATTCACTATTTTCGCGTTTTGCTCAAGTGATCCTGCTTCGATCCGGCTCAACTTCGCTTGAAGGGATTCATTCTCGCGAGAGAACTCCTTCACTTGACCGAACAATGCTTCAATCCGTTTTGGCACATCATTTGCATTTGATTTCAGAAGTGCAGCCGATTGCTTAAGCAGGTCAAGCTGACCATCTAAATAGTTATACGCATGTTTACCCGTAACGGCTTCAATTCTTCGAACACCCGACCCAATACCGCTTTCGCTTAACAGCTTGAACAATCCGATTTGTGATGTATTGCTTACATGACAGCCTCCGCATAGCTCCAAGCTATAGCTGCCAACTTGAACCACACGAACCTCATCGCCGTATTTCTCGCCGAACAACGCCATCGCGCCCATCGCTTTAGCTTCATTCAATGATTTCGTTTCGATGGATACTGGAGTTCCAAGCCAAATTTGCTCATTGACGCGGCGTTCAATCGTTACTAGCTCTTCAGCAGTTATACTGCCAAAGTGCGAGAAGTCAAAGCGCAGGCGTTCAGCCTCTACCGAAGAGCCCGCTTGATTGACATGATCGCCAAGCACTTCTTTGAGCGCTTTATGAAGCAAATGCGTTGCCGTATGGTTTTTGATAATGTCATCGCGCACAGCTCTAGCAACGCTCGCCTCTACTGCTTCACCTGTACGAGCAGTACCTGAGGTAACAACAGCATGATGGACGCTTTGACCGTGCGGTGCTTTAGTTACTTCTTCAACCTGAAGCGTAAAGCCATTGCCCGTAATCGTTCCTGTATCTCCGATTTGTCCGCCGCTTTCTGCATAGAAAGGTGTGCGATCCAATATCACAACGACTTTGCTTCCTTCTGGAGCCGATTCAACCAACAGATCCTCATGAACGATGGCAATGATTTTGGACTCAGTTACCAGTTCATTATAGCCAACAAACTCACTTTTAACCGTGAAATCGCCGAGCGGTCCGCCTTGAACCTTCATGCTTCCAGTATCTTGGCGAGCTGCGCGGGCACGGTCGCGCTGTGCTTCCATCGCTTCGTCGAATCCAGCACGATCAACCGTCATTCCATTTTCTGAAGCAAAGTCCTCCGTCAGATCGAAAGGAAAGCCGTAAGTATCATACAAGCGGAATGCATCATCGCCATTAATCTCTTTTTGGCCAGCTTTCGTACCAGCAGCTACCAGATCAGACAGCATAGCTAGTCCATCGGACAATGTCTCATGGAAACGCTCTTCTTCCGTACGGATAACCCGCTCGATAAATTCACGTTTTTCTACAACCTCTGGATAATAAACGCCCATAACCTCGCCAACAATTGAAGTCAGCTCATGCAAAAACGGACGGTCGATTCCGATTGTTTTTCCGTAACGAACAGCTCTGCGAAGCAAACGGCGAATGATGTAGCCACGGCCTTCGTTAGATGGCATTACGCCATCACCTACTGCGAACGCTACTGTACGAATATGATCGGCAATAACTTTAAGCGCAACATCATGCTCTTCATTCACTTTGTAGCTTACTTTCGCAATTTCACAAGTGCGGTCGATAATGGGACGGAATAAATCCGTATCAAAGTTCGAATCCACATCTTGCAAAATAGAAGCAAAACGCTCAAGTCCTGCGCCTGTATCGATGTTTTTGATTGGAAGCGGCGTGTAGCTGCCGTCTTTATTATGATTGAATTGTGAGAATACAACGTTCCAAACTTCTAGGAAACGCTCGTTCTCACCGCCTGGCCAGCATTCTGGGTCCGAAAGATCGCCATATTTGTCACCGCGGTCATAGAAAATTTCAGTACAAGGTCCGCAAGGGCCCTCTCCAATATCCCAAAAATTTTCTTCCAGCTTATAAATTCGTTCAGCAGGAAGGCCAATTTTCGTATTCCAGAACTCGAATGCTTCTACATCTTCTGGATATACCGTTACCGACAAGCGATTAGGATCAAAACCAATCCATTTTGGCTCAGTCAGAAACTCCCATGCCCAAGTAATAGCTTCTTCCTTGAAGTAATCACCGATCGAGAAATTGCCCAACATCTCAAAAAACGTATGATGACGGCGGGTTTTGCCTACGTTTTCGATATCATTCGTACGAATGCACTTCTGTGAATTCGTAATACGCGGGTTTTCTGGAACGATGCGTCCGTCAAAATAAGCCTTTAGCGGCGCCATACCTGCATTAATCCATAGCAAGGACGGGTCATTATGCGGTACAAGCGATGCACTTGGTTCAATTTTGTGGCCTTTGCTTTCAAAAAATGCAAGCCATTTTGCACGAATTTCACTAGCTTTCATTAGGATGAGCCCCCTTCAAATGATAAAACACAAAAAAAGCCCCTGTCATTGACAGGGACGAATAGAATCGCGGTACCACCCTGGTTATTGCCTCGCTGCAAACAGCTAGAGCAATCGCCTTCATTAGACATTAACGGGTCCAACCGGTGAAGTTCATTCACACTCCGAAAATAGCTTTCGGCCACTCTTCGTTATAAAAGCTCTCTCAACCGACGCGGCTGCTTATCGAAAAGCAAATGCGAAGAAGCTTTCTCTCTGGCTAACGGGCATTGGCTTACTTCATTTCATCAACGATTTATTCCCTTATAATTGACACTTGATTATTTTAAAATTATAGCCACAGCCTATCCGCCTGTCAAATAATCTTTCTTCGCACGTAGTAGGCGAACATATGCTGAATGATCACTTTGCAGGCTGCAAAAATAGGAACCGCCAAAATCATGCCAACAATGCCTGCAATCTCCCCTCCGACCAGCAATGCAAAAATGATCGACAAGGGATGCATATGGAGAGTACGGCCAACTACTTGTGGAGAGATTACGTTACCTTCGAGTATTTGGCACAGGGTGTTGATAATCGCGACAAGGATGACCATCTTAATGGAAACCGTAGATGCCATTAGTATTGCAGGTGCTGCTCCAAAAAAAGGACCGAGATACGGAATGACATTCGTTATCGCAACGATGCCGGCAAGTAGCAGCGCATAAGGCATGCCGATCAACAGGTACCCGAAATAAGCAAGCACGCCAACGATAATACAAACCAAAAACTGTCCGCGAATATAGCTGCCAAGTGCCGTATCGATATCTTTAAGCAGCCTGACCGTATTTTTGCGATGTGATTTGGGTACATACGTAATGACCGTTCTTTCAAACACATCAAAATCCTTTAATATGTAGAAAGCGAGAAACGGAATAATGAACGCGATAAACACTGCATTTAACATGGACCCAATATTGTTAACAAAGTTGAACAAACTCTCCGACAGCTTTTTTTCCATATGCAAAAGTGACTTATTAAGCCCACTTCGAATACTCTCCGGTAAAAAAGAAGTGTTGTTAATGTCCGTGACGATATTTTGAGCACGCATGGAAAGCTCAGGCACATGACGATTGATTTCCTGTACTTGTTCGATGAACATTGGAATCAAGTTAACGAGAATCACCGTAATGACTGCACAAAACACTGCATATATGAGCAGCACGGCAATCGTCCTAGGAACCTTTCGGTCATGCAGCATCGTAACGATCGGATTCAGCACATAAGAAATTATCATCGCGATTATAAATGGAGCAAAAACGGCTTTTACAAACACATATACGTTCACAATAAGCGGTTTTATAAGCAGCATAAGATAAATCGCAAGCAGACCCAAAATGATGTAAACCAGCCAGACAAACAGACGGTTCTTCGTAAAGCGCTCCACCGTCCTCACCCCCGAACTTTCTTTATCCGCTTCGCTCTTAGCAAGACAAGCCGAACTAGTTCAGTATATGTACAAGCGCCCTAAATCATCCTATAACAGCAAAAAAAAGACGGCCAAAGACCGTCTTTTGATATTCAAGTTTATAGCAACGCACGTCAGTTGACGTGAACTTGTGTAATTTCTTCCTCAAAGAACAAGTCGTCGAGTGAGCTTAACGTGCCATCCTCTTCCACTTGGTAAACCGACATTTTGTCGCCGTTAACCGTCAGTTCAATGAAGCAGCCCCAGCAATAAAACTGGTGGGAACCGATCTTTCCGATATCTTTCGAATTACAATTCGGACATCTCATCATCTTTCATTTCTCCCTATCCTCTGAAATTGGAAGCTGCGACAGGCTCCAATTCCGCTTCACTGACAGCAGGAACAATAATCGCGTCTTCCCCGAGTAATACGCTATCCGGATCACTCGGCGCCTTCAGCCATCTGCGCCCTTCCATCAGATCCGAAACAAAACCGTCCGTAAGCTCGTAGCCTATTATTTGTGTACCCTCTTTTGGGTAAAAATAAACATCCGACACTCTGCCAAGTTGAATACCTTGTACAGTTACGACGGGCAGATCCTTTAATTTCACTAATCCTGTGTCATAAGAACGTAGCAATTGCTTCGACTTCATCCGAACGATCGCCGCTTCACTTGCTATAATAACGGTGTCCTCTCCGCAAGATATCACGTGAGTCCACTCCACTATTTTTACGGAGGAAGCAAACCACTTGGGACAATCGAGTATTAGCCCTTTCAGCTGCCAATGCTCATCGAACCAGGCGTCCTTGACAGTTCCAACAAGTTTGCCGGAATGGATAACGATTACGGGTAGTCCAATAAGCCGTTGAAGTTTGATCACGCTTAGCTGGAGTCCTCCTAGTAGTTATTACGAATACGCCTCACGATTGTTCCAACTTTTTGTGCGGCATCTTCTAATTCCTCCAAAGTATTCCCCAAACCAAAGCTAAATCTTACAGCAGAATTAATTTGTTCCTCGGGCAATTGCATTGCTCGAAGTACATGTGACCGCTCAAGCGCGCCGGAGGTACAAGCAGAACCGCTTGCTGCTGCGATACCTTCCATATCCAAATTCATGAGCATCGTTTCCGTATCGACACCAATAAAGCTGATATTTACGATATGCGGCAAATAGTGCTGCTCCGAGCCATTTATTACGATAGGCACTTCAACATGGTTGTGAAGCAGTTCTATCCATCTCTTACGAAGCTCGTCCATAAAAAGTTGCTTATTTTCTCGCTCGTTCACACAAATGTCAACTGCGGCAGCAAACCCGACGATCCCCGCAATATTTTCTGTGCCTGCACGCCGCTTTCTCTCTTGGGATCCACCATGCTGAAGAGCGTCAATCGGCGTACCGTTAGCCACATAAAGTGCGCCAACACCTTGAGGACCGTTGATCTTATGGGCGGAGAAGCTCATCAAATCGACTGGCAGCTCATTGAGCCTATACTCTAATGAGCCCAAAGCTTGAACTGCATCCACATGAAAAACAGCACCGCCAGCTCTAGCTATGCGCCCTATTTCTTCAATCGGCTGAATCGTTCCAACCTCGTTATTTCCATGCATGATGCTAATAAGGCCTGTTTCCGGGGTCATGGCTTCTTGAACAAGCTCTGGTGATGTTCGTCCAAAGCTATCAATAGGTAGTACGGTTAGGGAGAAACCTTCTTCCTTAACCAGCCATTCGCATGTATGAAGAACAGCGTGATGTTCACCCGCTGAAGTTATAATATGTGATTTGCCTCGTTTACGCTGTGCTCTAGCAGCCCCAATTAGAGCGGCATTATCGCTTTCCGTTCCACCTGAGGTAAATAATAATTGTCCCGGCTTGCAGCCAATTGCTGCTGAAATGAGATCTCGTGATCGATTTAACTGATGCTTGGCCGCTCTTCCAAAAGCATGCATACTAGACGAATTGCCGCCGGAGCCTTGCATTACCTCAAGCATCGCTTGGATGACTTTCGGATGCATAGGTGTAGTGGCGGCATGATCAAAATAATGATTTGTCATAGGTCGGCTTCCTTAAATATAGAACATATAGCTATCAGGTTTGCCAGCATCTTCGAAATTAATTAGATCTGCAAGCGTAGTCGAATCTAATACTTCTGCAATACTGTCTCTAATGCGCAGCCAAAGCTGACGTTTAGCCGGATCGTCTTCTTCTGTAAAGTCTACAGGCGAAATCGGGCCTTCAAGAATTCGAATAATATCCCCAGACGTAATCGTTTCCGGATCCTTCGATAAAATATAGCCGCCATAAGCTCCGCGAATACTTTTCACAAGACCAGCATTTCTAAGGGGTGCTACTAATTGCTCCAAATAGTGCTCGGAAAGCTGATTTCGTTCAGCGATACTTTTGAGCGAAGTCGGGCCTTCACCAAATTTAGCCGCAAGCTCCATCATAATAGTTAAGCCATAACGGCCTTTCGTCGATATTTTCAAAGTGGCACCTCTTTTATTGTTTTTAGTATTGATTTATGATTGTGTCTTCCTCATTGGTTGTTAATTCTCTGTATTCCCATTTCACTTATATGTTAACATATCGAGCGGGCGGAGTGTGCAAAAAGGTTGACATCTTCATGAAAAAGTTTGCAGCCTATGTTACAATAATAAATGTTTGATTCAAGCAAGGTGGTGTTTACGATGGAAAAACCAAAAGCTTCGACAAGAGTTGTCGTCGGGATGTCAGGCGGCGTCGATTCCTCCGTCACTGCACTGCTGCTAAAGCAGCAAGGATATGACGTTGTCGGCATTTTTATGAAAAACTGGGATGATACCGATGAATTCGGTCATTGCACGGCGGAAGAGGATTCTGAAGATGTACGCCGCGTATGTGAACAAATTGGCATTCCCTACTATACCGTGAATTTTGAACGGCAATATTTTGACAAGGTATTCACTTACTTTCTAGATGAGTACAAGCGCGGACGTACGCCTAACCCGGACGTAATGTGCAACCGCGAGATTAAATTTGGCGACTTCCTGCAGCGCGCCTTGGAGCTTGGAGCGGATTATTTGGCAACAGGCCATTATGCTCAAGTAGAACGTACCGAGGATGGTACAACGAAGCTCATTCGCGGAGTCGATTCAAATAAAGATCAGACGTACTTCCTTAGCGCCCTTAATCAGAAGCAGCTGGCTAAAGCGATGTTCCCGATTGGGCATCTTCCGAAGCCTGAGGTACGCCGTATTGCTGAAGAAGCTGGCCTTTATACCGCTAAGAAAAAAGACAGCACAGGCGTTTGCTTCATCGGGGAGCGCAATTTCAAAACCTTCCTTAGCGGCTATCTTCCCGCTCAAGCCGGCGATATGATTGATATTAGAAACGGCGAGAAAAAAGGTCGTCACGATGGGCTGATGTATTACACGCTCGGCCAGCGCCAAGGACTTGGCATTGGCGGATCAGGTTCCGGCGAGCCTTGGTTCGTAGCGGACAAGGATTTGGAGAAAAACATTCTTTATGTTGTACAGGGAGAGCAGCATGCCAGCCTTTACTCTGAGAGCTTGACGGCAACTGGCATGAACTGGATTCTACCAGTAAAAAGCGGAGATACCATTCGCTGCACCGCCAAATTCCGTTATCGCCAGCCCGATCAAGGCGTCAGCGTAACGATTGGCGAAGATGGAAACGCGCATATCGTGTTTGACAAGCCTCAGAAAGCCATTACACCTGGACAAGCTGTCGTACTCTACGACGGCAACGTTTGCCTTGGCGGAGGCACGATCGATAAAGTTAAGAAAGTCGATCCTGCTGCTGATTTTGCAAAGCAAGCATAACAACACGAAAAGCTGCCTGAAGCATCCGCTATTGATGCATTAGGCAGCTTTTCTTTTGATCAAAACGTTCATGTTCAGCCAAAATATTGGCCGTTCTGTCCTTTTTTTCTCTCGCCAATCTTTCGAATCAGAAGCCTGGAGATCCGAAGATGATCCGTCTCTTCAATAATGAATTCATATTCTCCAGCGTGATCGACACGCTGATTGTTGACAGGAGGTATGTTTATTTTGGAATACATCCAGCCCCCGATTGTATCATAATCATCCGTTTCGATATCGAGATTGAAGAAGCTGTTGACTTCCTCGATCAGCATGAGACCACTAATGGAGTAGGTATTGTCGTCTTTTTTCTCAAGAGGCTCTCGTTCCTCGTCAAATTCATCTTGAATCTCGCCGACGATTTCCTCCATAATATCCTCCAGCGTTACTAAGCCGGAAGTGCCGCCGTACTCGTCAATCAAAATAGCAATTTGCGACTTTCGTTTTTGCATCAGCTTCAGCAGTGTACTAATTTGCATCGATTCGGGTACTGTCGTAATCGGTCTCGTAATTTGCCTTATATCCTGCAGATTGTGCATCGTGTCCTTCAGTAAATCCTTGATATGCACGAACCCAATGATATTGTCCTTGTCATTCTCACAAACCGGATAACGCGTCAGCATTTGCTCCAGCGCAATTTTTTTATTGTCGGCTAAAGTGCAGCTTGTATTCAGGCATATCATTTCTGTTCGAGGAATCATAATTTCACGCGCATTCGTCTCGGCAAAATCAAAAATGTTATCAACAAGCGTTAGCTCCATATTATCTATTAAACCGTTTTTGTGGCTCTCCTTCATCAAAATCCGAATTTCATCCTCCGTGTGCGCCGAATCCTTCTCGGTCACAGGCTCAATTCCAATTTTTCTAAGAAGCAAATTGGCTACCCCGTTAAATAACCAAATAAAGGGAAACATAAGCTTATAAAAACAAACGAGCGGCAACGCTGTCAATCGCGTAATGGATTCAGCTTTGCGGATTGCAATCGTTTTTGGCGCCAGCTCTCCAAGTACTATTTGCAGCATCGTAATGAGAATAAAGGCAAGCAAAAATGAAAAGGCATGAACAAACCATTCACTGCGAATGCCGATGAAAGCCATAGTAGGCTTGATCACATTTGCAATAGCTGGACCGCCAACCCATCCGAGGCCAAGCGAAGCAAGCGTAATACCAAGCTGGCACGCAGATAAATAAGCATCTAAATTACCTGTCATATGAGAGGCAAGCTTCGCTCTCGAATCACCATCTGCGATTATTGTATCTAAGCGGCTTCCTCTTACCTTCACCATTGCAAACTCGGCAGCAACAAAAAAACTGTTCATCATGATAAAAACAAAAATAAGCAGCAGTGACAAGCTGGTCGGTAATGGGTCAATCAATGGATTCCTGTCCTCCGCAAGAAATGAAACGGGATGCGATGACAGGTGCACCTCCTTTTGGAACAAAGATACGGCAATCTTTGTGTAGTGTGAGATTTCTCCTAGATGACAAACCGCCGCGTCAAACGGTAAAGCTTGCGAGCCATACCGCTCTCAAGACTGTAATTATGTCTATTCGCCATAGGCTAGCACTTATACGCAGATTTCCAGTCTTTCTAAGCGTTTTTTATAGGAAGCATCAAACGATCTTCAACAAATGTTCACTAAGCCGCAATGAATTGATCATTTTATTTGGCGCAACAGCGAATTGGAATCTGTTATAATGCAATGAGCTTACTAAGTAGGCTCGTTACAAAAATATGTAGGAGGTTTAAAAATGAAACGAATATTGCTTATTTTTCTTGCCGCTCTATGGCTCGTTCCGGGCGTAGCGATGGCCCATTCCAAACTAGAAAGCGCGGTGCCTGCGCGAGATGCGACGGTCGCTGCCTCACCAGAGCGTATAGAGATGACATTTAACACAAAGATCGAGAAGCTTAGTAATTTTAAAATATTAAATGCTGCGGGCGAGGAAATGGAAAAAGAAAAGGTCGAGGTTGACGGCATGACGATGACCGGATCAGTACCTAATGCTTTGCCTAATGGTATTTATACAGTTAAGTGGGTCATTATCGGAGCGGATGGTCATTCGGTGGAAGGCGATTATTCGTTTACTGTAGAAGCGCCTGTTGTTACTGAACAACCAAGCGAAGAACCAACAGCTACAGCTACTGAAGCACCAGCAGAGACAACGGCTCCTACTCCTTCTCCTGATGCTAGCACTAATACTGACGGAGGAAGCAGTGAAGCTACAACTAATGATGCTGGGACAAACTATACTCCTTATGTCGTTATCGGTGTCATTATCGTAGCAGCAGTTCTCTTATTCATGCGGAGGCGCAAATAATGATCTATATCAGCGAAGGCCTTCTATACATTTGCTTCGCCATTTTAACGGGCACCTTTCTATTGCGGCTTGTACCGGAGGACAGAAGGCCTTCCGTTCATGTACCGCATGGCCTGCTGCTCGCATGCGCAGTAGCAATACCGTTCTTATCCTACGTTCCTATTCATAAGCTTGCTATCGTATTTGCCAAAGATTTTGACATGAGCTACGGCGCTATTCTAAAGAGCATCCTGCTCGATGTTAATACAGGCAAAGCGTGGGTATGGACAACCATCGGATCAGCTGGACTCGCTTTTCTACTAGGGCTTAAAGCATTCCGGGGCGATAAGCATATGCCTAAGGTAGCTTTGTTTGTTACCTTTTTGCTAATTGTGTGGCTGGGTTATGCAGGACATGCTTCATCCTTGTATGGATTTAAAGGTTTAATTACACATTCTGCTCATTTTCTCGCAGTCAGCGTATGGATCGGCATTTTGTTTGTGATCAGTTGGTTTTCCAAAGACGATGCCAATTGGAATGCATTTCTGCGTTGGTTTTCGCCAGTAGCCATAGTTTCTGTTGTTGTAACGCTTCTTGCCGGCATTACGCTTATGTCATTCACAACTCCAGAATATGTAAACTCATGGATGCTTCCCTACGGTCAGATGCTGCTGATTAAACATCTACTGATTTTGCCTCTACTGCTGTTTGCTTTCTCAAATGGCTTCGGATACAAAAAAATAGCAAAAACCAATCCGAATTTCAATCCAAGACGCTGGCTAAAAGCAGAAAGCTTCATTGCTTTGCTCGTGCTTGCAGCCACAGGTGTGCTTGGTCAGCAAGCACCACCGCATAAGGTGAAGGAGACACTGCAATCGGAATCACCTTCTCCATTTTTCACTTCAATTTACAAAGGAAACTTCAGCCCTGACATCAGCTTGAAATTCACGCTGAACATGGAGTGCCTGCTTATGCTTGCGGCAGCTGCACTAATGGCGTTCGGTCTGCTTTGGATGTATCGCGCAAATAAGCTTATGCCAGCTTTTGTAATGGGTATTTTGACAGTGGTATTCGGCTATTTCGGCCTGATGTTTGCGATTGCTTAAAAGAATAATAAGAAAAACTCCTGCTAATATGGAGGTAAGCTTAGGAATGAGCTTACCTCCATCAAATTAGCAGGAGTTTTTTTTATTAATTAAATTATCATTTACCTTGGCGTTTTTGCTGATTTTGCCTTATTTTATCTTCCATCCCTTGCTCGGTAGCCTTATAAAAGGTCATTCCCCCAAGCGTATTCGGCAAATATTGCTGCTTTACATAATGGTTTGGGAAATCATGCGGATATTGATACCCCTCGTGGCCAAGCTGCTGCGCCCCTTTGTAGTGGGTGTCGCGCAAATGCATCGGTACCTCTGCACCGCCTGCTCGCTCGATTGCCGCCTCTGCATTGCCGATTGCAATGGCAGTAGCATTCGACTTGGGACTCTCTACCGCGAACAGAATCGCTTGTGAGATGTTATATTTCGCTTCAGGCCAGCCTATCTTATGATAGGCATCCATCGCTGTAACCGCTTGAATCATCGCTTGCGGATTAGCAAGTCCAATATCTTCGCTGCATGCGACAATCAGCCTGCGGATAAACGTCATCGGGTCCATGCCCAGCTTCTCCACAGCATATAAAAACCAAAATAACGCTGCGTCGCTTGAACCTCTTACACTTTTGTGAAACGCCGACAGCACATCATATTGTGTAGATAGATCTGCGCGAATGGACGGCTTCCTTATGGACTCTTGAGCCACCTCAAGCGTCAACCGGACAGAACCATCCATCTCAGACGGCGTTGTCACCGCAGCCAGCTCAAGCGCATTAAGCGCCCTGCGGATGTCTCCGCCAGCCATTGCAGCGATATGCCGCAGCGCGTCCTCATCTACTTGCAAGTCCATAAAGCCTAAACCCCGCTCACGATCGGCTAGCGCTCTTATCATCGCTTCATAGGCGTGCTCCTCGCCAAGCGCTTCGAGCTGAAACAAAGTTGAACGTGACAATAGAGCGCCATTCACATGATGAAATGGATTTTCTGTTGTCGCCCCTATAAAAATAATAATGCCCTGCTCAACAGCAGGAAGCAGCGCATCCTGCCTAGCTGTATTAAAGCGATGCACCTCATCTAGAAAAAGCGTCGTCTTCTTGCCGTACATCGCTTTGTTGGTACGAGCCTGCTCGATAACTTCACGTACATCCTTTACCGACGCATCTACCGCGTTCAGCTTCACGAACTCGCCTGCTGTCCGCAAAGATATAATATGTGCAAGCGTCGTTTTACCGCAGCCCGGCGGACCATACAACAAAATTGACGACACTTGATCGCCTTCAATAGCCCGCCGCAGCAGCTTACCCGTTCCTACTATATGTTCTTGCCCGATATATTCGTCTAATGTCTGCGGCCGCATGCGATCTGCAAGCAGCCTGGCGCGAGGCGCTTCTTCCTCTTGAAATGAAAATAAATCCATTCTGCTCCCCAACCTTCTGCCATCTGTTACTCCGATCATAGCATACAAGCACATTTGTTCGCCAGAAATGATGTGCTTGTATGCTAATCACCGAAGCGTCAACGGCTTCGCTACCCTTTCTGCTGCTATGAAAAGTGTTGAATCGATTTATTTTACATTTCAGACAAATTGGAAGCAAGTTCATTCCTTTTTATGCTAGCAATCTTTCACGCTCGTTCAGTGCTAAACTATGAGCAGTTCGAGCTATCTTGTACTTATGCAGGCTAGCAACATTTTTTGTGCTAGACGTGTAGTCCATGATGTATTTTTGCAATACAGATGCACATGTTTTAGTCAACAACCCATAACTACGAGCAAGTTACTGCGCATATACATGATAGCTCGTCCTTTACTGCTAATCCAAGGCAAGTTATTCCAAATGTGCAGGATAGAAAACCGAAGCCTGTAAAGTCACTCCTAACAAACTTGCCTTGCCGCAATGCCCTAGAAATAAAATCCCTTTATTAAAATAAATCTATAAATTCCTATATAAAATAGCCGATTTGCAAAAAAGCTGAAGACGCTTTTTTCAAATCGGCTATTGTTTTGCTTCTTATTTGTCGACTGGAAATCTATGGCCTCTCATCAGCTTACCGACAGTTATCGTTTACACCTCAATGCCGCCAGCTGCAAGCAGGTCCTTCACAACGACACTAACCATGATTAGACCGGCTACCGGCGGAACAAATGCATTGCTGGCCGGAGGCTGCTTCGCTTTGCGAATGTCAGGCGCATTCTCGGGAACGATTTTTTTCGTAACATCCTCACGCGGCTTCATTGGCAGCTCCGTTGAGAATACTACCTTAACGCCGCGTTTGATGCCTTCCTTACGAAGTTTAGTACGGATAACCCTTGCTAAAGGATCGGTATGCGTCTGCGAAATATCGACAACCTGAAATTTCGTCGGGTCCATCTTATTCGCTGCGCCCATACTAGAAATAATCGGAATTTTTCTCTCGAGACATTGCTTGATCAAATGAATCTTATACGAAATCGTATCGGATGCATCAACAACATAATCAAGCGGGTACTCGAAAAACTGTTCAAACGTTTCTTCCGTATAAAACATACGCAGGGCAATGACATCACATTCAGGATTAATCAGCTTAATCCGATCGCGCATAAGCTCTGATTTCACTTGCCCCACTGTCGTTGTGAGCGCATGAATCTGACGATTAACGTTCGTAATATCTACAACGTCCTTGTCAACGAGTATAATACGTCCAACTCCGGTGCGTGCAAGCGCCTCAGCTGCAATGCCGCCAACGCCTCCGATGCCGAGCACGGCAACCGTGCTCCCCTTCATTAGCGCTAGCCCCTCTGGCCCAATAGCCAGCTCTGTTCGTGAAAATTGGTGAAGCATCCGGCCGCCGCCTCCTTCGTATTGATTTCTTATTTTTCGCTAGTTTCTGTTGCTGCAGTTGCTGCTGCCGCTGCCGCTGCAACTGGCTGCTTCGGTTTAAGAACTGTACGGATATGCAATTGCTCAAGCTGCGAAAGCTCGACCTCGGACGGCGCATCGCAGAGAAGATCTGTTGCACTTGCCGTTTTTGGGAATGCAATCGTCTCACGCAAATTCGTGCGGCCTGTAAGCAGCATCACCAGACGGTCGAAACCAAAAGCAATACCGCCGTGTGGAGGCGTTCCATATTCAAATGCATCCAGCAAGAAGCCGAATTTCTCTTGTGCTTCTTCCGCGTTAAAGCCAAGCGCTTTGAACATTTGTTCTTGTACCTCACGCTTGTAAATACGCATAGAGCCGCCGCCAACTTCATAACCGTTCAGAACTAGATCGTATGCTTGTGCGCGAATTTGGCCTGGATCGGTATCGAAGAAATGAAGGTCGTCTTCATTTGGACGTGTGAACGGGTGGTGTTCTGCAACATAACGCTTCGCATCCTCATCAAAGCCAAGCAATGGGAAGTCAACAACCCAAGCAAACTTGAATTTCGATTCGTCAATCAAGCCGAGGTCTTTACCAAGCTTAGAGCGCAGGTTGCCAAGTACATCACAAACCACTTTTTTCTTATCTGCAGAGAAAGTTAGCAAATCGCCATCTTCAACTTGCAGACGCTCAGTTAGCGAAGCAATCTCTTCCGGTTTAAGGAATTTAACGATCGGCCCGCGCCATTCGCCATCCTTCACCGTGATCCAAGCTAGCCCTTTACCGCCGTAACGAGCAGCGAACGGCTGCAAGTCATCAAGCTCTTTGCGGCTCCAGCTTGCACAGCCCTTAGCGTTCAACGCTTTAACAACGCCGCCACCTGCTGCAACGCTTGCGAATACTTTTACATCGCTAGTTGAAACGATATCGGTAATATCTTTAATTTCTAGGTCAAAACGAAGGTCCGGTTTGTCGGAACCGTATTTGTTCATTGCATCTGCATAAGTGATGCGTTGGAACGGAAGCTCAAGCTCTACGCCAACTGTTTCTTTCAGAAGCTTAGCTGTCAGCTCTTCCATCATAGCAAGCAATTGATCTTGCGAAAGGAAAGAGGTCTCGATGTCGACTTGCGTGAATTCCGGTTGTCGGTCTGCACGAAGATCCTCATCGCGGAAGCAGCGAGCGATTTGGTAGTAGCGTTCAATACCGCCAACCATTAGAAGCTGCTTAAAGATTTGCGGCGATTGCGGCAATGCAAAAAACTCACCTTCATGCACACGGCTTGGCACCAAGTAATCACGCGCGCCTTCAGGCGTGCTTTTCGTTAAAATTGGTGTTTCTACGTCGATAAAGCCTTCTCCGTCTAGGAAATCGCGGAAAACCTTTGCTGCTTTCGAACGAAGCAACAACGTTTTTTGCATTTCTGGACGACGCAGGTCAAGGTAACGATATTTCAAGCGAAGCGACTCGTCTACTTCTACGCCATCCTCAATTGGGAATGGAGGCGTTTTGGCAGCGTTCAACACTTCAATTTTTGTAACACGAACTTCAATTTCACCGGTAGCAAGGTTAGCGTTGTAAGTTTCAGCATCGCGCTCCACTACTGTTCCTTGAATGGCAAGGACAAACTCATTACGAGCACGGTCAGCGATCGCTAGTGCGTCACCTGAGAAATCTGGGTTAAATACCGTTTGTACAATACCAGAACGGTCGCGAAGATCGATAAATAGGACACCGCCAAGATCACGGCGACGTTGTACCCAGCCGTTTAGAATAACTGATTGACCAACGTCCGCTTTCGTTAAGCGGCCGCAGTGATGTGTTTTTAACAACATTGTGTTCATTCTCCTCGTTTAGTTAGATTTATTTTTGTGTAGCAAACGAACTATTAATTTCTTCAGCGAGCTTATCCAGTGCAACAACACGCTGTTCGCCTTTTGTCATGTCTTTCAAGGAAATCTCGCCGCGCTCAAGCTCATCGTCGCCTAGTATAGCGGTAAAACGGGCTTGAAGACGGTCTGCCGACTTCATTTGCGCCTTCATTTTACGACCAAGATAATCGCGCTCTGCACGTATGCCTTGCTGTCTTAGCTGGTAAACGAGCTTAGTGACCTCACGCTCTGCAGCTTCTCCAAGCGCAACCACATACACATCGATTTGATTAAAAACCGGCAATTCTGTTTCTTGATGCTGAAGCAGCAAAATCGTTCTTTCAAGACCTAAGCCAAGACCGACTCCCGGCTGGTCAGGACCGCCGATTTCCGATACTAGGCCGTTATAGCGACCGCCGCCACCGACAGTATCGATCGTACCGATACCCTCTGCCTTGTATTCGAAGGCCGTATGGGTATAGTAGTCGAGTCCGCGAACGAGGCGATGATTGATTTCATAAGGAATGCCCATGTCGCTCAAATACATTTTTACTTTATCAAAGTGAATTTGGCATTCCTCGTCCAGGCTGTCCAAAATTGACGGCGCATCCGTAAAATGCTCTTGATCGACCTTGCAATCAAGCACGCGCAGCGGATTGCGATCCATCCGTGATTGGCAATCCTTGCAGAGCAGCTCACGCTTAGGCTCTAAGAAAGCAAGCAGACGCTCGCGGAACACCGCACGTACAGCCGGTGTGCCGACGGAATTAATTTCTACGCGTACGCCTTTTAGACCCACCTCTGTATAAAAGGTATAGCCAAGTGCAATGACTTCTGCATCTATAGCAGGATCAACCGAACCGATAGCCTCAACGCCAAATTGATGCAGCTGGCGATAACGGCCTGCCTGCGGGCGCTCATAACGGAACATCGGACCGATATAATACAATTTAGACACGTCTGGCTCGCCGTACAGCTTGTTCTCTACGTAAGACCTCACGACGCCTGCAGTTCCTTCCGGACGAAGCGTCAGACTGCGATTGCCGCGGTCTGTGAAGGTATACATTTCTTTCTCAACGATGTCGGTCGTTTCACCGACGCCCCGTTGAAACAGCTCAGTGGATTCAAATATCGGCGTACGAATTTCTCGGAAATTATAACGCTGACAAATATCCCGAGCCTTCTCCTCCACATACTGCCATCTCTCTACCGCGCCAGGCAAAATATCCTGTGTGCCCGGCATTTTCTGAAATGCCATTGAATAACCCCTCCTGCCCTCATAATAAACGGGTTAAATTTCGGAAAACGCAAAAAACTCCCGTTCCTAATAGCTTGCGCCATAAGGGACGAGAGTGAATCTCCCGTGGTACCACCCACATTTCGAGCCTGCATCCTATGCGTTCGGCTCGCTCAAAGACGGTTAACGTCCGTCATCCGCAGTCCAGCTACTGTGCGTTAGCTGCAAGCCTAATTGCTTGCTGCCATCTGCCGTTCACCGTCTGTTCTCCGGGAAGTCTGTTCATTCTGCCAATATAAGGACGCTTGCAGCCAAGTGACGTCCCTCTCTGAATATAAGGCGTAGAATTACTTTGTCCCATCAACGAATCCATATCTATACTGAGGACTAATTTTACCTCTGACTAAGATTAAAGTCAAGATCGAACTGCCCAAGCAACGCCATCCTGTTTAAAATAGGCAGAAAAAAACCTACAAAACGTATTTGTAGGTCCAAAAGTAAAATATATTTTAAAAAGGGGGTCGAGTTCTATTATAGGTCAATGATATTAAAAAAAAGTTAGAGATTGATTACAGTAATATTACAATTTCGAAAGCGTTTTAATGGATACTTTGTGTAGATGCTATTTTCTCCATTTGTTTATTTCAAAAGATAACCGCCCCAGCTCTCGGCTTGGGCGGCGGTATGCTTATGCTATAGTTGACCCGAATTATCGCGGCGCGGGTGCTGCGGGAAACCCGCCCACTCCTCCGCCGCTTCCATATCTTCCTCAAGCTCTGCAAAAATTTTAGCTTCTCTGCGATCGGAATGAAGCAGTCTGCGAGAGGCTCGTTCCATCCCTTGTTCCTTGCGTGATTGGTGCATTCGCGGTTTACCTCCAATATGGCATACTGCTTGTACAAGCTTCTTATGATGCGTGCACAGCCTACACTATATTGTTTCCCGCGTTGCCTTAGTTAAATACGGCTATCCAAAATTAACGTTATAGGCCCGGAATTCACGAGCTCCACGTCCATCATCGCACCAAAGCGCCCCGTTTCCACGACCAATCCGGTGGAACGAAGCGTCTCATTAAACAAATCATACAGCTGCTCTGCTTGCTCGGGTCTGGCGGCTGCCATGAAGTTAGGGCGTCTGCCTTTCCGGCAGTCTCCATACAGTGTAAACTGTGAGACCGAAAGCAGCTGCCCGCCAACATCTGAAATAGAATGATTCATTTTGCCTGACTCATCCTCAAAAATACGCAGGTTAGCTACCTTATCAGCCATCCATTTGACATCCACTTCTGTGTCCTCATGCGTCATGCCTACAAGAAGCACAAGCCCCGAGTCAATTGAACCTACTGTTTCACCCTCAATGACTACCTTTGCTTGTTTACTGCGTTGTACGACAACCTTCACTGCTCAAAAACCTCCGATATTCGTTTTGATCTCGATGCCGCAAGAGCAAAACGTTTATTGCATAATCCGTTGAACAGAATAAATATCCTGCACTCGTTTGATCTTCTCAACAACCGAAGTAAGGTGCTCGACATTGCGGATAAGCACCGTCATATGAATATGCGACATTTTGTTTTTTACAGAACGTCCGGTTACAGCTGAAATGTTCGTCTTGCTTTCGGATACCGCCTGCAGCACTTCATTCAGAAGGCCTCTGCGATCGTGTCCGGTTATTTCGATATCGACGCTGTAATTGGCATCGATATTATCTTCCCACTCTACCTCTATTACGCGTTCGCCCTCTTCGCCCTGATCGCCAAAAGGTATGTTCAAACAATCCATTCGGTGGACTGAAACGCCGCGCCCTCGGGTAATGTACCCGATAATCGTGTCTCCCGGTACAGGGTTGCAGCAGCGTGCAAAACGAACGAGCAAATTATCGATGCCCTTCACAGTCACGCCTTGATTCGGACGTGATTTGCGATTGCCCGGCGATTTTATTTCCTTGATTTCGCTTGTAAGCTCAATCTGGCTTGCCAGTTCGGCCTCTCTGCGCATCTTCTCGGTAAGCTTCGTGCAAATTTGTGCAGCCGTAATTCCGCCAAAGCCGATTGCGGACATCATATCCTCAATATCGTTAAATGCGAACTTCGCGGCAGCCTCCTGCAGCTTATCTTCCTGCAGCCATGCGGAAGGCTCAAGTCCCAAACGCTTCAGCTCACGCTCAAGCAGATCCTTGCCTTTTGCTACATTTTCTTCGCGACGCTCTTTCTTGAACCATTGCCGAATTTTGCTTCTAGCGTGTGAGGACTGCGCAATTTTCACCCAATCCTGACTTGGTCCATAAGAATGCTTCGACGTTAATATTTCAACAATATCCCCGGTTTTGAGCTTATGGTCAAGCGGCACAATTCGACCGTTCAGCTTCGCGCCAATCGTTCGATTGCCCACTTCTGTATGAATCCGGTAGGCGAAATCAAGCGGTACAGAACCAGCTGGCAGTTCAATGACTTCACCGCTAGGCGTAAATACAAATACGAGATCGGCAAAGAAGTCCATTTTTAGCGACTCCATAAACTCCGACGCATCGCGCGCTTCATGCTGAAGCTCTAAGATTTCTCGGAACCATGACATTTTATCTTCAAAGTTGCCGCCTGGTACAAGCGAACCCTCTTTGTAAGCCCAATGTGCCGCAATTCCGTATTCCGAGGTGCGATGCATTTCCCAAGTACGAATCTGTACCTCTGTAGGCTCTCCATTTGGCCCTATAACGGTCGTATGCAGCGATTGATACATATTCGCCTTCGGCATAGCGATATAGTCCTTAAAGCGACCAGGCATCGGTTTCCAGAGCGTATGAATAATTCCGAGCGTAGCATAGCAGTCCTTAATATTATCAACGATTATACGAATAGCAAGCAGATCATAAATCTCCGTAAACTGCTTGTTGCGATCGGTCATTTTTTTGTAAATGCTGTACAAATGCTTAGGCCGACCAGAAATATCACCTTCAATACCCATTTCTTCGAGCTTCTCGGTAATCCGGGAGATGACATCGTCAATAAACTGCTCGCGTTCCGCACGCTTCTTCTTCATCAGATTGGCGATACGGTAATATTGCTGCGGGTTCAAATAACGAAGAGCAATATCTTCCATTTCCCATTTGATAGCTGAAATACCGAGGCGATGAGCAATCGGACAAAATATTTCCAACGTTTCATAAGCGATACGACGCTGTGCTTCTTCCGATTGGAACTTCAGCGTGCGCATGTTATGAAGCCGGTCAGCCAATTTTATCAAAATGACGCGAATGTCCTGAGCCATGGCGACAAACATTTTACGATAGTTTTCGTTTTGCTGCTCTTCTTTAGAACGAAATTGAATTTTTTCGAGCTTCGTTAGACCGTCTACCAGCATCGCACAGGTTTCGCCAAATTTCGCACGCACCGTCTGCAAATCAACAGTTGTATCCTCAACGACATCATGGAGCAATGCTGCGATAATGGACAGCACGTCCATTTGCATATCAACAAGAATATCCGCCACCGCTACGGGGTGCAGAATATATGGCTCTCCCGATTTCCGTACTTGTCCGTGATGGGCTTGCTCCGCAAAGTCATAGGCTTCCTGGATGCGTATAAGGTCCTGCTCTTTCATATAGGCGGATGCCTTCTCGAGTAAATGCTCAATGCCCATGAAACGTCCCTTTCTGATTACACTCCTGGCGGATCCCATTCATGCGTTTTCCGAGTTTTTATAATATTATGCCTGTAATCACAGTACCGCGTCAACTACCAGAGACCTCCAGCAATAAAATAAAACCGCCTGGCCTTCTCGCAAAATGCGAATAAGGGGGATAGGCGGTCATTTTATAGAGCAATCTTGCTGCTTGAATTATGAGTAAGTCATTAGTGAGAATACGTCGATTCCTTTAAGCTTTTCACGGCCAGTTAAGTATGCAAGCTCAATTAGAAAAGCTGCGCCTACTACTTCACCGCCAAGCTGCTCAATCAAATTGATCGATGTTGCGATCGTTCCGCCTGTTGCAAGCAGATCGTCAGCAATGAGTACGCGTTGGCCCGGTGTGATTGCATCCTTGTGCATAGCCAGTTTATCCTGTCCATACTCCAAATCGTAGCTTGCTGTAATCGTCTCGCCCGGCAGCTTGCCGCTTTTGCGAATCGGAGCAAAACCTACGCCTAGCGCAATCGCTAGCGGTGCGCCTACTACGAAGCCGCGAGCTTCTGGTCCTGCAATGACGTCAATTTTCATATCCTGTACGGCAACTCGCATCTCTTCAATCGCAGCACGATATGCTCCTCCGTCTTTCAGAAGCGTCGTAATATCTTTGAAACGGATACCTGGTTGCGGGAAATCAGGAATTACCCGGATGTAATCTTTGAAGTTGTATTGTGTGTTGGACACTTGAGGTCAACCCTTTCCAATTCTAACTATTCATTATAATTTGTGTTGCTTCAAATTGTGCTTTTGCTTCTCGGTAACGTTCAGAAGTAGCTAAATCACGTTTCTGAGGTGAGGCTGCTGCCTGCATCAAACCATTGTCTCGGTTAATAAATTGCAGCTCCTCGAATACTGCCAGCATAAGCTCAACCGTCTCTAAGGATAAACCACTTTGCTTCGATAAGCGAGCATTTAATCCTTGAAGCGGAACTTCCCCCAGCTGTTTCAACAGTTGATACACTTTGCCGAATTGCTCGCGCTCTGGAAATTCGACAGCAGCAGGATCAAAATGCAC
The DNA here is from genome assembly GCF_050467785.1 of Paenibacillus sp. NRS-1760. Taxonomy (NCBI): domain Bacteria; kingdom Bacillati; phylum Bacillota; class Bacilli; order Caryophanales; family Paenibacillaceae; genus Paenibacillus; species Paenibacillus sp. NRS-1760. The sequence goes on along the minus strand of NZ_JBITPK010000010.1, from coordinate 526,083 downwards.
ATCATGCAGTTGAAGCTGAGGTTTACGCTGCCCATTCCACTCATTAACAGATAATTCGCCGACAACATCTATTTTGCTGCCCGGCTTTAATCCTTCTGCTAGCATTCCCATACTGAAGCCGATACCGTCTAATAGACGACGGCCGCTTCCTAGAGACAGCTTTAAGTGTCTTGACTCCTTGCCTATCGTACGACGATCTGCAAGCTCCGTCTTCTGAAACAGCAATCTTGGCGATGGATTTCCCATCCCGAACGGCTCAAGCTGTGAAAGCTCAGTAATTGTATCGAGAGTGGCTTCGCTAACCGAGCATACAAGATCAACAGACGTTTTGGGAATCCAATCGTCAGCGCTCAGCCATTCAGCAGCCAGCTCGCCAAGTTTCTGTTCAAATTCAGATAGTCGATCGCGATGAAGACTCATTCCAGCAGCGGCCTGGTGTCCTCCGTAATGATCGAGCAGCTCGTCGCAAGCTGTAAGGGCTGCATGCAGGTCGAAGCCTTCTATGGAGCGCGCAGAGCCTTTACACATCCCTGTCTGCTCATCTATCCCAAGAATAATAACAGGCTTATAATTGCGTTCAAGCAGTTTGGAGGCAACAATACCGATGACGCCAACGTTCCAGCCTTCACCTGAGAGCACAATAACTCGCGGAGGTGATACATTCGCGGCTGCAGCATCGTCGCATTTGGTCTGCCACTGCAGCTCGGCTTCCTTCACGATACTCTCCACTACGCGCTGCCGTTCTTTGTTTAGACTGTCCAGCCCGATTGCAGTCAAAATCGCATTGTCATAATCGTCGGTTGTGAGCAATTCGACAGCACGTTTCGCATGATCGAGCCTTCCAGCTGCATTGATGCGCGGTGCCATTCCAAAAGCAATGCCTGTCGCAGTAATGCTGTCCAGCTCAATGCCGCCAGCCTCTGCCAGCGCTCGGAAGCCTACTCCTGCATGATTTTTCAATCGCTCTAAACCACAGCGAACAAAAATACGATTCTCGTCTTTAAGCGGCATTAAATCTGCTACTGTTCCAAGACTCACAATGTCGGCCCACTCAAGCGGAGGACGCTCTAATAACGCATGCGCCAGCTTGAATGCAACGCCTACCCCCGCAAGCCCTTTGAACGGATAAGTGCAGCCTTCTTGCTTCGGATTGACAACAGCTGCTGCATTTGGAATTTGCTCAGGCGGCTCGTGATGATCAGTAACAACGACATCAATCCCGAGCTGCTTCGCATAATCAATTTCTTCAACAGCGCTGATACCCGTATCAACCGTAACAATTAAACCGATGCCTTCTTCAGCAGCCAGCTCAATCGCTTTTTTGTTTAATCCGTAACCTTCCAAAGCACGATGAGGAATATAATAATCAAATTCATAATTTAATGATCGAAATAAATGTACCAATAAAGATGTGCTTGAAACGCCATCCGCATCGTAATCGCCATAAATCCTTATTTTCTCATTGCTGGCTGCTGCTCGCTTTATGCGTGCAACGGCAGCCTCCATTCCTAGCAATAAATAGGGATCATGAAAATGCTCCACCCCGCCTCGCAAAAAACGTTCAGCCGCTTCGGTATCATCAAAGCCACGCTGCACGAGTAGTCTCGCTACTAGCGGCGGCAAACTAAGATTCGCTGCCAAATCCTTCGCTTTTGCTTCGTCGTCCGCAGACCATGGCGCTACAGCCCATCTTGTCTTCCTTTGAATCATGCTGCTTGCTCCTCTCCTGCTGTTTGCTGTTCTTATTGCAGCAGTGTCGGCATCTGCTCCTGATTCGGATCATGATTAGACTTATAAGGATAACCAGGATCATAAGGCTCAACGAAAATCGATACATCCGTAACATGTATAAAACGTTTCATGACGAGCTGCTTTACCCTTTTGGCAATCTCTTGACCCTCAAGAACAGAAATGCGTGGATTTACACTTATAACCATTTCTGCAATGACATAATGACCATGCTCTTTCGCTCGCAAGGTTTGCACAGTAATGACTCCATCAACACGTTGAATAAGCTGCATCAGCTCATCCGGATTTTCCTCTGAAGTCTTGCTATGTTCATCTTTTCGCATAAAGACTGTAGCCATTCTATAACCGTTAACGATAACAATGACCGCAATAACGATTGCTGCCGCCGGATCAAAATAATAGAGCACCGGCACATTCAGCATTTTACCAATAATCGCTCCGCTTGCGCCCACTAATGCTGCGACTGAACAATAAAGGCCTGTCATTCGATCCTTCGATGGAAAAAACAGCTGCTGAACGATTAGAGCAAGCGCGATGGCCACTGCCGCACTCCAGTGCGGAGCGCTCGTTACACGATCAGAAAGGTCTCTAATGGCAGATATACCGATTTCGAGCCCAACGATGAGAAGGACGACTGACAACAATATCGTTGTCGCCGTCTCTCCTCTTAAATCTACTGGTACCGCTTTGGCACCCGGGTTTGCCATTTTTCGCTGCCGGCTTGCCCTCAAACCTGAAAGGGCAACAACTCCTGCAGCGACCTCAGCCGCTGTTCGAAATGCATCCGCGAGCAGCGCTTTGCTTCCTGACAACCATCCTATTACACCTTTAAATAGAGCCAGCAGCATGTTTCCCCATAAGCCGGCCCAGCTTGCGGACTCTGCTTTTACATATCGCTGTGTGGTTGACATTTATACCTCCTACAAGGTTTTGCGAATGCAAAACCTACTTCGTAAGCAATCAACTGCTTATAATTAAGCTGTTTTCTTAACAACAGCCTTCGGCTTTTGTCTGCCTTTAAGCATTAGCCATAGCGGGCTCGCGATACAAATGGACGAGTACGCACCGCTTGTAAGACCAATGATTTTTGCAAGGGCAAATAGCTTGATTGACTCGCTTCCGAAGATGAACAAACAAACTGCAACGATAAGCACTGCTAATACAGTATAGATATTACGCGCCATTGTTTGCCAAATACTTGCGTTAACCATCTCAGCGAGCTGCTCACGGTTTTTATATTGACCAAACCGAAGATTTTCACGAATCCGGTCAAAAATAACGATTTTATCATTGATAGAATAACCGATCGTTGTCAACACCGCCGCAATAAACGGAAGATCTACTTCCAGACGGAATATCGAGAACAACGCGACAACGACAAATGCGTCATACAAAATCGCAATGTTCGCAGCTAGTGCAAAGCGCCATTCAAAACGAATCATGACATAAATCATAATGGCTACGCTAGCAATCAGTACTGCCCAGATCGTTTTGATCCCAAGCTCCTGCGCCATGTCCGGCGATACGACGTTAACCTCAGCCGATACTTGATCACCATACTTCGCTTTAAATAAGTCTTGAATTTCAGTGATTTTGGTTTGTGTAAGCACTTCGTCAAAACGAGCCGTTACACGTTCTTCACCTGTACCGCCAACTGTAGGCGTGATGCCTTCGATTCCTGCTTTCACAAGAATTTCTTTCGCGTCCTGCTGGGTAACTGCTTTGCCTACTGAAATATCCATATTCGTACCGGCCTTGAAATCAACACCGAAATTAAGGCTGAAAAAAAGCAAAGACAAGATGCCGATTACGGTTAACGTGATCGAGAACAGAAAGAACTTATTGCGGTTCCCGATGAAATCATAACGAATTTTTGTATTAAAGTTCACGGATTTCTGCCTCCTTCACACCATAGTAGCTTGGTTTTGTAAACAGGTTGCTCTTAATAAGGAGCATAATTAAAAAGCGGGACAAGAAGATGTTTGTCAGCATACTTACCAAAATACTGAAAATCATCGTTAATGCAAAACCACGAATTGCTCCGTTACCGATAAAGTACAATACTGCACTTGAAATGATGTTCGTAATGTTCGCATCCATAATGGTACGGAATGAGTTTTTCGATCCAGCTTTAAGTGATGAAAGCAAGCTTTTCCCGCTTCGAATCTCTTCCTTAATCCGCTCATACATAATGATATTCGCATCAACCGCCATACCTATACCAAGCACAAAGGCGGCTATACCCGGGAGGGTTAGGGTCGCATTCATTAAATTAAATACTACGATCAAGAGCCAAGTATAAGTAATTACTGTAATACCAGCTACAATGCCTGGAATACGGAACAATATAACAAGGAATATCAAAATAATGACTGTTCCGATAACACCCGCCTCAACGGTGTCTTTCAAGGAAGCTAGTCCTAGTTTAGCGCCAACGCTTTGCGTATATTTCTCAGTGAGCTTGAGAGGCAATGCTCCGAGGTTAATCATATCGGCCATTTCTCTCGCTTCATTTACGGTATATTCACCCGTAATTGTAGCTGATCCGCCTGAAATTGGTTCTCTTACGGATGGTCTGGAAAGCTCTTTATCATCGAGATAGATCGCTAAATACGAACCGATCAACCGTGTCGTAATTTCCTCGAATTTTTTCGCATCCTTAAGTTCGATCGTAACAAAAGGTTTGCTTAAGTTGTCATAACCAACACCTGCGCCATTTTGCTTAAAATCGCTGCCGTCCAGCTCGATCTTGCCGTCAGGTCCGCGGAACGTTAAATTAATAGGTTTAGCAAGAATCTCTCTTACTTCATTCTCATTCGCAACTCCTGCTAGTCTCAAACGAATACGGTTTGAACCTTCAGTTGTAATTTCCGGCTCTACAATACCGAGCTCGTCAATTCGCTTTTCCAAACTTTTAGCAGTTTCCTTTAGTGATTGCGGTGTTACAGCTTCTCCACCTTCAAGCGGCGTAGCTTCGTACAAAACCTCAAATCCGCCCTTCAAATCAAGGCCTAGCCTTACGTCTTTCACTAGCGATGGGCTTGTCCAAGCGATAACGCCAAACATAATGACTACGATCGCAAGGAAGGCAATTATTCTCTTCCCGAACATACGTCTAAATCCCCCTTATGATCTCAATATTCCTATTATACAGACGGGACAAAATCGAGTCAAAAAAAAAGAAACCGTCAATTTAAAATTGGGTTCCTTTGTATGCGCTTATCGTCATGAAATTCATAAATTTCATAACCTTTAAAGATAAAATATCATTTACTAATTCATGCAGTTCGGGCTGCCCCGACTTGTTATATTTCTGGCTAACGCATTCCCAAACCTCTTGACCCGTTACATGTTCGTAGCCAATGAGATGAAATTCCTCCGCTTTGCTGTTGCATAGCTCCTCAATCATACGATTTAATTCTTCGTCTGCCATGCTGCGCCTCCCAAAAGCTTATGACATAAAGCTGTATCCCATCTATTCGCTGTACCTCTGCCTTTTTCCTGCCCGCTTCATTGCTAATCTATAAATTGACTGACATGGAACTGGACATGCCGAGCATAAAGATGATAGTACATGCCTGTCTAAAGACTTCGACTCATATCAGCATCAGGCAGCATTTGGTTATTTCATGATAGAGAAGAGGGTACAACATAATGACAAAACGATCGGATCAAACAAAGCAAAACTTTATAAAAGGCGCCATGATATTGCTTGCTGCAGGATTATTTAACAGGCTGCTTGGTTTCATACCTCGCATTGCACTCCCCCGTATTATGGGGGCAGAGGGTGTTGGATTATACCAGCTAAGCTATCCGTTTCTAACTGTCATGATAACCCTCATCACAGGAGGCATTCCGCTTGCCGTTGCCAAATGGATTGCTGAAGCGGAGTCGCAAGGTGATTCCAAACGAGTAAAGTATATTTTTCGAACGGCTATGCTCCTCGTTACTTCGCTAGGCGTATTGTTGACCGCTCTCATGCTTCTTTTTGCACCTTGGATAACGAAGCATGTGCTGCCGGATGCCCGCGTATACCGCACCTTTATGGTTATGACGCCTATGCTGCTCATTATTGGCATATCCTCGGTTTATCGAGGTTACTTCCAAGGCAAACAGAATATGATTCCTACCGCTGTATCTCAAATCGTAGAAACCTTGCTGCGCATTGTTGCATCGCTATCATTTTCCTTCATGCTCCTGCCCTATGGACTTGAATGGGCGGCTGCCGGCGCAATGCTTGGAGCTGTGCTTGGAGAGATCGGGGGCCTCGCCGTACTTCTTTGGAAATACTACAGAGACAAATCCCGCATCAAACAAAAAGCTCTCAGTCATCCAGATGAAAAAGCAGGGAAAAACATTCCTGTATTGCGAAAATTACTTAGCTTATCCATTCCCGTTACAGGCAGTCGATTAGTCGGCTCCTTCTCCTACTTGCTGGAATCCATCTTTACCGTACGGAGTTTAGCGGCGGCAGGAATTACAACGGGCATCGCCACTGCGCAATACGGAGCATTGCAAGGAATGATCATACCGCTGCTTTTACTGCCAACTGCATTAACCTACTCACTTGCTGTTTCTTTGGTACCATCCTTATCCGAAGCGGCTGCACGCGGAGATCATGCGTTAATTCACAAACGGCTGCATCAATCGATGAGGCTTGCACTTGTTTCAGGGGCGCCTTTTGTTGTTATTATGGCTTTGTTAGCTGAACCGATTTGCCGTATCGTTTATAACCATGCCGAAATAGCTCCGATGCTCCAGCTCATCGCTCCTGTTGGCATTTTCATCTATCTGCAGGCTCCCCTGCAAGCAGCACTCCAAGCACTAAATAAACCGGGAACGGCATTAATTAATACATTAATTGGTGCGGTGGTCAAGCTATTTCTCATCGTTCAACTTGCATCGAATGCTGATTTTGGAATATACGGTGCTTTAATCGCTATTAATGTCAATATCGTACTCGTCACATTATTGCACGGCATTAGCGTATTGCGTTTCATTGGCTTCCATATGAAAGTACTTGATTTTGTAAAAGTTGGAACCTCTATGATTATTATGGGAGCTGCCGCCAGGTTTACGATGAATCATAAACCGCTCTCCATGGAATGGGTAAATTTACTTCTTGCATGCACAGCTAGCGTAATCATTTATTTAATTTTGATGATCGTAATGAAAATCATTGATCGCCACGATATGGCGCGTTTACCATTGTTCGGAGCTTGGTTTAAATAACAATGGTAAGGTCATCGAATGATAAAAACCGCGGTAAAGAAAGGGATAAGCCCTCTCTTTAACGCGGTTTTTTATCATGCGTATCAATAAACAACTTCCCTTTATAGTCAATCGTACAAAAAAACACGTCCTTAAAATCGAAGACGCCTCTTTCCTGCAAAACATTTTTTAGCCAAAATCTTGTCTTTTCAAGATTTTCCAAGTTTTTGTCCTGCACCTTGCCATCCATAATAAGCGGGACAGGCAATATCTCAAAGCGATATTTCGGTGGAAAAATATTCGTTTGATTGTACTGCTTCAGCTTTTGGTCGGATCGCTCTGATTCCTGACCTTCATTACTGCCCTCTTCAGACTCATCAGCATTTTCCTTGGGTATGACGGACAGCTTGCCGCTCGTCTCCAAAATCGCAAATTCAACATCCGATACAGCACTGATTTTATTTTCCCTTAACTGCAGCATTAGATCATCCAGATTGTACCGTTGCTTGCGCATAACGTCACTATTCAGCTTGCCCTTGTCAATAATTACACTTGGTTTGCCATCAAACAGCAGTCTTAGCTTTCGACTCTTCATCGTCATAAAAGCACTGCCTACTTGAATAATCATCAAAACGACCATCGGTAAGATGCCTTCCCACATCGCCCGCTCCATGTCTTCAATAACAATGACTGCAATCTCAGCAATCATGACTGAAATAACGAGATCGAACACGGAAAGTTTACCGATTTCTCGTTTTCCCATAAAACGCATGATCAGAAATACGACGAAATAAATCATTATCGTCCGGATCAACAGGCCCCAAAATTCCAAAGGAAACCGCCTCCTCGTCTTTATCATTCGAGCTGATGCCAGCTGCGTTTTGTCCGTAAAGCTATTCTGACCTACGTGTTACAACATCATACTCCTGCTGTTTATACGAATATATGGCAATGCCGAATAAGCTGCTCATAAATCCATACTGACAAGCTAATTCCTGTACTATTCTACCTAGCTTGACCATATGGATAAGTAATACGTTCATAACGCTGGGGGGAATATGATGAGTTCGGTTAAACAAGCACCTAAGCCGCCTTTAATCGCTTCACCTTTGCTTGCCGGAGTGCTTTTTTCAATCATTTGGCTAGCAGTAGGCGCATTGCTGCTCTCACTGCTTTTGCATTTTACGGCAATGAAGGAAAGCAGTTTGCCCTCTAACGCCATGCTGGTTCACGGCTTCGCAGCTCTAGCGGGGGGCTTTACATCAGGAAGACGCTCTGAGAACAAAGGCTGGTATAATGGTGCATTGCTCGGTTTGCTTTATGGCGTAATCGTTATCATTATCAGCTTTCTTGCTTCAAATGCTTCGTTATCCGTACACAGCATCCTTCTTCTAGGTGTCGCTCTCCTATCAGGCGCATTTGGCGGTATGATTGGCGTAAATATGAAGAAATAGACATTTACAAAAAAAAAAACCGACTGACATGCAAGCATGTCAATCGGTTTTTTCAATTATTTCTCTAAATCAACCGACGCTGGTGCGGAGTTGATAATTGTATTAATTGCGCTGCGCTCAAATGTCATTTTAGTTGTATCGTTGACACGAATAACAACCGTATCGTCACTCAGCTCAACGACTGTGCCATGCAATCCACCAATTGTTGAAATTTTATCGCCTTTCTTCAATTGGTTAAGCATGCTTGCACGAGTCTTTTGTTTCTTCTGCTGCGGACGGATAAGCAAGAAATAAAAAACCGCAAACATAAGCACAAAAGGCCAAATCATTTGTAGGATATTTGTTGATCCTGCTTCACCTGCTGCTTGCAACATCGAAATCCCTCCTTTCAAAACCCTTTCTCATTATCGAACAGGCCGTAGCTTGTGAAGAAGGAATCCCGGAAATCCAAAAGCCGGTCATCCATGATCGCTTGCCGAACGTCCCGCATGAGTTGTAGCAAGAAATGCAAATTGTGATAAGTCGTCAGTCTCATACCGAACGTCTCATCCGCTTTAATTAAATGCCGGATATAAGCTCTGGAATAATTCGTGCATGTATAGCATGAGCACTCTGGATCCAGAGGACCATAATCCTCAGCGTACTTCGCATTACGGATGACGAGTCTGCCTTGGCTTGTCATGGTTGTCCCATTGCGAGCAATACGCGTTGGCAGAACACAATCGAACATATCAATACCGCGGATAGACCCTTCAATTAATGCATCCGGCGATCCAACTCCCATAAGGTAGCGTGGTTTATTCGCTGGCAAAATGGGAACCGTATAGTCGAGAACATCATACATCAGATGTTTAGGCTCTCCAACACTCAGTCCACCAATAGCATACCCCGGGAAATCCATGGAAGTCAAATCATTTGCGCTTTGAATGCGCAAATCTTTGTACATCCCCCCCTGAACGATAGCGAACAGCCCTTGGTCATGCGGTCTTGCATGAGCCTTAAGGCAGCGCTCTGCCCAACGAGTCGTACGCTCCAACGATTTCTTCACATAGTCATGCTCGGCAGGAAATGGCGGACATTCATCAAATGCCATCATAATATCAGAGCCAAGAGCATTCTGAATTTCCATCGCTACTTCTGGTGAAAGAAATTTTTTGTCGCCATTAAGATGGGAACGAAAGTGTACGCCTTCCTCGGTAATCTTACGCATTTCGCTAAGACTAAAAACTTGGAATCCGCCGCTGTCTGTTAGAATTGGACGATCCCAGTTCATGAACTTATGCAATCCACCAGCATTTCTTACAATGTCATGGCCCGGTCTTAGGAACAAATGGTAGGTGTTGCTCAAAATAATTTGAGCATCCATCGCTTTTAGCTCTTCAGGAGCCATCGTTTTCACAGTAGCTTGTGTTCCTACCGGCATAAAGGTAGGCGTCTCAATCACACCATGCGGAGTGTGTACACGTCCTAGTCTTGCTCCTGATTGTTTGCATTGTTTGATTAATTCATATTTTACAGCCACAATTCACGCTTCCTATTCCTAATTAGTAAATAAACATGGCATCGCCAAAGCTGAAAAATCGATATTCATGAGCAATCGCTTCTTCATAGGCGTGCATGACAGCATCTCGTCCAGCCAGCGCACTTACAAGCATAACGAGCGTTGACTTTGGTAGATGAAAATTGGTGAGTAATGCATTGACAAGCTTAAACTCGTAACCTGGGAAAATAAAAATAGATGTCCAGCCGTTGCAAGCTTCGATTGCTTTTCCTTCAAAGCGAGCAGCAACAGTTTCCAGCGTGCGAGATGAAGTTGTTCCTACAGCGATAATACGTGCCCCGCTCCGTTTGGCTTCATTAATTATTTCGGCATTTTGTTCACTCAGCTCATAATACTCTGCATGCATTTCATGCTCCTCAACAAGGTCAACGGACATCGGGCGGAATGTGCCTAGTCCAACATGCAGTGTTACGTAGGCGAGTTTAACGCCCTTCGCTTGCAGACGCTGAAGAAATTCTTCCGTAAAATGCAAGCCAGCCGTTGGTGCTGCTGCTGATCCCGCATGTTTGGAATACACGGTTTGATATCGCTCGCGTTCTTCAAGCCTTTCCTTGATATACGGAGGCAATGGCATTTCTCCAAGACGGTCAAGCAGCTCCTTGAATATCCCCTCATATTCAAAACGTATCGTACGTCCGCCCATTTCGCCTTCTTGCTCAACAACAGCGCGCAGCAGCGGATTGCCTGCACCATCATCTCCAAAGGAGAGTGCGGTGCCGACCTTTAAACGTTTAGCCGGTTTTCCGAGCGCATCCCAGCTGCCATCCTCGAGCTGTTTCAATAACAATAGCTCAATCTTAGCACCCGTATCGCTCTTCATCCCCGTTAACCTGGCTGGAATAACTCTAGTGTCATTTAGAACTAGAACGTCTCCAGGCTTAACATACTGCTCTAAATCCGTAAATCTATTGTGCGTCAATTCGCCTGTTTGCTTGTTTAATGCAAGCAATTTCGAGGCCGTTCTGTCAAGCAATGGCGTTTGAGCAATTAAATGTTCCGGTAATTCAAAATCAAACCATTCTACGTTCATATCGATTCAATCATTCCTTAGCGATGGTGACATCTTTGTAGTAGTATTTCAAAATATATTGATAGTCATACCCTTGCTGAGCTAGGCTTAATGCTCCGTATTGCGATAATCCGACCCCGTGTCCGTTGCCAGACCCAACAAAACGGAATGAAGGCTCCTTCGTAGCTGCGCGAATATTACCGCTGCCATCTAATATAAACAAGTTAGCGTTAACCGCCTCTGTTTTTGTGCCTCCGGCACTAATCATATAAACAGGATTCGAATCCGACGGCTTCGTACGTGTTGTAGCTCCAGCACCAAGCATAGTAACCTTCGCGGTTTCCTCAATCTGGAACAACGTACTAGGCAAGGACCCCTGTACACCTAGTGCAGCACGATAATCAATTGGATAAGTAACAGCTAGCTTTTGTCCATTTGCTGTAATTTCTGTCGCACGTCCTGAAGCGCCGCGCTGGCTCACTTCGAGTGATTTGAGCGGACCTGAGACCGGAGTTTTCACTTTGCCGTTAATCGTTGTTAACATTTCTTGTGCGCTGTAAGGACCACGTATCCAAGTCATTGAATTGGATTCTACACTTTTATCCAGCACAACGACCCGTGTTCCATTGTCAACCGTTGCAATGACAGGGATCGTATCCTGTATAAGTGGATGCTTGCGTACTTTTGTGCCGTTTGTATTTACTAGCATGATACGACTTCCTGCTGCTGTCGTTTCTCCTGTCTCAGCTAGTAAATCCTCTCTAATATAACCAATTGCTCCGCTAGGGACAACAACGCGGTACCAATTGTTCAAACCTACCTCCGATGAAGCGTCCGGGCTTTTGACAGCCTGCATATAAGGAACTGCATTCCCCCACGCTTCTTTGGCATCAGCCGTAAATCCACCACTGTTGGCTGAATAGATCGCATCAATTGCTTTTCCATTGTACAATGCAACTTCGCCTGCTGTCTCTTCGACGGCAGCAATGGTTGATGGCCGCTCTGAGCCTACACCGTAATAAGCTTGGCTTAAAGTCGTATCCACGACATGTGCGATTTGGAAACCAAATCCTCGATTTAAAGCATAAGTGCGTGCAGCAACCGCTTGTGCCTTAAGTGCTTCGATAGGCCATGTAGGGTACATTTCCACACCTACAACTGAATATAAGTATTGTTCAAATGGAAGTTCATTTACTACTGCCATCCGTCCATTTAATATACTAAGCTCAAATAGTCCTCTATAGCTGCGAGCGCTCCGCTCGTTTAGCTTAATTGGATCATTCCCGATTGGAGATACCGTAACCTTCGTATCGTTGCCAGCAAACATATAGAGCTCAGTACTGCTTTCAGCTTTGGCTGTTACGGTATGATCATTTCTTATGAGCAAGTAAGCCGAACTAGCATCGGCCTCCTTCAATGCAGCTCCGCCTGAAGCATTTGCGGCAGCTGCTTTAACAATTTGCAGTTCAGCAGCTGATACAGCCGCCCCTACCATTACCGAGTAGTACGCTGATCCACTTTGCTGTGAACGAATAGCAACATAGGTATCGAGGCCAACTGCTCCGAAGCCGCTTGCTGCTGCTATCGCATCCGCTTTGCTGGTCAAAGGACCGCTCTCCAAATGAAGTGGGCCTTGAACCACCGAGTTCGAGCCTCCAACTAGCTTAGACAGCTCACTATCACCTTTCCACTTCGTTTGTGCAGTCACAGCTTCTGCAGCTGTTTTGTATGTACCTTCAATAACCTGATAGATGATTGCACCATTTTTTGAAAGGGAGGTTATAAAAGCAGTACCTTTCAAAGCTTGCAAACGTTTCTGCACAGCTAGAGCTGAAGCAAACGTGGAGCTCTCGTACACTTTGACTTTAAAGCTGTCAACTGCGAATCGAGCTGTAGCTGCTCCATCTACATTAAACCAATTATTGATGCCATCAGGCTTCCTTACACCGATGCTCATTCCACCCGTTGACGAAAATGTGGCAGCTGCTGTCGTATCATCGTATTTCCCAGGCAATTGCATGAACAAAGCAACTCGGATATTGTCGAGCTTTGGTACTGCCGCCTGTGATGGAGAGCCTGTCCAAGCTGTAGCGAGCAGTACAATTGCGATCGTCATGATTAAGTAACGCTTCATATTCCGTTTAATTGACATTCCTGTTGTTCTCCTCCCTCTTCCGCGGCAATTCGCAGCCATTAACGGAACAGCTTTGTTCTGTAGATCCAAACCATTCATATCTTCTTTTGGCTACAAATTTGTACAGACGATTTGCTATGCTTTTCATACCAGGTATTCGATAAAGTACGGATAGCCAGCGAAAGCCCTTTACCGTTCTTAAAATACGGACAATTCCATCCGCACCAGCAAAGAGCTGCCCCTGCTCATCAGCAACATGCATTTTCTCATACAACTCTTCAAATTTCAACAGACCAACGGAAGGAATTAGCTGTTCCGTACTGCCTGCTGCCTCCAACTGTTGAATTTGAACATAATGCAAATCCGCTTTAGAATGAAGCTCCCTCAGCTTCGCAATGGAACCCAGGCACAGATTGCAATGGCCATCATAGATAACATAAAGTTTCTCAGCGGCACCATTGGCTCTGGAACTCATGGCGTACTACCTCCCCGGTATTGGTAGACCTAGGTGACGATAGGCGTTTTCCGTAGCAATCCGGCCTCGCGGCGTTCGCTGTAAAAAACCAATTTGCATTAAATACGGCTCATAGACATCCTCAATCGTTTGGCTTTCTTCGCCTATCGTTGCTGCAATCGTATCAAGGCCAACTGGCCTGCCGGCAAAAGTAGTCATCATTGCTTGCAGCATTTTGAAATCGATGAGGTCAAGTCCCATTTTATCTACCTGCAGCAGCTCAAGCGCCGAACGCGCGATATCATGTGTGATCACGCCGTCGCCGCGCACCTGCGCAAAATCACGCACTCGTTTAAGAAGACGATTCGCAATCCGCGGTGTTCCTCGAGACCGCATTGCAATCTCAGAAGCCGCTTCACCTACAATGCTGACGTTCAATATTTCTGCTGTTCTAGCCACGATAAACGCAAGCTCATCCATCGTATAAAATTCTAATCGGCTCACTACGCCAAAACGATCACGAAGCGGTGCAGATAAAAGCCCTGCTCTTGTAGTTGCGCCAATCAAGGTAAAAGGCGGCAAATCGAGTCGAACCGATCGAGCGCTGGGCCCTTTGCCAATCATAATATCGAGTGCAAAGTCTTCCATTGCCGGGTACAATACTTCTTCTACTGTACGATGAAGGCGATGAATTTCATCAATAAAGAGTACATCGCCTTCCTGCAGGTTCGTGAGCAGTGCAGCAAGATCACCAGGACGTTCAATTGCAGGTCCCGATGTCGTGCGAAGGCTCACTCCTAGCTCATTGGCAATAATGTTCGACAAAGTCGTTTTACCAAGACCTGGAGGACCATACAGCAGTACATGATCAAGCGCTTCTTTGCGCAATTTTGCTGCTTCAATATATATTTTCAAGTTTTCCTTGGCTTTTGTTTGCCCAATATATTCGGCTAAATAACGGGGACGCAAGCTGAGCTCAACTGCCTGATCTTCCATCATCAGGTTGGCGGAAATGATTCTATCATCCATCTGCCTTCATCTCCCTACTTTAACCTTTAAATAGCTGCTGCAAAGCCCGCTTCATCAAAGAATCGACTGATTCCTCCGCCGTAACGCTATGCTGCAATCCATTCCATGCTTTATCAAGCTCCGCTGCTGTGTAGCCCAGCGCAGCAAGCCCTTCCCTTGCTTCCTGCCAAGCGGTGCCTGCGCCTTGACCTGAATGCCTGCTCGATGTGAGATCAAGCGCAACGCCTGCTGCAGTCAAAAGACCTCCATCCAGCCCCGCCCCGATCAGCTTGTCCTTTAGATCTAGAATCATCCGCTGTGCGGTTTTTTTTCCTATGCCCGGAAGCTTAATGAGAAACGCTATATTTTCCTGCTGAATAGCGGCTATAACCGCATCCGGTCGACCACCTGACAAAATGCCCAAAGCGACCCGTGGACCAATGCCGGATACCTCCAGCAGCTTGCGGAACAGCGTCTGCTCCTCTCTCGTCTCAAAGCCAAACAACAAGACAGCATCCTCGCGAACGTTATGATGAATATAGACGACGACGGGCTCTTCTTTTTTTGCAAATGCATACGGATTAGGAGTAAATACACGATAGCCGGTATCTCTTACGTCCAGAACGATATATTCGGATTCTAGATGGACGACATTGCCTCTTAAAAAATCGATCATGAACGTTTCACCTCATTTATTTTCTGATTGAGTACGACCGAGTGCGCATGACAGATCGCAACAGCGAGCGCATCGGCAACATCATCGGGCTTCGGCACTGCCGAAAGCTTCAAAAAAACCTTAACCATTTCTTGCACTTGTTTCTTCTCCGCTTTGCCATAACCAACAACCGCCTGCTTTACTTGAAGCGGCGTATATTCGCCAATAGGCAATCCGCGCTGCGCAGCAGCCAAAATAATAGCGCCCCTAGCCTGCGCCACATCAAAAGCCGTCGTCACGTTTCGATTAAAAAATAGTTTCTCTATGCCCACAGTATCCGGCTTATATTTATCCATTAAAGCGCCCGCAGACTCGTAAACTTGCAGCAAACGCTGCTCTGAAGGCGTATGAGCTTCCGTCTGAATCGCACCGTATTGCACGGGCGTAAGCTTGTGTCCGATCTTATCTATGAAACCAAATCCAACGATCGCATAACCAGGGTCAATTCCAAGAACGCGCAAACGGTCATCTCCTCAAAATAACTGCTTTCTCCACATACTCACTGAAAGTTGCTTCATCCATTATAGCAAAAGATGGCGTGAATGAGAACGCGCGTTTGATATTTCGGCCTTTAGACATAAAGAAAGGAGACCGCACGATGATGTGCGATCTCCTTTGTCACTTACTCTTGCTGATAGGCTGGGTTCATTACTTTCTGATTTTGCTCAATAGCATAGTCGCTATAGGTGGATAGAACACTATTATATTCTTCCATGTCGGTTATCCGAATCCCTTTGGTAAGCTGGTCCAGCTTATCCTGCGGCAAACTGCTCTCCATATAGCGAACGTCCAGCTGGAAAAAGGTTCGAACAACCTTTTCTTTTTTTGGAGCACCGTCATAAAGGGTAAGATTCCCTTTCTTGTCGACGCCCATATACGCATTCGCTTTACAATGCTCGGACAAATCCTCAATACGCTCTTCAAACTGAACGGTGCCCTGTTCTTGATTCAACATGACCTTCCACTCCGGATGTGCAAGCACTAGCTGAACAATCTCTTTACTCATCAATTGACCCAGAAGCTTCGATTCTTCGCCGCACACATATACGAGGCGCAGCTTTGTAGATAGCGCTCCATCAAGCTTCTCAAGCTCTTGAATAACGCTCGTTTGATTCGCTGATGGCTTGGGTGCAGCTGTGACAACATTTTTATTAGCGATAAAGAGCCAACCTGCTAGCAAGCAAAACATAATAACGCCTAACATCCAAACGGGACGCCGCTTTCTCTTTAAACGTTTCTTTAAGTTTTTCCAAAGGCTGAATTCCATCATAGGGAAGACCCCTTCTTTATATTTTTTGATAGTATGCGCCATAATTACATAAATATTCAAAACGATTTATTTGTAAGAATCCATAGTTTAAGCTGCTTGTCCTATACTTGTTTTTCAAAAAAAGACTAACATTATGTATTCATAATAAAGAAAGCCCCAAAGGATAGTAGACCTTTGGGGCAGCATGTATTTATTTAACGATTGATCCAAGGCTGATTTCCACGTTTTTTCGGTTTATTAGGCCGTGTGGAAACTGTTCGAATAACTGCTTTCTTGTTCGATTTCTTTGGTACAACTATCTTTACTGGTTTTTCAATTTGTACGTCAGCCGCCTTTGCGGTGTTTTGATCAGAACGATTTCCCTTGCAGCCGCAATCGTCTTGATTCATATTGCCTACACCGGCTGTTTGAGGCCAGCCTTGATTAGATGGAAACGGCTGTGAGTATGGGGAGAAGCCAGCTACAGGGTAACCATAGCCGCCATCATTTTGCACTTGAACCGGCATTACATTCCCATGCCCGCCATGACCATAGCCGGAGCCATAACCATACTCAGGCTGCATGCTCGATGGGAAAGCCATCCCTTGGTTCGGCTGTGTTGCAAACGGCGATACCATGCCTTGGTTCGGCTGCGATGCAAACGGCGATACCATGCCTTGGTTCGGCTGTGTTGCCAGCGGCGATACCATGCCTTGGTTTGGCTGTGTTGCCAGCGGCGATACCATGCCTTGGTTCGGCTGTGTTGCAAATGGCGATACCATGCCTTGGTTTGGCTGTGTTGCAAACGGCGATACTGCACCTTGGTTTGGCTGTGTCGCAAATGGCGATACTGCGCCTTGGTTCGGCTGTGCCGCAAATGGCGATACCACGCCTTGGTTTGGTTGCGTCGCAAATGGCGATACCGCGCCTTGGTTCGGCTGTGTCGCCAGCGGTGATACACTGCCTTGGTTTGGCTGCGATGCAAACGGCGATACCATCCCTTGGTTCGGCTGTGTCGCCAGCGGTGATACACTGCCTTGGTTTGGCTGTGTCGCTTGAGGGGACACCTTACCTTTATTCGGCTGTGTTGCCAGCGGCGATACCATGCTTTGGTTCGGGAAAGCAGAAGTTCCGGCTACCATTTGACCACTTTCCTGCATGCCATGCTGGAGTGGATTTATCATGGGATAACCATAACCCCATTCAGGGCCAACGCCCATTGGCATGCTGGATGGAGATGGGTAACTGCCGACAAATACCATCCCCGGCGGACACTCAAATGGCGCCTCGTTGCCTTCATGCATTGGGCTTACCGTACTTCCGAATGGCACAGGTTGATGCCAATCTCCGTAACCGTAGCCATGTTCCATGTGAGCTGGCATGGTCATTGGTTGACCAAATCCATACCCCGACTGAATTGGCATGGTCATCGGTTGCCCATAACCATATCCCATCTGAGCCGGCATAGTCATCATTGGCTGATGATGCCCATATCCTCCGTAAGTAGGCTGTTGTGCAGCTGGCGAGATTGCTTCAGGTGCTTTTGGCAAATCATACAAGGATAATGCTTCGGTTGCTGGGATGCCATATTGCTTGAATAAATCAACATTTGGCTTGTATTCGGAATGAATCGGTTTTAGCTTTTTCTCAACAGGCTTTTCGATTGGCAGTGCCTTTTTGGCTGGCTCAACTGCTGCCGCCTTAGGGGCAGGAAGAGGAGCTGGTTCTACTGGCTTCACAATAGGTGCTGTTGGTTTTTTCTCTTGAACAGGTGCAACAGGCGTTTCAGGAGCAGGGGCTACTGGTGCTGGTGCAATAGGCGCAGTTGGCGTCTTGCCTGCAATTGGAGCTGTAGGTGTTTTTCCAATAATAGGCGCTGTAGAAAGCTTTCCGACCCAGCCCTGTACCCCTTGCATGATTGAGCTTGGGTGAAGGGCGTGATGACCTCCCGTGTTTTGTGCCACGCTCTGCCCAGCTTGTTGTCCAGTACCTCCAGTACCTTGGCCACCAGTTCCTTCAGTCATGGTTTCGCCTACTTTAGGGATATTCACAACTTCACCAGTAAGCAATACATTCGGATTTTTGAGCTGCGGATTCGCTTTAATCATATCCGCGAGCGGCACGCCCCAAGCTTTCGAGAGCTTCCAAAGGGTATCACCTTGTTTCACAATATGCTGATGCATGATGTCCATTCCGCCTCCTGCGCCGCCCGCGATGCTTGAAGGAATTTTCAGCTTCATGCCAACATCAATGGCGTCCGGATTCGTAATACCCGGGTTCAGCTTCAAAAGCTCTTCGAGCGAAACATTATACTTTTGGCCGATAAAGTATAACGACTCGCCCTTCTTCACAATATGGATTTTCACTCGTTGTTAACCTCCTGTCACGTTCTGAATAACCAGGCACTGCTAATGCCTATTATCAATCCTTACATCCTATGCAGAATATGGGCAGGTGTCTCCACTTTCACAAAAAAAATAGTAAAAAGCCGAGTTCACCCAACAGAGTGAACTCGGCTTTCTATTACAATATCGATTAAACCTAAGATGTAGCGCACAACCAGCTATGCTTATTTCTTGAATTCAGTAAAGCTTGGATAGCTTCCTAATACGCGAACCTGACATCCGATTGCTTCAATTTCTTGAATGGCTGAAGGTAGCAAAACGGTATCAAGAGCCATATCAATGTCGATGAAGAAATAATAATTGCCGAGCTTCTTCTTCGTCGGGCGCGATTCAATTCGGGTCAAGTTGATTTTGCGCCATGCAAAAGCAGAAAGAACCTGGTGGAGCGCTCCCGGGTAATCCTCTGGCAATGTAATTAAGATGCTCGTTTTTATTTTATCGGATTTACGATCGGTATATGGCTCTGATCCGACCAGCAAAAACCGAGTGTAATTATTATCATGATCTGTAATCTCACTTGCGAGAACATCAAGCTTCTCGTTCGCAGCAGCTGTCATCGTGCCAATAGCTGCCAAACCGGCATTCGGATTGTTTTGAACGATTCTAACGCCCTCTGCTGTACTGCTGACATGTTCTGTAACCGCATGCGGAAGATGTGTACGCAGAAATTGCAAGCACTGTGCGATCGCTACAGGATGGCTGATCACTTTAGTAATACGTGAGTAGTCCATTTCCCCATTATCGTTTAACAGCTCAGATTGCCGGCCGATCAAATTTTGAATGGAGGGATAAACCCACTCCGCTTGAATCGGAATATCAACCTCATGTACAAGCCAATCCATATGAAGGCTAACAGAACCCTCAATCGTATTCTCGATTGGAATGATGCTGTAATCACTTATTCCATTGACAGTAGACAGGAACACATCGGATATTAGCCGATGATGCTTCCAGTTTATTTCTTCACCGCGGAATAAATGTCTTGCTGCCTCATCCGATACGGAGCCAGCAGGTAAAACCGCTATCGTCTTCATCGCTTCATATCTCCTTTAATTCGATCCGGAAGAGGAATCGCAGGCTGCGAAGAAATTTCCTCTATCGTAATTTGAGGACCTTGAGCGCTTGGCGACAGCCATAGCGTATTCGCTTCAATGCCCTCCTGCTTTAGTGTATCAAGCAGAAATGTTTCAAGCATGGATTCGCCCGAGCTGTGTGCAGCACCGGCTTCCGTATCCTCAACAAATGCAATCAGCGTCGGCCCTGCTCCGCTTAGCGCAGCACCAAGCGCGCCGTGCTCTACTGCGTGCTCCAGTATAGTTGCCATGCCGGGAATCAGGGCTGCACGGTAAGGCTGGTGCATCCGATCCTTCATCGCATGGCGAATCATACCTAGCTCGCCGCCAGCAAGCGCTGCGACGAGCAAAGAGCTGCGGCTGACGTTAAATATGGCGTCAGCCATACTGATTGTAGACGGAAGCGCATGACGCGCCTTCTCCGTCGACAGCTGAAAGGCTGGAATCGCGACAAGCGTCTTCAGCTTATGATGCGGCTCAATTCTAACATAATCTGCTCGCTCCCCATCCCAAGCCGAGACGACAATGCCGCCGTATAGTGACGCGCCAACATTGTCCGGATGGCCTTCCAGCGCTGTTGCCATTTGGAACAGCTTATCATCCGTGAGCGGACTGCCAATCAATGCGTTCGCAGCAACCAGAGCGCCTACGATTGCTGACGCGCTGCTGCCTAGTCCGCGAGTGAGCGGTATATCGCTGTGCATTGAAATCGAGAGTTCTGGCACGGATACGCCTGCTTCTTTGAACACAAGCTGCGCAACCTTATAAATTAAATTCGTTTTGTCCTTTGGCAATCCATTCATTTGATCGCCGTAAAACTGGAATTCTGTTCGTTCAGAGATGCTCATTTCAATCCATGCGTATAGCGAAAGAGCCATCCCAAGCGTATCAAATCCTGGTCCGAGATTTGCTGTACTTGCTGGTATTTTTACGATTACTCTGCGATTGTTCATAAGATTTATCCTTCTACGCGATAGACGCTTTTCACTTTATGAACGACATCCAGCGAGTCAAACTTAGCAAGCACCTTCTGGATAGCTGCTTTGTTCGCGTCATGAGTGATGATGATGATCTCAGCTTCCGGATTAGACGGTGTCGGCTGCTGCAATACCGACTCCAAGCTGACCTCAAAGTCAGCAAACACTTGCGTTATGCGTGCAAGAACGCCGGCACGATCTGCCACTTTAAGCAAAATGAAATATTTAGATGAGATCTGCTCGTCAGTCTTGAGCTTCTTCTCTTTATAAGCAAGGCTTCCCTGCATGCCGTTCACACCAAGCTTCAGGTTTTTCACAACGGCAACCAAATCGGATACGATCGACGTAGCTGTCGGAAGCTCACCCGCGCCTGCGCCGTAGAACATCGTTTCACCAACAGCTTCGCCATATACATAAACCGCGTTAAACACGCCGTTTACCGATGCGATAGGATGCGATTGCTTCACCATCGTTGGTTGAACGCTGATGCTGATCAAATCATCCTGACGCTCTGCGATACCAAGCAGCTTCACTTCATAGCCAAGACGCTTCGCGTACAAAATATCTTCTTTGGATACCGATGAAATGCCTTGAACGGATACATCCTCAAGCGCAACATTGGCACGGAATCCGATTGTAGCGAGAATTGTCATTTTGCGCGCTGCATCAAGTCCTTCGACATCTGATGTCGGGTCTGACTCCGCATAACCAAGCTCCTGCGCTTCTTTAAGCACATCTAGATACGAAGCGCCTTCTTGACTCATCTTTGTCAAAATAAAATTCGTTGTGCCGTTCACAATGCCCATAATTTTATTAATGCGGTCGGAGGCGAAACCTTCGACAAGTGTACGAATAATCGGAATACCGCCGGCTACGCTCGCTTCATACAAAACATCGCAGCGGTTTTCTTTGGCTTTGGCCAATATTTCAGGTCCGTGCATTGCCATCAAATCTTTATTTGCCGTTACGACATGTTTGCCGAGGGACAGCGCTTCTAGTATATATTCTTTCGTAAGCCCGATTCCACCCATAACCTCAACGATAACATCAATTTCAGGGTGGCGGATGACCTCCCAAGGATCCTCAGTTAGCTTGCTTGCATCCACTGCAATATTACGCGATTTGCTTTTGTCTTGAACGAGCACCTTTTCAATTACGATCGGCGAACCGACCTGACTAGCCAAATCATCCTGATGTCCCTCAACAATTCGAACTACACCTGTACCAACTGTACCAAGACCTAATAAACCAACTTTAACCGGCTTCATATATACCCTCCATTATCAATTCTGTTATCCTTGTCCGATGACCGAAGCTTTACGCACGCCTGGTTGACTGCGAAGCATTTCAACCAGCGATGACAGTTCTCCGGAAAGCTGCGAAATATCGACCGAAATGACGACATTAGCGAAACCTTGGAGCGGAATGGACTGATTCATCGTCAGCACATTGCCATCCTGGCTCGCCACCATGCTAAGTACGTTGGAGAGTACGCCTGAACGATGCTCCAAATCCATAGAAATGGTCGCAATACGTTCTCGTTCCAGCTCATTTAGCGCGTAGACACCATCTTTATACTTATAAAAAGCGCTTCGGCTAAGTCCAACACGTTCAACCGCCTCATGTACGGTTGCCGCATCTCCTCGGCCAAGCATCTCCTTCACTTGTATCGTCTTCATAATCGCTTCCGGTAAAATATCCTCTCGAACGACATAATAGCGTTTCGTCACTATACGTCCTCCTCAAAAAGACAATTGTTCACCTATAGTGGACATTATATCGAAATATACAGTTTGGGGCAATAGGCAAAACAAGAAAAGACGGCTTTCGCCGTCTTCATTTCTTAATATGTGCAAATGCTCTAGCCATTCGGATTATAGTCGCTGCCCTCAAAGAATTCAAAAGCAAAGTCGCCGATTTGAACCATATCGCCGTCTTTTGCCCCCATCTTGCGAAGCTCGGCATCGACACCCATTTTGCGCATCGTGCGTGCAAAACGCATAACTGCATCATAGGAAGTCAAATTCATCCGTTTCATGTAGTTGCTAATGCCAGCACTAACAATAACGAACACTTCATCTTCCTTATGGATGGTGAAAGTCGTCTCTTCGCGCTTCTCGTACGTATAAACTTTACGCTCAGCAACATCTTTCACATCTGCGATTTCAACTTCTTCTGAAACCGTATCAAGAATATCAGCTGCTTTATATAGTAGCTCCTGTACGCCTTTTTTCGTTAGCGAGGAGATTGGCAAAATTTCATATTGACGTTCACCGCTAACTTCTGCGAGCTTTTGCTTGAACAACTCAAGCTGCTCCTCAGAATCCGGCATGTCCATTTTGTTTGCAGCAATAATTTGCGGACGATCTGCTAGCTTCTCATTATAGAGAACAAGCTCCTCGTTGATTTTCACCCAATCATCAAAAGGATCGCGGCCTTCAGACGCTGACATGTCGATAACATGAACGATAACCCTCGTCCGCTCTACGTGACGAAGAAACTCATGACCAAGACCAACGCCTTCATGCGCTCCTTCGATAAGACCAGGCAAGTCAGCCATTACAAAGCTACGGCTATCCCCAACGTCAACGACACCTAGATTCGGTGTAATGGTCGTAAAGTGATAAGCGCCAATTTTCGGCTTAGCGCCAGATACGACAGATAGCAGGGTTGATTTGCCTACGCTTGGGAAACCAACAAGGCCTACATCTGCCATTACTTTAAGCTCAAGAACAACCCAGCGCTCTTGTCCTTCTTCACCATTCTCCGAAATATAAGGAGCTGGATTGTTTTGCGTAGCGAAGCGAATGTTGCCGCGTCCGCCGCGTCCGCCTTTTGCAATAACGATTTGTTGACCGTGACGAGTCATATCCGCAATAATTTCTTGCGTATCATCATCAACGATTATTGTGCCGGGCGGAATCCGTACGATTGTATCGTCAGCGCCTGCTCCGTGCATGCTTTTTACTTTTCCGCGCTCGCCGCGATCAGCCTTGAAATGCTTCTGATAGCGGAAGTCCATCAGTGTACGCAGACCCTCGTCAACTTGAAAGATCAAGTCGCCGCCTCGGCCTCCGTCGCCACCTGCAGGACCACCTTGTTCTACATACTTCTCACGGCGAAAAGAAACGATACCATCGCCTCCGTCGCCGCCTTTTACAAATATCTTCGCTTTATCGACAAACATGATGTGCCCCCGTTCATGCGCGCATTTCCGCCCTCAGCAACACCTTTGCATACGGCTGCTCGAAGTTGATCGGCTGCATTGGCGCGCCTTCCAACTGCTGTTGTATTTTTTGCTTCCATTGCTGTTCATTCATTAGTTCGCCATCATAATAGAAGGCTGCATACAGTGCATCCTTATCCAGCGATAGCGTAAGCGTAAGAACAGCAGCATTACCATAGCCAGGCTTAGCCGCAAACCGATATGCGTTAATCGTATGAATGAGCGTTTCGGCTATTTGATCGGCATCTGCCGTTATTTCGTTTAAATGAATGTCGCCTTTAATTACAATTTGTAACTCCAGCGAATTCGATATCGTACGAAACGATTGAATATAACTAATCAGTGATGGAACCCCTAGCTTGGATATACTGCTCTCCACAGCCATCCGTTCACTTATTTTCTCCACATACTCGGCGGCTTTATCCAGCTTTTTGAGCCTAATATAGCCAAACACGACTTGCAGGTCGTTCATCCAGTCATGACGATGATGATTGAGAGTTCTTATTGCAGAGTTTTGCAACGATTGAATCGTTCGCGCAGTCCGCTCTGCGTGCTCTTTCCGTTCCGTTCGTATCCAGTAAGTCGCAACAGCTATAAGCCAAACGAGAAAGACAGCAGTTAACCACACTTGATTGGGCCAAATAAGTACAGCGGCGCATGGCAATAAAATGGTTGCCGCCGCGTAATATTTCACCGTTGTTAAGCGTCCCATCGATTAAACCTACTTTCTTCGTATTTCCCGAAAATATAACAACATATATGTTATATTTCCCCGTCAAAGCTGCTTCAGCGTCCAAGACGCCTTAGGCATTTTTGCTTGCTTCCAGTATATCACGCAGCCGTCCTACGGTCATCAGCCATGGAATAAAAAAACCCGGCCAAGCGATGCAGGCCGGGGCTTGTTGCATATATAAGGTTGTATTAAGCTTCTACTGCTGCAGCTACCGGAGCAAGAACAGCTGGATACACGCTCACTTTTTTGCGGTCGCGTCCCCAACGTTCGAACTTCACTACGCCTTCTACTAATGCAAAAAGCGTATCGTCTTTCCCGATGCCTACGTTAGTTCCTGGGTGAATTTTTGTTCCGCGTTGACGAAACAAGATGCTTCCAGCAGATACGGTTTGACCGTCAGCACGTTTAGCGCCAAGGCGTTTCGACTGTGAGTCACGTCCGTTTCTAGTGGAACCTACACCTTTCTTCGAAGCGAAGAGCTGAAGATTCAGTTTCAACATAGTTATTCCCTCCTTCTAAAGGATTGGTGAGCAAAGCTGCACCGTAAGCATGAACTAGAGGCTTGTAAAACAAACCTGCACCGAATGCTTACGCATTAAGATGTTCATGAATAACGACATGCTTGCCGTATGATTTTGCAATAGTGTCAAGCATAACCGCCATCGATTCCAGCAGCAGCTGCATCCGGCCGTCTGAAGCCTCGTCTGCAAGCGTCGGAATATCCGACGATAGCCAGCCGTTCTTCATCTTGGCAGGGAGCTCCTCTCCCGCTAGAGCTTCGATCGCGTTAACGGTACCAACCGAGATGGCTGATACACCCGCACAAACGATATCTTTGCCGGGCTTCGCATATTTAGCATGTCCTTCGACCGCAAATGATACGATACGTCTGTCAGCGGCTCTTCGTACAAAGGTAACTGTTATCATAGAAATTCCTCTTACGCTTGGATTTTCTCGATTGTTACTTTTGTGAACGGTTGACGATGACCTTGCTTACGACGATAGTTCTTTTTGGCTTTGTATTTGTAAACGATGATTTTTTGGCCTTTGCCTTGTTTCTCGACTTTGCCTGTTACTGTAGCGCCGGAAACAACCGGAGTTCCAGTTACAAGACCGTCACCTTTAGAAACCGCCAAAACACGATCAAACGTTACGCTTTCGCCTGCTTCAGAATCCAGTTTTTCGATGTAGATTACATCGCCTTCCTGAACTTTGTATTGCTTGCCGCCAGTTACGATAATTGCGAACATTGTTGGTGCACCTCCTTATTTTCGAAGACTCGCCTAATTCAGGTG
This sequence comes from Paenibacillus sp. NRS-1760, assembly GCF_050467785.1. Taxonomy (NCBI): domain Bacteria; kingdom Bacillati; phylum Bacillota; class Bacilli; order Caryophanales; family Paenibacillaceae; genus Paenibacillus; species Paenibacillus sp. NRS-1760. The sequence goes on along the minus strand of NZ_JBITPK010000010.1, from coordinate 499,830 downwards.
GCTCACGGCATGCGCCGCAAACGCTTGTTTACCCAATCGGAGCGGTACTTGTACGTCCCATTCCAATGAGGTACGAGACACACACCCAAAGATTGTACCATACTATGCAAGCTATATCAATTCATCCAACAAGAAAATTAAACTATTTATACAACTCTGATCATTTTATGTGCGCTCCGCAGCTCTCACAGCGCTCGATCAGTTGATGGACAGCATTCTCACGAGCCTTTTTACGTGTCATTTCAATTAAACCGAGCTTTGTCCAGCCCAAAATCGTACATTTGGTTTGATCATTGCGCGCTTTCTCTACGAGTCTTTGCATAACCTGCTCGCGATGGTTGTCCTGCTCCATATCAATAAAATCAATAATAATAATGCCGCCTACATCTCGAACTCGGAGCAATCTTGCAATCTCGTCTGCTGCTTCCATATTCGTGCGGAACACAGTGTCTTCAAGGCCAGATGTCCCAATAAATCTGCCAGTGTTCACATCTATAACCGTCAGAGCTTCCGTCACTTCCCATATGAGGTGCCCCCCGCAGGTAAGCTGAATTTTGCGCTCGAACGCTCTCGTTACCTGCTCCGTCACACGATACGTATCAAATAAAGAATTGCCTTGCCTTGATTCAAAACATTTTAACCGCTCACGAAGCTGAGGGGTCATTTCCTCCAGCAGTGCTGACGCTTCCTCAAACCTCTCCGCATTGTCTATCCATATTTCATCGATATCCATCGTAAGCGTGTCTCGTACAGCCCTCCGCATGAGACCTGCCTCTCTATGCAGCTCGCTTGGCGCACTCGCTTCCACGCTTCGTTCCGAAATGCTTTGCCAAATCTCTCTTAACCCAGCGACATCGGCATGCAAAGACAGCTCGCTTTCAGCGCCAGCCGCCGTTCGTAAAATAATGCCTTCCTCCAGCTCACGCAGCTTCTCGCCTATGGCTCGCAATCTCGACCGCTCGCTTTCGGAATTGATTTTTTTGGAAACGCCAATATAATCGGCATTTGGCATATAAACAAGAAACCGGCCAGGCAGTGAAAAATGTGTAGTGACACGGGCTCCTTTGCCACCCAGCGGCTCCTTCATAACTTGTACGAGCAATTCCTGTCCAGGCTTGACCATATTTTGAATGAGCGGCTTTTCAGCTGGCTGTTTTTCCAAATGAGGGTGGAGCAGCTCATCAATGTACAAAAATGCATTTTTAGCTAGTCCTACATCTACGAAAGCCGCCTGCATGCCAGGCAGCACGTTCACGACACGACCTTTATAAACATTGCCAACCAAACTGCTTGCTTTTGATTTTTCCATAAAAAATTCGACTAGGCGGCCATTTTCCAGTACAGCGGTTTGCAGCATTTCACCGTTAACGTGCATCAACATTTGCTTCATTCCTGAATATCACCTGCCCGTACGCTTTTCATCTATTTTAACTGAAAAGTTCCGACACTGCACGATTCGGATTATTTTCGGACAAACATCCTTCTACAATTTTCTGCTCCGGAAGCACTCTGACCTCCTTGCTGTGCGACTCCACCATATATATCAAATGATATCGCTCCCTTTGAAAGAGCCTTGCTACCGAGATGATTGACTGCTTGCCGCTTACGATTATAGGACTTGCAATGTGGCCGAGCCTCAGCGCCTGCAGCGTGATCCGTTCCCGGTACATCAGAAAACGATAAAACAAATATGGAACATTACGATAATATGTCCAGTTCGTCATCACAAGAAATATGCCGACAATGAGCAGATTGAGTTGAATGCCATCCTTATACACTAACCATGGAAGCAAGGAGACGATGATCATCAGCACACTAAAAAACAAGCTGACTCGCGCGCTCCAAATAAGCATTTTATAATAGTTAACCGTATAGCTTAATGCCGCCTGCAGCAGCTTCCCTCCGTCAAGCGGGTGAATAGGCAGCAGGTTGAACAAGCCGATCATTAGATTCGCTTTCCATACATACTCCGCCCATGCTAAGTCCCATATGCCAAGCTGCCCGCAGCCCCAAGCAGCTAGTCCCATCCAAACGTTTTGCAAGGGACCCGCAATCGCTACAATTGCTTCTTCTTTTGCAGGTACGCCGCCGGCTTCCTCAACCTCTACAACACCACCAAAGGGCAGCAGCTTTACTTCCTTTATCGTCCAGCCATAGCCCCGAGCTACAATAACATGGCCGATTTCATGGACAAGCACGAGTAAAAACAAGGTAATCAGCTCGGCAAAATATCCTGTCATGACCGACCCAAGCATAATGATAACGAACAACGGATGGACCGACCATAGGATTCCTTTCCATTTAATCAATCGGTATCACGCCCACGGGATCGATATACAAATCATTTTGTTTAACAGCAAAATATAGCAGGCTTGGCTGCGTACCTTCAGCTTTCAGCAGGTTGCCGATAGAATCCCCTGCCTCAACCCAGTCATTTACTTTAACACTTGTTTTCCCAAGCATCCCATATACGGTTACGCGCTGATTGACATGCTGGATAACAATAGTCGAACCTTGCGTGCTCTGATCTGATAATAGCAATACACGCCCCGTCTCTGCCGCAACAACCTCTGCTTCAGAGCTTCCAGCAAGCTCTATACCATTAAGCATCTCCGCAAACGTTCGAACTAGCGATCCTCCTTCCAATGGGGTTACGATAGGCAGCTTCACCGTTCCATCCGCGCCTACCGCAGGTTCAGGATTGTCCTGAAAAATAGGAATAAAGGATGGAGCCCCAGCAAACGTTTCCTTATACCAAGCAGCCGCAGCTGCAAAATCAATCTCATCCGTAAGTGCTTGTTTCACAAGCGCTTGTCCCTTGAGCGTGTATTCCGTATCATAGCGAAACATAGCCCATACCGCGCCAAATAACAGCAATGCTACTGCTAGCTTCCATTTCAGCTCCTTGCCGAAAGTATAATTATTTTTCCCGCCGCCTGATCCCGGATCGTTCTCATTCGATACAACTGGCCCTTTTACAAATCTTCTATTACCAACATACCCTTTGTCCTCGTTCCAATTTGCCCATGGATTAGGATTGGTTTTCCAAACGACCTCTGGATCAAGCTCCTCCGCCTCGTCTTCATCAAAATATTCGTGCTTGTATGGCATGCGAGGGTCTGAATATATGTCCTCTTCTTGTAAAGGCACAGAGTTCCGATCCCCTGTATTTTGATTTTTATGCTGATTGCGCCGCTTCTCATTATCCTTCATTAACATCTCATTTTTCCCCCGCTTCCATCGTCCTTGGGACAGCTTGTTCCTTTATACATGGATATGTGGGGATTGAGACAAGTATGCGAGCGCAGCTGATCATAAAAAAAAGCCACCCCAAGATCGGATAACATCCGTCTCAGAAGCAGCTTTCTAGCTTGGCTAACCTTTAGTCAGCCATCTCATATTTTTCTTGATGTGCCTTAATGCTGAATACAAGTCCGATTGACAGCATATTAAGCAGTAGTGATGTGCCTCCATAACTAATAAACGGCAGCGTAATTCCCGTAATTGGCATAATTCCAATCATCATTCCGATGTTTTGGAACACCTGGAACACATACATAGACACGATGCCAATAATAATGTACGAGGCTCGCAAATCATAACATTTAAAAGCAATAATAATCATCCGATATATGAGCAAGAAATACAAAAGCAATAAGATGGCTGCACCTTGAAAACCAAATTCCTCGCCTATAACAACAAAAATCGAGTCAGAATACGGATAAGGTACAAAACCGCCATTTTTCATATCGCCTTGCATATAACCGTCACCGTTTAAACCGCCTGAACCGATTGCAATTTGTGCATTTTCCGATTGATGTTTGTCATCTGCAGTTGCCGTCTCCGGATTAATGAATGTATTAATCCTTTTATGCCAATGTCCCATTTCATTATCTTTCAAGTAATTGTAAATTTCTTGATTGAATGTATTGAACAGAGAAACAAAAAGGACAAGACTTACAACAACGACGGTAATCCCTGTAATTACATGAGAATATTTGACATTCCCAATCCATAACATCCCTAACACGATAACTACGTATATGATCGCATTGCCGAGATCCGGCTGAATCATTACGAGCATAAACGGCAGGAAAGCAAATACTGCAATCGGAAGCAAATCTTGTGTGAACGTCAGCCGATCGCCTTGCCGTCGTCCCATAATATAAGCGATACCGATAATGAGTATAATTTTGACCATTTCCGCAGGCTGAAACGATAAGGCTCCAAACTGAAACCATCCTCTAGCCCCATTGATTACCGCTCCAAAGAAATAAACAAGAATCAACAATGTAACCCCTATGCCATAAAGGACATGCCAGCTCTTGAGAACGATACGATAATCAAATAAGGTGGCTGCGATAGCTACAAAAAAGCCTAAGCCGTAAAACTTCAGCTGTTTGATCTCATGACCGGCGTACTTTGGATTATTTGCAGTTGCACTATAGACAAGTACGATACTGATAATCATAAGGAAAACTAAGATTATCAAAATTCCCCAATCCAGCTTTTTTAATTTGTTAAGCAAGTCCTAATCATCCTATTCCGAGGAACTTACGGAAACGTTTGAACGCTCCCGCCTTCTCATCAAGCAGCATGAGAGGAACCATGTCGCCAAGTATGCGGCGTGCGATGTTCCGGTAGGCGATTGCGGCACGTGAAGCCGGATTCATAACTGTCGGCTCTCCGCTGTTTGCAGCAGAAATAACTTTCTCATCATCAGGTACGATTCCGATCAAATCGACTGCCAGCACTTGACAAATTTCATCGATATCCAACATTTCACCGGTTTTCATCATATTTTGACGAATCCGGTTAATGATTAGCTTACTTGGTATTTTCTCCTGCTCCAGCAGTCCGATTACACGATCGGCATCCCGCACCGCAGCGTTCTCAGGTGTAGTGATCACGATAGCCCGATCGGCACCTGCAATTGCGTTACGAAAGCCATGCTCAATCCCCGCTGGGCAATCAATAATAACATAGTCATGCTCTTTCTTGAGCTCTAAAATCATATTTCGAACTTGTTCAGGCGTAACAGAATCCTTATCCTTCGTCTGTGCAGCAGGAAGCATGTACAGCTCTTCAAAGCGCTTGTCCTTTACGAGCGCCTGATTCAAGCGGCAGCGGCCCTCGGCAACATCAACCAAATCATAAATGATTCGATTTTCAAGTCCCATAACCACGTCCAGATTGCGAAGTCCAATATCTGTATCAACCATGCAAACCTTCTTACCAAGTAAAGCTAGCGCGGTACCCAGGTTCGCCGAAGTGGTCGTCTTGCCGACGCCGCCTTTCCCTGATGTTACAACAATCGCTTCTCCCATATTCTACACTCCTTTAAACATTATAGGATTATGCCGTATGCGGAATAATTGCGCTAGCTTATCAATTTGCATTCTACCTTCACTTAAGAAGGCGAACTCCATAGAGGCATCGCCGGTCATCCATTCCTCTGGCGGCCTGCTGATTACATCCGCAATGCGGAGCTGAGTTGGCCGCATGAGTGAAGTCGCTATAATCACGTCCGTCCTCCCGCCAATCCCAGCATGCGCGGTTCCGCGCAATGCACCCAGCACATATATGTCACCTGTACACATTAAAGTACCGCCTGGATTCAAATCGCCGATTAAAAGTAAATCCCCATCATGCTCATAAGTTTGGCCTGAGCGTATAATAGACGTGAGCACTTGCAGATTAGGTTGCTGTCCGAGCTGAGGATCGATCTTAGGCGCTTCAGACTCAACAGATTGAACCATTAGGTTTCCTTGTGAACGTATCACGTTTTTGATGCGATCTTTATCATCATCAGAAATCTGCCTGGATCCAAGCTTCACCTGAACGTGAACAAGGGGACCTGTGAGCAACTGCTGATGCGTCTTCTCCAGCTTGTATTGCAATTCATCTAGAAGCGTCGCAAATTCACATTTATCGTCGAGAAGGAACACGAGACCTTCTTTTACACCCTTAATAATAATATGCTGCTTATCGGTCACGTTCGTCCCTCCCCAACCTAATGGATTCTTGCTAAGCTGGGCAAAATCCTGCCTGCAGCAATATTTTATTCCTCATCCTTCTCTGCTTTGACCAATGTCTGCCCTTCAAACCATTTTCGCGCCGGTACATAACACAAGAGTGCAAACGCCAGCTGTAAAAATAAACTAGGAAGGATATGATCGATAAGAGCCCATGCATAACTTTCATTCGTAATTCGAAATGCTTTGTAAATGAAATATATGGCGCTGTCATATAGAATGCAGGCAAAACCCACAACAGAAATCGCCATCATAAGCGTTGAACGGCGATGCTCCAGCAATACGCCAGTAAAGTAACCCATTAAACCCATAATAAACGCATTAATTCCAAGCAGATGACCAAAGTATACAATATCCTGAAGCAATCCGAAGCTTATGCCAAGCATGAGTGCAAGATGCCTTCTGCTATATAGACCTGAGAAGATGACCATTACAAATACAAAGTGAGGAATGATCCGTTGACCGAAGCCGGCTGGAATAATCCACGGCATCACTGCTCCCTCGATAACAAACAAGAGCAACATGAGCAGGATGATTCGGTTCAAGCTCATTTCTCGGCTTCCTCCATTTCAGGGACCTGAACAACAAATACCTCAGTCAGATGATCAAAACTTGCTGATAGCTTGACCGATGCCGTATATGTAAGGCCGAAGTCGCCAAGCTGCTTGTTTTCAACCGTTCCGACAACGAGTCCTCTTGGATAAATACCGCCTAGTCCAGATGTAATAACTGTATCTTGAAATTCCATTTTATCGTCTTCGGCGATTTTCGTCATAACGATTCTAGACGTTTCCTTGTTGTAGCTGCTCAGAACACCAAATGATTCATTCTCACGACCCATTATCGTCACAGCAATGGAGTTGAACGTTGGCGATGCTTCGTCAAGTTCTGTAATTGGAGTAACAGCTGCCGAATTGGGGGTTACTGAACTTACAAGACCGATCAACCCCTCTATGGTTGTTACGGCCATATTCGGTTTGATGCCGTCTCTGGAACCTAGGTTAATCGTCATCGTGCGGTTATTCGCATCGTTGCTGATCGATACAACCTGTGCGATCAAATAATTATAATTGTACATCTCTTTCTGACGCTGTGTGAACGAGAGTTCTGCCTTTAAACGTTCATTCTCTTTTTCTACGAAATTGTAATTAATCTTGTCACGAGAATAAGCTGCAGCTGTAAGGCGCAGCTGCTCGTTTTCTTCATAAATCGTGCGTAAATTGCTAATATCCTCGAAGAAGCCCGCTATATAACCAGCGGGCTTGTAGAACCATTGCTGCACGTATGCTGCCGAATCCTTCAAAAATTTCTCCGGCCACGATAATTCCTTGCGGTCGCTTAGCGAGAAGCCGATGACCGCTATGAATAAAATAAACCCGATCATAAGCATAAACATACGCTTATTTCTCATTAGCTTAAACAGCTCGACCACCTGCCCATTTCATATCCGTTTCCCCATCGGACCTAACTTAGCGTCTCGAACGAGATGAGCTTCTTGCTTTAAATAAATGAATATTATCGAGCGAGCGGCCAGTACCGATCGCAACACAATCAAGCGGATTGTCGGCAACAATAACAGGCATGCCTGTCTCTCTTTGAAGCAGCTTGTCCAGATTGCGCAGCAAGGCGCCGCCGCCTGTGAGTACGATACCCCGGTCCATAATGTCCGCAGACAACTCCGGCGGGCATTTCTCCAGCGTTACTTTCACCGCGTCAACAATGGCATTAACGGTATCTGCTAATGCTTCTGTAATCTCATCAGATGTAATCGCTAGTGTCTTAGGCAATCCCGATACGAGATCGCGTCCACGAATTTCAATCGTTTCTGGACGATCCAGTGGAAGTGCTGAACCAATTTCCATCTTCAGCTGCTCGGATGTACGTTCCCCGATCATGAGATTGTATTGTCTTTTAATATATTGAATAACCGCTTCATCCATCTCGTCACCAGCTACACGAATGGATCTCGCCGTAACGATTCCGCCTAATGAAATAACAGCAACCTCTGTTGTACCTCCGCCAATATCAACTACCATGCTGCCTGTCGGCTCCCATACAGGCAAATCAGCGCCAATCGCTGCTGCGAATGGTTCTTCAATCGTATAGGCTTCACGAGCTCCGGCTTGCTTAGTCGCATCCTCAACTGCGCGTTTCTCAACCGCTGTAATGCCTGACGGCACACAAACCATAACGTTTGGATGACGAGGAAATAAAGAACGCTGTTTTTGGGCTTGGCGAATAAAATATTTAATCATCGTAGCAGTTGTTTCAAAATCAGCGATAACGCCATCTTTCATTGGACGAACAGCACGAATGTTGCCAGGCGTTCTACCGATCATTTTTTTGGCTTGCTCGCCTACTGCTTCAATTGTTTTTGTATCTGTACGAAGGGCCACCACGGAAGGCTCCCTTACCACAATTCCTTTTCCCTTGACGAATACCAACGTATTCGCTGTTCCTAAATCAATACCCAAATCTTTCGAAAAACCACCAAACATGTTCTTGCTCCCTTCTAATTGCCACATCACTTTATTATATTACATATGACCTTGTTCCTTCAAACTTACGAATCTTCCGTCACCGATTACCAAATGGTCAAGAACTTCTATTCCGACTAGCTGTCCAGCCTCCGCTAAACGTCCCGTTAACGCAATGTCTTCTGGGCTTGGCGTAGGATCGCCGCTTGGGTGATTATGAACACAAATGATAGATGCGCTGTTACGTGAAATAGCTGCACGAAATACTTCTCGAGGATGTACTAGCGATGCATTAAGCGTACCGACAGATAAGGTTTCGCGGGCAATAATATGGTTTTTTGTGTTTAAAAACAAACATACGAAGTGCTCCTTCTTCAAATAGCGGAGCTCTTCCATCACATATTCCGCAGCATCCTGCGGCTTGCGCACAATAACCGTCTCACCAAGCTGACTCCGGGAAATTCTTCTCCCCAGTTCAATGCCAGCACGAAGCTGAATCGCCTTTGCCGGACCAATTCCTCGAATGGCTGTTAATTGTTCCATGCTCATATCCATTAAATTACGCAGGCTGCCGCATTGCTTAAGCACCGCTCCTGCCAAATGTACGGCGGATTGCCGCTTCGTACCTGTGCGCAGCAGTATGGCTAACAATTCGGTATGGCTAAGTGCTTCTGCCCCATATTTCATCATGCGCTCTCTTGGACGTTCTTCATGGGGGACTTCACGCAAAATCATAGGTTGCGGCAACATGTCCCAATCCCGCCTCTTCGAAAAAATGAATTATTCATATCCTGCCACATTCATGAAAAAAAATCCGATTGAAATCAATTAAGTTACCTTTTAAAAAACAGCAATGTCATAGGAAGCGAGCATGTCTGAGAGAAGCGATAACGGCAAGCCAACGACATTAAAATAACAGCCGTCAATTTGCTCTACAATCGTCGCTCCAAGTCCTTGTATGCCATAAGAGCCCGCCTTGTCCCTCGGCTCGCCGGTAGCAACGTACCTAGCAATTTGATCCTCACTAAGCGGCTTCATCATTACCTTCGTTTTGCGATGGGCAACCAATGCTTCCCCGCTTGTAGAGAGAACACAAGCAACTCCTGAATACACTTCATGGGAGCGGCCTTGAAGGCGTCTAAGCATAGACTTTGCCTCTTCGTCGTCAGCAGGCTTGCCAAGCACATCTCCGTCAAGCACGACAATGGTGTCCGCACCAATAATTAAAGACGTTGGTACCTCCTGCTTTTGTTGCAGTAAAGGTATGGCTGCTTTTGCTTTGCGCAGGCTGAGCTGCTCTACAACTTCCGATGGCGACCAGCCTGCTTCAATCGTTTCATCCGTATCAGTAGACAAAATATAAACCGGCAAAGAAAGGTCCAGCGATGCGACCAGTTCCTTCCGGCGCGGTGACGAAGAGGCCAGTACGAGCTGGCTAATCGCTTCGTTGCGTAATTTTTTATATTCCATAAATTGAATGCTGCGCTCCTTCATGCTTTCCTTCATGCGTCAATGTCTGCTGCTCTACATTTTGCGGTATAACCATATTGCAATTACGGCTCCAATTAAGCTAAACAAGCTGAATTGCAGATGAAGCGTTAGGTTGAAACTGAGCACATATAGATCGACAGCAGGTGACCATGATGTTTCGATTGGTTTCGTTAAAAAAGAGATGCCTGGAACTGGAGTCAGCCATCGCGCTACTAGAGCACCAGCCAACAATCCAAATATGATAAAAATGAGAAGAATCCAGCCGTTTTTCTTCATCTTTCAACGCCTCTCGCCATGAAATGACACCTAAGACTATTATACGCATGAACCTATTCGTTTACAATGCGCTGATCTTCTCAAACCATTCTTTTTGCGTAATGATCACTTTCATAACTTCCGCTTGTGTCTTCCACAATTGTGCTTGAGAAGGCTTTTTATCGTACTCTGCCATCGTCTTTGCTGCCGCATTCATCGCTTGATTGATTTTATCCAAATATGCCTTACCTTCCGCATCTACTATACCTATTCGCAGCGTTTCCGCGTTTTCTGTCCATGTTAGATGCTCGGCTTTCCACGAATTTGCTGCAACATCGCCAAGCGGCGATAAGGTCGGCTGTTCCAGCTGGGCTAATGTTAATTCATCCAACATTTGGACGACTACAGCCGTTTGATCGAAGAAAGATTGTGCTGCTTTTTGATCGCCTTTAAACGGTATTTTTCCTGGATTTACTATATTTACTTCTTTGATATAAAGATCGATTTCCGGCATCATATTCTTAATAACCTGAGCTCCTTTTCGATCTGTACCCATGCCTACATATACGCGATAATCAGCAGCACTTGTCATAGCAGCACCAGCAAGCCCTTTCTCGGCCAATTGCGCCATTGCGGCATCCCTGCCCTCTGTATTGCTAAACACGCCAAATTGCAGCAAATAATAAGAACGATCCAGCCCCTTAAGTGCAGCCATCGCAGTATTCGGATCTGGTTTTGCTGCAGGGTCATTTTTATTTTCAACTCCCGCTTCCTTGCTTTCCTCACCTACACCTGCAACCGGTTCTTTGCCTGTTCCTTCTTGGACAGAATCACCAATCACAGGTACTGAGTCAGGCTTATTGCCAGTTCCTCCCGGCCAAATGCTTGCCCCCGTAAACAATGACAACAATAAATAACCAAACAGCGCTCCAGTAGCAAGCGCAGCCGTCACTGACAAAAATACATTAAACCATGATGGCGCTCCCGCCTTACGTTTCGCTCGCGCATAATTCACTCTTTTTATACTGATTTCGTCATCAACGAACTCTTCCTCATACGCTTGAATCGGCTCCTGCATATATTCCCTATCTGAATACCTTTCCTCATGTGTCTGTAGAACCTCAGGCTGCTCATAGGGATCATCAATAATAGTTGGTTTTATCGTTTTTTTCTTCTCTTTTGGAGGATTGGGCTGAGCCTGTTTTGGAGTGGATACTGGCTTCGAATCAGCATCTCTAATAAGCTGCTCCAATGCGCTAATATCCTCTTGGAACGGACTGTTCCATGGACTCACTTCGCTGACGGAATGCTTCTCTGTAGATGGATATAGAGGAACAACTTTCTTGGAAATCATTTTATTCGCATTATTATTAGAGTTGTTGGGTAATGCTGCTTTATGATCGAGAGCCTCTTGTTGATTATCATTGCTGCGGCTTTCTTCGTTAACGGACTGTCCATTCCCATTACGGTCAAAACGATAAGTAATACGGTTTTTCTGAGTCATTTCATCCACTCCTTGTCCCTTTCATCTAGTATTAATCTATGAGACATTTGAGAGATTTAGACCCATGCCCTTAGAGGGTTGTCTACCAAGCCTTCAAAGGTTTTAAATTAAAGAGATTACAATTCATACTTCAATTTCAAATCTAAAGAGATTACAATTCATACTTCAATTTCAAAATTAAAGATTAAATAATTTTCGAACCCACCCAAACCCTCCCTTCCAAGGGAGGGCCCCAAGGGTTGCACCCTCTGGACACCCGCAACTCAACTAACGTACAACCACATCCGGCGTCCAACAGTTCATGCGGCGTTGGAGCGCTTTGTCCCTCCGGGACCCGCTGGAAGCTTCTACAAACCTTGCTGCGTCCTCTAAGACTCGCAATTGGACTAAAAAAAGCTTGGAACTGGCGTATATAAGCACATGTCACTTGGAGAGAGCTTCGTCCCTACTTGGACCCGCTGGAAGCTTCTACAAACCTTGCAGTAACCCCTAAAACTAGCAATTGGACTAACAAAAGTCTGTCCCGCTGGGACACGCTCGGCGCTTCTTAAAACTTTGATGCGTATTCTGAGACCCGTAAACGGATTATTAAGGGTCCGTAAATTTTGATTGTAGATTATGAGGTTTAGTGCACTCCGTCCCGTTGGAAGGCTGTGGAGGCTTCTTAAAGCAGAGGCTATTGGGGTTGTTGGATTATGAGGATATTTAGCTAGTGCTAGTTTAAGTGGGTTGATGAGATCAGTGAATGAGTGAGTGAGGTAAAGAGTGAGAGGTTTATTAGGTAGTGAGTACAAGCCATTGAATTGGGGGACAGTGAGTTGGGCTAGTGGGATTTACCTACATCGAGTATTGAAGTTAATTTTATGTGGGCTTATTTAGGGCCTTTTTACGAAAAGTCCCGTGCTTATACAAAATGCCCGGTGATTCCGATATGGAATCCCGGGCATTAGCTGCTTATTGGTTTGATTTTAACGATTTCGCTAACGAATCCGCTACCTTCCAAATGTCGCCTGCTCCCATGGTGATAACAAGATCGCCTGGTGCGACCCTCTCAGTCAAGTATGCAAGCACTTCTTCTTTGGTTGGAATATACTCGGAGTTCGCGTTGCTGTTGCTTTTGATCAGCTCTACCAGCTTGCGGGATGTTACTCCTTCGATTTGCAGTTCGCCTGCCGGCGAGTAGATGTCGGTAATAATTACCTCATCGGCCTCTGGGAATGCGCGGCTGAATTGCTCGAATAAGAAAAACGTCCGCGTATAACGCTGTGGTTGAAACACGGCAATAATACGCTTACCTGTTGCTTTTGCAGCGCTGATTGTCGCTCTGATCTCCGTTGGATGATGCGCATAGTCATCAATGACCAAAATATCATTAACTTCCCCAAGCACCTGGAAGCGGCGTTTCGCGCCTCTAAATGATTGAATCGCAACAGCAATTTTGTCAAAGGACAAGCCTGCTTCGAGACAAGTAATAACAGTAGCCATTGCATTGTACACATTATGAAGGCCTGGAACAGACAGCTCCACATCTCCAAGCAATGCCCCTTTATGCGTCATTGTAAAGGTTACCTTCCGGTCTCCAAGTACAACATTTTGAGCTTTATAGTCTGCATCGCCGTCAATGCCATAAGTCACTAGCTGCGATGAGTTCATATTGCCTTGATATACTTGCGGTATCAATTCGTTAACCGTCTCGTCATCCGCGCATACAATCGCCTTGCCGTCCGCTTTCACCTGCTGCAAAAACTGCACATAAGCAGCCTTCAGCTTGCCGAAATCGCCATCATAATTTTCAAGATGATCCGGCTCAATATTCGTCACGATAGCAAGCGTAGGGTGATAATGAAGGAATGAACCATCACTCTCGTCCGCTTCTGCTACGACGTATTCACCTTTGCCCGCTTTTGCGTTTGTACCTACATTAACGATTTCGCCACCGATAATATAGGTTGGATCCGCACCGCAAGATTCCATAACAAGCGCGATCATTGAAGAGGTCGTCGTCTTGCCATGTGCGCCGGCTACTGCGATTCCTTTGCCTGCGTTCATCAATCTAGCCAGCATTTGCGATCGATGCAAAACTGGGATGTTGAGCTCTTCAGCTGCTTTCCGTTCAACATTATCTTTGGAAAGTGCCGTAGAGTATACGACCAAGTCCGCTCCATTCACATGCTCGGGCTGATGACCGATATAAATGCTGGCACCATTTGCTGCAAGCTTCTCTGTTAATTCTTGACGTGCGACATCGGACCCGGTCACCTTATAGCCCATTTCCAGCATAACGCGGGCAATGGCACTCATTCCGTAACCGCCGATTCCGATGAAATGAACGTGTTCTGCCGTATTCAAAGACGGTTCACCAACCTTTTTCAGAATCCGAGTCATACAAAATGCGGGAGCGAACGTCAGCAATTAAATATAGCGTGCCTGTCACGACTCCAAGGTCTGTTTCCCCGGTTAACTGTTGTAGTTTTTGTAATGCTGCTTGCCAGTTTGATTCCACTACAAGCTCGAAAGCGTACTGATCTGGCTGTTGCTGACGCATTTCACGTACCAAATCAGCCAAAGCAGAGGCATCTTTTTTCATTCGATAGTCAGGCTCGGTCACAATAAGCGTATCCACTATTGGTAGTATATGCTTAAGAACATCCTGATGATTCTTATTCTCCAGCATACCCATCATAAGATGTAACCGATCATATTTGTAAGTGTTTTTTAAAGCGTCCACGAGTGACTCTGCACCTTCAGGATTATGTGCGCCATCGACCAAAATACGAGGCTGATCAGAAACCATCTCAAGTCGTCCCGGCCACGCGGCCTTTTGAAGCCCTTCCGCCAGTACATCATCTTCGATGACCAGTGCATTATATTGGCGAAGTATCTCAAGCGTCATGACAGCAACCGCTGCATTCGTCCGTTGATGGGCACCATTTAGCGTGATTGTCAACGGCTCGATGCTGCGGAATAGATTGTCGAAACGGAAAGTTTGCTCATTCTCGCGAACCGAGATTGCCGTTTCATGGAACTGTTCACCTAACAAATAAAGCGTGCTTTTTTTGCCTTCAGCTGCTTGCTTAATAACCTCAATTGCCTCTGGCTGAGTAACCGCACTAATAACCGGTATTCCTGCTTTAATAATGCCAGCTTTTTCACTCGCAACTGCAGCAATCGTATCACCGAGTTTATCCATATGGTCATGGCCAATATTCGTAATGACGGAAACAACCGGTTGAACGATATTCGTCACATCAAGCCTGCCGCCAAGTCCAGTCTCCCACACGACATAATCGGGATAAGTGACCTTCGCATAAAAAAGAATAGCCAGCGCTGTTGATACTTCAAACATCGTAGGCGAGCCTAGTTCTGTCTGAGCAAGCTCATCAACATGAGGTTTTAGCTCGTTGGCAAGTCTAAGCAGCGTCTCTTCTTCGATATCGATACCGTTATATTGAAAACGATTCGTAAACTTCGTTATATATGGCGATGTAAATGTGCCTACATCATATCCGCCGCGCAGCAAAACGCTCGTCAAATATGCACAAGTAGACCCTTTCCCATTTGTCCCGGCAATGTGGATAAACTTTAATCTGCGATGCGGATTATCCAGCCGTTCCATCAATTCCTCGATCCGATCAAGACCTGGACGAATACCGAATGGAATTAGCCCAGTAATCCAATCTACCGCTTCCCGGTAGGATTGAAGCGGCCCTGCAGGCCGCTGCTCTATTTGTTGTTCTGCCATACTAATCTTCCTTCTTCCGTTTTGCAGCGTTATCCGCGCAATTCCGCAATTCTAGCTAGTACCTTGTCGCGTTTGTCTGCATAATCGTTCATTTTGGCGCGTTCTTCATCGATAACCTTAGCTGGCGCTTTTGCCACAAAGCCTTCATTGCTGAGCTTCTTCTCAATCCGCTCTACCTCGGTATTCAAATGCTGATGTTCCTTCTCTAAACGAGCAATCTCCTGAGCAATATCGATTAAGCCGGCAAGCGGCAAATAAATCTCAGCACCAGTTAAAATCGCAGTCATTGCTTTGTCCGGCGCACTAATGTGCAGGCCAGTCTCCAAACTTGACGTACCGCAGAAACGTTTAATAAATTCTTCGTTGCGGGACATAATAGCAGCTTCAGCCTCGCTAGCAGGCTTAATTAGCATTTCAATCTTTTTGCTCATCGGAACATTTACTTCTGCTCGGATATTGCGCACTGAACGGATCATCTCCATCAGGAGCTCCATCTCTTTCACAGCGTCCGGCGCTTCAAGCGCAGTATCATAAACCGGCCATTCTGCCAAAGTGATCGTATCGCCAACATGAGGCAGATGCTGCCAAATCTCTTCGCTGATATATGGCATGAACGGGTGAATAAGACGCTGCGTACGGTCTAGCACATAAGCAAGTACCGATTGCGTAGCTTTTTTAGCTGCTTCATCCGTGCTGTAAAGGCTAAGCTTAGCGAATTCAATGTACCAGTCGCAAAGATCGTCCCAAATGAAATTATACAATAGACGTCCAGTTTCACCGAACTCGTAGCTGTCAATTAATCGAGTTACATCACGAACCGTTTCATTCAGGCGATGCAAGATCCAGCGATCCGCTGTTCCGAGGTTAACAGTGATATCAATATCAGCTGCTTCAACCCCTTCAAGATTCATCAGCGCGAAGCGTGATGCATTCCAAATCTTGTTCGCAAAGTTGCGCGATTGCTCAACCTTCTCCCAGCGGAAACGCAAATCCTGACCTGGCGTGCTGCTTGTCGAGATCATATAACGCATAGCATCTGCACCATATTTCTCGATAACCTCAAGCGGATCGACACCATTGCCCTTCGACTTGGACATCTTTTGTCCTTCGGAGTCACGAACAAGTCCGTGCATCAGCACATCCTTGAACGGAGATTGCTCTGTAAACTCAAGAGCTGTGAAGATCATTCGGGATACCCAGAAATAAATGATGTCATAACCCGTTACGAGTACATCCGTTGGGTAATAACGTTTCAGGTCATTCGTTTCATCCGGCCAGCCTAGTGTAGAGAACGGCCATAATGCGGAGCTGAACCACGTATCAAGCACGTCATTATCTTGGGTAAGGTGATCGCCCTCCATATTCTCACGAGAGACATGTGTTTCACCTGTCGTCTCATCATACCAAGCCGGTATGCGGTGACCCCACCATAGCTGCCTAGAAATACACCAATCGCGTACGTTCTCGATCCAGTGCAAATATATTTTCTCGAATCTCTCAGGTACGAAGTTGACACCTTTGCCCGCCTTTTGAGCTGCGATTGCAGCTTCAGCTAGAGGTTTCATTGCAACGAACCATTGTGTAGACAAATAGGGCTCAACAACGGCGCCGCTGCGCTCACTGTGACCAACTTGATGCACATGATCTTCGATTTCCACGCATACACCTTGCTCCTGCAAATCCTTAACGAGCTGCTTGCGGCAATCCGCACGGTCGAGACCTTGATAAGGACCAGCTTCAGCGTTCATAGTACCTGTCTCATCCATCACAATGATCTGCGGCAGACTGTGGCGCTCGCCAACTTCAAAGTCATTTGGATCATGTGCAGGCGTAATTTTTACGGCACCTGAACCAAATTCCTTATCGACGTACTCATCTGCAATAATCGGAATTTCGCGCCCAACGACTGGAAGCACGATCATTTGCCCAATCAAGTGCTTGTAACGATCATCCTCTGGATGAACCGCTACAGCTGTATCGCCGAGCATCGTCTCTGGACGTGTCGTTGCAACCGTTATAAAGCCTGAACCGTCCTTAAGCGGGTATTTCAAGTGATACAAATGACCATTGATTTCCTTGTGCTCTACCTCAATATCTGAAAGAGCTGTGCGAGCAGCAGGGTCCCAGTTAATGATTTTTTTGCCGCGATAGATCAAGCCCTTATCATACAGCTTAACAAAAACCTCGCGTACAGCCTTGGAGAGGCCTTCATCCAAAGTGAACCGCTCTCTCGAATAATCGAGGGAAAGTCCCATCTTCGACCATTGATCGCGAATCGTACTTGCGTACTCATCCTTCCACTCCCATACTTTCTCTAGGAATGCTTCACGACCTAGGTCGTAGCGCGATATTCCTTGCTCACGCAGCTTCTGCTCAACTCTTGTTTGCGTCGCGATGCCCGCATGGTCAGTTCCTGGCACCCACAGCGTGTCGAAACCTTGCATACGCTTCGTTCTAATTAAAATATCTTGTAGGGTAAAATCTAACGCATGCCCGATATGCAGCATTCCGGTAACGTTAGGAGGCGGAATAACAATCGTATACGTCTGTGCATCCGGTCGTTTGCCTGCCTCGAAAAATTTTCCCTGCATCCAGTAATCGTACCATTTCTGCTCAGCTGCCTTAGGATCATAAGTTGTCGGCATTGCAGTTGTCGTTTGATTTTCTGACATTCGTCCATCCTCCATAAATCGATCTACAAAAACAAAAAAAACCTGCCGCCCTTATCATAAAGGACGAAAGGTTAAGCTTCCGTGGTACCACCTTTGTTCCACGCGAAATGTATCCGCATGGCACTCAAACAGATAACGGCTGCGGCCGGCCTGACTTCGGTAGAGCACAGGTTGCTCCTACTTGGCTCAGGCAACTCCGGGGCGACTCGTAGCAGTCACTTCCTGCAGAACCTCTCAGCGTAACGGTTCCACTCTCTGAAGGCTTTGCTGCCTACTATTCCCCATCAATGTCGTTATAACACATATATACTTTTATCATACCTTTGTTGCTGAGCTGAGTCAACCTCGGCAGAAGCAAGAAATGCCCCTATCGCTCAAATTAATGAGCAATAGGGGCATTTTCGTTACAGAAGCCTCTATGGAATGTATAACAGCTGTCCTTCCGACACACTTGAGTCGTCCAATCGGTTATACATTACAATTTCCCTCGGATTCATGCTATAGCGTGTAGCGATGACATCAAGCGTCTCGTCCCGCTGCACAATACACATCCGAATTTTCTTAAATTCCTTATCTTCCGAGCGTTTGCCCAGAAATAAGTTTTTCCACTCAATCTCATCGCCGGAAGCCTGTACTCTAGCTTCCTCATCTGCCCGTTGCTGAGCGACTACCTGTTCTGCCGCCTGACGTGCTGCTTGTTCACGCCGACTCGTCTGAAGCAGCGTGAGAATGCCGACATCTCCTGCCAAACCAGAACCCTCTTGCGGCTGCTTGTTTGTAATTGCGATACGCGGCTCCTGCTTTTCCTGCTCTGGAACAGGACTCTGCTGCTGCGGGAACGCCTCTGCTACTGGAGCTATTTGAGCTATTGGAGCATCGATTTGTACCGGCTCTTCACGTTCCTCCGCCAGTACTTGCTCGCTTGCTGCTTCAACTAGTGGAATCACTGCGGAATCATTTGCAAACGGCGAGGATGTTGCTAACCAGCCCTCGTTGCTTGTTTGCTGAGAAGATAGTGAAATTTCTCTCTCATCTTCTTGGCTCTCCACATCCTCTTCCTGCGGAGCAGGAGATGCGAATAACTGCGAAGATGACCAGCCTCCACCTGAAGATGAGGAAGAGATTGTTACGGTTGCTTCCTCAGGCTCATCCGATGCATCGGCTATTTGCTCGTTTGAAATCTCCTCTTGCGCAGCAAGCTCAAGTTCTTCCGCTATGTACGATTGTTCAATAGCGGCATTTTGACCATTAAAAGCTTCCACGGCTCGTTCATCATAAACTTCCCGTTGATGAATGACAGTAAAAGGTTCTTCTCGCCAAATGTCCTCCGGCTCCTGAATAGGCTGAGCAGAAATACCACGCAAAGAAAGAACACCCGTAATGTTTAATGTGCGAGCAGACAAAAGATCGACGTCAAAATTGTCAATTTCAATCGAAATATCATCCAGCCGTGATATTCGGTTCATTGGCAGCGTTATTTCGACCGGTATCCAGTGCTCCAGCGTCAGGGAGTTTTCTGAATCAGTTTGACTCCTATATACCCCGCTAAGCAGAAGCTGCCCTCTAAGCACGGCATGGTCCCCTTGATCGATAACTTGAATACGAGGAACAAGCTCAATTTCCTCCAACTCGTCAATTGCCGCAACATCATCGGGCAAGTGGACGCGCTCATACACATCAAAACGTAATCCGTTCGTTTGATCCGACACGCCTAAATCCTCCCCTCTCATACTGAATGCTTGGTCTAACGTTACATTCACTACTTATCTATATGGTAGGTTGGGCAGGAGCATGACTATCATTTTGAACGGAACTCCATCTCTTCTGAAAGCTGCATCAGCCATTGCGGCCAAGGCGAGGCTGCTTCTATTAGCGAGTCGGTCAGAGGATGAGGAAAAACAAGCTTTTCCCCATGCAGCGCTTGATGCTTCAACTGTGCTGTGCTACCTCCATACAGACCGTCTCCAAGCAGCGGATGTCCAATATGACTTAAGTGAACCCGAATTTGATGCGTTCGTCCCGTCTCAAGCTTTACACGTATTAGTGACGATCGAGAATTTGCTGCCACAACCTCGTAATGGCTAATTGCTAGATCGCCGTTTTCTGAAACTCTGCGCCTTGCCGGGTGATGTCGATCCTTCCCTATTGGCATATTGATCGTACCCGAAAGCTTTGACATTCGGCCTTGAACGACAGCCATATATTGTCTGTCTATCGCTTTCGCTCTCATCGCCTCATCAAGCTTCCACTGGGCCAAATCATTTTTTGCATATAAAACGGGACCAGACGTATCATCATCCAGCCTGTGGATATGACGTATATTCAGCGGATCGCCTTGGCTCAAAAGATGCCATGCCGCCGCCTCATCCAGCGTTCCGCTTTGACCGGGAGATGATCCATGCACTGCCATGCCAGCTGGCTTGTCAAATACGATGCAGAAATCGTCTTCATATAACACATCTGGCATATTTAGTTTAGTATCCCTGCGCAGGTGACGATATGAAGCATCACTGCGCGGATCTACTGGCGGGAAAGCAAGCAGCTGCAGATGCTCCCCGTTCCACTGAATGCCTCCAATTGAAAACAACCGATTAATCCACTTCTGCGGAAAAAAGGAACGGGCCAGCAGCCACTGACGCACAAGGTGCGGATGACTGCCAGCCCGCGGCTGCGCAAGCTCCGGCGTTGCTGCCGGATCCTTTTCCGATTCAGGATTAATGGTATCAGAGGACGCAGCGCCAAGAGCAAGCCAGTCTAACTCCAGCCATTGTCCATTCCTCTTCATCTGACCATCAATCATATAACGTTCCTCCCAATCGTAAACGAAGCAAAAAACGTCTTCGCTTCCTTACGAGCCTCTTACCTTCATTTCAAAATACAGTGATATTACAAGCGGCTAAACGCAATATCATGCGCTTCAATTGTCGCATCTATGTCCTCATTCGTATGAACCCCGGAAACAAACATGCCTTCAAATTGTGAAGGAGCAATGCTTACACCCAAATCAAGCATCGCCGCAAAATAAGCCTTAAAGCGCTCTAGATCGGATGTTTTTGCCGTTTCGAAATTGATGACAAACGTATCCGTGAAGAACGGACAAACCATCGATCCAACACGGTTAATCGTATTTGCAATGCCATGTTTGCGCGCATTCGCTTCAAAACCAAGCTGCAGCCTAACCGCTTGACGCTCCATATGCTCATACACTTCAGGGGTTAGCAGATTCAATGTTGCATAACCTGCCGCCATCGCAAGCGGATTGCCTGATAAGGTTCCCGCTTGATAGATAGGTCCGCTCGGTGCAATCATCTCCATAAGCTCCCGTTTGCCGCCGTATGCGCCGACTGGCAATCCGCCGCCAATAACTTTGCCGAAGCAAGTAAGGTCTGGAGTAATACCGTAAAGTCCTTGCGCGCAGTTATAACCAACACGGAAGCCCGTCATTACCTCGTCAAAAATAAGAACCGTACCGTACTGCGTTGTAATGTCGCGCAATCCTTGCAAGAAACCAGGCAATGGCGGAACAACGCCCATGTTGCCAGCTACCGGTTCAACGATGACACAAGCAATTTCCTCACCGAATTTTTCGAAAGCAAGCTTTACGGATTCAATATCGTTGTATGGTACCGTAATCGTATGCGAAGCTACATGCTCCGGTACACCCGGGCTGTCAGGCAGGCCAAGCGTCGCAACGCCTGAGCCTGCTTTAATGAGCAAGCTATCCGCATGACCATGATATGAGCCTTCGAATTTCAAAATCCTGCTTCGTTTCGTATAACCGCGAGCAAGCCGAATGGCGCTCATCGTCGCTTCCGTACCGGAGTTAACCATGCGAACGATATCAACTGAAGGCACTCGCTCGCAAACAAGCTCAGCCATCAATGTTTCAAGCTCTGTTGGGGCGCCGAAGCTTGTCCCCTTCTCTGCCGTACGTTTAATCGCTTCGATCACTTCAGGATGGGCATGCCCCATAATGAGAGGGCCCCATGATGCTACATAATCGATATAGCTGTTGCCATCGATATCATAAATGCGGCTGCCTTCTCCCCGCTCCATATAGACAGGGTTCAAGCCCACTGATTTGAATGCTCTAACCGGGCTGTTTACACCGCCTGGCATTACTTTTTTTGCTCTTTCGAAAGCTTCTACTGAGCGCGCATCATTTCTAAGGTTCGATTGTTCACTCATCTGCTTACCCCTCTCCCTTCAACCAACGTGCCGCATCCTTTGCGTGGTACGTGATAATGAGATCAGCACCAGCACGCTTCATGCCTAGCAAGGTTTCTAGAACGATCGATTGCTCATCAATCCAGCCATTAGCTGCAGCGGCTTTCACCATCGAGTATTCGGCGCTCACGTTATAAGCGACAACCGGTAAATTATATTTATCCTTAAGCAGCCTCAAAATATCCAAGTAAGCTAGAGCAGGCTTGACCATTAGCATATCGGCACCCTCAGCAATATCTGACTCTGCTTCACGAAGCGCCTCGCGTACGTTAGCTGGGTCCATCTGGTATGTTTTGCGGTCGCCGAATTGTGGAGCCGAATGTGCGGCATCACGGAAAGGGCCGTAGTAAGCCGAAGAAAATTTAACAGAGTAAGACATAATCGGTACGTCACTAAAGCCAGCATCATCTAATCCTTCACGAATTGCAAGCACAAAGCCGTCCATCATATTGGAAGGTGCGATAATGTCTGCTCCTGCTTCCGCTTGCGATACAGCCGTTTGTACGAGCAGATCAAGCGAGGAGTCATTATCCACTTCCGCTATGCCTGTCTCCTCATGCAAATGTACGATGCCGCAATGACCGTGGTCGGTAAATTGGCATAAACAAGTGTCCGCGACAACAACAAGCTCCGGAGCCCACTTCTTCACTGCTTTTATCGCTTGTTGAACGATACCGTTCGCATCATAAGCCGAAGATCCCAAAGCATCTTTATATTCAGGAAGGCCGAACAGCAGCACCGATTGAATGCCGCAAGCAACCACTTCACGAATCTCTTTCTCCAAAAGATCCATCGACAGGTGGTATACACCCGGCATAGATGGAATTTCTTCTTTTATATTTACACCATGCGTAACGAAGATCGGATATATAAAATCATTTACACTCAGCACAGTTTCTCTTACCATGCTCCGAAGAGCAGACGTTTTGCGTAATCTGCGATTTCTTACTGTTGGGAAACTCATCACTTAGTATTCCTCCTCGACTAGCTTAGCAAGTTGTTTTTGCTGATAATCAACGATTGCTTTAAGCATACTATCCAGCGTTGAATCTTCTGGCTCAATAGCAACCTTCAAGCCTGCTTCTAGTGCAGTCTTCGTTGTTAGCGGGCCAATACTCGCAATGGGAATGTCCGATAATAGTTGTACTGGATCTGAAATGCCCTTGCGTCTCAATACCTCAAGCAAATTGGTCACCGTCGATGAACTAGTGAATGTAATCATGTGAATTTCTTTTTCGCGAATCCATTCGAGGGCAAGCTCATCCTGTTCATCGACAATGACCGTTTCATAAACATCGATTTCCGTTGGCACAAGTCCCATTGCCTTCAGCTCACGGGGCAATACCTCGCGTGCAAGATCTCCTCGAGGCAGCAGCACTCTCTCTCCTGCCTTCAGCTGCGGCGCCAGCTTGTCCAGCAAGCCTTCCGCATGGAACTTTACAGGCAGCTCATCAACCACTAAGCCGCGCTTTGCAAGCGCCTCAGCTGTCTTAGGACCAACTGCTGCAATTCTCGCACCAATAAATCTCCTAATATCGATATTAAATTTACGCAGCCATTCAAAAAAGTACTCCACGCCGTTTACGCTCGTAAACATTAGCCACTCATATTGTTCTGCCTGCTCCAACTGTTCCTTCAAGTTAGCTACAACAACGGGGTCCGTTGGTTCAATCGTTTCAATGACTGGAAACTCGCAAGGCTCCCCGCCAAGCGTTTCAATCTGTTCAGCTAGCTCGCTTGCCTGTGCTCTAGCTCGTGTAACTAGTATACGCAAGCCAAATAGCGGCTTGTTCTCATACCACTTCAGCTTCTCTCTCTGCAGTACAACGTCGCCTACCACAATGACGGCAGGCGGCTGAAAATTCGCTGCTTTGACAATCCCCTCAATGGTTTCCAGTGTGCCAACAATGGTACGCTGCTCAACTCTCGTTCCCCAGCGAATAAGCGCAACTGGCGTTTGCGGCGGCTTGCCATGCTTCATGAGCTGATCAGAAATATATCCTATTTTGGCGACACCCATTAGAAAAATAAGGGTTCCCGTAGCATTCGTTACTTTATCCCAATGAATGGAGCGGTCAAGCTTATCCGGACTCTCATGACCCGTAATAATGGACAAGGATGATGCCATATCACGATGTGTGACTGGAATGCCTGCGTAAGCGGGAACTGCGATTGCCGAGGTAATGCCTGGCACGATTTCGAACTCGATTCCGTTATCATAAAGAAGCTCGGCTTCTTCTCCAACTCGTCCAAAAATCGTAGGATCTCCGCCTTTCAGACGAGTAACGATCTTGCCTTCCAGCGCCAAATCGACAAGAAGCTGGTTGATTTCCTCCTGCTTCATCGTATGACGGTCTGGCAGCTTGCCGACGTAAATTCTCTCCGCTCCCGGCTTCACGTACCGGAGCAATCTCGGGCTTGCCAAGCGATCGTAAACGACAACCTCACATTCCTCCAAGCATTGCAGTCCGCGCACCGTAATCAGCTTCGGATCTCCCGGTCCGGCGCCAACTAAATATACCTTCCCCTTGTCCAAGCCCGTCATCCCCCAATTTCAGCTAAAATACGGTCTGCGCCGCGTGCAATGAGTGCATCTGCAACATCACGGCCAAGCTGTTCAGGATCAATTCCCTTCATCACTTCTTTCAGCAGCGTTGCTCCGTCCGGCGATCCGACCATGCCCGTCAGGATAAGCTCATGTTTCCCGCTTTGGCCTGGGAGCTCATCACCTAATGTGCAATATGCGCCTATCGGCACCTGGCATCCACCATTCAGTGAACCAAGGAAACTTCGCTCAGCTCGTACCGTAACCTCGGTTTCATCATCGTTAAGAAGGGAAAGCAGCTCTCGAACTTGTTCATCATTCTCGCGGCATTCAATGCCAAGTGCGCCTTGTCCTACAGCAGGCAAGCATACATCAACAGGAATGTTCGCAGATATGCGATCTTCCCATCCCATGCGTTTCAGACCAGCTGCAGCAAGCACAACCGCATCGAAACCTTCGGTTTCTAATTTGCGAATACGGGAATCTATATTGCCCCTTATGGACTCAAGCTGAAGATCAGGTCTCGCGTTTTTAAGCTGGCAGGATCTACGCAGGCTGCTCGTTCCCACTCTCGCACCTAGAGGCAATTCAGACAATCCGCCGCCTTCACGAGTGATAAGGCAATCTCTCGGATCGACGCGTCTTGGAATCGCTCCATTTATTAACCCTTCCGGAAGCTCATAAGGCATGTCCTTCATGCTGTGAACGGCCAAATCAATTACACCGTCTGCAAGTGCTTGTTCGATTTCCTTAACGAACAGCCCTTTTCCACCTACTTTAGACAGCGTAACATCAAGTATGCGATCACCTTTTGTTACTATTTTTTTCACTTCAAACTTATAATCAAACCCATGCTTCTCACTTATGCGTGTCAGTTCATCGATCACTTGTCCCGTTTGTGTAAGCGCAAGTGCGCTTTGCCTTGTTCCTACCACGATAATTCGTTGTCCTTGGTTAGTTGTTGCCATTATGTAAGCCCCCTGTCTATCCGATGAAGCAGGCTTTGCAGCCATTCATCCATATCAATATTGATCCGCTTTAGCGTCGCTGCCTCTTCGGCCGCAAGCTTCAGCACGGATTGTCTCTCCTGTTCATCAAGCAAGCTGTTTAGCACTTTCTCCCGGAAGCGACGCAATACTATCGTTATTTCTTCGTATTCCGGGCCATAAAGCGCTTCAAGCTCTTTCTTTATTTGCTGAGACAACGCCGGGCTTGCGCCTGAAGCAGTAACCGCCAGCAGCAAATCTCCACGCCTGACAATCGAAGGTGAAATAAACGAGCCTTTGTCCGCATCATCCACCGCGTTTACTAAAATGCCAAGCCGATTAGCGGCGGCCGCAATCTCCGCATTTAAACGTTTATCGTTTGTTGCCGCAAACACTAACGATGCACTAGCAAGATCGCCATCATTGTATTCTCGCTGGAACCAGTTGATTTCCCCGTCGGAAGCCAAACTCACGAGTTGAGGAGTTAATGACGGGCTGATGACCCATATTTCATCCGCTCCAGCAGCCAGCAGCCCTTGCAGCTTTCGCTGCGCCACGCTACCGCCGCCGATAATAACGCAGCGTTTGCCTTTAAGCTGCATGAAAATTGGATATAAACCATTCATTGCCGTCCTTGCCTCCAGCAGTCAATTCTCGTTAATGAAAGGAGGAGAAATAATTAGTAAACAAATTCAGAAGCAGCAAACCAAACGAAATAATATAAAAGCGGGCCAATTGCAATCCGGGACGTTTGAGCATCGCTCTCTGGTACACATAAATAATGTACATGACCAAGGTTCCAAAAGAAGACAGTACCTTCCAGTCAATCAACAACGCAAACCGTCTTTCGACAAGTATAGACGTCACCGCAATCGCAAGCGACATTGCAAACAATGGAACGCCAACAATGACTGCTCGATCTCCATAACGCTCAATCATATCGAGGCTTGGCAATCTGCGCACAAAGTTTGACCAGCGCTTTCGTTTCAGCTGATTATGCAAAAACAAATACATGCCGGCGAACAAAGCGCCTATGGTTAATGCAGCATACGCAAGCAAAACGAGACTGATATGAATATATAATAGCTCTCTTGTTGTTTCCCAAACTTTAAGCGACTCGCCATTTCCAGGGTCACTATACAGGTTAAGCGCCAACACCGCAAAACCAACAACATTTACAAAAAACACAATGAAATCAATTTTAATAAATCGACTGATCACTAGCGAAATGGTAACTAAAAGCCAAGAAAAGCCTAACCAGTATTCAAAGGTTGATACTTCCGTCATTTGCAAATGAGATACGATGCGAGTAACAAGGTAACCAGTCTGTAATACCCAAACAAAAATAAGCAGCCCTGTACCCATCCGTTTCGCTCTCCGACTTGCATTCATGAAGTCGGAGAAATAAAACAGCAGGCTCAGGGCGTAAATATAAAGTATCGCATCATATAAAAAGTTTTGCGTCTCCATAGCTCCTCCACCTAGCAGCCCTCTACCTTGTAATAGGTGCTAATACCGCCGCAGCTGCATGGGGTTGAACATTTTTCTTTTTTGCAGCAGCGACAGTATCTGTTGCCGCTTCAAGCTCCGCTTGACGCGCTTTAGCAAGATCTTCCTCGAGTGCAAACAGCTTAACGAACATATCCATCGCTTCGTCTGCCCGCTTCTCGCCAGCCATTTCTTTAATTCGTAAAATAGGATCCTGCATCATTTGGTTAACGATGCTTTTTGTTAGCTTACGGATTACTTTAAGCTCATGCTCGCCGAGATCAGGCAATTTATTCGTCAAGCTGTTCATCGTTTCCTCGTGAATGCCTGCTGCTTTGGATTGCAAAGTTCGAATAAGGGGAACAACGCCAAGCGTTTTGTACCACTGCTCGAACACTTCAATTTCTTCGGTAATCATCGCTTCAATTTTGGCAGCCTCTTGACGCCTATGCGCGAGATTGCTTTCCACGATGCCCTCTAAATCATCAATATCATACAAGAATACATTATCAACGGCAGCAATCGAAGGGTCCAAATCACGCGGGACCGCAATATCAATCATAAAGAGCGGCTTCGCTTTTCTACGCTGCATAGCTTCTGCAACCTGTTTGCGCGTTAACACGTATTCTTTCGAGCCAGTGGAGCTGATAATAATGTCTGCTTCATGAAGCTTATCCACTGCTTCTTCCATCGACCATGCGATTCCGTTAAATTTGTCTGCCAGCTGTGTTGCCCGCTCATAGGTGCGATTTACAACAACGACGCGATCTGCGCCATTCGTGTACAGATGCTTGGCAGTCAGTTCGCCCGTTTCACCTGCACCAATGACCATAACCGTTTTTTTGTTGAATTGTCCGAAAATCCGTTTCCCAAGCTCAACGGCAGCGTAGCTCACAGAAACTGCAGATTCGCCGATCGACGTTTCGGAATGGGCACGCTTGGCCATTGTAACCGCCTGTTTAAACAGCATATTAAAAACTGTACCTGTCGTTTTCTGCTGCTGTGCGAGCTGAAAAGCTGTTTTTACTTGTCCCAAAATTTGAGTCTCGCCAATGACCATGGAATCAAGTCCGCTCGTTACACGGAATAAATGATCAATCGCCTTTTCGTCCTCATACATATATAAATGGTTGGTGAAGTTCTGCCTAGGCAGCTTAAACCACTTCTCCATAAAGCTTCGAATGTAATGCCCGCATAGATGGTGCCTGTCTACAACTGCATAAAGCTCCGTCCGATTGCAGGTCGCTACTATGACACATTCCATTATGCTTTGTGTCTGAATGAGCTGTATTAATGCTTCCGGCAAATCCCGTTCTGCGAACGCAAATTGTTCTCTTACTTCTACGGGAGCCGTTCGGTAATTCAGTCCTACTGCGATAATGTGCATGCGCGGTCACCTGCCTCCTTCTCTTTAAGCGATCAAGCATTGATGTTATCGATAATTATAGCATAGTAAAACATTCAGATAATGTTCATTTATGAATAATATTTGAAAAGTACAGACTCATTATTCCCTTTTACTACAAAGAAATAACCATGGATACCATCCATGGTTATTTCACTATGAGCAATAAGTTTTAAAGCTCTTAAACGAGCTCAGTTTGTTTCATTTTTGGCTCTTCTACTTGCAGTTCGCCCATACCGCGTACAAGCTTCTTCGCATACGTCGCTTTTGGCTTCAGTACAGCGAGCATGTAGTCGATCGCAAGCTGAGGATCTACAGTTTCGCCGCAAGTATAACAATCAAGCGCAGCAAAACCTCTCTCAGGATACGTATGAATCGAGAGGTGACTCTCCGACAGCAGCACGAGCACAGTTGCGCCTTGAGGATCGAATTGTTTGGCTTGAACCGACAATACAGTAGCACCACAAGCCTCTGCAGCCTCTACCATGTGTGATTGCAAAAATTCAGCGCTGTTCAGTAGATCAAAGTCTACACCCCAAGTATCAACAGCAACGTGTCTTCCGAAAGTTGAGTATTCCATCTTCCGGTTCCCCCTTCCTAGGAATAAAATGTTTGAAAAATTTCATCCGCTAGGACCTACGTCATTCACTTCTCGAGGGATTAATCTCTCGCAACATAACAATGTCCTGAGTGAATCCTGGTTCCTATTATTAACATCAACAATCTTTTCAACGAGAATAAAAATAACATCTATCCGGGATAATTGCAATACTTTTTTTCTAAAGGATGGAAATAACCTTTCATTGCCAGCCCCGTTTTCAATGTATGACGTTGAAGCTTATCTCGCAATGGGCTGTGCGATCATCCCGCCATATTATTTTTTGCGTCCTGCGGACTGTATACAGAGATGTGATCCACCTTGCCAGTTGCTTCAGCTAAAATAAATTTAAGCTGATATTGTTTATTGACCTCATAGGTATAAATGTCATCCGTACCGTTAACCGTTTTTTCATCAGCAGACCCAAGCGCGATCTCTATGTCTTTCAATGTAATGCCTTGAAGCTTTTTCGAGTAAGATCTTACATCATAAACAAGCATGCCTTTGTTGTATCCAAATGTAATCCCTTTATCTTTGTAGGCAGCGTACATCCCTTTCCCAGCGGATTCGTTGGTATCAGGCTTGCCCCACTTTTTCTCTATATCATCATATAATGCGATATGGGCAGCATAATCGGAGCCTGGAACTTTGCCTTCCTTCGCAAGTGCGTAGACTGAGCTGATCGTTTCTCCGGCCTCAGAGCCGCTAGACGGCTCCTCAGCGCCATTACCGCCTGGTTGCTCATTAGGCTGTTCAGAAGGCGGGACGCTTGGCTTGGTGTCCGGTGAGGCCGGTGTACTTGTCTCTGGCTGATTGCTCGGCATCTCTGTTGCCAGCGGCGGCACTTGATCTGCTCCTGTATCCTTATTGCTGCACGCTGTTAAAGATAATGCGATCGCAAATGATATTCCGATAGCAAACTGTTTAAATCGTTTGGTTTGATTCATTCCTATTCATCTCCTTGTTGTATAAAAATACTAAGATGCCATCCACTCGCCTTACCCTGATACTAACTGCTTAAACACGCAAAATGTTGCAAAATTCATAGATGCAATATTTTGAAAACAAAAAAAAGAGGCTGCAAAAGCAGCCTCTTTAATCAAGATTTCCTACATGTATTAAGCTTCAAGGATGAAGAGCTTGCGAGTCAGATCGGTTAAACGCTCATCGATTTTGCTAATTTCTTCAGCATCCTTCGTTTGGTTGCGAAGATCTAGCAATTCATTGACTGCATTGCTTAACAATCCGATTTCCCGCTCGATCAAACGACTTTGGAACACACGCTCCAGTTGGCCAAGTGTATCCTTGAATTCGAATACAATGCGCTCCCCTGTGCTCGAGCTTTCGACAATTTGGTGAACGGAACCATTCTTATAATGATAGATCATCGTATAATGACTGTAGATTCGGTTGACGATCGCGTTGCCGCGGAAAGCTGAAAGAGCTTTTCGCATAGCATTGGTCAGCCTCGGTTGCACAAGACGGCAAGATAATACGCACACGTAATAGTCTTGTTGACGTTCAAAGGTCAGTCGGACTTCTTCCCTCCCTGCTACATCTTCGAGAACGAGCTCCTGATTCCCATTGTCAAGCACCAACACCTGAAGGTGTATTTGTTGCTCTTCAAATGAACGGATAAACTCAGCCATCTCTTCATTCGTCAATTGCAGTTTGGCATTTACATACTCTGTGGCTAGCCGCTTAGCCATAAAAATCTCCTCAATTCTTTGAACTTGCACGCTTTGGTCTTTAACTCTGGTCTTGTTGCTTAAGTATATT
Organism: Paenibacillus sp. NRS-1760; assembly: GCF_050467785.1. NCBI lineage: Bacteria > Bacillati > Bacillota > Bacilli > Caryophanales > Paenibacillaceae > Paenibacillus > Paenibacillus sp. NRS-1760. The sequence goes on along the minus strand of NZ_JBITPK010000010.1, from coordinate 468,626 downwards.
ATACGTGATCTTATCATTTTATTCCTGTCGTTCATCCCCGATATTCTCGCATATTCCACAAAATAACGGTAGAATTCACGAAGAAAGCCGACTATTTCACTAAATCCTCTGCTTTATAGAATAACTTGCTGGTCTTGCTACCTCATGTAGCAATCGCTTCGGTTATGATGTCCCATAGTTGCTCGCGTCCAAGCCCTAATTCAGACGAGAATAATACGACGGAATCGCTTGGGTCGACTTCAAGCGTTTTTTTGATCATTTTAATATGCTTGTCCCATTTCGACTTCGGAATTTTATCCGCCTTGGTCGCAACGACACATGTTGGGATTTCATAATGCTTCAGCCATTTGTACATTTGCTGATCGAGCAGAGACGGCTCATGACGAATATCGATGACCAGAAGCTGAAGCTTAAGCGGCTCACGGTCACGGATATAACGTTCAATCATTTCCCCAAACTGCAAGCGCTGAGTTTTCGAAACCTTAGCATAGCCATACCCCGGAAAATCAACCAAATAAATAAGGTCATTCACGCGGTAGTAATTAAGCTGCTGCGTTTTGCCTGGCTGCGAGCTCGTTCTAGCTAAGTTTTTGCGTAAAATAAGTTTATTGATCAATGAAGATTTTCCGACATTCGAACGCCCTGCCAGAGCTATCTCTGGCAAGGCGTCCTCTGGGTATTGATGTGGTTTTACTGCGCTGATGATGAATTCTGCTTGTGTAATTTTCATAAAATCGTTGTACCTGCTTTCTCTTCCGTTTGAACCGGAAGCAACGCATGCTGCAGCACTTCATCCATATGACTGACAGGAAAAAATTGCATATCATGTCGTACGCTATCGGGAATATCCCCTAGATCCCGTTCATTTTCTTTCGGCAACAATATTTTGCGAATGCCTGCACGATGTGCTGCCAGCGATTTTTCCTTCAAACCGCCAATCGGAAGCACGCGGCCTCTGAGCGTAATTTCGCCCGTCATCGCCACTTCCTTATCCACATAGCGGTTTGTAAGCGCGGAGATAAGCGCTGTTGCAATCGTAATGCCGGCTGATGGACCATCCTTTGGAATCGCACCCTCTGGAATATGAATATGAATATCATTTTTCTCATGAAAGCTTGGGTCAATGCCCAGCTCAATCGCTTTCGAGCGTGTATAACTGAATGCCGCTTGAGCAGATTCCTTCATGACATCACCTAGTTTACCAGTTAACGTTAGTTTTCCGCTACCCGGCATTACTGTGACTTCAATGACAAGCGTATCCCCGCCTACTTCAGTCCACGCAAGACCAGTCACCGCTCCGATCTGATTCTCGCTCTCAGCTAGGCCATAACGGAACTTCGAAGGGCCCAGCAATTCCTTGAGCTCCTCACTCGTAACTTCAAATGGCTCGGTGGATTCCGTTTGCTCATTTGCAACAAATCGTTTCGCTGCCTTACGGCACACTGCTGCAATTTGCTGCTCTAAATTACGAACGCCGGATTCCCTCGTATATTCCCTAATCAACTGGAGCAATACCTCTTCCGAGACAATGAGCTGCTCCTCGGTCAAGCCATGTTCCTTTTTCTGCTTCGGCAATAGATAACGATTTCCGATTTGCAGCTTCTCAAGCTCCGTATATCCTGGAATATACAAGACCTCCATCCGATCAAGCAGCGGACGAGGAATATTGTGCATCGCATTCGCGGTCGTTACGAACATCACATTAGATAGATCAAATGGCACTTCTACATAATGATCGCTGAACGTGTTGTTTTGTTCAGGATCGAGCACTTCTAGAAGCGCTGAAGCTGGATCTCCACGGAAATCCATCGCCATTTTGTCAATCTCATCCAGCAAAAATACAGGGTTTGAAGAGCCTGCTGTCTTCATGCCTTGAATAATTCTTCCTGGCATAGCGCCTACATAAGTCCGTCTGTGACCACGGATTTCCGCTTCATCGCGCACACCGCCAAGCGAGATACGCACAAACTTACGGCCAAGCGACTTGGCAATCGAACGGGCAAGCGAGGTTTTACCAACACCCGGCGGACCTACCAAGCAAAGGATTGGACCCTTAAGCTGCTTGACTAGCTTCTGAACCGCCAAATATTCAAGCACCCGCTCTTTCGGCTTCTCTAGACCATAATGGTCATCATTAAGAATCGCTTCTGCCTTGCTCAAGCTCAAATCATCTTCGGTCGTTTTGCTCCAAGGCAAAGAAAGCAGCCAATCGATATAATTACGAATGACGCCGCCTTCTGCAGAGGTGGACGGCATTTTCTCGAGTCGATCAATTTCCTTCTCGATCTTCTCTTTCACGAGTTCAGGCACGCCTGCCTCGGCCAGCTGCGCACGCAGCTCCTCGACCTCGCCAGCACGGCCTTCCTTCTCTCCGAGCTCCTTCTGGATCGCCTTCATTTGTTCGCGCAAATAATATTCCTTTTGCGTCTTTTCCATCTGTTTCTTGACGCGTTGGTTTATTTTGCGCTCGAGCTCCAGCACTTCGCGCTCGTTGTTCAAGATGTCGAGCAGCTTCTCTAGTCGAGCTCCGACATCTACGGTTTCAAGAATATCCTGCTTATCCTTGATTTTCAGTGAAAGATGGCTCGTAATGACATCCGCAAGGCGGCCCGGATCATCAATGTCGGAAACCGCCGCATAGGTTTCAGGCGTAACCTTCTTCGATAATGAAATATAATGCTCGAATTGGTTCAAGACCGAGCGCATAAGCGCATCGACTTCAGGATCATCCGTCTCCTGCTCCGGCAATTCTTTTACAGATACTTCATAAAACTCGTCGTTCGGCAAATAGTCCAAAATCTCAGCACGCGATACGCCTTCCACCAGCACACGGATCGTGCCGTTAGGCAGCTTTAGCATTTGCCTTACTTTTGCTATGGTGCCAACTTTATATATATCTTCCTCAGTCGGCTCCTCAATGTTCACTTCAGACTGTGAACAAAGCAATATCATATGATCTTCGACCATCGAGCGTTCTAACGCTCGAACCGATTTGTCCCTACCCACATCAAGGTGGAGCACCATGCTGGGATAAACGAGTAGCCCTCTAAGCGGAAGCAAGGGCAGCCGACGACCTTTCGATTTACTAGGTCCCACACCAGCACCTCCAATTGTTAACGTCTACCCTAGTTTATCATTCTACGGAATCAGCCTGCAAATACGGAACGGCTGAAGCGATAAAAAGATCGGTTCCAAGCGGAGCTTCGACCCGCACAGGGGACACTTCAGTATCTGGGAACACAAACTTGAACACTTCTTCCACCTTTTCGACAGGAATGACCTTAAGACCTTCCAAGTCTGCAAAAATCGCTTGCCAGTTCTCCCTCGGGATAATGACTGTTTTAGCGCCAGCTTGGAAAGCTGCCTCAACTTTAGCTAATACGCCGCCAACAGGTTTTACGTTTCCATGTATGCCAACTTCACCTGTCATGGCCAGTTTATTGTCAATTGGAATGCCTTTTATTGCTGATGTAATAGCTGTTGCCATCGCAATGCCGGCAGAAGGGCCATCAATCGGCGTACCGCCAGGGAAGTTGATATGCAAGTCAAAGTCCTGCGGATTAAGCCCGATACGTCTCAAAACTGTAATTACGTTTTCGACTGAGCCCTTTGCCATACTTTTTCTTCTAAGCGTCCGCGATCCTCCGCCAAGTTCTTCCTCGTCTACAACGCCTGTTATTGTAAACAGACCTTTGCCAGAAGCTGCAGGAATTGCGCTTACTTCGATTTCGAGCAGCGTGCCCATATTTGGACCATATACAGCAAGGCCATTTACGAAACCGATTTGCGGTGCATCCGGCACCTTGCGATCAGGGCGCGGCGGAATTTGACTGCTGTTCACAACCCATTCAATATCGCCCGCAGCGATGCTGTCCCTTTTTTCGGATAGAGCTACACCCGCAGCCAGCTGAATGACGTTAACCGCTTCGCGTCCGTTCGTCGCATATCGCTTGACGACATCGATCGCTTCAGGACAAGGTGCAAAGCCGATTTTTTTCACTGCGTTTTCTGCTACTAAGCCAATCTCCTCAGCAAGCAGCGGACGAAAAAACACCTCCATGCAGCGCGAACGGATAGCTGGCGGAATTTCCTGTGGCGACCGTGTTGTTGCACCGACTAGACGGAAATCAGCAGGCAGGCCGTTTTGGAAAATATCATGAATATACACTGGTATATTCGAATCCTCCGAATTATAATACGCGCTCTCCAGAAACACTTTACGATCTTCCAGTACCTTTAATAATTTATTCATTTGAATCGGATGCAATTCACCTATTTCGTCAATAAACAAGATTCCGCCATGTGCCTTCGTCACAGCGCCTGGCTTAGGTTGAGGAATACCTGCTACCCCCATCGCACCTGCACCTTGATAAATAGGATCATGAACCGAGCCGATTAACGGATCAGCTATTCCGCGCTCATCAAACCTAGCGGTAGTCGCATCGATCTCTGTAAATTTCGCTTCAGGCAAAAACGGCGAGGAAGGATTTTTTTTGGCTTCCTCCAGCACGACACGCGCCGCAGCGGTCTTCCCAACACCTGGAGGGCCATAAATGATAACATGCTGAGGGTTTGCGCTGCACAGCGCCGCCTTTAAGGCACGCAGACCGTCACGTTGGCCAACAATGTCCTGCATCGCTTGCGGCCTTGTCTTCTCCGATAGAGGCTTCGTAAGCGATACACTCCTAAGCTTTCTGAGCTTGTCCATCTCCTTGCGAGACTCGCGATCAACGGCCGAGCGGTTCGTCTTCTGATTGCGCAGCAAATTCCAGAAATACAAGCCGATAACAACTGCAAAAAACACTTGAATCAACATTAATACAACACTTAAACTCATTAGTAATCCGCTCCTTTCAAGCGTAAACGGCTGAAACCGTCTAAATAGTGTAAGCTCGTTTCGCGTAGATATATAAGATTCTTATGAAAATAATCAGCTATTTTCATCCTTATATTTCAAGCGTAAACGGCTGAAACCGTCTAAATAGTGTAAGCTTCGTTTCGCGTAGAAATATAAGCTTTTTATGAAAATGATCAGCTATTTTCATTCTTATATTTCAAGCGTAAACGGCTTTAGCCGATGAAATAGTGTAAGCTTCGTTTCGCGTAGAAATATAAGATTCTTATGAATATGATCAGCTATTTTCATTCTTATATTTCAAGCGTAAACGGCTGTAGCCATTTGAATAGTGACGATCATTTCCGCAGGAATATAATCCTTAAATGGAAATAATAATTAAATATTTTGCTTCATTTTCATACCTTTCTAGCTAATCATGCAACTACAAGGAGGCTTAAGAGAAGAACTTAGACCTGCTTCGTTGATTTCAATGTACATAGCTAACCTTAATAAACATGCGTATAAAATAGTATTGCCTCTACGATGTGGTAATAACCGTTAATGCTGTTATTTTTCACAAGCAATTCTCTTTATTTTGTAACCTCGGGTTCGGAAAGGGGAAATTACTTTAGCGCAGCTCGTTACTTAGAGGAATATCCTATTCTCACGCAATGTATAGAGTTCAATACATGCCTACCATCACATTCATCATAAGAAGCGTTATAACACGACTTCCCCCCTTTGTTATCAACAAAAAAAGGCTTACTCACGTCTGCAAATGACGTAAATAAACCTTTTCATAAAAATGATCATGCAGGTGTATGATGCTTGCGGCCAGGTATTTCACCCGTCGCTTCAAAAACGCGTACGATTTCGTCAATTTCCTTCTTTAGCTCAGACAGCAATTCAGCTTCTGGCACCTTGCGAATGAGCTCCCCATAACGGAAAAGCATGCCCTCGCCTCTAGCGCCAGCGATACCGATATCTGCTTCACGAGCCTCGCCTGGGCCATTGACCGCACAACCAAGCACAGAAACTTTGATTGGCACTTTAATTTTTGAAATATAATCTTCTACCTCATTTGCAATCGAAAACAGATCGATATCTAGACGACCGCAAGTAGGGCAGGAAACGAGTGTTGCAGCATTTGTAATTAGACCAAAGGTTTTAAGAAGCTCACGAGCAACCTTGACTTCCTCTACCGTGTCAGCGCTAAGGCTGATACGCAGCGTGTTGCCAATGCCAAGCGCGAGCAAAGCACCAATACCAGCGGAGCTCTTAATCGTGCCTGTGTGCAGCGTTCCAGCTTCTGTAATGCCTAGGTGTAGCGGATATTTAATGACTTTTGCCGCCATCGAGTACGCAGCAATGGCCATTGGAACATCCGAAGCTTTGAGAGATACGATAATATCGTGGAAATCGAGCTCCTCCAAAATACCGATATGGAACAACGCGCTCTCTACCATTGCTTCCGGCGTCGGGTAACCGTACTTTTCTAGCAAATGGTTTTCTAATGAACCGGCGTTAACGCCAATCCGGATCGGAATGCCTTTTTCCTTACAAGCCTTAACAACCGCTTCGATGCGTTCGCGGCGACCGATATTGCCCGGATTAATCCGCACTTTGTCGATGCCGTTCTCGATAGCTAGCAGTGCCAAGCGATAGTCAAAATGAATATCCGCAACAAGCGGAATATGAATGCGTTTCTTGATTTCCTTAATAGCTTCCGCCGCTTCCTTGTTGTTGACAGTAACCCGGACAAGCTGGCAGCCAGCTTCTTCAAGTCCTAGTATTTCCGCAACAGTAGCTTCGACATCAGCAGTCTTCGTCGTACACATACTTTGAATAATCACTTCGTTACTGCCGCCAATCGTTAGATTGCCGACTTTAACCGGTACCGTATCTTGACGTAAGTACATAAGCTTATCTCTCCCATGAACGGCAAAGTCCACCCTTTGACTGGCGGTTTTAGAAACCGCGCGGCTGGGTGGAAACAATGACGGTAGTCAAGCGTTAACGGCTGCTCCCATTCCATTACAATGTAGCGGAAACAGCTCGTTTCGCGGTCATATATAAGTTAAGTTATAAGCCTAGACTTATAGCTTCTTATACTGGAGTGCTGGCTTACGCACTCTCTTCTTTCTTCTTGCTTTTCTTAGCGGTAAGCTCAGGCATGATTTTTTCTTGAACGGTTTGCTCTGTGATTAGGCATGTACTTAGATCATCGCGTGATGGTACCTCGTACATAACTTCCAGCATAATGCTTTCAATAATCGCACGCAAGCCACGAGCTCCGGTGTTGCGCTTAATTGCCTCTTTCGCAATAGCATCAAGTGCAGCCGGTTCGAAATCAAGCTTCACATTGTCCATTTCAAGCAGCTTCTGATATTGCTTCACAAGCGCGTTCTTCGGCTCGGATAAAATCCGAACGAGTGCAGGCTCATCAAGCGGCTCAAGCGTCGAAATGATAGGCAGACGGCCTACAAACTCCGGAATCAAACCGAATTTGAGCAGATCCTCTGGCAATACCATCGTGAGGTATTCACCAGCTTTAAGATCCTTCTGCAATTCGCCTGTAGAGCTAAAGCCGATTACTTTCTTACCGATACGACGTTTGATCAATGATTCGAGGCCATCGAATGCGCCGCCGCAAATGAACAAAATATTCGTTGTATCGATTTGAATGAATTCTTGATGCGGATGCTTGCGTCCACCTTGCGGAGGAACGGATGCAACTGTACCTTCCAATATTTTGAGCAATGCTTGCTGAACACCTTCGCCAGAAACATCGCGCGTAATGGATGGGTTTTCCGATTTGCGAGCTACTTTATCGATCTCATCGATATAAATAATGCCGCGTTCCGCTTTTTCCACATCATAATCGGCAGCTTGAATGAGCTTAAGCAAAATGTTCTCAACGTCTTCGCCCACATAACCTGCTTCTGTTAGCGAAGTAGCATCTGCAATTGCAAATGGAACATTCAAAATTTTAGCCATCGTTTGAGCTAGCAGCGTTTTGCCTGAGCCTGTAGGACCTAGCAGCAAAATGTTACTCTTTTGCAATTCTACGTCTTCGATTTTGCTTCCGGAATTAATCCGTTTGTAATGGTTATAAACCGCTACAGACAACGATTTTTTCGCAAACTCTTGACCGATGACATAAGAATCCAGAATAGCCCGGATATCTTTCGGTTTCGGAATATCCTTAAGATCAAGCTCTTCCTCATTGCCGAGTTCTTCCTCAACAATTTCGGTACAAAGCTCAATGCACTCATCGCATATATAGACGCCAGGACCGGCAACCAATTTACGTACTTGATCCTGCGATTTGCCGCAGAAAGAACATTTCAACTGGCCTTTTTCGTCGTTGAATTTAAACATGTAATCACCCCTTCGATTAAATCGTCGATACCGGTGCAGTAATCACCTTGTCAATCAAACCGTAGGCAAGAGCCTCTTCCGCGCTCATGAAGTTGTCACGGTCGGTATCTCGGTCGATTTTTTCATAAGGCTGTCCGGTGCGGTCTACGTAAATTTGGTTTAGCTTTTGTTTCGTTTTCAAAATCCAATCAGCATGGATTTTGATATCAGATGCTTGACCGCGTACGCCGCCAAGTGGTTGATGGATCATAACCTCAGCGTTAGGAAGCGCAAAACGCTTGCCCTTCGCGCCCGCTGTTAGAAGCAGCGAACCCATGCTTGCTGCCATGCCCATACAAATCGTGGACACCTCAGGCTTAATATATTGCATCGTATCAAAAATACCCATTCCCGCAGTCACGGAGCCGCCGGGAGAGTTAATGTATAGATGAATGTCTTTCTCTGGGTCGTCGGCCGCCAGAAACAGCAGCTGTGCAATGATGGAGTTTGCAACATCATCATCGATTGCGCTCCCAAGGAAAATGATACGGTCCTTCAGCAAACGGGAGTAAATATCGTAAGAACGTTCCCCGCGATTCGTTTGTTCGACTACGATCGGTACTAGATTCATGCGACCAACCTCTTTTCGTTTATGACTTTGGTTACTTACTTATTGTAACACGTCATCGTATTCATGTCATTTTTCCACTAATACATTATACGACGCCGGCCGTTCGATATGTACGGAGTTTAGCCTCCAAAACGAGCACATTTCCATATGTAGGGTCAAAATAAGGCACGTATCAACGACGTGCCTTATCCTGAGTGAAGCATTTATTCAATTATTCGTATGTGGCTATTAAACAGCTTTGCTGTTTTCAAGCAAGAACTTAATTGTTTTGCGAAGTGCAATATCTTCCTGCAAGTTGCTAAGATTTCCGTTTTTCTCAAAAATGTCGCGAAGCTCAGCAGAAGGACGGTTGTATGATTTGGACAGCTTCTCAAGCTCTTCGTTCAAATCTTCGTCGTTTGCAACGATGTTTTCTGCTTTAGCAATTGCATCAAGCACAAGGTTGTTGCGAACGCGTTTCTCAGCATCTGCGCGCATTTGATCGCGAAGAACAGATTCATTTTGACCGGAGAATTGGAAGTATAGGTCCATGTTCATGCCTTGCATTTTAAGACGGTTTTCGAAATCTTTGATCATGTAATCCGTTTCAGTCACGATCATTGGCTCTGGAATTTCAACATCTGCTGCTGCCGTAGCTTTGTCAACAACTGCTGTTTCGCGAGCTTGTTCGCCTTCTTGATCTTTGCGCTCTTTTAGTTTGTTAACGAGATCCTGCTTGTACTCTTCAAGCGTATCGAACTCGCTTACGTCTTTTGCAAACTCATCGTCTAGCGTTGGCAAAGTTTTGCGTTTGATTTCGTGAAGCTTCACTTTGAACACAGCTGGTTTGCCTGCTAGGTGCTCTGCATGGTAGCTCTCAGGGAAATTAACTTCAATGTCCTTGAAATCTCCGATTTGCATGCCAACCACTTGCTCTTCGAAACCTGGAATAAAGGAATTCGAACCAAGCTCTAGTGAATAACGCTCGCTTGCTCCGCCTTCAAACGCTTCGCCGTCTACATAACCGTCGAAATCGATAACTGTGATGTCGCCGTTAGCCGCTGCGCCTTCTTCAACAACAGTAAGCTCAGCATGACGCTGTTGCAAACGCTCAAGTTCAGCTGCGATTTCCTCTTCTGTAACTTCAGAAACAACGGATTCAACTTCCAAGCCTTTGTATTCGCCAAGTGTAACTTCTGGCTTAACGATAACTTTTGCTTTGAATTTGAATGTTTCGCCTTTTGCGAATTGCTCAACTTCAATCTCAGGACGGTCAACCGGCTCAAGATTAGTTTCTTTGATTGCATCGGAATAAGCATCTGGCAACAGAATGTCAATTGCATCCTGGTACAGGCTCTCAATACCGAAACGGGATTCGAACATGCCGCGAGGCACTTTACCTTTACGGAATCCAGGTACGTTTACTTTTTGTACGACTTTCTTAAATGCTTGATCAAGAGCAACAGTGACTTTCTCCGCCCCTACCTCCACGTCGATCGACACGATGTTCTTGTCTATTTTTTCCCAAGTTGCTTTCATTTTATGCCTTCCCCTCCGAAAATGCTCATGCATCAGTAGTTATCACGTTTCATAAACCATTCTATTATAAACAAGCTAGCCCAGATTATCAAGACTCTGGCTCATCTTCTCCCGATTGCTGCAAAACGGCAACCTGTCTAAGCGCCTTGCATGCTTGCTCATAACGGAACCTTAAACCTTCGGTAATGCCGTATGTATCACGAATATCGTCATCGTTTGCCGAGCCGTAAACGGTAAGAAGCAGCGTCAAATGCAGCGCAGCTGCAAAATAATCAACTGTATCCTCGTCTTCTCTCAACATCCAATGATAAGCAGCCGTACCATACAAAAACTGTAAACTTTCCTTCCAAAGCTCTCTAGCAAAATGCGGCAATGTGGGATCATCGACCTCGGCAACCTGCTCTGTCCGCTCCAATATCCTAATAATTGGCGAAGGGAATTCATCCATAGAAAGAGGCGTCGCTTCCAAATCAAGCTCTACGGTTTCACCAAGTCTCTCCAGTGTCAGTAAACCGACAGCTCCTCGCTTGCGCAAGCATTGCAGAGCCTTAAACTGAACGACAGGGTGAACCTGCTGAGTTACCAGCCAATTTTTAATGGAATCATCCACTTCTGGAGTATGAATATAAGCAGCGCGTTCAAGAGCAAGAATTTGCTGATCGATCATCGGATGATTTTGCATGATGTAGAGCACTTGGTTCACATAAGCTTCATCTTGATCAGGAGGATTAAGAAGCTGCTCGCGCATAGTCGCCTCGTCCTCTTCCTTCTCTCGCTTGGCCGATAGGAATCCCGAATCTTCTCCATCATTTCCTTCTCCAGGAAAAGCCATGTCAAGCCATGTAAGTAAGCTGTCCCACTCTTCATAATGGCGAGCATCCTCGCCCTGGCATTGCAGCAAAAAGCGCAGCAACTCCTTGGCCTCCCCGTATTGTTCCGCTTCCAGCATACGGGTTAACTGTACCTGATAATGGTCCAGCATGCTAGGGAACAAGTAAACGTTATCCTTGTTGTCGCCTTGTGTGTCATTGGGAGTTGTAATGATAACACCGCCTTATGGTCGCGCCTTTTGTTCATTCGGACAATCTTGCGTACGATTATACCATGTACAATCAAAAGAAAAAACAAATGTAGTATTCCGACAACTCATAAATCTTATTTTATAATAAAAAGAATATAAATTCAAAAAAGTACTTGCAATAATTTAATGATGTGTGCTATATTATTTCTTGTGTCCCGGTAGCTCAGCTGGATAGAGCAACGCCCTTCTAAGGCGTCGGTCGGGAGTTCGAATCTCTTCCGGGACGCCATATTATTATCCATTAACGCCGCCTATTCAGGTGGTTTTTTATTATATACTGATCTATTTAAAAGAGGCTGATCCCGGTATTTACCAACTGGATCAGCTTTTTTTTTATTTCTATGACTTCAAAGCTGCTGACTTGGTCGCCAATAATTTCCTATAACCATAAGCGGCAAGCGCGATCAGCACCGCTCCGAAAAGGACCGGAGTAAACAGATAGGACCAGCCCGCATGGCTTAGCATGACAACAAGCGGATCAGCACCTGCGGGTGGATGAACTGTTCTTGTTAGCTGCATCAGAAGGATGGACAATCCAACAGATAGTGCAATGAACCATGTTGCATCTCCGAACAGATGCAGCATCACAAGACCTGCTCCAGTGCTGATCAAATGGCCTCCAACAACATTTCTGGCTTTGGCAAGCGGACTATCTGGCAAAACAAACACGATCACACAACTGGCTCCAAATGGAGCCATCATCAGCGTAATCGACATTAAATCGCCCATGGTCAGCAGCAATGCGATAACAATGGTGCCAACAACCGCTGCCGCCAGCGGCTTCCAATTTTTATTTCTCAGCATTTCTCATTCCCCGTTTCTCTTATTATGACATCATGCTATCATAAGAGAAATCATTCGAGAATTGAATATTTACAATGGAACCCATTTCAAATTCCGATACCTAAGGGGAGTTAACATGCTGGAGTCTTGGGAAGGTCGTTTTTTTGTTACCTTTACTGCTGTGCTGGAGGAGAAAAGCTTCAGCGGTGCCGCTGATCGTCTCGGTTACGTTCAATCGACGGTAACCTCACATATTCGACATTTGGAAACAGCAAGCGGCAAAAAGCTATTTCACCGTTTGCCGCGCGGCGTAGAGCCAACAGAAGCAGGCTTGCGGCTAGCTCCCTATGCGTATCAATTTATCCAGCTTGGACAATCGCTTCAGGATGCGTTCTCGGAGCCTGGCATGCCGTCTGGTATCGTTCGAATTGGAGCTCTAGAGTCGTTTGCCATCTCTCATCTACCGCATTTTTTAACCGGCTTTCTCCAGCAATACACCAAGATCAAGCTGCATTTAACGCCTGGTCTGCAGCATGATATTACCGCACAAGTCGTAAACCATCACGCTGACCTCGGCATCGTCCCCAAGGCTCCGGAACGTGACGACCTTCTATTTGCACCTTTAATAGAAGAGAAGCTCTTGCTGATCTGTGCTCCTACGCTGGAAGAGCGCTTCGCGCAGCTTGGATGGCAAGCGTTGCACGACAACGCCTTCATCAGCTTCGGGGATCAGTGTATCTACCACACCTTTGGACGCGATATGCTGAGAGAAGTTGATGTTGAGCTTGCCGATCATTTGTCTTTCTCCAGTGTTGAGCTCATTAAGCAGACGGTTGCTTGCGGAATGGGCATCTCATTCGTACCAGAATCAAATGTAGCTAATGAGGTAGCCGCAGGTACGCTGCTGTCATTGCCCTTGAACCAAGAGCTCCTATTGACGCATGGCATTATTACACATAAATCACGTGAGCCTAAAGCTGCGGCACAAGCCTTTATCCAGCATTTGAAATCATTTTTGAAAACCAAATAATTACAAAACCACAAATAAAAAGGCGGCTTCATAAGGAAATTCCCAAAATGAAGCCGCCTTTTCTAATTATATTATACGGATAATGTTGCCTGCTTTTCATTAACAAATTGGAATAATTGCTCGGCTTTCTCTTCCGTTAATTCTCCGCTATTATCAAACACGAGGATGGAGGAGTTAGGAATATCCCAGTTGATTTGCGGAACAAATTCTATCCGCTTCTCAAAGTCGCCCCAGTTGTCCAGTTTCCACTGATCGCGCTCTGTTTGACGCCCGATGATCCGATTTTTTTGCAGATCCATATCCAGCAGCGTGACAACAACCACTTTAACGTCTACCTCGCCCATCGTGAGGCCTGCTGCTTCAACAACCTCTTCGATCCACTGTTTGTTTTTCAGTTCTGCCGTAAAAGGTGAAATCATAAATACGTTTTGACCAGCAGCCAAATTTTCGATACATACGTCCTTCGCCGTATCATATTCCAAATCACGCAAATGCTTTTTGTAATAATCAGAATCCCGATCTCTTTTATCCAGGCCGTTTAACTCCAATATAGCCTCAACAAAACGACCGCCTATCGTATCCCGGTCAAGAAAAGCAGCTGGAATGCGAGCAGACAACTTTCTAGCTACCGTTGTTTTGCCCGTCCCCGCTACTCCGACAAAAAAAACTAACTTTTGCAAAACGAAAACCCTCCACTATTTTTTGTAGAAGTATATCATTTTTTGTAGCAATATAATAGAAATGATTACGTAAAAGCAGTGATATAATTTAGAAAAAACACTCTTATTCATTTTTATAGTATCAATCATCTTATATTTATTTATTATTTTATAAAAAAACAGGATGTTGCCTCTGCTATTCAGCTTCTGCAACACCCTGTTTATGCTTACTTATCCGCTTATTAAAAAAACTGCATCGATTCGATATGCTGCTTCGTCGTGTCCGTTCCTAACTCATACAATTTCCTGTAAATACGCTCAATCAACTGATCGTAACCTGCATTGATTTCGCCATCGCTTGCTGAGCCAAACGGACTGTACGAGAAATGAAACATCTCCGCTTCATCCATGCTGGACAGCTCATCAAACAGCTCTCTAAGCTTCGTATGCTCATTTTCGTTCATTATAATCTCAAGCTCATACGCAGCTGCCTGTGGATCCTCTAATATTTGTCCCGCCTGAACAGAAACGAAATAATGCTTGCGTTCTTCACTGCCTGCTTCTTGCTCTGCCATCAATCGCACACTCCTTCCTGCATTTATTACTTTTCACAGCCACTTCTAGCATCCCCCGTCGGACAGACATTTTATCCCTTATTCTGCATATAACTGATATTATCGCTACTTTGAGACCAGCAAAAGAGAGGAATGAGATCAATGTGTGGAATTACCGGCTGGATCGACTGGAACCGTGATCTGACTAAGCAAAGTGAAAGCTTAGAGAAGATGACAGACACCCTTGCACCGCGCGGTCCCGACGCTTCCGGTACGTGGATATCAGCTCATTGCGCTTTAGGCCATCGACGTTTATCCGTCATTGATCCGGAGAACGGGGCACAGCCAATGATTCGCCATACCGGCGACGACAAATATGTCGTTGTCTATAACGGGGAATTGTATAATGCACCAGAACTTCGCAAGGAGCTTGAAAGCAGGGGCAGAATCTTTACGACAAATTGTGATACAGAAGTGCTGCTGGTCGCTTTTATGGAATGGGGCAAGTCTTGCGTAGAGCGTTTTAACGGAATATTTGCTTTTGCCATATGGAATGTATTAGAGCAAGAACTATTTCTGGCACGTGATCGGCTTGGCGTCAAACCGCTGTTCTATAGCACACAGGACGGTTTGTTTATTTTTGGCTCCGAACAAAAATGTATATTGGCACACCCTGCCGTGAAGCCGGAGGTTGGAGCGGAAGGGCTTGCTGAGATTTTTATTTTAGGACCAGCACGCACTCCAGGCCATGGTGTATATAAGCAAATCAATGAGCTTAGACCTGGCAAGTGTATGACCGTCAATCACGCTGGCGTGAAGACGATTACGTACTGGCAGCTTGAGAGCAGCCCCCATGGGCAAAATATAGAAGAAACAGCTGAACAGGTAGGAGCGCTGCTAAAAGATACCGTTGAGCGGCAGCTCGTTTCAGACGTTCCTGTATGTACCCTGCTGTCTGGCGGCCTTGATTCCAGTGCGCTAACTACACTTGCTGTCAATTATTACAACGAGAACGGGCAAGGGAATGTCCACACGTATTCTGTTGATTATGCGGACAACGATAAACATTTTAAGGCACATGCCTTCCAGCCTAATAGTGATGCGCCATGGATCGAGAGAATGACGACGCATCTAGGCACAATTCATCATCCTATACAGTTTGATACACCTGATTTGGTCGGCGCATTGAAAGCAGCCACCTTTGCTCGCGATCTTCCGGGCATGGCCGATGTTGATGCTTCGTTGCTGCTCTTTTGCCATGAAATAAAAAAAGATGCAACCGTAGCGATATCAGGCGAAGCTGCCGATGAAATTTTTGGCGGCTATCCTTGGTTTCATCGCGAAGAGGCTTTAAATGCAAATACCTTCCCTTGGTCGCTTGCTTCAGTAATGCGTGCTGATCTGCTCGCACCTGACGTTGCCGCTTGGATTAAACCGCTTGACTACATTGGGGATCGTTATTCCCAAGCGATAGCAGAGGTTCCTCATCTTGATGGTGAATCTGAGCAGCTGCGTAAGATGCGTCAAATGTCGTACTTGAACATTACCCGCTTCATGCCAACGCTTCTAGACCGCAAGGATCGAATGAGCATGGCAGCGGGCCTTGAGGTCCGTGTCCCTTTCTGTGATCATCGGTTAGTTGAATATGTTTGGAATATCCCTTGGGAGATCAAAACATCCGGCGATCGCGAAAAAGGAATATTGCGCAAGGCGCTGCGCGGTGTATTGCCTGAGGACGTATTGACTCGTAAAAAAAGCCCCTATCCTAAAACGCATAATCCGAACTATTTGGCCGCAGTCAAAGGGCTTTTGTTAGATGTACTGAACGATTCCAGCTCTCCGCTCCTTCCATTAATTAATGTAGAAAAGGTTAGAGCGCTAACCGAGTCGGAATCCGCAAGCTCGAATACCCCTTGGTTTGGTCAATTGATGTCCGGTCCGCAGCTATTCGCTTATTTATATCAAGTGAATTTATGGTTAAAGGAATATAAGGTCGTCATATCATAAGCTGACAAGGATAATGTTTTTGTTCTCATCACAAAAAAAGCAACCCCATCCGCTAAAAGCCGCTGCATTCAGCTGCTCTTGGATAGGGTTGCTTTTTCAATTATTATGCTTGCTCAAGCAAGGGAAGGAGCTTTCTTAATGCATCGCCGCGATGGCTGATCTGCTGCTTTTCTTCCTTTGACAGCTCGGCCATCCCGCGATTCAAGCTAGGAAGCCAAAACAGCGGATCATAACCGAAGCCGCCATTGCCGTGAGGATTATCCGTGATAACGCCATCCACTGTACCCTCCGATTCCAGAAACAAACCGGTCGCCGGATCATACAGCGCTAACGCGCATACGAACTGCGCTTTGCTCAGTATTTTGGACCCGTCTTGCAATTCTTCTCGTTCTGCATGTTCAGCTAGTTGATGAAGCTCCTGAATGAGCTTGGCATTGTTTTCACCATCAGTCGCATTCTCACCTGCATAACGAGCGGAATAGACCCCTGGATCACCATTCAGCGCTGCAACGCGCAAGCCTGAATCATCAGCCAGCACAGGAACGCCAAGAATGTCTCCCGTCGTCTTTGCTTTGATGCGAGCATTGGCGGCAAACGTATCGCCATCTTCCACGATATCCGGAATTTGCGGATAATCCAGCAAGCTTTCTACTGATTTATCAAGCTTCTGAAGCGCATGTGCGAATTCTTTCACCTTACCTGCATTTTTTGTTGCTACAACAATAACAGCATGATTTAATATGGAATGCTTCATCAGAATACTAACCTCCGATTCGCGCCGCCAAAGGACCGAGAACATCCTTTTGCTTGCTGATCAACTCGTGAATACCCTCTTCTCCAAGTTGCAGCAATTGGTTAAGCTCATCGCGCGAAAATGGTGCTTCCTCGCCAGTTCCTTGCACCTCAACAAACTTGCCGCTGCCCGTCATAACAACGTTCATATCTACCTTAGCTTTGGAATCTTCCTCGTAGTTCAGATCAAGCAGCGCTCTCTCTTGAATGACGCCTACACTTACCGACGCCAAAAAATCTGTAATCGGATATTTTGCAAATTGTACCTTCTCGGAAATTTTGTTAATTGCAATGGAAAGCGCGATAAACGCACCTGTAATAGATGTCGTACGAGTACCGCCATCGGCTTGAATGACATCGCAATCAAGCGTAATAGTCCGCTCACCTAGTGCTTGCAAATCAATGACCGAACGCAATGCACGACCAATGAGGCGCTGAATTTCCATCGTCCGTCCTGTCAGCTTCCCCTTAGCCGCTTCACGAATATTGCGTGTATGTGTTGCGCGAGGCAGCATTGCATATTCAGCTGTAATCCAGCCTTTGCCTTGCCCTTTCATAAATGGAGGTACTCTATCCTCCACGCTCGCTGTACAAATGACCTTCGTCTCTCCAACCTCGATGAGAACCGATCCTTCTGCGTATTTATTGACACCTGTCGTTATGGTTACCGGCCGAAGCTGGTTCGGTTGCCGACCATCGTTTCTCATTCTAATTTCCTCCTGAGTGCTAGCGTTTTTCGATTAGAAAACAAAAGTATCCCATCCTGCAATCTTTCCTATTTTAACAAAGTAACCTGTGAATTGCATCCGCTGCCCGTGAAAAAGAAAAGTGAAGCGGTCATGATTGTACAAATTCAGCTGATCAGTGGAAGTTTTTTGCATGTTTGCTTCTGTTTAAAATAGACCGTTCAGACCTAATACATGCTAATAAATGCACAAAAGAGGCTTTTCAAAAGCGTTCACTTTTGATCGGCCTCTTTGTACATTCCGGAGTTATCTCTTATGACTTAATAGCGTTGACATGATGCGGTCTGCCTACAGGCTCGCTATAAGAGTTGTTCGCTTCGTCCGTAAAGTTAGATTCTCCATTTACTTTAATTTGAACCGTTGCTGCTTTCGTATTTTCAGTTATAGAAAGCACAAGTGCCTGAAGCATTTCGGTCGGAAGCTTCTGACCTTGCTGATACGCTTCATCCTGCAAATCTACAGTGACAACATCACCTTCCTGTACAACATCCTTCACTTGTACATCCGGAATGATTACACTGGTCAACTCTTTTTTGTTAAGCGGACCCGAAATGAGCTGTTCCAGCGCTGCTTTCGTTGGAGTCTCCGAGCGAGCAACTAGTCTAGTAACGGGCACATAATATTGTTCGTCGTTTAACGTTTGAGCGGAGAAGTATAGCGTTACAGGCGTTGATTGCGCATAGTTCACACCGTCTGCTGCTTCGATATTAATGCCTACTGAACGTGTCAGCGTATTGTCAAGCGGGAAGCCGTCTTGTGGCATTTCTGGCAGCTTAGCGCCTTCATACCAAATTTCTACGCCTTCAATCCCTGGCATAGCTGTCAGAGTCCATGTGATCGCTTCAACGATAGTACGTTCGTCCTGTGGATTGTAGTCACTGAACGGCTCAGAAAATTCAACTTTAGCAAGCTTTTGCTCTTTATCGTATTTATACGATTTAATTTGAGTGCCTTGCGGGATAACTGCGCGGAAATCCTCAGGCAGCTGATTCGCGTACGCCCCATTCTCGACCATCATTTCCAGTGCCTTTTGTGCGGCTTGCTCATTCGCTCCGAGCGAGGTCTGAAGTGAGATTGGAGCCAAATAACCGTTACGATCTTCAAGGTATACTGTCATTTGCGCTTCTTCGCCAACTCCGATTGCCTGTCCAGTTTCTGCACCTTCTACTCCATCCTTAACCTCAACCTGTGGCGGATCGATTGATTGGCTTGTCTGCTTGGAAAACAGACCACAACCCGAAGTAAGAATGGGCAGCACGAGAACCCCCGAAAGTACAGCACCCCTAATCCATCTTTTTTGAATCATATTGACCTTTCCTCCCTAATCAAGTTTTGCCTAGCGGCTTTGTACAACTCCTTATTTGTAGTACTATGTATACGAGCCCTTCCCTTTTTTAGACCAGTTTTGTCCATAAAATCCTAAGGGGGAACAAAAACATGTCCAATCCCGAAACTTATAGCCTCAACAGCCGCAAAGTGGCTGAGGCTACAGACGAATGGCTCCTCAAACGCGGAGTAACAAAGCTGGCTATCGCCGAGCTCGTACATTTTTTGCAAAAAGACTATTTCCCTGGCTTAACGCCAGAGGATTGTATCGTCCATATTGATGCCGTCCTATCGAAGCGCGAGGTGCAAAATGCCGTTTTGACCGGCATCCAGCTTGATATCCTCGCCGAGGAAGGCAAGCTTATGGCTCCGCTGCAGGATATGATCAAGCATGACGAAAGTCTTTATGGTTGCGATGAAATTTTGGCATTGTCCATTGTCAATGTGTATGGAAGCATCGGGTTTACGAATTTCGGATATGTCGATAAGCTGAAGCCCGGCATTTTGGTCAAGCTGAACGACAAAACCGACGGAGAAATCCATACGTTTTTGGACGATATCGTTGGGGCTATCGCTGCCTCGGCAGCAAGTCGGATGGCTCATCGCAGACAAGCAGAGCGCGAAGGTGTGACACAGCCTCCGCTTGACTAAACGGAATTTACGAAGCTTCGTTTTACATTGCGAGCTTAGTGCGATGGAGGCGAAGCGTAGTTTTACATCGCGAGCTTGATGCGATGGAGGCGAAGCGTAGTTTTACATCGCGAGCTTGATGCGATGGAGGCGAAGTAGATATTGCTTAGGTAAAACCTTTGAGGAGGTTAATACATGAACTATGATATTTTTTATAAAGGCGCCTTTGCCATGCTGAAGGTGAAGCTCAATCCGGGCGAGAGCGTAAAAGCCGAAATGGGTGCAATGGTGTCCATGTCACCTACTATTGATCTTAAAGGGACAACAGACGGCGGGTTTATGCGTGGGCTCGGTAGAATGTTAAGCGGAGAGACGTTCTTTTTCCAAGAGATGACAGCAAATCGGGGTCAAGGTGAAGTCCACCTTGCCCCTCCTTCTCTCGGAGATATTGAAGCGATTGAACTCGACGGCTCTTATAAGCTTTATGTACAAAAGGACGGTTTCTTAGCTGGCACCAGCGGCATAGAAGTCAATACAAAAATGCAAAACCTAGGCAAGGGACTCTTATCGGGCGAAGGTTTCTTTATTGTAGAAATCAGCGGCCGAGGCACAGTGTTTCTCTCCTCATATGGCGCGATCCATGCTCTAAACCTGAGCCATGGCGAAGAAGTCATCATCGATAACGGTCATTTAGTTGCTTGGCCGGGCTATATGAACTATACGATAGAAAAAGCGTCTAAAGGCTGGTTATCCAGCATCACGAGCGGTGAGGGTCTCGTATGCCGCTTCCGCGGTGAAGGTGTCGTTCTGATCCAAACTCGCAATCCATCCAGCTTTGGAACTTGGTTGAAAAAGTTCATACCAGGCGGCAACTAACGTACTAATAGTCAACATTAGCACTTCTACTTAGCATTTGAGTTACTTTTACGGAAGAAGGCCCGTTCAGCTGTGTGAGCATTTACACACAATGAAGCACTAAAAGTAAGCAGCCACCTCACATGAAAACTAACAGGAAAACCCTCCGCTAATCTCATTAGTGACGGACGTCTTATGGGTTTACTTAAAAAACTCCCGCTTATTCGACAACATCTACTCTAAAGGAGGGATGTACTAGAATTGACGGGAGTTTTTTCAGTAATATGCATCTCGCTCATCGAATGAAGAGTAACTGTAGTGTATCGAGCTCAGTATCGATATTAGTTATAGGTGGGGGGCTTGGGGGCTTGGGTTTGTCGGAGTTAATGTGGATAGTCTAGTTAAGCTCGCTCGCACCACTAACGGACATAGGTTCCGCTATTATGGTAAATATAGCTCAAATACAATTCTATCGGACATCAGATACGTTATTTATATAAATTGAAGCATAATCATGGCTTTTGAAGCCAAATAAGAGACTGTAGGTCCGTTAGATCCTTAAAAATAGTGGATTCCAAGCAAATAACGGATCTGATGTCCGTTAATTTCCAATCAGCTGAATTATATTCTTTCTGCTCATTGTATTATTAGAAAGTTATTTCTATGGTGGTCGGCCTAGCGGCCGACAACACCATTCATAATTATTTATCATTATTTAAAAATGTTTTATTCGGCAAATAGTGCATAGCACGTACGAATCGGATCGTTTTGGTCTTAGCGCGCATTACGATGGAATGCGTTTCTGCCCTCTCGTCAGGAAAATACTGAACTCCGCCCAAAAACTCTCCTGGCGTAACGCCTGTTGCTGCAAAATAAACATCGCCCGTTCCAATCATATCCTCCATCGTAAGCACGCGATACGGATCTTCTATCCCCATTTTCACGCAGCGATTGTACTCGTTGCTATCCGCCGGCATCAGCCTTGCTTGCAGCTCGCCGCCTAAACACTTCAGCGCTGCCGCAGCCAGTACACCCTCTGGCGCTCCTCCTGAGCCTACATATAAATCAATGCCTGCTTCAGGAAATGCAGGTGCCATCGCGCCTGCAACGTCACCATCCGACAAAAACTTTATACGCACACCCACGCGGCGCAGCACCTTGACGATCGCTTCATGGCGCGTCCTGTCCAAAATCATAACCGTTAAATCCGAAACCTTCTTGTTTAAAGCGTCAGCCGCTTTACGGAGCGTTACATCCATCGGATCAGTTATCGACAGCTTGCCAACAAGAGCAGGACCGAAAGCGAGCTTCTCCATGTACATATCAGGAGCATGCAAAAGCTGGCCTTTTCCTGCGACTGCAAGCACGGACATTGCATTGTTAAGTCCTTTGGCTACGATTTCCGTACCTTCAAGCGGATCAACCGCTACGTCAACCTCGGGGCCATTCAAGCTTCCTACTTCCTCCCCAATGTACAACATCGGCGCTTCATCCATTTCCCCTTCGCCTATGACGACAGTACCGCGTATGGACACTGAATCAAACATGGAGCGCATCGCAGATGTTGCTGCTCCATCAGCGCTATTCTTATCGCCTCTTCCCATCCAAGGCGCCGATGCGAGCGCAGCCAGTTCCGTTACACGTACAAGCTCTAATGCTAATTCTCTCTCCATGATCCAGTCTCCCTTTGCTTTCATATGACGGAATAAATAATTAGAACACATGTTGAGGTCGTTTCCGTTATTTAATATGTAACATATATTTATATATGTCGCAATATATATTTACCATTCTTCATTAAATCATCATTAATAAACAATAGTTTGCCTTAAGAGCAACCATTGTACGTCAAAAAGACAAAAGAGCATACTTCACAGGATTCCCTGTAGAAGCATGCTCTCTTTATCACTCTAAATAAAACAGTTATTCATAAACCTCAATCTCAAAAAGTGATGGACCATATGGAGGAAGACCTTTTTCTGTCACTAAAATACGAATATATCTAGCCTCCGCACTGCTTGCAAGGGTGATTGTTTCAACAAAGTCTTCTGCTTTCAATTCTCGGTTCAAGGAATGTACCGTCTTCCAATCTGTGCTTCCTTCCGATAAGTCGCTTCCTGCTGCAGCAACTTGAATATCGATCGCTTTTCCATAAGCAGCTTCCCAAGTCAAAATGATTTTATTAATGGAATGAACTTTTTCCAAATCAATATAAAACCATTCTGCATGATACGGAGCTGTATTATTGTCACTCCATTTTGCTTCCCATCTTGTACCCTTATCGCCATCTGTTAGCAAATGAGCAGGAAAGACGGCATTAAAGCTTGATGCAACAGCTTGCTTGTTAAGCGCTAAGTTCACTAGCACTGGATTCGGAGTGGTTCCAGGATCCGGATTGCCTCCGTTTCCTCCTCCTTCGCCGCCGCTTACCCATGTGCCGTACACCTCAAACTCCCACAGGGAATAACCGTAATTGGTGCCCCTAGCAGATCCAACCATTCGAATATGCCTTGCTTCTTGCCCGTTTAATGTAATGTTATCGAGACCGCCATTACCTGCGGCTTCTGTAAATACATCCGTCCAGTCGCTTTCTCCAGGCGCTGCCGCCGAGGATACTTGCAGCTTATAAGCTTTTCCATATGCTCCCTCCCAGCTCAGAACAGCACTTTCCAGCTTATAGACTGCGCCTAAATCAATAGAAAGCCACTGAGGATCTGTTGACTCTGACTCCCATCTCGTACTGCCCGCTCCATCTACAGCGTTAGCTGCTGGTTGATTGCCTGATGATGCAGCAGCAGCTTTATGAAGAGCAATGTTTGCGGCAGCCGTCTTCACCTGCTGCTGCACCTCGCTGATGCCGTATCCAGCTGCGGCAACGGTGATGAGATACGTTTTGACACTTGTAAATAAATCTGCATTAAGCTTGATTTTACCTGCCTCAACCGTGTAGCTGCTGCTCTGGACAGCTGCACCGTCAATCGTAAGCTGCGTAATTGCGGCACGCCAAGCAGGGGAGTCTGCAAATGTCAGCTCAATTGTCTGTCCGACTTTGTTTTCAGTCGAATCGGCCACTAATACCGGTGGTGCTGCCACTTCACGAATAGCGACATTATCAATGTAAATCGTATGCTCACCATCAGGCGTAACAAAAGCACCATTTACGACGTTGCCAAGCAAAAACTTAAGAGTCATATCCACGTTGCTATTTGGCCGCAAACTTTTCTTATAAACAGCAGCTGAATCACCAGTCAGATTAAAATGTACGCTTTCAGTGTTGTTATATCCACCCAGCTCCACTGCAATCGGACGATTAACCGTTGACCATGCGTTAAAGGAAAGCTCATAGGATTTACCTGCCTCTAGCTTGATTCCGCTTTGGTTGAACTGTGTGGACCAGCCGACAGGAACATTCCATTCTGGGTGCATGCCCCCATGGTAATAGATGTCGATTTGGGCAACACCATCTTTAGGTATATATTTCGAATCTCCTCCATCACCAAACCAATGCACCCAGTTAGCTGACCCATTCGTCATTCCACCGTTTAGAACAAGGTTTCCATCTGCTGCAAGCATTAATTGATTAACACTTGTATCGGCAAAGCCCGTCGATTTGACATTAATCGTATATAATTGATCGCTTGCAAAAACAGATTGATCAATCACGATGCTGCCAGGCTGAAGCGTATACTTTGCACCAGCCAGTACAGCTCCATTCACTTCAATTGCACTAATCGCCGTTCTCCATGCTTCGTTTTCTACAAAACGGATTTCTACCGCGTTCCCTACTAGGTTATCCGTTTTATCTGGTATTAAGGTTGGCGGGCGCAGCATTGGCGCATCCTTCACCTCCAGCACAACATTATCAAAGAAAATGTCATGCGGTGCAGCTGCACTTTTTGGAGTTTTGCCAAGTAAAAATTTAAGAGCGACATTATCATCGGTCATCATCTTAAATGTAAATTCAAAATGCTGCATCGAAGGTGTCAGCATCAAAGGTCCCGTATAAAAACGCCGTGTATAACCAGCATTTTCGAGAGCCGCTTCGATGTCGCGTGCTACCGTCGAACTCGCATCAAAAGAGAGCACATACGTCATCCCCTTGGAAAGCTTAAGGTTCGACTGGTTAAACATCACGTTCCAGGCTTCCCCTCCTACGTTTGTTACCGCTATTTTTGCAGCTCCATTCGATTCCATGAATGCTGCTGTACCTCCTTGCGTAAACGGCTCCCAGCCGCTTAGCCCATTGGAGAAATCTCCATTCTTAAGCGGAAACAACTCGACGCCTGTAAAATCAACGTTCAAATTTGTTGTGCGAATAAGCTTAATGTTATCCAGCTGAACCCCAGCGTTGCTGCCGCCTAGCAAAAATTCAAGCTGCGCTTCCTCGTCTGTTACGTTAGGAGGCATCGTAAATGAGAGCTTATGCAAACTTTTCGATGTATCTAGCTGAATCGCGTGTGGACCCGAATAAATCGTTGATCCGTCTTTGCTCTTAAGCTGTACGGTAATGGTCCGAGCGGCCGAAGCTTCTGCATCAAAAGTCAGCTCATACGAATCCTTTTGCAGCAGATTAATGCCCTGTTGGGTTAGTTTTATAGACGAAGCATTAGTACCACCATCAGAAATATTAATGTTTAACCTGCGCAATAATGGATCTACACTGATGTCAACAGCAGCCGAATCCGTTATTTTTGTGTTCCAATAGAGCAGGCGATCCATCGTCCCTAGATCAAAACCTCCATTGTAAATGTGATTGCCGTTATTCAGTGGAGCTTTTGCAGCACTTGGTTCAATTAACTCATCGATTTCCTCTAAATGAACATTTCCGATCCACACATCATTTACGTTTTGACCTAAATTGAATTCCAACCTCGCAGCAGCATTTGTTTTGTCAGTCATGAGGAAGCGATACTCATAATGACCGACCTGATCCTTCAAGGATGCTTCAAAGTTGTCGGAATAAATTCCCCAGCCGCTGTTCGCATCACCGCCAAACTTCAAGCTCATGCTGCGCGGCGCTGATGCCTTTGCATCAAAGCTAATTTTGTAGGCCTGACCTTTAACAAGCGTCACATACTGGACAAGCTGCAAGGAATATGGCACATTCCCGCCATTCGAAATGTCTACTTTGGCAAATGGTGACCCTTCAATCGCCTCAATTGAAACCTCACCCGCTCCGCCAAATTCAGCGCCATGAAGGAAATTCCAGTAATTCATATCTATCACCGGATTTTCTACTGTGATGTTCTTAATGCCATGAGTATAGGCAGGATCATAAATGAAATTGCCATCTATAGCTGTTTTGCCGTTTTGCGGGAACGAATCCTTTACAAGCATCGGTTCAACAGGCACCTTGTAAGGTCTGCCAGTAAGCTCATAAGCACGCACATAGTCAATCTCCATCTGAGCTGACAACAAGGAAGGAGCAGGCTTCAACCCGCCGTCATAATTGCCTCCTACAGCTAGATTGAGAATAATGTAAAACTCCTTATCAAATGGTGCTGGAAAAGCATATTTTTCGGGTTGATCTGCTCCCCAGCTATTCCAATCATTAAGCGTTTGAAACAAATTCCCATCCACATACCAGCGCAGCTCACCTGGTTCCCACTCTAAAGAATAAGTATGGTAACCCGTGATGTCCTCACCTTGCGGAAATTCATACTGCGCACCGGTAATTTTGTTATTAGGAGCATTTTTGCCAAAATGAATGGTACCATCAACTTCACCTGGCACTCGTCCTCTAGCTTCCATAATGTCAATTTCACCTGAGGAAGCCCATCCTCCGTATTCACTGTCCTTCGGCATCATCCAAAACGCCGGCCATAAGCCTTGACCCGCAGGGAGCTTAATCCGCGCTTCGAATTTGCCATAAGCTTTGCTGAAGGTTGGACTGGTCCAAAGCCGGCCTGACGTATATTGTTTACCGCCAAAATTCTCTTTTTTGGCTTCGATAATCATTTGGCCATTCTCGATCTTTATATTTTCTTTCTTATAAAACTGCAGCTCGTTATTGCCCCAGTCGCCTACGCCATACTCACTGCCGTTGCCAAGCTGATACGCCCACTTGTCAAGATCGACTCCGTTTGTATCCAGATTATCTCCTACGCTGTCAAACTCATCATTCCATACGAGACTCCATATGTTTTTCTCTTGAATACTTTGGATCACTTGAGCAAGCTCATAACCAGTTGACCTAATCGTGATCGTGTATGATTTAACTGCACTGAATTGGGTCTTATCGATTGTTAGTTTTCCTGAGGCAAGCTGATACGCTTCTTTAGGAAGCTTCAATTCATCGACAAATACATCAGTTATCGCATTTCTCCAAGCCTCATTATCATTAAAGGTAATGTCGATATTTTGACCCAATTCATTATCGGATACATCTTTTGAAATTACTGGAGGAAGCAGCAGCATAATATCATTTGAGCTGCGAGCCTTCTCGCCTGCTGCTTCCTTAGCTCCTTTCAGTTCAAGATGCACATTGTCGATAAATACGTCATGTGCCGCAGAAGGAGCATCAGGCTGCACTCCAAAAAGCAGTTTAAAGTTTGCGTTGTCATCCTTGGCCATAGTGAACTCGTAGCTGTACATTTTAGTAACCGTATCAAGGTGCACTTTTTCATTTAAGAAACGATTATAAGCGCTGTTCTCAACAACCGCTTCAATGGTTCGCGGCGAAGTTGCTCTGGCCAAAAAGGTAACGACATACGTTTTGCCTTTAACTAGCGCCAATGAGCCCTGCTGCAAAACAATATCCCACGCATTCAAGCCAGCGTTCGCTATCGCGACTTTCACCGCACCATTGTCATCTGTAATGGCTGCTCTCGAGGGGCCATCATAAATGCCCTGAATATGTGTGCTCCAATCCTGCATTCCTGCATCAAAATATCCATTTTGGACCAAGAAGGCTTTACTTCGTGCATCCTGCTGCTCCACATGTATGTTGTCAACAAATACATCATGCTCGCCTATCACAGCTGCACCGTCCAGTTTACCTAGCAGCAGCTTAAACGTCGGCGTAATGTCGCTCTGAACAAGCAGCTCGTAGCTGAACGTTTGTTTCGTCTGCGTCAATTGCACCTTTTTGGACAAATAACGCGTGCTGCCTACTTCAATTACAATTTCCATTTCACGGTTTTTAGATGAACTTGCATCTAACGTCACCGTATACGTTTTGCCTTTAAATAGATTAATATTATTTTGCATCAGCATGACGTCCCAAGGATTAACACCTTCGCTCGCAATCGCAATCTTCAGCTCTTCGTTCTGAGCGTTAAAGTCCGCGCTTGAGCCCCATCCGTCATAACGTCCCTGCACATGCTCGCTCCAACTCACCTTGCCACTCGAAAAGTCACCATTTTTCACCGGAAATTGATCTGCCAGCGCCAATTCGCCCGTGTTGTTGTTAGTCAATCGAATCATCTTAATATCGTCTAAATAAATGTCAGCCTGATGGCCGCCTAATAAAAATACCAATTGTCCATTAACGTCATTAGACTGCTCCATCGCAAACTGAAATGTATACTCCTTCATCTCGGAGGCAAGCGAGATCGTCTCTGGAGCGGCATAAGCCGTACCATCTGATTTGTACACACCAATCTGAATGGAGCGTGCAGAAGCTGCTCTAGCCTTAAATGTTACCTTATAATCGTTTTCTTTCAGTAGATTGATACCCGACTGCGTAAGCGAGATCGACTTCGGCTCTGTTTCGCTATCAAGATTCGATATTTTAAGTTCTCTAGTGTCAGCATTCACCGATGCTGCAGCGTTGCCTCCAGCCTTATTGAAATTCCAATAAGTCAGACGATCGATTCGACCTAGGTCGAAGCTGCCGTTATACACATGATTGCCGTTCAACGGCTCTTTAGGGTCGTTATCATGAAACGGATCTGGGGAAGCGGTTTCTTCAACCTTCACATTGCCGATCCAGACCGGATTCGTGCTTAGTCCAAGGTTGAATTCGAGTCTAGCCAGCGTATCCGTCTCGGCACCCATTTGGAATATCATTTCATAGGATTGGATATTATTTGTCAGCTTTACATCCATAATATCGGAGTAAGTCGTCCAGCCTCGTGTTTCCCCGCCGCCAAATTTGACGGTCGCATTTCGATTTGCATTCGATTTAGCGTCAAAAGTAAGCTTATACCATCTGCCTTTACCAAGCGTTACATTTTGAATGAGTTGAACCGCATGTATGGCATTCCCGCTGCTCGTAATATCCGCCTTGGCATAATTTACACCATTTAAAGCTTCAACAGAAATCGAGCCGTTACCTTGGAATGTGCTTACATGTACAAAATTCCAATAATTCGTATCTAAAGCTTGATTCGCCTCAGCAATGGTTGTGAACGGCTTGCTGTAGCTATTATCATGAATAAAATTACCTGCAATCGGTTCTTTATATTGATCTGGATATGGCTCTGAGTCGACGCTAGGCTCTACAGGCGTCTTATACGGTCTGCCAGTTAGTTCATAGACACGAACATAGTCGACTTCCATTTTCACTGGCAGCAGTGATGGGTCGGGTGTTATCCCACCGTCAAAATTACCGCCAACGGCCAAGTTCAAAATCATGTAAAACGGCTTATCAAACGGAGCGGGAAACGCATATTTTGCAGGTTGATCTGCTCCCCAGCTATCCCAATTATTAAGCTTCTGGAATAATTGTCCGTCAACATACCAGCGAATTTCACCAGGCTCCCACTCTACACCGTAAGTGTGATAGTCAGTAATATCCGTTTCTTCTCCAAAAATGTAATCTGCACTTTTAGACTTGTTTGCCGGCCAGTTTTTACCGTAATGAATGGCACCGCCGACTTTTTCCGGTAAGCGGCCGCGCGCTTCCATAATATCGAGTTCTCCAGATGAAGCCCAAACCCCATACTCGCTATCCTTCGGCATCATCCAGAAGGCAGGCCAGATGCCATTACCTACCGGCAGCTTCATGCGAGCTTCAAATTTTCCATACGTTTTATTAAAGGTAGGCTCTGTATATAATCTGCCTGATGTATATTTCTTGCCGCCAAAACCATCATCATCAGCGGTGATCGTTAATTTCCCGTCCGCTACCTTAATGTTTTCGGAGCGGTAATACTGTTCTTCATTGTTCCCCCAGCCATCAAGGCCATATTGAGAGCCTGTGCCTAACTGATAAGCCCATTTGTCGAGGTTAACGCCGTTTGTATCAACGTTTTCGCCACTTCCATCAAATTCATCATTCCATACAAGCTCCCATTCATCCACAGGTGCTGTTGTTGGTGTCGCCGACGGCGCTGTCGTAGGCGAAGGTGTCGGTGAGTTTGTCGGTACTGCTGTTGGAGTTGGTTGCGGAGTCGTTTGACCGCCACCACCGCTTTGACCTGAGCCAGCCGGTTGTCCTGTTTTTACAATTCCGTTCTGAACAGTGACATCACTGCTTTTGCCTAAGCTATTGCCATTTAATGTCGTGCTTGAACCTGTATTAACAATTTGATTTACAGTACCATTTACCTGAAATGTCGTTCCTTCAGCTGTATCCGAAATCGTAAGTAATTGACTGCTTGCTCCAGCATCAATTTGTATATCAGATCCCGTTTCCACAATAAGCTGCTGCACCTGCGAAGAGCCTGTGAGTAAGATGCGTACTTTTCCATAAGGCTTATTCACAATAAGCTTATTCAGCTTCGAATTTATAAAATGAATGCTGTTGATTCCGCCCCCATTGATGTAGACCGTTCCTTTCACATCCACATCCGTTAAAAAGACATCGCCTTCGCCAATTCCCTGCGTTAAGAACAAATCCTTATCGATAACAGTTTTGTTGATCTTTACTCCCGCTGTATTTACGACAGCATTTCCGGCTATTTTCAAATTTTCATAGATGCCGGCTGCATTAATGATTTCACCAGCAATTCGGTCTAGCAATGTGATGGCTTCTGCACGAGTAATCGGTTTTTTCGGCCGAATGGTTTGATCCGGATAACCCGTTATGTATCCTCCTGCCAGCAGCTGCTCTAACGGTGCTTTTGCATAAGCTTGTACTTGATTATAATCCGTAAAGCTAGATAGCTGATTCCCATCTACTTCAGCTTGTTTAAACAGTTCGACTGTTATTTTTGCAGCCTCCTGCCTCGTAAGTGGTGCGTCAGGCTTAAAGCTGCCATCCGGGTAACCAGTAATCACTCCAGCTTCCAACGCAGCAGCAACCTGCTTGCTGTACCATGCGTCAGCGGCTACATCAGTAAAGGTATTCGAGCCTTTAGCTTCAAACTGAAAGATAGCATGGACCAGCTTTGTAAATTCAGCTCTCGTTACTTGACGATCAGGCTGCAAGCTCCCATCCGGATATCCGCTAAGCATCCCCTTAGAAATCCATTTTTCCAGCACTTTCTCGCCCCAATGTGCCGTTCCCTTCTCATCTGTGGCTCTCGCCGCACTGACAGCCGGCAAGCTGCTTGTGAGCATCATGAACACCAATATTATGGAGATAAACCGTTTATTCATGCTTCTCCTACATCCTTTCCGGATTATGAAATAAAATGATAACGCTTACTTGTCTTTTCAAGGAAACAGCCTGCCCCTTACAGCTAAATGATAAACTGCAACGTGACAGACTGTTTTCTCTATCTATTAAACTTTTACATGATGCCTCAGCTGAAAATAACTCCTTATTTTACGCTGTTGTACCAATCGTTAACTTCTTTTGTAATTTGTTCGCCGCCTGATTTTTTCCAGTTTTCAACCATTGTGTCGAACGAATCTACCGGTTGTTGCCCATATACGATTTTGCTGAACGTTTCATTAAGCAGCTTGTTCAGAAGCTCGTTTTTACTTTGCATCGTTTCCGTCAAAGGACCCATGTAGTAGTTTTTCATACGGATCGAATTTTGGTCCATAACCACTTTCATCGCATCTGTATTCTCTTTTAGACGTGTATTAAACTCTTGTTTCTCGTATGGCGTTACCGGCTCTGCGCCGCTAGCAAGCTTAACATGCGTTTCTGCATACAGAGTAGGAATACGAGCGCCTTCAAAAGTGAGCGTGTAGTAGAGCGGTGGTGCTGTTTGATCCTTCAAACCAGGGAATAGGTCTGGGTATTTTGCAATATCCGCAGTAATAGAGCCGTCTGGAAGTGTTGCATAATCATATCCTTCTGCGAAACCCTTCTCAAACTCGCTGCCCGGCTGCGGGTTAGCCATATTATCGAAGAACCAGTTATAGTAGTGCAAAATAGCTTCAGGATTTTTAGCTTTTTTGTTTACGAATACATAACCGTTTGCTGGCGGGTTGCCGCCTGCGGAGCCAATTTTGCCGTCTGGACCAGCAGGAATTGGATAAGCTTTATATTTTGCGCCAGGAACATTATTCAGAAGATCTGGGAAAGGCCATGCTGGAAGCCAGTTTGGTCCAAAAATAATTCCCGCTTCGCCTTTAGTAAACAATTCCGAGCCAGTTGATTCATCAAGCAATGCTGAATCTTGTGAAATGTAGCCTTTGTCTAACCATTCTTTTAATTTTGTTAATGCATCTTTAGCTGCCGGATTGATCGAACCATGCGCCAAAGATCCATCCGCTGCTTGATTCCATTGACCAGGCATTGTGCCATAAGCGCCAAACACGAAGCCGATATCAGTCATCCAGTTAGCGAAACCATTTTTGAAGCCCGTTGCAAGGCCAATTGTATCCGCTTTGCTGTCTCCGTCTGGATCATTCTTAACGAATGCTTCCATAACCGTTTCCATTTCTGCAAGCGTTGTTGGAGCCTTAAGGTTAAGCTTTGTCAGCCAATCCTCACGAATCCACATGACATGATCTGCGTTGTAGGCATAATCTAGAATAGGCAACGCCATTTTGTCAGCGCCCCGGCTAATTGGCAGCCAGATGGTTGGATCAAGATCAAGGCCTGCTTTGTAAGTATCGTTCGCGTATTTGTCGACCAAATCGCCTACCGGCATAAATTGACCGGAGTCGATCAACATATTAACCGTTTCCATATCTCCGCGGTAAGTGACAACATCCGGCATTTCCTCACCTGATGACAGCATAAGGCGAAGCTTTGTTTTGTATGCATCATTCGTATTCGTTACAACCCAGTTGTATTTAATGTCAATGCCAAGTCTTTCTTTGATAAGACGAGTATGAACATTATCCTCAATGGACTCGCCTTCTTTGAAGATTGAACCATTTTGGTTAAGACCCCAAACTGTCGTTAACGTAATTGGTGTCGTATACTTGCCATCCGCAAAGCCTTCAGTGCTTCCTTCTTCAACCTTGGCTGGTTCGTTGCTCGCTTTGTTTGTTGCTGCCGGACTGTTAGTCCCCTTGTTCGTGTTGTTTCCAGAACAAGCTGCGATTGCGAGCATAAATGATAGTACCAATAAGACCGAAAGCCACTTCTTCATGCCTTTACCCCCGTAAGTTAATTTTTGTTATTATTAACGATATTTGTAATATCGCTTGTTACCAATATACAGCTCGCTTTACAGCTCCGAAAGACCACAATTTTGTTATTGATGCCTTTTTCTTGCACTATTCTTTGACAGCCCCCATGATGATGCCTTTCACGAAATATCGCTGTAAAAAGGGGTATACAAGCAATATCGGCAACGTACCAATGAAGATTTGCGCGGATTTAACGGTACGCTGCGAGATATGCTTAAGCTCGTTGACATCGGGATTTATTTTATTAAAATCCTGCTGTACAATAATCGTTTGCAAAAAGGTTGCTAATGGATATTTTCTATAATCTGTAATATATAACAATCCATCAAACCATGAATTCCAATGTGTAACCATTGTAAACAATGAAATCGTAGCTAAAGCCGGCATTGAAATGGGTAAAAATATACTCCAAAGCGTTCGGAACTGTCCTGCTCCATCCATGAGCGAAGCTTCCTCCAGCTCCTTCGGTACGGCCCGGAAAAAGTTCATTAGAAGCACCATATTAAATACGTTGATCGCCCCTGGCAGAACAAGCGCCCAAATCGAGTTCATTAAATCCAAGTTGCGAATAAGCATGTACGAAGGAACAATACCACCACTGAACAACATCGTAAAGAGAAAATACCACGTATAGACCGAACGGCTCTTAAATGTCCGTCCATCTTTGGATAATGCATAACCCGCTAGAATCATCAAAGACATGCCGACGAGCGTTCCAAGCGCCGTACGCTTAAAACCTACAAAAAGAGCATTGTGAAAATTATCGTTATTCAGCGTTTTGGAATAGGCTTCAAAGTTGAAGCCGATTGGCCATAGCTTGACCAGATTCGCGTTGGCTGGTGAGCTGGCGCTTAAGCTTACAGCTAGAATATGAACGAGTGGAATAATACAAGAAATACAAATGACCGCGAGCAAAATATAGTTAAATACTGAAAAAGCTTTATAACCTGTTGTTTTGTGATACATGCTTTTTCTCGCCCCTCTCTTTCCTAGAAAATTCGATAACCTGCGTATTTGTATGCCATTCGGTAAGAGAAAACGATCATGATCAAACCGATTAAAGATTTAAACAAACCAACAGCTGTTCCAAAGCTGTATTGACCATTCAATATCGCTGTCCGATAGACGAACGTATCGATAATGTCTCCCTTATCGTATACAAGCGAATTGTATAGATTGAAGATTTGATCGAAGCCCCCGTTCAAAATATTGCCGAGGGACAACGTACCTACGACAACCGCGATCGGAATCATCGACGGAACCGTGATGTGCAGCGTCTGCTTCCAGCGCGTGGCGCCATCCACCTCAGCCGCTTCGTACAATGAAGGATTTACACCCGCCAGTGCCGCAAGAAACACGATGGTGTTAAAACCGAAGTTTTGCCAAATATCGCTTACGATAACGGTAAAACGGAACCAATCCCCGTTCCCAAGCCAGAACACAGAATCTATACCGAGACTGTTGAGCGTCTGATTCACGATTCCTTTACTGCCCAGCATGTCAGTAAGGATCGCACCTAAAATTACCCATGATATAAAATGCGGCAAGTACACCAGAGTTTGTACCACTCGCTTAAACAGCATTTTTCGAACCTCATTAAGCAGGATCGCGAACGTGAACGGCACGATTAAGCCAAAAACGATCTTTAAGCCCGAAATGATTAAAGTGTTCCAAATGACCTGTTTGCTGTCTGGATACTCAAACATAAAGCGGAAGTGCTCCAGTCCAACAAGCTTCGAATGAAACATGCCGTTATAAGGTTTAAAATCCTGAAAGGCCATAATTAGCCCGCTCATTGGTACATAAGCAAATATAAAGGTAACAATAGCTGCCGGAAGCAGCATGAGATGCAAGGGCCAAGTACGACTAAATAGTTCTCTCGCTCTTTTATCCTTTTGTTGTCTTTGTTTTTTTTCTTGCTGCAGCGGTTTGTTTAGCGCACTTTCCACTGTTCTGCCCCTTTCCAAACAAAATTTGATTTGAGTTTTTTCATCTCTCCTGTATGATTAATTTTACCAGCAGTCTCTCCTGTTCTATAGACCACGATCTTTGGAAGCATGCCATTTTGTTTACTTATGTATCATTATTTTCATAAAAAGAGAGGACTCCAGCATGCGTTTAAGAGAAAACACATTTGCCAAAATGATTACATTGATCGTCCTTTTGCTTATCCCGATCATTATTTTGTATACGCTTTCTATACGGACAAGCATCGGAGTTATCACGGAAGAAATGAAATCGTTGAAGCAGAAGGACATTACATTTCTAGCGAGCGAGATTGATAAAAGCGTAACAACGCTATCAACGCTTGGCTTTCTGCTCAGCGAAGATATCCATATCCAGCAGCTGCAAAATTTACATTTAATTGAAAGCACATACCAGCGAAACGATGAGAAGCTGCGCATTCTCGAGAGGCTCCGCCTGCTCAATGTCGCACAGCGCTGGGATACGCAATACAGCATTACAGCGCCGGCAAGCAAGCAGCTCGTCTCAACAAATACGTATCTCTCGTATGATCTCGAATCGATCAAAAAAATATTGACCCCGACCTGGAAGTACGAGGAAATGACGATTCAAAACATAAAGCAAAATCGTTTCGTACGCCATATCGTCAAGCCAAAAAGCAAAATCACCGATATAGAGAAAGCCGGTATCATCGTTGAGATTTCTTTTCCAGAGGAGCATCTCATAAAGGATTTGGATACTTTCAAGCTGGCAGGCAAAGGCGATCCGTTTCTTGTCCATCCCGATGGGCGCATGATAAAAAATAAAACAGCCGATAAAGAAATGACCAAGAGCATTCAAGCGCTGATCAAAAAAATGACCGTCCCAGAAGCGTCCAATCAAATTATGACGATAAATGGGGATGATTTTCTCGTCACTTCTGCGCATGTAAAAACGTTGGATTGGTATTTGATTGATTACGTACCGCTGGCAAATGTTTTAAAACCAATCGTCAAAAGCCAAAATTTATTTTACGGCTCCGTTGGTTTGCTGCTCATTATGAGCTTGCTCGCAGGTTATTTGCTTTATCGAAACGTACAGCGCCCAATCGGTTTGCTTATTCGAAGTGTGAAACGGCTGCAGGAAGGCAACTATTCCGCAAGAATAACGGTAAACCCCAAAAATGAATTTACTTATTTATTTCAAAGATTTAACGATATGGCTGCGAATACGGAACAGCTCATTCAGAAGGTTTATGTGGAGGAGCTTCGCAGGCGTGAAGCTAATGTAAAGCAGCTGCAATCCCAGATTAATCCTCATTTTTTATACAATTGTTTCGCGCTCATACGCAGCCTTGCTAGGCTGGATAAAAAGGAATCTGTCATGCGGCTTGCCATGCACTTGTCTACCTATTATCGCTATACGACACGGGTCGAGAAGCTGACCGCAACGCTGAGGGAAGAGCTGCAGCTTGTTGAGAGCTATTTGGAAATTCAACAATTTCATATCCAGCACTTGTCCTATCGCATCGAGGTGCCTGATTCGATGCTTAGTGCTCAGATTCCGCGTCTGCTCCTGCAGCCTGTCGTTGAAAACGCGGTTCTGCACGGGATTGAACGATTCGACGGTGATGGGCTCATCACCATTTCAGGTGTTAGCAATGATCGCTATCACACGATTATTGTAGAAGATAACGGGATGGGGATGACGGACGAAGCCCTTCGAAAGCTGGAGAAAAAAATTATCAATCCGCCTGATGATACGAGCGGCTGCGCGCTGTGGAATATTAGGCAGCGGATGCTGTTCCAATTTGGATCTGAGGCTTCAATCAGCTTCCGAATTCGCGAAGAAGGCGGCGTTGCTGTGTACCTGTCTTGGCCGCATGAAAACTATGCCATCTAGGGCGTATCTGAAAACCCGTTCAGTGGCACCTTTCACCGCCTTTTCGCCCCCTGCTTCGTTCCGTTTGCTTGACGTACCCCCGGTACGCCTTCACAAACGCGCCTTGCATGGAACGAAAATTCGGCAAAATTTGCTCTCCTCAGAGCTCTCAGACACGCCTTAGATGAATGAATAGGAGCTGTTCACCATGTATCAACTTTTAATTGTCGATGACCAACCTGATCTCGTAGAGGATTTAGCCAGTAATTTGCCATGGAGCTCAGTTGGCATTGATTCCGTCTACCTTGCACACTCTGGGCGGGAAGCGCTTGATATTATGCAGGCTACGCCTATTGATATCGTCATTACAGATATTCATATGCCCGGCCTCTCCGGCCTTGATTTAATCGAGCAAATCAAAGCATCATGGAGCAATGTGAAATGTATTTTATTGTCCGGCTACAATGATTTTGAGTATGCCCAAAAAGCACTTCAGTTCCAAGCAAGCGACTATTTGCTGAAGCCTGCTGAAGATGAAGAGCTACTGCAAGCCGTTCAGAAAGCAGCTTCCCAGCTGGAAGAACATTGGAAGGAGGTCAGCTCGCATCAAAGCGCGCTAACCTCTTTGAAAGAAAATGTCCCTATTTTACGAAATCATCTTCTGCTCTCTCTTCTGAAGGGACAGGCCTACAGCGACGAAAAATTAACAGAAAAGCTCGACATTCTGAACCTCGCTTTTCATCCAAAAGAGCCATATTGTATGATGCTTATGCGGATGGAGGACTACTTCTATGAGCAAAGCGAACGTGACAGCTCGCTGCTTGAATACGCCGTGTGCAACATCGCGGAGGAAATATTTACAGAGGAATATAGGTTATGGCATACGAAGGACGAGCATGGCTACTTTGTATTTCTCATTATGGGCAAAGAAAACCAACGCCAAGAGCAAGCTTCCATGCTGCATCTCATTGAGCAAAAAGCAGCGCAGCTTCAGCATTATGTGAAATTGTATTTAAAGGGGACCGTATCGTTAGTCATTACGAAGCAGGATGTATTTCCGCTTGAGATTCGCGAAACGTATGATTTCTCGCTTATCAACTTTAGACAGCGCATTGGCAGTGAACGCGGATTTCTCCTCACACTGACAGAGGAATCACAGCAAGGAGAAGCAAATTCTCTCTCTCATTTATACAATCCGCCGCTGCTTATTCATTTGCTTGAGGCAGGACAATGGGACGCGATCGAGGAGAAACTAAATCTTGCGTTTGAGGAGCTGGAGCTTAAATGGGGCGAGTCGCATGAGCATATTTTGGAAACCTATTTCATGATTGCAAGCTCGTTAAGTTTCTCCATTCATAAGAACAAGCTGTGGATGTCCGACATTATGGGATCTGAGTTCAATCAACTGCTTAGCGGTCCCCACTTTCATACGATTAAACAGCTTCGCACGTGGACGTCCGGCATACTTGATAACTATAGAAGCCATATGACTAGCAAAGTACAGCATTCTCGTTCCAGTACGATTCAGAAGGTTCAAGAATATGTTTCCACTCATTTAGAAGACGCTTCACTGCAATCGATTGCTTCACATGTATTTCTGAATCCGTCCTACTTATCAAAAATATATAAGCTGGAAACCGGCGAAGGCATAAGCGACTACTTATCCAGATTAAAAATGGAGACGGCAGCGCATATGCTTCGCACGACAACAGACAAAATTTACGAGATCGCAGCTAAAGTTGGTTACTTAAAAACGAGTTATTTCATAAAGGTGTTCAAAGATCGATACGGCATTACCCCGCAGGAATTTCGTGATCGTTAAGCGGTGATCGCAAAATAATTATAAATGCCATCTTTTTCAGTAAAAGAGATTCGAGCTTGACGCTCCAAATATACCAAATGCGCAAGTGTCTCCGACATTGCAAATCTCAGCTGATGCGCATTCCCGTTCAGACGATTGCCGAATAGAGCCTCGCACATGCCATAGGCGGTGCGGGGCTCTTCTTCGAGCATCCGAACCATTTTGTCTAACCTCCGTATATGATGCTGCTGCAGCTCCAATATCCTGCCATGGAAATCGGTAAAAGGATCCCGATGTCCTGGAAAAGCCAATTCAACCTCATAATGAGCAAGCTCCTTCAAGCTGCCTAGAAATGCTTCCAATGGATCGCCATCCTCGCCGGGCACTATGCTCACATTCGGGGTAATATGAGGCATCACCTGATCACCGCATACCATCCATTGGCGTTCTTTCTGATAGAAACAAAGCTGACCATTTGCATGACCAGGCGCGTCAATTAGAAGCCAGCTCATTCCGCCAATTATGATTTGATCTCCGGCTTCAATATAGGTTACCTCTGGCTGAGGGGATACCATCTCCACAAAGGTTTCAAGATTTTGCGCAATAGCCTCTCTATGCTGAATCGGCATACCATGCTTCGCATATAGAGCCTGCAGCTGCTCGCCGAACTCACTTTTTTCTCCCCACAGCCTAATCGCATAGTCATGTGCCCTGCGTGAAATAAAAACGGGCGCCCCGCTTCTCTCTTGCACATAACCAGCGAGGCCATAATGATCGGGATG
The DNA here is from genome assembly GCF_050467785.1 of Paenibacillus sp. NRS-1760. Lineage (NCBI taxonomy): Bacteria > Bacillati > Bacillota > Bacilli > Caryophanales > Paenibacillaceae > Paenibacillus > Paenibacillus sp. NRS-1760. Next base: position 428,986 of record NZ_JBITPK010000010.1, on the reverse strand, counting down.
CTGATGCGTCAAAATGATTCTTGTAACATTGCGCCACTCCAGGTTATGATGCTGCAAGACTTTATCCCATACCTGAATGGCTTCGTCCGTTCGCAGTCCCGGATCAATAAGCGTATACCCCTGTTCTTCGGGTATAAGATAGCTGTTCACCCACTTGAGGGAAAAGGGAACCGGGACCTTTACCTGCAGCCATCCTTCCTGCCACGAAACCGTTTGTAAAAACTCCTGTTCATTTGATGACGGCATGCTGCTTGAATCCTTATTTTCAAATATCATCTTTTAGCTCTCCCTGTCATAATCATTCGCGGAGAAGCCTCTGGATCGTATTTCGAACCATCGTAATTGCCGTACAGCTTGTCTATTCTAAGACTGCAAGCATCTAGATTGTTTTCGAACCAGTCTAGGTTGTACAGCCTTACCTGTTCTAAATACTGTCTTGGCTTCTCTTCTTTGTCCGGATTGAAAATTGAAATGCCCTTCTGCACCCAACCATTTGCAATGGATCTTGCCTCTTGTATAAGCAGACCAGTCTCCTCATCTATACGTTCCGATCGGGGCACTAAGGTTTGAGCCACATAAGTAGGATTAAGGAAATCTATTAAAAAACAACCGTCTGTACGCAGCACTCTCCGAATATGCCGAAGCACGCTCACATTATCTTCCTCTGCTGTGAAATAGCCAAATGAGGTAAATAAATTGACAGTAGCATCAAAACGCTCCGCCTCAAACGGCAGCTCGCGCATATCTCCTTTAACCCATTCAACAAGTCCATCTTCATCATGACGATGAGCTTCATCAAGCAATGTAGTCGATAAATCCATTCCTGTAACGGTGTATCCAAGATTTGCTAAAGCGAGTGAATGCCTTCCCATTCCACAGCCTATATCAAGTACATGAGAACCTTCCGCCAGCTCTAGCCAAGCGATCATTTTGGAAGCTTCTTTATTTGCATTTTCCCAATCGCGATGTTTGTAGACAAGCATATAATCGGAGCCGAAGCTCTGTTCGTACCATGGTTTCATATTAATGCTCTCCTTCATCATGGTCATGCGAATTGCTTGCGAATGATGATCACTTTATTGTACTTGAATTCCAACATACTGGCAAAATCGAATCAAATAAGCATAGTTTTCAAATTATACGTGCAAACTATGGAAGCTTATCCAGATCTTTATGCAACTCAGCATCATTTGAAGGGGGGAACCGGCATGAATGAACGTATTCGTTTATTATTTGCAGAAGCCATCGATATCAAATTGGAAAATTTGAAAAATAGCGAAATGAGTATCGAAGTCGCTTATATCGAACCGTTATGCGAAGAGAAAAAAATAAGTGATTTCATTATCGTCCCTTTTATAAAAGAGGAATATTCGTTTCAAGCGCAGCTGGATACAAATCCCGATTATGAAATACTGGAAGATGTCGCTATGTGGCAAAGTCTTCTTCTGCGCGGCCATGTCCTGATTCAAGCAAATGGAGTCGTCTATTCATTCAAAGCTGAACGGGTCATCTGTATTGAGAATTCACAAACACAAGTGGAAAGTGCTATTCAGGGCCCTCAGATTGCATTAAGCGAAAATATAAATATATCACTCAATCTGATCCGAGGCATGTACCCTTCCCCCGATCTCTCGGTGGAAGAGCATTCAATTGGATCATTGTCCAAAACACCCGTGTTCGCCTTATTTGATCAGAGACGCGTAGATCCTACCGTACTTGATAATGTACGTACAAAGTTAACAACGATTAACGTGGAAATGCTTCATTCCGCTGGTGAGCTTGAGAAGCTGTTAGTCGGCAATCGCAAGCATTTGTTTCCAACTATTCTTATTACAGAACGTCCTGACCGCATTACCAGTGCGATTTCCAAAGGGAAAATAATCATTCTCGTAAAGGGAAACATGTTCGCTCTTATTTTGCCGTCAACTTTTTTTGATTTCATGCACGCCGTAGAGGATGATTACGACTCCTATTGGATGACTCGTTTTCTAATCTTCCTTCGTTACACTTCAACTTTGCTTACAATTACTTTGCCTGCTCTCTATATTTCCGTTGTCTCCTATAATCCAGAGCTGTTTCGCGTGCAGCTTGCTTTCTCTATAGCAGGCAGCCGTTCTGCTGTTCCTTATCCCTCGTTCATAGAAGTATTTATTATGCTCTTTATGATCGAAACACTAATCGAAGCAAGCATTCGCTTGCCCAGGTACATCGGCTCCACGGCTACGACCGTTGGAGGACTTATTCTTGGACAAGCCGCTCAGCAAGCCGGTCTCGTAAGCAGCATTATGATTATCGTAACGTCAGTTGTAGCTATTTCAAATTTCGTTATTCCTGTCAATTCGCTGTCATTTGCTGTCCGTTTTTTAAAGTATCCGCTAATCGGGATCGCTATTTTCTTCGGCATCACTGGAGTAGCCGTTGGTTTGTTCATCTATATCACTTATTTATGCAGCCTAAGAAGCTTTGGCAAGCCATATATGCGTATTTTCGGAAAATTAAGGCCGTTAGAAGGCGATGTGGGGCAGGTGAAGATTAAATGAACCGTTATTTCTATTACAACTTTGTACTCGTGAGTTTCATTAATCTATTGCTTTATGTCCCACATATTCTTATTCAATATCGCTATACCGGTGCCGTTTCTTCTATTTTGGTCGGGATTGTTATTGGTACGATACTCGTCTATATGTATACAAGTGCAATGGCTCGATATCCGGGTAAAGGATTGCCCGAGATATTAAAGCTGCATTCTCCGCAATGGCTCGTTACGATCTCCATGTTGTTTTTTTCAGTAATGTGGTGGTTTGCAACGACTATCGTTGTTGTTGCCTACGCTATTCTTATTAATCGTTTTTTCAATCCAGATGCGGATGCGAATATTATTCTAACCATGCTCGTCATTGCCTGCGGTTATGCTGCAACACGTTCAACCCTCTCAGTTATGTTCATCGTTGAAATCGGCATGATCGTAAACGCTCCAATCATTATCTTTATATTGTTTAAAGCTGTACGAAGCAACCAGCTTAATTGGGATGCGATTCATGTCGTAGCCAACTACATAACGGAAATGCCTACATTGACCTGCATTGCAGCCTCTACTTTCATTTTTACCGGTTATATTAATCTTTCATTGTTCAATCGGCTATTTCCGCCAAATTTCCGTTTTAAATTCCGCTTTATTTATCCGATAGCCGGCGCCGTTATTTTATTGATTACATTTTTTGTGCCCATTGGTTTTCATGGGACGGAAGGCGTAAACCAATACATTTACATCTGGAGCCAGACCGCTGATTCCCTGCTTATGCAATACGGCTTTATTGAACGTGTGTTGTTTCTTTTTCTAATCGTTTTTTTAAACCTAACTCTCGTTTATACGATGTCCGGCTGGCATCAGGCGATGGAGTTTGTGAAATCTTGTTTTCCAAGTTATAGGCCGGAGTTTGATAGTCTCAAAACGCCGATGTCCAACTATGTCATCGTCGGCATTTTTGCATTGCTCTCCATCCTATATCTCATGCTGACGAACGAAAAGATGAACATGCTCATTACTACCTATTGGCTCATTGTCCGATTTTTCGTGGAAATATTAATCGTCGTTTGGGTGTTCGTGCTTAGCAAAAGGAGGTCCAAAGCCGTATGAGCATCACCCTTCGAGTCTTTTTGTTAATCCTCTCTCTTGGTTTGCTTGGCGGCTGCGGGTTCAAGGATATCGACAAACGATTCTTCGTGGTCGCTCTTGGCATAGATGCATCAGATAATGAGAAAAAACCGTTTCGTCTTTCCCTGCTGCTTGCTGTTCCGTCTCCAAAGATCGAGCCTGGCGCATCGAAAACGCAGATCGAGACCATTGATACAGAAACCGTCGCAGAAGGCATTCGAATGTTGAAATCCTACGTCGACAAGGAGCTGGATTTCGGGCATTGCAAAGTGTTTCTCATTGGTGAGAAGATTGCCCGCCAAAACTATACGGAAATATTACAATGGATGTCGCGGAGAAGAGATATCCAAAGTGTCGCCGATATTGCTATCGGGAAACCGGACGCGGAATCACTGCTGAAAATAAAGCCTGTGTCAGAGCGTTATCCGGGCAACACGCTTTTTTTAAGCTTTGGAGCTGACGGAACCGAGTCATCCTATACTTACGTAGAAACGTTATCAGACTTCGCTAGGCGTGCTTCCGAGGAAGGACTCGATCCGCTGATGCCTGTTATTACAAAGGATGGTAAAAAGAGCTTCGTCATCAACCGAACAGCGCTGCTGGACAAAACAAAGGTTAAGCTTATATTGTCTCCAGCTGAATCGCAGCTTTACAATCAGCTCGCTGAAGATTTCACCAAATCTTCGATGCATGGCATGTTTGAAGGCTTGGATTTAGTCGTTGCGATTACGGATATGCACTCAACCTTCCGACTCGGGAAGCAAAACGGCCAAGACACAATCACGCTGGATGTTAAGATCAGGGTCGTATTTGAGGAAGCGCCAAAAGGCATATATGAAGATCAGTGGCAGCCCATTGAGCAAAATTTAAATAAGGAATATGCTGAATCTTGCCTCGCGCTTCTCAAAAAAATCCAAAAAGCAAATGTAGATCCCATAGGTTTCGGACTGCGCTATCGGGCTACCCATCCTGGTAAGGAGGCTTGGCAGCAGTGGCAGTCCATCTACCCTAACGTTAAATTTATCGTGAATGCCAATATAAAAATTGAAGGTACAGGCATTATCAAATAGGGTTAGCACCACAAACAAAAGAGGTGAGCCAGAAGCTTGTTGCTTCTGGCTCACCTCGAATGATATTTATCTATTATTTTAATATCAATCGGTTTGTTTGACGCAGCTCATTAACCGTACCAACGCCAATGCCAAACATCGCCGTACGCATTTCAAACTCAATGCGTTCGAATTGCTGCAGCAATTGCTCCTGCGAAACTTCCTTGCTGCTGCTAGCCGCTTGCGGCAGCAATACACGTCCAAAGCCAGCAAGATTTGCGCCTAGCGCTATTGCTTTTGCGGCATCAACACCCGTACGCAAACCTCCGCTTGCAATAATATTAGCCTCGGGAAGCGCAGCGCGAATTTCCGTCACACTCTCAGCAGTCGGTATGCCCCAATCCGCGAATGCTTCAGCAGCTTGCCTTCTTAGATCATCGGTGGAGCGAAACTTCTCGACCTGACTCCATGAAGTTCCACCCGCACCAGCTGCATCAATAAAGGAAACGCCTGCACCCACAAGCGCTGCTGCCGTTTCCGCATCAATGCCCCAGCCCACTTCTTTTACTCCAACGGGCACATTAAGCGACCTGCAAACCTGCTCAATCGAAATCAATAAATTGCGGAAATCAGTATCTCCTTCGGGTTGAAACACCTCTTGCATGCTGTTGAGATGCAGGACTAACGCATCCGCTTCAGCAATGTCTACAGCTCTGCGGCATGATTCTACACCAAAACCATAATTCAACTGAACCGCACCAATGTTAGCAATAACCGGTACGGTAGGCGCATCTTTCCGTATGGAGAACGAAGCTGCGAGCTGTTCGTTTTCTATTGCGGCGCGCATGGAGCCTAGCCCAATCGCCCAGCCCCTCGTTTCTGCCACAACCGCCAATCGACGATTAATAGCCCCTGCTTCATCCGTTCCTCCAGTCATGGAGCTAACGAGCAGTGGGGCTCCAAGCTTTTTGCCGAACCAATCTGTATTTAGGCTTACTTCAGCGAAGGAAAGCTCAGGCAGTGCATTATGCTTAAAGCGGTACCGCCCCAAGCCCGTTTCAATGCCAACGCTGTTTACTTGCTCCTGCAAGCAAATACGTATATGTTCTCCTTTACGCTTTGCAGTTGCTGCTTGCTGATCTACTGACATGCTTGTTCCTCCCAAGCTTAAACGGCCAACGCCTTTTATAGCAGCGCCGCTCACGTTTCGCTTCTCTATCTTCTATTCCTGCGTATACAACTTGTGAATTTTCTCATCAATAGGCTGAACATATATGTATCCATTAGGCCTGCTTGCACTTTACACTTCATAACCTTTTCAGCGTAGTAACTATGTACTAGTTTAGCACATATTTTTGATTCACGCTCTCAACTCCACGACATTGACACATAAGCTGATCGATCCATTCTGAAGCATGCGCTATGGCGTCTAGAATAGTTCTTCTAATAAATGTGGCATTATAAAGAGACTAACCCCAATCCTAAAAATATGAGCCTGGCCGATGAGTTAGAAGCGACGGCTAGTTCAGTAGACAAATGATTTTTACAATCATTTATTTGAATTTTACAATCATTTTATCTTGTTAAACCGTCGAAATTCATATAAAATATAACTAACAAAAGCCTTATAGGGGGACTAAACATGGAAATGATTATATTTGATACACAACAGGAATTAGATGCTTATGCTGCGGAATTATTTGTAGGTATCGTAAAAGAGAAACCAGATGCAGTACTAGGCCTTGCAACAGGATCGACACCCATCGGAATTTATGACAAAATAGTAGAACTGCATAAACAAAACAACGTTAGCTTTAAAGATGTGACAACGTTCAATTTGGATGAATATGTCGGAATCAAGCCTGATAACGACCAAAGCTACGCCTACTACATGAAGCAGCATCTGTTCTCGCACATCGATATTCCCGAGAACCAAATCCATTTGCCAAATGGCATGGCTTCGGATGTTGAGCTGGAATCGAATGCTTACGATGCAATGTTAGAAGCAAGACCAGTAGATATTCAATTGCTTGGTCTAGGCCACAACGGTCATATTGGATTCAATGAACCTGATGTTAATCTTTCTGGCGGCACTCACGTTGTTAAATTAAAAGAGGAAACGCGTGAAGCAAATGCTCGTTTCTTCGATTCAATGGATGAAGTGCCTGAGTATGCAATTACGATGGGTGTTGGCTCTATTTTAAAAGCTAATACGATCGTGCTGGCTGTTCGTGGTGCTGACAAAGCAGAAATTGTAAAAGAAGCATTGACTGGTCCGATTACGACTAACGTACCGGCTTCATTGCTGCAAACTCATGCGCGCGTCATTGTTCTACTAGACCGCGAGGCGGGAAGGATGTTAAGTTAAATGACCCTAAACTCTGCAAACTGGTTCATCCACAACGTAAATATCGTGCTTGAAGATGGGATAGTTAACGGCAGTGTTTTTGTACAAGATGGGAAGATTGCAAAAATTGTTGCCCAAGATGACAACGTGGCAGCAAACGAGGCTTCAGATGCACAGTTGTCTATAGACGGAAAGGGAGGCTGGCTGCTTCCTGGTTTTATTGATGTGCATGTTCACGGTGGATTTGGTGCGGATTTTATGGATGCCAGCCGTGAAAGCTTCGACACCATTACTAAATTCCATGCCTCACAAGGTACGACAGGCATGCTTGCTACAACAATGACTGCTCCTAAGGAAGCAATTGAAGACGTATTGCATGCCGTTGCAGATTACCGCAGCAGTGAAATGCCTTATGCAGCCTTGTATGGCGTACATTTGGAGGGCCCGTTCATAAGCGAGGCATGGCCAGGCGCTCAAAACCCAGCTTATATTAAAACACCTCAGCTGGAATGGATGCAGCAATGGCATGCCAAGTGGCCCGATCTTCTCCGTCAGCTTACACTGGCTCCTGAGAAAAGCGGTGCAATTGAGACTATCGCTTGGCTTGCTGAGCAAGGGATCGTCACAGCCTGCGGGCATACGGATGCTGTCTATGAAGAAGTGATCGCTGCTGCAGATGCTGGCCTTACGCAAGCTGTTCATACCTATAATGCAATGCGTGGTCTGCATCACCGTGAGCCCGGAACGCTAGGAGCTGTATTGACCGATGATCGTATTGTGGCCGAGCTCATAGCCGATGGTATTCACGTGCATCCTGCTGCAATTCGTTTGGTGCTCGCTGCTAAACCTTCAGATAAGGTTATACTGATCACAGATGCGATGGCAGCAGCAGGTATGCCGGAAGGCGAATATAGTCTCGGAGGCTTAGCCGTCATCGTAAAAAACGGCGAAGCAAGATTAAAAGATGGCAACGCCCTAGCAGGCAGCTGTTTAACGATGATTGGTGCCGTACGCTTTATCCATGAGCATACCAACCTATCGCTTTCTGAAATTAGTCGGTTGGCTAGCGGCAACGCAGCAAAACAGCTTGGCATCAGCGACCGTACCGGTACAATTACGGGCGGCAAGCAAGCTGATCTTGTATGGATTGACTCGCAAATGCAGGTTCAACAGACTTGGGCGCAAGGCCGTTCCATATACGAGGCTAAACAAGCGTAAAAAAAGCAAGAGGTTCCGTGCTCAAAGGTTAGATAACCTTTGAGCACGGAACCTCTTTTTAATATTTGTTAATCCGTAACGTATACGGAAATACAGTGCTGCTTCATTTCAGCTGCAAGCTCTTCAGTGAGCGGAACATCCGTAATGACGCCTTTCAGCTCGGATAAGGAAGCAATGGAAAATAATGAGGTGCGATCTGTCTTCGTATGATCGAATACGGCATATGCCGCTTGTGAACGCTTAATGAGTGCTTTAGCAATTTGCGCTTCTTGCTCGGAGTAGGTCGTGATGCCGCCAGCAGCAGATATACCATCAACACCGATAAACATTTTTCCGATATGCAAATGAGCGACCATTCCCTCACCTAGAGGGCCGCACAGCTCAAAGCTGTTATGGCGCATAATGCCACCGGTAACGACAACCTGAATATCACTGCCCGCAAGCTCCATCGCGATATTAACCGCATTGGTTACTACCGTGATGCCTCGCCTCGATTTGATCATCTTAGCAATAAGGAAATTTGTTGTACCGCCAGAGAGACCAATCACATCGCCTTCCAAAATTAAAGAAGCAGCTAATTCCGCGATATGCTCTTTCTCCAGAATCGACAAACCTTCCTTCTCCGCAAAAGGCAAATCCCTTACTGAATTCATTCCATCATACATCGCACCGCCAATCGTCCGAATAACCGGATAATCAGCTTCCATTTGCTCAAGATCTCTTCGAGCCGTCGCTTCAGAGCAGCCGAAGCGCTCAACCATTTCCAAAATCGTCACCCTGCCCTGCTGCTTCAAAAGCTGCAGAATAGCTTCACGGCGACGCTGACCCTTGTTACCGATCAATTCAGCCATTGTCAGCGCTCCACCCAAGCCTTGGCGGACATCCGCTGTTGGACGACACTCCATTCCGGCAAAGCTTCCCAGTCGCCACGCATTTGAACGACTAATGATCCATTAATACTTGCAAGGCGTACTGCTTCTACAGGGGATAATCCCTTCATAATTCCTGCCAAGAAACCAGCGCAAAAGCCGTCACCCGCGCCTACAGTATCAACAACCTGCTCAGCCGGATAGAAAGGCAAGCTTTCTTCCTGCCCTTTGTTCAGAACAATCGTCGTGTCGCCTCTGCCTTTAATGATCGACACCGCTTTTAATTGATTTAGCTGGCCTTTAATATGCTCATAATCGTCTGTTTCGTACAATAGCTTAAGCTCGTCCCATCCTGGCAAAAAGTAATCCGCATCTGCTGCAAGCGGCAGCAGTGCTGCACGAGCTTCTTCGATTGACCACAGCTTAAGCCGCAGGTTCGGGTCAAAGCTGACAAGCACCCCAGCTTCCTTCGCAATATCGATAGCGCGGCGAACCGTCTTGCGGCAATCCTCGCTAAGCGCAGCTGTGATACCGGTTACATGAAGCAGTTTAGCACCGCGAATATAATTCTCATCAAGATGCTCAGGCAGCATCCGACTAGCTGCCGAATGCTTTCTGAAATAATGAACGGCTGTTCTACCCGCTACATGCTCACGAAACATCATGCCCGTAGGAGCTTCCGAGCTAAGCTGCGCACGAGATACGTCTACACCCTCGCCCCGCAGCGTCTTCAAAATAATTTTGCCAAACGGATCGTCGCCGAGAGCGCCAAACCATCCAACAGAGGAGCCTAGACGTGCAAGTCCTATTGCGACATTGCTTTCCGCTCCGCCAAAGCTTTGTTCCAGCGTAGCGGCGCGTTCGATTGACTTATGCTCCTCTGGCATAAACAAAGCCATTGATTCGCCAAACGTAACAATTTGCGGCGATGATTCTAACACGTAAAAATCCCCCTATAGCGTTATATAATCGGCGTTATCCATATTAGCTTTAGATCATCGGAAACTTCATGAAGTAGATAATAGCGATATATAGCACCAATACGATGATGCTCATCACGCGTGCTTTGTTAATGTGTGCAGTTGCGCTTTTGCCTTCTTGAATGGATGCTACTACAAGCTTAAGCGGCTTGGAAATAATTCCGCCTAGTGCCGCAATTGCCAGGAACAGCAAAATAATAATGACCATCCATGCCACCTTGTAATCTGCTTGCGACATCAAATATCCACCTGTTAGCAGCTGCAAAACTAGAAAATATTGCGCAATTCGGTTTGCCGAACGCAGGCCGTCAGCTAAACCGCCTTGTCCAACTCCGGCAAGCTTAGTAGCTCTACCCAGCATGATTGGAAGAACGATATAGAAGCCCATACCTACTGCACCAATCACGTGCAAAAATAACATTACTTTAAACATTTTAACTCCTCCTGTTTTGGTAAATCGTAATCATCCATTCATTGATTCGCAATTGCCAAAATTAATTCTATAAATAGTTTATCAGAAACGAGATTTTTTTCAAATGACTATGCTCCTGAACCGAGGTTTTATACCCTTTTTTGTTTAATTAGCTCCGAATTCGTTCCCTAAATTTTCACACTTTAATTAGAAAGCTCGTTTTAATCGATTTTCGCTTGGCTTTAAGCTTTAAAGCCGTATTTACTCATAACCCCATGAATTGCAAAATAAGTAACTTCCTCAGGCAAAACATCCTTTATGGGACGCAGCTTATCGATTCCTTGCTCGCCAATGGCATGGACGATCAATTGCTCATATTCTGCTGGAATGATTCTGCTCCAATCGATTTCTTCACCTTCATCTGCACATCGAATGATATGTCCTTCAACCGTTACTTTCGTTAATCCGCGTTCCTTCGCTATTTCATCCAGTTCCAGCCCACTTTGAAATAGCTTGAGCGTAGCATAGTGACTTGGCTGCTCATCATTTGTTGCTGCCTTCTTGACGACTAACGGCTCTCTAGCCGCAGTTGTAATCATTCCTTCGGCTTGACCTTCTCCTCCGAATGATTGAATAATCGAGAGCAGGTCTTCTCCATATTTCTCCGCCTTGGCAGCACCAATTCCCTTCACGCTAAGCAATTGATTCTCGTTTTGCGGCCGAGCCATTGCGATTTCTCGCAGCGTTGCATCAAAGAACAACATAAATGGAGGTACACCCTCTGTAGCTGCCTTTTCTTTACGCCATTGCTTGAGCGCATCGAATAGAGGTGAAGCAGCTGCTGAATCGGAAGAGGCTGCTTGCCGAACCGTTGCTCTAACTCTTTGCATGATTGGTTCGCGGCCTTCCAGTACCGGCAGTGCGCTTGCAGTTAGCGAGACGACTGGATATTGCCCTTCACTAAGCTTTAAGTATCCTTCAGCCACGAGCCAATAAAGCCAGTCCGCTATCTCTTTCTCGGGCAAATGCCGCATTAAACCATACGTAGTCAAACGATCAAGCCCAAATTCAAGCAGCCGTTTATCACGTGATCCCTTTAGTACTTTGGCTGCCATCGTTACACCGAAACGCCCTCTCATTCGACCTACGCAGGAGAGCGCCATCTTCGCTTCCTCCGTCCGGTTAACCGGCTCGCTCTTATCGAGACAGCTGCTGCATTTCCCGCACGCCACAACATCCGTCTCTCCGAAATAATCAACAATAAATTGCTGCAAACAACGCTGTGTCCGGCTATAGTTCATCATGGTATGGAGCTTAGACAGCTGAATCGATTTACGATCTGAATCCCCAGTGCCCTGTTCGATCAGAAAGCGCTGCACCTGCATATCAGCCGGTTCAAACAAGAGAATGCATTCGCTCTCCTCTCCATCACGGCCGGCACGGCCTGCTTCTTGGTAATAGGATTCAATATCGCTAGTCATTTGCCAATGCAGCACATAACGAACGTTTGGTTTATCAATGCCCATTCCAAAAGCGTTCGTTGCAACCATTACACGAATCTCATCGAATCGAAACTTCTCCTGTGTGTCAGCGCGCTCAACATCCGACAACCCACCGTGGTATTTGCCTGCTTGAATGCCTCTGCGTGTTAATTGCTCATATACATTCTCGACTTCTTTTCTAGTTGCTGCATAAATAATGCCTGATTGATCCTTGCGCCCTGATAGGAAGCTCTCAAGAAATTTTTTCTTATCCACGCCTGTAACGACGGATAGAGACAAATTGGGTCTTGCAAATCCAGTTACAAAAATGCTAGGCTCACGCAGCTTGAGCATTTCTGAAATATCAAGCGCTACCTCGTTTGTAGCTGTAGCTGTAAACGCCGCAACGAGCGGCCGATCCTTCATTCGAGCAATCCAGCCTGCCAGCTGACGATAGCTGGGACGGAAGTCATGCCCCCACTGTGATACGCAGTGAGCCTCGTCTATCGCAATGAGCGGTATAGTAAGCGTCTCAGATAACGATTGGAACATCGGCGCATCAAGTCTTTCAGGCGCAACATACAGCAGCTTATATTCTCCCATCATCGCGTTTCGCATCACATCTCGATATTCAGCTGCTCCTAGCGAGCTGTTAAGAAACGCTGCAGATACCCCGACTCGCCTCAGCGCATCAACCTGATCCTTCATGAGCGAGATGAGCGGCGAAATAACAAGAGACGTTCCCGGCAAAAGCATGGATGGAATTTGATAACAAATCGATTTTCCGCCGCCGGTCGGCAAAATAGCTAGTGTATCGCGTCCATTCATAATCCCCGATATAATGTCTTCCTGTCCTTTGCGGAAAGAATCATAGCCATATACCTGTTTCAAGGCTTGTCTTGCTTGTTCGATCAACCTGTACCCCTCCCATAGTAAACCTTTTATTTAGTACCTCGAAAATAAACAAGAGGACCCTGGCAGCATTCTGTCAGGGTCCTCCCAAACGCATTCATTTATAAAAGCAGCAATTGAGCTTGCTTGCTAGCCTGTTACTACTTGGATAACGTTGCGTACGGATTGAGCAGATTTATCAAGTGCAGCCTTTTCTTCAGCAGTCAAATCAAGCTCAAGCACCTTTTCAATGCCGTCACCGCCAATGATTGTTGGCACACCCATGAACAAGTTATTATAACCGTATTCGCCTTCAAGCAAAGCGATAACTGGAATAATTCGTTTTTTGTCTTTAAGGATAGCTTCTGTCATTTGAACCAGCGAAGCTGCAGGCGCATAATACGCGCTGCCGTTGCCGAGCAGGTTTACGATTTCGCCGCCGCCAACGCGAGCGCGTTGTACGATTGCTTCAATTCGTTCTGCTGATATAAGCTTCTCGATTGGGATGCCGCCAACATTTGAGTAGCGAACGAGTGGGACCATATCGTCGCCATGTCCGCCAAGCACAAAGCCGCGAACATCTTCAACGGATACGTTAAGCTCTTGCGCAATAAATGTGCAATAACGAGCTGTATCAAGGACGCCTGATTGACCGATTACACGGTTTTTAGGGAATCCAAGCGTTTGGAAGGCTGCATAAGTCATTGCATCCACCGGATTGCTTAAAATAATAACATAAGCGTTAGGGCTAGTTTCTTTAATGTTTTCGCAAACGGATCTTACGATTCCAGCGTTCGTGCTAACAAGGTCGTCACGGCTCATACCTGGTTTACGAGCGATACCTGCAGTGATGATCACAACATCAGAATCTTTTGTATCTTCGTAGTTGGCAGTACCGATAATGTTTGCATCTACTCCAAGCACCGGTGTCGCTTCAAGCATATCAAGTGCTTTACCTTTAGTTGGGTTTTCAAGCGGTGCGATATCAACAAGAACAACATCGCCTAGTTCTTTTTGAGCTAGCATAAGTGCAGTAGTAGCGCCAGTGAAGCCAGCTCCTACTACAGTAATTTTTTTACGCTTAATCGCCATCTGGTGTAAACCTCCTGTAACTTTAGTTAAAGGGGAGACCCCTTTGACCCCCTGTTTTCACTTGCAACCTCCCAAGAGATGTCGAACCCACCTAAATCCTCCCTTCCAAGGGAGGACCTAAGGGGCGCTGCGCCCTCTGGACACCTGCCATTTGGACTAACGCAGGAGGGATATCGGCGCTCTTGAGCATGGATCGCTTTCGTCCCTTTGGGACACGCTTTACGCTTATTCGCGAAGGGAATGTTTCCCTTGCGGGACGCCATTCCCCGTGCGAAAAGCAATAGAATAAAAGATGAGGGGGGCATCTGCCCCCCTACTTTTTATAAAACTACATGTTTTTGATGATTTCGTCTGCGAATGCGGAACATTTTACTTCTGTTGCGCCTTCCATCAAGCGAGCGAAGTCATAAGTTACTGTTTTGTTGTTGATCGAAGCTTCCATACCTTTATAGATAAGGTCAGCCGCTTCTTGCCAGCCTAGGTGCTCAAGAAGCATTACGCCGGAAAGGATTACGGAACCTGGGTTAACTACGTCAAGGTCAGCATATTTCGGAGCTGTACCGTGAGTAGCTTCGAAGATTGCGTGTCCAGTCAAGTAGTTGATGTTCGCGCCCGGAGCAATACCGATACCGCCAACTTGTGCTGCAAGAGCATCGGACAAGTAGTCGCCGTTCAAGTTCAATGTAGCGATAACATCAAAGTCAGTCGGACGAGTAAGTACTTGTTGCAATGCGATATCCGCAATTGCGTCTTTAACGATTAGCTTGCCAGCTGCTTCTGCATCTTTTTGTGCTTTGTTAGCTGCGTCAGTGCCTTCTGCTTCTTTAATGCGGTCGTATTGACCCCATGTGAAAGTCTCGTTAGCGAATTCTTCTTCAGCCACTTCGTAGCCCCAGTTTTTGAACGCGCCTTCTGTGTATTTCATGATGTTGCCTTTGTGTACAAGTGTAACTGATTTTTTGCTGTGTTTGATTGCGTACTCGATCGCTGCGCGAACAAGACGTTTCGAACCTTCTTTCGATACTGGCTTAATGCCGATACCGGAAGTTTCTGGGAAGCGGATTTTGTTAGCTCCCATTTCGTTTTGCAAGAACTCGATTACTTTCTTCACTTCTGCAGAACCTTCTTGGTACTCGATGCCCGCATAGATATCTTCTGTATTTTCACGGAAAATAACCATGTCAACAAGCTCAGGACGTTTTACTGGGGAAGGTACACCCGTGAAGTAACGAACAGGACGCAAGCAAGTGTAAAGATCAAGTTCTTGACGAAGTGCAACGTTCAATGAACGAATGCCGCCGCCGATAGGCGTAGTCAATGGTCCTTTAATTGCAACGATATATTCACGGATTGCTGTCAAAGTATCAGCTGGCAGCCACTCGCCGTATGTGTTGAAAGCTTTTTCGCCGGCAAATACTTCGTACCAAGCGATTTTTTTCTCGCCGTTATAAGCTTTTTCTACCGCTGCATCAAGTGCGCGTTTCGAAGCTTTCCAAATGTCGCGGCCAGTGCCGTCGCCTTCGATAAAAGGAATAATTGGGTTGTTAGGTACTTGAAGTACACCGTTGTCAATTGTAATTTGTTCGCCTTCAGTTGGAAGCGCGAATTTTTCGAACTTAGCCATGAATAAAATCCTCCTTAGAATTGTACCTGCTTAATAGCAAGCATAAATGAAATATGATGTCTTTTTTTAAAGAACAGAGAGCGTAAAGCTTATCCGCTCTCTCTATTGTAACTTAAATCACGAATTAACGCTGTTCAATCGGAATGTACTTGGCATTAACCGGACCAACATAGTCGGCACGCGGACGGATCAAGCGGTTATCTTGGTATTGCTCAAGAATATGCGCGCTCCAACCAGATACCCGGCTGATTGCAAAAATAGGCGTGAACAAGTCACGTGGAATTTCAAGCGTTGTATATACAGACGCTGAGTAGAAGTCCACGTTAGGCTTCAAGCCTTTTTGTCCAGTTACCAGCTCTTCAATTTTAACAGACATTTCGTAAAGCTCCATGTTGCCTGTCAGCTTGCCAAGCTCGCGGGACATTTTTTGCAGATGCTTCGCGCGAGGATCGCCGTTTTTGTATACGCGGTGACCAAAGCCCATAATTTTCACTTTGTTTGCAAGCGCGTTGTTAATAAAGCTTTCAACGTTAGCAGTAGAACCGATTTCTTCTAGCATAACCATTACAGCTTCGTTTGCGCCGCCATGAAGAGGGCCTTTCAAAGCGCCAATCGCAGACGTTACACCCGAATAAATATCCGACAACGTTGCTACGGTTACACGAGCAGCAAATGTCGACGCATTCAACTCGTGGTCAGCATGAAGAACGAGCGCTTGATCAAGTGCTTTAACAGCAACTTCAGCCGGCTCGCTGCCAGTAAGCATATACAAGAAATTATAGGCAATGGATACGCCTTTCTTTGGAGCTACAGGCTCTTGTCCTAGGCGGATGCGTGAAAAAGCAGCAATAATTGTTGGCAGCTGCGCCTGCAATTTAATTGCTTTCAATTGATTCGCTTCAGGAGACATATCGTTTGCAGATTCATCGTACAATGCTAAGCTGGATACTGCCGTACGAAGCGCAGCCATAGAATTTGTATTTTTTGGATAAAGCTTAATTTGATCAATTACGCCTTCTGGAAGCGCTGCAAATTGATCCAATTGCTTTTGCAGTCCATCAAGCTCAGAACGATTCGGTAGTTTACCGTACCATAGCAGGTAGGCAACCTCTTCAAAAGTAGCGTTTTCCGCAAGATCATCAATATCAATACCGCGGTATGTCAATACGCCATCAATAATGGAGCTGATGGAGGACGTCGCTGCGACAATTCCTTCCAGACCTTTAGTTGCTGTCATCGTTCTCTCTCCTTTAACATGGTTATCGTAAACAATAAAAAGGGGTCGTTTTTGTACCATCGCCTTTAATCATAAATGATTTCGGCAATTATGTGAACAAATACAGACATAAAAATGCTTTATCAGCGTCATCAATATTTTTTTCGCTTATTATTTCTCCGCTTCACTTCGTATGCTCAAACTGCATTTTTCCCTATTCGCTCCAATTTTAGCCGCAGCATAAACTATTTTTACAGAAACGGATAAAGTGGTAAAATGTCAAAAAGAGAACTTACAGAGCAAATTTTGCCGTATTGGAGGCGCAACATGACAGGACAACGCATCGGAATTATTGACATAGGCTCCAACTCCGTCCGTCTCGTCGTTTACGAGAAGACAGCAAATGGTGCTCATCGTGTGGCGGATAGCAGTAAACGGCCTGCCAGACTAAGCGAACGTATTGATGAAAACGGATGTCTGCCAGGTACAGCGATCGATGATCTGATCGACACACTGAATCATTTTACCATGATTTGCACACATAATCATACAAGCCATATTCGAGCAGTCGCAACGGCTGCTATTCGAAATGCAAATAATCGTTCAGAAATCCTTGCTCGTATTCATTCGGCAACAGGCTTATCCATCGAATTGCTCACCGGTGAGGATGAAGCCTCGTACGGCTTTCTCGGCATGATTAACTCACTAAAGATTCGTGACGGCCTTCTCATTGATATCGGCGGCGGAAGCACCGAGCTTTCATTATTTCGCAACCGCGTTCTCGTTCATTCTGTATCCTTTCCGTTTGGTTGCGTAAGCTTCAACAAACGTTTCGGCACAAAAGGCACACTCCAAGATGAAGACCTGAAGGCGCTTGAAGCCATCGTTGCAGAAGCGGCTCGAAACGAGACCTGGATTGGAGAAACAGCAGGACTGCCTCTCGTCGGTGTCGGAGGCACGGTGCGTGCATTAGGAAAAATGCATCAAGCCGCATACAAATACCCTTTCCCGCAAACACATAATTATCCGATTACGAGCGAGCACATTGATGAGCTCTTTCATCAAATGCGCAAACTTCCGCTTGATAAAAGACGTAAACTTCCGGGCTTGTCCAAGGATCGTGCTGATGTAGTTGTACCTGGTGTCGCTATTTTACGCGTATTATTCCGTGCAACCAAAGCAACTTATTACCGAATTTGCGGTGCTGGACTGCGCGATGGCTTGTTCCATGCAACCAGATTCCCAAATCGTCCAAAACTAGATGATGTGCTCAAATATAGCCTAACAAATTTAAGTGCCCTGCATCCAGAAGCTCCAAAGCAGCATGTGCTGCAGGTCAACCGAATCTCTCTAGAGATTTATGATGTCCTGAACTATGTTTACCCATTGACACCTCAATCGAGAGTGCTGCTGGACACAGCGTCACAGTTGTTCCGAATCGGTGCATCCATTGATTATTACGAATATGCAAGGCATTCCTTCTACCTTATTGTTAATTCACAGTTGAATGGGCTAACGCATCGCGAAATGATTATGACAGCAGCTATCGCATCTTACAAAAGCAAAGGCCGGGCTCGCCAGCACATTTCCGAATATAAGGAACTGCTTAACGAATCCGACCTTGAAGTCATTTATAAGCTTGGTTCACTGCTGCAGCTGTCGGCAGCGCTTGATCGCGGAGAAACACAAGCCATTGCTCAGCTAAATGTCCAATTATCCGGCATTCAGCTGCTGCTTCGCCCGGTTCAGCCGCGAGGAACGCTTGCAGTTGAGCGCCGAGAAGTGGAGGAGCTCGCCAGCGAATTCAAGAAACTTTGGGGATTCACGCCGAGCCTCGACTTTTCGTCTACGCATGTCCCTTCCAAGACGCTATAACCTTTGCCTCGAATTGACTGCGGAACGGCTCTTTATCAGCACTAGTAAGATGCTCATAAGTACCGTTCGGCTGCAATTCACGGGCTTTTACATTATCATCGATATTAAGCTGAAGCATCTTGATCAATATTTGTCTCAAAATTGGATCAAATACTGGACACATAAGCTCGATCCTTCTTGTAAGATTACGAGTCATCCAATCCGCGCTCGACAAATATACCTCTTCTTCCCCGCCATTATGGAAGTACATAATCCGTGCATGCTCCAGAAAACGGTCGACGATACTTATTACCTGAATATTTTCACTGCGCCCAGGAACACCCGGCCGCAAGCAGCAAACGCCGCGAACGATTAATACGATTTTCACTCCCGCTTGAGAGGCTTCATAAAGCTTATCGATCATCTCTTGATTCGATAAAGAATTCATTTTGGCAATAATGCGAGCTGGCTTGCCGGCTGCTGCATTCAATCTTTCCCTATCGATTAACCGATATAGCTTTTCCTTCAAATCAGAAGGCGCAACGCCAAAAGCTTTCCACTCATAAGGTGATGAATAACCCGTAACCTCGTTGAACAAAGCCGAAGCATCGCCGCCGATTATTGGATGTGACGTAAAAAGTCCAATATCCGTATATAATGTTGCCGTACTGTCATTATAATTCCCTGTCCCTACATGAACGTAGCGGCGCAGCGTGCCATGCTCTCGTCTTACAACTAACAAGATTTTCGCATGTGTCTTCAGACCAACTAGGCCGTAAACGACATGGCAACCAGCCTTCTCCAGCTGACGCGCCCAAGCGATGTTCCTTTCCTCGTCAAACCTCGCCTTTAGCTCTACAACAACCGTTACCTGCTTGCCAGCTTCGCCTGCCTTAGCAAGCGCTTGAACGAGCGCAGACTGGCCGCTCACGCGGTATAACGTCATTTTTATCGCTAGCACGTCGGGATCATAAGCAGCCTGCATGACAAAGTCATTAACTGCGTCAAATGATTCATATGGATGGTACATCAAAACATCGCGCTGGCGGATGACCTCAAACATATCGTCAGTGTGGTCAAATTCTCTTGGATAAATTGGCTCAAGCTTCTCATACCGCAAATTATCATTGCCCGGTACTGCTCCTGCAAACTTCATCAAAAAGCTTAAATCAAGCGGTCCATCTATTTCAAATAAATTATCTTCGATTTCGAGCTCTTCGGTAAGCATTTCGAGCGCATAAGGGTGCATACCCTTGGAAACCTCCAACCTTACAGGAATTCCCCAGCGGCGGCGACGCAGCTCTTTCTCGATCTCCTCAAGCAGATCCTCGGCATCCTCTTCATTCAATGTAATATCCGCATCCCTTGTTAAGCGGAACGGGTTTACTGAGAATGGAATATAGCCGTTAAATAACGTATCGATGAACTTTTCAATTAAATCCTCAAGAAGCACAAACTCCGTTTTCTTGCTGTTAATTCGTCCTGGGACAGGTACAAATCTCGGTAAAATAGAAGGTACCTGGACAATCGCAAACAACGGCTCCTCTTCAGACGGATCACTCTCTTGTCTTAGAAGTACTGCTAAATACAGCTCTTTCGTATGAACAAGCGGGAACGGTCTGCTCTGATCGACAGCCATCGGTGTAAGTACTGGAAATACGATTTCATGAAAATAATCCGAGACTGCTTTCGTTTGCGTTATATTAAGCTCATCCAGCGAACGAATAAAAATGCCCTCACGACTGAGGCTTCGGAACACTTCTCTGTATGTACGATATTGATCATGGACCATTTGGGTTGCTCGCTTAATCAGCCGCTTCCAAAGTCCAGAGGGCGTATAGCCCGTAAAATCAATTTTGGATAAGCCGGCTCTCATCTGCATCTGGATGCCAGCAACTCGCACGCTCATAAATTCATCCAAATTGCTTGAGACAATTGCCAAAAACTTTGCTCTCTCAAGCAGCGGATTGCTGAGATCCTGCGCCTCTTGAAGAACTCTTCGGTTGAATTCGATCCAACTTAAGTCACGATTTACATAGTTGGACAAAAGCTTGGTCATTTCTCACGCCTCCTGAGTAATTTTGCGAAATAAACCTGCTTTTCTAACATACGCTTCTTGCCTCAAATCAAGAATGCTAATATAACGACAAGAAACGACTTATATCTATCTCATTATGAAGCATGACTATTATTGCCATGTTAACCTTTTGTAAATGTCACGTAAATATTAGAATCTTCCGATCTTAAAATTGCCGTTTCGTATTCTTTTCTCTAATTCACGCAGCATGATTAGTCTATAAAAGGTTCTTGTAAATGGAATAAGCAGCGTAATGCCTATGATGTCAGACAGAAATCCTGGCAGCAACAGCAAAATACCTCCTGCTAGCACACATAATCCATCTAAAAGCGACTGGCCGGGAATTTGTCCAGCTTGCATTTGACGCTGAGCCTCACCCCATACTTTTCGCCCTTCCATTCGGGCCAAATAAGCGCCTGCCAAACCCATGAGGATCAGTATAAAAAAGGTGTTCCAGCCCCCGATCCAGCCGCTAATTTGAAAGATACCCCAAAGCTCAACTAATGGAACAACAATTAAAACTGCCAACAGCCATTTATACATGATTGGACCTCCTCCAAAGTTTGCGTAGCAAACTTACTTCGTAAGCATAAGCTTGGTTTGCGCAGCAGCATAATATCATCGCAATTTGTTCGGCAAACTTACTTCGTACGCAGCAGTTCATACAATTCAGGCATGACTTTGTTTAAACGCGCTGGTTGCCATGACTCGTTGACCCATACATGTTTGGTTCCACCCTCCACGAGCAGCTCACCAGGCAGTGATTCGCTTTCTGATACTACTGATGTATGGAAATCATCCAGTGATACCTTTCTAACCTGTGATTCAAAGGATACGCGCAGAGGGCTGCAATCAGCAATTCGAGTACAAACGATTACAGTATCGTCATAGCGAGCGGGTTGCACATAGCGGCATTGCAAATCTATAACCGGCAGCAGCAATCCTTGCTCTTCAATGGTTTTATAGTCATAACCAGCATTTCTTATCCATTCAGTACGTCCAATTTCGAACCAAGTTACATAATTCCCGTGAAAAACGACACCCATTTGATCGGTTTCCTGATAACGAACGCGCAGCGGGTGCAGAACCCAAGTGGAAGCTGACAGCATAAATGCCCCCCATTTTTTATCAAATCGAACATGCTTTGACGAATTGATTAGCAAAAAGCGACGGTGAGATCACCATCGCTTTTTGTTTTTGTACTATATTTTTGTTAACAAAGGCACTGTTTTATTACAGTACTTTTGATTGGCCGTGATAGATAACGCCTGTTTCGCCATAGATGGTAACTTCCATGCCATCTTGCAGCAATTCAGTTGCATTTTGGATGCCAAGAATAACCGGGATTCCAAGATTCAGGCCAACTACAGCGGCATGGCTAGTAATTCCGCCTTGCTCTGTAATAACTGCGCCAGCTTTTTCGAATGCAGGCATATATTCTTTATCTGTGGAGATCGTTACCAAGATTGAACCTTGAGTTGTTTTTGCAATAGCTTCCTCAGGTGTACGAGCTACTACAATTTTACCGATAGCGGTTTGGCTGCCGATACCTTGTCCTTGTGCCAAAAGCTCACCAATGTGGTGAATTTTGATAAGGTTTGTAGTGCCAGCACGGCCAACTGGAACGCCAGCTGTAATAACAACTGTATCTCCCAAGCTTAGGAAACCAGTGCTCATACCGCCTTTTACAGCATTTTCGAACATTTCATCCGTTGTATCCGCATCTGGACCAAGCACTGCAAATACGCCCCAAATGAGAGATAGACGACGCAATACCTTCTCATCAGTCGTTACAGCAATGATTGGAGCTTTAGGCTTGTACTTCGATACCATGCGAGCTGTAAAGCCGCTTTGTGTCGATGTGATGATCGCTTTTGCACCAAGGTCAAGAGCCGAGTTAGCAACAGCTTGGCTGATTGCTTCCGTAACGGATACTTGTTGTGCATTGGCTTGTTTTGTGAAAATTTCACGGTATTCCAAAGCGGCTTCCGCACGCTCAGCAATACGAGCCATTGTTTGTACGGATTCAGTTGGATATCTTCCCGCAGCTGTTTCGCCGGAAAGCATGATCGCATCTGTACCGTCAAAAATCGCATTTGCAACGTCACTCGCTTCTGCGCGAGTTGGACGCGGGTTGCGCTGCATGGAATCAAGCATTTGTGTTGCTGTAATGACAGGTTTACCTACACGGTTACCTTTTTTGATCATATTTTTTTGAACGAGCGGCACTTCTTCAGCTGGAATTTCAACGCCGAGGTCGCCACGCGCTACCATAAGACCGTCAGAAACCTCAAGAATTTCATCAAGGTTGTCTACGCCTTCTTGGTTCTCAATTTTGGAGATAATTTGAATGTGACCTGCATTATGACGCTCAAGCAATTCACGAATTTCAAGCACGTCGCTCGCTTTACGAACAAAAGATGCTGCGATGAAGTCTACGCCTTGCTCGATACCAAATACGATATCGTTAGCATCCTTTTCCGTAATACCAGGCAATGAAATTTTCACGCCAGGAACGTTAACGCCTTTTTTACTTTTAATTGGACCGCTGTTTACGATACGGCAAACGATCTCAGTGCCTTTAACCTCTTCAACTGTCAATCCGATCAAGCCATCATCAATGAGGATAGTTGAACCAATTGTTACATCGTTTGGAAGGTTGTTGTAAGTAATAGGAACACGGTTGCGGTCACCCAAAATTTCTTCTGTAGTAAGCGTAACGATTTCACCTTGATTAAGCTCAATAGGCTCTTCTTTAAGCTTGCCAAGACGAATTTCAGGACCTTTCGTATCAAGCAAAACCGCTACCGAAGTACCAAGTTCTGCATTTGCAATGCGGATGTTTTTAATACGGTTGCCGTGCTCTTCAAAATCTCCGTGTGAGAAGTTAAGACGGGCAACGTTCATGCCTGCATTGATTAGCTTTTTTGTGTTTTCCAGTGATTCGCTGGATGGACCGATAGTACAAACAATTTTCGTTTTACGCATGTTAAGTTTCCTCCGTATACTGCCTGATATTCTTTACTATACTGACATGACAACCCACTGCTTGTACAGTGAAATAATCATTTTTACATATTATTCACTATTGAACGGTCGGAGTTGCTTCCGGCGCCTGTTCCTGAGATACATTCACCGCGTCCGCTTTTATACCGATATTTGTATCGGCAACTGCTCCGTCCGCCACATCTCCGGGCTCTTCAACGATCTTGAATTGACCGACTTTACGGAATTTATTATACCGATCTTCGATAAGCTGCTCAGCACTCATTTTCATAAGTTCTTGTAAATGCTGCCACAGCTTTTCCTTAATTTGCTCCGCTTGAAATGCCAAGTCCTTATGTGCGCCGCCCTGCGGCTCTGGAACAATATCCTCAATTACACCAAATTCTAACAAGTCTTTGGCTGTAATCTTCATGGCTTCAGCTGCTTGATCTGCCCTGGAAGCATCTTTCCATAAGATGGATGCCGCTCCATTTGGCGAAATTGCACTATAAATCGCATTTTCCAACATTAATACACGGTTTCCGACGCCTAAAGCGAGTGCTCCCCCGCTGCCGCCTTCACCAATAACGATACAAATAATAGGCACGCCGAAGCCGGCCATTTCCCGCAGGTTGCGCGCAATCGCTTCCGATTGACCTCGCTCCTCGGCGGTTTTGCCCGGATAAGCACCCTTCGTATCAATAAACGTGATGATTGGCCGCTTGAATTTGTTCGCTTGCTCCATTAGACGAAGCGCCTTGCGGAAGCCCTCAGGATGAGGACTGCCGAAGAAACGAGCAATATTCTCACGAGTGTCCTTGCCGCGCTGGTGTCCAATAACAGTAACTGGAACACCGTTTATCTTAGCAAGGCCACCAACGATGGCAAGATCATCTGCAAACAGACGATCTCCATGAAGCTCCATATAATCGGTAAATACCGTTTGAATGAAGTCTAACGATGTCGGACGCTGATGATGACGCGCCATATGCATCTTTTGAGCAGGAGTCAGCTCACTATACAATTCTTCTTCCAGCTGCTTGCACTTAAGCTCAAGACCGCGTATTTCTTCCGTGAAGTCGATACCCTTCTCCACGCTTAAGGTCTTAAGCTCAGTTACCTTCTGCCGCAAGTCGTTCAACGGTTTTTCAAAAGGCAGCTCACCCGCCATAGGATGTTTCCTCCCTTACGCAATGCATATCAAGCAGCTTTGCTAACGTAGGTTTCATATCTTTGCGGTGTACGACTTTATCCAATTGGCCATGCTGCAAGTTAAACTCAGCCGTCTGGAAGTCGTCAGGCAGCTTCTGGCGAATCGTTTGTTCGATAACAATTCGTCCGGCAAAACCGATCAACGCGCCAGGCTCGGCCAAATTGTAATCGCCCAAGCTCGCAAAGCTTGCCGAAACCCCGCCCGTAGTAGGATCGGTAAAAATCGAAATAAACAAACCCCCAGCACCTTGAAACTTTGAAAGTGCCGCGCTCGTTTTGGCCATTTGCATTAAGCTAAGAATACTTTCCTGCATCCGGGCGCCGCCCGATGTTGAGAAAATAAGAAGCGGCAGTTTCTTCTCATGAGCCGCTTCGATCGCTCTTGTAATTTTCTCTCCAACTACGGATCCCATACTGCCAGTGAAAAAATCAAAGCTCATGACTGCTACGACGACAGGAAAACCACCAATCGTACCTTCTCCTGTTACGACAGCTTCGCGAAGACTCGACTTGCTCTTCTGCTGCTCTAGCTTGCTCGCGTAACCTGGGAAGTTTAGAGGATCGATGGATTCCATATTGGCATCGTATTCTACTAGATGCCCATCATCAAGCGTTAATGCAATACGCTCCAACGCGCTTAGACGGTAATGATAACCGCAGGATGAGCATACCTTCAAATTCTTTTCCAACTCTTTGCTATACTGAATCGTGCCGCATTTGGAGCACTTATTCATCAAGCCCTCAGGAACTTCACGCTTGCGTGGTTCCGAAGGTATTGTTGCATATTTTTTCTTAGTAAATAAATCTTTTATTTGCACGTGTGACACCTCTCAAGGCGCAATAGTATAGAGCATTCCATCATAATGGCCGCATAATGGAGTTGAATACTTCTTGAACTTCCTCCAACTCGCCTGACGGAACTAGTATCTCGTATTGCTGTTTGGACAGATTGACGGAGCGGATTTTCACCAGAAACCCTTCATCCGTTAGCCGCTTCTTGATGTTATCTGCAATTTTTGCTGTTGGTGCGATATAAATGACCGTCCACATCATGGTACCTCCTGAAAACTTTGCTTCCACAAAGCTCACTTACTAAGCACAGCTATCCCGGTAACAGGCCATATGATCTCACAATGATACCATAGTTAAGGCGAATCCGGCAAATCATATTGGATCGCTTTCGGGTCCTGATGTGCAATTCGAGCAGACGCAGCAGCGGCTAATCCAGCAACCAGGTCATCTAAAAAAACATGAATTCGTTCACCTTTTATATTTAGTTGACGAATAATACCGGGTTTTACTTTATCTAAATATCCGAAGCTCGTCAATCCAATCATGCCGTAAACATTCGTAATGCCGAGCGCAAGCGTCTCATCCACACCGTAAAGCGACTCATCATTTTCCATAATCGATTGCAAAGGCTCTGGCAATAACTTCCGCTCAGCTAACTCATCAAGGGCCATACCCGTATACATGACATATTGAACCTCTCGTTTGCCAAGCACTGCCCTTACGCTTTCCTCACACTCTTCCATCGTCAAATCACCGTTATAAGGACGCTGCAGCGTATAAACGATTTCTGTTACATCATCGATGGATACTCCTCGTTTTAAGAGCCATTTCTCGATTCCTGTCATAGGACTCATCCCTCCCGTAACTGCTTGTACGTTTATCTTGGAAACATAGGCGTGAGCAGATGACATTGTCCTCAGGCGGCGCTCGCACTCTCCGAGCCCCAAAGCCATCTTCACATGTATCTCTAAACATATGCACAGATAGGCTCTGATGTGCATACGAAATGCCGTTGCTTGCAACATAAAGCAGGAGGGTAGAAATCCTATTGCATCAATACCAAATATTCATGGCAATAGAATAATTTTTCTTCTTATTTTTTTTGCATAATCTCACTATCGAAATAATTTCAAACCACGGTTTGCTCAGCTCAAACCTTTCTCGCCATTGCATATTTTCAAGCTTAAAATTAGCATCTAATTTCTGATTTGCCAGAAGCGAGAATTAGATTGCAGAAGGCCTCGCACCAGCTTGTTTATGTCGGTGTCATTTGACGATGATCGAGCCTTCACCCAAGAGCTGCTCAACGGCTGCGATAAGCTCAGCAGATGGTTTAACGCGATAACTATCGCTGAGAGCAATCGATTTTTGTCCTTGTACATAAAATAACACGGTAGCGAGCTGTCCGGAATGACCAGCCAAAACACTTTTCAGCTGTTCAAGGACAGCAGGCTGTTCATTTTCCGCCACAATTTTTATATATACGCGCTGCGGCTTGCGCTCATCGGATGCAGGTGTAGTGAAGTTATTTCCGGACTGAGGGCTGGGTTTAACGCTACTATTATCAGCAGCCTTAGACTGGAAAGCTGGCCGATTGCTAGGTGACGTCGTTCGGTTAGCTTGGCCTTGCGTTTTCTGAGTACTGCCCTGAGAAGTATAGCTGCTGCCGCCAGTTCTTGCCGCGCGAGCCTTCGCCTGCTTCTGCAGCCGTCCTACGTGATCCGCAAGCTCCATCTCCGCATGTTCAATCGGTACACAATCCTCAACGATGAGCTTATAGTCATCATCCTGCTGCTGAACCGTTGCTTGTATAATGGCTAAGCCGCCCTTTTTGAGCTTGCTTTCGATTCGCTTCCAGATCGTTGGAAATACGACAGCTTCCACACGCATTATGCGATCTTCAAGCTCGAGGAAACCCATGGACAGACCTTTCTTATTCGTGAAAGGTTTGATGGATACGACCATAATGCCTACAATAGCAATCGCCCCGTCCTTTGCATCAGACAGCTCAACCAACCGATCAAGACCTAGCGCTGACAGCTGCTGCTCGGCAGCATCCAGCGGATGGCCGGATAAATAAAGCCCCAGCAGGTCCCTTTCAAAATCAAGCTGTTGCCCTGTCGTGTACGGACGGATTTCGGGCAGCTCGACATCCCAGTTCTGCACCTCATCTAAACCAAACATTTCAATTTGCAGCTCTTCACGGTCTTTGCGCCATTTGATTGCTGTCTCTACCGTCTCCTCCAATGCAGCTAGTAGCTGAGCACGATGTCCTGGCAACGAATCAAAAGCTCCCGCCTGAATGAGCGACTCCAGCACCCGCTTGTTCACAACCCGCAGGTCTACACGCTGGCAAAGATCCAGAAGACTATCGAAGAGCCGATCCTTTCGCTCTTTTAAGATCGCTTCAATGGCTTGTGTGCCGACATTTTTAATAGCTGCCAGCCCGAATCGAACCGCTTTCTCAACAGGTGTAAACGATACGCTGCTTTCATTAACGTCAGGCGGCAGCACAGCAATGCCCATTCGCCGGCATTCATCCACATATTCAGCGGTCTTCCGCTGATTCCCTGTAACTGAAGCCAGCATCGATGCCATAAACGGCACAGGATAGTTAGCTTTAAGCCATGCTGTCTGAAAGGCGAGTACTCCATATGCTGCTGCATGCGCCCGAGGGAACCCATAATCGGCAAATCGAACAATCATGTCGTAGACATGATTGGCATCCGTTTCTGAATACCCTTGTGCAAGACTTCCTTTCACAAAGTGAGCCCGCTCTTCGTCGAGCACCTCACGCTTCTTCTTGGATACTGCTCGGCGCAGCAAATCCGCTTCCCCAAGAGAAAAGCCAGCCATCAAGGAGGCAATTTGCATGATCTGCTCTTGATAAACAATAATGCCGTAAGTGTCAGAGAGAATAGGCTCTAGCGACGGATGCGGATATTCAACCGTTACGAGCCCGTGTTTGCCTTGAATGTATTTAGGAATAAACTCCATCGGGCCGGGACGGTAGAGTGCAAGGACGGAGACGATATCCTCGAATTCCGTTGGCTTCATTTCCTTCAGCACTCGCCGCACACCGGCAGACTCGAGCTGAAAAATTCCGGTCGTGTCGCCGCGGCTCAGCATGGCATACGTTGCCGGATCACTATCGCTAATGGTGTGGAAATCGATCACTCTGCCGTGCTGCTCCTTAACGGCGTGCAGTGCACGCTCTAGAATGGAGAGTGTACGCAAGCCGAGAAAATCCATTTTTAGAAGTCCAATAGCTTCTAAATGCTCCATTGAATATTGGGTGAGCGGAATTCTCTCGCTTCCTGTCTGTATAGGCGTATAATGTGTAAGCGGCTCTTGTGAAATCACAACACCCGCAGCATGAGTGGAGGCATGCCTTGGCATGCCCTCAACCTTCAAGGCCATCTTCAGCAAAGCCGCCGTCTTCGGCTGACGCTCGCTTGCTTCACGCAGCTCGTTGCTCATGCGAAGCGCTTCCTCAATCGTAATGCCCAGCTGGTTTGGAATAAGCTTAGCTGCTCGATCCACCTCTTGAAACGGAACGTTCATAGCTCTGCCTACATCCCGAACTGCTGCCTTGGCCGCCATCGTTCCGAATGTAATGATTTGAGCAACATGTTCTTCGCCGTATTTAGCTGCCACGTAAGCAATGACCTCGTCACGCCGTTCATCATTGAAGTCAATATCAATATCGGGCATGGAAATTCGCTCAGGATTAAGAAATCGCTCGAACAAAAGCTTATATTTCAGCGGATCAACATCCGTTATTCGAAGCGTATAAGCAACTAAGCTGCCCGCGGACGAGCCCCTTCCAGGTCCCGTTCTAATGCCTGAATCATGAGCGAAGCGAATAAAATCCCAAACGATCAGAAAATAGTCGCTGAATCCCATTTTCTCGATGACAGACAGCTCATATTCGAGCCGCTGCTCCGCCTTTTGTCTATAATCAGTATCTTGAACCCACTCTGGATTTCCGCCATATCTAGCAACTAATCCGTCGCGGCATAAAGTAATTAAGTAATCGGATGAGCTCATACCCGAAGGTACCGGCCGAAAAACAGGAAGCGCTGCGCGTCCAAGCGTCAGCTCAAGCTCACATTTATCCGCGATCTCAACTGTATTCGCAATCGCTTCAGGCACATGTCTGTACAGCAGCGCCATTTCGTCCGCACTCTTCAGATACATCTGATCCGTCAGCATGCGCAATCGATCAGTATCCTCTGTCGTTTTGCCCGTACCGATGCAAATAAGCACATCCTGCATAGCAGCGTCCTCAGCCTGCAAGTAATGTACGTCATTTGTAGCGACCAGCTTAATACCTGTTTCCTCAGCAAGCTTTATCATATCAACAGCTACTTTTTTCTGATCCAGAAGACCATGATCCTGCAGCTCTAAATAAAAGTCATCTCCGAAAATATCTTTATAACGCAAAGCGCTGCTTCGCGCTTGCTCCAAGCGGTCATGCAGCAGATGCTGAGAGATCTCGCTCCCCAAACAAGAGCTTAAACAAATAAGCCCTTCAGAGTACTCACGCAGCATCTCCAAATCAACGCGGGGTTTATAGTGAAAACCTTCTAAATGTGCTATGGAGCAGAGCTTCATTAAGTTTCGATAACCCGCTTCGTTTTTGGCAAGCACAATCAAATGATAGATTGGATTTTCCTTGCGCGCCCCTTTCTCAAAGCGAGAACCAGTCGTCATATATAGCTCGCACCCAATAATTGGTTTTATTCCTTGTGCACGGCATGCCCGGTAAAAAGGAATAGCTCCGTACATGACTCCATGATCGGTGAGCGCAAGTGCCTTCATGCCGAGGTCCGCAGCTTTAGCTGTCAAATCTTTAATTCTGGCGGCGCCGTCGAGCAAGCTATATTCGCTGTGGACGTGCAAATGCACGAAAGATTGTTCATTATGGCCGCTCATCGCATCGGTTCCTTTCCGCTTCGTCCAAAAATAAGATAATTCTATTTTATCATAATAGCGATGGACACGCCCATAGAATGGTAGCAGAGCATACAAGCATGCGGTGTAAATCTACAAGACTATATTTTTGGAGGGATACGGGTGAGCTATTTTTTGTCCAAAGCAGGACTTGATTTCTTTATCGCATTTGGAGTTGTTTTAGGTGGATCTACGCTTGCAGCAGTGGGATCGGTGTTTATGCTGATGCCGCCAGCCCATACAATGCTCGATACAGCCATAAAACTGAAAATATGGGCGATCGTCGCAGCAATCGGGGGGTCGATTGATCCCGTTCGAGTCATTGAAAGCAACATCATGGATGGTCAGTTATCGCCGGCAGCCCAGCAAATCTGCTTTATTATTATCGCTTTTCTGGGTGCACATTTAGGTACAGAGCTAGTGCGGCTTATTTGCAAGGGAGCCACCTAAGCGATGCGCGTGCCGCCGTTTAGCCGTTTCACGAGAGGACTGCAAATGGTAGGAGTATTGACACTCGGGATGATCATTGGCGCAATTGTGTACAATTCACTTTATTTGGCGCAATTTGAGGCTTTAATCACATTGAAGAGTGAGCTGGAGGTTAAGCTGGAGCAATACGAAACGGATTTAAAGCATTTAAATGAATTCAAGAATCAACATACCGTTATAAAAAGCATCCTGCCCCGTGTAGAGAAAGAAGCCGGCCAAAATACGGGAAGACCCCATCTTGATCAAGTTACCGAGGCGTTGATTATTAAGCGGATAAAAGGGGATTTGAGCGTCTTCCTTGGGCAAAGCATTTATGAAATTGACTCTGACGCAAAATTCGCACGCAACCTCCTTGAGAAGAAGGTCTATATGGATGTGAACAGCAAGGACTATACCATTGAGGTTAAGACTATTCTTGTCGTTGATAATGTGCTGCATGTCTGGATCAAGGTGCGTGATTATACAAAGCCTCCTTCTTAAGCATACAGCTGCGATTCGTGATACAATAGAGCCTGTCTATTCACAAGATCGAAGCTGTACATACGTAACTTAAAAGGAGTTGCTTTTCCATGGATCAACTGATGCAATGGCTGCTTGTGCCGGGCATCCTAATTACACTCGTGCTTTCGGCTGTATTCAGCTTTAAATCACGCCGCTCCACTGATGCGAGAACCCGGGGCCTCTTCACAGCTAGAATGAATATTAGCATGGGAGCCATGCTGCTTTTTATCGCTCTCGTTCAGTTATTCTTGTCCGGAGAATCTACGCTTCGCATCGTAATTGGCGCTATATTCCTTGTGATCGGCGTATTTAATGTGTTTGCTGGTCTTCGCAATCTCAGCGCGTACAGCTCGACAAGAAATTAAATGTGCAATTAATACGGATCAATCATTTGGGCCGTCAGCATCGCTTTGGCGGCCAAGCCTTGTTTGTCCTTCACTTCGATTTCAAGCTTCGTAAACTTCCGACTCATCTCAAGCGCTTTAGGAATGATCGTAACCTCACTGTCAATTTGAACCGGCCTAACAAAAAAAGTCGTCATACTCTCCAGCAAATAGTCACGCTTCGCCGTTTCTCGAATCATTCTGCGAGCCGCTTGCGTCATTAGCGTAGAGAGAAGTCCTTCCGATACCATCCCAAGCGCACCTGACATTTGCGGTGTAATGATTCCCTTATAAGCAATGCCCAGCTCGTCCTGACCAATGACATTAACATTTGTTGTAGCCATAAAGCCCGTCCACATTAAGTCTTCGAATGTCTCTCCCGATTCCGGCTGCTTTCCTGCAAAACGCATCGCATCAAGCACTTCTTGCCTCGTCACAACGCCTAACAGCTTGCGATGCCTGTCAACGATAGGCAACAAGTCAATACCTTCCGCAGCCATCGTATGAGCAGCCGAAGTAACCGTTATATTTGGTGCCGCTGTAATCGGATTTTTTGTCATCACTTTATCTACCGCGCTATCCTCAGGCGATCCTACAGCATCCTTAGCCGTCATCATGCCAACAACCTTGCCCCTTACATCGACTACTGGAAATCTGGAATAACCCGTTTCGCGCGATATCTTATGGAAGTCCAAAACCGTTTGCCCGATTCGCATCACATCAGCGGGTCTGCTGAAGGTTACGATGTCTTCGATCAGCATGATCTTCCGCTTAATAAGCCGGTCATACATCGCACGGTTAATCATGGAGGCGACTGTAAACGTATCATGCCGCGATGAGATGATTGGAAGAACGCGCTCGTCAGCAAGCTTGATTACTTCCGCGCTCGGCTCAAAACCGCCTGTAATCAATACGCCTGCTCCCTCCTCAAGCGCGCAGCGATGCGCCCCGATACGGTTGCCGACTATTAGCAAGCTGCCCTCGTCAATGTAGCGCAGCATCGCATCCAGCTCCATTGCACCAATGACAAACTTATGCAGCGTTTTATCAAGTCCGGCTGCTCCGCCGAACAGCTTGCCTTCCACGATCTCGGCAACCTCGCCAAATGTAAGCTGGTCCAGCGCTTCCCGCCGTTTCCGATCAATCCGCACCGTTCCGATGCGTTCCTTCGTGCTGACAAGCCCTGAGCTTTCCGCTTCTTTAAATGCTTTATAAGCCGTTCCTTCGCTGACGCCTAATTCCTTAGCAATCGCGCGTACGGATATTTTCGTTCCAATCTTCAAGCTTTGTATATAAATCAAAATTTGTTCATGCTTTGTGCTAGTCTCGTTGCCTGGTCCGATTGAAGCCACCTTATATCCTCCGTCCACTTGCCTTTGTTTCTCCCTATTATAGGAGAAAGCGAGGAACAAGTCATGCTTACCCTCGATTCAAGCCTAATCTAGAGCTGCCATTGAAGCAGAACTTGATTCGTACGCAGCCTGCCATCGATCAGCTGACCCTCCAAGCCTTTAAACCGCCATTTCTTGAACAGCTGCTGTACCGTTTGAACATTGATGGCATCTTCAGCGCCTGACATGATAAACGCTTGCCAATCATATTCAATCGGAATCGGATATCGCAGTGATTGGATAAGGAATTGATTCATTTCTATCACTTGTGATGGAATTTCATCGTATATGCTAGAGAACAAAAAAGAGCTTTGCTCGCTGTGCGGCCGAGAAATAGGATCTGATTTTAAGTCAAGCACATATTCAACGATTTGGGTATGCGGGTTAACACGACAGCTAAATGAGCCACGAGCAGCCAAAGCCTTATCGACACGGTGAGACAAGCGGTATGTGAACTGAACAAGGAATGGAACATTGTTATAATATGCGCGAACTTTTCTGAAAAATTCGAATTCGTCAACCACTTTGCTTCCTCCTCGTGTCCACTGATTTTGCCCTTATATATCCTACCACTTTTATTTAAAATGGTAAATTGATCCTTTAAAGGCAATGATATTATTAGAATGATACTTTTTTACACAATTATAGTAAAGAGACCATCTATTAGTCAATGACTATAGTCACTCTTTTTAATATGCTCTATAGAATGTTGTTGATAGACTAGTAAAGTTTTATCGTTAGGCTGAGGTGAATCAATGAGTGGGATTGCAGGACTTGTAGGAGAGAACATTCGACTGCTGCGCAAAAAAAGAGGGCTTAGTCAAGAACAGCTTGCTCTTCGCGCTGATATAAATGCTTCCTATATGGGACAGGTTGAGCGGGGAGAAAAAAATCCAACGATTGATGTGCTAAGCAAAATCGCGTTTGCCCTTCAAACGCCTCTCGAGAGAATCGTGAACGTTGTTCCAAGCCCCGATGCTGCAGATGATACTGACGATGAAGGATATGCCACGAAGGTTGCCCACCAAATGAACGGCTTAAGCTTAAAGGAGCAGGAAGCGGTATATAAATTCGTTAAGCAGCTTGTTCAATTTAAAGAAATTCAATAAGAAGGTTTCGTCAAATATGGTTATAAACAAGAAAAAGATCCGTCAGTATAATACCGACGGATCTTTTTTTGTTGTATGCTAACCTCGGGCTCTGCGGGCAGTTGTCGCCTTCTGAACAAGCTTCTGCTCCCATAACAGCGCCTTCGCTCTCTTAATGCGCGCGAGCTCCTTCCGTCTCTCATCATTCATAACCAGCGCATTGACATGAGACGTTATGATGATTAAAGAGAACAAAATCCATACTAATCCGAATACACTCATCAAGCTCCAAGGCGCATTCAGCTCGAGACGCGGAATCGCATATACAAGCATCGCCAGCGCAATAAGCAAATACAATACATGACGGCCTTTTCCAGCTAACATTCCCTTCAGCTCCTTCACACGGTCATAAGCGGCTTATATTCTTGTCCGCATAATCATTCTATGAAGGAGGGACAGGGTATATGTCTCCTATTAGTCTACAATGGACTTCAGCACATCGGACATAATGCGGTTAACATCCTCAAACACGACGGCAAACCGGCGCTCCGCATCCATCAATTTGCCTATCAACGGATTAAGCGTAATTACTTCATAGAGCTTGCTCATCTTCTCCATATCTTCGGCAGAAGGCTCTTCACCAGCCATCATTTTTTGCTGTAAAAAGTTTTGCCGCTCGCGAAAATCATCCAGCATTGCCTTTGCTTCTGCATCAGCTTCTGCTTCCAGCTTTGCAGCCTTTAATAGCAATGCCTCTTCGCTTTCCTTAAGCGCCTTCGCTAATTCATAAGCTTTGTCATAAATGTTCATTCGTCTCTCTCCCATTCATATCGCTCTCATTTGGTATTCAATACGTCCAATCATACCCGTTATTCTATACAAGAACCAAATCCTTGATGGAAAAGCATGCTAAAACAACACAAGCTTCAGAACCGTTTCTGATTCACAAAGGAATAGATGTCCTCATATGCTGAAGTAATTCGTGTAAAACACCTATAGGCCGCTAACCTCTTATCGTCATCCTCCTGCTTGGAAGGAGATTTATGATGCTCAAATCGAAAGTAGCCGTACAGGTGATCAGCTCCGGTATGCTTCCGGAGGATACGCTCATGCTTGGCGAAGCACAAGTAAAGCAGTGGAAAATCCCTCAAGGCCAGCACATTCTCGTAAAGTTTGGTGCTTTTCGGCAGCATGTAAAGGTTATTCCTGTCGCAAAGTACGACGGAATGAGGATCAGTCAAAGTTTAGCCAGACAGATGGGATTAACAAACGGCACATCGATCCGACTGCAATACAAAGCCAGCACTGCCACACTCGTTTTTGGGCCTTTAATCGGCGTTCTCATTAGCCGAGATTATCCGCATATGCCGGATAAACCCTTTGGTTCCATTACTATGTTTTGCAGGGAGCTTGTTGAAGCCTGTACAGCGCAAGGCGCGTACGTTTATTTTTTCACACCTAATCAGATCGGCACAAGTATCGACAACATTGATGGCTGGATCTATTCCGACGGCTGGCGGAAGCTCTCGATGCCCGTTCCTGACGTCGTTAATAACCGTCTTACCTCACGAAAATTGGAGAACAGACCCAGCGTACAACATTTCATGAAAGAAGTAAAACAGCACCATCAGACTACCGTTTTCAATGAAAAGTTTTTGGATAAAACCGAGGTTTTCGATGCGCTTAAGAAAGATGAAAGCTTGGTTCGCTATTTGCCTGAGTCGCATCTGCTGCGCAACTATACGATGCTGAAATCAATGTGCTCTCGGTACAGCAGCGTCTTTCTCAAACCTGTTCGCGGCAGCTTAGGAAAAGGAATCATTCGGATCACTCATCTTGATTCGAGCAATTACCAAGTGATGTATGCGACTTCGGCGGGTACTCGAAGGCAGCAGTTTACGAGCTTGGTTAAGCTCTTCTCAACGATATCCGCGAAGATGAAAACCGTGAGATACCAAATTCAACAGGGATTGCAGCTCATTGAAATCCAGAAGCGGCCAGTCGACTTCCGCGCGCTCGTCCAAAAAAATTCGAGCGGTAAATGGACGATCACATCCATTGTAGCCCGTACAGCCGGTACTCATCATTTTGTCTCAAACTTAGCGCGCGGCGGCACGCTCAGCACGGTTGGAGAAGCTGTTGCAAAATCAAATCTGCAGGCAGGGGTTAGCAGGCAGGAAGCAGCGCAGCGGCTCCAACAGGCAGCGCTAAATATCGCGCGCGGCGTTGATGCGCAAATACCAGCACATTTCGGTGAGCTCGGCATCGATCTTGCAATGGATACGGCAGGCCGCGTGTGGCTGCTGGAAGTCAATTCCAAACCGTCAAAAAATGATAACACACCGCTAAATGACAATAAAATTCGTCCATCCGTCCGCATGATGATTCAATACTCCCGTTTTTTAGCGGGTTTTTAACGGAGGCTTCTATGCAGAATCGAAAGGTCAAACTTGCCATTCTCGTGGCCTCAATCAACGATAATGCCTCAGAGCATGCATCTATTCCGGTAATGCCAGAGCCTTCCTTCTATCGTGCGCTCAGCATTGCCGGCGAGCAGCTTGGCATGGACGTTTATGTAGTTACAGCAGAAGACTTTCAGCAGCATACGGAGTCTCTCGTAGGCTATCGATTGGAGAACGAGCATTTTTCTAAACAGACCGTCCCATTTCCTGACATCATCTATGACCGCTGTTTCTTTACTGAAGCCAATCAGCGAATAAACTGCCGCCGCATGCTCAGTTCCCTTGCTCAAGTTAAGCCTTACCAGCTTCTAAACGGAAAACTTCCTGGGAAGCTCGATGTGTATGAAGCACTCAAAGAAGACCATATGCTGAGCAGGCATTTGCCGCTTACTCTTCCCATGCAAACGACACAGCAGCTTCTTGAGCTCGCCGATCGTTTCCGAGGAGGCATCATTCTTAAGCCTTCCTCAGGGATGCATGGCAGAGGCATCATCCTTGTGAAGCGCTGCCCGTTTGAGCAATCACTGCTCATAAAAGGTCGAAACCGAAGAAATCATCCCTTCTCGGTCTCCTTTAAGGAGGATTTAGCTTTTGAGCGATGGATTCATCGTTTCATAAGTGGAACCTCCTATTTGATTCAGCCCTATCTGGAGCTTAGCGGCAATGACAACAAACCATTTGATTTACGAGTGCTCATTCAAAAGGATGAGAAGAGCAGATGGTCGATCTCGGGAGCCGCTGTACGCACAGGGCAAGCGGGCTCCTTAACATCCAATCTTCATGGCGGGGGCGTCGCCGTCCCGGCGTCAAAGCTGCTGTCAGCCAAATTTGGCGAGTCAAAATCCGAACGTTTGCTAGAGATGATCCATACAATAAGCAAGCAAACGTCAGAACGACTGGAAAGCAAATTCGGCAGATTTGCCGAGCTGGGGTTAGATTATGGCATTGATCAGAGCGGCCGAATATGGCTGCTCGAAGCGAACTCGAAGCCTGGCCGCTCTTCCTTTGGAATCATAAGCGATCATGAGGCCGAGCGGCTTTCCATTGAAAGACCGCTTCTATATGCACGAATGCTGTCTAGGCGACTATCACCGTCCTTTGTAGCCAATGAATTCGCAAATGGCCGTCGTCATCATTCAAGTTCCGACAACCAATTACGGCCTTTCAACGTTCAGGAGGTTCATCGATGAGTTTGACAACTTGTAACGTACATTTCTCACAGCAATCGAATAAAATTGTCTATTTATCCAGCCCACTGCTCAAACAACTCAAGCTCTCAGGCAAAAAATCGGTTCACCTCAAGCTGGGCAAAGAGGTAATCGTAGCTGAAATCAAGCCATTGAAGCGGCCGGGCAATCATCTGTATTTATCAACTGCCATCCGTCAATCGATTAGAGTGCCGAAGTCAGGCAACGTTTACGTGCTCAATTCAGGCGATAATGAGGTTCAGCTCGGACCGCTGGTCGGCATACTGAGCGACAATTCGACACGCTCTGAGAGCAATCCTTTTGGTGCGCGTACCGGATTTATCAAGCAAGTCATTAAAACAGGTGAACATAAAGCTTACCTTTTCGGCTTTACACCAAGCGACATCAACTGGCAGCAAGAAACGGTCAACGGCTATTTCCTTAACCCGCAGGGCGGCTGGTATCGCAAAATCGTTCCGCTCCCGGACGTCGTGTACAATCGTCTTCCGAGCCGCAAAGCGGAGACATCCGCATCCATTAACTCACTGCGCGAACGCTTCGTGCGCCGCAAAATCCCATTTTTTAATTGGAGCTTCTTCAACAAGGCAGATGTCTACAAGCTGCTTGATAATGACCCTGAAGCGCTGACTCATTTGCCTGAATCGGTCTCTGGTCCATCTGCCGAAAAAATTAAGGAAATGCTGGAGAAACATCAATTTCTTTATTTCAAACCTACGGCAGGCAGCCTCGGAGTAGGAATCTACCGACTGACCTATCACCCGAAGCGCGGGTATTTCGCCCGCTATCGCAAGGGCAGCCAAAATGTGCTGCTTCGATTCACGCAATTCAGCAGCTTAATGCGGATGCTTCAGGCGAAGCATGGCAGCAGCTTGAATCATTATGTCGTTCAGCAAGGCATTCGCTTAGTTGAGATCGACAGCTGCCCGCTCGATTTTCGCTTCCACATGCATAAGAACGGCAGCAACGAGTGGGTTCCTGCTGGAATCGGAGCCAAAAAAGCAGGCCGGGGAAGTGTAACTACGCATGTGAAAAACGGCGGCTCGCTCATGACGCCTGAGCAAGCGCTTGGCAAAACATTCGGCACGCAAGCAGATGCCGTTCTTGAGAAAGCAAAGCTGGCTGCGATTAAACTATCAGAAGCTATCGAACGCAACTACCCTCATAGACTTGGTGAGCTGGGACTGGATCTCGGCATTGATAAGGATGGAGAAGTATGGATGTTCGAAGCGAACGCCAAGCCTGGACGATCAATCTTCAAGCATCCAGCGCTTCGCTCTGAGGGCCGCGCTTCGCTATCTTACATCTTAGAGCATTGCTTGTATCTCAGTCGCTTCAAAGATGAGGGAGGTACCAGCTGATGGATAGCTTACTACCCGATGATGCAGACGTTAGAGAGCAGCGTGCCGGCCGAACCGTATTGGCGATTTTGACGATCGATGATGATGTTCAGCTCTTTCGCGGCAATCGAAGCAATTTTGTCGATTTGATTAGAACGGGTCAATCGATGGGTTTCATCGTTTATGTCCTCACCGTAAAAAACCTGCTTCTGACCAGAAGCAGCTTAAAGGGATATGTCTTCAATGAAGCTGAGGACAGCTGGCAGCAGAGATTGCTGCCCTTTCCCGACGTGATTTACAACCGAATTCCGCTGCGCGAAGATGAGATCCAACCGGCTGTAAGGCAAAAGATCAACGCCTGCCGCAAGCATCCGCGAGTCACGCTGTTTAATCCGGCTTTTTTCAACAAATGGGATTTATTCGAATGGCTTCGTTTATCAAAACTGACCAAACCTTATATCCCATTAACACGAAAACTCGTTTCGGTTACGAGCCTGGAACGCATGATGCGAAAACATTCCTATCTTTATCTAAAGCCAGAAAGCGGAAAAGCAGGAAAAGGCATAATGACGATCAAGGTTCACGCTGAGAAGCAGCTTCCTTATCGGCTAAGAATACAAGAAAACAAAAAGAGCACAACTTACAACTGCTCCACCCTTCATAAACTTTGGAGTCGTATTCAGAAACAAAGCGGCAACGAGGCCTATATCGCTCAACAAGGCATCAAGCTCGCCTCCTTTCAGGACCGAAGATTTGACCTTCGCGCGCTTGTTCAAAAAAACCAACGAGGGCAATGGGATATTACTGGAATAGGCGCCCGAATTGCAGGCGCATCCAGCATTACGACCCATGTTCCTCGCGGCGGTATGATTGAAGACCCAGAGAAACTGCTCATTAATTCATTTAATGAAGAGCAGGCGCGTAAACTGCTTGTAAAAGCAAAAAATGCGGCCGTTCTTATCGCTAAGCAGATTGAACGCGCCTCAGGCCAGCAGCTCGGCGAAATGTCGTTGGATTTAGGCGTCGACAGCGTAGGGAATATGTGGTTTTTTGAAGCTAATTCTAAGCCTATGAAATTCGACGAGCCTCATATTCGTCAAAAATCGTTAGAGCGCGTATTTCATTATGGAGCTTATTTAGCTAGAACAAAATTAGAAAAAGCAGGAGGCGCATAACGTGGATCTAGAGCTGCTTACACCGGAAGCATGGTTAGCGGAACAAAAAAGACTCATTGGCTTTGCCATTCGCTTCGGAGATAAGCGGCTTGCAGTTTCGACTATTCATGCGCTCCGAAAGCTTGATCCTTCATTACTACAAGATGGAGTGAGCCGTCCATGCGGCGCGGTTGCTGCTGTTGCTAAGCAGGGCAACCGCGTCGTCGGCTTCGGTTTTGCAGAGGACGGCGGCGAGGCTGCATGCATGGTCGTCGTCCATCCCGAAGCTCGAAGCCTCGGGATTGGCAGTTCACTCGTTCAAGCCATGATTCAACGTTTAGGGAAACTCACTTGCAATGTGGCAACGGACAATACGGCAAGCATGGCTTTATGTTTTCGTTTAGGCATGACAGCCGTTTCCATGCATAGAGGGCCAACAGGCAAACCAACGCTTCGCTTTGAAAGGGGAACCACGAATGAAACAGCCCGTCCTAGGCATCCTGACTCTATATCTCAATGAAGCCGGACATCTGGAGGAACGTTCCATCTATCAGAAAATGACTTCCGCTGGACGAAAGCTGGGACTAAGCGTCTTCGTATTTACGCCAATGGACGTCAATTATATTAACAACAAAATTCACGCGCAGTTCTACAATCTTGACACACAAACATGGTCACGAAGGTGGACCTCGTTTCCAAATAT
Organism: Paenibacillus sp. NRS-1760; assembly: GCF_050467785.1. Taxonomy (NCBI): domain Bacteria; kingdom Bacillati; phylum Bacillota; class Bacilli; order Caryophanales; family Paenibacillaceae; genus Paenibacillus; species Paenibacillus sp. NRS-1760. The sequence continues at coordinate 387,560 of NZ_JBITPK010000010.1, read as the reverse complement.
GATTTATGATCGATGCCGAATCCAACGTACCTATCGCTTTGACCAGCTCAAAAAGTTCCGTGAACGCTATGGACATCTTACGTTCCTTAATCGCCCGCTTCGCAACAAATGGACCATCCATCGCATCCTCTCAAAAGATTCTCGATATAAAAGCTATCTGCCTGCCACGAAGTATGTAAATGACAATCAAGATATTACCGACATGATCCGAAAACATCCGCTTGTGTATCTCAAACCGATTAACGGAACCGGCGGCAGAGGAATTTTGCGAATCGAGCGGCGCAAGGATGGTCAACTTCACATCCAAGGCCGGGATCAATCAAGAAAAATTATTCGACCGCAATATATTTCCACTGCAGGTTTAAACAGCTATTTGGCTCCTTGGAATTTGAAAGGAAATCGCTATATCGCCCAGCAGGGCATTCAAATAAAGCTTGCTAGCGGACGTGTGCACGATTATCGGATGCTTGTTCAAAAAAACGGAGAAGGCAATTGGGAAGTTACCGGTTGCGCTGGACGAATCGGGGCATCCGGCAGCATTACCTCTAATTTACACGGCGGCGGCAATGCTGCTAAGATGAGCAGCTTGCTCAAGGAATGGCTTCGCGATGATGCGAAGGTCGCGCAGGTTAAGGAAGAGACAGAGAATCTGGGGGTCGGCATTGCCGCTTACTTAGAGCAAAATTACGGCAGACTTTGTGAGCTTGCTCTCGATTTGGCAATTGATCGAAAAGGCGGGATCTGGCTGCTGGAGGTAAATCCGAAGCCAGCTAGGGAAGTATTTGCACAGGCAGGAGAGAAAGAGGTTTATCGCAATGCGATTATTAGACCTCTGGAATATGCCATCTGGATTTATAACCAGAAGAAGCGAAGGAAAGGTAAAGAGAAGCAGGCTGCCGTATCAGATACCCGTGTGGATGAGAACTTCATTTCTGATAAGGAGCTGTGATGCGGCTGAGCATTTGAAATCCATAGCAAAAAAACACACCTGTTAGGGCGGCGCCATCACTCGGCCTCCCTAACAGGTGTGTTTTTATGCAAGCTGCTTATTATTGTTCCAATAAAGGCAGGAGCTCGCGGAAATCGTTAATCAGCACATCCGCTCCCTCAATTTCTGAAGCACGGCCATATGTAGCATACGCACAGCCGATCGTTTGAAGGCCGTTGCCTTTGCCCGCTTCCACATCCGAAGAGCGGTCTCCTACCATCCAAGCTGATTGGATATTGTGATCCTTAAGCAGGCGAGCAACTAAGTCGACTTTAGTTGAAGTCTCATATTCTCCCGCACTGTATAAGCCGTCAAATAGAGGCGCAATGCCTTTGAATTCAGCAACGCCCTTCACATATTCCTCAAGCCCATTGCTGGCTACAAACAGCTTAATCCCACGTGAATGCAGCTCACGCAGCGTTTCCTCGACAAATGGGTACAGATCACCTTCGCCTCTTTCCAAGCCTTCGCGCTCGTACTGAAGCAGCAAGACATCAGCCCGCTTCCGAGCAGCCTCTGTACTATCTGGCATAACCTGCCGCCAAATATCCTCCAGCAGCATGCCTAAGCAGCTTAGCAGCCGTTCTACAGGCGGCGTTTCATGCTCGTAAAGCCCCTCTTCCCTTAGCGTCTCAAAAACGCGGTGGTGAACAGGCACCAGCAATTTATCCGTTTCAAACAACGTTCCATCCATATCAAATATGACAGCCTCAGGCTTTCGCAGCTTATGTATTCCCATAGTTGAAACCTCCTTCAAAGTCTGCTCTTATCATAACGGAATATAGGAAATGATCGCAAGGCTTGATGAGGGTTGATCGTTTATCACGTGCTTCGTCAACGACAGAGAATCTTTAGTCAATTTCGCCTATGCATAGCGGAAGACTGCAGCGCTATTCTCATCAGCGCATAAGGGCCAAGATAAGCGCCACTTATTAAAAAAACGATATTTTTGAGTACACGATGCACTTCCGTCATAAATACCGTATCATCCATGAGAGTCTGCGCTATGGCAGCCGCTGCGGTTACAAAAAATAAAAAGATGGCCGTAACCGCAAGCCCATCCAAAACTCGATTGACTGAGGCACTCATTCGACTCAACCAGCCCATGAGTATTGCGCCAACCGCTAGTGCCGCACCAATTAATATCATCATTTGCCATCACCTCTTGTGATAGGATTGGTCATTTGCTGTACACTTAAACCTCACATTTCTCGATGGAATGAGAATATAACGAATAAAAGTGATCAAGCTTGTTTACATATGATAAAGAAGTCCAATAAAAGTAACATTTTGGAGGAATGCTGTATGAAAACTCTTATTCGCTGGTTGAATGTTGCCGGTCTCGCCGCCGTGCTTGCAGTTAATGGACTTGCGCAGTGGCTTCCTATCAACGGGAAAACGACTGGAGAAATATCCGCCAAGTACCCTGTACTTATTACTCCTGCGCCATATGCCTTCTCCATTTGGTCAATTATTTATTTGCTGCTGTTTGGTTTCGTCATTTATCAGTTCAAGCCACATGCTGGCAAAAGCAAAAATGTGCAGAACATCGGCCCATGGTTCATCATTAGCTGCTTGTTCAACGTGGCTTGGATTCTCCTGTGGCACTATGAGAAACTAACCAGCAGCGTATTCATTATGTTCGCCCTGCTAATCTCACTAATCGTTATTTATACCGCCATTCGAAAAGATAAGCAGCCTCCTGCTCCTATGGAACAATGGCTTGTACGGCTGCCTTTCAGCATTTACTTAGGCTGGATTTGCGTAGCGGCTATTGTAAATGTAGCTGTTGTTTTGTACGCCGCCGAGTGGAATGGCCTTGGTTTATCTGATGCTGCTTGGACTATTATTATGTTGATTGCAGCCACTCTGCTTGCTGTTGTTATCGGTTTTAAATTTGTGGACCCAGCCTTTGTTCTTGTGTTTGTTTGGTCGTTTATAGCTATTGCCGTAAAGCAGGATCAGCAGCCCGAGGTTAGTCTCTCAGCCAGCATCGCTGCTGCTATCTTAATGATTACGGCCATTGTTATTTGGGTTCAGGCAAGGAAAGGAAAGCAGTTGCATATTGAAAAATAGAACCGGATATGTCACACTGTTTGATGTGTGTGAGGACGAATGCCTCCTTGCAGGAAAGGACGTGACGGTTCACGTATGATAAAATGGCTGCTTCGTTCCATGACAGAATTAAGCTCGCGCAAATGGATATCTCGGATAACCGGAAAATTCGCTCAATCGGCTGCCAGCCGTCGATTTATTTCCCGTTTTGCTGCGACATATGGCATTAAAACTGAGGAAGCTGAGAAACCTCTAGCCCAATATAAAACGTTAAATGAGTTTTTTACACGGCGATTAAAACCCGGTCTGCGTGATGTGCATGCAGATGAGGACTCGCTTGTCAGTCCTGTTGATGCTCTCATAACCGGAGCTGGGCCAATAAGCAGCGGCACGATTGTTAACGTAAAGGGGCAGGACTATACGATTGAGGAGCTTCTTAATCGGTCTCCGCGAACTTCCAATTATATGAACGGCTATTATTTCGTTCTTTATTTGAGCCCAACCGATTACCATCGTATACATACGCCAGTCAGCGGTCGTGTTGTAGAGCGTGAGCATATTGAAGGAAAAGTTTATCCGGTTAATGACTTTGGTCTTCGCCATATGCGCAGAGTGCTTAGCCGCAACGAGCGGCTGATTACCTATATGCAGCATCATGCAGGGGAAACGGCCGTTGTCAAAGTTGGCGCAATGAACGTAAGCAGTATTCAGTACGTACAGCCCCTTAAGGAAGAAATGTTTAAGGGTGAAGAGCTCGCCTACTTTGAATTCGGTTCTACTGTAGTGCTGCTGCTTGAAGATGGAACCTTTACTCCACGTGACAACCACATGCTTGGATCGAAGGTGCGTATGGGTGAGAAGCTCGGATCACTCCACGAAAACTAACTGAAGCAGACTTAGCTCAAAACGAAAAACCCCGAATTTCTCAGCGATGAGTGAATTCGGGGTTTTTCGTTTATTAGCCTATCTGATCTCCGAGGGGCTTCGCCCCGTATACTGCTTAAACTGCCTGCTGAAAAAAAAGATATCCCGATAGCCGAGTGCATCTGCTACCTCGGTCACATTCATCCCGGCGTGCATGAGCAAATGCTGCGCCCGTTCAATTCTCGTGCGAATCATGTAGGTTTGCACTGACATGCCGATCAGTTCTTTGAATTTCATTGAAAAATATCGGGGCGACAGCTGCGCCCGCATCGCTAAATCCTCTACACGGTGCGCAATGCTTGGATTTTGCCGAACAAAGTTTGCCACCTCATGAATGGCCTCTGTCAATTGATTGCTTGCCTTCTTCTCGACAGGCAGCTGCTTGTCCTCTCTAAGCAAATGAATCATCAGCTGCTTAAGAACAAGCTGCGCCTCCTCTTCCGCTGCATACGTTTTTACAAGAAACAGCCTTACATAGCGTGAGAGCATATATTCAAAGTCGACCGTGTCATTCAATTGCCTATACCGGCTCGGCACAGCATCTATCGTTTCATTAATGGCAAAGTGAATATAGGATAATACGAGCGGGCGCTGCGGGTTATGAGTGGAGCTTGTGTAGTCGCCCGGACGAAACAAGAAGCAGCTTCCCGGACCAACCTCATAGTGAGTACCGTTGACTTCAACTTCCCCTTCTCCGCTCCAAACATAAAATAAATCAAAATTGGCCATCGGCTTCTCGCGTCTAGCCCATCTCCAACCCGGCTCACATACGATTTTGGCAAACGCAGGTAACAGGATGAACGAATTAGGCGAAATGTGCAGCATAAGGAAACCTCCTGTACAAATCTATGCCGTCATCATACAACAGGGAGAAACTATTGCGCAAGCCACATGAAGTTACGAAAAAATTTGCTTTGTGAATGGTTTCCATCTCAAAAAAAATGTTATAATAGCACCCGACAAGAATAAACGGCTAACGCCTAATTATACTACATTCAAATGAATGATTTCGGAAGGATGGAATAAAGTCCATGAACCCACTTGCTCAGCAATTAAACGAGACGTTACAAGAAGAAAGCCCTAACGTTTATGCGATGTTGTCAGACTTAGGCAAAGCGATTTATTTCCCGAAGGAGGGCATTCTCAGTCAGTCCGCCGAAGCGAAAACGAAAGCAACTAAATTTAATGCTACTATTGGAATTGCAACAGAAGGCGGACAACCGATGCACCTAAAGGTCATCCAAGATACCCTCTCTGCATACAATCCGAAAGATATATATGAATATGCGCCTCCTGCAGGAAAGCCTGAGCTTCGAGCTGCTTGGCGTACAAAAATGATCAAAGACAACCCTTCCCTTGAATCAAAGGGCTTTGGTACGCCAGTCGTTACAAATGCATTGACCCACGGTCTTAGCATCGTAGCTGACCTATTCGCTAATGCGGGTGACGCTGTAATCATCCCTAATAAAAACTGGGAAAACTACGAATTGACATTCGGTATCCGCCGCGGTGCTGAAATTGTAGAATACCCGCTGTATAACGACCAAACTCGCTTCAACAGCGCTGGCCTTCGCGAAGCCTTGCTGGCTCAGAAGGACAAAGGGAAAGCCATCGTTGTGCTGAACTTTCCAAACAACCCTACTGGCTACACGCCTGGTCCACAGGAAGGCGATGAAATCGTCGCTGCCATTCACGACGCAGCGGAAGCTGGCATCAATGTAGTTGTTGTAACAGACGATGCTTATTTTGGTTTATTTTTCGAAGATTCCATGCAAGAATCACTGTTCTCCAAGCTTGCTGATCTGCATCCGCGTGTGCTTGCCGTTAAAGTTGACGGTGCGACCAAAGAAGAGTACGTATGGGGCTTCCGCGTAGGCTTCATTACGTATGGTTCAACTTCTGCGGCTACTTTGAATGCGTTGGAGCAAAAAACAATTGGTATCATTCGTGCTACGATTTCCAGCGGCCCGCATCCATCACAAACATTCGTATTGCGCGCTTTGACTTCACCTGAATTCGAAGCTCAAAAAGCGGAGAAATACGATATTATGAAACGCCGCGCCAATCGCGTAAAATCGTTGCTCGACAGCGGTCGTTATGGCGATGTATGGGGCTATTACCCATTCAACTCCGGCTACTTTATGTGTCTAACACTAAGCGGCGTTACAGCTGAGTCCGTACGTGCACATCTGTTGAACCAATACGGAATCGGTACGATTGCTCTAGGTGAAACAGATCTTCGCGTTGCTTTCTCTTGCATCGAGGAAGAAAATCTTGAAGAGCTGTTCGATACGATTTTCAAAGCGGTTAACGATTTGATTGCTCAAAAAGTATAATAAACACTCGCACTTCATTCGCGAATAATTGCAAAGAACCCCTGAGTCAGCATTTCTTTACGAATGCTTCTCTCAGGGGTTCTTTTTTGTATTCAGTCTGCCCTGCTTAGTCTTCATCCTCATCTTTCGCAAGCTTCTTGCGCAAACGCGCTGGACGAATGCCGATATACATGGCGGCAAGTACAATAGCTATGAGCGAAGGGACGTAAACGCCGCCCGCCAAAGCCAGCGGCAAAGCAACAAACAGCCACAGCAGCAGCGTGCACTGCACCATCGCCAAACGATCAATTTTCAAATATTGCTCGATTCGCTGTTTTTCCGGCAATGGATACACATGCTTCCAAACCGAATAACGATGGATATGACGCAAGCCGCCTAATTGAACTGCAATGAGTCCCATAAAAATAAAAAATACGAGAACACTGCCATAACCAGATAGCGATACGGCTTCAGCAAACCAATAGGTGATGAGGCAGCCGAGAATAAGCAGCCTTAGTATAATTCCGCCCATCTCGGTTCTAAGCATAGATGCCGTATAGAGATAAACGAATGTATTGCGATTCGAATACGGTATCGTACGCAGAATCCAGCTTAAATACGATCTTCTTGCTATACTCGATGGGAGTGTAGGTACATCGATAAACAATCCAAAAAAAGCATAATACCGTTTGCGTGTCCTTGCTTCCTCTTCAATCAGCCTCTCCCAAGGAAAAGGATGTTTTGTTGGAAGACGATAAAGCAGCATAGACAGTATACCGATGAGCAGCGTAAACCCCGCAGCCTGCCAAGCTGTACAAGTAAGCCAAGCAGCCAGCGTCAATGCTGTCATAGCCCAGCGCAGCACACGCATGAGACGTCGCATGCCAGCCCAAGTCATTCGGCGCTCTTTCCATGCTCCCCATACATTGCCCGCCTTCAAAGCGGCAGCCACGACTGCAAGAAGCAATGCGCCGTTAATGGCTGGGCCTTGGTTATAGATCGGCAAATAAAGAAGAAACACAATGGTAGCTAGTATCGAACATGCAATTGAAGTATGACGGAACGATAAGCGCAAATAACCGGCCATCTCTGCCTCACGCGGCATCATAAAGACGACGTCTCCGGCCGCAAGCCACGTGCGAAGCGGACTCCAACACAACACCAACGTTAATGCAATAACACCAACAGTCGCAAAGGGAAAGCTGGCTGGCATATGTCGAATTAAATTTATGTATCCAATCGTGGAGGAGATCAAGATTAAAGACATAAAAGCTGGGAAGCCGCTTTGCCCCATATACCGAAAATAAGGCAGCGTTTCCCCGCGGAATGCCTTTGCTCTTTGCTGCCACATCAGCTCCAGCTTACTAATATTGCTCATCAAACATTGCCCCCAGTAACGAGCTTATAGAAGGCATCCTCCAGAGAACCGCTGCGCATGTCCATGCCTGCTGCTTGTCTAATATCATCGAGCGTGCCGATCGCAACGATTTTACCGTGGTGCATGACGATAAAACGATCGCAATACGCCTCCACAGTTGAGAGGATATGCGAGCTCATAAGGATGGCTGCTCCCTTTTGTTTTACTTCAACCAGCCGCTCCAGCAAGGAACGAATGCCAAGCGGGTCAAGCCCTAGAAAAGGCTCATCGATGATGTACAGCGGCGGCTCAGCGAGCAGCGCGTTCATAATCATGACCTTTTGTTTCATGCCTTTGGATAAGTGGGCTGCAAAGGCTTTACGCTTTGGCGTCATTTGGAACTGCTTCAGCAGCTCGTCCTCACGATCACCATACTGCTTGTCCTTTACGCTATAGGCCATCCCCGTTAAGCGCAAGTGCTCCTCAACGGTCAGCTCATCAAATAGAACCGGCGTCTCCGGCACATAAGCAAATGCGCTTCTGTAACGCTCCGTTTCTTCTTCCAGCGTAACGCCATCAACCTTTACTTCCCCCGCCTGCGGCTTCATTAAACCTAAAATATGCTTAATGGTCGTGCTTTTTCCAGCGCCATTCAGACCGATTAATCCTACCATCTCGCCCGCTTTTACCTCAAAGGAGATATCATGCAGTACTGGTCTTCTTGGGCTGTAACCGCCGATTAAACCATTCACCTGTAAAATAGAATCCATCCTATCACCTTCAACTATGTAAATTAGTTTATCTAGTAAACAGCATACCGAATTATCGGACTAATATCAAAGAAAGCAATGATTTGTGTACAAAAGCATGAAGCATGCACAAAAACGCAAAAAGTGGGCAGCCATTGGCCACCCATTCTTTAAACACTATGATTTGCGTACATATCGTATTACTTTGAAAGCAGATTATAAAGCACTTGTGCCACTTGAGCTCTCGTAGAAACATCTTTAGGGCTCAGCTTTGAATTGTTCCCCGTAATGATGCCGCCCTCAACTAGAGCCTTGAAAGCGTCGCTTGCATAGCTCGCAATTTGATCGGAATCACTGAAGCTGGACACCGCAACATTTGTCTCTGCTTTAGGCAATTCACCAAACACTTCAAGTGCACGATACAGAAGTGTAAATAGATCTTGACGTGTAATTTTGCTATTAGGGTTAAACGTATTGCCTTCTACACCTTTCGTAATACCCAGGCGCTTAGCAGCTCCCAAGTAATTCGTATAGTAGGTATTCCCTGCATCATCAAAATTAGCTGTCTCTTTCTCATTTGGCTCGATGCCGTATGCTTTCAATAACAAGACGATGAATTGGCCTCTCGTCACTGTCGCATTCGGGCTGTAATGGTCCTCGTCTGTACCTGTTGTAATGCTTCTTGCCGCAAGGAATAAAGCGGCATCCTTATACCAAGCTGCATCCGATACATCTTTAAAGCTTACTTTATTGTATCCTACAATGTACTGGGAGAAATGTGTCGTAACAAAGTTTACCGTTCCTGTACCCGCGTTGTATTTCCCGCGGATCGTTTCCAAGCTGCCGGCATCCGTTACATAGTAGACCACCACAGCATTTGGATCTTCTCCGGCTTTTAAAGTATAAGGCACACTAACTTGCACATTGCTGCCGCCAAAGCTTGTAAGCTGGGTAGTTCCTGCGAATACGGAGAAATCATAAACCGGTCTGTCACCCAAAGCTTCCTTGCCCTCGTCCGTCAGCTCTACTTTCGTAATAATAATGCTGATGTCACCCTCTTCAGCCGAATTGCTGATGCTTTCAATTGCTTTTGCGTCAAAAACGACAGTGCCAACGCCAAGATTGGCCTTCACACCCGCATTTGTGCTTGAAGCTACTTCATTAAACGATTTTCTAGGAATGCTCAGCTCTACAGATTTAGTTTGAGCTGTTGCTTCAACCTTAAGCTCAACGACAGAGGTTTTGCCTGCTGCTTCCGCTTTCTTAGCAAGCTCAACCAGGCTTGTAATAGAAGCTGCGGTTGCTTTCGCTACGGTTGCTCCTGTCGCAGCATCGGTTGTTGCTGTTATCGTTGCTGTTGGTGCTGTACCATCATTGTCTCCGCCTGCTGGAGGTGTAGGTGTTGGCGTTGGATTTGGGCCATTGTTTCCACCGCTTGGAGGGGATACATAATTAGGTACAATGACATCTAGCACTGCGCCGGCATTATAGCCTTCCTTAGCCGCAAACCTCACGTTGTAAGTGCCTGATGATAAACCAGTAATAGATGGCGCTGTAGCCGCTTGATAGGACTCAGCTCCTGACAGCTTGTATTCAAGTGCTGTCGTTGTTCCTGTAATTTGTCCATCATTATTAGCTGAAGAGGTTGGAGCTACACCCGTCAAGCCTGATGGTTCCGGCTGCTCTTGTAGAGCAAACGCTTTGATAACGATATTAATTGCGGGGCTTGCACTGAATCCAGGTTTAGCTGCAAATCTGATATTGTAGGTGCCTGCTGCGAGACCAGTGATCGCTGGTTCTGTTGCCGCTTGATAAGCATCCGTTCCATCTAATCTGTATTCTAGAGCTGCAGTCGTTCCTGTAATTTGTCCATCGTTATTAGCAATTGTTGTCGGCGATACGCCTGTTAAGCCAGTCGGCGCTTCTTGCGCTTCCTCGCCGTAAGCCGGAATAACAACCTCTACTTTAGGGCTTGGGCGATATCCTTCTTTTGCCGCGTAACGAACATCATAAGTACCGTAAACAAGATCTGTAACAGACGGTTCTGTTGCACGAATATAATCGGATAATGAATTAGACAACTTGTATTCAAGCGCTGTCGTCGTTCCTGTAATTTTACCGTCATTGTTAGCTGATGTCGTTGGCGCAACGCCTGCCAGCCCTGTTGGTGCAGCTTGGTCTTGAATAAAGGATGGAACCACTACGTTTACAGCTTCGCCCGCTTTGTACGAAACAGCTGCAGGAATTCCTGCTGTATGAGGACCATTGTATCCAAGCTTGGATGCATATCTAACATTGTAAGTACCTGGCACTAAGTTAGTTATTGCATCACCAGTTACAGCCTTGTAATCCGTTTCACTTTCAAGCTTGTATTCTAGCGCTTTGCCTTTCGTTCCTGTAATTTGACCATCATTTTCATCGGATGAGGTTGGTTTAACCGCTGTCAGCCCTGTAGGTTTGGCCTCAACTCTTGCGAATAGGCTGTTCAAAGCATTCGTATAGTTATTGTAATTCACACCAGTAAGCCCGCTGCTTACATAATCAGGTTGAATATTGGTCCAAGAATACATCAATTCAATATGCCCAAGAATCGGAGCTTTGTTGCCATCAGCATCCTTGTTGTCTTTGTTATATTGAAAGAGGTATGGAACCTGAGCTTTGCTTGCGATTACTTCTACGCCGTTCTCATTCGTATACTTTACATTGTTGCTTGCTTTTACATATTGTGTTTTGATATCAGGCAAATATTTGTTAATCAAATCTACATACAGATTGGCATTTGGATGATTCGTATCTCTCGTTTGAAAGAATATGCCGTTATGCGGGTCAGCGTTCGGGTCTTTATTAAGATCCATGATCGAAATTCCCGAATCCAGCTTGGTGTCCCAGAAATAAACTTTATCAATGTTATTTTTTTTCGCATATTCGTTAATAAACTTAATGGCTGCTTGCGTATTCGGGCACCAAGAGCCGCCGAACAAGATCGTATAATTCCCTTCGCTCTCGAGAATCTTCGTCAATTGGTGATAGGTTACATGTTCAAATACGAGCTCGCCATCCGATTCGTCAAAAATAACCGTTTCTTTTTTGTTAATGATTGATCCGTTTCTATTGAAAGCTGCTTTGATGGAATTCGAACGGTTAATCGTATCAAATGAAGTGATTCCTTCAAATACTTGACTCACTTTTGCTTTGTAAGCATCTACTTTACTCGTGTCCAAAACACCATTTGTTAAGTAATCGTTCCATACATTCGTTGATGCCAAAGAGGAAACAATTTTCTTTTTGTTATACACAAACAGGAATGGCGCTTCAATCTTTTTCGCTGAGCCTTCAGAAATTACTGCGCCCTTGCTGTCTTTTTTCGTATAGCTAACGATATCTCCTGCTGGAAGTACTTCATCGAGGTTCTTTAAATATTTTTTGACCAGCTCGACATACGCTTCTGCAAAATCAAAAGTGTTGTTGCCAACTTTGATTTCTTTCGTTTGCGTTTCCGCAATCTCTAGTGATTTGCCATCTAACCTCGTATCAAAGTTATAGATGGTTTTTACGCCATATTGCTTTGCCACCTGATTAATAAAGCCAATATTCGCTTGTGTTTTATCGCTCCAAGCTCCGCCAAACAACACAACATATGTGCCTTCGCTGTCAAAGAGATTAATAATATCTTCATACGTTACCGTTTGAAGAATATGGTTCTCATCATCCAAATGCTCATACACATTATTAAAATAGTTATAATGGCTGGCGCCGCTATTTACTAGAGTTTCCGAAGCTGGATTGGCATTAACGATATTGGCAGCTGGCAAAATTAATAATGCAGCCAATATAAGAGCTAACCATCTTTTGGATGTATTAAATTGTAATTTCATGTTCATTCCTCGTTTTCATCAAATTTTGTCGATGTGCCAAGTGTGAAATATGTATTCTCCACTAGTCGCTTCAAGATCTCGTGCAGGGAGCCGGTCATAAGAGGCTGATCTGCCCTTTATGACCACCCCCATTTCATAACTCATGAATACGTATTTCTTGTTTCTAGCAGATTTCTTCTTCCGTCGTCGATGGTGCTGGCTGTTGACCTTCGGAAGACGAAGATGATGACGAAGAGGATGAAGCAGGAGCCTCTGAGGATGATGGTGCTTTCGGCTGTACCGTATCTTTTTTCACGAATGAGACCGATTTAGATGGTTTCTTTTCTTCTTTCGCAGCTGGCTCCGCTGGTTTCGATTGTGTTTCTTCTTTCGCAGCAGGTGCTGCTGCTTTTGGTTCTTCTTTTACAACGGCTGCAGCTTTAGGCTGGCTTTCTTCTTTTACGGTCGTGGCTGCTTTAGGCTGGGCAGCTTCTTTCGGCTGTGTCGCTGTTTTTTCAACCGATGTATTTGCTTTAGCCGCAGGCTCTTCCTTCGCTGCTGCCGCTTTAGCTGCAGGCGCCTCTTCCTTCTTATCTACAGCAAGAGTAACTTTGGATTTATCTTCTTGTTTCGTATCTGCTTTTTCTGCTTCAGGTTTATTTGCCTCTATCGTGTCCGCCGTTTTTGCTTGCGGTTGTTTTTCGCCTTCTGCTGCAGCTGTGTTTACTTCTGATTTTTTCTCTGTGTCAGAAACGGTAATGATTTTGGATTGATTCTCTTCCTTTGCTTCGGTAACAATTGCAGCGTTGTCCTTCACCGCAGGCGCACCTTGAGCCTGTTTGGCAGATACGACAACATAAGTTAGGGCTGAGAAGGCTACTGTTGCAGAAATTAATGTTAGTGTTAGTTTTTTCATGATTGTAAACATCCCTTTCGCTTCGCTCTTTGAGCTTTTTTGTTTTTTTGGATAAAAAAAGGAGACCCAACAAGGCGCAGAACTGCGCTCCTATTGAATCTCTGGTGGTCCAGTAGATTATCTTCTTTTGTCATCCTACAAAATGGTTTTTCAACTCACTTTGAATATATTCCTATATTATTCCTCAAAAACGACCCTGTCAACGATTATTTAATTTTTCCCATCGTTTTTGTCGGAATTAATTATAAAGACACTAAAACGTCTGATTTTTATTAATTATTTTAAATTCCACCTTACGATCATCGGTATGAATAAATTTCACAAGAAATGAAATTTTATGACCTGCGTTTACGCTGCTCCAGTAAAACTGAGCCGTTTCATCCATTGAATTAAATAAAGGCACCTCCAACGGTTCACCTTCAAAAGATCTCAAAATACCATTTTCTTCACCTTTATAAGTGTGAATACAATGACCAATCCCTTTTGTAAAAGAGTCGTAATGAAAGAAATGACGGATGCAAAATGACGGATCGTTTTGCCTTGTTTTCAAAATGGACAAGCTGTATGCAGCTGATTCGGTATCAATAATACCGGAAATACGCGGTGTATAATGGGGAGCATCTGGTTCAAACATTCTGCTTTTTAATGCATCTTCAAACGTTTCTTTTTTGCCATAAGCTTCATAGATGGTTTCCGTCTGATCTCCATTGGAAATGATGTGCATCCCATTTATACTCTTTATCGGATCATAAATAATCAATGAAGGGTCTTCCATTTTTGCCGCATCATATGCTCTGTTTCTTACAAACTATGAAAATTAACGCACGAATTTCATAACGAACTATATCGTGCTTATTATGTAGAAAAATAAGCGCTGCTAGATTCACTAGCTATTATTTTGATTGTTGAGCAATGAAAAAAGGGCTGTTCCAAAAGTAGAAAAATCTACTTTCAGGACAGCCCTTCTCTTATTTATACCTTATTTCACTTCAATTGATTTAACTGTACCATTGTCGCCTTTTACTTGTACATATTGACCAACCTTTAGCTGCGAGGAGTCACCTGTGATGACTACACTTGGATCAATGCTGAATGTTGTGACAACTGCCTGTGAGTTTTCATATCGAGTAATGAGAGAAACCGTCGTCAATTTCGCCTGATTGTTGAACGTTAATGTATTAATAATTCCGTTCTCCGTGAAAGCTGTACTAACAGGAGCCGACTTCGTTACTTCAATAAATACGATACGATTGAGATACGTACGAACGAGTACCTCATCCCCTGCTCGGAGTGAGCTCACTGGCGATTTTTTATCATCTCGGAAAATAAACACATTCGAGTCTAATGCTAGTGAAATCTCCGTGTTATCTCCTTTAACAACCGTCAACTTGCCATCAGCAGGAGCTGCTTTTAGCTTGCCTAAAATGGCTTGTGCATCATGATTAGGCATTTCCGTATCTGTGCGATCGAGAAGCGCTGCCAGCTCTGCACGGGTTACTGGTTGATTAGGACGGAACGTTTTTCCATTCTTATCATTGTAGCCGGTAATAATGCCTTTCTTCAAAGCAAGAGCAACATAACCTACAGATCCAGCAGGGATCTCTTTTGCATCCTTAAAGTCAAGCTTCGTATTATTGAGCGCCTTCGCTTCGTCTTCCAGTTTAAGCGCTTTTACGAGAAGAATCGTAGACCATAGTCTTGTCGCGTTTGCTTCCGGTTTCACTTCTGATTCAGTCTCAGAGAATAGATCGTTCTCCAGCGCTACTGCAACGTAACCAACAGCCCAAGGGTATTTTTTTGCGATTTTATCCCCATCATTAAATTGCAAGTCCGTTTTCATTTTATCTGCTGATTCCGCTTGTGAGCGAAGACCCATCAATCTGACAGCAGCAGTCAACGTTTCAATACGGTTGATTTTCTGATTCGGCTTAAATGTACCATCCTCGTAGCCAGTAAATACGCCCTTCGACGCTAACCGCATAATGTATTCCATAGCCCACTTCAGATCGTCCTCATCTTGAAATTGCCATGTTACTTTATGTTTATCGTCCTTGTCATACTTGTCATCCTTGTCCTCATGACGGCCTTTATCATCATTACGATCGCCATCATGCCCTTTGCCTTTACCGCCATCTGCAAAAGCTGACGTCGCACCGCCTGCAAGCATTAGCAGCGCAAGCGAAGAAATTGCTGTCTTTTTCCACATTGTTTGTTTCATCAAGAAAGCCACACTCCTTTTTCGATTGCGGGTTTTGCCGCATTTTTTACCTTCGCCCATATGTTTCGGGAGAGGCTGATCGATTTAAGAGGGTGGCTTTCAAAATAAATTTTTATGATTGTTCCTTATCGGCCTCGCGTTTAGCCTTCAACCACTTAGGAGCACCTTTGTTTTTGCCTTCGCGCTTTCGCTCCACTTTCTTAGGAGCAGGCTTCGCTGCTGGCTTTGGTTTCGGCGGAGCAGCTACTGCTTTCGTCTCTACAAGCTTCGTTTGTTTCGGAGCAGCAGCTGCACTTTTGTTCTCTACAGCTCGCTTCGTTTGCAACGCTTCTGAGCGATCTGCAAGCTTCGCTTCATGGCGAGCCGCAAACGGTTTTGTTGCTTCTCGCAGCTCTTCCTCGCTAAGAAGCTTTCCTCTGAACATCGTCCGTTCTGTCAATTCGATGCCCAGCTGCTTGCGGAATTTCTCCATAATAAACAGCTCCTGCGGCGTGACAATGGAAACGACTGTACCAGGACGTCCCATACGGCCCGTTCGTCCTGCACGATGCACATAATGATCCGCATCCGATGCAGGATCAAGCTGAATGACGAGCGGCAGACCTTCAATATCAAGGCCTCTAGCCGCAACATCCGTAGCTAGCAGCAGTTGGCAGCGACCCTCGCGAAAACGTGTCAATGTTGCTGCACGGCGCTGTTTATCCGCATCCCCATACAAAGCCTCAACAGTAAAGCCTTCATAACTTAGCTTCGATTCCCAGTTGGAAATGTTGTCGGTATCATTTAGGAAAAGCAGAGCAGAGGCCGGGTTCAGCAAGCGTACAAGCCTTCTTGCCGTATCGGTTTTATCACGCTTATCGCTAACGATAAAGTAATTATCGATCGTTTGTGATACGGTATGCTCCGGCGTAACCTGAATACGTTCCGGGTTTTTCATCCAGCGTCCTTCAAAACGAGCCATTTGATCCGGATATGTCGCGGAGAAAAAAGCAATTTGGTGCTCTTTACCGACACTATGCAAAATGATCTCGACCTCTTTTGTCGACCCGAGCTGAAATACTTGATCCGCTTCATCAACTACAACATTTTTCACATCATTCAGCTTGAGTTTGCGCAGCTTAAGCAATTCGTGAATTCGCCCTGGTGTTCCAATAACCAGCTGCGGGCGCAGCTTCAATTTCTCTACCTGCCTCTTTAATGCTGCTCCGCCAATCAATTGCTGAACGCGAATGTTCAGCGGCTCCGCGTACACTTCTGCTACACGAACAATTTGCATCGCAAGCTCCTGAGTTGGAGCCAAAATAATCGCTTGAATCGCGCTTGAATGCGAATTCAGCTTCTGAAGAAGCGGCAGCAAATACGCAAGCGTTTTACCTGTGCCCGTCTGCGACCTCGCTGAAACGTCGCTGCCTCCAAGCAATATCGGAATCGTATTTGCCTGTACATCCGTTGGTTCAATAATTCCATTTGCTGTGAGCTTATCCGACAGCAGTTCATTAATTCCTATTTCATACCATGTGTGCTTACTCATTTTTAATCCTCTCTCATTTAAACCTTTATTTTCGATTTAACATACCGCCGAATAGCCGATCAATGGTTCGCGGCAGCAATTGATATAGTTTAATACCAAAAGCTGCGGTTTTCGGCAGGTCAAGCTCGGCTTTTCTCCGCTCGATTAAACGAATGATTTTTTTGACTACATATTCTGGCTTCATCATAAACCAATTGACATTTTTAACGTAAGAGCCGGAAGGATCAGCCAGCGAGAAAAAAGGCGTATCAATTGGACCTGGATTAACCGCAGATACCTGAATTCCCTGCTCCCGAAGCTCCATGCGAAGTGCATTAGTAAAGCCAAGCACAGCATGCTTTGTGGCTGTGTAGCTGGTTGATTTGGCAGTGCCTATTTTGCCTGCTAAAGATGCTATGTTTACAATATGTCCGCTTCCTTGCTTCACCATATGAGGAACAACTGCCTTCGTGCAGCGTACGATGCCTAGGTAGTTCGTGTCCATCATTTGCTCAAAGCTTTCCACATTCATGCTCATAAAATTCTCGAATTTGCCGTAGCCAGCGTTGTTCAGCAATACATCTATTTTACCATATTCCGCAATGACAGCTTCTACTGTTCGCTTCACCTGTTCATTATCGGTCACGTCCATCTGATAGAACGAGCTTTTCCCCTTTATTGCAGCGGAAATCTCCTTTAGCTTCGAGATGTTGCGTCCAGTCAAAACTGGGATCGCCCCCCGTTCAGCCAGCATTTTAGCCATTAACGCTCCGATTCCGCTTGATGCACCGGAGATGAAAATCACTTTGCCTCTTAACATCCATCATCACCCATTTACAATTTTACTTGATTGGTATTGCAGACGCAAAAAAAGCTCCCTAAGGAGCCATTTCTATGCTAAGATGCGATTAAAACTTGGATGTCGAGTTCTCCAATGCCTTCCATTATCAGTGGAATCGTCAACGCTTTTTGTGCGGTGAAGCCAGCTGATTGAGCAGACTGGATAACCTTCGGCGGTGTAATATCTACTCTCACCCCTTGATTAAACAGCATCGTACTCGCATTTCCGCTAATCATATTGCCAAGCTCAGAAATAGCACTCTTCACGATTTCGTCGATTTCAGAAATTACGTATCCGCCCATCATCGCAGAAACCATTTTCATAGCTACCTCTTCGCTAAGCCCGAATACAATGTCACCGTTCATCTGTCCGTTGAGCCCAATTTGAATCCAAATATAGTTCTCTACAAACTTGATATCCTTGAGACCTAGTTCTCCAGTCGCTGGACGTATTTGAACGACTTGCTCAATCACGATTTTTGCAGATTCAAGAAACGGGTTAATGTACTCTGCCTTCATAATGAAGATACGCTCCTTTTCGACAAAATTCGCGCTTTGTCTTGTTTAATTTATATTATACTTAATTCACTAGGACAAGTATACTATAAATAAAATATATGTATCTTTAGAACTATATTTTAAAACGAAATCTGTAGAATATTGATAGGAATGGAGGTCCTCTTCTATGCCTAACGTATGGGCTCACTTCATTTTTGGACAACTTGTATTCGAGCGGCTTGGCGAATGCGCACTAATTGAATCAGCTGAGAAAAAAAATATATTTAACATGGGATGCCAAGGACCTGACTTTTTGTTCTATCATCGTTTTTTCCCTTGGCAGCGCAGCATAGCCTTAAATCGTTTAGGAACGGAAATGCATAACCGCAATTGCGGACCGGTACTTGTCGAAATGCTGGATAGTGTCGTCGGCAGACCCGCCTGCCCTAAACGTCCTGATTCTTCTATCCTATACACACTAGGATTCGTATTGCATCACATTCTTGATCGTAATCTTCATCCTTATGTATTTAGCAAATCGGGCTTTCGCAAATGGGATCATCAACGTTTTGAAATTATGATGGATACGATAATAGCGCGTGAGCTTTGGGGTATTGAAACGTGGAAAACTCCAGTCTGGAAGCATATCGATACGAAGGGAGCATTTCCTGCACCCGTAGTGGACGCTTTCGAGTCAATTGCTGCCCTTTATTATGAAGAGCTGGCCCCGCTCATTAAACGCGAGGATTGGAACCAAGCGAATCGTGATTTCACTGCCGCGCAGCGTTTATTCCATGATCCGACTGGCATACGAAAAATACTAACTTTTGGGCAAATCGAGCCTTTCACTTATAAAAGAGGGGCTATGCCCTTTGACGTATTAAATGTAGAGGAACAGCCTTGGCTTAATCCAATGGACGGCGCCACCTATCACAATGAGAGCGTTTGGCAGCTATGGAATCAAGCGTTAGATGATGCTGTTGAGGTTGTAAGCGCTATCCTCATTTGGCTAAGAGCCTATGAGCAGCCGCAGTTTACAAAAGAGGAGCGTTATCGTGTACGTCTACTGCGAGAAGACGCCATCGCCCTTATAGACAATCGTTCCTATGAAACTGGACTTCATTGCGACTTTAATACTACGATCCGTTTTGCAGACACGGTTTGGACTGACCAAATCGGAATTATGAAGGCTCCTTAAGTAATGAAGGAGCCTTCTCTTGTCTTTCTTTTTCTAAAAAAAATTATACAGCCTTACTTGTCAGGCTTCTTCTAAAACGCAGCCTTATGAGCCTCAAGCGCTCATAAAGGACATCAACAGGCTTATTCAACTGCGAAGCTTCCAAAGTGCCATATACTTGCTGCAATACCGGCTTCAAATATTTATCGCCGACCAGCGAGAGAGCATCCCATACGAGCTGCTGCTCATCATCTGGCATCTCTACGAGCTCCCGCGTAATCAGTGATTCCATATCGTAACCCTCTTGTTCTAATTGCTCGATTCGATCCATTAATTCGCGCCTTGACAGCTCTAGCTCCACGCCAAGCTGTTCAAGCGATCCACCCTGCTGTACCGCCGTCAAAATATGTTTTTTTGCCTGTTGGCGATCCATCTGAG
This sequence comes from Paenibacillus sp. NRS-1760, assembly GCF_050467785.1. Classification (NCBI taxonomy): domain Bacteria; kingdom Bacillati; phylum Bacillota; class Bacilli; order Caryophanales; family Paenibacillaceae; genus Paenibacillus; species Paenibacillus sp. NRS-1760. The sequence goes on along the minus strand of NZ_JBITPK010000010.1, from coordinate 367,721 downwards.
ATTTATATTTTGTCTCCTTTTGTTTATAAAGCCACTGCGTATAGGCGATTGAGTCTAATTTGTCACTTACCCATTGCAGCGGAAACTCGGTATCACGATTAGCCTCACTTGTAATCTCCAGCACTTCCAGTCCATAGGATGCATGCTTGGCGCTTCCCCAACCGGGAATTTGTGCTAATTCATCTGCCGTCTTCGGAACGAAGGCGCTGATCATCCACAACATGCGATTAGTAGCGACAAGATAAGCCGAACGCTTCTCAGCAATTGCTTTCGTACGCCGCCATTCACGAAGCTTCTGAAAAAGTTCTTGATTGGCATGAAGCTCGCCGTAGCATTGAAGCATAGTTACAAAGCTGCCAGTTGTAGAACGGCGATCGTCCAGCATGCCATCGATAATAGGCGCGTACCCTTCCCCCATGACCCTTGCAATTCCATGACGGAATGCCACAATCATTTCCTCCCATGACGTTCCTTCAAACCAAGTGATCGGATCTTCGCTCTCCTCATTCAGCTCCACCCACAGCACTGCCCAAATGCCTTGATTCTCACAGATAGATAGCTGCGCGCTATCAATGCGCTGGCCTTCTCCAAGCTTCTCGAACGTGTTCAAAAATACGATTTGCATGTTTCTCATTCCTCCAATAAATAGATGTGGTCGCGAATCGGTTGAAGGCAAGGAAAGCGTCCGAACAATTAGGGAGAATGTCGGAAAACAACAAAAAGCACCTCCTCTGCCTACGGCAAAGGAGGTGCTTCCTCACGTTTAATGATTCGATTGCTTTCATGCTATCATATTGATTTCTTTATTACAAGCATTTTGTTGCTGCAAAATCATGCTCTCAAACTTCCTTAATAAGACCAAACCTTTAATAATTACAGTACTCTATAAACTTTCTAGGGTAGGAACTCTGAACGATACAAGGTAAAGTTTTGGTGAAGTCAATTTCTCAGGCATTTCCATGCAGTGAAAATTTAATATAAGGGGAGTAATACAAGATGTCGACGAAGCTGGGAACGGGTGCTTTTTTCACAGGGAACTACCGAAATTTGTTTAAGCTGTACGGTTACAGCCAAGAAGAAATTGGGAGACGTGTCGAGGATACTTGGGACAACCTGTTCGGCGGTAATGAAGATACGCGAATCTATTACGAGGCTGGCGGCGATATGGGGTATCTGTTAGATACCGGAAATATTGATGTACGCACCGAAGGCATGTCCTATGGCATGATGATGGCTGTGCAGATGAACCGCAAAGATATCTTCGACCGCATATGGAAATGGACGATGACTTACATGTATATGAGCGAAGGTGAAAATGCCGGTTATTTCGCTTGGTCATGCAATACCGATGGCACAAAAAGATCATACGGTCCCGCGCCCGACGGCGAGGAATATTTTGCGCTTGCTCTCTTCTTTGCATCACACCGATGGGGTGATGGCTCTGTTCCTTTTAATTACGGTGATCAAGCTCGGAACCTGCTTCACAGCTGTGTGCATAAGGGTGAAAATAACGACGGTTACCCGATGTGGGAGCCTGCCAATAAATTAATCAAATTTATTCCAAATTGCGACTATTCCGATCCATCCTACCATTTGCCGCACTTTTATGAGCTGTTTGCGCTGTGGGCTAATCCAGAAGATCGCAAGTTTTGGAAAGAAGCTGCAGCTGCGAGCAGAGATTATTTGAAGCTGTCATGCCATCCGGTTACTGGACTAGCACCCGAGTACGCCTATTACGACGGAACACCAAACAACGAGCGCGGATATGGTCATTTTTACAGCGACTCGTACCGTGTAGCCGCCAATATTGGCCTCGATACGGAATGGTTTGGCGTCGATGCGTGGCAGCGTGAGGAGGCAAACCGGATTCAAGCTTTTTTCTCAGGTATTGATCCGTCTGATTATAGACGTTATACGATAGCTGGCGAACCATTTGAGGAAAAATCACTCCATCCCGTCGGGCTGCTTGCCACAAACGCGATGGCTTCGCTTGCCAGTTTCGAAGGACCGCATGCCAAAGCTTCTATTGATTTATTGTGGAACACACCGCTTCGCACCGGTGACCGCCGCTATTACGACAACTGCCTCTATCTGTTCGCCATGCTTGCGCTTAGCGGCAGCTTTAAAATTTATATGCCTACTGTATAGCGTTTTGTCTCATCGCAATTGAAAAAGAACGGTCACTTCTCCTGAATCGAAGGTGGCCGTTCTTTTTCTCCTTACGGATTCTCAGCTTTAAACGCTGCTCGCTTCTCTTCCATTACTTCCTTGCCGCCAATTTTCATATAATCCGCTACTTCCTTCTCATAAACCTTGTCAAAATCCGCTGGTTTCGCAGTTAACACTTTAACAAATATTTCGTCGTCCTTTTCCTTCAGCGTTGTAGCGTACTTGATCTCCGATTGAATCGGCGTCACCACACGAGGTTTAATGATGCCATCCTTCGATCCAGTCGCGATGCTTTCCACCGTAAAATCCTTGAAATTCGGATCGGACGCATTAGCCGTAATGTTCAGCAGCTCATCGGTTGTACTGACATATTTCCCGTTAAGAATGATACAGTAATCAAAATAGTTATATAAAGTCTGCTTCGCCTGATCGTTATCAAGCGTAAATGGAACGCCATCCTTCATCTCATATGTTACGCCTTCCGTACCGTTCTGAAGGGCAATAATATTGTCCGTTTCAGCCATCCAATTCAAATATTTAATTGCTGCTTCCGCATTTTTACTTGCTTTTGGTACCATAATGTATATGCCATTAGGCGAATAAATAGGCTTTGGTGTCTTGCCGTCCGCGCTTGTGAACGGATCGATTAACGCCAGCTTTGCATTCGGATCATTCTTTTGCAGCTCTGCGTAATAGCCCATATAAACCGGCTCGTTGGTATTTGTTGTTGCCGAACCAATATATCCGTTCAGCAGGTTCTTCTGGAACTGCTGCGTATCCTTGCCCATATGGAGCGGAAAATCCGGATCCATAAGTCCCTCGTTGTACATCTTATTCAAGAAGCGGTATGCTTCCTTATTGCCCGGAATGAGCCACTCCGCTGATGCATAAAGATCCTCATCTGCGATTTTGTCCCATTCCCAGAACGAATATTGAATCGGATGCATATGGAAATAGTCGATCTGCCCATACGGAATCGCTTTATCACCGGATTTGCCAGGCTTTTTCTCTTTAAAAGCCTTCATCGTCTCATAGAACTGCTCCGTTGTTTTCGGCAGCGGCAACCCGAGCTCATCCAACCAATCCTGCCGGATAAAAGTCGAGCTCTGAGGCTGCAGAACGCGCTTAGCTGGAATCGTATACTGCTTGCCATCGAATACACCGTAGCTGAGCAGCTCCTCACCCAATACTTCCTTCAACTTTTGTCCATGCGCATCCATCAGCGGACCTAGATCTGTCAGACCGCCGTTTTTTACGTATTGCTGTACCGTCGGCTGGTCATAAGTAAATACGATGTCAGGAGCCTGATTCGCAGCCATAAGCACGTTCAGCTTGTCTACCTCCTCTGAGCGAGGAACCGTAACGAATTCGACAGTAATATTATTCGGTTCGCCAAAATTTTTCTGAATGTATTTGGTCATGTCGTTGTCGGTAATTTTCGGAGCGCCTGCCGGTGTATTGTTTCGGTCAAACAGCTCGATTCGAAGCTTAATTGGATCTCCCTTCGGCTTCTCGGTTGCTTCAGAGCCTGAATTGCTCGGTTTATTGCTTGCAGCTTCCTTTTCTTTGACAGGCTCCTTATTTCCGTTTCCGCTGCTGCACGCAGACAGCATGGATGTGATCAACAGCACTGCCATAAAGATTATCGTGAATTTACGCCTTGCTCTCCTCAACGCATTCAACTCCCTTTTATCATTTTTTTAATCTATAGCAACTCCATGAAACGGGAGCTTTCGGCTCCAGCCTGTCTGGGAGTGACTATCAACCTTTGACGGCACCGATCATCATACCCGAAATAAAGTAACGCTGAAGCGCCGGATAAACGAGCAAAATGGGAATGGTAGCGAACATGATCGAGGCAGCTTTAAGACTTTCCGGAATCGGTACCGAGGCATTAAGCCCCTCTGCTATCGCCATATCGTTAACCTGGCTGTTGATGACCATTTCGTACAGCTTCAATTGAAGTGGATAAAGCTCCGAGTTGGTAATGTACAACAGGGCATCCATAAATCCGTTCCACCTGCCCACTGCGTAAAACAAGCTAAGTGTGGCCATTACCGGAAGCGACAGCGGCAGGATGACATGCCACAATATTTTAAAATGGTTGGCTCCGTCCATCCGCGCCGACTCTTCCAGCTCTACTGGAATGGAGGAGAAAAAGGTCTTGATGATGAGCAAATAAAAGGCATTCACCATCCCCGGCAAAATGAGCGCCCAGATCGAATCAAGCAAATGCAAATTTTTTACGAGCAGATATTCCGGTATCATTCCTCCGCTGAAAAACATCGTCAGGACGATAAGGAGAAGAAAAAAATTTCTTCCCTTTAGGTTAGGCTTCGTCAAGGGATAGGCTGCCATAATCGTCATCAGCATCGATATAGCCGTGAACAAAACAACTAGTCCAATAGTAAAAAGTAAGGAATGGATCATCGCTGCATTGCCGAAAACAGCCTCGTAAGCAGAAAAATCGATTTCTACGGGTAGTATCGTAACTTTTCCTGATAGAATCGGCCCGTTGGCGCTTAACGATAAGGCAAAAATATGAAGCAGCGGCAGCAGGCAGAAGAGCCCTGCCGTTATGATTACGACCATGATCATTGCATCTACGATTTTGTCATTGCCATACGCTCTCATATCTGCCCTCCTACCAAATGCCTTGATCATTAACTTTTCTGGAAATATAATCGGCCGACAGCAGGAAAATAAGACCTACAACCGCTTGGAACAGACCGATAGCCGTTGCTATTGTATACCGTGCGGACTGAATTCCGATTTTGTATACATACGTGCTGATAACCTCAGACACATCGGTGACGAGAGGATTGCTAAGTACAAACGGTCTATCAAATCCAATGCTGGCCATATGACCAATATTAATAATGAGAAGAATGATAATTGTCGGCTTGATGCCCGGCAGCGTGATGTGCCAGATTTTACGCATTCGGCTTGCACCATCTACATCTGCAGCTTCGTAAAGATCTTTATTAATTCCCGTTAAAGCAGCGAGATAAATGATCGTTCCCCACCCGGCACTCTGCCAAATACCTATGAATAAATATGTTAGCACCCAGTAAACAGGCTCCGTAAGGAAAGGAATGACCTTCATCCCTAAAGACTTCAGCAGATTGTTGACAATACCGTTATTGGTCGCAAGCAGTTGAATAGCCATCCCGCCGATGATGACCCATGATATAAAATGAGGCAAATAAAGAATCGTCTGTGCGCCTTTTTTGAACCATTTTATGCGAAGCTCATTTAACAGTATCGCTAGTGCGATTGGAATCGGAAAACTTACGACAATATCCAAGAAATTGAGTAGAAAGGTGTTGCGGAGCGCATTGTAAAAACCATCCATCTGAAATACTTCCCGGAACGTTTCGAAACCGACCCAAGGGCTTGCTAAAATGCCTTGAAACATGTTGTAGTCCTTAAATGCAATGACGACGCCCAGCATTGGTGTGTACTTAAAAATAATAAAATACGCCAAGGGCAGAAGCAGCAGCAGGTATAACTGCCAATCCCTGTACAGCGCTTTCATACGAACGCGCGGCACGGTTTTGACCTTCCTCTGGCGTTCCGTTTCAATCTGCATGGATGACCTCCTGACTCTTATTGGAAGCAAATATTTCGGCTTGGTTCCAAATGTAACACGTGATTAAGAAATCGGATATTAACAAGAATCAGAGGCTTAACATAATCGGAAATCTCGCTATTCACGCGGACTTTACCATTTTCCGACGATTAACCTTTACGGAAGTAAAAAGAAAATCTGCCGATTAATTCGGCAGATTTGTTGCCATTCATTCGTTTAACCGATAAATGGTTCGATATTCACCTGGCGGTAGATTGAACAATTTTTTGAAAGCGCGGTGGAAGGAAATGACGTGTGTGTAGCCCACCTGTTCTGCAATCCATTGGATAGGCTCATCTGTTTCAAGCAGCATGTTCTTCGCATGTGCGAATCTTACCTTAAGCAAATAATCGATAAAATTTTCGCCAAGCTCCTCTTTAAACAAATGACTAACGCTTCTAGCGCTTAGACCAAACTTCTCGCTGACTTGAACGAGAGACAAGCTCGGATCAGTGTAATGCTGGTCGATGTATTCCTTCGTTTGGAGGGCGATCGTATGATTTTTGCCATTCAGCCTTTTCTTATCCCTATCGCCCGCAAGTTCAGTCAAAACAGCCGTAAGCTGAATCTCAAGCTCGTCGATCGTTTCAGCATGCTGGGCTATTTGCCTGAACCTGCTTCGGTATTCGCTGCTCCATATCGTCTCGATATCACTTGGCAATGCTTCCATATCTTTCTCTAGCTGGCGGATTAAATTATGAATGAACGCTTCAATATCCGCGCGCGAGATTAACATGCCTTTCAACTTAAGAAAAATTCGGCTCAGCTTAATCTCCCATTGCCCGTCGTCCATCCGGCAAGAGCGTGACAGCTCCAATATGGATTGAAAGCAAAGAAGTGTCTCTCCTGTTTGTTTTGTATATCTTAACCGGTTATCAATTACGCTGTTTGTGCCAAAAACCGCTTTGTAGGATACATTCTCAGCAGCGCTGTGGTAAGCGGCCGCAATATTATGAATGGAATGGACGAAGTTCCCAATTCCACAAGATACGGTTAACTCCAAATGCTCGTTCATCCACTTGCGGAATTCTTCGCATACTTGTACCAGCCTATCTTGAATGGACTCTGAGCTTTGCTGTAGAAGGACAACAAAAGCCATTCGCTGAGGCTCTGTCCATACGTGTTGGATCTGAAATTCCTTCTGCTGCATAAGCTCTCGAAAAGCGGATTCAATAAGAAATTTCAGCAGGTTTTGATCACTGGCTTTATATTTATCAGTAAATGCGGCAAAATGGTCAATTTCTAGAGCAATGACGCCAAGCCATTCATAGGAATGCGGCAAGCCTAGTGCCGATGCCTGATTTTTCCATTCCTGATCGGTCAGCATGGATCGTCCAACAAGCAGCTCTTGAAGGAGATTCCGTTGTCGGAGCAGCAAATCCTCTTTATGCAGATGCTCATAATCAATCGATTTCTTTAATAAATGATCAATCGCGGTTTCGATAAATTTGAACTCGTTTCGGGGCAGCTTAATGCCAAGCTCTTGGCTTTTGCGAGCCGCATATCCGTCGATTTTACCCATGATGGTCTGGATCGGCTTGTAAGAGACATGCGTAATAAAGGTAAACCATACTAAGGCAAGTATGATGATGATAAATACGATAATAAACCACATGTTGGAAAACAAAGAGAGGGTGGAAAATTCGTTGGCATGCTCGCTGTCTGCATAGAATTGCCAACCGGTGTATGGGGAGCTGGCATAAATACCGCCTTCCTTGGCAGAAGGCAGAGTGGATTCAAACGGCTTCTTCTCCCAATCGAGAAGTTGAATCGTGCCGCCGTATCCATTGAAGTGATTCATAAAATCGATGATGGAGCTTACATTAAGATTGACGACCACCGCTCCCTGCTGATCAGACGCGAACGGGTAAGTCTTTACTAACGAAACAACCTTGCGGGTGGAATCGTCAAGGATAGATTGGCTATATTCTCTTGGGCTCGTCCAGCCTATTGCAGCCGATCTTGATTGATGCGAATCGAAAAAAGGCTTGTCCTTAAACGCCTCGAGCTTGACCATCCCTGCTTCGGATAATACTTTTCCAGTATGATCACTGTAAATATAAATGGAATTAACGAACGGCAAAGATGAGGATATTTCAACTAACTTTTTTTGAATTACGAAGTAATCATACAGTGACTTGGGCTTTTCATTAAAAAAGGCTTGCAGCGTTTTGTCCGTCTGCATTTCCCTTACCACATTGCGCTCAATCAGCTGCAAGTTGGCGTCCACATTTTGCATCGTCTGCTCCACGATCGCTTGATTCGTTTCCAAATACTTCTTCTCAGACGAATGATTTAATGTTGAAAAAAACAAAAAGATAACCGATGAAATAACAAAGAAAAATATCGGTGTATACGACAGCATCATCCGGTAATACCAGTTCATCTTCAAATGAACCAACCTCCCGTCCATTTATGAAGCGCTTACAATTAGAAAAAAGTTTCTAGTTTCTGATTCTAGCCGACCTCTACCTGCAAAGGAAAGAAACCGCGATTACGCGGCCTCCTCCGTGCAGTTGTTGATTATGCCTTAGTCCATGAAGCTAGCTGCCTGTCATGTTCGGCGTATTCACTGTATCTGTCCTTTACTCCACCTTTTTCTGTGTTCCCCTCCTGAATGTAAATACGGTGCTTCATCGTTATTGCATCTCCGCCTGGCAACAGCTTTCCGCCGCAGAAATGGAAATTCGCAGGTGTGAAAGGGCCATAATCACGGACAAACCATTGAGAAGCAAAAGTTTCATTTTCTGGATGGGAGAAAACCGCAATACCTGCCTCGGTGTACTGCTTGACCATTTCATCTCCGTCTCGCTGCATGCTGAGAAACAGTTCACCGCTGTAGTCAATGACTGTTCACATCATCGTGTCCCCACCATAACCCGTGATGATGAAGATGATCGTCCGGCCCATCATGGATCAGTGTCTTTCCATGCGGTCCGATTAAGGGGTAAAAGTAAGGTTTCGCACTCGTAGCCGCATATAGGTACCGAGTAAAAAGTTTACCCTCAATGCTTACGACAACTCTCGCATTATCTTCCTGATGATCTAGATACACCCCAGGCAGCTCGCTCCAAGTACGTCATATCGGATCCGCTCCTATTTGCTTTCTCCGCTTACCGTAATTTGATTGCTGCTGAACGCTGCAACGGAGTTTTTCTTCTCATAGAAGTGAGTCGCTGACGCCATAATCCCTTCCCGTGTATAAAAAGGGCTGTCTGGTCGAATAGGCAGCTCTACAGTTGTCCCTGTGCTGGAAGCTTGATAAATAGCTGTAATAAGCTCAAGCGTTTTTCTTCCTTCCACTCCCGTTACGAGTACTTCGCCGCTGCCGTTTTCAATCGCGGTTATAACATTATCCAGCTGACCCTTGTGCCCTACGTAGGTTAAGGAAGCTATACCGTCTGCAACGGCAGCAATTTGCCGCTCCAATTCCGGGTTTTCTATAGGAAAACCGTTTTCCTGTGCAGATGAAGCGGTTACCTGCCATGGCATCGATACCCGCGCTTTCTCACCTTGGAAAATAAGCTTTTGCTCTTGTCCGTGATGAACGACGGAGCTTGTGATTTGAGCAATCGCTCGCGGATAAGACAAAATCGCTACCGACAAATCCTCAACTTCTGCATTATCATGGGAAGTATTAGCCATAATGGCCGTCACTTTATCCGGCATCCCCATCATCCATTGGAACATATCGATATGATGTACGGCATGGTTCAGCGTACAGCCTCCGCCTTCCTTCTCCCAAGTTCCGCGCCACCACAAATCATAATATGTATTCCCTCGCCACCAAAAGGAATCAACCTGCGCATGCACGATTCGTCCTGCAAGCCCAGAATCAAGCACGCTCTTAAGCTTCATGACCGCATCGCCAAATCGATTCTGGCTTATGACGGAAAGAATTTTTCCTGATGCGGCAGCGGCTTCGTTCATTCTATCGCATTCAGCCAGCGAAGATGCCATTGGCTTCTCGACAATGACATGTTTTCCTGCTTGCAGGAAGTCTACCGAAAGATCAGCGTGTGTATAGGGCGGTGTGCAAATCGAAACCAAATCGATATCATCACGCGACAGCAAATTTTTGTAATCGTTTACAATTTCACAATTCAATTGAAACTTCTTTTTTTTGTCCTGCGCGCTTGCATCAATAATATCGTATAAAGCAACAATACTGCAGCGGTTCCCAAGTGCCAGATAAGCTTCGATATGAGCAGACGATATAGAGCCGGTTCCAATAATCGCAACACGAATCATATAATTCCATCTCCTTAGTCATTTTTCTTAACTGATAATACTAGTATACAATTAATTCAGACAAGTGCATATGCCTTTTTAATATGAGTATATATTGCAAAATCAAAAAACAGCCGACACCTCCTATGAGGCTGCCTGCCGTTTCATTGTACATGATTACTTAAAATACGCGGGGTGTTTCTCTTTCAGCTCATCCTTCTCCAGTTGAAAACGATTCAAATGCTCATGCATCACTTTTTCCGCCGCATCTGCGTCCTTGTCCTTAATTGCCGCCACGATTGCACGGTGCTGGCTCAAAATAATATGCCAATCATCGTTTGCAGCTAGGCGCAGCATCCTCACCCTCTGGTAATGGGCGCTAAGCTCTTGAAGCAGCTTCCATGTGCGGAGCTTCCCACATCCGATGATAATCGTTTTGTGAAACTCATCGTCGAGCTCAAACAATCGCTTATAGTTTTTTTCTTCGATACAGAGCTCTTGCAGGGCAATCAAGTTTAGCAGCTGCAGCACTTGTTCAGCCTTAAGCTGCTCGCATGCCAGCCTGACGATTGTACTTTCCAGCGTTTCCCGCACGAAGCGTGACTCTTCCACCATATCCAGATCAATGAGAGAAATAAATGAACCTCGCTGGGGTATCGTTTCAATAAGTCCCTCTTGCGAAAGCTTCACGAATGCCTCTCTGATTGGTGTTCTGCTCACCTTCAACATCTCGATTATATCTTTTTCTGAAATAAAACGACCCGGCTCCAGTTTCAAATCCAATATATCTGCTTTCAGCTTATCGTATACATAGTCACGAATAGATCCTTTTGCATCACGCGACGATTCGGAATTGTAGTTCATATCATTGTATCCCTCCTGATGGCACTGCTATTACTAATGTACCATAGCTTGTATAAACTGCAATAAGCCAAAGCAGAACATAATATTGTATAATGATTGTATTAATGAATTGGAGGCTATACCTTATGCTGTTGCCTGATTTTGATTTTATGTCCGATTCCACGGAAGAAACGTCTACAAGATACGTCACTTTTATTGGACCTAGCTTGAAGCGATTCGACCTTGCAATTACTTCCACTAGCCGTTTTTACGGCAAAAAACTAATTACTGACCTTCAATTTGGCAAAACAGCGATTATCGGTCCTGATGACCTTGAAGAGGAAGGTTATCTTGAACATACGTTTAAGCTGACAGAAGAAGAGGCGGCTGAGCTCGCTCAATTCTTATACTTTGTTGTTGGAACGGTGCATTTTACCGATTAATCAGGGTACACTGAAATGGTAAACTAATACCATTTGAGAGGAGTCTGCTGATGGATCGATTTGTTCCTGAAAATCGCCAGCCCTATACAGATGTATCAACAGTAGAATCGCAGCGCAACGATCTCATTCCGGAGGAGTTTCCGGATGGACCGTATGGCTCTGATCTGCTGATGGAATCGCTAGGAAAAAGTACGCCTTGGAGAGTGGATCAGCGACCATCCAATCGCTTCGCTTATGAGAATCGAGCGCTTCATGCAGGAATGCCTCGTGACTATCCAGGTGAAGATGAATACGACCATGATTTTCCTGAAGTACATGATGAACCTTAAACCAAGCAAAAACGCCTTCGGCGTCCTTAGACGCTGAAGTAGCTTTGACGGTGAAATATAAGATAAGTATGAGAAAATTATATACTTTCTTATATTTAAACAAAGCCCTTGGATAACACGTCGTATCACGTGTTTCCAAGGGCTTTTTTCCAAGCTTATTTATACGTTGGTTTATGCAGGATTAAGCTCTAGGTCATCTTCGTCACCGCGGTTGAATGCTTCACGATCGAATTCGCCTTCGGAATCTGCTACAAGCAATGCAGTAACCGTAGTACCCGTAGCATTAACAGCCGTACGACCCATATCAATTAGAGATTCAACAGCAACAACGAGTGCAATACCTTCTAGCGGTAAGCCAACTGCTGTCAAAACAACTGTTGTCGAAATGGAAGCTGGACCTGGTACGCCTGCTACACCGATTGAAGAGATTACACTAACAAGTACGATAAGTACATAATCTGTTGCAGTAAGCGATAAACCGTAAACTTGTGAGATGAATACTGCTACAACAGCCGGCCAAACCCCGCCGCAGCCGTTAAAGTTCATCGTAGCGCCAAGCGGTGCTACAAAGCTCGCGATTTTTGGTGAAATGCGAAGGCGCTTCGTAATAACTTCAAGATTGACCGGAAGCGTTGCAAAGCTGCTGCGTGTTGTGAACGCTACTGCTACCGTAGGATATGCTTTTTTGAAAAATTTCAAAGGATTAACCTTAGCGACAAAAGATACAAGGCCGCCAAAGACGAATACAAAATGCAAGAGCAATGCGATATAAGTTACAAGAATCAACATGGCAAGCGGTTCGAGTGTTTCCCATCCGTATCTAGCAGCCATAACTGCAATCAAGGCATACACACCATACGGTGTAAAACGAAGAACGAACTTAACAACCTGGTGCATAATTACGGTTGCCGATTGAATGAACGCTTTGAACGGTTGAACGGAATCCGGATTTTTTGCTCCTACCTTAACGATTGCGATAGCAATGAATAATGCGAAAATAAGAATTGGCACTACTTTACCCTCTGCAGCATCGTTAATCGGATTTGAAGGCACTTGATCCAATATCACTTTGAAAAAGCTTGGAACTTCACGCGCTTCAAAGTTTTCAGGTGTTTTAAGCTCGAAGCCTGCACCCGGATTAATAGCAGATGCTACTAGAAGTCCGATAATCGCGGCTACACCTGTCGTTGCAAGAAACCAACTGATCGTCTTAACGCTTAGCTTGCGTAGAAACTCAAGATTCGTAATCGAGATAATACTGTTAATTACGAGAACAAATACGAGCGGAATAACGATCATCTTAATTAAATTAATATAGATGGAGCCAATCGTACCTACGCCCTCAGTATCTAGTTTAAAGTTGTTAAAAATAATACCTGCCACAAGGCCAAGGCCAAGTGCGACCAATACTCTCGTTCCGAAGCTTACACGTTTTTTGGCCATAAAATAAAGACCGCCAAGTATTATTGCTGATACAACTAAACTGATCCAGTTTGTTTCAATTGCTGTCAATAAATTATTTTCCATAATACAACAATCATCCTTTCTGTCTATACCTTATGATTAATAGCAAAAATTAACTCTTAAAATCAATTCCGTTTTAATTCCGATAAGAATACTCTACTTTGCAGAAACAAATATATCATCGTTCTCAAACTTATGTCAATATGATTTTTCCACAGCTTCCAGAGAAATATTCGTTTAGCTTTTTGGAGTTTCGATACTATAAATATGTAGAGCTCTTTCAAGTATTACTTCGCACAAAAAAGAGACGTATAACAACCTTTTGCATCCGGTTGTATACGTCTCTTAGTGGCGTAATTTCAGTATAAGTAGTTACTCCGTAATTTCAAATTTTGGTTTAACATTGTTGAAATCAAGATTTTCTCCACTAACCATAAGGCCCATGCCCCAATCAAAATGAGTATTTACAGAAGGCTTGTCGGCTGCATCACGATATTGGAACAAAACGTTTCTTCTCGTTCTGTCACTGCGGTTAACATCCGATCCATGAATCGTCAAATAGTTGAAGAACAGGACATCCCCTGCTTTCGCCGGGCAAAGCGTTCCCGATGAAATTGGATATTCCTTATGGTTGAGATAATGTCTTCCCACATGATTCAGCGGTCCTTCCAAATGAGAACCTGGGATAACCGCTAAGCAGCCATTTTCTGAATCGGCATCATCAAGATGAACACTTGCAGCAAGCATCGAATGGTCGTTATGAGGGAAATAAGGGTAATCCTGATGCATAGGAAATGCTGCTCCGTTAGCAGGCGGCTTCACAAGCATTTTGGAGTGATGGAGCTGTACGTTAGGACCAATTATTCCATTCAATACAGATACCATATTCGGATGAATGACTGCCTTAGTAAAGGAGGCATCATGATAATGCACATCATGGAAGCCTTTCAGCACAAGCTTCTTAAGCTGCTCCGGCGGCAGAAAATCTCCTTGCCATGCGTGGTTATGATCAGCCTGAGCAAGCGCCGCTCGTTGAATGATCCGCTCAACAGCTGCTCTCATCTCAACTACCTCTTCATTGTTAAACACGCCTCTAACTAGCAAGTAACCATTTTCTTTATAAAATTGCACATCTTCATTAGTGATCATGTTCATTCCCCTTATCGTATAATTAATGTGAATATGGTTTAATTATAGATAGGATATAGTGCAATCGTATTTACCTGTTAACGACATAATTTTGCATTATTACGCCATAGGAGTTGATCGTTCAAATGTACGTTTGGTCAAAAAGCGAAGAACGCTTGAATCGATATGCAAGATTGCTGCAAGGTGAGAGCTTGACCATCCATGTCTATTACTGGGGAGCGGTGCCTAAGCTCGTCGCAAACGCTGTTCATAAGCACTCATTTTTTGAAGTATGTTATGTAGCTGGTGGAACGGGGATTTATGAGGAGGGCGGAACGGCTTATCCTCTGCATGAAGGCGTGCTTTTTTGCTCGCGGCCAAATATCCGTCATCAAATTAAAGATGTAGACCAATTGGATTTATTATATGTTGCCTACGAGCTCGATGAGAAGCTTTCTAAGCCGGATGAATTCGAATATTACAATCAGTCTTTAAACAGCGGCCCGATATGGATGGAAAACCAGCAGCATTCTCCAACCGCTCATATTTGGAAATCGCTGCTCATTCCAAGCGAAGAAATGTTCGCTGTGCCAATCGCCTTGCTGAATCAGCTGGCACATGCCTTGATCCTAACGTTTCCTACGATTGTAGGCGGGAGGAACAAAAATACAGAAATCATTTTGCCCGCTTCCAATGCAGCTATCCTCATTAGCCGCGCAAAGCTGTACATACGCGATAATTTAGGCGCTAATTTGAGCTTATCGGAGGTTGCTCGCTACATTAATGTGTCGGAGCGCCATCTATCTAGACTTTTTTCACAAAGCGTTCATGAATCGTTCTCCATGCTTGTTAGACATGAGCGAGTCCGCGTGGCGGAGCAGCTGCTATCACAAACAGCAACGCCGATTAAAACCATCGCTGAGCGCTGCGGCTTCTCATCCGTACATTATTTCTCCCGAACGTTTGCCGAAGCAAAAGGCATTCCTCCAGCTGCCTTTCGCGAGGCAAGCCGCAGAAATACCGATGATGACTAGATGCATCTCTGATTCATTGATTATAGGTCATGAATCGTAATCTCGCTTCTGACCATAAACCTTGCGTTAACGCCTGCTTGACCGATGCCTTTGGAAATGTAAAAGGAGCCATCCTTATTGTGATGAAGGCCTTTGTAGATCCCTTTCACGGACAACGGGCCCTTTGGCTTTAATGCAAAAAAGAACGGCACGTTCAGCTGCTTCCCATGCAGATGACCGGCCATCAAATATTGAAAAGGACGATTAATTTTTAGAACGACATTAGGATCATGCGTCATAATGACGACAGGCTTGCTATCATCAATACCTCTAAATGAAGGTAAGATTCGGCTATGATGAGAGCAGTCATCGTCGATTCCGACAAGCTGAAAATCATCGAGCATGACATTCTCGTTACGCAGCACCTTAATCCCATAAACGCCAAATAGATTGAGCAAATTCTTTAAACGCGGAAGCTCATAATCATGGTTTCCGAGCACTGCATAGACAGGTATTCCGCTGTCTGCTATAGCTTTAAGGTAATAGCCTACCCGCGTCAAATAGTGTTCTTTATACGTATAATCGCCGGTCAGAAAAATGTAGTCAGGCTGCACGGAGGCAATGACATGCTGAATTCGCTTTGCGCTTATGCGCAGCCTGTCTACATGCAAATCGCTTATTTGCAATATGCGTTTGTTAATGCCAATGGGATGTGTGATTTTTTCGATTTTTAACCACTGGGTTGGGAGGATAAAGAGCAGGTACAAGAGAAGCACGGTTATTCCGAGCGTTAGTATAATAGCCAAATGTGTCCTCCTAATCATTGAAACCAATTCTGAATTAATCTACCCCAAGGAGTAAAAGCATGTCCCTGATATGAACTTTTTCTATTCTAATTAGTATAGTAAAGTTCCGCTTATAAAGCTACTTGCAGCTGATTGCCTAATAAACGGCTGAACAGTCCTTTTTTATCCTCAGCGAGCATGATGAAATGGCCCGTTTGCACGATTTTCCCATTTTCCAACACGATAACCTGATCTGCATTCCGAATGGTCGATAGGCGATGAGCAACGACGATAACGGTCATTTTTCCCTTAAGCCGCTCTATAGCTTCTTGAATTTTTGTCTCGTTCAAGCTGTCTAGTGCGCTTGTAGCCTCATCCAAAATAAGGATAGATGGCTTTCTTAATATTGCTCTAGCCAAAACGAGTCTCTGACGCTCCCCACCTGATAAACGTATTCCACGATCACCAATAATCGTATCAATGCCATCCGGAAGTTTGCGAACAAATTCAGCCGCAGAAGAGAACTCCATCGCTTCCCATATTTGATCTTCCGTCGCATTCGGATCGATTAATATTAAGTTATCTCTAATCGTCCCATGGAACAGAAACGGCTCCTGCGGGACATAACTGATTGACCTTCTTAACGACAACAGATCCTCATCTGTAAGCGTCTTCCCGTCAATGAGCACAGAACCTTGATCAGGCTTCAACATGCCCATAATCATATCAATTAATGTACTTTTACCTGCACCTGATTGACCAACAATTGCAGTCATACCATTAGCAGGAATACGAAGATTAATAGCTTCTAATGTATAGTCTACCTGATCTTGATCGTAACGGAAATATACTTGACGGCATTCAAGCTGATGCTCGAACTTCATGCTGCCAACATTCTCATCTTCGTATTGAATGATATCTGTTACTTCCTGAACTTGCATGCATTCTTCTTGAAGGTTCATCAATGTTTTGAAAGCGGGTATGGAGGAAGCAATTAGTTCAACATTGGACTGAATTCCTGTGAATCGTGGCCATAGACGAGCGAAAATAGCAATGATAAGCAATAAATACCCGCCTTCTTGTTGGAACATTGTCGCCGAGAACAAAATAAATACAGCTATCATAAGTGAAGAAGTCAACTTGTAAACAAGCTGAGAATTATTACTGACAATACTATTGCTATTCCGCTCTTCCGCTTGTTTTCGAGTCCAGCCCAGCATCCAACGATAACGTGATGTCTCTAAAGAGTTACTCTTAATATCCTTCATTCCATTGAACTGATCCGTAATGCCTGCCATATAACCTTGATAAAGTTCAATAGCTTCACTTCCAAGCTCTTTTGATTGTTTAATAAATCGACGAGATATAAAAATGACAATTAAACCAAAGCCAAGCACAAAAAGCGTCATCTTAGCCGAAATTACAAATGCAATACCTATTTGAATCATTGTAAAAATGATTGATGTCAAAAGTTGAAGAATAAGGTAAGCGCCATTAGTCACACGCCATAATTGATCGGTCAAAGATGAGATGAGATCTGTTTTTCGTTTTTTTAAAAAGAAAGCCCACTGTGTTTGCAATAATGTTCGATATATTTCTAATCTCACACTATTAACATACCCTGTCAAAATTCGCGTTTCGCGTATGCTAAGATTTCGACTTACAAAACTTTGACCGATAACTAATGTTAAATATACGGAAAGGATGATCAATAAGGCTTGCAGTTTAGGCATAACTTGCAAAAATTCAAAAAAGGCGAGGCCAGGTATAGCGTGGATTTGAAAATCAATAATTCCGATAATAGATAATAAAGGGATTAATAATAACATTCCAGCGCCCTCTAATAAACCAATGAGCATCATGCCGAATAAATTGAAATAAAGCACCTTGCCAGAGTAACTATGTAGCTTCTTAGTGAAATATATAATGTGACTCATTACCTCATCACTTTCCATTCTTTTTCATTGAATGAACTTAGCGAACATACCCGTTACGGTAAATCTGTTCATTTCTTCAGCACCTGAGACAACCAATGAACCGCTCCGAAGCCAAGCATGAGCGATTAACTTCCCGTTCTCGTCCTTTGCTGTTCCTAAATACAAGGTGCTTTCAATTTGACGTCTTTCCAGCATCTTCATAGCAGTAATCGCTCGAACTAAACACTTTGTCTCCCAAAACGTATTTCTTCCCATTATTTCTATCGATTGATAAACATTGAAAATTATCTCGTGATTTTGCTGACTATATTCAGAGTCGGTTTCCTTCAAATAAACGCCTAGTGTAGGAGCTATCCGTGAGAATGGAAAATAAAGCAGCTGCATTCTTATCCTTCCCAAATATAAACCTGTCTCGATAAAGAGGAGCAGCGTCTTCATATCCAAAGAAAAAACTGTTTTACATTTTCCTATAATCCCCATTTTCTCACCTTAACGTTATAGACTGTAGTGAATTAATTTTTCTTCTGACAGATGAAGCAGGAACGGCAGCAGTTGCTCTTCACAAGTAATCCGATCGACATCATATTGTTCTATCAACTTATCAATTAGTTGCATGACAGGAATAGGCTCCTGTATTAGCTCCCAAATCTGACTCCCCATAATGCCAAGATTATAATAGTTCCCGTTTCTGATACTTAAAATAACTTTTTCACCGCCCATATCACTAACGATATTCTCCTGGTCTCGAACAATACTCGCTTGTACTAGATTTGCCTGATTCAATGTTAGGCTGTTCGTTTCTATTGTCATCATTTATTCCTCCAACGAAATGGTTTTTAATATAAGATCGACTAATTGTGGAGCCGAAAATTCATTTTCCGAACGCCGTAAATGATAGATAGGCAGTCTCTCTCCCAACTTTGAGGAGAAACCGAAATGCCAGCTCACAAGGTTCATTTTTGGAATTAAAAAATGTCTATATGTATGTTGAAATAATAAAGGCAGTCTTTCCAGCTTCTTAACTGCTTGAATATTTATTCCGTCTACATCTGATTTTTCTAATAAGAAAATCCCTGCTAGTGGTATAGGATCCGTATAATATTTATCTTCAACCGAGATGCAGTACTTCGTTTCCCGACCATGAATGGAACGAAGCTCAGCGTTATTCATTCCGAAAGCATCCAAGCTCTGCTGCCATAGCTTCTGCTGCGGATAGGAGGGAGTAACAATAGGGCGATGCTCTGCTGGTAAGAATGAAATAGGAACAATATCATCTGTTACAAGCTTATGTCCCCGTCCTACAAAAGCAGAAGCGAGGGTTGACTTGCCGGCCCCTGATTCACCTATAAAAGCATAGGCATTACCATTAATAACAACTGCACTCCCATGAAGTGGATAAATCGATCTTTGTATAAGTATGATCCCCATACAGGTACCAAGAAGGTACAATCGAATTACATCCTCGTCTGCTTCAGCGCATGGAGACACAATGATCTTATTGCCATTTTGAATACTAAAAACACCGGCATCAGGTAGTCTCATCGTTACTGCTTCTCCATCAACAATAACTTCATAAGGCGATAAATTAAACGCTTCCTTAAAGCTGGGGTCTATCACAACTTCAACATCATTACACACTTGAAGATCATTCATCCTAAGTAGTTCAGGAAATGGAATTTCACTAGATATGTTCAAACCAAATGCTTTATAACCTTCCCTGACCTTTGTAATCAACAGACATCCACTCCATAAAAAGATAATTAACATTCAAGCCCTTATATAACAAACATACAAGGGCTTGAAGTTTAACTTACACAATTGCGATTAGCTATAACGGAGGTCTGGAACGGGAGTTCCAGTTGGGAATGTTGCATCCAAACGAGTACCCACTTTAGGACTAGCTTCAGTCATTTTGACTTCCAGAACTTGTAGTTCTGGCTTGATCCATTGCTTCTTTGACATATGTATCACCTCCTTAATGATGTTTATCACTTTTGTATCCATGAAACCAATCTAGCTTTCCTAGTAAATTAGAGTGATGCTATGAGTAGATGGTTAAAAATGTCGTTTAAGGAATCGATACACAATTACACTTCTCATAAGGGCTCGCAAACCTTCATCCTCTGCTAGATTTGAATCCGCCTTTTTTTTAAAACGTAACAATGCTCCTTTAACCAGGTTGCCATCTACAAGAGACATCATTCTATCATCTTTGCTCATAGACTCTGCCTCTTCGATAAACAAATGCCAATCTGGTCTTATACGATGAAGCCAATCCAAACCCTGAACGCCGCGAACACGCTGGTTGAGCCTTACGTCATCCGGTAAATAATTTTCAGTTGCTCTTCGAATAAGAGCTCGATCTAATCCCTTATGAACATATTGATCCTCTGGTACCGATAAGCAAAACTGGATAACTCTACTATCATTTGACGGATCACGACTCCATAAAGCATTAGGTAACGAAAATTTTGATGTAACTGTATTGGTAGCATTCCAGTATAATGGATTCTCAAAATGTTCTCTTCTTATTTTATAAATGTTCTGCTCGACTAGCCAACCTGTCTGGTCCATTCCATGCTCGCGAAGTTGATCAAAAACTTTAGTTTTCGTTGCAAAATCGCTATTTATAATAGGTCCAATAGAAGGCTCTTGATTGATATGTAATCTGCTAAGTGCTGGAAAAGCCATTTTACTCAAAACAGAAAATACTCGTCCACGCCCAGTCCCCATATTTCTGCTAAATGCCTTTACTTCGTTATGTAAATGAATCCATCTGAAACGTTTTAAGAGACGAGAGTAGTTTTCGAGGGCATCACCCCAAGAAATGGACAAGTTACCTCGCGCACCTGTTAGTAATATGCCAATGTCTTTCGCCGCAGCTTGTTCGAATATGCCTCTTATCCAAAAAGAGTTCTCAAAAAATTTATAAGGCATTTCTAATGTCTCCAGAAATGGATCAATATCTGAAAACGAATTTCTATCTTTAAAGTCAAGATAGTTCGCTTGAAACCCACCAACATACTGGACAGTTGAATTAATATAGGGTGATTCATTAGCAATCGTTTGACGAGAGGTATAATCGTCAAAATCGCTTGGAGGAACATAACTGAATGTATGTATTTCTTTATTTATTGGACGAAGGGCTTTAACTGCAAAACTAACTACTGCTCCTGAATCCAACCCCCCACTTAATTGTGAACCTATTTGTTTGTAAGTGCGCAATCGTGCATTTACTGACTGTTGAAATACATCCCTGAATGCTTCAACATATTGTTCGTCCGTTTTGAAGCGAAGTTTCTTATTTGCCGTTAGCTTAAAATATCGCATGACCTTTACTTGACCATTAACCAATGTCATGCAATGAGATGGCGGCAATTGCAAAATATCCTTATACACATTTTGTGTAACGTCAACAACATCAATTACTGTGCTGATAGCTAAAAACTGTGCCATCCATTGCTCATTCAGACGTTTATGAACATCTGGCAGCTCTAACAGTGGTTTCATCGTCGTACACATCGCTAACCGATTTCCATTCCAGTGATAATACAAAGTTCTGCAACCAGAAAAATCTCTAGCAGCAAATACTCTTTGCTCTCTTTCATCCCATATTACAAAAGCAAAATCACCGATTAGATACTTGGGTGATTCAACACCCCATTTTGCATAGGAGAGTAAAATGAGCTCTGCATCAGTCATTTGCATTCTACGATCAAGGTGTACGTTTAGTGATTCAAATAATTCATTACGGTTATCTATAATTGCATCGGCACTTATGACTAAACGTCTTTCTGAATCATAATAGGGATTGCATTCCCCGACAGACTCTGGTGTAATCCATTGATTATGGCATCCAACAAACACATTGTTCTTATTCCATGCTTGAGCTGTATTGCAAGGAAACCGCGATAATTGCTGCATCAGTCTATTCCCCTGATCTAACACATGGGCTGTCTGATCAACTTCATAAACGACTGCTATTGCGCTCATTCGTGCCTCCGATTTAGATAGCCAGCGTGTTCTTCAATCGAACGAGATGCGAGCATCATTGAATGTCTTTTAGTTCTTAATAAAGAACATATTTGAATAATACACTTGAAAACGGACGTTGTCAATCGTTTTTTCACCAAAATATCACAAAATAAAACGAAACATCGTTCTTTTATAAGAACAACATTTCGAAATGGGTTTAACCTTATTTTTTTCTAATTTAGACGTCATTTTATTTTTTATTCGTTAAAACTTACAAGCTTTCGCAATTAAGAATTATTCGTTATAATAGTGTTAGTCTACAACGAAGAGATAACGGGGGAGTTTGCTATGATCGGAGAACGTATTCAGATGCTGCGCAAGAGAAAAGGCCTATCCCTAACGGAGTTGTCGCAACGGGCAGGCGTCGCAAAATCTTACTTAAGCTCTATTGAACGAGGGCTCCAGCAAAATCCTTCGATTCAATTTCTCGAAAAGGTAGGCGCAGTATTAAACGTAACGGTTGAAGAATTTTTAAATAGCGATGAAAATAATGATCGTAAAACAAGCAATCTAGACACCGAGTGGGCCGATCTAGTTCGAGAAGCAATGGCTTCTGGCGTAAGCAAAGATCAATTTAAAGAATTTTTAGAATTCAATAAATGGAAAATAAAGCGCGAGTAGCGCTTTATTTTCTTTTATACGGCTGTTTCTTGTATATCATCTTTCTTGCTTTCTTCAAGACATAGTAATACCTTTCTAACATCTTCCTTGCTAAACCCCAAAGAACGTGCATTCATGATTAATGCTACCCATTCCATATCTAAATCCTGATTATCCTCTGATTTTGTAAGTACCATTTTCCCATGTCCCCCATTCAATTTGGGACGGTTGCACCACTGACTCCATGCGTTTAAGGTGCCCAGATACTAAACGCATTTCAACGTCTCCCTATGCTTGTCATTCGTTTATAGATGTATTATAAATCACTCTAATTGCGTATGCTGTCGCTTCCTGTCTCACAAAAATGAAAGATAATTACATTTTTTGTCGAATTTATTTAACGATTGTTAAAGGGAGCGGGGGAAGGAAATAGAGCCCGCTAGATCAAATTAGGAGCTCTAAAATGTTGCTTCATTAACAGAGCTATCCGGTATATTATTTTGCTGCAAGTTCAGATTTCAACAGTGTATCTTCTTCATATCCATTCGGATTTGAAAATTGCCATCTCCACGTATCGCTGCACATTTCTTCTATTCCTTTTGTTGCAAACCAATTCAATTCTACATTTGCCTTCAACGTATCTGCATAACAAACAGCAATATCGCCAGGTCTGCGGTTAACGACCTCGTATGGAATGCTTTGCCCAGTTACCTTCTCGAAGGCTGCAATCATCTCTAACACACTGTAGCCATTTCCAGTGCCAAGATTATATATATTCACATTTGATTTTCTACTCATGTTTTCCAGTGCCTTTACATGCCCCTTTGCTAGATCTACTACATGAATGTAGTCTCTCACTCCAGTGCCATCCACAGTTGGATAATCATTTCCAAACACATGTAACTGCTTAAGCTTGCCAACAGCTACCTGCGATATGTAAGGCATTAAGTTGTTTGGCACTCCATTTGGATTTTCTCCAATTCGACCACTTTTATGGGCGCCAATAGGGTTGAAATACCTCAGGATCGTTATTCCCCAGCTGTTATCTGAACTAGCTAAATCCAGTAAAATTTGTTCTAGCATGAGCTTAGTCCGGCCATATGGATTTGTTGCTGAGAGCGGTGAATCCTCAATAATCGGAACATGTTCGGGCCGTCCATAAACAGTAGCCGAGGAACTAAATACTAATTTCTGAACACCAAATTTCTTCATGACTCCACAAAGAATTAATGTGCTCGTTATATTGGTATGATAATAAGATAAAGGCATTTGTACAGACTCTCCGACAGCCTTTAACCCGGCGAAGTGAATAACGGCATCAATAGCATGATTCGAAAATACATGCTCGAGTCCCTTTTGATCCATAAGATCCATTTGATAAAAGGTAAAGGATTTATTTGTAATCTCTTTTACCCTTTCTAAAGCGATATAGCTGCTATTAGAAAAATTATCAACAACCACTAATTCATATCCCGCTTCAAGAAGCTCAATGCAAGTATGACTGCCTATGTACCCCGCTCCGCCTGTTACTAAGATTGCCATTTTATTTACCCCTCTCAACAATTCTTAATAAAGAACAAATAAATCAAAAAAAATACCTCTCCGATGCTAAGCTCACATGCATACCTTTTCGCTGTAATAATTTATCATTGCTACATCTTCTCTTTCATCGAATTTTCTCGCAAAGTATTTATTCGATTTTTCAATAGAATCAATATCTTTAAAACTTAAGTTTATGGGGTGATTACTATTGTTATATTCTTCACCCCATTTTAAATAAGTTAAATTATCATTAGCGACCTGATCCGCATATTTCGAGTTCATAACTAAGGTTTGAAAAAACCATTCATCTGGGCACAGAGCGTTTTTGAAATATTGATAATACCATTTGTTCTGGTCAATAAAATCTATGATAAATCTTGCAACTTCAATTGGTATGCAGAACCATGAGGAGCCATGATACAACAAATAATTGTTAGGCATTAACTGGCGGTTAGGGAAAAGAACTAAACCTTTCTTATACAGTTTCAGCATTATGCTTCTGAAAATTCTAAGCGGGTGGAATGTATTGTATTGTCTTCTTGCTGAATCAAACCATTTCATATTTACATGTGCAGCAGAAATATCACGATCATGAATAAATTTCGCAGACATAAATATTTTATTGGGATTTTCCATTAAATGAACTTTAAGACCATTTTTAACGAGTAAATCCTGACCGCTCCTTAAGCATACAAAGTCATAATCTACTTTTGAGGTTAATACCTTCCTTAGCAGCATGATCGTTGCATCCACTTGGCTAATATCTCCCCATTTCACATTACAGCTTTCTTCCAACACGTTAATGCGTGGGGATCTATTAATTTTAGGTGATACCTCATCGTAATTTTTTTTATCAATATGAACATATACATCTGCCGTATCGGTTGCAGTCAATTGACTAATAAACGTATTTACTTGGGCTGGGTTTTTATGAATTTGCAATATGTAGGCAGTTGAGGGTAAAGCTGACTTCATTAGTTCACTCCCCTTAATTCTCAATAACGAACATTATATTTTAAAATAGTCCCTGTCTCAACTTGTAAGTGACAGGGATCTATTCTTTTTTTAAGGTTAAAAGCTAGCTGCTGCTAAGATCAGTGTTATCAATCAATCGGACATATGGGGCGGTTCCTGTTACTGTTACACCGCTAAATGTAGATTTAGCGATAGTTACGGATTGATTTTGCCGAATCCAATTTAAATTTACTTTCGTGTTTTCAAGATAAGATTGTGAAAATACAGCTTTGTTCGTATTGTCCGACTTGCCAATAGCTGAATTTAAAAAGGTGGTGCCTGAAACGATTGAATTGCCATCCACCGCGATACCAGAATTTTGTAGCAACGATGATCTCAGCGTAACTTGCCGAGTGAACTTTGCATCGGTCGAACCAAGCTGAACGTCACTTGCTCCCATAACTGTACTTTTAGCTCTAATAAATTCACTATTGCTAATGTGAGAAGCCTCAAATTTTGCAGAGCCTTCAATAACCGTCATGCCGTTAATCATGTTTGGGCGTCCTACATAATCTTGAGGTACGTTTATTAAAACATCGTAATTCTTTACCGTAACATTTCTAATGACAGCACCCGCTGCTAAAATATTGAAATGTCGTGCTAAAGTATTATCATTGCGCCAGTCTCGTTCTATTGTGATGTTGGACAAATAACATCTGCCGTAATTAAATCTGCTAATGTTAAATCCAGGCTGGCCAGCGTCTTTAATAACAACCGGTGGACCTCCCTTCGTTTCAGATACCTGAAATGCTACGGAAGAGATGTTTACTGTGTAATATAATTTATCAATGCTAATTCCTGTCGGAACCTTGCCTACCCATTGTTCAAATGATATTTGTGCTCCATTGCCCATGCCATGTGGGGTACTATACGTAAAAGTTCCTGTAGTCACATTAACTGCAGGTGTCCCGAAATAGCCATAAACACTGGAGCCAGTAACCGTACCATCTTTAATTGCACAGTTTTGTACGACTGCCCCTCTTACATCATTAAGCTTTAAATTCCCTCTCAGAAATACTGCACCATTCACAAAATTATCACCTTGCACACTTAAATCACAATCCGTAAATGAGTTGTTTATATATGCTACTAATGGGTAATTTGAATATGAGCTTACTCCACCAACATTTTTGCCTTCAAAGTTATTTCCAACCAAGTTAATCTCAGTACCATCAACATTAACAAAATGTCCTCTTGCGTTGCTGTAGATATAATTGTCTGTAATATATATTCTATAATTCAATTCAAATCCTGACGGATTAGTCGCAGACTTAACTGGTATATTACTTTGGCTTACAAGGGACTCAACATCAATGCCAAACATTGGAGGCGTTCCAGTTCTGAAATTTGATGTTACCCCATCATCGTCATACCCAATATGATGAATATGATTGCGGTATACATGCACATCATTTGAACCGCATAATGAAATACCTTGTCTGCGGCAATGATGAATATTAGTGTCATGAATGAGTATTTGGTTCCCCATCTGTTCCTGCGTATATAAAGAAGGATCATCATAATATTGTTCCCAGCCGGTAAGAATCCCGTCACCTGTGCAATCAGAGATCTCAATATCACTTATTTCAATATGGTTGGAACCAAAAATTCCAATACCAAAACCACTTTCGTGGGTATAAGCTGCATTATCAACCTTTCCTCGAAGCGCACTAATCTGACTATCGGTCATAGGAGAAGGCAATGAGATGGCAAATATCATTTTGTTGTTCTTACTTACGTCTTTATCCTCATTTAACAGCCAACCTCTTCCGGTTGGATTAGCTGGAGCAAAAACACCATTTGTTCGAGAACCAACAAATGTAGCCTTAGATACAGTATCTTTATATTGATAAAATGAATAGTTCGTTGTATTAACACCTGTCATGCTCCATAGTCTAAAATTTGTAAGCAGTCCTGGATTCGCGTATCGATCGAGCACTTCACTTCTAATCCAATTCGGATTATCGTTTAGTGTTCCGTCAGCGTTAACTCCACCTCTAGTGAAGTTAACATAAATCTCGTACACATGCGTTTTCTTGTCACCAGTTAATTTCCCGCCTGATAACTTGGCATGAGTAATTTTTCTCATTTCAACGATTGAATAACTCGGTGATGAATTTGTTTCCATTTCAATGGAGCAGCCTTGTTCCAACTCTAGATGAATACCGCTTAGTAGTTTAATAGCAACTAAGGAACTAGGATCCATTCTCACGCAATAAGTTCCACTGGGCAGAATAATATGTTGATAGCCCTCAGACTTTGCCCATGCAATAGCTTCATTTATCCCACTTGTTGTTGCGGCAGCATTCGAACTGTCATTGCTTATATTAAAACGATCAAGTTCAATTCGGTATGACCCATATTGCTGCATAACTTTCACCTCCGTTTTACTCTTAACATATGTAGCTTGTCAGAGAAAGGTTACTTAGTTCCGCCAACTTCCATATGACGTTTGCGTTTAATTGTCTTATGGTAAATTGTGCTTACTTTCGGAAGTTTAAGCAGCAATGAACGAGCAACAACGAGTAAATATTTAAATTCCGCCGTTCTATAAAAGAGTGCAACGTAAATAATATTAACTAGAATAAAGCAAAGGACGCTCTGAAAAATTAGCTCTAATAGTGTATTTGAAGGTATTAGTTTAATAACTCTAGTAGCAATTAGACATGTAACAGCACCAATAACTGTATAGTACACATAACTGCGATAATAGAGGCCAACAGGCTGATGGAAAACCTTCTTATAAACTAACCAAGGCGTATACCAAAAAGGAATCATTAATGCACTTATTACGGATCCTGCAAAAATACCTGCGATACCCCAGAACTTTACAAAAATCAGAGAAACGCCTAAGTTAATCACGGCTTGAAACATTGGGGAAAACCGATCCTCATGAAATATGCCGGCAGTTATTTTTACTGCACTTAGTGAATTTCGCATTCCTCTCTCATAAAATGCGATGACAAGTATAAGAAGTACAATGTTCGTCATCTTAAACTCAGTGCCTATCCAAATATCGATGAATGGCTCTACCATCAGATAAAGCATGATTGATAACAATGAATATAACCAGAAATTAAGTAGATAAGTGACTTTGAAAATACGATAAATAGCCTCAGCACTTTCTTTCGCCACTAAATTGCCTAAACTATGGTAGGTATTCGTAAAAACCTGATTCAAAAATGTCCGGCATATATCAATCAACATTTTATAGTTGGAATAGAGACCAACGGCAGCAATACTTACAAATGAAGAAATAAGAATGCTATCTACACCAAAAATAAAGTAATTCCCGACATTTTGAAGAATGATAGCTTTCATATTTTTTATGAAGCTAGCTTTCGTTTCTGGATCTAGCTTTCTTTTTATCTTTTCTCTAAGGAATGGATACATTTTATCGACAATATAGGCTACTATAATAGAGGTAATTATGGACAGGATACTCTCGACTGTTAGGTAGAGTATGTAGTTTTCTGTGAAATAGAGGATTGCAATTTTCATGCACGTAGAAATAATGGCAGAAATCGAGAAAACGATCGTTACAATATAGTTTTTCTGATTAACATTTAAAAAAGAATTCTTGTATACAAACAAATAAGGTGCTGCTGTATTAATAAGAAAGAGCACATAAATAAAGCTAATATTTTCAACGCTTGTTTCCTTAATAAATAGATCAAGAAATGGCATAAGTCCCAGACCCAGCACCAGAACTACACCTGCAATGATCTGATAGGCTTTCTTATACAATTGCATTAAAGCTAAAATTTTAGGTCGATCGTTATCTGCTACTGGCTTGTATAAATTATAGATGATGCTTGAGCCAATTCCAGCTTCAGCTAATGTAAGCATGGATAGAATACTTGTAAACAATCCATTTATCCCTAAGTATTCAATCCCTAAGCTGTTAATGAAGACGGTACGCGAAATAAAACTTAATGCTGTTATAATAATTTGATTGCCTAGCCCAGCCGAAATATTAAGGAGTGAACTTTTTATTCTCATTTGAATCTCCTATCTGACGAAGCCCATTGTAACAACAAATCCTGATACTAAATATCTTTATAAACGGCTGATTTGTTTCTGGATTGCTGTTGTCCATTTTTCATCCTTTGTATGCAACCCTAGAATGTTTGTAATGGTTTATGATTCGTATACAAAACCCTTGTGTAAACGGGAGAACATTAAACAGCATGGAATAAACACCAATATCCTTTGTATCTCCTTGTGAGAAATCCACAGCTCCATTTCTTCGAGTAACCTTCATTAAATATTGAATGGCGCGCTCTGTTCCTTCCATACATTCATCCGCTATCTCCTCAATTTGAGAGGCTTGCAGCAAGAACCACCCTAAAGTAGCCGTTGCAGAAGAATCTGCCCGTGATTCACGGCGTGTGACTGTCCAGTTCCAATTCCCATCTTTTCCTTGAAAAGTTAGAATAGACTTAGCAAACTTTGTTACAAAATGCTCTAGTCTAGGCTTATACTGATGTGTTTCTGGCAGTTCATGCCAAGCATCGATAAGCCCAATTGCTAGCCAACCAAGACCTCTTCCCCAACCATAAAGTCCAAGCGGCATTGCATTATCCATATGGTAAGCATGACTTGGAATATAGTGGTCATCAAGCATGCCATTTTGTTGATATTGCTCTAGCTGCTTTACCGCTAGTTCAACACATTCTGGCTTGTCATATTTTAATCCGTAGGTAACTAGGAATGGGCAAATGAATCCAATCGTATCGACATACCGATAATTTTTCATGAAATTACGATATTGAACAGTACCATCCTCACCAATATGAGACTGAATTAATAACCAAGTACTATCATATGCTGGCTTGAACCTCTCGATATTGATACCTTCAAGCTTCATAACTCCATAAGCAAGAATAGCAGAATCGATATTTGATGGTGCATTCTTCCAATTTCCATTTGCATCAAACTTAGCATTTAAAAATTGTTCTATACCGTTTTTCAAACTTTTATCCTCGTTATTTTTAAGACATTCATTTAATCCAAGCAATAAGGAGGCCTCCTGCCAATGCTGGATGACACTCTTTGAATAATTCCCTTTTAGCATGTCAATTGCAATAAGCCTCGTATTATCTGTTACCTTTATTTTCGGTGTATGATTAAGCCATTTTACGCCCACTTGCGTAATGGATTGATTCCATTCCTGTTTATTCGTATACCTTCCGATATAAATTCTGCTTAACCAATCCTTGCTTATCGGCAAGATGTCTATAAATGCGATAATAATCGTCACAACGATGAATACAATAGCGATAATTTCTAACATCATATACTCTCCTTCGTCCTCACCTAAGTTAACGCATAAAATTTCTCTATCTCCGATTCCGTTCCTAAACTTTCCTTCGATAAACATTCTATAAATGAGTCTCTTAAAGCCTCACTCTCCATTACTTCAATAATACCTTCGGATATTGCAATTGAATTCATTTCTACAATTAACCCATTCTCATAATGTGTAATTTGGTCTTTTGCTGTACTGAAGTTGGTTACTACAATTGGTTTATTCAAAATTTTCGCTTCATCTATTGCAATCGATTTCCCCTCAAAACGAGAAGGCTGAACATAAATGTCTGCTTCTCTGATATAAGGATACGGATTATCTTTAATACCAATCAAATAAAAATGGTCACATAGCTGATACTCATTAATCATCAGCTCAAGCTTGCTTCGCTCCTCACCTTCACCAATCACATACCACCTAATGTCATAACCTATCTCCACTAGTTTTTTGCAGGCTTCTACAGCCATTTCAAAACCTTTCTGTTGATTCAGCCTACCTATTGATAAAATAGTTGTGCTTTTATTGTTATATACATTGCTGCTCTCAAGAGACATCTCTTGGATAAGCGTAGGCGACACAATATTTTGAACGACTTCAACTTTCCTCTTAAATTGAGGAAATCTTTGCTCCAATACTTCACCACAAATGTCTGAAACCGTTACAAGATGATCCAAATACTCAAAATATTTATTATCAATATTTGAATCCATTTGAAGTTTATTATAATCATTATGAATATAACCAATCTTCTTCTTGGCCTTTACCTTTTCTATACCAAAATAAACTGGGTTTTTCTCCAGATAACCAATTGCTGCATCATAAGTTCCTGATAATGCAGGCATTGTATAAGATAAATATTTCCATACGCGTTGTTCCCGTCTTGCTGCGTTTTTCTCTGTATAAAAGATGTAACCCGCAAGCAGTCTAAACAGTGCAACTGAGAATTTGCCATTCTTTAAACAATCCATAAGAGCTGTCTTGATAGACATATCGAAGTACCTATAATGATGAGGCTCTTCTAACATATTTACTTGCTTTGGGAGCTTGCTCATAAAGATTCCTTCATGCTTGAATAAAAATAGATCCACATCATATTTGGAATAATCTATCGTTTGCAGCAATGAAAGAAGTGACTTCTCAGCTCCGCCGCAATTCAAATTATTCATAATAAATAAAAGTTTTTTCTTCATGCCAACCACCTATCCAAGTAAGCTGTACAGCTTATTTATCTCCTCTTCCGTGCCTAATTGCAGCTGTGACAAATGCTCGCTCATCTGTTTACTTATACTCTGGTTTTGAATAAGTTTGGCTATTCCATGCGCGACTGCTTCTGCATTCATGTCTACAATTAGTCCCTCAATGCCATCCTCAAGTTGATCCCTAGCTGTACTAAAATTAGTAATCAAGATTGGTTTGTTTAATATTTTCGCCTCATCGATTGCAATAGCCTTTCCTTCAAAACGCGATGTCTGAGCATAAATATCAGCTTGTTTTATATAGGGGTATGGATTTGATTTCAAACCTAAGAGCTTCACATGCTGCTCCAAACCGGCTGCGTCAATAAGCTCTAAAAGATTTTGTCTCTCTTCCCCTTCACCAATGATGTTCCATTGGAATGAAATTCCCCAACCCTTCATTATGCCGCAAGCTTCGATAGCAAGCTCAAATCCTTTCTGTGTATTAAGCCTACCAATTGAAAGAATGACAGTTTCTTTTTCTTTTCTCCCAAATACATCATGAGATCCTTTTTCCGAAAGCTGTTTTATTACTTTTGGTGACACGATATTGTGAATAACCTCAACTTTATTATTTTGATTTGGAAATCTACGTTTTAAAATATGTCCACACTCCTCAGAAACCGTAACGATATGATCCAGCTTCTGAAAATAATCCAAATCAAAATCAGGATCCATTCCTAATTTATCGTAATCATTATGTACCCAGCCTATTTTCTTAGAAGCTTCTACCTTCTCAGTGCAGAAATAAATAGATGTTTTCTCCAAGAAAGCAATGGCAACATCATACTTCTTATCCATTTTCCCAATGGAACTCGCCATGTATTTCCAGCTTTTTTGTTCTCCAATACTTACGTTATTAGATGCTCTATTCTTATAACTGAACATGATTCTGT
This sequence comes from Paenibacillus sp. NRS-1760, assembly GCF_050467785.1. NCBI lineage: Bacteria > Bacillati > Bacillota > Bacilli > Caryophanales > Paenibacillaceae > Paenibacillus > Paenibacillus sp. NRS-1760. The sequence continues at coordinate 335,116 of NZ_JBITPK010000010.1, read as the reverse complement.
TAAAAGCAAGCATCGCATTCTTATCCAACAAAAACTTCGATACAGAATTTCGTATGGGCATGACAAAATGGCTATAGTTCTCCGGCAAAGGCAACACATGAACGTCTTCAGGAATTAACTCCATAAAAAGACCCTCATGGTTGAACATAAATAAATCGACCTCATATCGTTTGAAGTCTAAGATAGCTAGCAAATTAATCAGGCTTCGCTCTGCTCCTCCTGCGGTTAAGCTAGGAATGACAAACAATAATTTTTTTCTCATCTTCACCTCATGCTAGCTCGCTTAAATAATTAACCGCTTTATAAGACATTTTCTTAATTTCAGGTATGGCTTGCTTAAGCCTATTTTTCAGCTCTGCCTCTTCTCCAACCATTTCATCGAACTTCCCGATCAAACGCCGGCTATCTGATATTTCATCAATGCCTAAAACGAGCTTTTCTTCTCCAAATATATCTCTAGCGATACCTTTTGATTTAACACTATATCCTAACACCATCGTTGGTACGTAATTGGAATATGCTGCAATCGTTGCATGTGTCCTTGCACCAATAAAAAATCTCATTCTAGCAATATATCCTTTGTATTGAATGGCTGTTAGGTTGTCAGGCAGGAGCACTACTCTTCCAGTATCCTTGTAAGTTTCGAAATAGCTGCTAAGCACCTCGTAATCATTATTACCTTGAATAATGACATGTGGGGTTAAAGCGATAGTCATGTCTGTTGTTTTCAAAATATGCTGAATCAACTCATCAACTGCAGCTTGAGACTGCTTATTTCTTTTCCAAACTAATGGACTAAAGTTTAGTCCCAGCGTATTTCCCTCCTGCCAGCCTTTAGGGAGTGCAAGCTCCTCCTTCTCCATTGTGAAAGCTGGATCAGCACATAACTTAACATTCTTCAGTCCCTTGCTGACCAACATGTTGTAGGTTAGCGACTCCCGTGAAAGAATTAAGTCAAACAGCTGCAAATCCTCCAATTTTCTAGGAGTCATATCTTCTTCTCCGATCGAGCATCCCCAAAGAACCAATTTCTTACCTTGAGCTTTAACGCGCTTGTCAATTTCATACCATCCAGGCTGCTCGCCATAGCAGTAATTATCCCCACCAATAGATAAACAAACATCCATATCCTTTATTTTTTCAATAATGTTATGATGAATGACTCCAAGTGCATAAGACTCATCTTGAAACAGCTTTATTTTTAGAGAAGATAGTAACCAATCATATGAGTATCTTTTTATGGAACGTGTGGAACCATCATAAATTCCGTCCAGCTTGGAAATCACCGTATCGGTTTCCGGCTGCGATGAGGCTAAATATACTTTAGCACCTCCTATTTTCTCCTTTAAAATGGCTGTTGATGAACGAACGATCGCTTCACACCCTCTATTGAGACTGCTCTCATGGGCAAACATCAAAATCTTCATTATAAATCCCCCGCTACTTCTTATTTCTGAATCTGCTGTAGGACGTAAGACAATACAAGCCTAATATCGATTGCTTATTCATTAAATGAAGAATTAGTTTCTGATAGCGTCCGAGTACAAGCTCCATTTCCTTCTTGTAAACAGGCAATGCATTTCTTACATCATCATTTGCTATCATTTTACGAACATAGCTAAACTGTTTATTAATGCTTAATTCTTCTGTTGGCCTTAAGTAAATATGGATATATGCCATTACACTATGTATTAACTTAATCGATTTCAGTTGTTTAATCGTATCTAGATTCAATATCTCCGAATAATGTACTGGCGGGTCAGAGTCAAAAACCTCCAATGCTCTCTGAAAATAATCCTTTTGAATCACATTTCTAGTTGCACTCCCGCTAACTTCACGGTAATGATAGCCGGTATAATCGAGATATTTCATACTGACCGCAAAACTGAAAAATATCATATTAAACATGCCGTCTTCACCGAGAGCTACTCGTTCAGGAAAACGTATAGCATGCTCTTTAATTAATGCATTTCGGTAGAGCTTATTGCATGCTGTATTCAACGTTTCTGTTTTCAAAAAAGCGGGCAAAACTTCTTTACGAATAAATTCCGCTGTTAGCAAAACATCTTTGGGAAAAGTGTAATTCGTTATGACATGATTGCCCTCGATCTCGCTCTCAAAGTTCGAAAGCACTACATCACAGTTTTCTTTAATTGCCGCCGTATAGAGCCGGTTATACATATCCGGTTCAATATAATCATCCGCATCAACAAACCCAATATATTGTCCACTTGCAGTCACCAGACCAGCATTTCGTGCAACACTTACACCTTGGTTTTGTTGTTGAATGAGGATAATACGCGATTCTAAGTTTTGATAGCTTTCTATAATAGCTGCGCTGTTATCCGAAGACCCATCATCTATAAATATGAACTCCATTTCACTAATTGTCTGAGACAGCAGGGAATCAATACATTCCCTTAAAAAAGGTTCTGCATTGAATACAGGTACAATTATGCTTACCTTTACGTCCACCTACTGCTCCTCCCTCCAGTTGTGATGAGCTCATAGAGCTTATCCATCTCATTTCCGTTACTATAGTTAGAGTGTATACAATTAGTGGAAAGTCTCTCTCTGAGGGCTATATCATGAAATAACGTTTCAATTCCAGCAGCAATTCCATCAATCGACATATCAGTTATGAAACCATCTATGCCATGGTCAACTTGACTTGGAGCAGTAGGGTAATTTGTTATGACAATCGGTTTTCCAAGAATTTTGGCTTCCGTTACTGTCACCGCTTTTCCTTCATATCTAGACGGCTGCACATACAAATCGCATTTGCTCACATAAGGATAGGGATTGGTTTGTTTACCCAGTAAAATAAAACGATTCTCTAGCTTGTTTTCTTCGATAAGCTCTCGCAGCATCGCTTCATCATCGCCATACCCTACTACGTACCAGACCATATCGTTATAACCCTTATCTACAAGCTGCTTAAATGCTTTTATTGCTTGATCGAAGCCTTTTTGATGGCATAATCTTCCCACTGATAACAGCTTAAACCTGAAGTCATTATCCATAGGATTATCCATTACTGTTTCCTTTGCCAATGTTCTTACAAGTTCAGGAGAGATCATATTTTCAATTACTACAACTTTATCCTTTAGTGAAACATAACTCTCCAGAAAGGAATCTCTACATGCATCCGAAACTGCGATGATATAATCAAATTTCTCCCACATCTTTAAGTCCTGCTGACGATTAGTTACTACAGTCGAATAATCGGTATGGATCCAAGCAATTTTTTTTCCTGCTCTTACCTTATCCGCTACAAAATAATGTGGCCATAAGTAGCTGATTGCAACATCGTAATCTTTCTCGCATTCAGGAAGAAAAGGAAGTGCATATTTCCACATTAACTGCAGTTGATAATATCCCATTTCTTCTATGCCTTTAACTTTTCCTAATACAGCCGAATGAGCCTTTGCGAGTACGCGAGAGGCGCCTATCCTTAGCTGTTTTTCATTTAATGTTTCACTGATTGATTTGCGAAACGATGCATATTGAGGAATTTCACCAAGTAAATTAGCTTTGCCTGACAATAAACCCATAAAGTCTCCTTTATGGCGATATAACATAAGATCAATCTCATATTTGTTGTAGTCAAACTCATCTAGCATGCCGGCAAGACTTCTTTCTACACCGCCGACCTCCATATCATAAGAAGCAATTAATACATTTCTCATTTCGTTCTCCTATTCAATAGCAGGATTACCCTACACCTATCCTTGCTTTCTTATCTTTCTCCAACTCCATAAAAATGGACGCAGTGGAAAATACAAAAAGTGGAGAGATTTTGGCAGTGGTAACGTAATAGCGTCCTTTGGGTATGGGTATAGAAAACTCGCCATAAATAATAGTTTTTGTCTTGTCGTCAAAAGTCCAAACAAATATTTTTTATGATAGCGATCTACTTCCTCCGGTATGGGCGGTGTATGTAAGTTTATGATTCGATGAACATAATACATTGCGTCCTCTGCTGACCATTCTGCTTTTCTGTCTGTTATTAGCGGCTTCATTTCTTCACGTAAGGGAGTTGCCATTAATCTAGCTACTAATAGAAGCGCTTGCCCCCCGATATGAGCAAATTGATACTTCCTCAGCAATCGAATTAATTTCGGCCAATCTACTTTTTGATTTACTAGTTGTTTAATATCTAGCAGCCAACGGAGTCTAGACCAGCCATGGCGAGCACCGTGAGAAACGAGAAACATAAATAGATCTTCTCTACCGAGATAATAGATTGGTCTTGATATGAGTGAGCTCTGTCTTCTACGCTCCCATAAATCATCAAATTTCGGTTCCTTTGCGGGTGCAGGGTTAAGTCGCCAATGAACCTCAACCTTGATCGCTTTGTCTGGATGGACAAAGGCCGTATGATGATGACGCCATTTCCAGTCATTTAAGACCGATTCGATATAATCATCTTTTACATACCCAAGCGTTACGAGTAGGGCTTCAGCACGTTCTAGATCCTTGATTGGAATTAGGAAATCCAGGTCACATGATGTACGAAGTGATACGTCTCCATATAAGTCAGCAGCAATGACTGGACCTTTAAGAAAGAGGGAACGAATGCCGTTCTCAGAGAACACCTTAGCCAGCTGTTCCATCTCTCCGCTGAGTGCCAACATCTGTAGAGTGTTGCGATAATAGTCGCGATGAAACATTTGAGTTACAAAAGTAGGGATATCGGTTGACTTCATTTTTTGCAGCTTGAGATTGAGAGTGGGAAAAACACGATGATGTCTTGCTAACTCTATAAATTTGTCCCAATCCGTCTTATGGAGCAGCTCCTGTATATCAAAAGTTATTTTAGCTCCATGATCCATAACAAGGATCGAAAGAAGCAGTCTCAATTCGTCAGACAGTTCTTCCTTTTGGAGTGAGACGTCGTTATTCATGAATTTCTCCTTCATATTGATGAACTCACAGCGAACAAAAATCTTGTTTTTGTTCTATAAAACGAACACAAGTACAGATTATCACCTCTACAGTCGGTTGTCAATCTATTTACCGCCTGACACTGTGAAATTATGAAACATTAACATTGCTATGTTGATAGGTAATAGACGCTTCAGCATATACAGATTGAATACAATTAATCACACGCGATTGTTCGTCCTCCGACATGCTGGAGCCTGAAGGCAAACAAATACCTGTTTCAAATAGCTGTTCCGACACGTTAATACCATCTTCATGCGAGTAATAAGTGTTCGCTTTGAATAAAGGCTGCAAGTGCAACGGTTTCCACACATGACGCGCTTCAATCTTTGCTTTACCAAATGCCTCTAGTAAATAATGCACGGAAATACCTGATTCTTGCAAATCCAAGGTTATCGTAGTTAGCCATCTATTTGACCTGGTGTTCTCTAACTCAGGCATAAACTGAAGCCCTGGTAAATCGCCCAATTCTCTTTTATAACGGTCAAAAATGTTTCTCCTCGCTATTACTCTTTCATCCAGAACTTCTAATTGCGATCTTCCTACACCAGCAAGCAGGTTGCTTAATCGGTAATTATAACCCATATCGCTATGCTGATAATGAGGAGCTGCGTCTCTCGCTTGCGTTGCCAAAAACCGTGCTCTTCGCAGCACTTCTTCATCATCCGATACCAGCATTCCGCCGCCCGATGTAGTTATTATTTTGTTGCCGTTAAAAGAGTAAATGCCAAATTTTCCGAATGAGCCGCTCTTTTTCTCCTTATAACTTGATCCAAGAGACTCCGCGGAATCTTCAATGATAGGAACCTCATATTGATCGCATAAAGCAATAATCTCATCCATTTTGGCACTTTGCCCATACAGATGAACAACGATAACTGCTTTTGGCAAATTCCCTTCCTGATTAGCTTTCTCTAAAGCTCGCTGCAGCGCTTGTGGTGACATATTCCATGTGTCAAACTCCGAATCGATAAATACAGGTTCGGCTCCAACGTACAAAATCGGATTAGCACTCGCTACAAAAGTTAAGCTTGAGCAAAATACGAAATCGCCTTTCTTGACATGCAGCAAACGAAGCGCCAAATGAATCGCTGCCGTTCCGGAGCTTACTGCAACTGCATCTTTAACGCCAGCATATGCTGCCATTTCTTTCTCGAAGGCATCAACGTGTGGACCGAGCGGTGCTATCCAATTCGTAGCGAATGCTTCGTGTATATATTTTTGTTCATTTCCACTCATATGTGGCGGGGAAAGATAAATAAACTTTGGCTCAGCTAACATGAACAGATTCACCATCCTTAATAAACATATGTTTGCAAGCGTAAAGATCAGGAAGCTTTCTTAAACTATCAATACGGTAATGTGCCTCATACTCCGGCGTAACATTAGTGTTTGCGTATTCGCCATTTTCCCTTTGAATATGGACCGTGGTCCATCCCAGCTGCTTCGCGGTTATGAAGTCCTTTTTCACATTATCTCCAACATACATGCATTGAATGTGATCGATCTGCAGTTTCCTACTGACCTCTTCATAAACTAATGGGCTTGGCTTCCAATTTTCTCTGCCGTATTCATCTGACAAAACAATGACTTCAAATCTGTCTGCCAGTTTTAAAGCGTGAACCTTTTGCTGTTGAGCATTGAGATATCCGTCAGAAATAAGAGCTAATTTGACCTCTGATGATAGATGCTCCAGCACCCACTTCGCGTCTTCTGCCAAATGAATGTTTGGTATATGAGATCGATAACAGTTGATTAATATTTTTATAGTAGAATCCCCATACTCTACTCCAAGCTGATCAAGAACCTTATTAAAAATGAACTCTCTTATTCCGGAATGAAATAGTTTAACCGCTGATTCAAAAAAACCAGTTACACCAAATTGTTCAATAATGTACTGATCTACAGCTTTAAAACCACTGATGACATACTGCTTCTCTTCATACAATGTATCATCCATATCAAACACTATAGCCTTAATAGTCATAGGAGATATCCTTTGTAAAAATGGCCTCATCATATCGAAGCATCGTCAGTTGATCGCACCAGCTATTATCCTGTCCCTCATCAAGTGTTTCCCCACGACCCAGCCTAATGGTCCATAAAGGAAAATCTGCGCCTGCTTCAATAGCTAGTGGGACGCCTCCACCAAAACGAGGATTGATTTCTATAAAAGTAATCTCACCGTTTGCTTGTTTAAAGCATTGCAGGGTTATACATCCTACTGGACCTGGCAATGCACGTACAACATGTTCGGCTGCATTTATGACATCCTGATTTTTCATCGTAATCCCTTTGCTTACTTCTCCTGCTCTTGTTTCGAGCCGAAGTCTAGGCACAATCGTTTTTATATTACCGAAGAAATCCACCATGACATCGATGGTATATTCCTCGCCGGTTACAAACTCTTGAATCATCGCATTAGGTATGTACTCTTTAAAAAAATGGAGCTCCTTCTCATTTTTAATTTTTGTGACGCCTTGGCTGGAGCTGCCGTTTCTTGGTTTAATCATTAACGGAAACTGATAGTTTTTTTCGTGAATCTCATCCTCGTTGTATACTTTAGGCGTCCGAATATCGTTTTCAGAGAAAAACCGATAGGTTTTCTCTTTATCAAATGTAATTTCATTTAATTCACTGCTGGATAAAAGCAATTTCACACCTATTTCTTCAAATAATGAACGATTAGCAGCTAGCAGAACGAGCTCTGAATCAATTAATGGAATGAGTAGATGAATATTTTCGTCCACGCAGATCGCAAGGAGTGTCTCCAAGTAATGCTGTTCAACTACTCTAGGGACTAATACATGCCGATCACTCATAAAGGCTGTTGGCGCAGTAGTCTTAACATCAGCAGTTACAATTTTCCCATTAATACCGTGAAGCGCGTAAGCCTCTTTAAATTTCTTGATGAGTGATACTCTTCTACCCGAGCTTGTAAATAAAAGATTCAATTCATTATCCTTCATGATTCGAGACACTCCCTTTAAACATTGGCATCGTTGCATGATTTGCATTACTTATCCCTTCCGGACGGACAACCTTTAAGAACGTTTGAAACAGAATTTTCAAATCAAGCAAAATGCTCCAATTCTCAACATACCAAACATCCAGCGCAAACTTCTCTTCCCATGAAATTGCGTTTCTTCCATTAATTTGAGCCCAGCCGGTTATACCTGGCCTTACTTGATGCCGCCTTGCTTGTTCCTCTGTGTATAACGGCAAATACTCCATAAGAAGTGGTCTTGGACCAACAAGACTTAAATCGCCCCTTACTACATTAATAAGTTGAAGCAATTCATCAAGACTAAACTTCCGTAAGAAGCTCCCAAAAGGAGTCAGCCTTATGTGATCCGGCAGCAACTGACCGAGGCTGTCCTTCTCATCTGTCATCGTTCTAAATTTGTAAACAACAAAAGGGGCACCGTTGAGTCCTGGACGCTGCTGCTTATACACAATTGGTGTTCCTAGCTTAATGCGTACCAATATTGCAGTAATTCCAATTATTGGAAGCATAATGAGTAAGATTATACTCGAAACAAAAATATCAAATAATCGCTTTGTCATAGATAGGTGCTCCCGTAGCTCGTTTAACTGCTCTTAGTTTGAAGATAGCAGCTTTCGCATTTTTGAAATAACGGTTGGACCGACGATTCGGCTTGCAACTCTTTTTAACTTACTATTTATACGGACATGTATAGGCAGCCAAGACTTTGCAAAATGGTGGATTGTAAAGCTATTTTCCGTTATGTAGTTTCCTCCGTTAATATAATCATATGGACTAAAGAAGGTTCTAGGATAAAAGGTAACTCCATTGGGTAACACTTGAAATTCCCCATTCAAAATCAATCCGTCTTTTTTACTGAGTTCTGTAATGACAGCCGTATTTGTTGTTGTGTCAAAGCTACCCCCTGGTAGTAGAAAACTTCTTCTAGCATAATTAATGAGCAGCTCCTTTATCCATGGATGGCCTTTAACAGCCCCCATCGTAGCCGATTGCAGATATGTTTCATCTTCAAAACCAGTAAACGCCTTATGATGAAGTAAAGTATCAAGTGGCTTGAGTACCTCAACATCCGTATCCATATAAATGCCTCCGAGATGAAATAGAGCATGTAACCGCACATAATCACTTACAAAAGCAAATTTACCAGCTACATAAGCTTCCTTCACATAACGGTTTGAATTGAGATCGAAATTATCCTCATTCCACTCAATTATGGTGTAATCACTCAAATGCTTTTGCCAACTATCCAAGCATTTTTGAATTTTCTTTGATTTCTCTCCACGCCCAAACCAACAGTAATGCAGTATACGTGGAATTTGTTCCGTTGTTCCCACTACTCTACCTCCCTTACAATGGCCAAATTAAGTATTTACTTAAATAATAGATATTGAGTATGATAAAATTTTCATAAAAGAAATAAATAAAATAAAATGCTATGATCGCCAAATATACAAGCTTCTGATCTTTCTCCCGAAACAGCTTCACGATCCAACCAAACAAAAGAAGCTGGTATAAGCTGAAATAAATACTGAGTCGAGCAAAAATCCAGTTCTGAGTGGATATAATCATGAGCACGACGCCGACAATAGAAAGATTAACTACGATGTCACCATGAGGAAAGATTTTTCTTAGCTTCTCTCTGCCAAAAAAGGCGATAACGACCGGAATCGAGCAAACAATTACTCGTATAACGTTAGCCCCGCCCTCCTGAAAGCTTTCATAATGGCCATATTGTGTGTCTTTAATTGCCGTGAATAATAGCGTAGAAAACTGGTTGAAGCCTGCAACTATCAGAACAGCTAAGGAAAGAAGAGCAAATGTCATCCCAGTCCAGGCTTTCCTTCGAACAATAAAGTAGATCGGAATCATGACTAGTGCGCTTTGATGGAAGACCGATCCTAACAACACCAGAGCCATATAGCGTTTCCAGCTGCCTTCAAAAATAAATTTGGTTGCAGAAAAGACAATAGCTGCCGCCAGAAATTGTCTTATACCATTCATCGATACAATAAATGCTCCTGTTGTTATATACAAATACATGCTCAATTCAAAGAGCCTTGCGTATTTAAAGAACACTCCGGCAATAAGCAAATTTGTTGCCAAAGCGGTAAAAAAAATAAGTATTTGTGGATCATCCGATATTTGCTTCAATAACAATTGCAGTATATTGAAACCCTTATCTCTCTGCTGCAAAATCGACTCCCACGAAAAATCACCAATTTCGTAGCTATGTACATAAAGTGATGTATCACCAATGTTTTGTCTAAGTCCTGAGACGATGACGAGGGATGAAGCTGCGAGAAATGCTAAAAATTTATTCGGACTAATAAATATGGGAGCCTTTACTGCTGCAACAGAAAAATATCTGGCCATCCATGCAGTTATTGAAACTAGAATTAACGTAAACCAGAGGATCGTCATTTCTCTGTTCCTTTCTATAATTAATTCGAATGCTTCATCAATGTTCGTCTACTCGTATTTTGTATATAAAGATAGAGCATAATCCCAAGCGGAATAGCAAGCAGCGTTGTAAGTTTACGAGGAGATTCCACTAAGAACCTTCCATTCCTTAACATGATACTGCTTGAGACATAATGGGTAGCTTCTCGAAGTCTATCTTTATAAGTCGGTGAATAAGCCATAGCTGTTTTTCGGAAAAATGCGAAGCCTTGTGGATTCTTCCGATATTGATTAATAATGTTTAAGCTAGAACCATCTGCCAAATACTCGACGTAACAAAGAACATGATTCAAGATGAGAAGCGGTTGTTCTTGATCGATAAGAACGTATTTATAGGACAAGGGACAATATTTTTCTCCTGGAAAGAGTGGATAAGGTGCCACCTTTTGGGCCAGTTCAGTTCGATACACAATTTTTTTATCTCCTTTAACATTGTGTTTTACATATAGATCTGTGAAAGGAGAATCCTTCATATCACTAGGTAATAAAGTTCCGATGACTTCTCCGTTATGGTAGGCATCTAAACCAATAATTCCAGCGTAGCGATTACTGCCTTCCTTCCTCCAGAAGGTCGTAATTTTTTCAACTGCATCATCTGCCAAATAATCATCCGAATCGATACAGACATTAAGCTCTGTCTCAATATGTTTATAAGCTGTGTTGTGTGCACCATGCATTCCCTGATTTTCTTGATAAACATATTGAATCGGTAATTCTGCTTCATTGATCCAACTCTCTACTAATTCTCTAGTATTATCCGATGAGCCATCATCAACAATAAGCCACATAAAATCTTTGCATTTTTGCCTCTTTAAACTTTCGTAGCATAGGTGGAGTGTATAAGCCCGATTGTACGCAGGAGTAAATACAGTCAACATGGGTTTTGAACTTCCACTAACCGTTTTCAGTTCCAAGTTTTATTCCTCCTGTATTTTTTCTCCGTATCCAATTCATCCCTAATAACATGAAGTAGATAGCTGACGAGATTTTTAGCTTTGCACATAAAAAAAACGTCTTCCAAATAAGTGGACAATACTCCAATTGAAAGCGCCTAAGTGAATAACTTGTTTTTTCATTGTTTAACAATTTTTTGATTAAACGTAATCTTTCTCTCATGGATAGATTCGTTTGATGATTCATAATGTTTAATCCTTGCCCAAGTACATTCATGCTAATTCGATTATTTAGCGCTAGTCCAAAATCATTAATCAGACCTTTTTCCGTCAAAAAGCTTTGTATTGCCGCATATAGCTTTTCAAATTTCTCAACTAATAACGGATTGTATTGGGATGTGATGGAGGCATCGTTCGTTCGCCAATAATGATAAAAAGGACGATTCAGAAACAAAAAAGACTCAGCATTATAAAAGACATGAATGTTGAAGAGTGTATCCTCATTACTGCCTATGATGCTGAGATCTTTAAATTTCACCTTATTGTCTTTCAGCAATGACGTACGATAAAGTTTTGACCATACCGTCCCCCAAGCATCCAGATATTCGGGATTCGCTACCTCTTCCTTTAATGGACCAACAAGTCGCCTTAGCATGGTCGTTTGTACCTCATCCATAAGATACAATTGCTTGTCAGGCGTGTTGAAGCGCTTTTCCTTCGAATGTGTCCCAAACTCCCGAATGTACGTACACATCACAATATCAACGTTTTGTTCCACAGCGCACTCGTACATTTCTTCATACATTTTTAAATTTACCCAATCATCTGGATCAACGAATCCGATGTACTCCCCATTTGCTGCCAGCACACCATCGTTTCGTGCAGCGGACACACCTTCATTTTCTTTATTAATAACAATGATTCGTGAATCCCGTTCCGTATATTCCTGAAGAATGCTTAAGCTGGAATCCGTAGATCCATCGTTTACTGCAATAATTTCTATGTCTGATAAGCTTTGCTCTAGCAAGCTATTCAAGCATCTATCCAAATACAGCTCCATATTAAATATAGGCACGATGATACTGACTTTGGGATTCATTTTGTTCCCCCAACATAAAGGACTTGTATATTTCATTAAGCTCTAGCTTCACCTGAAGCAAACCATATTTCTGTACCATTTGAAGGCTAAACGCCCCCATCCGCTGCCTCAGCTCCAGCGATTCACTCAGCTTCCTTAACCGGTCAGCAAATAACTCCATATCGGTCGGCTCCAGCACGAATCCATTCTCGCCATCTATAACGAGCTCTGAATGCCCTCTATTCCGCGTGGCAACAATAGGCAGCCCGCAGGCCATAGCCTCCATTAAATTGACGGGCAATCCCTCACGCAGACTGGATGCTACTGCGACGTCGCACATGGGCAGCAGCCGGTCGATATCTGTCCGATAGCCAAGAAAATGGACCATCGATCCAACACCTAAACGCTCCGCCAGAGCCTGACTTTCCTCAAGCAAAGGCCCTTTACCAGCAAGCAGCAGCCGGCCATGCGGTACCGCCTCTTTAATAGCGGCCAACGCGTGAATGAGCAGCTGATGGTTTTTGTTTCGGTTAAATTCAGCAGCATAAAACATAAGGAAGTCGTCCGTGCGATAATCGAGCTCCTGACGCAATCGCCATTTATCAAGCTTTTGCAAAGGCTTAAAATGTGTTGTATTTACGCCAACACCATGAACATGAGCAATCCGCTTTGCTTTAAATTTTTTGGTGACAGCGAGCTGATAATCCTCTGTATTGATTGTAATTAAGCAGTCCGTCATGCTGGACAGCCTCTTCTCAATTGGATAATAAAGCATCCAGTTCAGGAGCGAGCCACCTTTGCAGAAATGAAAACCATGCGCGGTATAAATAACTTTTGTTCCTTGTTTTCTCGCCGGCTGTGCCGCGAGTCTTGCAAGCACGCCGCCCATTGGCGTATGGCAATGAATGATATTATAATCCTGCTGCTGAATAATTGCCTTCAGCTCTCGGTATGCTTTGACATTGTTGGAATGGAACGGTGAGCGCTCAATGGAAATATTAAACTTCCGGTCAACAAAAGGGAGCTCCAGCTCGCCCTTTGCGGCGATATGGACCTCCCACCCTTGCTGCTTAAACCATTCGAGAACAGGCATATGAAATGCCTTGAAATGATAATCAACCGTTGCACAAAATAAAATTTTATTTGGCATGCTTCTACCATCCTATACTAGAATTATTTTCTAGCAGATTCTCTTTCAACCATTTGCGATAAATAGTTTAATAGCTCATAACGCAAATCCTCACGCTGAAGAGCAAATTCAATCGTCGTCTGGATAAAGCCCATTTTCTCACCCACATCATGACGTTTTCCTTCGAATTCATAAGCATATACGGCTTCCATTAGGTTTAAAGCAGCAATCGCATCGGTCAGTTGTATTTCTCCGCCCGCTCCAGGCGATTGATTGCCGAGAATGTCGAAGATCGCCGGGTTCAAAATATACCTGCCCATAATCGCCATATTCGATGGCGCCAGCTCCTTAGACGGCTTCTCGACCAAATGTCTAACCCGGTGGAAGGATTCCTCCATAAGAGTGCCATCTACAATTCCGTAGCGAGATACGGCTTCATCCGCCACACGCTGCACACCGATAATCGAGGTATGATACTCATCATATTTTTCGATCATCTGCTTAATACAAGGCTTCTCCGCTGAGATAATATCATCCCCAAGCAGTACGGCAAACGGCTCATCGCCAATAAATTTGCGAGCGCACCATATGGCATGCCCAAGCCCCTTCGGCTCCTTTTGGCGAATATAATGAATGTCCACCATATCCGCTGATTTGCGCACTTCACTTAATAAATCGTATTTATGTTTGGCAGTCAAAATTTGCTCCAGCTCAAGCGAGTTATCAAAATGATCCTCGATTGCCCGTTTTCCTTTACCCGTTACAATAATAATGTCCTCGATGCCTGACTCAATCGCTTCTTCCACAATATATTGAATAGTTGGCTTATCGACGATTGGCAGCATTTCTTTTGGCATCGCTTTTGTTGCTGGGAGAAACCTTGTACCCAGACCAGCAGCTGGTATGATCGCTTTTCTAACCTTCATATCTTTTATGCAACTCCTTCGTTTTTTAACCTGTTACTGATGCAAATCCAGGAAGCTCTACGACATTATTCGCTAGATCCAGCAGCCTTGTACGCAATTCTGCTTTGCTCATTCCCCCGTGCAGGGCAATAATTTCTTCAATATGTTCAAAATAAATCTCGGATGATTTGCCTATGTAGATTTTTGGATAAACCTGCTTTTCATTAATTTCATCATCTTTAAGCATTTCTTCGAATAGCTTCTCGCCTGGGCGAATTCCTGTGTACTCAATGCCGATTTCCTCGACCGAGTAGCCCGACATCCGAATGACATTTTGTGCAAGATCGGTAATATTAACGGGATCACCCATATCGAGGACAAAGATCTCACCGCCTCTTGCAAGTGCACCGGCTTGAATGACCAACCTTGAAGCTTCAGGAATGGTCATAAAATAGCGAACCATGTCCGGATGTGTAACCGTTACGGGGCCCCCCTTCTCTATTTGCTTCTTGAACAGCGGAATAACGCTGCCGCGGCTGCCCAAAACATTGCCGAATCTTACCGCTACAAATTTGGTATTGCTGAACCGGTCCATATGCTGAATGACCATTTCCGCAATCCTTTTTGTCGCGCCCATAACGCTGGTTGGATTAACCGCCTTATCGGTCGATACCATGACAAACGTATCCACGCGAGCTTGGCTGGCTGCTCTTGCCGCATTCAAGGTTCCCATTACGTTATTTTTGAACGCTTCCTCTGGATTTCTCTCCATCAGTGGAACATGCTTATGTGCTGCTGCATGATAAACGACCTGCGGACGATGAGCTTGCATAACGGCCAGCATTTTATTTGCGTCTTGCATATCGGCGATTTCTGTTACAAATTCTATTTTCGTATGTCCGTAAAGCTCTTTCAGCTCCATCTCAATGGAATAGATGCTGTTCTCTCCATGTCCAAGCAAAATAAGCTTCTCCGGTAAAAACCTCGAAACCTGCCTGCATACCTCAGATCCAATCGAGCCCCCAGCGCCTGTTACCATAACGACCTTCTGGGTAACGTAACCTGAAATACTCTCAATATCGAGCTCTACAGGCTCACGCCCTAATAAATCCTCAACCTGAACATCACGAAATTGACTTACCGACACTCTGCCCGTAGCCAAATCCTCAAGCATAGGAATGATTTGTGTTTTGGCTTTCGTTTTAGCGCATTCGCTAAAAATCGTGTTGAGCTGTTTTTTGCTCAGTGAGGGTATCGCAATAACGATATTGTTAATCTCATAATCAAGCGCAACCTTCGCAATGCTTTCAACTCCGCCCAACACCGGAATACCCATAATATCTAGATTATGTTTGTTTACATCGTCATCTATGAACGCAGTTGGCAATAGCTCCATATCATTGTTGCTAAGGAGCTGACGGGCAAGCATCGTACCCGCAGAGCCAGCACCAACAATTAACGTGCTTTTACGCAATCCAGCATTTTTCTGATAGCTGCCACGGAAAATTCTCCAGCATAACCTCGAACCTCCGATTAACAGCATATGAATCATCCAGGTCACGGCCAGCAGCCTGAAAAACACATCCTGCATCACAATTTGCTGAATAATCGCTGCTGCAAAGATCGAGAAGGAAACGGCCTTTGTAATAATCAATAGCTCCCCTACACTAGCATATTCCCATGCCTTCTTATACAAATTGTAGTAGAAGGAAAAGAAATGATGGCTTAACAGCAAAGTAATCGAGCTGATTACAATGGGTGCAGTCACCACATCAAGTGAAGCACTTAGCAATAACCTGCTAAAAAAAATGGCGGTAAAAACGATAATGGAGTCGATTAAAATCAATAAAGACAATCTTTGTCGATACGTCAAAGAACATTCACCCTTTCTTCAGATATAGAAAAAACAAACGAAATGATTGGCTTAAGAGAATCAAGCTTAATATCTCTGCTACACTCTTAGAGTGTTTAACTAAAAGGCTTTATACAAAACCATTTAGTTAAAGACTCTAAAATCGAGTCTAGGGGCATCGAACCCCGCCTCACACCACACTCTTGACGACTCGCGTCTAAGGTTTTTTTGCAACCCACAGTATGGCCGAGTGCCTCCATTGATAACGGTGAGGAGACATTACCGAATGAAATTGCCTTTACAAACACTTAATGTGCTTTATAAAGAACATTAGTCCGTAAAAAAAGCGCTATCCGATTGATATCATCAAACGCTCTACTTATTTAGTATGACACCCAATATATTAGCTTTTGCAAACAACAAGGCACGTTTCGCTTCCAGTGCATGCTCCTGCTGTGTTTTCCCATGTTTTAAAAGCAAGAGTACGCCGTCACATTTACTTACCAGCGCATTCGTATCCGGAACGCCAAGAACCGGCGGGCAATCCAGCAGAACCATGTCATAATGCTCATCTGCAAATGCCATTACATCTACCATCAGCTGTGAATCGAGCAGTTCTGTCGAATTATAGAGGCGCTGCCCGCTTGGCAAAATATCGAGTCCTTCGACCTCCGTATTATAGATCGCTTCACGAATTTCGAGCTGCTGCCCTAAAACATTCGACAAGCCTGGCGATGTTTGCACATTAAAGATTTTGTTTATGATTGGATTGCGAAAATTTGCGTCGATGATCAGCACTCTATCGCCACGTTGTGCCATACAGACTGCTAAGTTGACTGCCGCTGTCGATTTCCCTTCGCCCTCTGAGGGCGAAGTAACCAGTAAAGAACGCACCTTGCCGCCGCTCGCTGCATAATGAATATTGTTTCGAATGGTTCGATATTGCTCCGATACGATGCCATGCGGATTAATATAAGCGAGTAAGCTTTTGTTTACATAAGACTTTGACACCTTTTGCCGTTCACGAACCAATCGTCTCACCTCTTACAGAAATGCTTTTTTGTTTTTTCAAACGACTGCTAGCATAATCTTTTCGTTTAATTTTATTAACTTGACCAAGCATCGTTAGGCCGAGCAGCTCTTCCACTTCTCGTTCTGATTTGATAGAATCATCGAGTGAATCTAGCAGGAATACTAACCCTACGCTCAAAATCATGCCAAGCAAGAAGGCAATGTACACGATACGATTGCTTTTTTCATTAATCGGGAAAGGATTTTCTTCTGCCTTCGTCAACAATCTGATGCTCGTAATTCCAAGCACTTCCGATGCTACTTGCCTGTAGGTTTCCACTGCTGTATTCGCGATCTCAGCTGCAAGCCTTGGATCGGTATCCATAACAGAAACTACGGTAACAAGTGAGGCATCTACACTGTCTACTCTAATTTGGCTTCGTAATGCTGCTGCCGAAAGATTAAGACC
This sequence comes from Paenibacillus sp. NRS-1760, assembly GCF_050467785.1. Classification (NCBI taxonomy): domain Bacteria; kingdom Bacillati; phylum Bacillota; class Bacilli; order Caryophanales; family Paenibacillaceae; genus Paenibacillus; species Paenibacillus sp. NRS-1760. The sequence continues at coordinate 317,365 of NZ_JBITPK010000010.1, read as the reverse complement.
GAGCTTTTCAATTACCTGATCCAAAACGATTGGCTCTCTGAACAATACCCTCACTGTGCCCATCATATCCGAGGAAGCAGCCACGATCATCCGCGTGTTTGATACATACATTGGCGTTTCAGGCTTTGAATTAAAGAAGCCAGCAGCGACTGTAAAGAGAATAGTAATGACCATGACTATCCACAGACGTTTTTTTACCGTGAGAAATAACGCTTTGAGATTTATTTCTTTAATCTTTACTCTGTCTTGATCATGATGCGATGCTTGTGAATCCTCCAGCCGTTTACCTTCCATTTGCACACCTGCTTACTATGTTTGTTATAAAGAACAATAACACAATATTAGTTCTTTATATAGAACATGTCAATACACTTTCCCGACTTTTTATTCCATGTCAGTTATCGATATGAAGAATAATAATATTTGATGATTTCTTTTTGTCAGCAGAGTAGACATTCGTCTCCGTTCTGCTTTCCTTCCACATATTTGAACGGATCAAGTCTTTTAGTGCTTGGAAATCACCCTTGCTCATACCTTCATCAACCGCATTTTTAATAATGACTCGCCATTCCTCATCCAACGTTTCATCCATATGAATCTTTGGTAAATGCTCTTCTCCGAGTAAATATTCAATGTTTGAGTCTAGTGGAGCTGCTATTTTTGCCATTACCTGAAGAGATGGGTTATTCTGCATATTGCGTTCAATGTAGCTCAAGTAGGACTTGGATACGCCCGCTAGGTCAGCAAGCTTCGTGATCGAGTAGCCCTTTTTTTCCCGTAGACTTTTAATCCGTTCCCCTATCATAATATTCTCCTTCGGCCAGTTTAGATCTAAACGTAAAGCTGAACAAAAACAACACAAACTAACACTTTATAACAGACAATATGTATATTTTAGTTCTTTAATGAGAACAGGTCAATAGCATTCCATTTTTTTCTATGCAAAGAAGCAGCAAAGATGTACAATTTTTGCAAAAGCAGAAGCTGTAAATATTTATTGAAAGGGAGATTATTTATGATATATTCGCTTAAATCGATAGACTGGATAGCGAAAAATGACCTTATCGATCATCTATTGCAACAAGAAGATAACTTAGCCATTTCTACAATGGATCAAGGTTTTGAAGCTGAGGTGGTTAAGGTCACTTTGGAGCAAACAAGCTATGTATTAAAAATATGGAACAAGGACTCCAGGCCTGATGTTAGTTTCCAGTTTCATTTATTGAATGCACTCTTTGACCGTGGATTATCCGTGTCGAAGCCTATTGGCTGGGGGATGAACGCTAATGGCGAAAAGGTATTGTTCACATCGTTTGACGGAGCAGCCGTTAAGAAAGTAAATAAAAAGAAAATGTCCGATCTTGCGCTCCTACTAGCAAGTATCCATCAAACTCCAGTGGAAGAGCTCTTACATGTACAGCTTCCAAAGTATGACTTCATCGACTACTTTTATTCTGCCATAAAAGAACATCCCGATTTATTGCTCGCATTAACACATTTTTTGAGCATGACAGAGATGAATCAAGAACAAATGATACACGGTGATTTTCATTTAGCAAATATACTCGAAAATAATGGAAAGTATACCGTCATTGATTGGACCAATGGGCAGTTAGGTGACATAAGGTATGATTTTGCATGGTCGTTCGTTTTAAAGAGCATTTATGTGTCTGAACAGAATGCTTCTGCATTTCGTACTGCTTATCTAAAAACAAATCCAATTTCACAAAATGACGTTCAGCTTTTTGAAGCGATCGCATGCCTCAGATGGATATTGTACAGTAGGCATGAAAAAGTGCCAAAGGGGACAAATACCCGTGATACAATACTAAGCTTAATCACTAACAACCCATACTTGAAAGAGCTGGATTTATACGATTTTTCAAAAAAGATATAAAATTTAGTTGCACAAGCCTTCACAAAACACGCAAAACAAGGCTGAACAAGACTACGCCATGTTCAACCTTTTTTTGCTGCCCTTCTTGACTCGCACTTCCTACTGTCCATGCACAAACTTTTTTATTTCATGTACTATTTATTCCTTCCTCGTTCATCCAACTATAATTACCCATTTTTATGAACCTCAATAAAAAAAGATCTCCTCACTACGGTTTATAACCGTAAGAGGAGATCCTTTTCATTTATCCAATAAGCGATATCAAGCTTTTAAATTCTAGCTCTTCAAATTTGAGCAATACGGTTTCACGTTCATACGCCCAGCAGCAGCCATCAAGCTCTGCCGATACTGGCACATCACAGCGAATTGTCGCTAAATCACGGGATAGATGCAGCATATCAAGATCCGCTTCAATTTTCACTCGGATTGTTTTGGATACTGCCTCCAAATTAGCAAGCAAGCCCTCGATTGAACCATGCTCTTGAATAAGCTTATGCGCTGTTTTTTCTCCGATACCTTTCACGCCTGGGTAATTGTCCGCCGTATCTCCCATTAACCCTTTGATGTCGATAATTTGAATAGGCGTAAGTTGGCGTTCTTCCATTAGCGTTTCCGGCGTATACACCATGTAGTTCCCGATGCCCTTCTTCATGATCGCAACCGATACCCGGTCGTCCACCAGCTGAAGCATATCATGGTCACCCGTCACAACAAAAATTTGCGCTTGATCCTTAAGTGCAGCAGCAAGTGTTCCAATGCAGTCATCCGCCTCATATCCTGCGATCCCAATATTCGGCACACCGAAGCTGGCAACAACTTCTTTCACAAGATCAAACTGAGGAATTAGATCCTCTGGCGCAGACGGACGATTGGATTTGTAACCATCATACTGCTCCGTACGGAATGTCGTGCTACCCATATCCCAGCAGCATACGACATGCGTTGGATTAAACGTATTGATTGCATCCATGAAATAACGAACAAAACCATGTACCGCATTAACAGGTACGCCTGCACTTGTTTTACGAACGCTTCCTCCGAATGAAGTAGCGAAATAAGCCCGAAATAAGATTGCCATCCCATCAACCAAAAGTAAACGTTGTTCACTCATCGTTATAAAACCCCTCTCAAACATATCAAACTATTATTTATATTTATTGCCCACGAATAAAATTTCCAATCCGCTCCGCAGCTTCCTTCAACCGTTTTTCGCTTTCAACCAGCGCTATTCTTACATAACCTTCACCCTCGGAGCCAAAAGCTTCCCCAGGCACTACGACGACACCCGTTTGGCGAAGCATTTCCTGGGAAATTCGCCTGGATGTCCACGGCTCGCTAAGCGACCACTGCATAGGAGGAAGCTGCGCCCAAACGAACATTGTTGCCCGAGGTGCAGCAACATCCCATCCTTCTGCACGAAGCGCTTCAAGGAACGTATTACGCCGCTGCTCATAAAGCTTTCCTGCCTTTGGCTTCTCTACATTTGCTATCGCTTCCTGAAGTGCAACAATTCCTGCCTCTTGAATAGGATCAAACACGCCGTAGTCAATATTCGCTTTCAGCTCGCGGAGAGCGGCGACTGCTGCTCTATTTCCAGCCAAAAAACCAATTCTGCAGCCAGCCATGTTGAAGCTTTTGGACAAAGAATGGAATTCAACCGCATGATCGATTGCACCCGGTACCTCTAGAATGCTTGGCGGCTCACAGCCTTCAAATCCCATCTCGGAATATGCAAGATCATGGACGACCAACACGTTATGACGCTTTGCTTTATCAATCAATCGCTCAAAAAAGGAGATATCCGCTATAGCAGAAATCGGGTTGTTCGGGTAATTGAGCAAAATAAACGTTGCCTGGTCCCACTCCGAATCCGGTATTGCCTCCAGATCGGGCATAAAGCCATTCTCCTCGCGCAGCGGCATCAATACAGACTCCACTCCCGCGAGCGCTAATGATGCAGCATAGATCGGATACCCCGGATTAGGCAGCAAAACGATATCGCCAGGATCACAAAGCGCCATAGCAAGATGGGCAAGACCGTCTTGTGAGCCAAGCAGTGTTACGATCTCGTCTCCGGCATCCAGCTCCACGTTAAATCGATGCTTCATCCATTTCGCTGCATGCTCTCGAAACGGCAAGCCGCTTTTGATTGCTGGATACGCGTACATATCACTGCGCAATGCCGCTTCACTAAGCGCCTGTCTAACGGCGGGCGAAGGCGGCTGATCCGGATTTCCGATGCCAAGATCAATAATATCAAGACCACTTTCCACAGCTGACCGCTTCCACGCTGCAACTTCTGCAAATATGGATGATCCTAGCTGCGACAGCCTCTTGGAACGCCATTTGGTTTGTGACATACGTCCATTCACCCTTTTCCATTGTTCCAAACTTGTTCGTATTGTTCTTCCTTATATCCAACAGTAACCGTCTTGCCATCCGTCACGATAGGCCGTTTAATCAGCATGCCGTTCGAAGCAAGCAAGTCATATTTCTCATCTTCAGACAAGTCAGCCAGCTTGTCCTTCAAACCAAGCTCCCTGTACACATCTCCAGATGTGTTAAAAAACTTTTTCAGCTCAAAACCGCTGGTTTTTACAATCTCCTTTAGCTCCGCAGCTGTAGGTGTTTGCTCAACAATATTTCTGGATACGACATCATTGCCCTTATTTTGCAGCGATTTAAGCGCTGAGCGGCATGTACCGCATTTTGGATATTGAATGATAGTTAGTTCCTTTTGTTTCGTCATCCTCTTGTTTCCTCCAGCATTGGGCTGACTAGTCCCATTTATTTTGACAGACTCCGTTCTAATCGTTCTAGCTCAGGCGGCAAATCCGCACGCCATTCCATCCATTTTTTTGTAATTGGATGGGTAAATCCCAGTATCTCGGCATGGAGTGCTTGACGGCCAACTGCATCCTCCCACTCTTCCTCCACACCTTGCTGAGTACCATACATTTTATCTCCGATAAGCGGGCAGCCGATATGCTTCATATGAACGCGAATTTGATGCGTCCGTCCCGTTTCGAGCTTTAAGCGCACAGCCGCTGCAGCAGGCTTGTCCGAAGTAGATTCATAATGTGCAATCATCTCATAATGCGTAATAGACGGATAACCCTCCGGCGTGACGATGCGAACATGCGGCTGGTCTGGGTCACGGTCAATCGGCGCATCCACCGTTCCGGCAGCTGGTGCAGGGCAGCCATAAACATATGCGCGGTACAGCTTTAAAATACCGTTTGCCTGCATTTGCTCCGAAAGCTGTTGATGTACATAGGAGGTTTTTGCAATAGCGACAAGTCCGGATGTTTCTTCATCAAGGCGGTGGACAGGACGGAAACGCACCTTCTCTCCCGCCTCTTGCCAATGGTAGACGATACCATTAGCAAGCGTCCCTGTGTAATGTCCATGAGTCGGATGAACAATCATCCCAGCTGGTTTATTTACGATAAGCAGATCCTCATCCTCGAATACGATCTGTACCGGAATAAGCTGCGGCAAAATATCTTCGGAAATTTCTCGCTCCATGCGTACGCGAATGATATCGCCCGCTGCAACAGGAGCTGTCGTATAGGCACGAATCTCGTTAACAGTCAGTCCATGCTCCGTTTGCTTTACTTGCGAGAGGAGCTTGCGTGATACGCCCAGTTGCCGCTCCAGCACCCGCCGGACGGTCATTCCATGCTCTGCCTCACTAACCGCAGCCACTAGCGGGCGATAATATAATAATTCTAGTCTATCCATCATTTTTTCGGCTTCCTAAATACTTCTGCACTGCGTACATATTCCGTATCTGATACGCCAAGCTTCGCATTTGCAACTCTAGCAGCGGCGAAGAAAAAATCGGACAATCGATTCAAATACGTTTGTACATCGGCATTAATCGAATGCTCCGCTGCAAGCGTTACAACGCGGCGCTCTGCACGGCGGCATACCGTTCGGCATACATGCAAAACAGCAGAAACAGAGCTTCCTCCCGGCAAAATAAACCTCGTGATTTCCGGTGCCTCTGCCGTATATTGGTCAATCCATTCTTCCAGACGTTTAGACGGCTCTGCCGATATTTTTAGAGGCGCGCCTTCAACGGCGTAAGCAAGATCTGAGCCGCAGTCAAACAACTCCTGCTGAATATCAACGAGCCAAGCTGCCATTTCTGCCAGCTCTTCATGTTTGGCAGCTTCCGCCGCTGCCTGCCCTACAAAACAATTCAATTCGTCTATGGTACCATATGCCTCAACACGAACATCATCCTTGCGCACGCGGCCGCCAATTAAAGATGTCTGACCGCTATCGCCCGTTCTTGTGTATAGTTTCATCGGCCTTGCCTCCTCTTTTTTCAACCATTACTCTCTATTCATGCAAACAGCAGGTCGGATAAGCTCCTGACCTGCTGTTTATTAAAGGCGCTAAATTAGCCTTCTTGCTTCAAGCGATGTACAAAGCCGCCTATTCGATCAAGCGCTTCGGTCAGATTCGTGACAGAAGTTGCATAGGAACAGCGAAGATGGCCTTCGCCTCCGAGACCGAATACATCTCCCGGAACAGCTGCAACATTCGCTTCGTCGAGCAGACGCTGCGCAAACTCCTCACTTGATAAGCCAGTCGATACGATCGATGGGAATGCATAAAATGCACCCTGCGGCTCATGGCAATCGAGTCCGATTTCCCTGAATCCTTTTACGACAAGACGCCGGCGCTGATTATAAGCCTCCACCATGCGGTCCTTCTCTTCTAAGCCATGTTGAAGTGCTTCAAGCGCTGCATACTGTGCCATAATCGGCGCGCACATCACTGTATACTGATGAATTTTTAGCATAGCTGCAATAAGATCGGGATGGCCGCAAGCATAACCCATCCGCCAGCCTGTCATCGCGAAAGCTTTCGAGAAGCCGCTCACAAGAATGGTTCGATCCTTCATCCCCGGCATTGCTGCAAAGCTTACATGCTTGGAGCCGTAAGTAAGCTCCGCATAAATCTCATCGGAAATAACAATAAGATCATTCTCTTCCACTAGCTTTGCAATAGGTAGCCAGTCCTCATAGGTCATAGTTCCGCCAGTAGGGTTGCTTGGATAACATAAAATAAGTACTTTTGATTTTGGCGTTATAACGGCTTGAAGCGACTCTGCCTTCAGCTTAAATTCATCCTTGGCAAACGTTTCAATACCGACAGGTTTTCCACCGGTAAGCGCGGTTATTGGTGAATAGGAAATATAACATGGCTCAGGAATCAAGATTTCATCGCCTGGCGAAATAAATGCGCGAAGGGCAAGATCAATGGCTTCACTGCCGCCAACGGTTACTAAAATTTCATTCGCAGGGTTGTAAGTTACGGCAAATTGATCATTTAAGTACTGCCCAATGGCTTCGCGAAGCTCTGGCATACCTGCATTTGACGTGTATTGCGTTTTCCCCATTTCAAGCGCATATACAGCAGCTTCCCGAACATGCCATGGCGTCACAAAGTCCGGTTCCCCTACTCCTAATGTAATAACATCCTTGCGCGTACTGACCAAATCAAAAAACCGACGGATTCCCGACGGTTTGATGCCCCGAACGAGCGGTGACAAATAATCAGCCATCGATTGACGCTGCAAAGGTGTGGAGGGTTGTTTCTCTTCATCTTTAATCATTGCCATCACCCTTTTTTCACGGCGAAACCATCAACCGATGATCACCTTCATGCTCCTCGAAGATAATGCCGTCTTGTTTGTATTTTTTCAAAATAAAAAATGTTTTTGTGGATAATACCGCGTCAATAGGCGATAGTTTATTCGATACAAAAGAGGCGACCTCTTTCAACGTTTTTCCTTCAACCTCAACGAGCAAATCGTATGCTCCCGACATCAGGTAGACGGATTTTACTTCTGGATATAAATAAATGCGCTCAGCGATTCCTTCGAAACCGCGACCGCGTTCTGGTGTAATTTGTACCTCAATAAGTGCAGTTACCTTCTGGTCGTCAATCTTGCTCCAGTTTACGACTGTCGCATACTTCACGATAATATGGTCTTTCTCTAGCTCGGCGATGGCTTGCTTTACTTCCTCGGTTGTTACGGCTAACATGGTTGCGATCAAATCTGCATCCCTGCGCGCATCCTCCTGAAGCAGTTCAAGCACTTTCAACTGTAATTCGGTCATTGTATAACTCCTTCCAGTACAACTGCAATTATAAAGAATATTTTACAACGTTTTTGTTCCTCGCGCAATCAAAGCATAAAAGGCTGAAGCCTTTATTTTGGCGGCTTCAGCACTTCTCGCGGAGAAATATTAGCATCATATGTAAAAGCTGCTTCTGCTTCCTATTCCTTATAAAAAGGAAAGACCCCAAAGGGGTCTTTACATGTAATGCGTTTGTGAGCCTTGTTGATATTGGCCGGACTGCTGCATTTGCGGCGTATACATTGTTTGGTTTTGCTGTTGCCCAAGGTTTTGCTGTAAAAACTGGCTTGTTTTTTGTTTGGTTTGCTGATATTGCTTAGCCTGCTTGTCCAGCTCCTGACGCAGCGCAGGCGAGGATGTATTGTACATATTCGCTTGCTGCATCGCCGTAAACAGCTGGCCTTGCAGTGCCAACGTGCTGTCTGTCAATTTCGTAAACAGCTGGCGAATATCAGGACAAGTAGATTCTGTTGCTGCTGTTGCATATTCACGAACAACTCTTTTCAAATCGCTAAGGATCGTGCCCGCCAAATCTTCCTCAGTCAATATCGATTGCTTTTGTTGTTGCTGCATTATGATTGACCTCCTAATCTTCTTTTAAAATCCTTCTTATTGTTGAGGCTGTGTTGGAGCCATTTGCTGATGGTGCGAAATCGCATGCAGCAAAGAATCATAGTGCTGCTGATGGGTTTGAATCATTTGTGAGCATAAATTTCTAAGCGCTGGTGTAGTACCGGTAGCAACAAGCGTTGCACATTGCTTAATTAATAAATCCTCGTTGGACATAGAGTCTGCAATGTACTCCAGCTCTTTTGCCGTCATTGGCTGCATCATTTAGTCATCCTCCTCTAAACTTGGTTCAAAATTACGATTTGATCCATTTATTTCGTGCCAAACGTATTATGAGCTAAATTCCCTTTATTTATGTGTCAATATTTAAATCGAAATTGCCGGTGTGAATTAATTGAAAGTCCACCTCTATAATTAACTGATCGGGCTTTGGCAGCCACTCCTTGCCTTTGCATGCTTGCTGCCAATAAGTTTGATGGTAACGGTACAGATGATGCTCCAGTTGAAAGAAACTAACTTTCTTCTCCAGCCCCTTGCGGAACGTATCCTCCATCTCCTGCTTAATCCGCGCTTTAACTGACGAAACAATTTCATGTTCCTGTATAACGCCATCCATTTCTGCTACATTCCCGTCTACTCGCATCTTTAATGTAAAAATGGGCTTGTCACCTTTAAAACTCACATCCACACTCCCTCTGGATGAAACGACAGCGATTGCTGCTTTCCCTTTTTCCCCTTGCGCTTTGAGCAGAAAATGCTTGAATTCAGGATCTGCCCATCTTAGCCCTGTGGCTTCAGGCTCCGTAAGATAACCGAGATATTTAAGATCTTTAAATATAAATATCCCTTCTATTAACTGGATTTGAAGCGGTTGTTTCTTTCTTTTCCAGTATTCTTCATTTGCATTCAAAGCAGGGAGAGTAGTTACCATAGAGGGTTCATTCAGCGTCTGTACCGCTAGCTGCAAGGAATAAGGACGAATGAAGCTCCTCTGACTGTCGAGAGGGCCCGGCATATACATAATGCTGTTAAGCGGTGATTGGTCAAAAAAAGTATCGCTAGTAAAAATCTTATTAATCGGTGCTTTAGTTCCAAATAGCAGCGAGGTGTACCGCGATGCCCGCTGACGATTTACCCCGTCCATGATGTCAGCAATTTTGCTCATCGCTCTCTCCTGTACGATCACGGTTTTTAAATGCTCCAAGCTTAAAATCGTTTGGCCAGAGCGAGCCAGGTCATTTAGAGCAAGCAGTACAGTATCTCCCGATCCTTTTCCGATCCAAACCGGGTTTGGATCAGGCTGAAGCGATTCTGTTTTTGCAATTAGGCCAAATTTAATCGTTTGGGCATAAATATCGTATTGTCCGTCCTTATAATCGATGCCAAATGCGGATATATAGCTCACATCCGCCAAGTTAACTTCATCCCAGCAGCCTTGCAGAAGCAACGACATAAACATGATGCCTGTCAGTGCCGCACACTTTCTAAGCTGTATTCCCCGCTTTTCAATCCATGCAAAGAGCATCATTTATCCCTCCTAGTACTCTTAAGCTTCCATGGCATTTGTATAAGCGCTGGCAGCAGCTCTTTTAAGCGCATAGGTGCAACCGGGTATAAGTAAGAGCGTCCAAATGATTCTAACGTGCACATGTAGATAAGAACGGCAAAGGAGCCGACAAAAAAACCGAAAATGCCCAGCACAGATGAGCAAAGAAGGACAAGGTAACGGATGATGCTTACAGAGCCGCTTAATGACTGATTCACGAGAGTAAAGGTTGATACCGCCGTTACCGCGGCCATTACGAGCATCGTTGGCGATGTCATGCCCGCACGGATTGCTGCATCTCCAACGATCAATCCGCCTACAACAGAAACGGTTTGACCTACTGCTCTTGGCAATCTCACGCCAGCTTCCCTGAATAGCTCGAACATGGTCAGCATCAGAAACATCTCCATCGTTGCCGACAGCGGCAATCCGATTCGCGACATCGTAATGGTTGCAAGCAGCGTAAAGGGAATCTGATCCGTGTTGAATGCCGACAACGCAATCCAAAAACCTGGCAAACAAATAGACAATACGAGACCTACGAGCCTTAACAACCGTTCTAATGAAACATAATAAAAGGGTAAATGTGCGTCCTCCGGTGATTTGATGAGCAGCAATAAATTTCCTGGAGCAATAAGTGCCGATGGCGACCCATGGAGCAATATCGCTACCTTGCCTTGCAGCAACGATTGAACGACATAATCAGGCCGCCCTACAAATTCAACGAGTGGAAATAATGATAAGCGGCGGTCGGATAAAAGCTCCTCCAGTTGACTTCCTCCTACTAGAGCCGGAATATCAATATTGTCCAGTCTCCTTCTAGCTTCTTTAACAAGCTTGGGATCAGCCTTGCCCTCCATATGAAGCAAAGCTACCTCCGTCAATGACTCGGAGCCGATTTTGCTATACTCAACATGCATATCTGGTGTTTTTAGCCTCATGCGGACTAATGCAACATTCGTTGAAAGCTGTTCGACGAACCCGTCGCGCGGTCCTCGAATCGATACTTCAAGCACCGACTCCTCAGGTGTCCTCCCTGGCTGATTAGCGATGTCAAATTCAAACAATCCTTCGAATTTAGCAAAAGACAAAATGACGCTGCCTGCAAATAAGCGTGCAAATACGTTGCTGTCAAGATCACCAGACTGAATTTTACTAAATAACATGCTGGGCTTATGTTTTTCACCAGTATCCGCAGCTGGTACCGTTCTGAGTTGCTCTGCCCATTTCTCCAATAGCGGCAGTAAGCCTAGCTGCAATTGTTGGTTGTCGATTAATCCATCACAATAAAACAAAGTCACTTCCATTGGACCGTCTACGTCGAGTGTCAGCTTATATTCAATAACATCATGACAATCCTTCAATATGTGTTTTAACTGATCCAACGAAATATCGTTATGATCGATCTCACTATTATGCTCGTCATGAATCATGACTGCTCTGCCTCCTCCGAACCGATAATGGCTGTTCTCTTTTTATCACCCTGTTTTTTTCTAAACATAGACACGATCCAAATTACGATCGTTAAGAGCATGACGACAATGCCGGTGTACTGAAATGCAGCATGTAATGCGGTCCTTACCTGAAGCATATTTTTGATGCCAACGCCCGAGATGACCAAAATAATAACGCCGAGCACAGTAGGTGATATCCACTTCTGTTTTAAACGGCGCAGCGGCCAAAACTCTGACAAAATGTGAATGGATATCGATAGCCGAATAAGTGCGCCTGACATCCACTGAAAAATAGCAAAAAAATCAACATGCTCAAAATATTTTCCGATGGAGACAAGTCTCCATTGCGAAAAAGCAGGGTACCGCATTTTATCAGCTTCAACAGGGCCGAATTCTACAATCGCACCCATTACCGGACCAAGTGTCAGCAGCGATAAGAATAAAACAAGCACGATGAAATGCCATCTTTTAAATTTTCCATGGATATGATGCTGAATGAACATAAACCCAAAAAACTCGCAAGACGAAGTCAACACAAAATAAATACCTTTCATGACCGGGCTCATCCCATTCTCGAGCATAGGCAGCAAATAGTGATAATCTTTGTGAGGCATGTTCGCAGACATGACAAAATCGCCTAAAAACACAACGATCGGCAATAATATACAGCTAACATAAGCAATGGTCCGCAGCCCTGAGACTGATGCAAACATACAAAGACCTAAAAAAACAGTACAAACCACCATGGAGGGCGTATTAGGCAAATAGGTTGTCGCAGTCCACGAAGCTGTAATAATAAGCGATTCAAAAGCAATACTCAGCTGTACCAGAAGAAAAATACTAATAAATATCCAAGCCAAAAACCGCGGCATAAGCTGTATGAGCCATTGATCAAACGGAGTTCCATCCATTCGCTTTAGTATTCCATAAAAAGGAAACAAAACCCAAGGAAGGACGATTACAAGGCCAAAAATAACAGAAATCCATGCATCGCGCTTAGCAGCATCAAGCAGCAGCGGTACAACCAGAACATGATTTACAAGTCCAACAGACAAAACCATCATTAACATAGAGGGTAAAATCCCAAATGGTTTCACTTTCATAATCTTGTCACTTCCTTCCAAAGATAATGTTTCCAGATCTATGTATCTAAATGCATCCTGTCAATCTTTTATTTAAAGAGATCAAAAAAAACTATGCTTAAGCCGTTTACTGGCTAAGAGCATAGTCTTCTTTCCTACGGAATATGAACCGTCTTCACATGATCAAAATGTAAAAAAACGGGGTTTCCACTTACAGTCGCAAGCTCAATCATGCTTTGATCGACATTTTTCAGAACGCCGATTTTATTTGAATTCTCGCCGAGATCAAGCACGACGAATTCGCCGATTAATTTACGAAGCTGTTGATCAAAAGTTCTTGCAAGGGTTAGCGGGGATGGCTTTAGAGGGAATTGTTCTGGTGTTAACGTGTATGGTGTTACGTTAGGACTGTACGGAATTAAATATTTCATATGGTGGAGAGAGATGATCACCGTATGATATACAGGTGAATAGAAGACGAAAAAATCATTCATAACGGTGGTCAAATAACCATGAATAGACTGATTACCTGTAATATAAATTTCAGAGAACATACCTTTTGCGTTCATCAATATTTTTCGGTACGAGACGGGTTCATTATAAGGCTCGAAAGGCATTTCCGGTACTTCATATATTTCTTCTGCTTCTTCTTTATGAGTTGAAAGACGAAGCTGCTGCAGATGAATAAGCGGGATATACAAAAATTGTGTTCCATTATGCAGCACTAATATATCCTGACCAAACTCGATCAATTTACCTCGTATAGGCGCTACTTTCCCTGAAATCTCCAATTCGACCTGCTTATCCAACAGCGGATGACGGTTTTTCATGCAATTAACCTCCTTTCATCCGGATAGATCGCTTAATCGGGCAAAAGCTCTACCTTTTGCCCGACAGGCCATTATTATTTTTTTACTGAACTGCGAGTTGTTTTTACGGCAGCCGCATTTGCATTACTTTTTCCACCGCTGCGATTGCCTTGTGTTTTGTTTTTATTGTTGTTTTTGCTGTCGCTTTTGTTTTCGTTTTTGCTGTTGCTTTTGTTTTCGTTTTTGTTATTGTTGTTTCCGCCAGAACGGTTGCTCGCAGCTTTAATCGATTTGATGTGGTAGTTCTGGATTTGCATAGCCTCTTTACCGGAAACGAGAAGAATTGAGTTGTTTCCTGCTTGAGCAATGAAACCTTCAACCTTCTCAGGTCCGCCAGAATTAAGCTGTACGAAGGTTTGATTCAGGGCACGGATAATGCCATTAAAATTGCTTGCATTAATAACCGCTGTGCTGCCACTGCCGCTTCTATTGCCTTTGCTGCCGCTGCTTGTATTGCCGGCTCCTGCCTCCGTAACACTTTTAACATGGCTAGTTGCAACATATACGACACCTTCACTTGTGACTAAAACGAGATAGTCGCTTTTTACAGAGTGAAGCTTGCCTTGGAGTGATTCCGGTCCGCCGCGATTAATTTTTGCATTTTTGCCTACCATCGTTTGTAAAAAATTATGATCCTTGTTTCCACTCTGGCTGCTTTTGTGGCTATTGTTATTACTAGCAACCGATTGACCAGCTGAATAACCATTGTTGTACCATAGACTCATAAAAAAATCCCTCCGATAATTTCATTGTTTGTTGTTCAAAGCCTGTCTTCAAATACGCCCTTACGACCTATTCACTTCCCATTCATTACTCTGTTGCTTTTCATCCTCCTTCTCCCATTCACTCCATCTATCATGAGATACGAAATGTAATATATTTATATGTATACCGTATAGAAGTGGTACTAGATTGTTAACTATTTATGAGAGATTGAGCAATTCCCCTATAAATAATAGAGTAGTATAATTATAGATTTTGAACTCTACTGGTTCAGATATGGAAGCTTTCCATTATGATCATTAGGATTGAAAACATTCATGACCAAATAATCGTGACCATCTGGGCATTAGCTGAATAGAGTATTAAGATCAAAACGCCTATCGTGCAACGGTAGGCTTTATCTTTTGCTTTTAGGAGATGGTTAGATGGTTGCTGAAGTCTTGCCGACACGTTCCATACGCATGAATGCTTCTGATTTCCAAGAGATACAAGGCGATGCTTGGGGGCGTTCCTTCAAACCGGCACAGCTCGAGATGGAGGGACAAACCTATACTGCAGAGTTTGGCCTGCGGGGAGGACATACACGTAATTATTCCAAAAAATCTTATGAGGTTCGGCTTGAAAATGGCAAAACATTTCATTGGAATGCGGAATATGACGATCCATCCATGATGCGGAACGCACTTTCCTTTTACTTTTTCAATAAAATTGGTGTGCCATCCCCTCAAACCAACCATTTCTGGCTCATAATAAATGACGTGCCTCGAGGCGTTTATTTGGAAATCGAAGCGGTAGATCAACTTTTTTTCGAAAAAAGGGGCATTGGTTGCCGTTCTCTTCTCTATGCCGTCAATGACAGTGCCGACTTCAGCTTAACGGACCCTGTCTCTAAAGGTACGAAAGCTTCGTTATTTGATGGTTATGAATTGAAGCTGGGAAAGACGGGGACAAAAAAGAGGCTCGTATCGTTCGTTCGAAATATCAATCGTTTGTCTGGCAGTAAACTGAATGAACATCATGCCAAACGCCTTGATGTATCACAATATTTATTATGGCTTGCGGGAGCTGTATTGACAGGAAATTACGATGGATTTGATCAAAACTATGCGCTTTATGAGCATAGCAAAAGTGGGAAATATCGAATCATTCCATGGGATTACGAGGGAACCTGGGGGAGAAACTGTTACGGAAAGCCTTGCGGCAGCGATCTCGTCCGTCTTCAGGGCTACAATACGCTGACAGAAAAGCTATTTACATTCCCATCGTGCAGACGAAAATATAGAGCGATAATAAAGAAACTGCTGTTATCCGCATTTACTGCCGAGAAGCTGGAACCCGTCATTTCACAGATGCATGCACAGTTATCTCCGGCTATTCGCAGCGATTATACGCGAAAAGCGAGCTATGACACCTTTTTAGCAGAACCAGCCTTTATTTATAATTATATTGATGAAAGACGCAATATATTGCAGCAATCATTACGGGAATGGTTATAAACCACTCCCGTATGCTGATCAAAAAATATCCATGCTCATATACCGCTCTCCAGTATCTGGAGCAATGCACAGCACTCGCTTCCCAGCACCAAGGCGTTTTGCAATTTGCATCGCTGCCCATACCGAAGCGCCTGAGGAAGGGCCTAGCAGCAAACCCTCTTGCGTCGCTAACGCTCTCATTGTCGTTAGAGCATGCTCATCTGAAACTTGAATGATTTCATCATAAATCGATGTATTAAGAATAGCGGGCACGAAACCAGGACTAGTGCCGACAAGCTTATGCGGGCCTGGCTTTCCTCCTGACAACACCGGTGACCCTTGCGGCTCTACTACCGCTACATACAAATGAGGGAGCACTTCCTTTAGCGCTTCACCTGTTCCTGTGATCGTGCCTCCTGTTCCAGCGGTAGCAACGAAAGCATCTAGCTTGCCATCTGTCTGCTCGATAATTTCTATCGCAGTCGTCATTCGGTGAATCTGCGGATTCGCATGATTCTCGAATTGATTCGGTATGTAGCTGCCCGGGCGCTCAGCCCGAAGCTCCTCCGCTTTTCGAATTGCTCCCGGCATGCGTTCAGCAGCAGGTGTAAGCACAACTTCCGCTCCGTATGCTTGCAGCAGTTTAATCCGCTCAGCAGTCATGTTGTCCGGCATAACTAATATTATGTTGTAGCCTCTAGCTGCTGCGTTCATGGCTAGGCCTATGCCTGTATTGCCGCTAGTTGGTTCAATAATGGTATCACCAGGCTTAATCAAACCGCGCTTCTCGGCATCATTAATAAGAGAGAAGGCTGCGCGATCCTTTACGCTGCCGCTTGGGTTGAAGCGTTCCAGCTTAACGCATACTTCGGCGCTGCCTTCCTCTGGAAGACGGTTTAGCCTTACGACAGGCGTATTCCCAATTAATTGCGTAATGTCTGCAACTACTTTCGGCATTTCTTCACTTCCTTTCAATTTAGGTTTGTGCTTGCTGCTCTGTAAGAAACGGCTTCATGAACCACCAACCAGCAATCGGCACGATGCCAACCGCAAACAAGAGCCAAGTGATGGCGACAGCAGAATGATTCAGCGGCAAAACGATTAAATATGACGATAAGCCGATAATCCTGCCAAAAACTAATCCCGCTTCACGAAGGACGATAAATTCCTCTCGTTCCCGCGCACTTTCCTCGGACTGGCCAATGAGGTCAAATACTCTTGAGGTCATAGGTATAATATAAAGCGGCATAAACAGTGATGTTCCGATTCCGAACATAAGCAATGTAGCATAAGAGACCTTCCAGAACAGCGGCAATATAACGATTCCAATCATGATAACGCCTATGAGCATCGCCCATTTGCGATTGTTTTTTTTGAGCTTTTTGCCAACAATCCAGAAGCTGATCAAAGCAACTAAGGATGTAATGAGTGAATACGTTCCTAGCTTGCTTTCGTTTTGCGTAGCTACGTATACCGTAAGGCCAACAAGAAACATAAATACGCCTTCTCGCACGCCCTGCGCTGCAATAGCTGGAAACATGCGACGCCATGGATTTCCTTTTTGCATCAGCTGCTGGAAGCCATGCTTCCAATTATAGCGGCCTTGACCATGGCGTTTTTTAAGCCAAAAGCTGAGCACTACACTTATAGAGAATATGATTAATGAAAGGGTGAAAATAAGCCTATATCCCTTTTCTCCTTGCATCGACGTGATAAGCAAGCCTGATACCCACGGCGCCACGATACCTGCCGCAGAACCAAGCAGCCCCGACCAGCCATTGAAACGATCCCGATTATCTGGATCTGTCACTTCGAAATAAACTACATTAAATGCGACCCAAAAAAAACCGAGTGCCATCCCATTTAAAAGGCCAAGCGGCAAATAATATACTTTCGCTTGTGTACCCAGCAGCAATACTGAACAATAAAACACGCCTGACAAAATAATGCCTATGCGCAAACTATTCATTTTGTTATGCTCTTTTACCCATTTCCCAACAACCCAAAAGGTTAAACCACTCATTACATATTGACCCATAGTGAACCAACCGATCAACATATAAGATTGGCTTGCTTTCCATAAGTATACGGGAACAAACGTCCCGGACAGCGCGTTCGCAATACCGTAAAGCGCCTGCACAATAAGTAAAAGGGCTGCTTGTCCATTTAAGGTTTTTGCCAAAACGATTCCTCCTGCCGCAGGCCAGTTCATGCATTCACATGTCTGGCCCTTTACGTATCAGAATTACATTTTGTAAGATTCCCTTATTGGATGCAGCCCATGCCCGTCCATTATTGCCAGTTGTCTGTTATTCTTCCGGTGTTAGACGATTGATCATTTGCTCGCGATCGCCTGAACTCAGCAAGGACGAGGTTTGATAGCAAACGGGACAAACGTACAAGGTCAATTGAAAAGGAGTTTCGAGCACCGCTTTTCCTAAAGATGGAGCGATTCTCGAATCGAATTGCTGCCCGTCAATTGTCTGTACGCCTGCTTCGATCATATACGCCCGACATGCCGGGCATTCAGGCACTTCATCCTGATCATCAAGCACACGCTGAACCGTTTCTTCCACAGCAAATCGTGCACTGTCAGCATTGCGGAAGCCATCACCCTGAGCTAGCCAACGTTTATGGTTCGGATCATCGGAATCGTCTTCTTCCGCTTCTTCCTCCAGTTCATCGTCTGACCAATCGTCTTCAGTTTCCTCGCCATTTTGCTTTGCTGCTCTGCGAGCATCATTGATTTTTAGCGCCTGAACTGCTTTTTCATGCTCATCAGCTTCCACTTCATCCTCATCATAACCAAGCTCTATCGTACGATATGCGCTTAATTCATTGTCGCAATGCGGACAATGCGATTCCGGCCCAATTTCTTCATCCCATACAATTTCCGTTAAACACCAAGGACATATCAAATGCTCATCCATGCTCATAACTTCCCCTCTAATGATTCATTAAATATACGATACCGAATACAAAAAACAAAACAGCGACAACCGCTAGTATTCTCCATAAATATTTCATATGGTTTCACCCCGTTTATATAATGACAGTTGCACCAATCACGTAAGATAAAGATACAGAAATGATCATTGCAATAAGCCCTACCGCACGGTTATCACGAGCGATTTCGTCATCGATTCGAAAAACTGGCGTTAGAAATTCGAATAAAAAATATGCTGCCATAAGTATGACGAAACCGAACGCACCCCAAATAAGGCTTTGATACACCGAATCGTTGGACTCGATGGAAAACCTGAAAATATTACAAATACCGAATATTTTACCGCTTGTCGCCATAGCAACAGCAACGTTTCCCTTTTTTATCTCCGTCCAGCATTTATATTTGGTTACGAGCTCAAAGCACGATAAAAAAACGATGAGAGACAGCACCGCAACCGATACATAAACAAGTGAAGCAGCATACGGATTGCTCAGCAACTGATCGACTTCATTACTCATTTACAAGACCCCTCCATCATCTGCCGTATTCGATTGCGCAATGGCTAGGAGCTATTTAAGCTCCACAACCGTCACGCCAACGCCGCCCTCGCCATAATTGCCGAGTCGAAAGCTCTTCGCATGGCTGTGTCTACGCAAATATTGCTGTATTCCTGTACGAAGCACACCAGTGCCTTTACCATGAATAATAGCAACCTGAGCTAAGCCTGATAAAAAGGCCTCATCAAGAAAACGGTCAACCTCAAGGATTGCTTCTTCCAGATTTTCTCCGCGAAGATCGAGCTCCATCTTAATATTTTCTTCTCTGGTGCGCTGTAAGCTGGCTGCTTGCTTCGGCTGTTGTGTCTTACTAGCGGCAGCTCCAGAGCTTCGCAGCTCCAAATCATCCAGCGCAACCTTCATCTTCATAATGCCCAGCTGCACTGTAGCATCGGAACCATGAATTTCCACAACCGTGCCCTTCTGATTTAAGCTGTATACGGTTACTTCGTCGCCAGCTTCAATCTTAACCTGCTTCGTTGCTGTTTTGGAAGCTCCCCGCTTCGATTTCTGAAGCTCGGGAGCCGCTTCATCCAGCTTTCGGCGTGCCTCAATGAGCTTATGCTCCTTGACGGAGGCACCCTCCTCCATTGCAAGCTTGCGCAAATCCGCAATAATTTGTTCAGCTTCGCGTTTGGCTTTGAGGACAGCCTCGCGAGCCTCATCTTGCGCCTTCTGCATCAGCTTTTCTTTCTGCTCTTCAAAGCGCAGACTCTCTGCCTCATGGCGTGCGCGCAGCGTCTCCATCTCACGGCGGAGCGACTCTGCCGTTTGACGTTCCGTTTCAGCGCCTAACCGGTTCTCTTCAAGGGAGGCGATCATATTTTCAACCCGTTGATCCTCTTCGCTTACTTCTCCTCTTGCATGCTCAATAATCGAACGAGCAAGTCCTAAACGCTCAGCGATAGCAAATGCATTGCTTCGTCCAGGAACACCAACAAGCAGACGGTACGTAGGGCTTAACGTAGCAACATCAAACTCCATGCTGGCGTTAATGACTCCCTTGCGATTATAAGCATAAGCTTTCAGCTCGCTGTAATGCGTAGTTGCTACAATACGGCTTTCCATAGCATGAACATGCTCCAATATGGCAATAGCAAGTGCCGAGCCTTCAGCTGGATCTGTTCCTGCACCAAGCTCATCAAGCAGCACTAAGCTCTTTGATGTCATGGAGCCTAAAATGCGAATGATGTTTTTGAGATGGCTGGAAAACGTACTGAGGCTTTGCTCAATACTTTGCTCATCACCGATATCGGCATAGATAGCATCAAATACACAAAGCTGGCTGCCATCCTCAGCAGGTACAAACAATCCTGACATGGCCATAAGGCTAAGCAGTCCGATCGTTTTCAAGGAAACCGTTTTACCGCCTGTATTCGGTCCCGTTACAATGATGGATGTGTATTGATTGCCCAGCTCCACATCGAGTGGAACAACCTGCTCAGGTGCAATTAGCGGATGGCGTCCACGTTTTATTTTCAGAAAACCTCGGTCATTCATCCGCGGCTGTGTAGCCTTCATGAGATGAGCAAGCCGAGCCTTTGCAAAAGCAAAATCGATTTGGCCAAGCAAATCCAAGTTATAAATAAGATCTTCTACATAATCGGATGCCAAAGCAGTTAGCTTCTGCAAAATTTTCTCAATTTCCCGCAGCTCGCCTGCCTTTAGCTCTCGAAGCTTATTGTTCATCGCAACTATGGCTTCCGGTTCGATAAACAATGTTGCGCCAGAACCTGACTGATCGTGCACAATTCCGCCAAAGTGAGAACGGTATTCCTGTTTCACTGGAATAACATATCTATCGTTGCGAAGTGTTACAATGGCGTCCTGCAGCATTTTTTGAACGGACGAGGAACGGACCATTTGATCCATTTTCTCACGAATCCGTGATTCGCCATTTCTAAGCTCGCGCCGGATAGATGCCAGTTCAGCACTAGCGCTGTCCATCACTTCCGCTTGGTCATCGATGCAATCAAAAATTGCATCCTCAAGCGACTTATGCTCACTTATTTGATCTGCAATATGGTGCAGCATTGGAATAGGATTATCTTCATGCAAGACGCTGATATGCCGTTTTACACGTCTACCGCCCCGTGCGGTATTCGCAATATCCAGAAGCTCAGCCGGATTAAGGGTACCGCCTATACGGGCACGGTGAAGCGGCGCTGAGATGTCCACAATTCCCCCAAATGGCGCACTGCCTTTGAGACGATCAGCTGTGTAGGCCTCGTCGGTAATTTGCAAAATCTGCTTTACCGATTCCAGATCCGAAACCGGCTGCAGCGACTCAGCAATGGTTTTCCCAAGCGATGTTGCTGCATGCTGAGACAATCTATGTATGATTTTAGGATATTCAAGTGTCTTCAAAATTTTAGTGTCCAACAATTAACACTCCTCTCGCCTTCCTATTATAGCCGAATCACGACTTTGATGCACGAACTGAACCGTTGTTTCATACATAAATGATGCTCAATTGGTCACAATATAAACGAACGAGCCGTCTAACGACGCAACTTTAGCAATACTGTACGGAAGGAAATAACAAAGAACTGCGAACGTGGGCGACTATAAGCTACACAAGTACCAAAACAGCTCCAGTTTTGTTTTCCATTTGTTAAACTTAAGGAGGGTTATAAAATGTCTTTTTTGGGACATGTCGTCCGGTTTATCGTAGCGGCGCTGGTATTAATGCTTGTTGGGTTTATCGTTCCACAATTTAGTGTAGGCGGATTTTGGAGCGCCTTTTTCTTAGCGCTTGTCATTGCTGCACTAGGCTGGGTAATTGAAGGCATATTCGGCAAGCGGGTTACACCCTTTGGTCGAGGAATCGTCGGCTTCATCGCAAGCGCAGCTGTTATCTGGATTGCTCAGTTTATCGTAGGCGGCGTAACTGTAACCTTGCTTGGCGCCATCTTAGCTGCTCTTGTTATCGGGATCATCGACCTGTTCATTCCGGTCAGCACTCCCTATGAAGCAGGCAGACGCGATCGCGATTAATGCAGGCTTTATGTGAGACCAGCCCTTGATTGCCTTAATGGCGGTCAAGGGCTGATTGCTGCGTACTGCCAAATTTTCGCGTTTCCCCTAATCATTTCACAAGAAATTCATGAGTTTGTCATCACACCGTCACTGCAATTGAAAGCTAGTTAAGGTACAATAGATACAATCCAAAACATTCCTATTACATTGGATAATCGAAAGGGGACGTTTTACGAATGAAAAAATGGTTATTATTTGCAAGCGCAATGTGTTTAGTCGTTGTCATTGCTGCATGTGGCACAAACACAGCCAAACCCGAAAATAAAGAAACAAATACAACAGTAGCAGATAGCGGAGCTTCTTCATCTGACCTTGTCATGACAGCTTCTAACTGGAAATTTGACAAGAAGGAATATAAAATCAAAGCCGGCGAGACGGTTAATCTCAAGCTTGATTCGGTTGACGGTATTCATGGCGTTCAGATCCAAAAAACCGACTACAAACTTTCAAATGGCGACACGATCGCTGTAAACATTAGTGAGCCGGGAAGCTATCAAATGATTTGTTCCGTTCCATGCGGAGCAGGGCATAGAGAAATGAAAGCTGTATTGGTCGTAGAATAAACAATTCTGAAAATAAATAAAACTTAAAAACAGCCGAGCCGGATGGAATGAATCTGCTCTGCTGTTTTTTTTGTTGTTTCCTGTTCTATTTTACTCTGAGATGAGAGGTTAAAGCAGGAGAAACTTCCGTTATATTTATTTTTTACCTAAGCAGTGAGCATTTTGGGGATCATATCATTTTTTTCTCTATTCACGCAGCCAAACTACATATATTTTTCTTTTATCGCATATATCATTTTTATTTAACAATCGAGTAAGAAAATTTGATGACCTTCCTCTTTCCCCTCCTTGTCCCCTCTGATAAAATATTAACAATATGCAAAGCGAAAGGAGAAATGGTGATGGGAATTTTACAAAATCGAGTCGCCATTGTTAGTGGAGCTGGTACGGGGCTTGGACGTGCAGCTTCAATCTCGTTTGCAGCAGAAGGCGCAGATGTTGTGCTGCTTGGGAGAAGACTTGCGAAGCTTGAGGAAACAGCTTCGATTGTAAAGGCAAAGACGGGAAAAGATGCATTAGTGCTGCAAACAGATGTCTCCGATGAGCAGCAAGTCCAAGACACCATTTCAGCAGTCGTCCAGCAATTTGGGCATATCGATATTATTTTGAACAATGCTGCTGTTCTTGAATCAGGCAGCGTGCTCGAACTAACCTCAGAAGAATGGCAAAATCAAATTGCGATCAATCTGACAGGACCATTTCTGCTGACTAAGGCTGTTTTACCAACTATGCGCAGAGCAAAATATGGACGAATTATTAATATTACCTCCGGCCTGTCATGGAACGGCGCAGGCGGCTATGCAGCCTATAGCGCAGCCAAGGCAGGACTAGAGTCGTTGACACGCACCTTAGCCGATGAGGAGTATGAGCATGGTATTCTTGCAAACCTCTATAATCCCGGCATGCTTCGTACAGAAATGCACGCGACCGGCAAAGATCCTGCAATCGTTACACCGGACTTGATTCGTCTAGCAAGCTTGTCCGCCGGCGGTCCAACTGGCACAATCGTATCTTATGGTTAATCTCTAAAAAGAAACCGCAGAAACAAACGTCGGCAATAGCCTTTGTTTGTTTCTGCGGTTTCTTGGTTCTTAACGCTGGATCAGCTGTGCTCGATGAGCTCGATCCATTCGTTGTATTCAGTTTGCAGCTTCGAATATTCATTTTTCAGCTTATGATGCTGCTCCTGCAGATCAGCATGATCTTCAGCAAGCCTCTCTGCAGAACGAGCTGCTTCATCGCGTTCATAGACAAGTGACTCAAGTGCGCTTGCCGCCTCATCACGCTCACTTGCTAATCGCGCAGCCTGACGAGCTGCTTCATCTCTTTCTGTTGCAAGCTTAGACGTATACTCGCTCAGCTCTTCCTTCAAATCGGATGCGGCAGCTGCTTCCTGCATTGCTCGCTCCAGCCGCTCTCTCAGCTCCTCTTCCGCTGATTCACGCGACTTCTTCTCAAGCTCATACTGCTTCACCTCAGCAGCCACCTGTTCCGCATATTGCTGCTGTGCCTGCAATCGCTCACTGAGCTCACGTTCACGGGCTGAAGCCGCTTCTAGCTGCTGAGCTGCAATGCGCTCTCGAGCTGCTGTCCATTCCAACTGCTCCGTTAGCTCTTGTTCTCTAATTTGCAGTTTCTCCAAATCAGCCTTATAGACCTGTTCACCGTTTGCAGCAGAAGCCGCAATTTGCTCAATTTTGTCCAGCTGCGCTTGCAACTTCTGGGTCGCAGTCTCGTAATCGTGCTGCTGAAGCAGCAGCAGCTCCTCTTGATCCGCAGATAGCTGCTTCAATTGCTCGTCATGCTCTGCTGCCAGTTGCTGCAAGCGAGCTTCACGTTCATTCACTAGCTGTTTGCGAACCTCATCCTGCTTGGCAGCAAGCTCATTATAGCGCTCTTCATACTGGTCAACGAGTTGCTCCGCAATTGCAGCTTGCTCGACAGCCGCTGCTTTGGACTTGGCTTCAAAATCATTTGTCAGCTGCTTCTGAGCATCTTCAAATTGTATCGCTTGCTCAAGCAGCTTCTCTTCATATTTCTGAACGAGTTCATTCTGCCTAGCTTCATACTCGGCTGCCTTTTGCTTTGCCTGCTCATTATAATCGTGAGCCAGCTGCTTATTTTGCTCCTCGTATTGCACAGCCTGCTCTAGCAGCTGTTCTTCATGAAGCGAAGCCATTGCTCTATTATTTGCTTCATGCTCAGCTGCTTTTTGCTTGCTCCGCTCCTCATATTCAAGGACAAGCTGTTTACTTTGCTCCTCATATAGCAGAGCCTGCTCTAGAAGCTGCTCTTCATGTTGCTCTGCTTGCTGCTGCAGCTGCTCTTCATATTGTCTAGCAAGCTTCTTATTCAGTTCCTCATGGCTTGCTGCGAGCTCCTTGTACCTAGCATCCTTCTCTTCTGCCAACTGCTCATAGCGTTCATTGCTTTCTGCGGTCATTTGCTTAAACAGCTCGTCATTGTCGGCTTCGACTATTCGCAGCTGCCCTTCATGCTCCTCGCGCAGCGTCCTAGCAAGCTCACGCTTCTCATCCTCAAGCTTTTGCAGTTTCTGCTCATGCTCTTCTTCGAGCAATTCCTTCTGATTTTCAAGCTCAATCCGAAGCAGGTTGTTATGCTCTTCTGTCTGCTTCTGACTCATCAATTCGTGCTCTTCCAGCTCAAGCTGCAGCTTTAATAACTCCTCTTCAAGCTCAAGCTGCTTCTGTTCCTGCTGCTGCTCACGTTCCGCTGCTTCTTTCAATCGCGTTTGCAAATCTGTCGCCCGCTTATCCGCAGCGGAAACATGACTGCGTTCATGAACAAGCTTCTGTTCCAGCTCTTGGATTTGTGCTAAGGACTGGCTGCTCTGTTCCTGCAGCTCCTCGATCTTGCTGCGTGTTTCATTCAGCTCGCTTTGCAGCAGCTCCCATTCATTTTCTTTTTCACGGAGCTCCTGTTCCAGCTGAGCATATGATGTGCGGAAGGATTCCTCCTGCTCCATTGCCTGTACGAGCTGCTCATCTGCTGAATTTATACGATTTTCAAATAATTCCTTGTCCTTCTTCCAGCCTTCTTGAAGCTCAGCAATTTGGGTTTGCAGCTTGCCTCGCTCCTCCAGCCAGCCGTTTCTACGCCGCTCAAGATCAGCACGAAAAGCTTGTTCTGATTTAGCAGTTTCTGCCTTCCAAGCCTGCTCACGCTCTTCACTCTGGCGGGCAATTTCTAGCTGCGAGGTTTCTGCATGGGCTAACCAGCTGAGTTCTCGCTCATCCCATTTACTCTGCCAGCTTCCTTCAAGCTCAGTCAGCTGCGCCTCTTTCTCTGCCTTTAATGCTGCAAGCAGTGCTTCTTGCTCTGAGGCTAAAGCATTTAATTGCGCTTCTTTTTCTTGTCTAAGTGAAGCCAGTTCATCTGCCTTCACTTGTTCAAGCTCCAATCGCAGTTCTTCCTTCTCCAGTTCCAATTCAAGCTGCTGATTGTCCTTGGACAATCGCAATTCAGCCAGTTCTTCATCCTTTTGTTTTCTCAGCATGGCAAACTCTGCTTGCTCTGCTTCCTTCTGACTTGCAAGCTCTGCCAGCTCTAATTCCTTCTTACTTGCAAGCTCTGCAAGTTCTGTTTCCTTCTGACTTGCAAGCTCTGCAAGTTCTGTTTCCTTCTGACTTGCAAGCTCTGCAAGTTCTAATTCCTTCAGACTTGCAAGCTCTGCAAGTTCTGTTTCCTTCTGGCTTGCAAGCTCTGCCATTTCAGCAGTCTTCTTGCTGCTAAGCTCTTCTATTTTCGTTTCCATCATACGCTTTAATTCATTCAGCTCTGAATCCTTCCGAGCTTGGAGCTGTGCAAATTGCTCATCCTTTTTCGTTCTGAGCGCTGTAATCCGTTCCACATTTTCTTGTGTAAGACGGATGATCGTCTCCTCTTGCACCTTCATTGCCTCGGCTGCTGCTGCTTGCTGAGCTGAAGCTTGCTCTGCGGCAAGCGCCAGCATTTCGTTCAGCTCTGCTTCTGCCGCCGCTTTAGCCTTTTGCAATTGCTCGCTCGCCATACGCTTCGTCTCAGCAAGCTCAGCTTTAAGCGAGACCGCTTGCTCGCTCATTTGCTCCAGCTCTCTGATCAGGAGATTAAGCTTCGCTTCTTCCTCCAGAAGTCTTGTATTGTCGCGGCGCAATCGAAATACTTCCTCTGTTATTTGCACAGCAGAGAGGACAGCCAGCTTCGGCATATCAAGACGCGGATACCCCTTCGCCAGCTTCTTCATGCTCTCGTCAATCGCCGCTGCAACCCTTTTCATATATTCTACGTTGGTATGGCCCTTTAACTTATATTGAATTCCATATATATCAACCGTAACTACCGTTTGTTCAGCATCCATTAAGGCGAATCCTCCTAATATACAAGTAGAGCTAGCTTAAACGGCTGACATCATCCTTCAGGGGCATACGTTGTTTACGTTCTCAACTTTTGCCGTCCAGAGAGGAACTGCTTTCGTTTCTCTAGCAAATATAAATACATGATCGTTATGAAAAAACCAATCATTCCTTATATTTACAAGGAAAAAAGCCGCATCAATAGCTCACTAGGAACTATTTCGATGCGGCTTTGAAGGTTTCCTGCCTACTTGCGTAATTCTGCTGCAAAAGATTGTTCTAATTGTAAAACAACCTTGCCATGCAGCTCTGTTACCTCTTCATCCGTCAATGTACGCTCGCCATGACGGTAAACAAGCGATATCGCCACGCTCTTCTTGCCAGCTCCCAGCTTCTCTCCTGTATAAACGTCAAAGACGCGTACAGACTCAAGCAGTTCGCTTGCAATGTCCCATGCCACGCCAGTTAGCTTGGCAGCAGCAACCTCTTGATCCACGACTACTGCAATATCACGCTGCATAGCCGGGTAGCGAGGCAATACTTTATATTCGATTGCCGCATCTGCTTGCTCATAGATGAGGTCAAGTCCAATTTCCAGCACGTACGTATCAGCTAGATCCTCCTCAAGTTGAAGAGCAGGGTGCAGTTGGCCAACATAACCAATTACTTCATTGCCTTTAGGCGTGTGAAGAAGAACGGCAGCCGTTCTGCCTGGATGGAAATGCTCAGGCTGAGCCGCTTCGAATGATATGCTGGCTGTTAAGCCAAGTACGGCAAATACCGTTTCCAAAATGCCCTTCGCATCATAGAAATCAACTTGAGCCGCTTTTGCATTCCACTCAGCTTCTGAACGATTGCCAGTCAAAAGAGCTGCAAAACGATGCTTCTCATGAGGCAGGCGAGTCAGTTGCTCTTCATCGGTATGGAATACGCTGCCGATCTCAAAGATCGCTGCGGATTCATTTTTGCGATTGCGATTATAAGCCGCAGTCTCCAGTAGCTGTGCGATAAGCGTCGTACGAAGTACACTGCGATCCTCGCTCATAGGCATGGCTAGGCGAATTGGATTCGTATGCTCCGCTAGTGCAGGGAATAGCTTAGTCCGCTCAGGTCCCGTGAAGGAATAGCTGACAACCTCATGCAAACCTGCATCTGACAGGCGCTTGCGCAGCTCGCGGCGAATAGCTTGCGGCTTCGTTAGCGAACCTGGCACAACATCGCCGTGAATGAGCGTAGTAGGAATTTCATCATAGCCGTGCAAACGAGCTACTTCCTCGATTAGATCTACTGCACGCGTAATGTCACCGCGGCGTGTAGGAACATTTACAGTAAATACATTGTCGCCTGACAGCTCATATTCAAAGTGCAAACGGCCAAATATCGTCTGAACTTCAAGTCTTGACAGCTCTGTGCCCAGATAGCCATTAATTTTATCCAATGAAACGGACACTTTGGCTGGTTTCACTTCACCTGCATGCACTTCTACAATGCCTTCAGCAACTAAACCTTCAGCAAGCTCTGCGATAAGGGAAGCTGCACGATCGAGCGCAGGAATAACTCTCGCCGGATCTACTTCTTTCTCAAAGCGAATGCT
The DNA here is from genome assembly GCF_050467785.1 of Paenibacillus sp. NRS-1760. Classification (NCBI taxonomy): domain Bacteria; kingdom Bacillati; phylum Bacillota; class Bacilli; order Caryophanales; family Paenibacillaceae; genus Paenibacillus; species Paenibacillus sp. NRS-1760. Next base: position 288,536 of record NZ_JBITPK010000010.1, on the reverse strand, counting down.
TGATTCCGAGCGAAGTCCTAGTTGACGTGACGTTTTGCGCACGGTGCCGCCATCGAATTTTGCTGATTCAAGCAAAATGTTGACCGTCTCGCCTGTAACTTCGGTGCTTGCTCCACCCATTACGCCTGCAAGGGCAATTGGCTGCTCACCATCAGTAATAACGAGCATATGCGGCTCTAGCTTGCGCTCTTGATCATCCAAGGTAACAAGCGTTTCGCCAGCTTTGGCAAGGCGAACATCAATGCGGCCGCCAGGCAAACGATCTGCATCAAAAGCATGAAGCGGTTGGCCGTATTCAAGCATAACAAAGTTTGTAACGTCAACAACGTTGTTGATTGGACGAACGCCGGCAGCGATCAATCGGTTTTGCAGCCACAATGGGGACTCACCGATTTTTACGCCTTTAATATAACGAGCCGAATAATGCGAGCAATGCTCAGGTGCACTAATGCTGACCGTTGCAAGGCTATCCGCACGTACGGCTGTATGATTAATAACAGCCTTTGGCAGACGAACTTCACGGCCAGTTAAAGCTCCAATCTCATAAGCAACACCAATCATGCTGAGGCAGTCTGAACGGTTTGGCGTCAAATCAAGCTCGAGCACCTCATCGTTAATGCCAAGCACATCGCCAATTGGCGCACCGATTTTCGTTGTAGCTGGAAGAACAAGAATGCCTTCCTGCTGTTCTTTTGGCAGAAGCTTTTCATTCAAACCAAGCTCCTTCGCCGAGCAAATCATCCCTTGGGATTCAACGCCGCGAAGCTTTGCACGTTTAATTTTGAAATCGCCAGGCAATACAGCACCGATTACCGCAACCGGAACAAGCTGGCCTGCATCGACATTTTTGGCTCCGCAAACGATTTGCAGCTCTTCGCCAGTGCCAACGTCAACCTTACACACGTTCAGCTTATCCGCGTCCGGGTGCTTTTCCTTCGATTTCACATAACCAACTACGACGCCGGTCACGCCTTTATTGCGGGATTCCACAACGTCGATTTCAATGCCGCCGCGCGTCATTTTCTCCGCAAGCTCCTGTCCTGTGAAGCCGGACAAATCGATATATTCATTTAACCATTTATAGGATACATTCATCTCTTTTCTTCCCTTCTCTCATTGCTACATTCTTGCGAATTGGCTTAAGAACCTCAGATCGTTCGTATAGAAATGACGAATATCGTCAATGCCGTATTTCAACAACGCGATACGCTCAATGCCCATGCCGAATGCAAAGCCGCTGACCTCTTCCGGATCGTAACCGCCCATTTCAAGAACGCGTGGATGCACCATGCCACAGCCAAGAATTTCAAGCCAGCCTGTATGCTTGCACATGCGGCAGCCTTTACCGCCACACTGAACGCAAGTAACGTCAACCTCAGCACTTGGCTCCGTGAATGGGAAGAAGCTTGGACGAAGTCTAATTTGCGCTTGTGAGCCGAACATTTGCTGAACGAATTGCAGCAATGCTCCTTTCAAATCGCTCATCCGAATATTTTTGCCGATGACAAGACCTTCGATTTGATTGAACTGGAATGAATGTGTCGCATCGTCATCATCACGGCGGTAAACTTTACCCGGACAAATGACTTTAACAGGCGTTTGGCCCTTCATTGCTTTCATTGTACGAACCTGAACCGGGGAGGTCTGCGTACGCATCAAGATATCATCCGTAATATAGAACGAATCCTGCATGTCGCGGGCTGGATGGTTCTTAGGCAAGTTCAATGCCTCGAAATTGTAATAATCCTCTTCAACCTCTGGACCCTCGGCAATTGTATAGCCAAGACCGATAAAAATGTCTTCAATTTCTTGGGCTACCTTGTTCAAAGGATGTACTGCGCCGGTAGGCAATTGCTTGCCTGGCAGCGTAACATCCAGCGTCTCTGCAAGGAGTCTATTGTTCGTCTCAGCTTGCTGGAATGCATCCTGCTTCTCATCGATAACCGTTTCAATAGCTGCTCGAACATCATTCGCTACTTGACCAATTACTGGACGTTCTTCAGCGCTTAGTCCACCCATGCCGCGCAAAATTTCAGTCAAAGCGCCTTTTTTACCTAAATATTTAACGCGCAAATCATTTAGCTGCTGTGGCGTATCCACATGCTGAAGCTCCTGCAATGCTTCAACGCGCAGTCCTTCCAATCTTTCCTTCATTTTTCTTCGCCTCCATATCATCATCCCTAAATCATGCAAGCGTAACGGCTAAAGCCATCCTTAGGAGGCTTAGCTAACGTTTCGCGGTAAAATATAAGCTCTTTATAAGCTAACAAACTTATAAATGGTTATATTTACACAAAAAAAGGCCCTCTCTCCCTAAAGGGACGAAAGAACCGTGGTACCACCCTAATTCGGATTGAGCATCAGCCTGTACGCATAACCAAGTGTGGCTAACGTCGCCTAGAGGCGCTGAATGACAATCCCTTAGCCCCATAACGGCGGGAACCGGAACTTCCCTACACGCGCCGTATATCATGGCGTTTCAGGTGTCTGCTCAGGAGTGAACTTGGGCAGCCTATTTTCACAAAAACGCTCTCAGTCTACGGCGTCTTCTTCCTGTGCGAAAGTACTGCTTACTCTTCTCCATCATCGCTTTACTTCGATTATGAAATAATAATCTATATTATATGCAATCTGAAGTACCGTTGCAACCGCTAAGCTTGCTTTTTGCTACGAATCAATCCTCATCATCATTTCTTCCAGCAATCGAATGCGTGCGAACGACGCTCGGAGAAGCCCGATTCCTATTTCCGGGTACAAACGAATGAGCCTTGACACATTATCGCCCAGCAGCTTCAGCACTCTCACATCGCCAAGCAAGGATTGCGCCGTTACTGTAGATGAGGTGCTGTCGAGCGCTGAAGTTACGCCGCATACATCCCCTGCACCGAGTACGCCGATCGTTCCTTCCCAGCCTGCTGCGGAAATGCTCGTAAGCTCGATATTGCCGTCAACGATAACATACATCGCGGGGTTAGGCTCTCCTCTTTGCAGCAGATTCTCTCCATCCGGGCATACATACTCCTCGGCAATATTAGCAATTAAGCCTAGCTCCTCAAGCGATAAATCAGCGAAATAGGGAACCTGCCTTAAAAAGACTACTTTGTTTAAACGGCTCATCATCTGCTGGTCTTTGGACATTTGTTCCCCCTCCTCCACTAACGCCGCTGCAGCGATCTCCCGCCACCAATCATCATTTCCGTTTAGTGCTGCCTCCAATAGGACAGTCGCTTCCTCATCGGCAGTTACTTCTCTTCCAGCTTCGCCGCGTTCTAGAACGGTCAGCAAAAACTGCGATAATCTGCGCTCACCCATGCCCTCCGCGAGCACTTCCCAAGCATTGCTGCGAATTTCTTCGTCTTCATCAGCAGCTGCCCTTCTGATCGCATCAACAACCTGCTCATCCGCAAGCTTGGTCAGCACCGCCCATACTCCTGTAAAAATAAAGTCGCGAACCTCTCGCCAGCGCAGCAAAGCAAGCTCTGCAAGCTCCGTCTTCCCTAGCTGTTTGAGTGACAATGAATAACCTGACGCTGCCTCAAGCTCACTTAAACGATTTAGCGCTTCATCCGTTAGCTTAGAACGTACCTGCTCGTCTGGCAGAAGTGCCGAGAGCGTAATCATCACAGCTGTCCATCGCTTCAGCGGCGCGCCATTCAAGCTGTCAGTCAGCAGCTCTATCGCACCATCGCCCATCTGAATAAAGCTTTCTGTCGTCGTGCGGAACATTTCTTGGTCCATAAGCGGGAGACGCTCCAGCAGAATGGGTATAATGGATGTAACCTTAAGCCTTCCCAAACATGCGATTGCTGCAACCCTTGCCGCTGGATGCGCATCATCAACAAGCTTCTCAACCTTCGGCACAAACGAATACAGCTCAAGCTCCGCGATAACTCGGCAAATATAAACTGAGGATTCGCCTCCTGCATCAAGAATACGATCGATCACTTCCGCACATGCCTCGAGGCTTGCTGCATTGTTAAAGGAGTACATCGCTTTGACTGCCTCTGCAATGACACTCGGATGCCGATCAAGCAGCTTTTGCCGCAGGAAATAAAAAGCCTGATGCTCCATATGCTTCATTCTGCCAATCTGTCTTACTCCTTCAGCACGCATCTCATCGTCCTGATCCTCAAGGAATGCTGCTACCTTCACCATCGCATGCAGGTCTGCGCGCTCAAGATTCATCGCCCTAACCGCAGCAACGCGAATGCGTGGATTCGGATCATCAATCAGCGCCAGCAAATCGGCAACATCATTCGGATTTTGTTGCCTGCCGATAATTTGCAAGGCAATTTCTTTCGCAGAGTCTATCGGCTGCTTCAACATGGCCCTGAGCTCTGCCATTGCAGCTTCGTTTCGACTAAATTCATCGAACTGCTCCGCTAAGTCCTGCTCGCCAATTGTCTGTATGCTGCCTACAAGCTCGCGCATATAGAACCTTCTGCCGAACCAAGCAAGCACAAACAGCAGCACGGCGCCTGCAAATCCTACAAACGACAAGGCTGTCCAGGATACCCCAAAGCCTGAATGCAAAAACTGCAAGCCAGCGCCGATCAAAATGCCCGCCGTAGCCGCAATTCCTTGCGCTGCATATCTGTAGCTGTCACGCTGCGCAAGCGGAAGCGTCTTGAAGAACAGCTGATAGGAAGGCTCGGCTGAATAATAAAGCAGCAAATATAACAGCATGTAGCCGATCGAAATCATTGGAAGCGCCGCTGGACCGCCAACAAAAAATAAAGCGCCGGCAAAGGCGAGAACATAAACGCCTGATATAGCCGTAAGCATTTGGCTTGCACCAAGGCGTGCCATCAGCTTGCCTGAGACGGTTTGCAGCAAAAAGGCAAGAACAAACAACACCATCGTAATCATCCCAAAAAACCGGCTGAAAGCCTGTTCGCTTGGAAATGACATTTTTGTCACGTTCAGAAACTCATATTCCATTAGAAAATAAAGAGCTGGCATCAGTGTCATAAGCAAAATAACGGTTAGCAAAAAAGGAGATCGAAGGGCGTGCTTAAACACCGCTCCCGTTGACACCGGTTCCTCCTCTAGAGCATTTGCTTCGATTTTGATCGACAATGGCACCAAATAACGGGTAATCACTTTACGGTAATTCGGCAATGCAGCCAGAAGCAGCAAACCGGAAGCGGCATAAATAACCTCGGGTCCAAAAAATAGGCTTAAAAGCTGTGCAAGCAAACCTGCCGCTACTCCGCCAAGCGTTGCAGAGCCAACGAACACGGGCATGAGACGCTTCGCTTGCTGCGTCGAGCACAAATCAACGGCCAAGCTCCAAAGCAATAGGGTCTGCTGCCTAACGACAAAGCTGGAAGCTATGAACAAGACGGGATAATACCCTCTCAGCTCTAGACCGAAGCTCTGCAATACTAGCAGCATCAATGCATTTACGGCAACGATGCCTAACATTATTCCATATAAGACGCGCATCAGCTTCGGCTTTGGCAGCCTAGCAGCAAGCCAGGACAAGAGCCACGCCTCTAGCGGCAATATGATAGCCTCCGCCGCATATACATAGGGAAGGTATTCACTTCCGAACCGCTGATTGAACAACGTCATAAAGCCATTGTAATTAAGCATTTCAGATATGCCGCAAATAAAAAAAACAGGTGCCATCATAAGCAGCTTTCGCTGATCCTCTGGACGGGCACCGATTGCGCGCAATATGGTATCTTTAGTCATATCTTTTTAAACCAGCTTTCGATGATAGATTAAGCGGTCTTCCCCTTCGTAGTAATAATCTGGACATCTACCAACCAGTGTAAAGCCGCTGCTCTCAAACAATTGACGAATGCGGTTGTACTCTGGCAGATCGCAAGTATAGGTTACTAGATATCTGGCGTTTACTTCTCCCAAAAAGTCATACATCTGCTCCATCAGCATCGCCGCAACGCCTACTTTGCGATAATCATGATGAACAACCATGTAGTCCCAGTTGAAACCTCCGGTTTTTTGCTCATTTTCGGCGATGCAATTTATGCCTATGACATTTCCATCCTCATCCTCGGCATACCAGAAATAAATTTCATTATTTACCGCGCGAAATGGAAGCTCTCGGAAATGCGTCAGCTCGCCTGGCGTGTATCGAGTATCATCAAATGAAAAGCCTGATAATAAAAATGCGACGACTTTTTCCGCCTCATCTACCGTGGAGATGCGACTGATCCGAAACTGTCCAACAAGCATTCGACCTTCCTCCTAACTTCAATTTTTAAACGGCGAGTGTGCCATTCCAGCCCTCAGTCGATCCCTTCTGGTAATACTCATCACAAAGATAAAAATATAACTTTGCCGCTTTGTCGAAACGATTAATTTTGATCACTTCTATAAAGGTTTCTCTCGCATCGAAGAAACGCCCCTCTTGGCAAAGCATAATCCCCTTCTCAAACAGCGGCTTTGTACGATCCTTTAAAGCACGCTCTGTATCTGAATCTCCCTCATATACGTCAATAAGCTCAATCGGATCATCCTTGCCGTCAATTCGTACACGACCAAGCAGACGGAAGCGGAAGCGTTCCGGTGAACGCAGCTGCTCATAGAACGTACGAGTGACAAGTATTGATGCACCCATCGTATCGGACATCCGCTCTAATGTTGCTGTAATATTCACATCATCGGAGATAACATTGCCCTCCATCCGCTGCTCTTCACCCACGATCCCAAGCATAAGCGGCCCTTTATGAATGGCCATGCCTAGATCAACCGGAGCAAAGCCGGAAGCCTTCAAGCTTTCATTATAGGAAACGAGCTCTCTGCGTATCGCAACAGCCGCGCGCAGCGCATCTTCATTTCGTGAAGGGAACAGAGCCATAAAACCTGCGCCCAAATATTTGCTTATTAGTCCTTCCTCTGTCCGAACGAATGGACTAAACCGTTTTAGAAAGGTGTTCATAAAATCAAAATTTTGCTTTGGAGTCAGCTGCTTCGATAAATGATGGAATGAGCGAATATTCGCGACCATTACCGTCATATTTTGCTGAACCTGATCTCCAAGGTGAATATCGGTAATTCCCTTTTTGCCTAAATATTTAAAAATCTGCTGCGGTACAAAACGATGCGAAGCTTCGCTGAACGAAGTAATGTCCTTTATGTACGTTCGAATATGAAGCGCCATGCGATTGAACTGCTCTCCCAAATCGCCGACCTCATCCTGTGATCGTATGTTCACCTTCACATCCCAGTTGCCATTTGCCATCTCCATTACGCTTTTGCGAAGCTTGCGCAGCGACGAGAGCAGATAATACGTTACAGCGAGTACGAGAACGATTAATACTAAGCTTATAAGCCCAATGTTTCGCATGATGCTTTTGTAAATAGTTTGGTTGGATTGATACAATACATTCAAATCCCGGCCTGTTTCATAAACGCCTACAATTTTGTTAGTAGAATCATAGATAGGTCCAATTGCATATAGCCATTTGCCTGTAGCATCTTCCCATCGATCCGTTACAACCTCGCCCTTCTCAACCACAAGCCGGTTCAGCTCGTTCTTAGGAAAAGGCTTGTACATATTGACGCCGTCATCATCATCCATAATGATGAAGATTTCACCATTTTCATATCTGTACAATGTGCTGTAGAGGCCTTTGCGATTTGCAGGATCCTCGCTTTCGAACAAGAAGTTCATTTTGCTCCGAATCGATTCATAATCCTTGCTCATATAATCGTTTGGCGAAGTCAATCGATTCAGTTGGTCGCCGTTAATCATATTTTGACCATTGCGCGCAAGCAAAGACAGCTGCTTCTGCATCTCATCCTCCATTTTGCTGGAGAAACTATCATATATAAAATTGGATAACATAATCATCGCTATTATCAATATCGGTACAATTGCAAAAACTTGTTTGAAAAACAATGAGATTCTGCGATTAAGCACATGTACATAGAACAGTCTGATTATCATAACTAAAATAACGAGCAATACGGCAGCTGCCAGCCACGTAATCCAGCCCTGTACCACCGAACCGCGATCATAAGTTAGCTTCGTAAGGACACTCGTAAGGCTGCCAGCCTCATCCATGCTGACGATGCTGTCACCTAAAGCAAGCTCCATCTGACCCGCTGTATTCATTGTCAAATCCATAATATCAAGGCTTTCAGCATGCGGTGCTTTTGTCTTTAACGATGCCTCATCTATGACCGTTCTTAAATTACTGGAATCCTTCGCATTCATACTCGTAACTGCATTTACTAGGCGATCAATAAAATATAATTTTCCATTCTCGTGCAGAAGCAGTCCTTCAGGGAAGTTTTTGCGAGTGCGATCCATGCCTTCCAACGGATAGGACAGCTCGCTTTCGCCTCCTGCATTCACTCTGAAAATAGCGCCGCGCTTCGTAGAGTAATAGATTTGATCCGGCGCATAACCTACGATTTCTGATAAGTAACGATCTGCAGGCAATTTAAATGTTAGCAGCTCCTCTGCCTTGCCGCCCGCAGCAGATAACCGATTTAATTGTACGTTCGTCTCTTCGTTTATGTAGAAATAAATATCTTCCTTTACAACTTGAAGACCTTTGATCAGCCCTACCCGTTTGTTGGTACCGCTTCCCTCGAACGTAAACAGGACCGTTCCTTTTGTATCGCCTATCGCGTAGCGAACAATTCTTTCTTCGCGTACATAAAGCCCATATCCGTCCAAAATCGTATCAAGAACATAGATTGTGCCGTCAGCCGCCACCGCTATATCTGTAAAATCATGTCTTATGGTAGCATCATCCTGCCGAATGACCTCTTCAATAGATCCTTTGCTGCCGATTCGTATAATCTCTTGACGTGAATCTCCGATAACGATCATGCTTCCATCCGGCCCTGCCGATGCCTTGGATAAATAAGTGAGGGGTTTCTCTGTTTTATACGGAGGGGTTTGAAAGTGATTTATGTTTGGATAAAGCCAGAAGCCGAGGCAAATTGCTATTATACTCAGAAGAGTCATACCCATAGTGGACCTTCGCATGTGCACCATCGCTTTCATTTTTCAAAATATTTCTATTTCCATATTACTACATGTTTAGTCATTTAGCATCAGCATTGTTGTAAGTATTCATCGAATGTTAGCTATTTTAGTAGGTTTATGTTGATGGCTTTTAGGGCTTATAGTACTATTAAAATAGTAGAATATAGCAAAAAAACAGGAGAGGCATTAAGTAAGGCCTACTCTCAGGAAGGAATTATATGGGACAACTTATATGCGGAGGAGCTACCATGCAATGCTCTTTTGGAGCAGCTCCCGGCACGTTTAATGTGTTGCCTGCCAATCGCGTTTTGACGGCTATGCCGATCGCGAACATTATGGATAATAAACCGATGGTTAATATATTGCCCTTTGGAGTATGTAATTCGCTGGCCAATCCGATGGTCGCAGCCGCAACTGCTGCTGCCTTAGGCGTACTTACCCCTCAGCCCTGTATTCCCGTTACAGCCGCTCCATGGGTGCCCGGCTCGCCAACCGTGTTAGTTGCGAACATGCCCGCTTTAAATAATTCGTCGAAATGCATGTGCAACTGGGGGGGCGTCATTCAGTTCGTGAATCCGGGACAGATGACGATACAGGTGCCATGATATGATAGCGCAAATTCTAAATCCCATAATCAAGCCCATTAAGCGAAAAATTATTGCGCCTCTTAAACGGGCGAAAACGCTGCCAAAGCGTATGCTTGCTGTGCTCCGCAAATGGCTGGTTACTGCTATTTTTGGCCCGCTTCGATCGCTCAACAATTATTTGCGCATCGGGAGCTACTACATAGCGAAGAAGCTTATCGCACTTGTTCTCGTCATTACTCTGATCATCGTTTATTTTGGATTTGTAAGCCCGCCAGCCTTCATTAACAAATGGTTCGGACGAACGCCTCAGCTGGAAGCAGCTGCTGCTGCGAATGGCAACTTCACAGGAGCTGCATCCGTCCTTGACGCGGAAGGTAATCTGCTGTTTAAAGGAGAACTGGTCGATGGTCAATACAGCGGTCCAGGGAAGCTATATTATCCAAACGGCAAGCTTCGTTACCAAGGAGATTTCGCTAAAGGAATGATGGCGGGCTCAGGCGAGTTGTTTAATGAAGAGGGAGAGCTTCTCTACCGCGGACAATTTGCTGACGATCAATATGCGGGTGCTGGAACTTTATTTTATCCAGGGGGAAAACCTCAATATGTTGGCGAGTTTGCAGCCGGAGCGTACGATGGAGCTGGTACAGCATATGATGCTGGCGGCGGGATCATCTATGCTGGCGCCTTTCTGAAGGGTTCATACAGCGGCGATGGAAAACTTTACAATGAATCAGGCAAGCTGATCTATGAAGGCCAATTTAATACTGGGGTTTATGAGGGTACAGGCAAGCAGTTTGACAATAATGGCGTTTTATTATTCGAAGGCAACTTCCTTGCTGGCAAGCTGTCAGGCCCGGGAAAACAATATTACCCATCAGGCTTCGTAAAATACGACGGCGCCTTTCTTCTCGGCAGCTATCATGGTGTTGGCATCTTATTCAATGAGACAGGCTCCGTTGTTTATACAGGGTCATTCGCCAGCGGACAGCAGAATGGCAGCGGACAAATGTTTAATGCCTCAGGCGGTGTTGTCTATGACGGCAAATTCGTCAATAACAAATATGAAGGCATAGGAGCACTGTACGATATGGACGGCGCGCCTCTTTACAAAGGTTTTTTCAGAGACGGCAGCTTGTACGCTGAAGGCTTCATGAATCTGTCGCTCATAAAGCTGCAAGAAACGTTGGGTGTTCCTGATGCTCCTGTAACTGTTCCTGAGGAAAAGCTTACTGAAGAAATTTTTGTAGACGAGCCTACAGAACCTATAACGACCGACGAAGCTGATGCTTCAGCAGATTCTTCATCACCTGAACCGAAAGCGACAGACCAAGCAGCGATAGCACCTTCGGCGACGCCGGAGGGCAGCAGTAATTCAGCCGCAATGCCAACAGCAACACCGCAAAGCATTCAGACAAAGACAATGGCTGCTGGCGGCTCCACTGCTCTACCTGCTGCACTTGGCAGCACCAAGGAAACGGCGGCGAACACAGAGAAGGATACAACGAAAAGCGAAGACCCTATATTTGTTGATCCCGACCTAGCACTCGATCCAATACTGCCGCAAACGCTGACGTTCAGCGCAATGCAAATGTCCTTTGTACTGGAAGTCGATGAAGACAATCCAGAAGCTTTTTTTGTAAGTCAACTGACGACATGGAATCCAGTTGTCATGGAACAAACGTACAGCAGATTATTAGCCGCCAAAACGGTATCCACCAAGGAAAAGCTCGACAATGGCCGAGTACGGGTTCTGTTCAAGTCAGGCAGTACGCTTCTCACTTTTTTATTAAATAAAGATAAGCCTGTACGACTTGAAATGTCCTATATCATTCCTGAGGAATAACAATAAATGTGAACTGCCCCCGTCAAGTAACAGTACAAATAATAAAAATCGTTAAACGGCCTTAGTCCTAAACTCCATTGGACTGAGGCTGTTTTGTTTTGCCTGTAATCGTTCGTAATTGTAAAAGTGAATGTAGGCTTCAATGTCCTGTTCAAGCTCATCAAAAGTTCGGTATGTTTGCAAATAATATTTTTCGCACTTCAGGGTTCCCCAGAAGGATTCTGGGACTGTTGAAGGCAGCGGCTATAGGGCCAAGTTCGCCACTTTCGATTTCTTCGATAATGGTTAGTTTCTCTATTGGATTTAGACATAAAAATGCTCCACTCATAGCAATAGGTTTTTTTATTACTTCACCTGTCTACTATTTGGGGAGCATATTATAACGGACATACATTCCGCTATTTACTGATTTTAAGCCCATTTCGAATTCTAACGGACATCAGATGCGTTATTTATCCAAATTGAAGGATAACCATTGCTCTTAAAGCCAAATAAGAGACTGTATGTCCGTTAGCTCCTTAAAGATGGAGATTTCGAGCAAATAACGGATCTGATGTCCGTTAGCTCTATATAAATGGAATCTCCACGCTAATATCGGTTCCGATGTCCGTTAGCTCCACTTTCCCAAGTTGAAGACTGTCATTTTCGTCCATTTCCCACCAGCCGTTCTTTATGGCTATCATTCTCTCACTTGGAATATTGCTGAATAAAAGATAAAATCGGCTCTGGCTGCTCCAAGCTATGCGGGTGATGACCGACTCCCGGCTTCACAATGACTTTAATGGCCCCGCCAAGCTCACGGTAACGTTTCTCGAATGGCAGCGTGTTCTCTTCTATAGGCAGCGGAATATCAGCATCACCTGCAACGATCAAAACGGGAATACCGCCTGCTGCCAGCTCTTCTACTCTGTCCAGAGGAGAGCAGCCCTTAAGTGACGATTCCGTTTCTTCCGTCTCACCGTAAACAGCCAGACACTCCTCCCACTCAGCCGCTCCACCTGCAGCTGCGCCTTTCCCGCCTGGCCAGCTGCGCATATCGAGTACAGGGGCATCTAAGTACAGCAGCTTCACTTGGTCTGGGTACTTGGCTGCATAATTAAACGCATATAGCCCGCCGCGGCTGAACCCAAAAAGCACCGTTTTTGGAGCGAGCTCATAAGCTCCTGTCACGTAGGTTTGGAACGTTCGCATCCGTTCTACCGCACCCGGGCATCCATACATGTCGCTTAGTCGATAATAAGCAATTGCCCAGCCCTGCTCGAGCAAAGCCATATCGGGGTAGGAGAACGCGTCAAAAAACTCAGCGCGCCATATCCATGGCCTGCCTTGCGCAAATGTTTTAGGAAAAACGATTAGTCCTTCTCTTCCCTTCAGCATAAAATCGATACGCTCATAGCCCTTCCAGCTTGAAGTACGGCTATTATTTTTGTTCTCTGGATGATCAGCCAAGGAGAGAATAAGATTTTTAAGCGCTTCGCCCTCCTTCAATGCCAGCTCCAGCGGCAGCGCTTCCGCTTTATTCGGGTTCGTATGTCCGACATGCTCCTTCCATGCCGAGCTGAGCAATCGATGGCGCTGCTCTACAGCCGAGAACAGCGATGAAGAGTCTGGTTGGAGCACATATTCGGGCATTTGCTCCAGTGATATATTAAACAACACACGAAGCAGAGCAGCGGCGATCAGCCAGTGCCCCTCAGCATTCGGATGAATGCCGTCCCCCGTTACATAATTGTTATTCTCCTTACGCTTATGCTCCCACTCGAGCAGCATGGGATCATGGATAGAAACGAGCGCATCTGCGACATCGTCCAAAGTCAGCACCCAGTCTGCGTATCGCTTCAATACATCCTCATAGTCAGCAAAAGGTTGAGAATAGCTGTATGCTGGTTGCCCAGAAGGAAGCAAGCTGCCGCCGGTAAACGATGCGGCATCAAATGGAGGCGGCGTCATAAGAATTATTTTGGCTCCCATGGCCTTAATCTGAGTAACAGCCCGTAATAACCCCTGTTGATACGCTTCGAATCGATCAGAAGAATAAGGATAATAGATGCCGTCATTCATTCCATAACATACAACGACCCAGTCCGGTTTGCTTTCCGCTAGAGCCTTGGCAAGCCGATCATGCACGCAGGGACGAGGAAAAGGATGCTCCGGTTCGCTTAAGCCAGATGCTGTCTCGCTGCTTACGCCAAGGTTAATGAGTGTCATTTGATTGGCTGGCATATGCTGCAGGAAATAAGCATCCATGTAAGCAATAAACGTACCCTCATCCGTAATGCTGTCTCCTAGAAAAACGATCTTTTTCTTATCTGGAATAGCAGAATCCTTCCCAAATAACGGCTTCATCAAATTGTCCTCCCTCTGTTATTTCGCACGGAATATTGATGCATCGCACCCGGCAGTCCTCTAAACGCCAAGCAGCCATCGCTAATTAGCGTCCACAGCCGATATTCAGTGAAACGAAAGTCGATTAGCTGAAAATAGTGGTCCTGTAATTCTCCAATAACAGCTCCTGCCTTTACAAATCCATCCTCGCTTTCGATTGCAAGCTTATCAATAATAGTTATAAGCCTCCTATCAAGCTCCTCTTCAGCAGCATGCTTAATCTTGCCATCTTCCCATAAACGCAGTGTACACTCTTCCTGAGACAGCTCCAACCACTCTGCTTCATAGCGTCGTCTCTCACTATCTACTATTTTCTCTGCTTGCTCATATCCGTTTACGATATTTAAGTAAACATCCCTCTCTAGCAGCCCTTGCGCATAGTGAGGCAGGTTAGTCTGCATGCTTGCCGCGTTAAGCCGAAAAAGCTCAGAAACATTCATCATATGTACGCTATTGGTACGATTCTTTAGCAAATGCATGATGAAACGCAGTCCTACCTGATCGTGCGCGTTATCGGCACACCAGATGATGATAGATTTATGCTCAGCTATGGCTGTTATTTTCTCGATCATTCTCTGAATCTGATGCTCACGATTCATGTGGTGATTAAACATAAAACCAGACAGCTTCTCCATTTGCCAAAATTCTCGAGACCGCTGTCCTTCCACACGATCAATATTCTTAATTGGACCTACTGAAAAGCAATCATTAAACGACAATACCTCATTGTCTGCATGTTTTCCTAAATTGCTTAGGGCTACTTTCAAAGACCCTGCATCCGACATGCTGCATACGAGATGAACCATGCTTTTGCGCTGCTCAGCTTCAACTCGCAAGGAATGTGAGTGCTGCACGCTTTTTTCATATATTTGTACAATGGAGTCAGCCAGAGCCATCTGCTCCCCATTTCCTTGTTCAGTAAACGGTACAGTCAGCTTTAGAAGGTCGTTTAGAAGGCTTCTAGCCTCACCCTCGCTCAGCTCCCTTAAACGCTCATAAAGGTCTTTCAAATAAAAGCCTCCTTCTTGTACACCTATACTAGTTTACGCCATATATAAAAAAGCTGCTCAGCAAGATCATCGTTCTTATCGACCTTCTGAACAGCTTATAATGGCTTACTCCTGCTGCGATGCAGCCGCTTCTGCAAACCCTTGATCTATCTCATCATTTACTTGATCAGCCGCTTTCGCCGCACCTAAACTTTTGAATGCCCACCAGCGAACGGCGATTACAGACGCAGCCGACTCGGTTTCACCTTGAAGCTTCATTCCGATACGGAATGTGCCCTTCTCTGGATAAACAATTGTTCCAAGCGATACATTCGGTATATCAGGCTCAAACTCTGTGCCTTTAAATACGTCGCTTTGTCCATAATATACTTTTTTCATCGTGCTTGCTTGGTCAGCCAAAATCGTCTTATCGATCTCTTCCAAGCCGACTACAACCGATACTTGACCCTCGCCAAGGCCATGCTGAATTTCATCAGACACATAGTTTTTTTTGCCGCGCGAGAAGAAGAAGCCGCCTGTCTTGCCGATAGACTCCAGCGCTACTTCCATTGTACCCGTTGAAATCTCATCATACAAATGCTGAGGCCGCGGAATACCAAGCTTGAAATCAAATTCATTGCGTTCGGGATGATACTGTACATCAAGAGTTGGCTTCTCATCGTATTCCAGATCATGCGTCTCCGCGCTCGCATAAAACTTATGAAGCGATGAGGATTGCGACGTTTGCGTTAAACGCTGCAGCAGCGCGGTGCTCTCGATATATTCATCAAAAGGTACACGATCCACCTTCTCAATCATGTAGGTCGGTCCCATTTGGAGCAAGCTGATTTTGGCTAAGCAGATGCTTTGATCAGCAGAACCCTCTACTGCCTGCTCTAAGCTGCGTTCATGCCAATCCTTCAATATACGATTCGCTACAGGCTCGTCCAGCACCTCAATGATGTGCTTCGCATTCGTATCCAGTGGAATAGCCGAGTCGCCAATGGTTAACTTCGCAGCATGATTAGGTACAGTAAGCTGTGCTTTGATGCCAGCAGTCTGCGGCGCTTTCAAATGAAAACTAACCGAGTACTCCGTTTCCTGCGCATCGCCCGGCTCAACAAACATAACGGTATTCCCATCATGGCCAACAGAGGTGAAGCCCATTGCTTCATAATCATATTGGAAAGCAATTCGCGGCGTTTGCAGTGTCTTCTCAACCACCAGCTTGACCTCAACAACCTCGCCAACATTCACATACTTTGGCATACGCTGCGTAATCCGTACGTTCGCATCTTCATAAATCGTAGCTACATTTTCAAGCAATCTAACGAATTCAAATGAGGACGGTGCAGGCGCTTCTTCATTAATGAATAAACGATAGGATTCAAGCACACGGTTGTATTCGCTCACTTCATCGTTGCGAATTGCTGAATTGCCTACCGAGTGAACGGGCTCCTTGCCTTTCTCATCATAAGCGACGCACAAGTATACGTTTTTCTTATATTCATTGTTTGTAAAGCCCTCGATCATCGACAGCTTTAACGTTACAGGTGAAGGAATAACCAGTTCTCGTCCGATATAATCGATTGCTACGCCCATTTCGACCGAAATTGTTTTGTCATCTACCGCTACAACCTGCATGCCGGACAACACGCCGCTGCCATAGAGCAGACGGTTCAACAGCCTTCTTTTATCATTAAAATATTTTTGCTCCGACTCGAAATCGCGTACCGTCAACAGCTTCCCGTAAAAATAACGATTTCTCTCAAATGGATACAGCCTCGATTTTTTCACTTGTACCGCTCCTTCGCGTAATTATACTATTCCAGCTCTGAATCCATTTCTAAACGGGTATGGATATCCATGCGCTTCTCCATGCCAACGTCAACGATCAGCGTGTCATTTGGCATCGAACGATCAGGGTTCAGCTTGAGCAGTGAAGGCTCAGTCAGCACCGTATTTATGCCTAAGTACGTATGTAAATCCAAATACATCCAAGGCTGCAGCAGCACCAGCTTCGCTTCCGTATAGGCCGGCTTTTGCTCATCCAGCAGCTGTTCGATAACGACTCGCTGCTTCTCTGTTGGCGCTTGTTCCGGCCGCAGCAGCACGGTAAACGTATACGGATCACCGCTATAAAGCTGATCTGTCAGATGCCGCAGCTCTCCGTTGTCGCGCATCGCCTTTGTTTGAAAATATTCCACGATGAGCGGTGCAATACCCGTATAAATCTCGATCGTTTTCATTAAGCCTTGACGCGTGCCACGGTAACGATAAAGCTCCGGTGCGGCCTGAATGAACGCCTGCACCTGCTCATCCGTCCAATAATCATCCGTTTCCAGGCCAACCCAAGTCGCCAGCCAGCGTAAATGCTCGCCCGTTGCCCGTTCAGGATCGATGTATTCCGATAAATCCTCAATTTCTTCCTCAATCTCGGAAAACAACGTGCCGAATAATGATAAATAACGCTCAAGAAAATCACGGCTTGCCGGGTCCTCTTGATAGACAGCAGGCAAATAATTTAAATAAGTGTCTCTCGGAAAATAAATTCGCAGGGACTCCAATAGCGGCGTATACCGCTCCGAAGCGATCCATTCGATTTTTAGCCACAAGTAACGTCCTTTTGCTCCAAAAAACAATGCATCACTCGGATTAATAACCGGCACTGACCAAAATTCGGCTAGTGCATTCAGCTTTTCGCGGTAGGGAATCGTCGCATCAGCTAGCCAATCGTCTACTTTTCGATAGCTTCCGGCGATAATGCAGCTATCGTCATTTTGACTGAAATAGGATATATGAATCTGTGTGCCATCTGGAATAAAGGAGTTAAGCGCCATCTTGTGCCAGACGGTTTCGGCTTCTGCGCTATCGAACGCCCGTGAAAGCCAGACCCCTTCAGGAACACCCGTTTCCTCCATCAACAGCGTCTGCGGCTGTAAGTTCAAGATCGTAATCGTTCCGTCTTCGCTGTTCAAAATGTACATGCGATCCTTCTCATCAATCAACAGCTGATCCGCTTTGCCACGGAAACCTGTAATGCGTCCAACTGTCTCGCCAGCAGCATTCAACTGGACGATAAAGCGGTCATCCTCGCTCACTTGATCCATTTGCCTCGTGTCGCCAATATAAATCATGCCGCTGCTGTCAGCACAAAGTCCTGCATAAGGAAGAGCAGGGAGTTCACGTTTCGCACTCAATGTTCCAGTAGGCCCGAATGAAAATAGCTTTGCGTATAACGTATCAAATATATAAAGCTCACCCGATGCCGCGACGGTCATGAAGTAAGTTCGGTTCAAATGCCTTAGCTTCGCTCGTACATGCTGTGTAAACTTTGGATCACTCCATACACTGACAAGTGCGCCGCCTAACGTAAACTGGATGATCCCGAGCTTAGCGCCTTCTGCTATTGACGGCTCATCGCCTCCCGTATCGAGTTCAAGCGGTGTCAGCACGTACACATACCGGTTATCCGCTGCTATCTCAAGCGGATGCAGCAAAACTCCATCTGCTTCATTGCCTCCGCGCGACCAAAGCGTTTGTCCATTGCCGGTATGGTAAGCAGCGACTGTCCTCTCACCCGTGCGATCGGCGGCAATTAAAAGCTCGCCGGAGGCAGCAAGTCTAGCATGGGAGCTGAACAGACCATGCCCTTGTGTAAACAAGCGCTTATGATCAGCATTACGGCGGTCGTAAATCCACAGATCCGCGCGCTCATCCAGCAAAAACATATGCTCATGCTGGGAAACAGCCAGCTCTTGAATGGCAGCTGTACCTGCGAGGTCACTCAGCTGAATCGTTCCCGCTATTCCGTATTTGTTATCGCGGCAAACGCCGAAGCCTGCTAAATGAAAATCAAGATTATACCCGGTGCCGCGCAGCCAATCCTGCTCGCGGTTAATCGAGAAAAACTGGTCTTTTCCGTTCATGCTGTACCTCCTTTGCAGCCGATTGCCACGATGCTATAGATGGGTGCGACTAATGAGTTCAATTTCATGCTGCCCCGAGTAAACAAGTCCCTGCGGCGGAAGAATGATGTCTCCTCCTGCACTTTTCCTAACATGCGCACCTTCCGCATCAATCCACAAATCCTGTACGTATACTACGCCGCTCGCCTTGCTTAGCGCATTATAAATGTCTCCCTTATAGACAGACCGGCCAAATTTCCAGCCTTTGGTTTCATGCTCACCATCAAGCGGTCTTAGCAGCTTTTTCAATTGCTCTACTAAACGTTGTCCTTCATCTACGAATTGAGGCTCGACAACAACAACGGCATTGACGGTTACTTTAATATAAATGGGGGGAATGACATGTACTTCTGTCGTTATTAATCTTCTTGTATCCAAATGACGTTTTACAGTTTGCAGAAAACCGGCGCTTGGCGTTGGTGTATCGCTTAAACCGTATGGTACGACTACAACAGAAACTTGACCATTTGCCTTCTCTCGCGGATAATCATCAAGTCCCGGCTTATAGAGAGGAATTGCATGCACTCTAGCTACGGCAGCGCCTGGTGTTGCTAAAGCCAAAGTTTCGTAATCCTCATTGGTGACGGCACGGAATGTATGCTTCAGTTCTGACTGCGCCCGCTGCAGCGTTACCTGCAGCGTTTCCGCTTCCGAGCCTCCAGCTGCAAAACTTGGATTATTCACTTCGATTTGCAATGCTTTATGTGCTTCGTTCACCCACTCAGATATGAGATAAGGCTTAACGTTGCCACGATCACCACCGCCTAATTCGCAACCGGTAAGAACGATATTGGTGTCCATACTGACTGGCGGAATAGCTCCTTTTTCGCCATTGCCGAAGTAAATGAGTCTTTTGACGGGATCATAAATATAATGACGATCGCCTGGCTTAGAGCGGTCAAACTCATCTACACGCTTCCAATCCTGCCATTTGAAATGGCCATTCGGCTCTTGTTCACCTACCTGCAGCTTTAGTGCCTCGCGTTTCTTGCAGGATAGATTGTACAGCTCAAAGCTTTGGCTCGGCAGCCCATTGCTTCGTCCAATAAATCGGTAAAGGTCAAACCTAGGTTCACTAGCAATGATACGAACCGTTTGTCCAGGCGGCGGAACAGCTCCGGTAGAGCCGTCGCTAAACTGTACCGTTACATGGTCCATCGAAGCATGTCTTATAACGGTATAAAACGCAGGCGGGCGATCAGAGTGAGGCAGCTCCTCAAAGGAAGCAATTTCCTGCCAGTATCGCCATGCGCCATCTGCAGCTCGCACTTGAACTCGTATTTGTCCAAAAACAGCTAAGTAGGTAGCAATATGTATTTCTTCATGGGGCTCTCCCGATACCGTAAAATCAATCACTTCGCTTAATGTATCCTTCTGCTCAGCTTTGATCGTATGCAGCATTAGCTGACGAATGCGAGGCGGCATTTCATAACCAGACTCCTCAACTGTTGCACATATCCAATATCGCGGCTGCTCGCTTGCAGGATGCACAGTTACCGTACGCATCGGCGCCCTTAGGCAAAATGATATTTTACCGCTAAGCGTCAAATGTAGCGTCTCATCCTCTATCACTTCAACGGGCATCCACCCTGCTGTCCCTGCTGCTTCATCCCAGCAATAAGCTTTCCACGAGAGCCTTGCAGATGGAGAGATGGCTTCGCGATTGATTACCAGATGCTGCAGCTCGTCATTGCCAACGCCTTTATCCGCTTCCAAAAGATTGATGTTTATCGTGACCTGTTCCTGCGCGCTCAGCTCCCGATCGAAGGAAAGATAAAGCTTCGAGGCTGTCCTTGCATCCTTCCCGAACGCATAAAAGGCAACATTGGCATGATCATTTGTAGCTGTGACGTCATTGGCTTCCCGTTCCGTTCGCGTAACGATTCTATCCAGCGCAAGCGGCACAAGGGAAATGGAGGCTTCCGTCTCAAACATCTGATCCTCAGCCATCAGCTTCGTCCCGCGAGGCAGCGTCACTGGAGCTTTAATATTTGAGAACTGTACAGTAGCTCTCGCCGAACTTGCGTCTGCAGGCTGAATACCAAGCAGATCAAGAAATCTGCGCCTATTCTTGTCCGGGACACGGCCAATGAAATAACGCTGCATCTCTGTCAGCCAAGCGAATAACTCAATAAACGTAATGCCCGGGTCATGCGCATTCTCATCCGTCCATTCCGGAACCCGCTTCGGGATGAGCCTTCTTGCTTGTTGAACGATTTCCGCATACGTGCGGTCGTCTAGCGGCAGCCTCGGCAGCATTTGATCTCTCCTTCCTTTTCTTTTTTTGATCGCACTACCCTCATTCGGAACTCTTATTTCGGTCCAGGGAAGGCCGTTATGCTATGGCTGCCATTAACGACAATGCCATGAATAACCTCATTCATCCGGCCGGGATCCCATTCGGTACGATTTCCATTTTCTATTTTGACAATATGTAAATAAAGACGTTCGATATATAAAAGCGAGTGGACAGCATGCAAAAGGGAGTGAAGCACAGATACATGCAGCGTTTCTCCAATATTCCAGCCGTTGCCGTCAACATTTCCAGTTACCGAATGTAAGAACGCATTCAGCTTGGCTGCACAAGCCATCTCTAGCGGAAGCAGATCATCAACGGACTGGGATGCCACCGTTGCATGCACGGACACTTCCAAATAAGCCGGCTCGATGACCCGTATGGCACCGCCCAAGGAAACCAGACTGGATGCTGTCTGCATGAGCTCACGCTCCACTGCTTTGCGCAGCTCTGGAAACTGAGCAGCGCTTTCCAAGCCGCCCGCTGGGAAAGCAACCACAACCATGGAACCAGATGCGCGCTCCAGCCTTGCATTTCGATTGCTTAAGCATTTCACCTTTGCAATCTGCGGATATGCCTCTCTAGCAATCCATTCTACGTCGCTTGCGGTAACTGCCCGTCCGCGGTGCTTAAGCCGCTGCGGTCCCCTTACGAGCACTTGCTCTACCCGTTCCGCATCACCGCCGCCAATTGAAGGAGCCGGATTGCTGATGCTGCTGACGAATGCAAATGGAAGCACCATTCCCGTTATTTGCCCGGCATCGACATGCCCGTTTGCGCCCGCGGTAGTTATAAAGCGAACGCGCACCGTTTCCGCCGTCTCAGAGGAAGGAAGCTTCCCGCGTATGCCATCTCCGAATTGCAGCATTCCGCCTGCGTGGTCCGGTGAATAATGACGGTCAATTGGGCCAGACTCTGCAAGCGAAACGACCGGCTGCCATCTCACCCAGAAGCGTTGGTCATTACCGTCACCGTCTCTTTGCAACATATAATATTCAGGCTCGGAGTCAGACCATTTCACACGATCCATTGGCGTGAAATGTGCGAGCTCATCTACCCACACCTCTTCTTCAATGAATGCCGTAGGCGCTAGCTGTACAAAGCCGTCCGCAGGAATTGAAAGCTCCTTCTCCTGACTAACCTGCTGCCTGACCGAAACAGCATTCAGATGCATGCTTGAGGCTACTGGATTGCCCGGAAAGGAATCTCCGAGCGAGCCATCACGATTGACTGCGCGTATCCAATAACGCTCATGCCCGAACAAGCGAGCCGGTGCCATCGTAGATGGGCCTACAAATTGCAGCTCTCCGCTTATCGTAAATGCCTCAGTGTTGTCCACCACCTTCAGCGGCTGCCAAATGTAGCGGCCTGCTTCCAAGCAAAGCGCTTCCCACTCCACCCACGGCGGTTGATTGCTGGCTGTAAACCTGCGTTCCAGCTCAATATGCAGACGAATAGGACCTTTTAACGGCGCAGCATTAAAGGAAGCATACATCGCAGGATGACTTGCTGGAATTTGCTCAAACAGCTTAAAGGACTGACCGCCATGTTGTGCAGAAGGCGTTCGATCACGATTGTCAATATTGCTTCTTGTATAGACATGCTCTGGCATAAATAAGCTTTGCGAGGCATGGGCATAGGACAGAACAGGTTGTGCGAGCCAAGGTGACATATATTCCACGACAGGCGCGATAATAGGATCAGTCTGCAGCACGCGTGCCCGAATCCAATAATCAGACGTACCGTTTACGAACGTTTCCGCCATATCGTCTGGACAGTTGAACGTCAATGTAAAGCTTCGTTCACTCTGCTCCGGCAGCTCGGCAAACAATGTTCCGAATTGCTCGCTGCCGGGCAGCCTGCCCCAATTGCTGCCATCCCAATACTCCCATTGAACACTTCTGATGCATACGCGCGGCGGATCCTTCTCATCAAAATCGGAAGTCCGCATGACCATTTTCCACTTTACTTCGGGATCCTGCGCCATTCTGAGCCTACTCGGTATCGCTCTCGCAGTGAAAGTCAGCTTGATTTTGCTTTGACGCTTGCTAAACGCCTCTTCACACGATAAATAAAAAACGGAATAAGGAACAAAATGTTCTCCAAACGGGTAAAACCCATCCTTCAAGAGCTCCGTGTCATTAAAATATAATGCGCCTGGCTCAATGCCAACATTGTCGCCGGCCGCATCATGCGCCGCACGAAGCCTTATTTTATCCATCTCCAAATGCTTGTTAAGCAGAGGGGAGGCAGCGCCTTGCAGCTGTTTCACGGTACACCTGATCCAGCGGCCAGTTATTCCTTCATGCTCAGTGAGCTCCAGCTTTCCAGCTCGCTGTTTATATAAAACGACCATGCTGCCTGCTGCCGTTGCGGAATCAAATTTTACCCATTCCCCGTTGCATGGATACGTCCATTCCACCCACTCGGATGCGAGCGAGGCTGCAAGCTCCGGTTCAGAGTAACGTTTTTCGGTGTGGTGAACATTTATGTAAAATCGGCTTGGCCGATCTACTAGAAAAATATCGTCATGCCGAATATATAGCGTATGCTCCTGCTCATTTGGCATAGAGCTGGTATCGAATAAGCTGATTGGCTCAGCTAGGCCGCTCTTCAATCGATCTCCATAGTCCAGTGCTGCAGTAGCAATGTGATCCTTTTGTGGATTTACACTAATCCACTCCATCAGCTTCGCTGGTGTAGCGAGCAGCACCTTCTCCGTCTCAAATACGAGCGGCTCGCCGCCGTCAGGATGCGGGGCTGTCAATGCAATGCCTGCCGGCAAATAAACGGGGTCGACCGTTCCTTCACTCAGTTGAAACACAACGGTCGCCCGGGCTGGACGAGGCGGCTGCAGCTTGACCTCGATAAGATCGAGGAAAGCAAGGAAATGATTGAGCGGCGCCTGATTAAGCCGATTAACCGTGTCCTCCAGCATCTCAGCGGTCAAATAGGCTAGTCCCGTCCCCGCATCAGGCTCCTCCTGCGAGAATCGCCACTCCGGCGTATAATGAGGTGCCATCTCCTTTAACTGAGCCATAAAAGAGGATAAGTTATTATGATTGATTTTTGGCGGACGGTTGTCACCGCCATTTCTTCCCCCGTGCTTCATCACGTTGCTCGCTCCCGTTATTTGCTTCCTTCCTCTAAATAGAAAGGAAACACCTGATTAAAAAGATTGTTTGTGGATCTTACCGCATAGGAGACGCTCATTAGCACACGGCCGTTATTTTGCCGATCAGGCTTCACCTCTACCTCTACGTCCTTTACTCTCGGCTCCCAAATTCGAATGGCTTCCTGCACATCACTGGCAATGAGTCTAAGCGATGTCTCATCCGTTGTGCCAAATACAAAATTCCGTAAGCCGCAGCCAAAATCAGGACGCATTAATCGTTCGCCCTTCGACGTTCGAATAATAATTCGGATAGACTCTTCAATGTCATCCTCGCCTTCCGCCATGCGAATACGGCCGGTTGTTGCGTCTACCTGAACGGGAAATTTCCATCCTTTCCCCAAAAACGATGCCGACATCTGCTGCAGCCTCCCTCAGCCATCAATTGATCTTAACCATCGCGCCCTTCAGCGACAAAATGCCGTTAGCCTTTACCTCAAGCATGCCATTGGATTGAAGCGTGAGCGCTGCATCCGCCTCCACCTTCACCTGAGCGCCTTTTACGGTAACCGATTTTGAGCCCGTCACTTTTACATCACCTTGCGCGCTCATCTCAATCGTAGACGCTGAACCACATTTGATGGTGACCTTCTTTCCCGTCTCATCCAGCTTGATCGATTGCTGCTTGTCTTGCGTTTCAACCGTAACCGTCTTATCCTTATCGGCAAACGTAATATGATGGCCTTTTGACGTTTTTATCGTAACCGTGCCTGCGCTGCTCGTATCATCAAACGTAATCTCATGCCCGGTTTTCGTCTTGATTTTGCGAATATCGTTTTTGTCGTTCGGCGCAGGCGGCTTTTGTTTCTTGCTCCACAAAGAGCCAATGACGATCGGCTGATCCAGCCGCCCCATTAAGAAGGCGACAAGCACCTCATCATTCACCTCCGGCAAAAAGAGAGAGCCCATGTCGTTCCCGCCCATTAAAGTGGCAACGCGTACCCAATCAGTCTGGAGCTCACCTTCGCGCAGTGGAAACTTCACCTTTACGCGGCCAAGCTTATCCGGGTCCTTGTTGTCGGTAACGATTGCATTCCACACTCCGGACAGCTGCTCGGATTGCATGGAGCGCTGATGCTGGTCAAAAAAACCGGGATACATCGTGCTCATATCGCATTCCCCTCCGTCTCAAAATAAATCATGTAGCCATCCGTTGCGTCGAGTCTATGCGTAACCTTCGTCAATCGCAGCAGTTGATTTAGCTTGTCGCTGCCGAGACCCTCAATCTTGATTAATTCACCTGGCTTCATCTCTGGAAAACCAATCGAAGTTCCATGTCCGCTCACAAGCTCGCGGGAAATACGATCCAGCATCGCCTTCGCAAGCGATTGCGCCTCGTCCTGCGATGCTGCCTGCGTGTATACGACCTCCATCTTTTGATTAGAGAGCATGCTTGCTACACTGGGGCCGCTTTTGGTGTTCGTACCAATAATCGTAACCGAGCTGGCAACGGATTCTATCGCTTGTATCTTATCGACGTCATAGCCGCGAACTTTAACTTGTGATGTCTGGCTGGAAGCATCCACCGTCAGCGTGAACTGAACGAGGTTTTTCCCATATTTCAGCGTAATAAGCGGCGCTCCTGATGTTTTCGGTTTTTTGAAAATAAGCTTGGATGCTTCTACATAGAAATGCCTGTCGTTATCCATCGCGAGCGAGCGGACAAAATGATAATCGCTCACCCCGATTTGCTCAATCGTTTTTTTCGTGACGCCCGTATCGTCCAAATCGACAGACAAACCATAATTTCCGGCAATTTGCCGAACGACATCGCTGTCCTTCATTTGGTTCCACACCTTAGAGTGTGACGTCTTCATCATGAGAAAAGAGCGGTCCATTGCCGTTACGACAATGCTTGGGCTGCCGTTTGAAGGATAATCAATGGTATAACCTGTCATGATTCCATCAAATACAAGCGATTTTTTATCTGCGTAACCAAGCTTGATTTGCACCTTCTTGCCTACCGCAATCGTTGTGCCTACCCATTGCATGCGGGATTCGCTCCATATATAGCCATTAGAAATCGAAAACCTGGCGATATCCGCCTGTGCATCCGTCGTTTGCTCGACATCAACCCATTCTACGGCCATGTTCGAAAGCTTTATCAATTGACCCTCTATTAAAATATCAACCTCAGGTGCGCTAAAATCACCATATTTGGATTCCAAATCCTCAAAGGAGTATGCAGCCACGTTTTCACTCCAATCTCGGAATCGTCAAGCTTCTTCCGGATAACAGCATACGGGGGTTATCAATCCCATTCGCTTCGGCGATATGGCGCCATGCTCCCGGGTCCTCATATTCCTCAGCCGCTATTGACCACAGCTGATCCCCTTGCTTGACCGTCTTTTGCTTCGTACGATCGGCAGATTGACGCGGTATTTCTTGGTATTGTTCCTTCATCGTTTGCGAGCTCAGCATATCGACTGTTAAGGATGCCCTAACAGGGACGCCGGTTTCCAGAAACATCGTGTATTTCTGCGTAATGCTCGTAATAACTCCTTTAAAATCAAGCGAGCCCCAAATGAATTTACAGGTCGGCGGCGTGTGCAAATCCGAGTCAACATCGAGAATGCCCACGATTTTGGAAGTATAGGTACGAACGTCAATGCCCGCTTCATACGTATCAAAAAACAAATTCAGCTTCAATGTTGTCCGCTCACCGCTCGTAAATTGGGAGAGCGGGGTTTGCAGCCCCGCAATCTCCTTCTCCGCATATTGATTTCCGGATTCCATCTCATAATCAGTCGGGTTAAAAAGCACATCTACCTTCTCGGTTTCTTTCGCTCGAAAGATCCAAAACTGCGCTTTGCTTAATGCCATTCGATGTCCCCTCCAAATCTGTTCATTCTAGAAGCCTCTTCTTCGCTGCTCCAGCTTCATCTTTCGCTCCAACGCCTTATATACTTGATCCGCAATAGCTTCTGGATGCAGCTGCGGCATTTTCATAATCATCTTCTGCAGCTGCACAGGGTCCAGCTCGCGAGGCGCTTCCACCTTCACCTGACGCGGCGGCTCCTGTGCAGCGGGCCCACTTGGTTTATGATGCGAAAGTGTGGGCATCTCGCCTCGTTCCCCAAATGAAGCAGCGTTCGTCTCTGCTCCGCTAGGTGCAGCTTGGCCAGCTGTATTTCGATGACGGGCAGCTGCTGTATAACTAAGCCTTACTTGATCGCCAATTGTGCCGCTAGATTGAACGGAACTATGCTCAATACCGGCTTTTACAACCGATGTTAGTCCGCTAAGCAACGGCTTGTTTTCTTTGGATGCTTTTGCAGCAAGATTGGCGAAGCCAGAATGTCTTTGAATCGTTCGGAATGGAGTCACTCCTGCTCTGGATCCGCTATTCAAGAAAGATGACATTAGCGTTTGACGATTCACAGGATTGGTTTGTGCGCTGCGGTTATTTCTCTCGCCAATAGGGAGAGCAGGAGCTGACAGCTTCATGTCTCCTGATTCTGTCTGCTTGTGCACGCTTAGTGTTGGATACGCGCGCATGGATGCGGAAGCTTTCGCTGATTCCGTTGCTTCGGCTGACATTTCAAAGCGGTTAGCCAACGTTTGTGTTGCTTTATTCGCCACATCATTTAATGATTCAGCGCCATATGTTTTTTCTATTTTATTTACCGAGGTGCTGCTATTTTTACGGACTTGCCGCTGAACTAGTCTTGATTCGACCGGCTTTTGTTTCGCATCAGCGCTAGCGCTTGGCTTTGTGTTTGGAGAAGTCTGCTGCTCCGCTAGCCTTCGCACTAATGAAGTCGATGCTTGCCTAATATTATTGTTTTCAACCGCATATGCTGAGGTTTTAATCGCTTCAGATGGGAGCCATTCAGCAGCAAAACGATGAACCGTTCTTCCAACTAAAGGAGAAGCTGAATCTACTTTTGCTCCAGCATTAGCAGAAGAAAAAGGACTAGGCATTGTTGTCCCTTTTCTTTTCCCTTGTATTGCATTCTGAAGTATAGCGCTGATGCTCGCTTCATGATTTGCCGCTGTCATTCGCCGCTTATGCGACAGTGATGCTCCGTTTTTTAATAACGTCGTCTTATTATTCGCAGCTCTCGCAATTAATTGTCCGCGAACGGTAACAGGTGCCAAGCGCGTATTTAAACCAGCCTCTTCGCTTGGCTTCAATTCTCCCATTTTAGACAAATTCTCGGCTCTCGCACTCGCGTCTGTTCGACTGACACTAGCAGAAGCGCCTTGATTGAAATTCACATCATGCGTTAAGGTTTGCGATTCTGGTACGATTGTTCGTTTATGTAAAATAGCACGGCGGCTTTGAGCACGTATAATCCCTTTCGGATTATGATCCGTTGCAGCTTTATGCTTATAGATAAGCTGAGTTGACGGCTTCTTCAGGGCGGTAGCTTCGGATGCCTTGCTTGCATCCTGCCTTAGCACTGACTCTACGCTCTGCGCAGGCTGTCTCTGTTCAAAACGTCGCAAAACCATCTGGGTAGGCCTCGCAGCCATATTCCGATTCCTTATTCTTGCTGCTTCTTCTAGAGCATTTGATAATGTTTTTGAAGGTATAAATCTTTGAGATAAATCAGCTGATATCCCTGCTTGTGCCGCATGAATGGAAGTAGCAGCATTGTAAGTTTTTGTTTCATTTCGCTTCCGGCTGCTTACATTCGATGAAATATCAGCTGGATTAGCTTTAATCTCTTTTTTATGGGAAGGCACGACTGGATTAATCATGCTGCTATTATTCAGATTTACAGTTGAATCATTATCGACCTCTCGTGGCTGATCCGACTGTGAACGATTCGCTCGATGAATGAGACGTTTGGCAGCAATCGCTGATTGGCTGCTTCGATCAATTAATTCGTTCAACAGCTGCGGCTTCCGCTGCAATACTAGAAGCTGAAGCCTATTTCGATTAACATCTGTTATCTTGCTAGCGGTTACCTTGATACTAGAATGGATAGCTGCAGCTTCTGTTTCTGATTCTGCATTTGGTATTGCCAAACGATTCGGTTGATTCGTTTTATTCGCGGAGACATTTGATTGTACATCCGCTTCCTTGCCATTTGGTGCTGCTTCTTGCGACATCTCCGTTTGCTCGGTGCTATGTTTTTGATGATTACGATGCTTTAGCTCTAGCTGTTTTTTTCCTTTTGCACGATCTTCTTGCGGTAACGCATTATCGTCCTGTCTGCTCGAGAGCGTACGGAACATGTGTGTCGCTGTCTCTAGCTGCTCCAGCTTCACCGCTTCGGCTCTCTTCCCTGCCTCGCTTAGAACCTTACCCGCAGCGGCGCTTCTCTTCTCCGCCTCCCGCTGCTCCAGATTCACCGCTTCGGCTCTCTTCCCTGCCTCGCTTAGAACCTTACCCGCAGCGGCGCTTCTCTTCTCCGCTTCCCGCTGCTCCAACTTCACCGCTTCGGCTCTTTTCCCTGCCTCGCTTAGAACCTTGCCCGCAGCGGCGCTTCTCTTCTCCGCCTCCCGCTGCTCCAGCTTCACCGCTTCGGCTCTCTTATCAGCCTCACTTTGAACCTTTCTCGCAGCGGCGCTCTGCTTACCAGCCTCCCGCTGCTCCTGTGAAACGACAGCTCTGCGTGCATTCGTAAGCTGCAAAGGCGCCTTGCTCAATGATGCGCCAGAATCGTTAGCCTGCTTGAGGTTAGACTTAAGCTGAGCTCGATCCTTCGCCAGCGGCTTATTAAGGTTATCCAGCTTGCGAAGCGATTGAATGACAATACCGGGTTGAAGCTTGGCTTGCAGCCATTTATAGTAATCCGCCTGCTGCTCTGCCTTCAATGGTTGGGTAGGCAGCTGCAAGACATGCGGTATTATTCGTTTGGAATGGTCATGCTTGACTCTGTTCGTAATTATACTGCTGTTAACAATCTCATCTAACTGCTTCGTAATGCCTGTTTTGTGGAGTGCTCCATCATTCGTTTCTTTCCCTTGAACTGGCTGTGCTATTGCCATTTCTCTTATTGTTCTTAGTTCTTTGACAATATGTGTCACATCTCTGAATACGATCGTTTCACGCTCTACCGTTACTCGCTCGCGCATCATGATGCGCTCAGGCTTGCGCTCTGGACTAGGCGGCGTTTTTTTATTGTTGCCGTTATTTGGTGCTGCTGCTTTAGGTGCTACGACTTGCACATGCAGCGTTTGCTGAGTAATGGTCGGTTCATTTTTGATCACATGCGACATAGCAACCCGCTCAAATATTTTGCGTCCTGTGCCTGTCTTATATTTATTTAAGATGCCTCCGGCAAACGGCTGAACCGACGTTGATTGCTTTGTCGCAGCTTTGCCCATACGGTCCAAAATTCGTTTCATACCGGTGCATCCTCCTATTCCCGTTCAACTTGCAATTTATGATTCATTAACGTTTAACTTCATGCACAACCCTACTTCTGAAAATCGCCATATAAACCGCTATGAATAATTTCTATCGTTTCAACCGCAATGTCACTCGTGCTCGCATTCAGATGCGGCCCGGTCCACCTCACCGGATAAGCATCAAAGAAGCTCCAGCGTCCAAATTCTGTTCCATCAGCAGATTGCAGTACAATCGCACCCGTTTTGCGGTCAATCGTTCCATCTATTGTGCTTTCGTACCAGCTCCAAAGAGCAGGCGATTTGGTCATGCCCTTGCGCAGCACGAGATTTGGGAACCGAACGCCCATCGGCAGCTTATGAACATAACCATTCACTCCGCCTTCACGGTATTCCTCAATTTCTGTTTCTGCCTCAAGTCCCGAAACCTCAGAGAACCCAGCAACAAAAATGTCATCGAGCTCCACCCAAAACTTGAATGTTGTAGCTACATCGTGAAAGCGACCTTTCTCTTGCCCCTTCATGACTGCCATAGCGCCGCGTCACCTCTTTCCAAAAACGTCGAAAATGTTTTTCTTACCGCTATCTGATTCATCGTTCATCTTGCGATTAATTTTGGAAATTTCATCGCACCAGCGCCTGCGTTCTGCATGCTCCATGCTCATAATTTCGTCATGCGACCAATGAAAATAATACGCGACGAAGCCTACCTCCTCGTACAGCCGGTCAACCGGATAACCTAAGAGAGAGCTTCCGTTAAGGACAAAAAATCGACAGCCACCTCGAACTCGTGGTCACATTTGGGACAAGCGGTAAGCACCTTAGGCGCCTCTAAGTCATTAATCTGACGATATAGATTTTGCAAATAAGCAAGATCTGCCGTAAACAGCTTCTCAATCAGCTTCGTATCAATATGCCTAACGTCCCCAAGCTTCGTTACCACTCTAGCCATCAAAATAACGGTCAAATAACTAGGGTTGGATTGTACGCGCGGGTCCTTCATCGGTAAAATTTCATCAGCTGCTGTAGCAAGCCGCATAACACCCCGCCGGTGGAGATTACCTTGATCATCCACGTAGCCGCGAGGCAATTCAAATTCATATTCCGTTTGAAACGCCATCCGGTCATCACTCCAATATGTAAAATAGAATCAATTTCTAGAAAAGCGGAAAACAAGAGAGGAGCAAACGATTTCTCGCCTGCTGACCTCCCTTGTTCGCCATAAACCAGCTTTAATTACTCATTTCTATGCGGTGCGCGTTAAGCCCTCATGAGCGAATTCAATCAGCTCTAGCGCAATATCATTGCCGGTACCATTGAAGGTAGGCGCAGTATATTTAACAGGCCAAGCTTCGATAACCTGCCAAGTAGCCACGTCTTCGCCTTCTTCGTCAAGCGCGATGATCGTAATCGTTTTGCGCTCAATCGTTCCTTCGGCGCATTCTTGAAGCCAATCATACAGCTCCATCGATTCAGTCGTGCCCCATTTCAGTGAAATGTTGCCGTACTTGATTAAGCCTGGAAGCTTGCGAGGTGTAATAACCTCGTTGCCCTCGCGGTATTCGACCACATCAAAGGTTGCCTCAAAACCGGAAACCTCGCTAAATCCTGCTTGCTCAAGTCCTTCTACTTCTACACGAAATCTAAAATTGCGATATGGATCAATACGATCTCCTGGCATGTGGATCCCCTTCCGTTATTCGATATGGAAGCTAATGACTATTCCGAACCTGTTTTTTGCGTGATGCGGAATACGACGAATTCAGCTGGTTTCACCGGCGCTACGCCGATTACACAAATCAATCGTCCATTGTCGATGTCATCCTGTGTCATCGTTGAACGTCCAATTTCAATATAAAATGCTTCAGACGGGCTTGTACCAGACAATGCTCCGTCACGCCATACACGAGTTAAGAAAGCGTCAATCGTGCGCTGAACCCGGGCCCATAGCTGCTCGGTATTGGGTTCAAATACAACCCAACTTGATCCATTCATGATCGAACCTTCGATGAAAATGAATAAGCGGCGTACGTTGATATATTTCCAAAGTGTATTGGATGAACATGTACGAGCGCCCCATACGCGAATGCCTTGACCTGTAAAAGCACGAATCAAGTTGACGCCTGCTGGGTTAAGAATATCCTGCTCGCCATTGTTATATTGAACGTCTAGGCCTACTACACCGCGAAGCGTTTCGTTGGCAGGCGCCTTTTGTACGCCGCGTGTCGTGTCAGAACGAGCATATACCCCAGCGATTGTACCAGATGGCGGGATGAAAATATTGCGTTTGTCAAGCGGGTCAAACACTTGCAGCCATGGATTATACAGTGCGCAATAGCTTGAATCGAACAAATCACGATGAGCAAGCACATCCTGTACCTTCGTTACTTCGCGAGGAAGATCAAGAATCGCAAAGCGGCTTCCCAAGCTTTCACAATGAGCAACCAGCGACAGCTGTACGTTAGGATCGGTTACACCTGGAATCGCCATGATGCTGACAACATCGTTGTCGATAAACGACTGGATGCCTGTTCTTCTGCCTGGACCAAAGTCTTCGCCGATAAAATCAGCAGCCGACAAGCTTGCAGCAGAACCATCACTGCCGCCCGCAAGCAGAATTTCAAATACGGCAAGCTCAGAACCAGCAATTTGCTCTAGCGGAGCAATGCTCTCTTCCGATGCCTTTAGTACTTGTACGCTTACGATATTCGAGCGGGATACCAGCTTCTCCACATAGTTTGGAGCCTCTGGATTTAGTGATGCTTTCTCGTAGGTTTCCGACTCCGTTCCGTAAAGCACGTTAATCGTAAACTCCGAGGAACTCAGTACTTTAGTTGGAACTAGAGCCGTATCCACTACATCGCCGCTAAGTGCTTCTGCAAGCTCAATCACTTGATCATGAACAGAAATGATGCGGTTGTATTGCTTCTCTGTACCATTTGTAAAAACGACCACATCTCCAGCATAAAAGCCAGCAGCGTTTTTCACGCGGTAACGATTGCCTTCGCTTGCTTCAAAGATCGGTGTTTTTGCTTTGCTTGCAGGCACAACAACAGCACGAATTTGATTGCCCCAAGCGCCTGGATTTTTGGCGGTAATGGAGAGAACCGCATCCTTCTGAGCTTCGTTAGAGGCTGTTTTGGCATCTGACGGCGCTACCCGGGAAATGAAGCAGCGGGAGCCTCCGTTTGTGAAAAACTGATTAACCGCATGCGCAAGAAAACGGTATGAGCCAAAAGCATTTTCAGATAAATAGGAACCATATACACGTCCAAAATCAGCTGGACTTGTAATAAGCTGCGGTAAACCCTCGACTGGTCCGCGAGCAGCAAGCCCAATAAAGCCCGCTGTGCTCGTACTAACACCTTCCAGTGGTTTGGCGCCGCTCTCAAATTCCTCCACATAGACGCCTGGCGATAAATACTCAGCCATGTGTGATCTCCTCTCTGAATCTATTTATGTATTAGGTAATGGCAGGCATATTTCTCCCGCGTCAACCCCAAGACCAATTGGAATGCGTCAGAATAGCTAATCCTACTGAAGGACTAAAGTCTGCGCTGATACTACTTCACCCGCTTGCGCCGTCAACTCGGTCGCAGCGCTGCCATGTTCATTGATTGCAAACACTTTAATAGGAAAGCTCTTCGTCAGTATGCCGCGGAATGGAAGGATAACAATACCATTGTTTGCACTGCTCGTTTGAACAGCAGGCAATAATAGCGCGCCTCTTCGATAGTTTTCCTTCAATGGCTGCTCGAATCGCAGTCCATTGCCGGGCAAAATCTCAGCTACACGCACAAGCTCCTCATTGCCTTGACCGCGAAGCAGCAAGCTCTCGCCTGCAACCGTCTGTCCCTGCAACTGCCCCACTGCTGCTGTATCTGCACCAGCAAGCAGCGAATCTTGCATAATTCTACCTCGTGCTGTGGCATCCTCGCATATGTAAGCCCAAACCTCAGCATCAGCACAAGGTCTTCTAGCAGCATTACATAACTCAAAGGTGACAGCTGTCGAATCTGCAGGATAAGCATATTTGGGACTAGGCAAAAGTGGTACTGTAATCATTGGGTATAATTTTGAAATAGAAGCGGTTTCAATCTGTTTCCTGTAGGGTATAAATACAGATGAGGTAACGGAGAGCACATAGCTGCCAGAGGGAAGGTCAAGAAACAGAAAGGTCCCGTCAGGCTTCCGAATGGGTTTCTTATGAATGCCCTCAAGTGAAACGGATAACGCGGAAGGTGCAAGCAGCCTTCTTGTCCATACGTCAACTGGCGATACAACAAGCGAGCAGCGAGTTACCCTCGTTGAACGATGGTGTGACATATTAGCCACCGTCCTTTTCCTCAAGCACAATATGACGCTCGACAACTCGCGAAACCGGCTTCACACGATTCGAATCGAGCATGACTGGGCCTACGCGATAGACGACAGAAAGCTTGTACGGCGTATCACCAAACTGCCAAAGCTTTAGTAAATCTTCGCCTTCCATGCTGACTAGACTCATCCTTATCGCACCGTTTCCTTCAGCAAGCGTGCCTTCAAGATATGTACCGCTGAGCACGGCGTTATCATAAAAGACCTGCATAGCACGACCTAATATCCGATGCTCGTCCAATGCACGCGTTAATCGATTCGCACTCGAATGCGCTGTCATTAAAAAATAAAAATCAAGCGCTTGCGGCGGGTACTGAAGCACTCCTCCACGATCCACCATGCCCGTCCGGCGAGATTCGCCATTTTCCTTAACGTTGAACAAAAACAAGGAAAGAGCTAGATCGCCTGCATCCCGGGGCGAAGCCATTCCGATCAACTCGGGACGCGGCACTGGGTCAGGCGTAAGATGATCACGTAGCAAGCGCAGCATGCTGGCTTCCAAATCCGCAATAACCGTATATCCACCCATCAGCCTATCACTCCCAAAAAAATCAAAATGGTATTCGATTTCTATTATAGCTTCTCTACTACCAATTGACTACGCAAAATTACTCAATTTATGTCAATTTTCCTGACTTCGCGAACCAAATTCAGTAAAATTACTACATTTTACAACAAATTATTGAGAAAAACTTGCTAGTTATATGGTTCGAACGATTCTTTCACGACAATTTTCCCCATCTTGTGGAGCTCTTGACGTGTCGCACGGACCATATGCCTCATGCCGATTGGAGCTTGCTCCGAGGCAGCCATAAACGCGGCAGACAGGACAATATTTTTAATATGACCGCCTGATGCATCTATGCGCGCTGCTAGAAATGACAGATCAAGATCAGGATCAAGCGGCGCATCCTTAGGCAGCAGCGAGCGGAAAATTTGCTCCCGATGGGCTGCATCCGGGAATGGAAAGTTAACTATTACCTGCATTCTTCGCAAAAAGGCTTCGTCCATATTTTGCAGTAAATTGGTTGCTAGAATCGATATACCCTCGAAACTTTCAATGCGCTGCAGAAGATAGGATGCCTCCATATTCGCGAATCTATCATTTGAATCTTTTACTTCCGTTCGTTTGCCGAACAAGGAGTCTCCTTCGTCAAAAAACAGGACAGCCCCGCTGCTTTCCGCTTCAGCAAACAGCTCTCTCAAGTTTTTTTCCGTTTCTCCGATATATTTGCTCACAACGCGCGACAGATCAATACGGTAAAGCTCTAGACCCATCTCTCCCGCAACGACTTCAGCTGCCATCGTTTTGCCCGTGCCAGGAGGCCCAGCAAACAACATGCTTAAGCCTCGACCATAAGGAAGCTTATGACCAAAGCCCCATCGATTAAACACCGTTTCGCTATGCTTATGCCTGCTGCACGCATCCTTAAGAAGCTCCAGCGGCTCCTCTGGCAATATCAGATCATCCCATCGCCGAACTAGCCGTTGCTTTTCCGCAAGCTCGGACAAACGATGCTGAACCTGTGTTCGCGAGGCATGGGCATAATCATCAAGTGTAGGGAACTCGTGCTTGTGATGGTAAGCTAGGCGATCTGCTTGTTTGCTCATTCCCTCGATCTGCCCAGCTGTAAAAGCATACTTATCGGCTAAATGTCTGAGCAGACTACGATCCGCTCTTTCATCGCTGCAGCGCTGCCAGAGCTGCAATCGCACTTCTGCGTTAGGAACATGCACAGTGTGGCTCGTTAATGCAGAAAACGCTGGAAGCGGCAGCTGTGAGGCACGCCTTTCTACACGCGTCAGCCATAACACGACAGGGAGCCTTGCTAATTCTATATAGTTAGCAAGCGCCTTGCGAACCCTTTCCTGCTGATGAGGCCAGCCCTCAGCTGCGCTTCTTTCACCCTCCCCCTCATCGAAGCATAAAACAGCTACAGATAAGAGCGATTCACGTACAATATTGTTCAACTGCTCCGTCATCGCATCTTCATCCTTAGCAAGCTTGTCTAGCTTGACAAGCAGCAGCGGCTGCTCCAAAGACTGAGCCAGATGTCTGGCATGCAGCTTTTTGCCGGCGCCCGAAGGTCCGCTTAACTGAATAAACGGTATTTCATACTGCTCATTCTCATCATCTTGAGTGAATGCTTTGTCTCCCTTGAAGGATCGTTCCCTTTGCACAATTTGCAGCAGCATGTCTTGAAGCTCGAAATTAAACGCCAGCTCTGGAGCTGACCTCGCCCCATCGTATAAGGTACAAACGTCTTCAATTCTGGAATCCAGCTTTTCAGTATCCAGCAGAAACGAGATAATACGGGCGTCCATGCGCAGCGGCTGCTTCAGCATGCTTCTCTCAGTAGGTACTGCCGCTCTGCCTGATCTCAGCACAAATCTGCCAAGGGTCGAATAACCTGCGAGCAGCGAACGAGCATGATAAAACTCTTCTTTCGAATCTCCTAACAATCGCAGCGCAAGCTCCGCAGTAGGCACCCGCAGCGTAACGTCGTCATTCAAATAGCCAAACCAGCTTTCATAACGTGAATCAAGCTCAGCTGCAAGGCATAACATAACGCAGCGTTTTTCCCATGTCGAAAGACGAAGAGTCCATGACAAATAAGCGAACGGGAGCCTTGCTCCCTCGCTTACGCTGTCATGGATGTGCTGTGAAAACTGTCGTTCCGCTTCTAATCGAAATTGTCTAAACGAAGCTAGTGCATCTACTTCCTGTAAAGACTCGTTTCCTAGAAACGATCGTTCTATATCGATAGCATTAACGACGAGGCCGCGCATTGACATTGGCGTTTGACCATCGATTTCCTTGCTCTCAAAATCTGCAAGAAGAACTCGCAGCCCTTGTTCCAGCAAAGCGAGCTCGTCACGTAAATAATCGAATCCTGTTTCATAAAATCGCATGATGGTTCACCCTTATATGAATGCATTACGCTTATCGGCGCATGAGGCAAAGTACCGCAATATCGTCGGATTGTGGAGCTCCGTCCGCGAACATGAACACGTCCATCAGCAGCGCATCGATGATTTCAGCGCTAGAATAACCGGACGTTTGAGATAAGAAATTTTGTAAACGACTAGTGGAATACTGCTCTTGCAGTTCGTTCTCAGCCTCGGTAATACCATCGGTGTAGAGGACAAAACGATCGCCATGCTCAAGCTCGATGGTCTGATTCCGATAAGTGAATTCAGGGAAAGAACCAAGCGGGATGCCTTTGGGGAGCTTAATCGGCAGAACGGAACCATCCGCTTTGACAATGTAAGGAGTACAATGTCCGCCATCGCTAAGCACAACCTCGCCAGTCGCAATGTTCAGCACGCCGCATATGATCGTTGCGAATAGCTGCGCATTGTCCGTACAAAGCTCATCGTTGACCATTTCCAGCAGCTCGCCTGGCGAGAGCTTCGCATTCATTTTCCCTTTAATTAACGAAAGCGTCATCGCCATGAACAGCGCAGCTGGTATTCCTTTATCCGACACGTCACCTAGTGTGAAAAACAGATGCTCCTTGTCTATTTTGAAAAAGTTGTAGAAGTCGCCTCCTACCTCTTTCGCTGACTTCAACAGTGCACAAACGTCAAAAGGTTCATTTGAGGAAGGCATTGTCGTAGGAAGAAAGCTGAGCTGAATGCTGCCGGCAATTTGCAGTTCATTCTCAAGGCGATCCTTGAGTGCTGTTGCCATTTGCAGCTCCCCCACCGACTCCTCAAGCGCTTCATAGAGTCTAGCATTATCCAGTGCCAATGCCAGAGGCCTTGCGAACTGAGTAAGCGTCTCATGATCTGCCCTACTAAATCGAGCTCCGCCGATCTTAGCGGTTGCTTCCAGAACACCCACCTTGCGGCCTCTCGCCATCATCGGCACGCTTACCTTATCGCCGACGCTATGATCCATGGTTTTTGTAAGCTCATTATCTTGCGAATCCCAGTCATCGACCAGACCAACCGCTGCCTCTTCTGCGAATATAAGCTGCTTCGCTGCTGCATTTACCGAATTTATTAGCTCCGGCTGATGCAGCGAGGAATGAACCTGCGTGCTTAAATCAAACAGCATTTCCATACGCCTCAGCTTTGCGGTAAGACGACGATTGCAAACGAATAAATATGCCGCAGCGCCAAGGCCCGCAGCTCCGAATATTAAATAGAGTACTGACAAGACCGTTACCGCCTCTCTAGCTTCAGCTGAACCATCATTAAGCCCCTGCTCCCAGTTTGACTAGCGCTTCTTCCCGTGTCTTCGCCATATCCAATATGGTTGTAAAACCCGACATTTCAAATACATCATAGACTTGCTCGCCGAGACATGCGCAAACCATCTGTCCTTTAGAGGCTCTAAGCTTCTTAGCCGCCACCAGTATAACGCGCAGTCCCGCACTGCTTATGTATTGCAGATTCGTAAAATCAAAAATAAATTGCTGCTTGCCTTCTGCAAATAGCTTCAAGAAAGCTTGCTCCGCTATCGTCGCATTATTCCCATCCAATCTTCCCTCTAGTGGAATAATCGTAATGCCATTTAACTCCGTTGCTTGAATGTTCATATGTCTGCTTCCTCCCGCTTATCGCCATTGCTATTAAGTACGAATTGCTTGCGCATGCGGAAGCGATTCAAACCGCCCGCATATTCATAATGAATGTCATCCATTAACCTTTTCACAAAAAAAATACCCAAGCCGCCAATCGGACGATCCTCCAGCTCGAGCTCTAATAATGCTCTAGGATCAGCCTCCTGCAGCGGATTAAAGGGAACGCCCCCGTCTTCTATTTTCACTTCAACGCTGGTTGGAGAAGCTTGAATAATGACGTCAATATGATGCTCTCCCCCAGATGGGAAGCCGTAGT
This sequence comes from Paenibacillus sp. NRS-1760, assembly GCF_050467785.1. Lineage (NCBI taxonomy): Bacteria > Bacillati > Bacillota > Bacilli > Caryophanales > Paenibacillaceae > Paenibacillus > Paenibacillus sp. NRS-1760. Next base: position 248,794 of record NZ_JBITPK010000010.1, on the reverse strand, counting down.
TTACAATGTTGATGACAAGCTCCTCGCATGCTAGAGACAAGTCGAGAACTGCGCGTTCAGACCAGCCCGCCTCGGCACCGATTTGTTCAAGCCCTTCATTCAGACGCTGAAGCTCATCCAGCCGATTGTACAGCTTAATTTCACGATCGATGGGAAATTGCCAATCGTTCGACATTTACTACCCCCCAAATTGAATCTGTCCTATCCGAGCAGAAACTAAGCAAGATATGAATCTAGTAGTTCTACGAATTCTGTTGGAATCCTGCTATTTTTGTCGAATAGTTTGAAGTGCATTTCAGCAAAAGTTTTAACGTTCAACAAGCCCCTGTTCAAAGGCGTAAATCGTCAACTGTACGCGATTAGCGAGATGAAGCTTTTGCAAAATATTTTTTAGATGGTTTTTTACCGTATGCTCCGATAAGCACAGCTCTCCTGCAATCTCACGATTGGAAGCGCCTGTAGCCACCCGCTCAAGCACTTCTTTCTCCCGATCGGTCAGCGGAGTCGTAATAATAGACGCATTTTTATCCAGCGTTTGAGGTTTATTCACAAGATGCTTGGTCTCCTGCGGCTTCATTTTCGAAAATTCCTGCAGCATGCGAAAGGCAAGCTCCTTCGACATCGGTGCTTCATCTAAAGATATCGCTCGCAAATATTCCATCCATGAGGACGGGGCAAGATTTTTGAGCAAATAACCTTGCGCTCCTCGCTTTATCGCTTCGAATAAATTAGTAATGTCATCGGAGACCGTTACCATGACAATTTTTAATGAGGGCATTAGCAGCTTGAGCCGCTGCGTCGCTTCGAGTCCGCCAATGCCAGGCATATTAATGTCCATAAGCACCAAATCGGGCTGTAATTCTTCGATTGCAGCGATTGCCTCCTCGCCGCTTGCCGCTTCCCCTATTACTTCAAATGAGTCATCGCTTAATACGATATCGCGTATGCCTTCCCGGCCGTGGGGATGGTCATCTACTAAAAAAACGCGTACCTTAGCCGTTTTATCCGTCATTTGGCATCACTCCTTCCGATGATTTCGACTTTTGTACCCTGTGGTTTCGTCTGCTGTACCGTCATCGTCCAGCCCATCGCAGCTGCTCGCTCCTGCATCATTTTGACCCCATACTTGCCTTTGCCGTGAAGCTTCTCCTTCTCAGCCCCGATACCATCATCGAGAATGGAGCAGCGGAAAGTATTTGGCGTCTTATCGGAGCTTCCGACTCCTTCGCCTTGAATAATAATTTGTTTTGCTTTCGCATGCTTCTGTACGTTCATAAGAGCCTCACGCATAATGGCCAGTAATTCGACCTTCTGCTTATAGGACAACAAGCCGTCCTGTACATGCCATTCCACTGTTGTTTGAATGCCGGAAGTCTGTTCCATTTCAACAGTTAAATGGTGGATGCTTTGCATCCATGACATATCGGCTGGTAAAGGCGCATCGTGTAAATTGGCAATAGATTGCCTGACATCATCATATACATGCCTCACGGTTTTTCTAATCTGATCCGTCGTTTGCTGTGCATCAGAAGCGGACTTCGCCCGCTCCAGCTTGTCCAGCTTAACCGATAGCATAAACAACGATTGTGATATGCCATCATGAAGCTCGCGAGCGAGCTGCTCACGTTCCTCAAGAGCCGCCTTGACAATACGCTCGCGCTGCAGCGTCTCTTGCGTTTGCTCCAGCTTAGCGAATAACGCACGGAGCAGCGTCAGTGAAATAATAAAAACAAAAACAGGCGCGAGCAAATTGCCGAGATCCATCGAAATGAACGGGAGCAGCAATGCGTGGCGCAAATATTCCCATAGCCCGATAGCGACCGTCGGAATCCATAAAATTAGCCATTTCAGCCATTTATATGACATCTGCTCAGCCCCCTTTCTCCCCATTAGTCATTCCGAAACGGAATCAACTGCTTTGTTACTGCGCCGGTCTGATCCGTAATGATCAGTTCTGCTTCCCATGCCCCGCGTGTAGGCAGCTCGAACTTATCGGATTCATAATCCGTTTCTAAAAATCCTGGGAAAGCTAAATAATTTTCCCCGCTGGCGCCGCGCACTGGAACGTTGATATCCGCTTTCTTCGGATTGTCTGGCGTACGAAGCAGAAATTGTACAGATGCCGGCGAACCAAGTGTCTCAGGCAGCCAAATTTTTAATTTCACGTCATTTGGACCAGGTCCATTTGGCGTTATGATTACTGTGTAGTGGAGCGTTTCACCCATTTTATGATAGGATAACGGCTCTGTATCGGCAACCGGACTTACATAAGTGAAGATGCTTGCAAGAATCAGAACCAAAGCCATCAAAAGTCCATCCAGCTTCAGCAGCTTGCCGTTAGGCAGCTTTTGCTGTTTGGCACGCCGATGCAGCAGAAATCCAACGCAAGCAACAATCAGTACCAATCCTGATTTGGCAAGCAGCATGAACCCCCAGCTTGTATAAAACAAATAGCGCCAGCTTGGCAGAAGAAGTGCCGTCATGCCAATTCCACTAATCGTTAGCAGCACGATTGTCAGCCATGCGACTTTCGTAAATCGCTCGGCGAATCTTCCTGCCTCCTTGCGATCTGTCCGCCACAATAACAATAGCAGCATTAATCCGCCAGCCCACAAAGCAGAGCAGACAATATGTATGAAGTCGAACACAATAGCAAACGTATTGCTTGGAAGTGCATTAACATGCCCATTAAAGCTTTCAACCGCAATAAGCAGCAGAGCCCAAATCATTTTGAGTGAATCATGCATTCGCAGAACCGTAAATCCAAGCAGCGAAAGTACGATCAGTGCAAGCCACGATTGTCCGGTGGACGTCTCCGTCAGCAAGCGGACCCATTCATTCGAATTACCGCCGTCATATCCCTTCATTAATTGACTCGCATGAACAAATACGAATAGCAACACGGCAAGCAGCAATCCCCTAAGCGAATAAATGCTCCATTTTTGCACGAGCTTGCTCAGGCTGGAATCCGCATCCTTTGACAGCGTTATGGACCAAAGCATTAAACCAGCAGCGAACATAAAGGCAGCATAATAAATCGCTCTAACCGTATAAAATAAAGCTTGCGAAACGGTAATTCCTGCTTCTGAATGTGTCCCGTCCGAATGATCATGGCCAACCTGCTTGTGAGGATCGAAATTTGTTTCTTCCATTCCGGAATGCAGCTGTGCAAAAGCCTGCGGCGGCGATACCCACAAAGAAGCAGCAGCGGCGATCAGAAGAAACAATAGTACCATTGCCATATATTTCGCCCATCTGCCGGACGCCATTTGTTTTAGTTGGAGCAGATATTTTTCCATTGATGTCACATCCCTTTATGTCATACTGTTTCAGTGTACTCGACCGCTCTAAAAAGAACAATTGCAGCGCGGTTAAGCAAATACGTATAGCAACCTACTTTTAAGCCCATTCTACTATTAAAACCATGAATCTAAGGACGTGAACCCTAATGATGGACAAGGACTATCATCTCGCTGAATTAAATAACCAAAGCGATGCACTCGATGCCATTCGCAAGCTGGAGCAGCAATTGACTAAAACTTATGGCTCAGAAGTCGCATTAATTGCTTATGCCGCAGACGCAGATAATGAAAAAGATAAAGCCTAAACAGCATATTAAGGCGTAATCAACGGCATGGCTCCTGTGCAATTCACAGAGGCTATGTCTTTTTTTATAAAATGCCCCTTATTTTACGAGCGAAAAATAGCGGCCAGTATTCATCCGCGATTGCCGGGCAGCCTCTATCGGATTCCCAAACGTACACCCAGCCTGAAACAAGCTTATCCTTTGCGTCAGCAACCCATACCCTTTCATAATCATTTTGCTCCTCGTGACCATAAAATTGCTCGAGCGCATCCATGGATGCAAGTCCTTCTCTATCGACGACTATCCATTGACCGCTTATAATACTATTGCACTCTTTAGCAATAGCATCTCGAACGGCCGCTGGATACTCTCCGCAATCCACCAGTCTCCCTGCGATCTTGCCAGGTCGAATCGATTGCACATAGGATGAAACAAAATGATGATTGCTTTGACCAGGCAGTAACGAACCGTAAATAAAAACAGATATTTGCCGCATCTCTTCTCGAGCACCTTCCATCAAGAAATAATAGATTGAAAATCCGTCTTCCTTCGAGGTGATTATTCCAAGTGATGATGAATCAGCCCTATGGTGTATATGGTTATCGATTTCAAGATCCGCCGCAGCTTCCCATCTATCAGTTATTTGCAACCGGCTATCAAGAGGTAACAGAGACTGACTACTACTGGGACGGGATGAAACGAATTGACGGCCCGCTTTACTTATTCCAATATACTGTCTCCGGCTTTGGTCAATTCAGACTCGGGGATGAAACACATGATCTCTATGCAGGCAATGCTTTCCTTGTAGAAATCCCTGGAGATCATCACTATTGCTTGCCGCAGTCGAGCGACCACTGGACTTTTTATTTTATATTATTCCGCCAGCAGCATATGCAAGCGCTGTGGTCTGAGCTGCTGCATGCCGTCGGTGCCACACCAACATTTGAGCCTGTAAGCGCTGTCGTTCGCAGCCTTCAACATTTATATGCAGAGGCTCGCAGCAATCGTATTCAGAACAGCTACCAAGCATCATCTCTTATTTATCGTCTTATGATGGAACTGCTGCAATCAAGCACGCTGCAGCAGCAGGAGAAAATGAATTGGCCGCAGCAAATTAAGCAGGCAACTGCTTATATGGAAGCTGAATTCCATCGTTTGCAAAGCTTAGATGATGTCGCAGCTGCAGCTGGATTGTCTAAATATTATTTTACGCGAATGTTCATGAAGACGACAGGCATGTCACCAATGGACTTTGTAACGAAGCTCCGAATCGAGAAGGCTGTTCAACTGCTTAGGAGCAGCAGCCTCACGGTCGAAGAAATCGCTCATACGGTTGGTTACTCGAGCGGCAGCTACTTTAGTAAAGTATTTCGAAGCCGCGTCGGCTTCCCTCCTGCTGATTTCCGCTCAGCCAAGGAGCTTCCTTCAATCGATCGTTTACAGTTCGATTAAAGAGCAATATTTTACATATCAACGCAATAAATTACGCTAGTCATCGACTAACGTTTCGTTTTACGATTGTCGTATAGAGCAATATTACGATAAGAGAGGACGAAATCAAATGTATACAACTTCCAAACATCATCACTATGCAGCAACTCCGCCTATGGGCTGGAACAGCTGGGACTGCTATGGCGCAAGTGTGAGAGAAGACGAGGTTCGCGGAAATGCGGCATATATGGCCGAACATCTGCGAGATTATGGCTGGGAATATGTCATTGTTGATATTCAGTGGTATGAGCCAGGGGCAAATTCATCCCAATATCGTCCTTTCGTTCCGCTTGAGATGGATGAGTATTCCCGCTTGCAGCCCGCAGCTAACCGATTTCCATCCGCTGCGAACGGTCAAGGCTTCAAACCTCTAGCTGATTATGTTCATTCACTCGGGCTAAAATTCGGTATCCATATGATGAGGGGCATTCCTCGTCAAGCCGTTCATGCAGACACCAGCCTGCTTGGAACAAACATAACCGCTCGCCAGATTGCACATCCGAATTCGATCTGCCCGTGGAACACAGACATGTATGGCGTTGATGCTTCCAAAGACGGCGCACAGCAATATTATAATTCGTTATTTGATTTATACGCTTCATGGGGAGTCGATTTCGTTAAAGTGGATGATATTGCCGCTTCCAGAATTTACGGCATTCATTTGGATGAAATCAAGCTTATTCATCACGCAATAGAACAATGCGGCAGACCGATGGTGCTTAGCCTATCGCCTGGTCCTGCTCCTCTCGAACATGCGGGTGCGCTTGCAGAGCATGCGAATATGTGGCGAATGACAGATGATTACTGGGATTTGTGGCACCTGCTTTATGAGATGTTTGAGCGCTGCGAGAAGTGGGCGCCGCATGCTCGGGATGGAGCATGGCCGGATTGTGATATGCTGCCGCTGGGGCATTTGGGCATTCGTTCTGTGGATGGCGGAGGCAGCGATCGCTGGACAAGATTTACACGGGACGAGCAGGTAACGATGATGTCGCTATGGGCTATTTTCCGATCGCCGCTTATGTTTGGCGGTGAAATGCGGGACAACGACGAATGGACGCTGTCATTGCTCACAAATGAGGAAGTATTATCCCTTCATAGGAATGGACGCGGTGCACGCCAGCTTTATCGAGAACAGGACCGTATTGCATGGACAGCACAGGGCGATGATGCATTGTACGTTGCTTTGTTTAATGCGAGTGATCAAGAGGATACGGTTGCCGTGACGCTTGCGCAGCTTGGTTTAGCCGATGCACCGCTCGTACGCAATCTTTGGACACGCGAGAATCTCGGCAGCTTGAACGAGCTGTCATTCTCTCTGCCTCCACACGGATCGTTATTGCTAAAATTAACATAGCATATTTAATGATCACGCATGGCCGCCAATTGTTTATTCTAACAGGAATTTCTGCTGTTAAACTCGCTCAAATGCTGCTGCAGTGATGCTGAAATGGAAAAACTCCCGTTAATTCCTATAACCATTCGCACATCAAGCTTTCCCTAGTTTTGGCTTATAACGTTCCAATATGTTACAGTTAGAGTTCAAGTGCTTGCGTATCTGCCTCATATCCTTTGGCAATTATACGCTGCAGCTTGAAAAAATCTCATTCCTGAATACATAGGAGGTCGTTTAGTTATGGCAAGCCAAACAGGAGCCATCGTACAGCAATCCTTAAACGCACTAATGGGAGACCCTGCTTTTTTACCAAATTTACAAGCTCAAGCACGTGAGCAAGCTTTCTTATCACTTGCTGCTATTCTTTCCACGCCAAATAAAGTTCATAAAGCTTTTTTGCGCATTACGGTAGATAACGGCAATGTCGTTCGAATTCCGGCCTATCGCATACAGCATAACGATACACTCGGGCCTTATAAAGGCGGAATTCGGTTTCACGAATCCGTAAGCGAAGATGAAGTAACCAATCTAGCTGCGCTAATGACGCTCAAAAACGCGCTTCACGAGGTGCCTTTCGGCGGAGGTAAAGGTGGAGTCGTTATTAATCCACGCTCCTATTCCGCTAGAGAGCTTTATCTCATTTGCAAAAAATACGTGCAATATTTCAGTGACGTGCTCGGGCCTGACAAAGATATTCCGGCACCTGATATGGGAACCGGCGAGCGTGAAATGGACTGGATGATGGCCGAGTACAAAAGCATTCATCCTGGTCATCCTTACCTGGGCAGCTTCACCGGCAAAAGCGTCATTAACGGCGGATCTTTGGGCCGCAGAGAAGCTACCGGAAAAGGCGTTTATTTCACTTTCCGTTACATGCTTAATGATTTTCTTAAAGAGCAAAGCAGCTGGCTCGCCGGCAGCACAAACCCGTTTGTGCAAACCGCGTTAGCGCATGCGGACAAGCCGCTGTCGATCGCCGTTCAAGGCTTCGGCAATGTTGGTTCAGTCGCTGCAATGGAAGCATATAAATGCTCTTATTTGAACAATAAAGTAGTAGCTGTAAGCGATCGCAACGTCACGTTGTACAATCCAGACGGTCTTTCTATTCCTTCATTGCTTGAATACGCATCGACTCACCAAGGTGATTTGCCTTCGGACGAAGCCGCACTGTCTGAGCTTGATATGAAAGCCCAAATTCTTGGCCGCGAAGAGGTCCTTTATTTAGATGTAGATGTGCTTATTCTTGCCGCACTTGAGGAGCAAGTTCGCAAGGACAATGTCGATCAAGTAAAAGCCCGCATCATTGTAGAAGGTGCGAATGCCCCTGTCACTGGCGAGGCTGATGAGGTGCTGACTGCAAAGGGCACCATCATCATTCCCGATATCCTTGCAAACGCCGGCGGTGTTATCGTTTCCTATTTCGAATGGCTGCAAGGGAGAGAAACCCAATTTTTTACCGAGGAACAGGTGTATAAGATGTTGTATGAGAAAATGCAAACAACGTTAAACGGCATTCTGCCCGCTTTCTTCGGCGACCCTTTCCCGCTCCGTCAAAATTGTTATAATCACGCGGTTATGAAGCTGTCAACCGTGCTGTATCGTCAAGGCAAGCTTTATTAACATGCCTTCCTGACTAGGTATCTGCATGCTCCTTTAAGAGCTTCTTAGTCATAAATGTGACTTTACAGATTCAAATAAAGGGCAATCCCTCAACCAGCTTTGGCTGCCGAGGAATTGCCCTTTTTATAATGAAGAAAACTACTGCTGAACATAACGATTAATGACTTCAACAAGCAAATCATTGAGCAGCTTAACCTCATATTCGCCTACTGCTGGTTCTAGGTGATCACTGCCGATACCGCTGTCATCGGTTAAAAACAAATAGGTGCCGCCCGTCGCTGTTGCCATGAAACGCATCAAATATTCCGTCTCTGCACTCACACCGCTAGAAGCTACAGGTATAATTCTAACCCCTTGCTCTGCCGCATCCTCTGTAAGCTGCTTTATCTCGTCGATAACCTGTGGTTCATCATGAGGCGGTGCGTCTAGAACGAGAAACAGCAGACGCGCTCTAGCATCCTTGCTCCACTCATGCTCATGAAGCGCATCGCGCAGCGCCTGATCAACAGCCTCGGGATAATCTCCGCCCCCATCCGCCTTTTGCTTGCTAAATTGATCTATCACTTTATTTATGTCCGTAGTGAAAGGATACGGCTTAACGATATAATCATCATGCTTATCTTTGTAAAAGTTTGCGCTAATACGAATGCCAAGCTGATTTGCATGCTCATCGGACACTCGCTTCACAACATCCTTAAGCTCCGCTTCCAAATAATTCAGCTCATCCTCCATGGAGCCTGTCGTATCCACAACAAACATAATGTCTACCTGATCTGACAGCGCTGTACCTTTACTTAAATCAACTTTAATGCTGCCTTGCTGTGGGATGTCCATCTCCTGCGTCGTCTTGCTTTCTTGACCCGATTGCACTTTAACAGTATAACGGCCTAAGTTCGCCGTATCACTTTCAAATAAACCTGCATACACATAGGCTCTGCCCTCCGTGTTTGTACGCGCCTTCCATATCGCCTTCTTGTCTGCGTACAGTTCTACCTGTGCATCAGACACTGCTTTTCCTCCAGCTGTGACGATAACCTCAAGGCGGTTAAAATTCCAGAACTGCCATACCCGCTTGCTGCTATCCCCTTCTTGCGAGTTGAGTAAATTGCCAAAGCGATCCCAAGCAGCTAAATCATCCCATTCACCTGCAGTTAGTTGCCCGGCCTGCTCTATTTTGTCTGGATTCGAATACCCTCGTTTGCCTCCTTCTTTTTGTCTTAGAGGCTCCACGCTAATAGATTTTCGATCCTCATGACTCGTAGTAGCTTCTCCTTTGCTCGGAGCGTCGCTCGTCGAATTGCTTCTGTATTCCATGTCTCGGTTACCACTGTTCGAGGCATCATTCTTAGAGGAAGAGCACGCGCTTAATACAAGCACCAGAGCCACCAAAACAACGGAAATCCAGCCCAATCTTTTTCTTTGTCTAACATCCTTGTTGAGAGAATGACCCGCTTTCATTCTTTCAGCCCCTTTTTATTTATATTTATGTTTCCTAATCTGACGATTATTGGAAGTATAATGTTGCATTAATAAGCCAGTAACATTACAATCGTTAACAGACATGCTGCGAGTCCCATGATCGACTGCATGAAGCAATTATTCAGGAGGACTTCACCTTGGAAACATTCGAATTAATCGCATTTGAAATGACTTATCAGCAAGAGACGATTCAGCTTTCCTTTACTTCCGCTGAGCTCGTTCGAGTTACGGAGTATGGGGATCGATTATGGTACGTAGATATAAATGGCGTTGGCGATCGTGAGCTATTAGCATGGTTTGGCAGAAATGAGGATATCGGAATTGAGCTTACTGCTGTCGCCAGCAGTGGGCAAACCTTCCGAGGCAAAGGCTATTTTCATCCAAATGAGCCTCATCAAGCTGCTGCTGTTCGGGGCGATGGCGAGCTGCTTGAAACATAATTCACACAAAAAAAGAAGCTAAGATAAGTCATGTTAATGACTTGCCTTAGCTTCTTTTGATTTATTATTATTTGCCGTGAGCAATTTCAGGCGTTGTAAGGCGATCATAAAACTCTACGCCTTTATCTTTGTCTGCAGAATCACGAAGCGCCATAGCGGAACGTGGATGCTCATCCAAAATACCTGTAATCATGTAAGGAATGATGTAACCCCACTCTTCCTTCTCGCGAAGCGGAACCATGTACTTCTCGATCATATCAAGGACAGGACGGATGTTGTATTTCGTGTTTTGAAGCTCGGATACCAATAGCTCCGTGTTGCAGTTGCCCGCTGCGCGGCCCATGCCATAAACAGATGCATCAAGCAGCTCAACGCCTTGTTCTGCTGCTAGCAGTGTGTTAGCAAATGCAAGCTGCAAATTGTTGTGTGCATGAACGCCTAGACGTTTGTTAGGCAAATGGTGACGGAACTTGTCAACGAGGTAGCTCATATCGCTTGGCTTCAAGCTGCCATAGGAGTCAACGACGTAAACAACGTCAACTACGCTCTCATTGATAAGCTGGAAAGCTTCAATAAGCTGGTTCTCCATTACGTTAGAGAGAGCCATAATGTTAATTGTCGTTTCGTATCCGCGATCATGGAATACTTTAACCAGTTCAAGCGCTTTATCTACATCTTGGATGTAGCAAGCAACGCGAATCAGATCAAGCAAGCTCTCGCTGCGCGGCAAAATGTCGTTCTCGTCAACACGACCGATATCAACAAGTGCGGAAAGCTTCGTATTTCCTTTGTTAGGGATAACTTTTTTCAAGAAATCATCATTTAGAAAACGCCAAGGTCCTGCACTTTCAGCACCCTTAAGCAGTTTTGGAGAGTTTTTGTAGCCGATTTCCATATAATCGACGCCGGCTTCGTTCAAGCTTTGATACAAATGCTGAACGAACTCGACACTAAAATCCCAATTATTTACGAGTCCGCCATCACGGATCGTGCAGTCAACAATTTTACAGTGGCTTGTTTTTGATTGCATGCTTTGTTACTCCTTTGATGTGAACATGAGTTCATTTTATCTCATCATACTTGAAAAGAAAGAGGAACGCAAAATAATTTTGTCGTTTTATGGTTAATTTAGAAGCAGTTTTGTCTACTCTGCAAACACCTTCTAGGCCAGCGATAGGACATCTACTTTGACTATTATGACCAATGTCCAGACAAAAAAGCCGTCTCAACGATTTAACGCAGAAACCGGCTTCTTTGGCTGCTTTCACAAATAAATTATTTAACAAGCGTATGAGGCTCTTGTCCATAATGACCCGATCGCTTCATTTTCGTTTGGATATATTTTTCATTATAAGTAGAGGAATTGCCCCATAATGGCACTCTACCCGCCACGTTCATGCCCGATTTGCGCAGTGCATCCACTTTCCGCGGATTGTTGGTAATGATCGATACCGGGTGCTTCCTCAGCAGCTTAAGTACAGCAATTGCATCACTATAATCGCGTGAATCATCTGCGAAACCAAGCTCTGTATTCGCATCAACCGTATCGAGCCCATCCTCTTGAAGCAAGTAGGCAATCGCTTTACTGAACAAACCAATTCCACGGCCCTCATGATTGGCTAAATAAAAGAGCGCCCCCGTGCCATGCTCTATAATGATCCGCATCGATTGCTTTAACTGAAAGCCGCAATCACATCTTGCGCTTCCGAAGATATCGCCTGTATGGCAGATGCTGTGCATCCGAATTAGCGCGTCTTCATTATTTTCAAAATCGCCATATACGAGAACGCTTGATTGCTGCAGGTCGGCATAAGAGAATCGATTTAAATCATCAACGAGCTGCTCGGGAGACAGCTCCTCGCCTGCTTCCTTGCGGAGCCAGCTATACCAATGAAAAACCTTTGTTTCTCCGTCAAGGTCGACGGGAAGCTTCACAGGACCGATCACATAAATGTCATCATTGCCGCTTTGCGTTCGTTTTAGTTTGTTTTTAATAAGTGCTGCTATATTAGGTTTAATCATGCTAGTTCACCTTCTCTAAAAGAATACGCAATTAAAATTGCATGCATAAGTAGCTGAGCGTACCAAATTCATAGCTTCGATAAATGACCTTTGGAGCTGACTCTGGGCTGCCGCTGCCTAAAGCTATATATAATGGAACAAAATGTTCTGCACGGGGTACTGCCATTTTAGCATGTGGAGCAAGCTGTTCATACTGAAATAGCGAATTTGTATCGTGCTTATTCATTTTTTCTATTAGCCAATCATCAAACTGGACAGCCCAGCTCTCCGGCTCCTTCTGTCCCCAGTTTACAGCACGAAGGTTATGAACGGTCACGCCGCTGCCAATGAGCAAAATATTTTGTGAGCTCAAGCTGCGCAGCGCCTCGCCAATTCGGAACTGCTCCTCCGGAGCACGATATGGATTTACAGAAATCTGCACGACAGGAATATCTGCCTTCGGGAACATATGATTCAGCATCGTCCATGAGCCATGATCCAGTCCTCTTTCATTATCATATGCTACCTGAATATTATTTTCACTCAGCAAATGGCCAACATGCTCAGCGACTCTTACTGAGCCTTTAGCAGCATATTTGATCTGGTAAAGCTCATCAGGAAAACCATAAAAGTCATAAATCGTTTCATATTCATCATCCTTGGAAGAAATCGTAACGATATCTGTCTCCCAATGCGCCGTGAAAATAACGATCGCATCCGGCTTTAGACTCGCACCTGTTTGTTTCAGAAATTCGCTATATTCATTTTGCTCGACAGCGAGCATCGGTGATCCATGCGCTAGAAATAAAGGATTCATTGCGGTGCCTCCTTAAATCCACTTACTATTTGTAACTAATTATAATTTTATAACTAAAGATAGTCAAGTAATTAACAATATCCAAGTGTGCTTGTATAAATAAGATATTGGAGTTATACTTATTAGAAGTAAAAAGAGGTGATGCGCATGGATCAATCTAACCTTTGTCCCCGTTTTCAGAAGGGAATGGAACTTATAAGCAAGCGTTGGACCGGCCTTATCATATTCCAGCTTTTGTCCGGCCCGCAGCGCTTCTGCGCCGTTCAGTCCGCCCTTCCGATCAGCGGCAGATTGCTGTCAGAACGTTTCAAAGAGCTAGAGAATGAAGGTATTGTCGATAGACATGTTTACCCTGAAATACCTGTACGCATAGAATATTCATTAACGGAAAAAGGCCTTGCTCTTGAGCCGATTATCCGTGAAATACAAGTGTGGTCTCAAGACTGGATTGAACCGATAACCAAAGTCTAATCCATCCTACACAGCATAAAAGGGATTATCTGCTCAGCGGGGTTTAAGCGCTGACTAGATAATCCCTTTTTTTAATGTTTATCCGTAATCCGGTTCGCCACAATGAGCATATCCATATGACGGCCGGCTTGCAGTAATTCACGGACGATATTGCCGCGAAAGCTTGCATACCACGCCTTTCTGCTAGGCTGCCCGACGATAAGCTGCGTTGCTTTGATGCGATTGGCTGCCGTTAGAAGTGTACCCGCAATATGCTCCCTGCTCTCCGCTTTGGACATTTCAAATACTCCGCCAAGTCTCTCGGTCAGCTTCATCAACAGATCACGCTTATTGATCGCCTCGTCTGTCCAAGGTGCGCCATCCTGCACATGATGCACATGCCACTGCGCCTTCAGCCGATACGCGATGCGGAAGCCCCGCCGAATAAGCCGCTCTGCGTCCGCGAGAATATCGATGCCGACAAAGATGACCTCTCTTCGGCGCAGCGTTCCACGCAGCGTCTGATTGCGATCCCATGCTTCAAGCCGTTCATCCACATCATCAGCAAGCTCGCGAAGGGCAAGCTCTCGCAGCGCAATTAAATTGCCCGTCGTAAAAAAAGCACCGAGCGCTTGTTCCACTTTGGCTTTGGCATATATTTTCCCATCTCTCATACGCTGCTGTAGCATTTGCGGTGTCACGTCGATCAGCTCTACTTGATCTGCCAGCCTTATGATCGCATCGGGTACCGTTTCTCTAACACGAACGCCAGTAACCTGTTCAATGGCGTCATTCAAGCTTTCAATATGCTGCACATTCATCGTCGAAATAACCGATATTCCCTTTTGCAGCAAATAAATGACATCCTCATAACGCTTCATCCTCAAGCTGCCCGGCACATTCGTATGAGCTAACTCATCCACCAGCACAACATCGGGATTTCTGCTAACTATCGCTTCAACATCCATCTCTTCGAGCTGAGTACCTCGATATTGAATCGTTTGCCTAGCGATAATCGGCAGCTCTCCAATCTGCTTCAAGGTATCCTCGCGCCCATGTGTTTCCACGATGCCAATAACGACATCTATACCTTTCTGATACATCATGTTCGCTTCAGCAAGCATCCGATACGTTTTCCCGACGCCTGGCGCAGCCCCGATATATAGATTGAAGCTGCCTCTTCTCATGGATTCCATTTGCTGCTCGCGCTCATCTGGGCTGAACCTTCGAAACAACGCTTTCCGCGAATCACTTCTTTGCTTAACAGGCAAAATCCGCTCGCCTTCTTGCTCTGAGCGGTCTGCCATAAGAAATAAATCGATCTGCTTGAGCTTGCGCAGCACGCTGTCAACAATCGAGCCCTGTTTCAGCTGCTGCCATCTGCTCTGCTTGGAATGGCCCATAACGATGCGAGTAACCTGATGCTCCTCTGCGTACCTTACTAGAGCGGACGGCAAACGACGGCGGCTTTGCAACGGCAGCTCCTCAAATGTGCCCCCTACTTTAACAGTAAGCTTCTTTATTGAAGCTTTAAAAGCCTGCTCTTCCTTGGACAGTTTTTTTTGCGGCTCCTTAAAGGAAACGACTACGACATCTCCATTAAGCCTGCGGGCAATTTGCTGCCCTCTTCTTACATATAAAGAGCCGTTCCAATGATATTGTGCGGTTACCAGAATACGCTCGGAAGCACCCGACGGACCCGTGAGCCCCATCTCCTCCCGATGCTTCTCCAGCGACTCATTGACTCCCTCTGCGACGAGCCGCAGCGACAGCTCTCGCAGAACCGCAAGATTTCCCCGCAGAGAAATTGCAGGATCGGGCTTTACGCCGAGCGTTCCATCCTCAAACCGCTTAAGCATCGTTTCAGGAGATACATCAATCAGCCTAACCTCATCAGCAAGCTCAAGCGTATGAGCAGGCACGGTGCAGCTCGGACGAATCCCCGTCCATTTGAGAACAGCCTGATCTACACCCTCGAGCTCATACACATTGATTGTTGTAATAACGCTTATGCCCTTGCCAAGCAAAAAAATAATATCTTCTAGCCGCGTTTGAAACTTTGCATCTTCTCGATTGCGATGGGCTAGCCCATCTATGAGCAGCACCTCAGCGTCCCTCTTAACCAAAGCATCCAGATCAAGATCCTTTTGCTCTGCACCATCCTTCTGCCAATGGATGCTTGGCACACGCTCGAAAGGTTCAATCAATTCGAGCGTCTCCGGACTCTGCGGCCTAGGAACCGCGCAAAGAACAACATCAATGCCATCTCGCTTCAGCTCTGTTCCTTCTCGCAGCATATGATACGTTTTGCCTGAACCGCTTACCGCTCCAATGAGTATTTTCAGACGTCCTTGATGCAGCTTTGCGATGGAGAGCAGCAGCTCCTCTGGCGTTTTCTTTTTCAGCGGAGCCATATGGCTATTCCCCCAACATTTTTGACAATGCGATATTCAGCTTCAACACATTAACCCGTTCGTCACCGAAAACGCCTAAATCGCGGCCTTCCGTATTTGCTTTAACCAATTGCTCAAGCTCTGCTGGCGACACGCCGGTCAGCTTGCTGATTCTTGCGATCTGTACATCAGCCGACTGTGGCGTAATATGCGGATCAAGGCCTGAGCCCGAGTTCGTAATTAAAGCGATCGGCAGCTGGGAAACCGGTACATCTGGATTTTGTGCCTTCCAAGCCTCAATGGAAGCTTTGGTTCTTTCGATTAAAGCTGGATTGGATGGTCCAAAATTGTTCGATCCAGAACCGGCAGCATTATAGTCAATGCTTGATACACGTCCTTGAAACCATTTTGGATCAACAAAGCTTTGGCCGATCAGCTCTGAACCAACGACTTGGCCGGAGCTATCCTTTATAAGGCTTCCATTCGCTTGCTTAGGGAACAGCAGCTGAGCTGCTCCCGTGCTTGCAAGCGGGTAAATAATACCGCAAATAATCATAAATATGATGCTGATTCGCAAAGGTATCATTAACGATGACAACTGGAATCGTGAAGCGTTTTTCGCTTGTTCATTCATATAGGTAAGCCTTCTTTCGTGTAAGGTTATATTAAATCCATAAATGCACTGCAAAGTCGATGAGTTTAATGCCAACGAACGGAACAATGACACCGCCCAAACCATAAATGAATACGTTGCGGCTAAGCAATTTGGCTCCGCTCATCGGTTTGTACGCTACGCCTTTAATGGCAAGCGGGATAAGCAGCGGAATAATAATGGCGTTAAAAATAAGCGCCGACAGTATAGCAGACAATGGAGAACCTAAATTCATAATATTTAGAACGCCCATCTCGGGAATGGCAAGCATAAACATCGCTGGAATGATTGCAAAATATTTGGCGATATCATTAGCGATACTAAAAGTCGTCAGTGCCCCTCTTGTCATAAGCAGCTGCTTGCCGATAGCAATGACTTCAATAATTTTGGAAGGGTCCGAATCCAAGTCCACCATATTGGCAGCTTCTTTTGCAGCAATCGTCCCGCTGTTCATAGCAAGACCCACATCCGCTTGGGCAAGTGCAGGAGCATCGTTTGTACCGTCACCAGTCATCGCAACCATTTTTCCTTCGGCTTGTTCACGGCGTATAACAGCTATTTTATCTTCCGGCCTGCTCTCCGCAATAAAATCGTCGACTCCCGCTTCATGTGCGATGGTTGCTGCAGTAAGCGGATTGTCTCCCGTACACATAATCGTTTTGATGCCCATCTCTCGCAGCTGATCGAATCTTTCCTTCATTCCTGGCTTAACGGTATCCTTCAAATAGATAACACCAAAGATTTGGTTATCAACAGCTACTGCGAGCGGTGTACCGCCTAATGTAGCAATCGTATTTGAAATATTTTCTAAATCGGATGGGATGGTTCCCCCCTGTGAAGCTACCCACTTCCGAACCGCATCGACAGAGCCCTTCCGAACTCGGCGGCCGTTTGCCAGATCAATGCCGCTCATTCGCGTCTCTGCTTTGAATTCAATAAATTCGCCGCCTTCTGCAAGTGAAGCATCATAGCTTAAGCCCTGCTTCTTCATCCATTCAAGCACAGAACGGCCTTCAGGCGTTTCATCCTTAAGCGAGCTAATAGCCGCCCAACTCGATAAAGTTTGAAGATTGCTGCCACCGACAGGCACAAGCTCGCTTGCCATCCGGTTGCCGAACGTGATCGTTCCGGTTTTATCCAAAATCATCGTATTAATGTCCCCTGCAGCTTCAACAGCCTTACCTGACATAGCCAGTACATTAAACTGAGTTACTCTATCCATCCCAGCAATGCCGATTGCTGATAATAGTCCGCCGATAGTCGTCGGAATCAAACATACGAGCAGCGCGATTAATACTGGAATTTCTAAGTGGATACCCAAATAGTCAGCGATTGGTGCCAATGTAACAACTACAATTAAGAAAATAATCGTTAAGCTCGTCAAAAGCGTATTGAGCGCAATTTCATTAGGCGTCTTCTGACGTTTCGCTCCTTCAACAAGGGCAATCATCCGATCGATGAATGACTCCCCGGGGTCACTCGTCATGCGCACTTTAATTTTGTCACTCACAACCCTTGTACCGCCTGTAACCGAGCTGAAATCTCCTCCAGCTTCTTTAATAACTGGCGCCGATTCACCTGTAATCGCT
Organism: Paenibacillus sp. NRS-1760; assembly: GCF_050467785.1. Lineage (NCBI taxonomy): Bacteria > Bacillati > Bacillota > Bacilli > Caryophanales > Paenibacillaceae > Paenibacillus > Paenibacillus sp. NRS-1760. The sequence goes on along the minus strand of NZ_JBITPK010000010.1, from coordinate 230,880 downwards.
GATTCATCTACGGAAGCCAGCCCTTCAATGACCTCGCCATCACCAGGAATCATCTCACCTTGCGTGACGATGAAAATATCGCCTTTGCGGAGCTCCGTTGATGATACGACTACAATAGAGCTGCCGACGAGCTTATTGGCGCTCATTTCCTGCTTAGATTTTTTGAGCGAATTGGCCTGTGCCTTGCCTCTGCCCTCTGCAATGGCTTCAGCAAAGTTTGCGAACAGCAGTGTGAAAAGCAGGATGAAAAACACGGTAATATTAAAGCCTATGCGTTCTTGAGAATTAAAGTAATTTGGAAAAATAGTCATCAGCAGAACGATAACCGTCCCTACCTCGACAACAAACATAACTGGATTTTTCATCATCGTAACTGGATTTAATTTCACAAAGCTATCTATGACGGCATGTTTAACCGCATCTCCCGACAGCAAATTATTCTTCTTATTTTTATTCATTATCGTTCACCTCATCCGTTAGCGGAGTGTCAAATATTCTGCAACCGGCCCAAGCACGATGACCGGCAAGAAGGTTAATGCACCAATTAAAAGAACAGTACCAATTAGTAATATAGTGAAAAGTCCATTATCTGTACGGAACGTCCCGATTGTTTCTGGAACAGGCTGCTTGCGAACAAGAGATCCTGCAACCGCAAGCATCGCAATCATCGAAATATAACGGCCGGTCAGCATGACTAGCCCAGTACTAATATTCCAGAACGGCGTATTGTCGCCTAATCCCTCAAAGCCGGAGCCATTATTCGCTGCCGATGACGTATATTCGTAAAGCACCTGGCTAATGCCGTGGAACCCTGGATTCGTTATCGCCCCGTGACCCAAATCCGTCATAAAAGCAATGGCGGTAGGCACTAATATAATGAAGGGATGAACTAGAATTGCTATCGCTATCAGTTTCATTTCTCGCGGCTCTACTTTTCGTCCCAGAAACTCTGGCGTTCGCCCGACCATCAGCCCGCATATAAACACAGCTAGTATGGCGTACATGAGCATATTGATAAGCCCTACTCCCTTGCCTCCAAAGACGACATTAAGCATCATTTCAGCAAGCGGGACCAAGCCGCCAAGCGGTGTAAGCGTGTCATGCATATTGTTGACGGTACCCGTTGTCGCAGCGGCTGTTACCGTTGTGAACAGTGCTGATTGCGCGATACCGAACCTTACTTCCTTGCCTTCCATGCTTCCTTGAGTAGCGTCGATTCCTAGTGCGCTCATTGCAGGATTGCCTGTTTTCTCCGATGTGTAAGCAAGGCTTAGAAACACTAGAAACAAACACATCATGGCGGAGAATACAACCCAGCCCTGCTTTTTGTTTTTAGCAAAAAGCCCAAATGCATAAGGCAGTGAAGCCGGCAACGCCCACATCGACAAGATTTGAATCACATTCGTTAATGGATTTGGGTTTTCAAATGGATGAGCCGAGTTCACTCCAAAAAAACCGCCGCCGTTTGTGCCCAAATGTTTGATGGATTCAAGCGAAGCTACAGGACCAATTGCAATTTGCTGCATGGCTCCCTCTAGCGTTTTAATTGTGAATGTCGGATCAAGCGTTTGCGGCACCTGAAGAGCGACAAGCACTAGCGTGATAATAAAGGAAATCGGAAGAAAAATTCTTGTGTGTGCTTTTACAAAATCCTCGAAAAAGTTGCCGATCGTCGTTCCTTTACTCGTAATCCCACGAACAAACGCGATGGCAACCGAGAAGCCCGTCGCCGCTGACGTGAACATCATCATCATGATGACCGCCATTTGGGAGAAATAAGATAAGGCACTCTCCCCGCTGTAATGCTGAAGATTCGTATTGGTAATAAAGCTGATGACTGTATTGAAAGTCAGTGTAGGCTCCATGGCTGCCATGCCATTTGGATTAAACGGCAGCGCATTTTGGAACCGCAATATCAAATAGCTGAAAGCAACTAAAATTAAATTGGTTGCAACAAAGCTGAGTGCGTATATCTTCCAGCTCATGCCCTCTCTTTTTTTGAGACCAATAAGCTTAAATATAAATCGCTCCGTCCCTCCGAATACTTTGTCTAACCGATTGTGTTCATTTGAGAACACATGATAGACGTAAGTACCAAGCGGCTTAACTAACAATACAAGAACGGCAATGACGATAAGCAATTGTAAAATATCCATCTTGTAAATCCCCCTCTATTAAAACTTCTCCGGATGAATTAACGCATAAATCAGATAAACGAAAACAAATACAGCCACTATCGCTATGACAGTCATTGGCCCTCGCCCCCTGTTTTCTCAATAACACTGGAGCACCAAGTTAAAAATCCGTAAAATAAACCGAAGCTAGCTAACAACGCCCCGAACATATAAAAATCCTGCATGTAAACCCCTCCTGCATTATTTGTTGCTTAATAGAAAACCGACTTCACCGGTATGAGAGAATACGATATGATCCGCTCCGAGCCCCTTGTAAATAGCCCTTGGATTCCATTGTTGTGTGATGACGTAAATGGACTTTGAGGTCCAAGCTCTGCAGCACTGAACAAAGCGGCAGCTAAGCGCCAAGCTGCTCTCGAATATAAATACCTCGCTAATGTTCATCGAAGGAACATTCCAGCTTTGACGATCATTCGTATTGATATACAAAACATTGCTGATGCCCTGCTTGCGAAGCTGTTTTTGTTCCTGTTTGCTATTGGTCAAAACGATAAATTTTAATTGATGAAACTGCAAAGTTCGTATAAATGATTGGCCGGCCTCGTTTAGACCAGCTACAATAATATGCTCTTCCTGCAACCGAATTCTCCTCCATATGGTAAAAAAGGCAACAAAAAAGAAGCCTTGGGATAAGAGGAACTTTTCCCGCGGCTTCTTTGCCCGCAGCAGAATAAGCCGCGGGAAGCACGATGGCTGTTGCCTCTCTCGAGTACACTTACGAGGTTAGCTGTCGGATTCGGGCCTTGAGAGTTGCCCTACGCTTGATCATTTTCAAGCGATTCACCCCATGAAGCGAAATCGTGATTACACACGAATCGTTCGTTGGTTCCCCCGTTCCTGCTGCTGCAGGACTCAGCGTTTTCTTACATTTTGTAGCAAATAAAGCTTTTTTGGGCACAAAAAACCACAGAGGTCTATGACACTCTGCGGTCGAAGTTAATCGATCACAAGCTTCATCATTCCTCTCTCGGTCCACGCTTACGAGGTTAGCTGTCGGATTCGGGCGGTGAGAGTCGCCCTACTTTGACCGGTATCCATGGCACCTGTCAAAGATTCACCCCTGCTCTGCGTTTGTTCGACTCTCACATCGAACAGGCGCATCGCGTCATTATTGGTTCCCCCGCTTCCGCTTTCACGGAAACTCAGCGATCAGTAAATCGAAACTTATTTATAAATCCTGTATCGAATATTACTCCTCGCTATAAATACTGTAAAGGCAGCCTGCTACCTAATTTAGCCAGTTTCAGCCTTGCAGAGCGATTCGCAACGCTTACATTCATTTCGATCTCTCGATATCTCACTATTTCTCAATTTTACTCTTGTTTTCAAAAATAGTGTTCATTCCCTTTCTAACGATTTTATGCGTGAATAATCAGATTTCTCTATAATCGAGAATGGAAGAGAATAAACGAGTATTTCGAAGAATAAATATCTTTTTGCTGCCATAACGAATGGATTTCTTTTAATATGGCATATGGCTGCCTTTTCACGATATACCACAGTTTTACAATATTGCATTTCGGGTTTACCATAGACGGCAAGCCAATATGGCTGAGTATTATCGGTGAATTATTCAAATCGAGGAGAGATCTCATTGATGTCTACACCAGTTGAAGTACCCTTACCAAGCTTGGATAATCATCCTGCTGCCTTGTTTGAAATTAAACGAATTCAAATGTTTGTGCTGCCGGCTTCCATGCTTGAATCGAATGGTTACCGTGTTTGCCTAAGACTCTCCACTGCTGGTGGTCATGGCTGGAGTGAGCTGTTTATTAAAAAATCCGAGAAGCCTCGCGACTGGATCAGATGGAGCAGTATGCTGCTAAGGTTCATCGGCACACTTCCTCTTGCGTCACCTTTTGTTTTTCAAACAGATCCAATGATGAAGGACGAGCGTATATATCATTTGTTTGCAGCCGCTGCATTGCATATAGAATCCAATCATTACTCTTTTCCAAACTGTGAATATGACCGTGAAGAGCATACTTTATTTAAACAAGCTATCTCCTATGTATCGTTATTTTAAGCACTTCTGATTTACAGATGCGCTAATGAAGGGTATAATTAAGAGTAAACTATTTACGCTGAATTTTTCGAATGAAAAAGCGGGGGAACCATCGCGATCGACCGAAATCGATTCGCAAGGGGTGAATCCAGGGATTTGTAACCCTGGTAGGGCTTTCTCTCTAGCCCGAATCCGACAGCTAACCTCGTAAGCGAATAAAGGAGAGATGTATATGTTGACAAATTGTGCACGAAATCTGCATCTTTTTACGGAACAGACCCCTTATTTATCTGTCACACGAATCGAGCTATTCGTCATTCCTGCTCTTGCCGTCGATTCTGCAGGCCATCGCGTATGTCTTCGTTTAACAAGCAATCAAGGCTTCGGCTGGAGTGAACTATTTGCCAGCGACACAGAAGAGCCCCTTGACTTAGAACGATGGAGCGACCTACTTCAGTCTTTTATCGGCAGCATTCCTCTACCACCTCTTAACCAGTATCATTATGACAAAACGGATCAGGATGGGCGCGTTCTCGACTTATTCGTCTCCGCCGTCAAGCATGTCCTAGCACAATCCGCCGATGCAGCCCCGTACAGCAACGACCATGAAGAGTCTGTTTTGCGTCAACGTTCCGTCTCCTACATCTCTTTGGATTAATTTCGTTCATAAGAAAAAAAAGACAGTCCAGAACAGATAACCTAGTTCTGGACTGTCTTATTGTATTTAGGATTTAAACCTTCGCTAATGCAGCACGCTGCTCTCTGACTTGGTAAGTAGCCAGCATCATGTTGCGCAGTGAAGCAACCGTTTCTTCCATTCCGCGTGTTTTCAAGCCGCAGTCCGGATTAATCCAGAAGAGCGTAGGATCGAGCACTTTAATGGCGCGCTCGATCATGCTGACCATTTCTTCCACGGACGGTACACGCGGGCTGTGAATATCGTAAACGCCTAAGCCGATGCCTTGGTCATAGGTGTTCTCCTCAAAGCTATGAATCAGCTCGCCATGGCTGCGCGAGGTTTCAATGGAGATGACATCCGCATCCAGCGCAAGAATGGAATCGATAATATCATGGAACTCACAATAACACATATGTGTATGAATTTGTGTTGTGTCACGCACAGCTGAAGTCGATAGACGGAACGCATGCACGCCCCATTTTAAATAGGCATCCCAATCACTGCGTTTAAGCGGCAAGCCTTCTCGCAAAGCTGGCTCATCAACCTGAATCATTTCGATGCCTGCAGTCTCAAGCACCTTTACTTCCTCTGAAAGTGCAAGCGCAATTTGGTATGCAACCTGCTCCCGTGTGATATCGTTGCGGACAAATGACCAGTTCAAAATCGTAATCGGACCCGTCAACATCCCTTTTACCGGACGACTTGTCAGCGACTGCGCATACACGCTTTCGGTTACTGTCATTGGCTCAGTAAATACAACATCGCCATAAATGACCGGCGGCTTTACGCAGCGGGAACCATACGATTGAACCCAGCCGCCTTTTGTAAATGCGAACCCATCCAGCTTTTCTCCGAAAAATTCGACCATGTCCGTACGCTCAAATTCACCGTGAACGAGGACGTCAATGTTAAGCTCTTCTTGGATTTCAATCCAGTTTTTAATTTTATCGTTGATAAATGAAGCGTAGTCCTGTGAGCTGAGCTCATTTTTTCTCCATTTTTGCCTTGCTTGACGTACATCCAGCGTTTGCGGGAAGCTGCCGATTGTCGTTGTTGGAAGGAAAGGCAAATTCCACTTTTGCTGCTGCAGCTTTTGTCTCTCCGCAAATGGCTTCTGCCTCGTTGAAGGATGCGCCGCTACCGCTGCTGCATCAGCAGCTTGGCGATTGCGGGCAGGAGAAATGGATAAATGATGAATCCGCTCGCCGTTAAGCTTAAGCTCAAGCTTGCGCAGTTCTGAGATGTCCGCCTCATTTACTGTCGCTGTTTCACTTAGCCACACAATTTCATCCAGCTTTTCTTCCGCGAATGCAAGCGCCTCACGCAGCTCTACTGGCAGATTGGTTTCGTTTTTTGCTGTTACCGGCACATGCAGCAGGCTGCATGACGATTGAACGATCGTGCGCTCAGCTGGAATGTATGCCGAAATCCTTTGCAGCAATTCGAGCTTTTGCTTATAGTCTGAGCGCCAAATGTTGCGTCCGTCTACAAGTCCGATACCAGCGAGCTTATCCTTCGGATAACCAAATTGCTCAAGCGACTTCAAGTTTTGCTCCAAACCATGAACGAAATCCAAACCGATCGCTTGTACCGGGAGAGCAACTACAGCTTCATAATGCTCAACTGCCTCAAAATACGTTTGAAGCATTATGTTAAGCGCTGGCGCTGCTTGGTTCAGCCTTGCATAAATCGATTCAACCCATTGCATCTCTTCCTCAGAAATAGAGGTAACAAGGATGGGCTCATCGATTTGCACCCATTGTACGCCTTCTTGCTCAAGCTCCTTAAGCAGCTGAGCATAAAGCGGTATAAACTGCTCAATGAGCTGCGGAAGCTGCTTGGCATCGTAGCCCTTCGATAGCTTGAGGAAGGTGTATAGACCGATAATGACAGGTTTACCTTCAATACCAAGCTTTTCTTTGGCTTCGCGGTACGCAATCAGCGGACGGTTTTCCGTCAGTACCGGAGCAGCATCCGCAAGTTCTGGCACGATATAGTGATAGTTGGTATTAAACCATTTGGTCATCTCGCAGGCTTGTGCTTCCTGTGTCCCTCTCGCCATTGCGTAGTAGGTCTGTACGGGAACAGGACCTCCATCATAGGAAAAACGATCTGGCACAAGGCCAAACATCGCTGCAGTATCCAGCATTTGATCATATAACGTAAAATCATTAACAGGGATTAAAGAAATTCCTTTATCCTTTTGCAGCTTCAAGTTGTTAAGACGAATACTTTCAAGGGTTTGAAGAAATACCGTTTCGTCCAAATCACCTTTCCAAAAAGCTTCAAGTGCTTTTTTCCATTCCCGATTTTCGCCGATACGCGGATATCCAAGTACACTGTTTTGCAGCTTGCTCACGTTCATATTTCCTCCTAATAAATGTAATTATTATGAAATAAAAGCACAAAAAAGAGCGTCGTTACCTTAAAGAAGCAAAGGTAAAGACGCCCGGCGTTTTAATAAACAGCGGTTCTGTCTTAACACCTCCCTATCTCCCGTAGGTAAAATCAGTGTCGTTCAAATAGGCAGGTCTCCTGGCTCCAGAATCATCATCGTAAGCTTGCCTTCCCAACCGGTTAAGATCAGTGGCGTTAGCGCTTAGACTCCTCTGTTACAGTGGCGGGACCGCGTCGGTTTTGCACCGGACTTCCCTTTTAAGCTCAAGCTATACAGCAAGAGCACCTATTTCCACTTATTTCAGTTGTTGATCGCATTTTTTAGGATCACGAATAACTATACACGCAAAATAATAACCATACAATGGAAATCATTATAGTATCAAAAAAAGACTCTCCTCTAAGCAGCCTGCGCTGCAAAAGGAAAGCCTTATTGGTTTTTATATAATTACCTAACCAGCCAACCGCCATCAACAGCCAAGATATGGCCGTTCATATAATCAGAAGCTGAAGAGGCTAGGAATACCGCTGGTCCAATCAAATCCTGCGATGTACCCCAGCGTCCCGCTGGTATGCGCTGCAAAATTTGAGCGCTGCGAACAGGATCCTCGCGAAGCGCTTCGGTGTTGTCTGTACTCATGTAGCCTGGGGCTATCGCATTTACCTGCAAGCCTTTAGCTGCCCATTCGCTAGCAAGCGCTTTGGTAAGACCGGCAACGGCATGTTTGCTGGACGTATAACCCGGAACATTAATTCCGCCTTGGAAGGTTAACATCGACGCAATGTTAATAATTTTCCCTGAGCCCTGTTCAATCATATGTTTCCCAGCCAGCTGGGAAAGGAGAAATACAGAATTCAAGTTAACGTCGAGTACATCCTGCCAGTCCTCGTAGCTATGCTCTGCAGCTGGTGTGCGGCGAATGATACCCGCATTGTTGACCAAAATATCGATGCGTCCCAGTTCTTCAACTGTACGATCAACAATTCCAGCAAGCTTCGTTCGGTCAGCAATATCGGTCTGAATTGTAATCGCTTTGCGTCCAAGCTCTCTTATCGCTGCTGCCGTTTTGTCAGCAGGCGTTTGGTTCGTGACAAGCGCGATATCCGCACCCGCTCGTGCTAATCCAAGCGCAATCGCTTCTCCAAGCCCGCGCCCTGCACCTGTGACGACAGCTGTTTTACCCGTCAAATCAAACAAACTCATCGGCTCAGCTCCTACCTTTAGTACGCTTCCCATTTTCCGAAAGCGCTGCTTTCATCATTTTTATATTTTGTGACTCATACCTCGCCGCAACGTCCGCATCTATACCTTCGTCTGTGATGATATAGTCAATTTCATGCAAACCGGCAAACGTTATTAGTGCACCCTTATCGAATTTGTTATGATCGGCAAGGCAGTAGACGACCTTGGCATTTTCCATATACAGCTTCTTCAGCTTCGTCAATTCTTCTGTGAATATGGTAAGCCCATATTCCATATGAATGCCGGTTGTGGAAAGAAATAGCTTGTGTACATTCAGTCGTTTAATCCATTCCTGCGATTCTGCGCCGATAAGCAAATTGTTATGCCGGTAGCCCCCGGGAATAACAAGCCTTACTTGGTCCTTCGCAGTCAGCTCCCGAATGATAAGCAGATCGTTCGTAAGCACCGTAACCGGGATGTTGGGCAGACGTTTTGCCATTTCGAGCGTAGTACTGCCAGCATCAAGCGCAATAATATCATTAGGCTCGATGCAGGAAAGAGCAAGCTCTGCAATCGCCGCCTTCTCCCGCTGATGCTTGCTGTTTGGGAATTGCAGCGGATAAAGGCTGTCTTCGCCTCTATGCTGGGGCACAGCTCCGCCATGAGTCCGTTTCAGCAATCCCTTCTCTTCCAGCTTCTCTAAATCTTCACGAACCGTTTTCTCCGTGACTTGAAACAGCTCGCTTAGCTCGGAAACTTTAACCGCGCCAAGCTGCTCCAATTTATCTATAATCTTACGATGCCGTTCGGCAGCAAGCATAGTGCACCCCCTGTAGCGAATGTTTCTATTTTAGCTCGCTTGCAGGTACGGCGTCCATATCTGTAAATGTGTAGTTCTCTCCAGCCATCGACCAGCAGAATGTATAATTGCTTGTGCCCACTCCTGAGTGGATCGACCATGGCGGTGAAAGAATCGCTTGGTCATTGGCAACAACAAGATGTCTCGTCTGCGAAGGCTCGCCCATCATATGGAATACGCGAGCATCATCATTCATGTCGAAGTACAAGTATGCTTCCATGCGGCGGTCATGGACATGAGAAGGCATCGTATTCCAGACGCTTCCCGTTTTCAAGCTCGTTACACCAAGCATAAGCTGGCAGCTTTGGATGCCGTCTGCGTGGATATATTTATAAAGAATACGTTCATTGGAAGTCTCCTGCGAACCAAGATGAGTCGGATTCGCTTCCTCCATCGTCATCTTGCGTGTTGCAATTTCAGCATGCGCAAGCGCGGAACAGAAATAAAGCTTCGCAGGGTTTGCTTTATCTACACTTGACAGCAGCACCTGACGTTTGCCCTTGCCAACATAAAGCACGTCGAGCTTATTCAGCTCGTATACTTCCCCATCAACGGAAATCGAAGCAGGTCCGCCAATATTCAAGAAGCCAACCTCGCGGCGCTCCAAGAAATATTCGGTTTTTAGCGTTGCAGCATCCTCCAGCTCAAGCGTCTCGTTCACAGGCAATGCTCCGCCTACAACCATTCTGTCATAATGCGTATATGTCATTTTTAATTGATCTTGCTCAAACAAGCTTTCGATCAAAAACTCGCTGCGCAGACGTTCCGTATCATATTGCTTCACATCAGTAGGATTCGTAGTATGGCGTACTTCCATTGGATAAAAGCCTCCTAAAAGTTATTTGCGTTAGACTCGCCTCGCAAGCTACGCTAATGTTTGTTATTGTTCGTTTTTATAATAACACACATTTACGAACATAAAAAGAACATTTTAAACATTTTGGATTAGCATGAACATTTTATTATCGAGAAGATTGTACAACAAAAAAAAACGACCTCCGCGCACATCATTTGCGAAGAAGCCGTTTGTTGTTTTAGAGGAAATCTAATGAAGCTTCCACCTTCGATAAACATAAAGAGATACCGCCATAAACATGCCGTATACTAAGACGGTAACGAATACGTTTCTTGGATCCGTCATAAGCGTATCACCGATCGTGGCGAACAGCAGCATCGCTGGAATTTTGCCAATCGATGAGGCGATCGCATAAACGGTAAAGGAAACACGGCTTAGCGCCGAGTACATATTAACTGCAATGGATGGAATGAACGGAATGAGCCGAGCAAACATAATCGTTAGAAAAGCATTCTGCTCAAACATCACCGTTAGTTTGCCGATGCTTGGATAACGGTAGAGAAACTTCTTCCCCCACTCTTGGTAGCCATAGCGGATAAACAGAAACATCACAATGGATGCTGCCGCTGAGCCAATCCATGTCACTGCCGCGCCTAACACTGGGCCAAGAGCAGCACCAATGAGCCCGCCGATTACGGGATACGGGATGACAGGAAATAGTGCGACGAGCGTTGCCATAATGACGACGAGCGGCACATTATCCGCTTGCTGAAACCACGTCAAAATCACATCGCCATAATGATAAATAAGATAAGCAATACTGGCATACAAAGCAGCTAAACCTGTTTTTTTGAGCATTGTTGTACCCCTGAATAGTAGATATCTCCAGCTTATCATTATTGATGATAAATACGAGCAATGCATTGTGTCAAATTTAAGATCGCCAGTGATCAGTCGTTCAGTTCTTGTTTAAATGCAGCAGCGCATATTCCTTCGGAAGCAGTACAATCTTTTGTGCTTTCCATGCAATGGTGTAAGCACCCGAATCCCATTCCATAAAACTCTCGACCTCTATCCCTGCGCGCTGAAATTATGCTCTTTCGTTAAATCCACAATGAACGATTAGGATCAAAGCATCCACCGAAACCAACGGCCATGACCATCTGTTTCCGCTAACGTTTCCGTTTGCTCCTTGCCCTCCAAATAATAATCAAGATGAAGATTTGGGTCCCACATATTATTGTTTCGCTACTCTCCTAATGTTGTCTGTTAATTCAACTTTGTCTTCATGAGTCATTTGATTAGCTACATGGGTGTGAAACACACCAATAACACAATCCGCCGTTATTTTAGCAACCATTTCTGCAAGTCGTTTCACGCCATTCCCCTGAAACAACTCCATCTGCTGCCCTTTTAATAAAGAAGCTGCTTTGCCAAAATTCACAATCCGCTCATTATGCTCAGGCCATATCAACGATTTTAACCAAAGATAATCGTCTGCCTCTTCCAGATTATTAACATGCAAATCTATTCCTATCCTTGTAATCACTGGCGGACTTTGTTTTAGGAGATGCAAGGCAACGTCTCCACGAACTTCCGAGTGCAGTACCAGTTCAGCATCTATACTTCCATAGGTTTCACTATCGTTATATTGATAACTATACTTATCCCAAAAAAGCTGCAGCCCCGCACTTGTTCCGATTTCAATGATTGCTAATGGTTTTTTCGTTTTTTGATACATGTAACAAAATGCAGGATACAAGAATGCACAGCGTCTAACCTCATTCGTTTGTACAAGCTTGTTTTGGAGAAGATGAACAATCTCGTTTTTATGCTGATGGCAAAAGTGTTTAAAAAAAGGGAATGCCTCCGCCGCCTCTCTCGGATCGTTAACTATGCTGCCGTAAAACTTTTGCAGTTCGTGGCTGCTCTCTTTGCGCAGCAAGTACTGCACCGCAGCAAAAAAAAGATTGGGAACTGGCTGGCCTTCTCTGCAATGAGAAGCCATCTGAAGCATTTCATCATCATCTGCAATGGCTAATGATAGCTGTTCATATAAACGGCTTGAGCCATTGCATTCCCTCGTCGCGAACACCATAAATTGCTCAGTCAAAATAGGCTTGTTCAACAATGCCATCCCTCCAATTTCCCACTTAACGGCATTGTATCATGGCTATCGATAAATCATATTTCAATGATTTTATAAACTATATAGATTTCTTTTATCAAGTGTATGAAGGATGATAAAGGATAAAAAGAGCTATTTACCCAAAAAACCACCTTCAGATTTTATGACTTGCCCGGTTATCCACTGCGATTCGTCACTCGCCAAGAAGCAGATTGCTTTAGCCGCATCCTCCGGCAAACCGATGCGTCCCATAGGGAACATTGGCAAAAAGCCTGCTTTCATCTGCTCATCCATCCAGCCAGAATCGGTCGGACCTGGATCAAACCCATTCACTGTAATTTGAAGCGGAGCCAACCCTACAGATAACGGCTCGATTAGCCCGATCAATGCGCCTTTAGTTGCTATATAAGCCAAATTATTAGGATCGGGCCCTTTTGAAACCATAAAAATAATTCTGCCCGATGTCCCTTTAATTTGGTTTTTCTCAAATCGGCTCGCAAACGCTGTGCTTAACAATATCGGCCCGCGGTTATTCACGGCATAATGTTGGTCCAATATATTTATATCCAAGCTTTTGTAATTGGAAGGTACGCAATAGGTGGCGTTGTTAATTAATATCGTCGCGTGGCCTAACGACCTTTCTACTTGTTCCATAATAAGGGATGGTGTTTCCACATTAGTAAAATCCGCTTCCATATGACTTGCCCTCACGCCTAAGTCTTCTAGTTCTTTACGCAGCTGCTCAGGCCAGTCCTTCTCTCCCCCATTGCCTTCCGTTTCATCAAAGGCATGCCAATGCGTAAAGAAAATGTCCGCTCCTAAGCGTGCAAGCGAACGGCAAATCGCTGTTCCAATTCCCGTGGATCTGCTCGCTCCTGTAACGATCGCTATTTTATTTTTTAATGAGATCATTGCATTACCTCCATATTCCTTTGTCCTAAACTTATAAGCTATCTATTAGATTTAATACATGCTGTTTAATCTGCTTTTTCTCATCGTCAGATAGAGCACTGGATCGAAAATTTTGTAAATTGTCATCAGGTATGATAATGGTTGATGGCTCCTGAAGCTCTTTTTTTCGATTATCTCCATCTTCAGACATCGTGATATGAGACTTGCTGAATTTCGTATGTACGATTTCTGATTTAACGTATTTTCCATCCAGATCATAATAATCCACGACCATTTTGGTTTCAGAGCTTAAATAATTTTTATTTTCTGCAAAAGCAGTAATAGAGTTCACCTTCTTAAAGCCTGTTTGTTCATAAAAGCCATCTTTATTTTCCTCTGAAATTTCTATGCTAAATGCCTCGATATGCTCGACTTTAACTGTATTGCTGCAAGCGCTTAACAATACAACAAATGCAGATATTACGCTTAACTTCATTGCAGCAGCTAACCAATCTGATATTCTCATGACTTTCATAGCTTCACTCCTCATCGCAATTTCCAATAAAATCCCATTACTTTATGATTGCAAAGCTTTCCTCATTTGTAAAGGTTTTATCTATAGACAAAAACAGCCCTCTACCATCGCGGCAAAGGACTGAATATTGTGCTTGTCCTAACAAAAAACGAGGTGGACAAATCTCCACCTCGCATCCAAACTCATTAAAATATTTTCCGACCAGCCGCATCAGCAATGCCCGATTTGCGGTAGAAATACGTATTGATCACGTCGCGCCAGTGCTTCGCATGATCAGCTTGAAAGGCCAATCGCTCAGCAACATGTGCAAACCTTGCTTCATCGATTTTACCGGCCAAACCAGCCCAATCCCGCTTCATCTGCTCTGCTTCCTCCGCACCCGCAAAATGGGTATCGTAGATATGCTGAATGACCGTCTTGCCAGAATGGAGTACATGGGTATAAGGCACATGATGGAAAAATAACAGCAGCTCATCTGGACAAGTGTCCAAACTATCATACTGCGAACGGTTTGGTTCATTATACTGTGCGGTATATCCTGTTCCGCTCGCCTGCGTCCGGTCAACGCCGATACCGTCACGATCTGCAAAATGGTAGGTTCCCCATCTTGAATACTCGTAGCCATCGATATCCGGACCAAAATGATGGTTAGGTGTGATCATCCAGCCTACGCCAAGCGGCGCCGTATAGCTTTCATATAACAGCCACGACTTCATCAGCATGTCACCGATTGCTAAAGCTATCACAGGATCATTGCCAAACGTTGCGGCTATCCACTCGTGCGAAATCTCCTCGGCTGTTAAAGCCGGGTTCCAGACCAGCCGGCCATATCCGTAAAGATTGGCTTGTGCGAGAATATGCCCTGTCCAGCTCTCTTCATTCCCAATATTGCTTACTGCTGCAATTCCGCTATATTTCATGCCGTACAATGTACCATCCACCACTCGCTTAACTTCAGTCGATGCACCTTCCGCATAGGTATCGAAATCCATTACCTGCTTCCACTGCGGGACGAGATAACAAAGATGCTTCTGTTGACCGGTATATTCTTGAGTGATCTGGAACTCCATCATCTGGTTCGTTTTCTTCATCGCGCCAAACAACGGGGATACGGGCTCGCGAACCTGAAAGTCCATCGGTCCATTCTTAATTTGCAGAATGACATTACTCCGAAAACGACCATCGAGCGGTTTGAAATGGTCAAATGCAGCACGCGCTCGATCGATCTTCCGATCACGCCAATCCTGCATGCAGTCATAAACGAAGCAGCGCCAAATGACGATGCCATCGTGAGCTTCCAGCGCTTCAGCGAGCATATTCGCTCCATCTGCATGGTCACGTCCATAAGCAAATGGCCCCGGCCGATGCTCAGAATCTGCCTTCACGACGAAACCACCGAAGTCAGGAATGAACGCGTAAATCCGTTCAGCTGTTTCCTTCCACCACTGCTGCACACCAGCATCCAGCGGATCCGCAGTGGCCAGACCTCCGATTTGCAGAGGAGCAGCAAAGTTAACACTCAGAAACAGCGTAATTCCGTACCTGCGGAAAATGTCTGCAATAACCGCAACAGCAGGAAGCTTTTCCTCTGTGATGAACATCGTTTCAATCGCATGGACATTCACATTATTGATAGAAATCGCATTGAGGCCAACGGATGCGAGCATTCTCGCATAATCGTTTATTCGATTAAAATCACTCGTTATTTCTCCGTTTTGATAAAATATAGACTGTCCCGCATACCCTCGCTCTACCGAACCGTCAGCATTATCCCACTGATTAATCATTCGAAGCGACATGGCTGGAGATTGCTCGGCATTCAGTTCTTTCACTGGCTTACCGGCGCCTAATAGACGCAGCAAATGAAACACACCATATAATACGGCTGTATCTGATCCGCCGACAAGAGATAAATTGCCATGGCCTTGCTGAGAGCTATACCGAAGCATATATCCCGCTTTGGACGGCTCCCATCTATCCGAATCCATTAATACGGAGTCCACCATAATATGAAGGAAACCAGCCGTCGCAGGCTCAGCCCGCTCCTTTACTGCCGGAATTATGCCGATTAAGGCATGAATGCCATGCTGCAGCTCTTTGATTGCCGTTTCCAAAACGCCAGTCGCCACGCCACTAAAGACGATCTGACCAAAAAGAGCCAAATACTCCTTTTTCAAATGCAAATCCTCTATCCGCTGAGGATTCAGCCAAGCCTTATACGTGTGACTGTCCATTTATTAACGTGCCTCCTTGTAAGCTGGCTCAGAGAGATGAGTGCTGCTTCATGATGCGCCAGAACGAACCTTTTGGCTCATGGTTCTCATCAAATAGCATTGGCCAATTTTTCCGTCCACGTACAGGAAAATCACTGAGCCACGTATAATCATCCGCCGCTCCCCAGAACGTAACCGCATCAATATGATTGCGATATTCCGTCAGCAAATGAAAAACAGCCTCATATCGTTTCTCCTGCAGCTCCTGCATTTCTTCAGTAGGCTTTGCTAAGTCGGTTCGTACATCATCATGGCGGAACATCGATATATCAAGCTCTGTTAATTGCAGTCTTAGGCCAAGTGAAGCGTACTTCTCGATAGCAGCCCGTATTTCATCTAAATGAGGATGATATAAGCTCCAATGCGCTTGAAGGCCAACGCCATGAATCGGGACATCCTGCTCTAGCAGCGATTTAACCAATTGATAGATTTTATCGCGTTTCATAGGGTTCGACTCATTATAATCATTATAGAAAAGCTGAGCTTTAGGATCTGCTTCATGTGTGAATTCAAACGCTTTGGCAATATAGTCCACTCCGGCGATATCCAGCCATTTGGTTGGACGCAGCATAGCTGCGCCTTCGTCAGAAATGACTTCATTTACGACGTCCCAAGCATAAATATCATCTTTATAACGGCCAACAACGGTATGAATATGCGATTTCAATCGATCCAAAAGCTTCTCGCGGCTAACTGGGCTGCCATCCGCTTCTTCAAACAGCCAATCGGATGTCTGATTATGCCAGACCAGTGTATGCCCTCTCATTCTTTTCCCATGCTCTCTTGCAAATGCGACGATTTTGTCTGCTTCTTCGAACGTATAGGTATCTTCGGAAGGGTGCAAGCTAACAAACTTCATTTCATTCTCAGCAGTCAAGCTGTTAAAATGGGTGGCAATGAGATCGCGAGCCTGAACAATGGTACGCGGATTAACCGCTGCGCCTATATCAAATGAATCTTTAAATGCTTCGTATAACTTAGGAACAGAACTCGCTGTATTGCTGCTCATCTTATTTCCCCCTGTCTATTAACCTTTCACGCCGCCTACGGTCATACCTTTTACAAAGTATTTCTGTAGAAACGGATATACCATAATGATCGGCAAGGAAGCCACAATCGTCATCGTTGCCCGAACCGCAAGCGGTGTCACCGAATTCCCTCCAGAATTGGCCGCGCCCGAGAATGCATCGGCAGCCGTCTTCGCCGTCAAGGATGCATTGGAGTTCTGAAGAATTTTTTGCAGCTCATACTGCAGCGTACTGAGATCGATATTCGAGGAATTGTACAAGAACACGTCAAACCATTGATTCCACTGATACACGGCTGAGAATAAAGCAACCGTTGCAAGTACAGGTACGCAAAGCGGCAGAACGATGCTGTAGAACATTTTGAAGTCGCCTGCGCCATCTATTCTTGCTGATTCCAAAATACTCTCTGGCAGCCCTTCAATAAAGGAACGAATAATGATTAAGTTAAATACGCCGATTAAGCCTGGGAAAATATAGACCCAAAAATTGTTGATCAAGCCTAAATCACGGATTAACAAGAAGTTGGGAATAAGTCCGCCATTAAAATACATTGTCAAGATGAACGCAATCGTTACGAATTTTCTAAGAACGTATTCTTGCCTAGTAATCGTGTAAGCGACCATCGCTGAGCAAAAAACGGTAGCAATCGTTCCAATTACCGTTCGAAGGATTGAAATCAGCGTTGCATGGAATATCGTTGCTTCTTTTAGCACATAGGCATAATTGTCCAGTGTCCATATCCTTGGCAGCAAATATATGCCGCCCTTAATCGAATCCGTCGCATTGTTAAGTGATACGGCGGCCGTATTCAAGAAAGGATATAAGGTCACAACCATCAGTAAAGTAAGAAATATATAATTACAAATATCAAATATGAGATCGCCGCGTGATGAGCGGATGCGGCTTGGTTTGTTTGACACAGCTTCCGATGCCGAATGACTCATGTTGTACCCCTCCCTCTAAAACAGTCTGGACTCGCCCATACGTTTTGCAAGATTGTTCGCTGCGAACAATAAAATAAAGCTGATAATGGTTTTAAACATGCCCGCTGCAATCGATAGCGAGTAATTGCCTTGCGCAATCCCGTATTTAAGAACAAATATGTCAAGGTTTTCGGAAAAATCGACGTTCATGCCGTTCCCCAGCAAATACTGCGGCTCGAAGCCCGATTCCAGCAAATACCCGATATTCATAATGAGCAATACGATAATAACCGGTTTAATACCCGGAAGCGTTACATACCACATCCGTTTAATTCGGCCTGCTCCATCCATCTCTGCTGCTTCATATTGCGCAGGGTCAATCATCGTCATTGCCGCAAGGTAGACGATTGTATTCCAGCCTACATCTTTCCATACAGAGCTTGCTCCAAAAATGGTCCAGAATTGTTCAGGTATACCGAGAAACAATATTTCCTCGCCTTTTTCCACCCATCCGATCCAAAGCAGCATTTGATTAATAATGCCATCTGGAGATAACGTTGTTTGAATAATGCTTGCCGCAACTACCCATGAAATAAAATGGGGCAAATAGCTGACCGTTTGAACAATACGTTTAAAAGCTACCTTCCTGACCTCATTTAACAACAAAGCGAGTGTAATTGCCGTAACGAAGCCGAGAACCAGATTGATTCCGCTCATCGCTACTGTATTTCTTAAGACCCGAAGAAACCTTTCGTCCTCGAATAAAAATTTAAAATGATCAAACCCAACCCATTTCTGCTCACTAAAGCTTTTCGCTGGTTTATAGGCTTGAAAGGCGATCGTCCACCCCCATAGAGGCATATATTTAAAAATAAACAACCACGCTAGAAACGGCACAGACATAAGAACAAGCACGCGCTGCTCAATGAGCTTTTTCGCAAAATTCTTCAGTCCCGACGGCTTCTTAGGCAGCACCAGGTTTGACGATGACATATCGGGCTTATGTTCCATCTTGAATCTCTCCTTCCGGACTGAATGATGCTGGATAGCAAGCAAAAGCGTCTTCGGCGACCTCTGGACGCCGAAGCAGCTTTGACGGAGAAATATAAGGCATTTATAAGCTAATAAACTTATAAATTCTTATATTTGAAGAAAGGCCGGCATATTGCATGCGCAAGCCGGCCTTTCACCGATCCTTCTATTTTATTGCTTGGATGCTTCAATCAATTTCTTGACTTCATCTGTTGTCCATTTCTCGTAGGCAGCTGTATCCAGCTTGCCGAATGCATCTGTATATTCTGTCCATACCTTCTCAAAGTCAGCTGGTTTCGCAAGGACAAGCTTAGGGAAGTATTTTTTCGTAAGCTCATCTTTTTTCGTTTCCCAAATTTGCTGCGTGGAGCCTTGCTCCTTCGGAATGCCCCAAGCAGGGTACCATGGACGATCGTCCGGTGCTGCAAACAGTTCGGAATACGTTTTCACGCCATATTTTTCAAGAATAGTCTTGTCTTCATTAGTTAGGCTCATTTGGAATACTTCTGCTTGCATTCCTGGTGATACGGAGTTGCCATCCGGCAGAGATGAGCCATTGTTGTAAAGCGGCCAGTTCCAAGAATAATATTTAAATCCAAATTTTTCGTTGAAAGCTTCATCGATTTTGGCGATTTGTTCCGCTGTACGGTACATTCTGCCATTTTCATTTACTTCGTACGTTTCCCCTTTAATTCCCCATTTCTGAAGAATTTGGTTCTCATCTGTTAGAAGATTATCCAAGTATTGAACAATACGCGCAGGATCCTTCGCACTCACGGTAATACCCATGCCGCGGTTTTTAACAAAGCCTGGAGGATCCAGGTATTGATCCTTTTGGCCGTCAAAAGTAACTGGCAGCGGGAAGTATACGAAATCATCCTGTGTTGGATCTTGTTTAGCGGCGTCTTTGAGCGCATTTTGAGCATTAGCAAACTGCCAGCCGTAATCGAAGAAGCCAACCACTTTATGCGAAGTCAATTTAGCTAAATATTGATCAAAATTATCTACGAAGGAAGCTTTATCGAACAAGCCTTCAGCATTGATCTCATTTAGCTTTTGAAGCCAGCGCTTCGTATTTTCATCCGCAGCGTATGTTTTTGCTTCGAAGGTGTTCATATCCACGATGACGTTGCCGTCATTCGGGTAACCTGCCAAATGGTTTGGAGGGTTGGAAGTTGCGAAAAATCTCCAGTCATGTGTCAGTGAAACATAACCAGTCAAATCCTCATCCTTGTGCTTCTCTACGAAATTTTTAATGAGATCCATGTAACCATCAAGCGTTGTTACTTTCGGATAACCCGCTTCTTTTAATACTCTGCGTTGTACCCAGAATGCACCTTGGTTAATGTTCGGATCCGGAATATACTCGCCAACTGTATTAGAGAATGGCAGAAAGTAAATTTTGCCGTCCGCGGCTCTCATTTGATTGAAATACTTGCCGTATACCCGTTTAATATTAGGGCCGTATTGCTCAATAAGATCGTCCAGTGCAATAAACGCACCTGCATCTAAAATCTTGTCGATTGCAGCATCCGGAATCATAACATCTGGATAAGCGTTGGATGCGATCATCGTGCCAACCTTTGTGTTCAAATCGCCAACCAAATGCTCGATTTTAAAGTTAACGCCCGTTTGATCCTCCAAAATTTTACCAATCGTCGTCTCGTTGCTGTTAATGTCCTTAGCTGCTGCAACACCATTGAAATAAGAAAAAGTAACTTTTTCAACCGGCTTATCTGTTTCTTTCCCTTCACTTGCAGTATTTGCAGGAGTGTTTGTGCTGTTTGTTGGCTTTGTTTCTCCGCCATTGCCGCTGTTCGAGCATGCAGCAGTAAAGATCATAAAGGCAGTCATACAAGTCAATAATATTTTCTTTTTCACTTTCCCCAGCCCCTTTCGAGTGCAACTTTTTTGTAAGCACTTTCATTATAAGTAATCTAAAATACTTTGTTTACCCAATAAACTATAGTTCAAACTTTAAAAAACATATACGATATTCGTTTTACGAGCACCTCATATTTCAACAGGAACAGCAACCCGAATAAATGTACCTTGTCCAGGCTCACTCTCAATTAATAGTTGAAAACGGTCTCCATAAATTAGCTTCAAGCGATAAATGACGTTCTGAACGCCAATTCTTTCACCCAGCTCTTCGTCGCTATCCAAATAGCCATAAAACTGTTTTACTTTTTGTTCATTCATGCCAATCCCATTATCTCGGATCGAGAAAATTAACGTGTCCTCCTCGCGCTCAACTTGCACCTGGATGCTGCCTCCATGCCTTAGCGGCTCAATGCCATGGATGCTTGCATTTTCTACAAACGGCAAAAACATCATTTTTGGTACCTTACACTCTTTAGCAGAAGGATCGATATGAATATGGTAATTCATCCGATCTTCAAAGCGGTATTTCTGAATTTCGAGGAAACACAAAATAAATTCAATTTCTTCACTAACCATAACGCGGTCCTTGCCCCAAGTGAGCGAGGTTCTAAATATTTTTGCCATATTGTGTATGATCTTGGCCGTCTCCATCTCATCCTTGATAAGGCTTCGCATTCGAATCGTTTCCAGCGCATTAAACAGAAAATGAGGATTGATCTGGCTTTGCAACGCATTCAACTGCGCTTTCCTCCGCTCAAGCTCCAATGTTTTTGTCTGAATATCCGCAATATAAACATCATCAATCAAGCTTTTCACTTGTATCGTCATTCGATTGAATTCACTCGTTAATTGTCCAATTTCATCCAAGGATTCCCCTTGCTTTATCGTATCAAAGTTTTGGTTTTTCACTTTTTTCATATGTCTCAAAATACGAATAAGCCGTTCATGCAAAGAACGTGATATCCATAATATAATCAGTGTCGGTATAACAATATTTAAACAAGCCAGCACGAAAACAAATTCTCTGGACTGTCTAACATCCTTAAGCACCTCTTCCTCCGAAATCGTCCCTACAATGCGCCAATTTTCCAAATAACTCACATAGGAATTCGTTGAAGGAAATTGGATCGAATCCTTTGGAAAAACCAATTCATCAAACGATACCGGTTTTCCGCTCCAGTCCACCTCAGGGTCTGTCGTATACTCCACATGACCTTTATCATCAATTAAATAAATGTTGCCCTGCAGGTTCTGATTTCGAAATATTTGGTCAATCGTGCTCGTTTTCAAATCGATTTTCAAATACTTTTGCCATTTATTTTTGGATTCAAAATAATTCATCTCACGGATAATGCTGAATGTGTTCCGCCTATCCGCGCCATCGCTTTTCAGATACAAATCCTCCTGCTGCGTTCGAATGAAAATAGGGTAAGAATTGTCTCTTTCTTTGAGCAATTGGTACCAGTCAGACTGTTTAATTTCGTTTGATAAATAACCAACGCCGCCTGAATGCAGCATTGTTGGATTTTCTACGAAAATTTTTATGCTTTGAATGGAGGCATAAACAGGAGTATAGCTATTCAAAATTCTCCGGAAATACGTATCATAAGCTTCTACATAAGCAGCAGGCTCTTGGTAGTCCGTTTCTAAAATTTCGTTTAAGTTGTAATCGGTATAAAACACAGCGGAAATGGTAACGGCATCCTCGACTTCGGCGCGGAATTCGTTGTTGATCTGTTCTACTGCTCGTGTAATATCCTTCATCCGCTGATTTCTCACATTATCCGTCGTCACATTATAAAAAATAACATTGGTTAACACGATTGGAAGAAACACCGAAAAGATATAAAGGATGAGCAGCTTATTCCGCAGACGAACATTGTTGAGACTTAGGCTCAGCTTCACGGATATTCTCCTTTTCTTGTGCTAACGGATGGTTTAAGAAACTACGCCTACAAAAGCTTATTTCGGTATTCTGTAGGAGTCATATGCTCGATCTTCTCGAATTGCGTTACAAAATAATCTGCATTGCTGAAGCCAATTTTCTCTGCAATCTCATATATACGCATGGTGCGCGATTGTCTCAGCAGCTTTTTTGCCTCATTCACTCGAAGCTGGAGTAAAAATTCATTAAAATATACGCGGTATGTCTTTTTAAATAATTGGCCTAGATAGACCGGATTGACATAAAATAGCGCAGCAATGCTCTTCAAGCTGATGTTTTGCGAATAATTAGCTTCAATATAGCTTTTAATTTTTTGAATATCACTCTTCAGCTGTTCCTTCCTAAGCTCTGCAATACTTTGCTGACTCTCTTCGATAAATGCATGAAACAGTTTTTTTAGTTCACCGAGCGATAAATTAGAATCATGCCAGTTTAGGAGCGGTCCCAGTGTATGCAAGGAGTTTTCATCCCCCTCCATATTGCGGATCGTTTTCAAAATCCCCATCAAGCATAGCTGGATGTTCATCTTAACCGCTTCTGGAGCATATCGTTTCTCGCGAAAATCTATAAACCATTTATCAACAATTGTTTTCACTGCCTCCAGCTGCAGCTCTTCCATTTGCTCCATAAATAAATTAAATTCAGCAGGATCAAACCCGATATAATTGAGCCTCTCCAGCTTTTTTTGATCGAAGCTAACGATGCGATTGTCCTCGTATATATATTTGTGTAAGCTGGCTTCCTTGGCGGTCTTGTACGATTCTCGGATCTCCGACAAATGTTGAACAGCAGAACCTGCGTAAAGAAATACACCTTTTCCCAAATGTGCATCCAGCGCATCTCGAAAGGCCGTTAACAATCGCTCGAGATCTCCACCGCATCTTGCCAGTAAATAACTAGGCAGCAAAATCCCGATACGATTGCGATGCTCATTTAAGCAAATAGGCTGATCTGCAGAGGTTATACGCGTAAGCTCTTGTTGAACAAGCTCCTTGAAGCGCGTGTAGGGAACTTTCTCCTCATACGGATGCCAGTTGTAGTTATCGTTCAGCTCAGCAAGCAAATAATATAAACGATCAGCTTTACTCAGGTTCAAACGCTGCTCCCATTCTGCAATGGACGCCTCGCTCGCTTCACCGAGAATGAGTGATTTAATCATTTCACCGCCAAGCAGCCTTTCATTTCTAGCCAGTTCCTCTTGCTGCAGTATTAATTTATCTTTTAATTTAGTTAACGTAGCGGCGAATTCAATCTCATCGACCGGTTTAACAACGAAATCATGAACGCCATAACGCATCGCTTGCTGGGCATAATTGAAGTCATTGTAACCGCTAATGATAATAAAATAAGGTACTGCTATATTTTCCAGCATGACGCATCGAATCAGCTCAAGTCCATCAATGACCGGCATACGAATGTCCGTTATGACAAGCTCTGGCTGCACACGCTTGATCAGCTCAAGCGCATCCTCTCCATTGTCAGCTTCCCCTACGATCTGAAAGCCGCAGGTTTCCCAATCGATCAGCTTCATTAAGCCTTTGCGGGTAAATGGTTCATCATCAACTAGAATAGCACGATGTAATTGCATCATATTCCTCCTCTTATTGGGGGTTAGACCACTTTAAAAACGGGATCTACAGGCAAGTAATGAACAGGAATAGTAGAATATTTATGGCGAAGCCGATCAGCCAGCAGTTTCATACCCGGCTGCTCGCTTTCGGAATGACCTAGAACAACTAGTGCTTGGTGCCTGCCCAGGTGGACGGCATCCCTTACATACTCTGGCGTCTCCCACTCCGGGCCTTCACCGTATATGATCAAGTCCAGCTTATAGTTTGCAAATAAAGGAATCGCGTTGTCCCCTCCACCTCTGTAGCCGGCCAACAATCCAATCCGGCTGCAACTCATGGATAAATCCCCTACTGTACGCACATAACGGATTCCCAGTTTTTTTTTGATATGCTCGATCACTTGCTCGAGCTTCATCGGTTGAACGGCAACGATTGATGCGGCGGGCAAATGCTCCGTCACACGATCATTCCAATCCAAGGCGTGAATAAGCCCCTCCATAATGCCGTCTGGCTCGTACCGATGCCAATAATCGTGGAAGCGATAAATCGCCAAACCCGATTCTTCAATAAATCGGCTTTTAGCCTTATAAATAGGATCATTCACGTAAGTAGATTCCTTGGCATCATGGTGGCTAAAAAAGGTTCCTTCATGCGTAATGATGAGGTTCGCCCCCATTGCGACAGACCATTCGAGCACCTGCTGCGAGGCCATAAACGCAACGACAATGCCCTTGACTTCCGTTTGTGGATTTCCGAACTTTAACGTATCCACGCTGCCTGTAATTGGAGTAACAGGGGCCAATAAATCATCCACAACATTTTGTATTTTTATCATTTTATAGGTGCACCCCTTCAGATTTATTATGACATGTAATTGAATAAAAAGATGAAATAAAGCGTATTCATATTTAATTAAATTGTAATTTCAAAAAATAAACTACACAATGTAAAAAGTATAGTGTCAACCCTATAAACTATATATTTTGCAACAAAAATTCTCCACCATCTGCAAGAAACACAGCCTCGAGAAAATCACGCGCAGGTTCGATTTTCAGGCGGCTGACACCATACTTAAAGGTAACGTTGGGAGCTTCATATCCCTTACCTATACTACAAACTAAAAGTATATTATCTTCTTTTGGTTCGACAATGTGATACTCCATCCACGGAAAGTTCGCTGTGAGCGTCTCACGTAGCTCGTTGAAAATCTTTTTAGCACCTGGATTTTCAACGAGTGTTTCCTTAGAAATGATCCATACCTTCTTTGATGGGTCTGGATCTTTTATAGCATGCTCAATCATGAGCTACAGTCCGATCCTAGAGTCCATGCCCCGCTGTTTAATAAGCCAATTAACGAATGCTAATCATAGATTTTTTTATCCTTGCGCGCGTGATGGATAGTAACTCATCATTTACCTCCAGCACCTCCGGTCGGTGCAGACATGAGAACTAGATGCGGAGAAGTAAAAGAAAAAACGCATCAACGGAAACGGGCGCGACATGAATGGATCATGTCCCGCCCGTTTGATTGCATGTCATTCTAGTTTCCGTTGTTAGCCACCATATCGCCAGCTATTGATTACTTTAATTACTAATTAATTCTTCTAGTTTCTCCTTACTTGGTTTCATTCTCATTCTATAAAGCGCGTATTTAAGATTATGATTTGCTAAATCAATATCCTCTTGAAGTGCGCTCGGGTTTTCGGATACTTCTTTAGCATTTGCAAGAGCATCTAAAAGTTCTGCTTTTCCTGTTTCCAGATAATGATCAAGATTCAGGTTTTGGGAAAATTCAATATGGGCATCAAGCCAAGCTTTATTCACTTCGGGAGAACTTTTCAAAGAAAATTTAGCGTATACGGTAATGCTTGCGGTAATAGCTGTTTCGCTTGTAAATTCATGTTTAAACGTATGGTCATCCAGAAACCAGCCTTCAAATATAAAGCCGCCCAATAATGTTGATGTTGGAAGCTCAGGGATTGTGGCGCCATGTAAAATTCCCGTAATCGGGCTAACCGCGGCTACTGCACTGCCTCCGTTTGAGTTAAAGCTAACCGTATAATTGACCGGCTTAGCTTCTTTCGTATTGTAAACCTCGAATTCGCAAATGCTTGGAAAATCCCCTTCAGCTTGTACAACAAACAATCGCACTTTTTGGGCTTGTACCGATTCAAACGTAAATACATTAGACCCTTTGGCAAAGCGATCTCCCGTCTTTATTGTTTTCCAATCTAAACCGTCATGGTACTCAAGTCTCCAGTTTCTAATCGTTTTAAGATAATCAAATTCATAAATATCGATTTTGTCAAAAGTGACGACGGATCCAAAATCCACTTCTAGCCACTGGTCATTAAATGCTTTTGCAGCCCATCGACTGTTATCCCAATCTATACGATCTCCATCAAAAGCCTTGCTAACCGGATAAAGAGGATCTTCCGAGCTTGCTTGGTATGTTACGCCTGATTGTCTTGCAAGGTTTTCATTCGATGTTGTTTGTATTTCCATCCCGGCTTGTTTATCTTCGGCATATACAGAAAAAAAACTCGGAAAAATCGCTGTCATCAAAATAACCACGGATAGCAACGTGCTAATCATTTTTATTTTCACTGCATTCACTCCCCGTAAATTTGTTCCGAACGTTGGCGGTCACCTATTATACAAGTTATAAAGCACCACAGCTGCCTGCGCTCTAGTTGTCGTTCCTTTCGGATCAATTCCACTGCCGTTGCCCGATATGATTCCTTCTCTCACCAATGACGCTACGCTCTCTAATGCATATGGAGATATTTCCTCCACATCAGCAAATGAATCTAGATCAGACTTATCCCCTAGGCTAGGCGCTTTTCCTGCAATCTTCAGCGCTCTATCTATCAGTACGATCATTTCCTGTCTGCTAATCTCGGATTCCGGATTAAAAAGATTGTTTCCTACACCGGACGCCAAGCCAAGCGCCTTGGCTATCGCAATCTGCTTATAATAGTGTGCATCCTCTGCCACATCATGAAAATTATTTTTGGCGTCTGCGCTAAGCTCCAAGATGTCTACTAACAGCTTCAAGAAGTTTGCTCTTGTTATACTCTTTTCAGGCGAATAGCTAGTTTCACTTGTTCCATTTATGATGCCTTTGGATGCAAGTACCGATATCTGTTTTTCAGCCCATTTAACGCTTGATGTATCGTCAAATGTCTTTTTTACAAAACCTACCGCATAGATTGCATTTGCTTGTCCAGATACTGTAACTGTTCCGGTTGCCGCAACATATTTGCCATTAGCTACAATGGCAATTGAACCGTCTTCCGCCACTTTATATACTACAATATATTCAGAATCAGCCCGTTCCTTTTCATTTGGAGCATAATTTATGGATACTTTTGCGGTTGCATTTATTTTTTTATTATTTTTCAAAAGTTTCACATCCACAATCGGTCTATCTCCTACAAGTCGCTGTGTCTCCTTCGTCCATTGATTTTTGTCAGAACGACTTATGATTATATCAATCTTGCTGTTTTTATCATTTGCCAGCTCTTTTACGACATGATTCAGTAATGAAACGCTGCCAATTGCTGTCTCCAGCACAATATCAACCTTTTCCTTTGCAGCCGTATCTAAAGGAATGGTTATCGTATATTGTTGTATATTTTCCTTGCTGTTAAGTCGTACTGTTATTTGCTTACTTCCATCTTTTTTGACTTCTGCAGCTTTTATAGCCGCATCCATATCCAGCTCACCGATCAGTACTATTGTATTTCCGTCATTGTTCGGCTTTAGGTTTTTAAAGATGATTCCGTCTTTCGAAATTTCTGGTGTTGATGGTGTCGGCTGTGTCGGTTGTGTTGGCTGTGTCGGTGTATTCTCTACCCATCTCGCATGCAGAGTAATGTTTCCCGTTACTTTATCCGTTGAAAAATTCCATGCGGTTTTAAATGTCGCTTCTTTATACCAACCGTTAAAGGTATATCCTGTTTTGGCAGGAGTATTAGGTGCCGTGATCGTGCTGCCGCTAGTAACATTGGACAGGTCAGAAACATCGCTGCCGCCATTGCTGTTGAAAGTTACGGTATAGGTGGCTGGCACTATCGTCCCCAAACGATCGATTGCTCTTTGTAGTTCGTTTTTTGCCAAATCGATTTCAGCCTGTAATACATTCACATCAGCTAATGTATCCTTCGCTATCGCCAATGCCGCCTGAAATACTCCCCATACTTCGTCAGGCACATCGCCTTGCGCGAGGTCTTCATGTAAGTTATACAAGTGGCTCAATTCCGTCTTGTTGCCTGTAAAACTCATTAAATGCACTTTCGCAAGAAGATTTTCATATGCAGCCGTGATTTCTGCTTCGGATGCATCATCCTTCATATAGATGACATATGCTTCTACCAGCGCTTTTTTGATAGCTTCCTTGACCACAGGTACGAGATAGGAATAATTCAGCGTTAATTTTTGTTCTTCAACATAATCGATTAAATCTTTAATCTCCTTTTTGTGCGTAGATGGACTATTAACAGATTCTTCTATTCGGAAAGAATACACCTCTACATAGCTATTCGACGACGCTTGATTTTTGCTGTCCTGCACTTCAATTTTGATCGTGTGCTGACCGCCTCCCAAATCTTCCGAACGGAACAGCAAAGCTCCGGTCTCTCGGCTCGTCGAATACAGATCTACATTCGTCACATATTGGCCGTCGATATAGACATCGGCAATGCCATGATCGTCGCCGATAACGCCATACCATTCGATGAAATTGCCCATAAAGCTGAAGCTGGCCGTTGCACCCGCCTCTGTTGAATCGATCGATTTATTGGTAGCTCTCGTCGTCCACGTGCCCTTCTTCACGATAGCCGGATCGTTTCCGTAGACCGTTGTCACTTTCGGCAGCACTTTGATTGTAATAAGCTTCTCTGCAACGATTGCCCCATTTGATTTGGATTTGGCAATAACCTTAACCGTTCCCGTTGCCTGATTGGATGTCAGCAATCCGTTGCTGTCGATCGCAGCGAGAGTTGTTGTACTACCGTTAACTTCCCCGACAGACCATTCAACCGATTTGTCGCTTGCGTATTGCGGGATGACCGAAGCCGTCATTTGCATAGACGATGATAATCCCATCTCATGGCTTTCGCTGGAAATCAGCACATTTTTTACAGGATAATCTTCTTCTGGCGGCTGAGTCGTATTGTTATACACTTTAAACGCATCCAACTGCGCCTCTTGGGCTCCGGACTTATACACCACTTTAATTTTATGGGGCCCGTATGGCAGATCCGTCTTTTTGTAAGCCTCGAATTGGTTTTGTTCGGGGCTGCCGTTAAAGGCCCCGCTGCCCGTAATCGTGCCCGTCGCGATATCTTCATCGATATAGACGTCCATATTCGCAGACCATGACGCTTTATTGCCGATCACGCCGATGCCGGTACCCGTAAACTCAAATTCGACGGACGGCGATGCCTCCGTATTTTTGGAATAGTGGGTGTCGTTGTTATGGTAGCCGCTGTAGACGTTCGGGCCATAGGTCCAGCCGGTATTCTCGGAGTACTTGATCCGGGCGTCGTTATCGTTCACCAACACTTCCGGCTCAGGCTCTGCTTGACGGATCGCTTTCTTCAACGCAAAGAGAGCTTGAATGGTCGAATCCCCGGTCGTGCCGCCCTCCCACATTTTGATGTTAAGCGCTATTGGCACCTTTCTCTCCGATGCGCTCTTTACATTGGCAATCAACGTATTCGTATTGACCGTCAGATCAATCGTTTCGTTCTGGCTCGTAATGCCCCAGTTGTCGTTATTCAGCATTGGCATCCCCACTTGCTGCAGGCCTGCTTCTCTGCCCACCTTGAATATACCGTCCGCCGTAGGCTCCGTAATGTCTCCCCAAGTGCCTTCGCCAAAAATCATATCTTGGAACTCGGTGATCTTCGTCCCTTCCCAGGAATTATAAGATACAATCCGATTCGGATTGCCCGCCTTCGTCGCGAGGGCCATTCTCTCGAACGGCGCAGGATAATAGACACAGCCATCGTCGAAAAACCAGCCGTCCAAATTCGTTCCCAGAGTTGTGCCTATTTCCTTAATGACTTTTTCCCAGTTATCAACAAATGTACTGCGATCTCCGACTCCGTATTTTGTAAAATCGTTCGGCCAATTTTGTTTCGACTTCCAAGCCGGCTCCTGCTGAATACCTTGGTGGTAATACAAATAAAAGTCGATGCCTCTGGCTTTGGCGGCAGCTGCGATTTCACCCACCAAATTGCGTTCTGTCGTCAGCGAAGAATCGCCCATGATGTCATCAACCGCCTGCACAGGCATTTGCATTCTGTACTGCCACCATGTGATCGACCAGATGACGAAGCTTGCGCCCGTATCTTCCAGCATGTCCACAAACGCTTCGACATCAAAATCATTCGTGGAATCTTCCGCGTTCTTTTTCGATCCGAATTGCGGGTACCCCCATGTGCCGTACTGGAAAAACAAACCGTAGCCAGAATTGCCGAATTTGGCCCGTTGCTCGCTTCCAGCGGCTTTATAAGAGGCTGCCCTGTCCAAGTATGCCGCCTTGTCGGAAAGGCGGATCATATCAAGCCCCTTAATGGAAATATTCTGATTGGCACTCGTCACCTTCGTAAGCGTGATCATGCTTTCCCCCGGCGGGATTTGCAGTGCGCCGACTTCCGCTACTTCCCAACCGTTGTGCTCTTTGGTGAAATTCGTTTCGGTAGAGGATTGATTTTGCGTAACGGTCAGTTTGAACTGCGTACCCGCCGATGCTTTCAAATGCAGCCAAGCAAAATAATCGGTTGTTTCGTTCAAATCCGAACGCACGGTCCATTTCAAATAGTCGCTGCTTCTTGCACCAAAATTGTTGATCCAAAAATATTTCGGCACCCCGGCGTTAAATATGGTGATCGCATCTTCCCGTTCCGCCGCCGCCGCCGGCAGCATCTCCAAATTATCGATCGTTCTTGCCGGGTTAAGCACAAACGTTCCGCCTTGCTGGGCTTGTGCCGACACATTCGCCGCCGGCAGGAAAGGAAGTGTCAAGACTAACGCCAATATCATCGCCAACCACTTTTTTGCTCTCATTTTTCATTTGCCTCCCTCTTATTTTTCACTCATGATAGAAGCTGATCCTTTATGACATAACGGTCTCACCTCCTTTCCGCAAAGTCGAAAGCGCTTTCATTTAATGCTATTAAATTCCCCACTTAATAGTATTAAGCAGGGTTATGGTGAGAACGTCTCAATGCTTGGCCTTCGTGCTGATAGGACATGGGTTCCGTTATTTCAAAAAATATGGCCTCGTCAGCACCTTCAGCGGACATCCATTCCGTTATTCCAATGAAATACGGGTTCGATCTTACAAAATACCCTCGTTAGCGGAACGGATGTCCGGATTCAATCGGGAATGGGTAGATTGACTCGTAATAACGGATCAGATGTCCGCATCTTCCTCTCCTAAGTATCCGAGTCAGCCAAAGTCAGGGAAGTCATCTTCCAAGCCGAATTGATCCATCGGAAAGTTGCGGAATCCAAGCGCCAACGCGGGGGAATCCGGTCTAACGCGATAATCGCCTCCCTCGGGATCGATGAACAACGGGGCGCCAAATACGGAATGGACGTCCCAACCCATCGCTTGCCAATCGGACCATTCGTACGTCTCGGTCCGGCTCCCTAACGGACGGTAATGAACTCTAGCAAGAAACCGTCCCACATCGTTGTAGAATACATTGCCATCCAGTTCCCGCACCCACGCGCCATGAACGGGAGGGCCGATGAACTCATACAATACGCCTTTGGACACGCCTTTCTGGAAATCGATGTCGACCTCGGGGTTGTCCCATTCGCTGTCCGCGACGACGATGTTCCGGATGAACCGGTCGCTGTTCCCCTCGTATCCGATATGGATGCCGGGAGGATTGGCCCCGTTCACGAAAATATTGTTTTCGACCGTTCGGTGATCGCCTTCCCGCAGTTTAATCGATACGCCAATGCACAAGTTTTCCCGCACGACGTAATTGGAAGAGCCGTCATCCAGGTCGATGCCCCATCCTTTGCGATCGCGGAACCGATTGTTGCGGATGACGACCGGCTTCCTCGCATCCAGACAAACATCCCCGGCGCCATGTGACGCTGGTCCGTGGGATTGGGACATGCACCAGAATCGGTCTCGTCCCCATGAATTGAAGGGGCCGTGATCCCCAGTCTCCCTAACCGTGTCGTAGATATCGTTAAACTCAATGACGTGCCCGCCCCAAGTGCCGTCGTTTATGCAGATAGCAGCTCGCGGCAGCCGGAATATTTCGTTATGGCTGACGATATTGTCCCGGCTGACCGAGATGAACACGCCGGCTGTCTGCTTCCCGTATACGCCGATATCGTGGATTTTGTTGCTGCTGACCGTAATTTCGGCAGGGTAAGCATGCTGGCTACCGAGCGTGAGCGGCTTCGAGCCGACCAGACAAACGCCGCTTTCTCCGATGTCATGCATCCAGCAGCCATGTACCCGGTTCCCCCGGTTGTACAGGCTCATGAACACGGCATTTCCACCCACGGCGTCGAAGCGGCAATACGCGATCTCGCAATGCTCCGCCCCTTCCAGTAAGACGGCTCCTCCTCGGTGGATCGTCCAGTCTCCAAGCGATGGCGCCTCGTAAGCTTGGAGGTAAGTCGGCGCCGCATGCCTAAAGGTTAGTCCGATAAACGATACATGCCGAACGGGATTCCGTTGCGTTCCCCTGCATAAGACGATACCATCCAAGACCGGCACTTCCACGACGGCAGCTCGGAGATCGAGGCCGACAGGCGGATAATAATAGAGATATCCACATTCCCGGTCCGCATACCATTCGCCCGGCGCATCCAGCTCCTCGAACACGTTCTCGATGTAATAATCGGAACGCTCGTCGATGCCGGTGCCATCGGCCCCTTGCATAATGTCGTTAATCTGATAGCCGCCGTCGCCCAGATGTATGAAGCCCGCTTCACGGTCGACTTTCTTCACGCGCCATTGCAGGTTGCCCCATCTGGTTTTGCCGAAGATGTGCACGACAGCATCTTCCGGGTGCGCCCAATCCTTGCCGGTAAATGTGGCGGGGTCGAAGGCGAATTCGGCATGAGGCCACGTAGCCGGTTCATGGAGAGGACGCAAATAAGCAGGTTCGCCATTTAAGGTATTCGGATAGCGGGCCCGTATCTGCCTCGCGCCGTTCACGTACAGCTCGGTGAACAAGCTCTCCTTCGAGACGCCTCGCCACTCCGGGATTTCGCATACCCAGATGCCGTCCCGGTACGGCTCCCATTTCCCGTGAAGCCGCATGCCTCCGCTAACGACGGGACGCTCGCCGGGGTAAGCCTGGTAGCGAATCGGAGCTTCTTCCGTCCCGGAATCCTCCGCCGTCAGCGCGAACGTCTCGCCCACGTAATACGTGCCTTCCCGCAGCCATACCGTTGCCGAGCGCACCCCCGCGGTTCCCGTACTTCTAAGTTCCCTTCTTGCCCGATCCAAGGTGGCGAACGGCTCTCTCTCCGTTCCCGGAGCGCGGTCGTCCCCATGCAGGCTAACGTAATAATTGACCTGCGTCTGTTCTTCCTGTCGCATTGTTCCATCCTCCTACACGCTTTGACTTCGCTAGCATTTACCTAATCTTTGACTGCTCCAGAAGTAATTCCACTTGTGATGAACTTGCGCGCAAACGTAAAGATGATGACACCCGGCATCCCCAGCACAACTAGCGCCGCGTTGAATTTCCCCAGGTCGGCGGGAGAAAAGCCGAACAAGCCTTTTAGCGTATTGACGGCAACCGTAGCCGTCAGCACGGACTTATCCGTCAGGAACATAAGCGGCAGTAGAAAATCTTGGAACGACCACATGATCGAAAGCACCCCGAGATTAATTAGCGCAGGGATGGATAGCGGCAAATAAATGTGTATGAACGCCTGCAGCTTGGAAGCACCGTCGATCGAAGCCGACTCCATCAGCTCGGGCGGCAGATTGTCGTAGTAGTTCCGCAGCATCAGGACGGCGAACGGCAGCGTAAGAACCGCTTCCGAGAAGATGACGGCCCAAAGCGTATTGTAGAGATCCAAGTTTTTCAAAATATAATAAAATGGAATCAAAATGACGACGCCAGGTACGGCCAGACATAGTAGAACCGATACATAAATGGCTTCCTTCGCGAAAAATCGAAGCTTGGAGAAGGCGAAGGCAGCAAGCGCGCCTATCGACAGCAGCAGAAATGTCGAGCCGCTAGCAATAAGCGCCGAGTTCCAGAACGTGCCTATAAGCGAAATGCCGTTCAAATCGCTGGTGAACAAATCGACGTAATTCTGAAACCCGTTCACTTTCAGCGAATTGCGGATAGCGGTATAAAACGGAAACAGCCAAACAAGAGCGAAAGCATACAAAAATACGCTAATGATTCTCTTCTGCTTGCGGTTTGCGAGAGCGAAATTCATGCCCGTCCCCCCTTTCCCGTCCGAGGACGATAAGCGATAAGCTGGATGACGGATATCCCCAAAGCGATAAGGAGCACGATGACGGATGCCGCGCAGACGTAACCGATATTCGCCCCGGCGGACCGGGCAAAGGAATAGATATAGACGCTCGAATTCTCCGTTGTGCCCGCCGGACCGCCTTGCGTAAGCAGGAACACCCTTTCGAATTCACGGAAGCTCCCGAGCAGCGTAGACAATATTATCGTTTTATGGGCGTTCTTGAGCAGCGGAAACATAACGCTCCACAGCATACGTCCAAGTCCCGCTCCATCGATAACGGCCGCTTCGAGTATGCCGGCATTAATCGTCGTCATATCTGCGTTATAGTACATCATGGGTAGCCCGATTAGAAACACAGAGATGGAGATGATGGACATGTAAGCGAGCGTCGGATCGCTTAACCACCGTTGGGCAAGGAAATCGAGACCGATGCCGTGCAGCAGCTGATTCAGCGTGCCAAAGCGAAACTCCAGCATGATGGAGAATACCATCGCGATCAGAGCCAGCGGCATGAAAGACGGGATAAAAAACAGCGATCCCAGCAGCTTAGAGCCTCTGATCCCCATATTCAAAACGACGGATACCAAAAATCCGACCGACAAGCTGATGAGAATGGCGGCCGCCGAATAAGCCAAATTGTTGACAATAGAGCGCAAAAATCGGTTGTCCGACAATGCGGTGACATAGTTGTCCCAGCCCACGAACGTCGCATCCCTGAACGACAGCGTCTGGTCGTAGAAGCTGGCATGCACGATAAAATAAAATCCATAAACCAAAAAAACGGAAAACAAAAGCAGCAGCGGAGCGATAAACATAAACCCGACTACATGTTCCCTGCCTGTGATTTTCATAAGATGCACACTCCCTCCTTAGCAGGACAGGAGCAGCGACATGCCGCTCCTACCGGGCTATCATTCGTTCGGGTATTTGCCCGTCTGAAATTCTTTTTCAATCGCTTTGGCCGTCTCTTCAGGTGTCTGGCTGCTTATGAGCAGCTTCTGAAGCTGTTGGCCCGCGACATCGGAGAACGGGGAATTGTTGTTCCGGTCGGCCGTCGGGAAGCTGAGCAGATCGGTTAACGTCTTATAGGATTGCTGCGCCGTCGGTGTCGTCAGAAGAGAAGCATCCGGCGCGAAGCCCGTCTTGTTGGTCGAGAAGGCGAACGTCGAGGCGAGCATGTCGTTGCCTTCGCCGAATACGAGGAAGTCGATCAGCTGCATCGCTTCCTTCGGATGTTTGGAATGCGCCGGTATGCCGATGCCGAGATCGATGAAGGATCGGATCGACGGTTTGCCGTTTGCTTCGATGGCCGGAATAGGCAGGACTCCTACGTCGCCCACGTCCACTTGGTTGGACTTGCGGAAGCTCTCCAGCAGCAGGTTCGCCTCCCAAGTGCCTTGGATAAAAAACGCCGCTTGGCCGGAAGTAAAGGCGGTACGGGAAGACGTATAGTCCATATCGAGTACGTCGTCTTTGCTTATGATGCCGTCAACGAAAATTTTCTGGAAGCTAGCAACTGCCTGCGTAAACTCGGGTCCGTCCAGCTTCTTTCCGTTGTATCGCCACTGGTTGAACAGGTCGGATTGCTGACCGGCGATCGTCCAGACGAGCTCATCCAAAATCCATGCGTCCTTGCCGCCGACGGCTACGGACAACTTGTCGCTCTTCGTCTCGCGAAGCTTATCGGATACGTCCTTCAACTCCGCGTAGGTTTGCGGTGCCGGCAGACCAAGCTCATTCAAAATGTCTTTGTTGTAATACATAACCATAGAGCCGACAGAAGCCATCGGTAAGAACTTCAGGCTGTCCGCTTGGGACTTCGCTTGCGCGACGCTGTTCTCGTTAATGACCGATTGCCAATCTGGCCGCGCTTCGGACAGCAGCTCCTCCAGCGGCAGCAGATCCGCCTGGATTTGCTTCGGCATCGCCCCGGTCTGAACGCCTACGACATCCAGGTCTTCCTGCGTGCTGAGCGCCATCGGCATCTTCGTCTGGAAGTCTTTGCTCTCCATTACCGTAAGCTCGACTTTAATGCCCGGATTAGTTTCTTCGAATTTCTCGATAACCGGCTTGTAGAGATCCGCGGACGGATGCCACGTCCAAAATTTCAAGGTGACAGACTCCTCGCCGCTCACCGTCGCGGACGGCTTGTCGCTTTCAGCCGGTGTACTGGCATTTGGCTCGCCGTCCCCGTTCGATGTGCCGCACGCGGCCAGCGTCATGGCAAATACGAGGAGCACGCTTAGCAACGAATAAGCTTTGTTGACTGGTTTCTTCATGAATAAACCCCCTTCGAGCATGTATAAAGCGCTTGCAAAACAAGCATAACATGCGCCGAAGGGGGCACCTATGGACATTCCACATGAGTCGATATGGAAATCTTACATCGTTTTAGCGGGGATATTGGAACTCGGGGATGCCGCGATCAATCGCGGCTTGCTTGCGGTAATTGTCCATACCGGTGAGCGCCTCCCGGGTCGTAATGGCGCCTGTCATCGCTTGCCGGACCCACTTGGCCATCTCATACTGGCTGTAGCCTACGATAAACGGAGTGACGGAGGGAGAAGTGTGACGATCGATCTGCTCCTTGTTCTCCACATATTGAGGGGTTGGCTGATTCGTCGTCACGCTGTAGAAATACGTTCCCGTCTTCAGATCGCGGTAAATGTCATTCAGCACGGAGGGCTGTGCAAGGAAACGGATGAACTGCATCGCCTCCTCGGCATGGCTGCCGTTTTTGTTGACCATAAGCATGGCTGCATTCGGTCCTTCGTACAGCTTGGCGTCCTTGCCGCCTACGAAGAGGGGCATTATCCCAAAATCGCCTGCCAAACCGGGATATTTCTCGTCCAGATCGGAATACAAATAATCGTCCCATGACATGACCATAGCGTAATCGCCGCTATGCAGCGCGGTCGGCAAGCCGTCCCAGTTGTTGCTGGCCGAATCGCTACCGAAATACCCATGATCATACATCGTCTTGTACCAATCTACGACTTCCTGGACAGCCGGCACGTCGGCCAAATTCACTTGGTTCGAATTCAGTGCTTCCACCAAACCCGGCGTTCGTTTGGCTGCATAATCCATGCCGAATTGAGGCATTAGCGGCCATACGTCTTTGCTAGCCAAATAGACCGGAACGATGCCTGCCTCAAACAGCCTCTTGCATAAGGAAAAAAATTCCTCCTGCGTCTCAGCAACCCGCAAGCCCAGCTTTTCAAATATGCGTTTATTATATAAAGTCCCACTGGTGGAGGCCATCCATAGGGGCAAGCCGTACAGCTTGCCGTCCTTCGACAGGCGCGGCTTCACCTCTTCGGTTAGGTCTGCCACCCAGTCCTCACCGCTCATATCGACGAAGTTACGCTCCGGATGCAAGTCGCTGAGCGCAGCCCCTCCGAAGTGCATGACCAGGTCCGTAATTTCGCCAATCGCGACCCTCTTGCTGATTAATGTATCGACTGTATCGATCGGAAG
Source organism: Paenibacillus sp. NRS-1760 (assembly GCF_050467785.1). Taxonomy (NCBI): domain Bacteria; kingdom Bacillati; phylum Bacillota; class Bacilli; order Caryophanales; family Paenibacillaceae; genus Paenibacillus; species Paenibacillus sp. NRS-1760. The sequence continues at coordinate 192,591 of NZ_JBITPK010000010.1, read as the reverse complement.
AGCCTGCAGCTCGATCCGGTTGCCGGTCTGCTCCTCGTAGAGCGCGATAGCCCGCTTCAGAATCGGCTTGACCGTCCAATCCTGGTTGCCCATCAGCGTTAGCGTAATCGCCTGCGACTTGCCCAGTGCGACCTCCGTCTCATTATTTCCTGTGCTGCATCCGAAGAGGAGCGCAGCGAAGACGAGCATCAGTATAACACTCGTACGGATGAACTGCCCGTTACAAGCCCCCGTTCTGCCCATCCTTGGCCCTCCTATCCTTGTATTCCCTAGGGCTGATCCCCGTCGCGTTTTTGAATACTTTGCTGAAGTACAGACTGTCTTCGTAACCGACGAGCTCCGCGATCTGGCGGAGCGACAGCTCCGGCCGATCATGGATGAGCGCGATCGCTTTGTCAATGCGGAGCTTCGCCAAATATTTTCCAGGCGGCATGCCGACTACGTCGCTGAACACGTTTGAGATATACGTTTTGTTATAGCCGAACACTTGCTGAAGCTTGTCGCTTCCGATCGGCTCCATGAAGTGTTCGTCCAAGTAACGCCGGACGCTTTCCATCAAGTCTTTTGCCGAACGGTCCGGGCGGCTCTTAGCCAAAGCCGCATATCCCTCCTTCATATATCCGCAGAACTGTTTTACCGCTTCATCCAGTGTTCGGCAGACGGATAAAAGCTCGTTCGCATCAAAAGCGGCCATTGTCGAAGCGATTTCCTTCGGCCAATGTGCATGGAAGGAACGGACGATCGCTGCGAATAAGCTCTCCACCTCGGGCTGCCCGTAGCCTTCTTTACGCCACTCTCTGACCCATCCTTGCATAGCCTTCTCGAACGATTCATAGTAGGCCGAATGAGTCAGACTGCGGCAGGCTTGATCCAGCTCAGACGACAAGACGAAGCTAGGACGCCGCATATCGCCTTGCATCCATACACGCGCTTCGCCGAATCTCGTCTCACGGGCCAATGCTTCCCTGAGCTTACGAAGCGTAACCGCGAGATTCTCCTCGGCAACAGGCTCGGAGACGGCCATATTAACAACCCCTTCATCCGCTTTCGCACGGGATGTCCATGCTGCCAGCATGGATTCCGCAGCCTCCCGGTGAACGTTTCCCGATTTGGGGCCCATTAAGGCGCGAACCATGACTCTCTCATTCGACGCCCAACCGCTCATCCACCATACGGGATCCGCTTTCCATTCGGGGCTTATCTCCGCCTCCATGGCGTCATCATCCCATTGGCTATAGAAGTCGCCTGGCGAAGGCAGCCGATCTTCCCAAGCGCCTGTCCGGTAGGGTCCTCTCCTTATAAGCAGCAGCTGATAATGCAGATACCCCGGATTAGCGGGTTCCTCTCCAAAGTCATCAGAGAGCTGCAATGCCCGCTTTATATAGGCTCGTTCCGCTTTAGATTTGCGCTTGCGAAGCATGACGGAAGCTTTGGCCAGCGCTTGCTCCAGATGGTCTTCTTTCAGCGGCTTAAGCAAATAATCCCATGCGTTTTGCTGCAGGGCTTCGCGGGCGTAGTTAAAGTCGCTGTATCCGGACAAGATGATGCAAGGGATCTCGTACCCTCTACCGGACAGCACCCTCATCAATTGAAGCCCGTCCATAACCGGCATCCGGATATCTGTCACGATCAAGTCCGGCTTCGCTCCGTCCTCCAGCAGCTTTAGCGCTTTCGCACCGTTGAACGCCGTATGCGATACGGCAAAGCCTTGGGGAGAAGACTCGATCATTCCCTTAATCATTTGAAGGATGGGCGGTTCGTCTTCAATGAGCATAATTCGGTTCATGCCTTATCGCCTCCCCGTTATCGTAAATACCGTGCCGCCGGCCGGAGATTGATCCACCCGAACCTCGACGGCCTCGCCATAAAATAAGTGTAGTCGGGCAACCACATTCGCCAGGCCGATGCCATTGCCCTCGCGTATCGACAAGCCGCCATCCGCTTCTGCCACTTCAGCAAGACGATCCGTTTCCGCTCCGGGGTCGTCTCGGAGTCGCCCGATTTGCTGTCGTACTCTCTCCAGCAGCTCCGGCGACAAGCCGATTCCATTATCGGCGATAGAGACGGTCCACGTGCTTTCGCCGACCGTACCCGACACGGCAAGCTTCCATGGCGGTTCGATTCCCGCGAATCCGTGCTGGAATGCGTTTTCGACGAGAGGCTGCAAAGATAATCGCGGAATGGAAACGGGACCGATCGCCTGATCGATGTTCATTTCGATCTCCAGAAATCCTTCGTACTTGCTCCGCATCAACGTTAAATATTGCTCCACATGTTCCATCTCCGCCCCGACGGTGGAATCCTTTCGGTCGAACTTCATCGTGTAGCGAAGCATATCCGAAAGCGCAATGCACATTTCCACCACCTTCGGATTGCCCGAGCTTCTGCCATTGGCCGCGATTACCGTCAGCGTATTATGGAGGAAGTGAGGGTTGACCTGCGCTTGCAGCGCGTTCATCTGCGCGACCATCTCTCGTTGCTTGGCCACCTCCTCTTGGCGCATCGTCCGCTTCAGCTCGTCGAGCAAGCCCTGAAACGCCAAGCCGAGCAGTGTAATTTCGTTGCGGGTTCTCAGCTTTGATGGGAGCAGCTCCAGCTTCGCAAGATCGACATTAGCCAGAGAATCCTTCAGTCTACTTAGCGGTCTTGTCACGCGGCTGGTATAGAGATAGAGTGCCAGCAACAATACGGCCATCACCGCCAAAAAAATCGTAACGGAACTATGGCGCAAATACGCGATAGGCCTGCGGTAAACGGATACGTCCTCGATCAGCAGCACCGTCCAATCCACCTCCGTCAGCTTCGAATAAAACACCATCTCGTTTGTCCCGGAAAACTGCATCTGAAAATGCCCGAATTCTTCATCCAGCAGCATCTTCAAGCGGTCGTTCTCCTCAATATTGCCGGCAATGTCCGGACTTAAGCTGCTGAACAATTCGCTGCGGTCGGGACCGAGAATAAGCACGTTGCCGAAGGACAGGTCGTTGCGGAAGAAAAAGAGGTTTTCCAGCTCTTTTACCGAATAGCTGACCTCCACGTATCCGTACACATTGTAGTTATCCCTAAGCGGACGTACGATCGAGACGACCTTATCTCCCGATTCGGACCATGGATCAGGATGGGGCGGTAAAAACCGTTTATAATCGTCCATGTTCAAGTATTCTCGAAACATAGGCATGGCGCGAACTTGGAATTTGTCGGCTTTCACATTGTCCATCTTATTGCTTAATCCCAAATAATCGCCGAAGCGACTGACGATGCTAATTCGTCCTTTGAGCGGCTGCAGCGACGTGAAGGATAGCAGTGTATTGCGCACTTCCGCACTAATTTCCGGGTGTGCGGTGAAGTAGTTCTCCTCGGAATTGGACGCGATCCCCTTCAGCACACCCAAAATCGAGTCGGATGCATTGACGGAGATTGAAAGCTTGTCCATTTCCTCCAGCATGTCGTCGACTTGCTCCTGAAGCTTGATCGTCGTCTGCTGCTTGTTTTGCGCCATATCGTTTTCGATCAACGATTCATTACGGAAATAATGAATGACGTTAACGATCGTAATCACGGAGAACAGGAAGATGGACAATGTCAAAAATATGCTAGTCTGATATCTTAACGATCCGAACATGCCGCCCCCTTGCCGCGCGAAAAAGTAAGCGCATTCTATATTGCTTCTACTAATGTAACAAATAAGGAGTGTTGAGTGAACAGGACAATCTACAGATGGCGGTATGGAAAATTTACGGAGCAGAAAAAAGGCCATCAAGTCGGGTCTCCCCAACGTGAATGGCCTTCTCGCTATCTAATCTTATTCAATGCCTTGCTCTTTCGCTTTCGCGTTTACTTCCTCGATCTTCTTGTCTAGACCTTTGGCCTTGTAGCTGTCTTTGGTCGGAGTCGACATGTACGCCAGACGGATGTCGTAGTCCGGCACTTTCGTGTTGTACAGAATCCATTTGATATAATCGACCCCAGCTTGTCTGATGACTTCATGGGTAATCTTCGTGTTGTTCATGTCATAAGCGTCCGCTGTTTCGTAAGCTATCGAGTTTTTTCAGGGAGCGATAAGCGATTACTCCCGAATAATTTTCGGTTAGCAATGACAAGTTATGTTCTTATTTTCCGTTCAAAAATGCTGGAATTCCAAGTTGTCTATATACGTTCCTTCACCCATACCGCCATCTCGCCTTTGCCGCGATTCGCCCATGCGTAATAGGGAATAAACGTAACATCCGTCTGCTCAAGAGCTGCATCTGCGTTGGTGCGGTAAAGCTGAGTGCCCCAATCCTCGAATTGAAGCTTAAGCGCCTGCGCCTTAATCACTTGGATGCCGCCAATCAGACTTTGTTCAAACGTTTCCTCCAGCTTGGCATCCTGCGGCAGAAGCAGCTGCTGAAGCTGCTTCCCGTTGTCCGCTTCCTCTAGGCAATAGACGAGCGGCCCGCGCTGCAGCGCTACCTTTCCAGCATTTTGCTTCACTAGCGGATGGCTTCTTACTCGTAATATAGGCATATCGAGTGCAAGCTCCACAACGTCGCCGGACTTCCACTCCCGATCAATTCGCGCATAGCCGTCCACGATTTGATTCGTAATGGAATAGGCTTCTCCGTTTATGAGTATCGCTGCATTGGAAGACCAGTCTGGTATACGCAGCGCCAAAGTGAATACTGCCGGCTCGCCGAGTGTCACCTCAAAGCGTGCTGAGCCTGCCCAAGGCATATTTGATTGCTGATGAAGCTTGATTTTTGTATCACCTAATGAAAGCTCCATTTCCCCGCCGATATACAAATGCGAATAAATGGTATTACCTTTTGTGGAATACAAATATTCGCCAAGCGAGGCAAGCAAGCGAGCAATATTAGGCGGACAGCATGCACAGCCGAACCACTCTTGGCGGACAGGCTTCACATGGTTAAAGTTTTTGTTTCTTCCTTCACATACATCAGGCGTTACCTCCAGCGGATTCACGTAGAAGAAATGTCTGCCGTCGCGCGACATGCCTGCAATAACAGTATTGTACAAAGCACGTTCCATGACATCCGCATAGCGGCTGTTAGGCTCGAGCTGAAGCATGCGATGAGCGAAGAAAATGAGGCCGATTGATGCGCAGGTTTCTGAATATACCGTATCATTTGGCAGATCGTAATCGAATGAAAAAGCTTCGCCCTGCGCCATTGATCCAATACCGCCAGTAATGTACATCTGCTTGGAGGCTATGTTGTTCCACAATCTGCGGCATGCCTCAAGCAAAGACTCGTCGCCCGTTTCGCGTGCAACGTCCGCCATACCCGCAAGCATATAAACGACACGTACCGCATGACCAGTCGCCGCTTCCTGTTCACGTACTGGAAAATGCGCTTGGAAATAATCCGCTTCGATATGAATTTTATTATTGCTCCAATGCGAAGTTCTGCCCCTGCGGTCAGCCTCTGCTTCGAAGAAGCTGGGCTGCTGGCCGCGCTTATCAATAAAGTAGCTGCTTAGCTCCAAATATTTGCGATCACCCGTTGTCTCATATAATTTCACAAGCGCCAGCTCAATCTCTTGATGGCCGTCATAGCCTGCAATTTGCCCAGGTCCATCACCAAACACGACAGCAATATCATCTGCAATGCGGCACACAATATCAAGCAGCTTCTTCTTGCCTGTTGCTTTATAGTAAGCTACTCCAGCCTCGATCATATGGCCTGCGGTATAAAGCTCATGGCACTCTGTCAAATTTGTCCACTTCTTGCCCGGCTCTTTAATCGTATAGAAGGTATTCAAATAACCGTCAGGCTGCTGCGCCTTTTCAATAATGTCGATCATTTCGTCAGCAATTTGCTCTAGACCAGCATCTGGCTTTGTCTCAAGCAAATAAGCGACCGCCTCCAGCCATTTGGCTACATCGGTATCTTGAAATACGAAGCCGTAAAAATCCCCTTTTTCTAAACCTGCCGCAATTTTAAAATTACGAACCGCTCCGCTTCGTTCGGCTCCCTCTACTTGATCATTTATAGCATCCCATTGATAGGGTACAACAACATCCCTAACTAGATTAATATAATAATTCCAAAATGAATCTTGAATATTGATCTGCTTAAGTGATACGGGTTTAGCATGGTCCCTGCTTGCGATTTGCTCCATTTATTAAAACCCCTCTTCCGATATGAATAACTTTCATACTGCTGATCTCTATTTTATGGGTTAAAATAAAACTTAAATACAAACGAAAATAACTAAATACTTATAAAATTTCACACAAGCAGGGAGTATAATTGATTATGATAGCAGCATCAGAGCATATTTATTTTGCAGCCCCTCCGCTTCCCTATTACTTAGAGAGCGGCGTTACGAATCACGAACGGGGCGATCAGCATCCGAGCCGGAAGCAGCTAGGCGTATTTGATCTTCTTATCGTAGAACATGGCTGCTTATTTATAGGCGAGGATGAGCGGAAATGGCAATTAACAGATGGTCAAACCTTGCTTCTGCTGCCTGACCGCTATCACTATTCTGTAAAACCTTCCGAGGAACAAACACGCTTTTACTGGGTTCATTTTCAAGCGGTGGGGGAATGGCAGCAAACGGAGCTCGATCACTCAGGCATTAACCAAGAAGAGCATTACAATCGTTTCTTAACTTCTCCTTACTCCCTTCACCTGCAGAAAGCATGGACGCTCCCCTATCCAGAGCAAGCGTTTCGCTTAATGCGTACGCTGAACAAAGCTGGAGGAGAGCGTCAGTCGAGTGCATTCTGGACGCAGCAGCAGACATTCGAAGAGCTGCTGCGCATGATGGATCTGCGGCAAAATGACAACTATACAAGCCCCATTGTCACCCTAGCTGAGAAAGCGGAGGCTTATATAAAAAATAATTATCGATTCGAAATTTCAAGCAAAATGATGGCTGAAGCTCTCAATTTTCACTATAACTACATTACCCGCTGCATGAAGCAGGTGTATGGCATGACACCTATCGACTATTTATCCAAATATCGGCTTGAGCAAGCCAAGCTGCTGCTGCTCAAAACAGAATGGCCGGTCGCAGAAATCGCGCAATATGTTGGATTTGAAAATGTTCCATACTTCTCCAATTGCTTTACGCAGCAAATCGGGTTGCCGCCTACGAAGTTTCGCAAGCAATATACGACGTAATTTAAGGCGATAACGTTTGCTTCAACCAATCGTAAGCCAGTCGGCCGCTTATTTCATGCTTGCCCGGAAATACGTCCGTTAAAAGCTTGTCACCAGCTCCATCCGCCTCATAAATGGCCTGAATCTCTGCTGCCGCCTTCCGAAAGCCTGCTACCGGAAAAATCGGATCATTTTCTCCAGATTCAAGAAATAATGGACGCGGAGCAATTAATCCGATCAATTCCGGCAGCTCCGCGTGAACGAGTAAACTTGGCGTGTAATTATCAATGCAATGATGAACAGCAAAGATGCTGTCTTTAACTGTGCTCGCGAAGCCAGTCAATACCGTTGCATTTATGCGCGCTTCCAGCACAGCCGTCACAAACCCAATTAAACCTCCCCCGGAAAAACCCATGAGGCCAATCCGATCAGCATCCACCTCTTTGCGCGTAGACAAATAATGAAATGCTTTTAACGCTTCTGATACGCGCAGGCCGGTCAATGTCTTGCCAAGCATCATCAGCTGCGTTGACAGCCGGTAGCACGAGCTTGGCGTATCTGGATTAAGCGCAAGATCGGCATGGAGCCTGCGCTCGCCGAAGCCGATGACGTCTGGTGCGATCACGACCATGCCCCGTTTCACGAGCTGAACGGCAAAATGCTGATGGCTGCCCGGATCTTCATCATCTTGTGATCCATCCTGCCGCAAACCAACAATTTGCCTGCTCCCATAACCATGACCATGCAGTACCAGCACACTCGGCTGCGGCCCCTGCACATCAATCGGAATAAGCACATACGCGGCAAAGGTCAGCTCTGGCGTAGCCGACAGCTCCACGCGTTCGCGAACATATCCATCGCATTGAACGCGCTCAAGCACCTTCGGTATATGTGCGGGATTAGGCTCGAACTGGCCTACCAACTCTCGCAGCGCTGATTTCAGCTTCGGCCTGCGTTCATTTCGGAGCTGCAGAGTTCGAAGCTGTTGATGCCGAGCAATGGCTTCGTCATATAGCTTCGTTAAATAAGAATCACCATTCCACATCGTGATCTCTCCTCTTTATTTGCGTTTTTGTTGTCCACTTCCCTACATTCTGTTGTCTTTAATAAAATTCAAGCAAAGTGGTTGAATCTTTATTCTTAATGTTGTATATTTATGCAATACAATGAATAACCGGGAGGCACGTAAATGATTCAGATGGAAAAGTCAGCAACAAAGGCATTATTAGAAACGGCGGAGAAATCGGTTCTTTTTACGGCGCACCGTCCCAGCGTCGTGATGGAAAAAGGCAAGGGTATGTTTTTGTGGGATACGGATGGAAATCGTTACTTGGATTTTGTCGGCGGCTGGGCGGTTGCAAGCTTGGGGCATTCCCCTGCTGTATTGCAGGAGGCATTGTCACGTCAGGCTTCAACGCTTGTTCATGCAAGCCCCGGTTACTATAATAAACCAATGATTGAATTCGCCGAGATGCTGACCAGCGTCAGCGGTATGGATAAAGCTTTTTTTGTAAGCAGCGGTGCTGAGGCGAATGAAAGTGCAATTAAGCTGGCAAGAAAACATGGCTCTGTTAATTTGAATGGAGCATATGAGATTATTACGTTAACGAACAGCTTCCACGGACGCTCGCTAGCTATGATGTCTGCAACTGGGAAAGCAAAGTGGAAGGATCTATACGCTCCAAAGGTCGAGGGCTTTAAACATGTACCTATTAATGACCTTGATGCTTGCTTTGCTGCGGTTACGAACAACACCTGTGCAATTATGGTCGAGCTCGTGCAAGGGGAAGGCGGCGTTCATTCCGTAGATGAAGCGTATTTGTTCGGATTGCGTAAAATATGCGATATGTACGGCATGCTGTTAATATTTGATGAAATACAGACGGGGATGGGCAGAACAGGCAAGCTGTTCGCTTATGAGCATTACGGTATTATGCCTGATGTCATCACCTTAGGCAAAGGCATTGGTGCTGGCTTTCCGTTAGCGGCGATGCTGACAAAAAGCAAATATGATTTATTTGAGCCGGGAGATCAAGGCGGAACCTATACAGGAGCCCCGCTTGCCATGGCCGCAGGTTATGCCGTGCTTCAGGAACTGCTGGAGCAAAACTTGGCAAACAACGCTAAGCTGCAAGGCCAATTTCTAGAAGGCAGCCTTCGTGATCTTTCTCACGAATTTCCGATTGCGAATATTCGCGGCAAAGGACTTCTGCTCGCATTTGACGTACCTGAGAACACCGCTGATGAGCTTGCTGCGATTTGTATGCGTGAGGGACTGCTTATCAATGCACTGAATTCATCTACCATTCGCCTCGTTCCTCCATTAATTGTAACGCAGAAGGATATCGATCTCATGATATTCATCCTGCGCCGCTCTTTCCGTCAACTGCTTGCTGCTAAATAATGACTCATTCGTAACGAGCCAGCTGATCCAGCGAATGCTGAATCGGCTGGTTTATTGAAGTGAGCTCTTGCGCTAGCCTCAGCTGCACAATCGAATCCGCGTCTCTAGCTTCTACCAATTCAGCACATTGCCTGCATAATCCACGTATTCACAATCTGCTGCCGCAGCATCCAAGCTTATGCGGGCTTCAACTAGCTTTAGAATAGAGGACGCCGATTGCTCAGGCGTAAGCGTTGCTGCAGCATCTAACTTGCCCTGCATATACGTCTGCACCCAGCCTGGGTGCACAACTAGTACACGGCCTCCCAGCTGCTTAATGCCATTATGGATCAGCTTGGATTGCATGTTCAGCGCTGCCTTTGACATACAATACGCATACCAGCTGTCCCGGTAGCAATCACTTATGCTGCCCGCCTCCGACGAAATATTGAGCAGAAACTTTGATTCTCCCTTGAGCAGGAGCGGCATAAAGGTCTGACTCATCCGCAAGCTGCCTATAGTATTCACATTAAAAACATCAAGCATCTCCGCGTAATGAAGCGGATCCAGCACCGTTGCTGTAATATCTCCCAATATCGCTCCGTTATTGATTAATAGGTCCAGCTGATCCGTCCTTGCAGCTGTTGCCGCGAACGCCCTCGCCACACTCTCATCACTTGATATGTCCAGCTGCAGCACCTGCAGCCGATCTGCATGTGCTTCTTTTAACTCATCAAGCTGCGGTACATGGTCCGCATATTGTCCAGCAAAAACGTCATATTCCAGCTCAAGCAAGCATTTCACGAGGGCCAAGCCTACTCCTCGATCTGCTCCGGTTACGAAGGCTGTTTTCTTCAATACAATCACTCCTATTATACTTATTGAAATCATTGCGAATGATGGATAAGCTGCTCCGCATAATCTAGTTACGGTTGTAATGCGCCTAATTAGCAGGAGGGCTCCCATTTTGCGTACACGAGCTGCCAAAAAAGAAGAATTTGAAATATACATTGTTCCCGCCTGGAAATGGAAGGAGTTCATTGCCTTTGAGCTCATCGGCGGCGCGGCATTTTATTTGCTATGCCGAAAAGCAGTGCATTCCGAGCTATTCGGAATTGCCGCGAATATAGCCGGACCGCAGATGCTCAAATTTTTGATGGCTGCTTATCGCTTGGATACAAAAAAACGTCCCACAGCCCCCGCTGAGCTAGCGGAATTGTAGAACGTTTCAAGCACGCTAGAAGCCGAAGTAAGCTTTAGCGTTGCGATAAGAAATATTTTGAACCATTTGCCCCAGCAGCTCCATATCTTCCGGCGCCTCGCCATTCTCGACCCATTCACCTAGCAAATTGCAGAGCAAACGCCGGAAATATTCATGTCTGGTGTACGAGAGGAAGCTGCGAGAATCGGTCAGCATGCCAACAAAGCGGCTAAGCAGTCCTTGATTGGCAAGCGTATTCATTTGATCAAGCATACCATTTTTTGTATCGTTGAACCACCATGCAGAGCCAAGTTGAATTTTCCCAGGCACCCCGCCCCCTTGGAAGCTTCCAATAATGGATCCCAGTACATCATTGTCCTTGGCATTTAGCGAATACACGATTGTTTTCGGAAGCGCGTCGTCCATATCCAGCGCATCAAGCAGCCTCGTTAGCGGGTAAGCTACGTCGCTATCATTGATCGAATCAAAACCCGTATCCGGTCCGAGCTTGCCAAACATGCGCGAGCTGTTGTTTCTAGCCGCATTGATATGGAACTGCATCGCCCAGCCGCGCTCGGCATACAAACGTCCCAAGAAGAGCAGCGTGAACGTTTTGTATTGCTTCTCTTCTTCTAGGGAGACCGTTTCCTTGTTCAAAGCTTTGGCAAAAATAGCGGCAGCATCAGCCTTCGTTGTCTCTGCATACGCAACGTAGTCCAGCGCATGGTCAGATACTTTGCAGCCCACCTCAGCGAAAAACTTTACTCTTGCCTCAAGCGCATCAAGCAGCGCGTCATAGCTGTCGATCGTCGTTGCAGCCGCCTCTTCAAGCTTGCCAACCCATTCTAGAAAAGTAGGACGATTGATTTCCAGCGCTTTGTCAGGCCTGAAGGAAGGCAGCACCTGTACGTTAAAATCATCTAAAGCTTTGATCGCGATATGATACTCCAGCGAATCAACAGGATCATCTGTCGTGCAGATGACCTCAACCTTGGACATGTTGACCAAATCACGCGCTTTAAATTGGCCTGTCGCGAGCTTCGCGTTAACCTGTTCCCATATGGACGGCGCATTTTTCTCATTAATAAGCTCATAAATGCCAAAATAACGACGAAGCTCCAAATGCGACCATTGGTACAGCGGATTGCCGATCGTTTGTGGAACTGTTTTGGCCCATGCTTCAAAGCGCTCGTAATCGGTTACTCCCTCGCCGCCTGTTACAAAACGCTCCTCTACTCCATTCGCACGCATTGCCCGCCACTTGTAGTGGTCACCGTACAGCCATGCCTCCGTAATGTTCTCAAAGCTTTTATTCTCAAAAATTTGCTGCGGACTCAAATGGCAATGGTAATCAATGATCGGCATGTCCTTTGCAAAATCATGATACAGCTTAATCGCCGTTTCGTTTGACAACAAAAAATGATCGTCCATAAATGGCCTCATTCCAGCTTCCTCCTCCGCAACCTAGTTATGAAATTTCACAAGCTCATCAATTTGTACTGCGAGTCCCGTCTGGATTGAACGGTTTGCTGCAATGCCCGTTAGAATCGATCTTGCTCCATCAATATGATTCGCCGCCCTATGGAATGGGTCCTCTACAGGCGTTCCAAATAGATCGTTCAGCAATACCGGATCGCCGCCGCCATGACCGCCAACGCCTTCCTCTACCTCAACCTCGTAAGGAGCAGCAAACATTGGAAATACTTTAATCGACTGCTCTTTCAGCGCGCCCTCATCGGATTTCTCGCCGCCGGAATTCACATACGATTGTTCCACGATATTCATCTCGATGCGTCCCTTTGTTCCATTAAATGCAATGCGGTAGCCTTCCCATGGCAAATATGCGTTTAAGGAGTAGGTTAAGATCGCATTGTTTTTGTAGCGGACAAGCACGCCCATCGTATCTTCAATATTAATGCCGTCACCGAACACGCTTTGATCGCGGCGGTAGCCGTCCTCATGCTCCGCGTCCAAATACATCGCTTTCAAATGATCATTTTTGTCCAAATGCAGCGCAAATGGATCATTCTCAGCCAGTGGATTTCCCGTTGCGCGCTCATAAAATTGCGTCTCCCCGCGCTGCTCTGCATTTTCGCGACCATAGAACAAGAGATCACCAAAGGCAAATACCGACTCCGGCTGCGAGCCGATCCAGAAGTTCACGAGATCAAAGTGATGCGTCGATTTGTGCACCAGCAAACCGCCGCTGTTCTGCTTGTTGCGATGCCATCTGCGGAAATAATCTGCGCCATGCTGCGTATTAAGCAGCCACTCGAAGTGAACGGAGGTTACTTTGCCGATTGTACCATTAGCAATCAGCTCTCTAGCCTTCGTATGATGCGGCGCATACCGATAGTTGAACGTTACACGCACATTGCGCCCCGTCCGTTCAACCGCATCCAAAATTTGCTGGCATTTTTTCTCATCCACCGTCATGGGCTTCTCGGTTACAACATCACAGCCAAGCTCCAGCGCACGAATAATGTACGTATGATGCGTCCGATCCATGCTCGTAACGATGACCGCATCCGGCTTCTCCTGCTCAATCATTTGTTCAAATTCATTTGACTTGTACGTTTTTACAGCCTCATGGTTATATTTATCAACTAATATGCGATTCGCATAGTCCATCCGAGTTTGGTTAATATCACAAAAAGCGAGCAGCTGCGACGTTTCTCTGAAATCGGTTGCAAGAGCACCGTAGAAAAATTCTGCCCTGCCGCCGCTGCCTACCAATACATACCGTTTTTTTGCCATACTCATTATTCCTCCTCGATTCCAATTACCTTCATATTACTGCATGATAGTGATATAATTCTCTGCATATCCTGCTCTATTTCGATCAAACACCGCTTATTTTGCGATAAAATCAAAAGGAGTACATCCCTAATGAGCATTCAGCCCGACATCTACAGCTTTGGCTCTATATCCGACCTATACATTGAGTATACGAAGCGGACAGCACCCTACACGATGGAATACAATCACTACCACGACTATTATGAAATTTACTATATGCTGTCAGGGCAGCGGATTTATTTTATACGTGACCGTTCCTATTCCGTTGAGCAAGGCGACCTCGTCTTTATTTCGAAGCATGAGCTGCACAAAACGATGCAATCCGGCGATGCCGCTCATGAACGAATTATCATACACTTTGATGATGCCATGTTGAGCAAATTGGCAGGAGCCCATGCCAGCTTCTTATTGACGCCATTTGAACAGCAATCCCATATTATTCGTATGCCAATGCAAGAGCAGCTGGCGACAGCACAATTAATGAGCAGAACGCTCTCAGAGATCAGACAGCAGCCCGCTGGCTTCGAGCTGTTTCCTGCGTTTGCTGTAACGGAGCTTCTGCTGACTGCCGCTAGACATATTCAGCAGCATGAGCCAGTGCCTCTGCACCACGCAACTCCCATGCATGCCAAAATTTCAGAGGTTATCCGCTACATTAACGCTCACTTTGGGGAAGCGCTTCGGCTTGACGAGGTCGCAAAACATTTTTTCATCAGTCCCTATTATTTAAGCCGCATGTTCAAGGAGCTTACAGGTTTTACCTTCTCCGATTACATCATTCTGACCCGCATGAAGGATGCCCAGCGTCTGCTTCGCGAGTCCGATAGGAGCATTACCGATATTGCCGCTGCGGTTGGCTTTGATAACTTCTCCCACTTCGGTAAAACCTTTAAAAAGATAACCCGCCTATCCCCGCGTCAATATCGTAAGCAATATAGGTAAGAGAATTTAAGAGAAACAAATTTTTGTCGTAATTTCATACAAATATGGTCATTAAATTACACTAAAAATAAGCATAAAACTGTGTTAAATTATAGCTGTTGTCATAAATTTATATATGCAATGCAAATTCGCTAATAGATGCCCAGGGAGAGATGAACCTATGATTCGAATTGGTAAAATCAGTTATTGGCATGTACACGCATGGGATTATACGAAACAAGCTCAGGAGCACCCTGGTACGGAAATCGTTGCTGTATGGGACGAAATCGCAGAACGCGGTCAAGCAGCTGCCGAGAAGCTTGGCGTTACTTTTCATTCCGATCTTAATGAAATGTTGAGTCGCGATGATATTGACGCTGTTATTGTTGACGCTCCAACTTTCAGACACCAAGAGGTTATCGTAGCAGCGGCTAAAGCCGGCAAGCATATTTTCACAGAGAAAGTTATTGCCCCAACTCTTAAAGAAGTAAATGTTATACTAGATGAAGTAGCTAAAAATAATGTAAAATTAACTGTATCGCTTCCTCGTCTAAATGACGGCTATACACTGGCGATTCGCGATATTTTGTCACAAGGCGTACTTGGAAAAATCACACTCGTTCGTGCTCGTCTCTCACATAACGGAGCAACAGCGAACTGGCTGCCTGAACACTTCTACAACCTAGAGCAATGCGGCGGCGGCGCTTTAATCGATTTGGGCTGTCACCCAATGTATTTGACTAGACTTTTCTTGAATGAAATGCCAAAAGAGGTTTCTGCTCACTTTGGTTATGTGACTGGCAAAGAAGTAGAAGATAACGCAGTTGCGATATTGAACGCGCCATCTGGAGCAATCGGAATCGTAGAAGCCGGCTTCGTTAACAATCATTCACCATTTACGCTTGAGGTGCATGGAACTGAAGGAACGCTATTGTATGGCAATCCTGAGAGCCAGCTGCTGCTTCGCACTTCTACACCAGGAGCACAATCATCTGAGCAATGGACGGCACAAGTGATTCCGCCGAACAGAGAAAGTGCATTTGACCAATGGGTACAGCACATCGAGAACAACACGTCCGCTGACGAAAATGTAAGCCTTGCCATTGACTTAACAAAGCTGATGGAAGCTTCAAACCGTTCTGCTAATGAGCACCGTGCAATCCGCATCGATGAGCTGAGCGAGTAATACTACACACATAATTTGAACGACTCCAAGGAGTGATCGGCATGCCTAACTTTCCGTATGAGGTCATGCATGAACGCCAGGATGCGCTTGAACGCCTGGAGCTGTGCATCAGATGGGGACCCTACGACATCCATGTACTGCGCTTCCATCTGACGCAATTTCCTCCCGGCAGAATGATTGGATTTCATAAGCACGCGGAATATGAATTTCACTTCATACCGCAGGGCAAAGGAAAGGTCATTATTAGCGACCAGGAGTATGCGTTAAAACCTGGCATGCTATATTTAACTGGACCTGAGATCATGCATTATCAAGAAGCAGACCCGCTTGAAGCGATGGATGAGCTTTGTCTGCATGTCGATATCATTGATCGCACCGAGCAGAATAACGGCGAGGATGTTCATTCCTATGACGACTGGGAAGCTGCTGAAGCGCGAAATTGTATCGAGAAGCTCAAGGCACTTCCATTGTATCCAACAATGGATCTTCATCAAGCGATGCCTCGCTTTCTTGAAGCATATCAAGCTTGCAACGATAATTTTGTCGGCAGCTATACTACCATTAAGCAGACAGTTATCCAGATTTTAATGCGAGCGGTTCGCGCTTATGAAACAGCAAGTGAACAGAAGCATTTTCCAACGCGGGATATGAAGGCTTATCGTTATCGACTCGCCTTGGAGTATATTTACGCCAACTATGACGGCTTCATCACGCTTGAGGACGTTGCGGACAAGCTTAATTTAAGCTCTCGGCAAATTCAGCGATTATTCAAGGAGCTCCATCACGGACATACATTCAGCCGTATTCTTGAAGACATTCGGCTAGCTGTCGTATGCCGTGAGCTGCTCGAGAGTTCGCATTCGGTGGAGAAAATAGCTAAGTTATCCGGCTTTGCCGGCGGCAACTATTTACACGCTGTATTTCGCAAGAAATTCGGCGTCACTCCTTCCGAATATCGCAGAAATGCTCGTCAAACCGTTTCTCAATAAAAAAAATCATTATACTACTAGGAGGCTTTATAACATGTCTAAAGTATACAAACTTGCTATTATTGGCTGTGGCGGAATTGCAAACGGTAAACATCTACCTAGCTTGAAGAAACTTAAAAACGTTGAAATCGTTGCATTTTGCGATATCGTTGAACAACGTGCGATTGACGCAGCTGCTCAATACGGCGCAGAAGACGCGAAAGTATACACGGATTACACGGAGCTGTTGAACGATTCTTCCATTGAAGTTGTTCACGTATGTACGCCAAACGATTCACATGCGAACATTGCCATTGCTGCGCTTGAAGCTGGCAAACATGTTATGACTGAAAAGCCTATGGCCAAAACAGCTCACGATGCACAACGCATGGTTGACGCTGCTCGCCGCACTGGCAAGAAACTTACTGTTGGCTACAACAACCGTTTCCGTCCAGACAGCCAACACTTGAAAAAATTGTGTGAAGCTGGTGAGCTTGGTGACATCTACTACGCGAAAGCGCATGCTGTTCGTCGCCGTGCAGTTCCAACTTGGGGCGTTTTCCTTGACGAAGAAAAACAAGGCGGCGGACCGCTTATCGATATCGGTACTCACGCACTTGATTTGACGCTTTGGATGCTTGACAACTACAAGCCAAAAGTAGTGCTTGGTACTTCTTACCACAAGCTTTCGCAACGTGAGAACGCTGCTAATGCATGGGGCCCTTGGGATCCTGCGAAGTTCACGGTTGAGGATTCCGCATTTGGTATGATCGTTATGGAAAACGGCGCTACAATCGTGCTTGAATCCAGCTGGGCACTTAATACACTTGAAGTTGACGAAGCAAAATGTACGTTGTCTGGTACTGAAGGCGGCGCGGACATGAAGGATGGCCTTCGCATTAATGGCGAGAAGCATAGCCGTCTGTTTGCAACAAAGGTTGATCTGAATGCAGGCGGAGTTGCTTTCTACGATGGCAAAACAGAAAGCGATGCTGATCTCGAAATGAGAATGTGGCTGAAAGCTATTGAAGAGGACACTGAGCCTGTTGTTACACCAGAGCAAGCTTTTGTCGTTTCTCAAATTCTTGAAGCGATTTATGAATCATCCAAAACCGGCAAAGCCGTATATCTATAAGCTACACAAAAGGAACTGCCTCGCTTGGTCTATACAGACTTTGCAGGCAGTTCCTTTTTTTGTTCTTCTATTGAATTACTCCTTAGCGAAAAAAGAGGCCAATAAAATGACAGGAGCATTATAATCAATCGCGTATTCATTGCTCGAATAAGAACCTCTTACATCCAAATAAGCCATGGCAGGTGCGAGCCTATCCTTGACCGCATCCATATCAGGATCTCCGCCGTAACGATTCGGACCTCCAACGACTAAGCCTGGAATCAATACTCCAGTAGCTGCATTAATGCGGTGATGAGGCTCCAGCGGGAATTGACTGCCTATTCCCGTCACATAACTAAACCCCGTTGCACTTCGGCCAAATACATGATGCAGCTGCTCAAGCGCAGTAGCTCTGAAGCTAGCTTCTTCAGGCTTCATTAGGTTTGCAATCAGAAGGATACAGCCATAAGCAGCTCCGGATTTCACCGATGCCCACGTGTATTCCTCTGCGTTCAATAGGTTGAAATAGCCGTCTGCTTCGGATCTTGCAACAAGCTCCTTCGCTCGATCAATTACTGCTGTACGAATAAGCTCCTTCCACTGCTCATCCGCTTTCTCCGCACGATAGTACGCCCATTGACCAAGCAGCTGGGCATTCGCCCAGTTGACCGCCTGTGGGGAGCTCTTCAACAAATAATCAAACCGACTAGTAAGCACGTCGCTATAGCTGCTATTTCCCGTAGTGCGAAACAGCTCAGCAAGTGCCCACATCCTCTCTTCTGCATCGGTTTGCTTGCCATATCCGCCAGAGCCGTTATCCTGCATCGGATCCTGCCGGAAAGCAGCGGCTTCGTTTGCGCTCAAGTAGCTCTGTGCTTTCTCAGCCGCAGCTAACAAACGATTAGAAAATTTCTCGTCGAAGGGTTTATATATTCGAGCCGCCAGCGCTGTTGCACCCGCAAATTGAGCGGTGCCATACGTCGACAAACCATATACATAACGAGTTTGTGTATCCGTATCTGGCGTAACAAATCCAGTCCAAGCGGAGCCGCTCACTTTATGATAAACCGCACCGTCTGCACGCTGCATGCGCAGCATCCATTCCAGCTCATAACGCACCTCTTCCAAAATATCAGGAAGCGAGGAATTCGCAGTCTTTAACCCTTCAGGAAGCTTAAGTTGTCCCGCAGGAAATGCTTCTGGATTGAGGTCATAGGCGAGCAGCAGCTGAGCAACTGTAACAGCTGCAGGAGGTATGTACTTTCCATAGTCGCCAGCATCGTACCAACCGCCGGATACATCAATGAGATCACCTTTATGCGATACTCCATCATCAAAGAAGATCTCCGCTTGCGCATCTTGTAAATGTCCCGCTGTCTGCTTCAACTTCGTAATTGGATCGTCGATCGTTACGCCCGAACGCTGCAATGTATAAGATCTGAGCAGCGTAGCGAGCGCATCATCATATGGAGTATCTCCAATGACAAAAGGATAAGAACTGCCCGCCCCAGCGACCAGCAGTTTATATTCTCCAGCCGTTTGGAAGCTGGAGAAATCCGCTCTTCTTATTGTCTTTTGCGATGCTGCATCCGCAAGCGGCTCAGATAAGCTGCCCGTAAACATCGTGTTGCCATTGCTGTCTACTAACGAGAATTCCGCTCCGCTTGGCAACTCACCCTCTACGATGGCAAACTTCGCATGCGCTGTTCCATAGCCAACCTGATCCACCTTGACTTGTGTTCCTTGCTTAATTTCTGGCTGCGAGTCAGGTTCCGTTGCAATTGGCAATTCAGCATTGTTTATTGGAGCATTTCCTTGTTCCTGCTGCTTATTCAATGTATTCCCGCCTTCTGACCCTGATAACAGTCGAAATGATATCGTCACAACTAACAAAAGAGTAATGATTCCGCCTATGACATACAAAGTACGTCTGCGTATGCTCATCAGCCACCGCCAATTTTATTTTGTTCTGCCTTACAGATTCATAGGAGCGCCGTTATGATCAATAAAAAGTGCATCTGCTTCCGTTTTCCCCTCGACGATGTTCAAGATGCCAGCTGCAGATACTGTCGCATCTCCAGGCGCTTGCTCGCCTCCCATATCTGTTCTGATCCAGCCGGGATGAAGCGCATGAACAACAAATCCTTGCGGTGCAAGCTCGTTCCGCAGCTGAGCTGAGAACATGTTCAGAGCAGACTTAGACAACGCATACGAGTAGTCGCCCCCATAAGCGCCTGTAAAGCTTCCTGCTTCCGAGCTAATATTAATGATGCTTTGCCGCTCTCCTTTACGAAGCATAGGCAAAAAATGCTTGAGCACAACGATCGGCCCAAAAAGATTAGTCTGGAACGATTGCTCTACTTGCTCCAAGTCGAGCTGCTCCAGCTTCTGATCCCGTCCCAGCAATATCGCTGCACTGTTTATAACCGCATCCAGACTGCGAACTCGGTTTTCTGCTTGCTCGGAAGCGTAGCGAACCGAATTCTCATCCGTAACATCAAGCGGCAGGATCGTTACTTGATCCGGAAATTTTGCGAGCAGCTCTTGCAAGCCCTCTGCGGATGATCCCGGGCTGCGAACCCCAGCTAACACATAATGCCCTCGTTCGCATGCTTCACTAGCAATCGCTAAGCCAAGACCTCGATTGGCGCCTGTAATTAATATGTTCATACTGCTCATTCCTCCTATTCATTCATCACCTATATTGGGAAGCTTGTTATCGCATCATTTACTTTTTATCGTTTTCCAGCAGCTCCAGCATGATCTTCAAATTTTTAAAAGTATCCATATAAGCGTATCGTCCGCCGGTATACTCTCCCTTTTGAACCAATGCCATTCCGTTTTTCTCCATGGATGCTACAATTTCTTTCATGCCGTCAACGACAAACGCGATGTGATGCGGGCCTTCACCATGCTTGTCGAGATGCTCTCTCCACGTACTTGGATGTTCATCCGGCTCGATAAGCTCAAGCTGCAAGGAACCCATATCAAAAAAAGCAAGCTTAGCGCGAGCCACGGACGACTCCCCATTGTATTCCGTTTGTGCTTTATCTACCGTGTCAGTCCAAAACCAATTCGGCTTTTCTATTCCAAAAAAATCGGCATACGCCTGCGAGGTTGTATCAATATCATGAACTAATAATCCAATTTGAGTTACTGTACGTGTTCCAATCAAGTTTTTATCCATGCCAGTTTCCCCCTGTAGGTTGATTTTATCGTTATAAGTGCTGTAAAAGCCGTGTAATCACTATTCAATATCCGGATACTCCAATTCATTGAAATTCCTTCACCTACATCCGCATTCCCCCTCTCACAAAACTACAAAACGTGAACGCGCGTTCATTTGAAAGTAAAAAATAATGTGCAGTTCAAACCTAACTTTAGAAGCCATTATGCAAACCATAACGACCTCTAACTACGTAGGTCCTGGTCTTAACTATGAATCTTCTCTTGCCCTTTGGCAGGAATCACGGACAACAAGCTCCGTGCTTGCCGCAACCGGCTGATAGTCGCCCGAACCATTCTCAATGCTGGAGATCAAGGTTTTCGTTAATTTGTCCATCATGTCTGCAAAATCAACCCGAATCGTCGTTAATGCCGGGCTGGAATGTGCACTCAATATATGGTCATCAAAACCTACGATCGATACATCCTGCGGCACACGAATACCGGATTCCTTCAATGCTCGAATAGCTCCGAATGCAACGCTGTCGTTTGCCGCAAATAACGCTGTCGGCAATTCCATCTTGGATTTCATAAATTCCTTAATGGCCATGTAGCCGCTTGATTCGTTAAAATCTCCCGGCAGCATCCACTGCTGCACGAGCGGTAATTGATGCCTTGCCATTGCTGCTTGAAAGCCGCGCCACTTGGATGGTCCGGAGTATCTATTCATATCTCCGTTAATCATGCCAATTCGCTCATGTCCCAAGCTGACTAAATAATCAATCGCTTGCCCTACACCCGTTTCGTTGTCAAAGTTGAACACAATACGATTGGATTCGGTCCGTCCTGGCAAGTGCTGATCTACGATTGCCACCATAAATCCTTCGGCTATAAGCTCTTCAATAAGCGGTTCATGATTAGCTGCTCCAATGAACACGCCTCCATCGATTCTGCGCTGATAGAAGCTCTCCTTAATTGTACGAGCCTCATTCTGATCTTTCATATCGTGAACGATATGAGTCAGCACATAATATCCATGCGAAGAAGCGTTTTCAATAACCCGGGCAAGCAGCAAGCTTGAAATGCTGTCGCCGGATACTCGCCCGGAATCGGCCATAAACAAACCAATCGTTCGCGTGCGTTTGCCTGCCAGCACCTGCGCGGATAGATTAGGGTAATAATTGTATTGCTGAATAACCTTCAATACCTTTTGCTTTGTCTTCTCAGGAACATTCGCATAATTGTTAATAACACGGCTGACCGTGCTTCTGGAAACACCTGCTAGCTTAGCAATTTCCGTACTGTTAATTTCCTTGCTCAATCCTAGTCCCTCTTTCCGTAAACACGCGTTTATGAAAATATGGTACCAATGTTCCGAAGCGCTGTCAATTTATAATTGCAAGCTGCTTTAAAGATATTAAAATAGAAGCAGCCTCAAAGGTTTCCCTGAGGCTGCTTCTTATATAAAAACAACACTGACAGCCGAAATATCAGTACATCTGATCATTCATCGCATTCGGAAATTCATCAAGAAACACGTTCCAGTCAAGCGGCAGCTCCTCGTCTCTCAGCAGGCAGTGGTCGAGCGAATCGGTCAGCTGCTTACGATTCATCGCGATGCCGATAAGTACAAACTTATTAACACGATCACCATATTCCTCGTGCCATACGTTTGCGAGCTCTGGGTCTTCGAGCTGTAATTCTTCTCGTTCCGCATCCGGCAATGCAGCAGCCCATAAACCAGCCGGTCCAAACTGTATGGAAGGCCCTGCTTGGCTCAAGCTTTGGGCATACGCGCTACGAGTCGCAAGCCATACAATACCTTTGGCTCGAACGACTTCCTCTGGCCAGCGCTCCATCCAAGCTTTAAGACGCTGCGGATGAAATGGCTTCGCACGTTCGTATACGAAGGAGGATATACCGTACTCTTCCGTTTCCGGTGTATGTGATGGAGCTTCCAATTCCTTTATCCACCCTGCTGAACGACTAGCTTCGTCAAAATTAAACAACGACGTATTCAAAATTTCTTTCGGATTAACTTCGCCTTTGGAAGTACGAATAAACTTGGCGCGCGGCTGCATGGTCCGGAGAACCCCTTCTAGTTCCGCCAATTCCTCATCATCAACAAGATCACATTTGTTCAAAATAAGCACATCGCAAAACTCGATCTGATCAATCAACAAATCAACTACCTCGCGTATATCGTCTTCGCCAACGGCTTGACTGCGATCAAGCAATGTTTCACCTGATGCGTAATCATGCCAGAAGCGATAAGCATCAACGACCGTTACCATACAATCCAGCCTGCAATATTGTGTTAAATCAATCCCTTGCTCTTCATCGATATAGGAGAAGGTCTGAGCTACGGGAACAGGCTCACCAACACCAGTTGATTCAATCAGAATATAATCAAAGCGATTTTCTTTCGCTAAGCTCTCTACTTCCTTAAGCAAATCTTCCCTAAGCGTGCAGCAAATACAGCCATTGGACATTTCGACAAGCTTTTCTTCTGTCCGTGACAAGCCGCCCCCATCTTTAATAAGACTAGCGTCTATATTCAATTCACTCAAATCATTTACGATAACAGCAACTTTCAAGCCATCGCGATTATGTAGGATATGATTCATAATCGTCGTCTTGCCAGCGCCCAAATATCCGCTCAATACAGTTACAGGCAGTTTTTTAACAGTCATCATTGGCACCTCCAATTAATTTAAGCTTTCGATTAAACGTAATAATTACGATTATATAGCAAATAAAAAAAGCGAATTCAATTAATAGTAATCATTACGCTTAATGAGTATAACGATATCTTGCTAACTCGTCAAGATCGTATTTATTACAATTAAACAACCATGCTTTTTGTCCCATTTATCGTTTTTCCATAAAAAACAAACTTAATTGAGCATTAATTAATTTTGTTCGGAATATCTGATATCCTGCTATTTTATAAAGTTGAATGTATTATTTCCCCCATCCGAATACAATCTATATCCGTATTATCATTTAACACGACTAGTTTATTGCTGTTCGGCTCCAATAACTTGAAAATTTGCATCTTTTCCTTCTTTTTATGATTATAGTTCCACACGTACATTCTCCATATAGATTTGTTTGTAATTCCCTTTTTCAAATCCAAGCTTCTGTACAATAAATCTTTTTTGCACGAATGCACACAAACGAGCCCCCCTACTTTATTCAAGTTCATTCTCTCTATCCTTCAGTCATATCCGCCTTCTGCTTCTGGCAGTTTCTGATAGGCTTCCTTCCCTGCAACGATTTGATGAATGAACTGTCGCAGTTCCAGCAATTGTTTTGCATCCTTTGTTAACTCGCAATATTTCTCGGTCCAAGTAAATGTCTTGGATTCCCCGTTTATACTAACCTCCCAGCTGTCTTCCCCGTAAGGAGTCCGTTCACACCCTATAGCAGCAGGCTTTAAGTTTTTTGTTCCCATTATATTTATTTCTCTCATTTTCTCATAAATGATGCGCATCTCTTCTGTCGTAAACGCAATTTTTGCAGATGCAGTCCCGTTCATCACTAAATCCTTTGTAGCTGTATCTAAGAAAGTATTAATTTCATTTTTGTTTATTTCGCTGTATCCGTAACGCACCATGAAATCAAAATCACTCGGCATTTCTTTAGGCATATTGTTTGATTCTATAACGATACCATTTGTTGGTTGATGCTGATCAACCGTGTTTATCCCTGCACTCGTCCCCTTGCTGCAACCACTTGCGATAACTGCAAATAGGAGTAAAACTGAGCATAAACGTTTCATTTTAATGCCCCCCAATTGAATTTATGCAATGTTAAAGACGTAATTGGGAGATATTAGTTGCATCTATCCATCTCGTTCCTTTGTGAAATTATTCATATCCTCGCACCTCGCTAAGTGTATGATCATTACACAAAAAAAGCCGATGACCCCTTTGCTTTGGATTCATCGGCTTTCTATATTTGGACTCTCTCTGCACTACACATTAACATTATAGGAAAGCTGCAGTTCATCCCCTGGCAGGCCGCGAATGCCCCAGTTATATTTTGGAGTTTCAAAAATTGTTATTTCGATATCTTCAGGAGAAATATGCAATTGTGCTTGAATGTGATCAAAGAGCGAACGAATAAGCTGTTTTTTGGAATCGATGGAACGACCTTCAAATACGCTTATTTCGATAATCGTATACGCCTCGGTCCGTCCAGGAGCGTAATAAAAATCTTCTTTCTCCATTGCGAAAAAACGATGAAACTTCTTATCGAGCGGCATCTTAAATACATCCACTACACAGGAATGAATAACTTCTGATAATTGTTGTTTTATCGGATTTAATTGATCCTTAAGTCCAAAAACTTTCACCTGAGCCATTCTACTAATCACACCTTCCTTATTTCAACGGTTATTAGTTTAATCTTGTATTTTCAGTAAAATTATAGCACATGCAATTAGAATAAATCTCTTATGCTGAGCCAAACCAAGCATGGCTTAGCAAACGAATGCCTTCTTCAATATCATCCTCGCTCATTCCGCCAAATCCGAGCCATACAAGTGATGCCGGACAGCGCTCACTATCCATCCAATGTACATTCGGAGAATACACCTTCACCCCATTTTCTGCTGCCCGTTCGATCAGCTGGCCGCTTTCTCTGTCCTTAACATCAAGCAGCAAATGCAGTCCTGATTTGCTCCCAATGATACTTACACGATCTCCCATATACAGTGATATCGCAGTAACTAAAGCTTTATGCTTCGCTTGATACAGTCTTCTCATTTTGCGTATATGTCCAGCAAAATGTCCGCGATTCATAAACAAAAACACGGCCTGCTGAATGATAGGTGATGCAGGCTGACTGTAAACGGAAAATATCTCATCCCGCTTTTCTAGCATGTTTGTTGGCAAGACGATATAGCTTAATCGGGCCGCAGGTAAAAACGATTTCGAAAATGTCCCCATATAAACGACACGTTCTCTTGAGTCCAATGCTTTAAGAGAGGGAATCGGCTGGCCAACATATCGAAACTCACTATCGTAATCATCCTCGATAATGACAGCGTCGTTTTGGTTTGCCCACTGAAGCAGCTTCATTCGTTTCTGTACTGACATCACCATGCCTAATGGAAATTGATGTGATGGTGTCACATACACTGCGTTGGCATTGCTTAATTGCAGCTCTTCTATGTTCAAGCCATCAGAATCGACCAAAATGGGCGTAATTTTGCAGCCATGATTTTTAAAAATCGTTCGAACGCCATTATAGCCGGGTTCTTCCATAGCTATGTTTTGCCCCCCTAGAGAGAAAAACTGTAATAACATGCTAACGGCAGGTTGTGTTCCGGAACAAATGATAATTTGATTGGAGCTGCACGATACTCCGCGAGATTGAAATACGTATTTTGCAATTTCTTCCCTAAGCTCCTCTTCTCCTTGTGGATGTCCATAACCCAATATTCGATAAGGGTCACCATTTAAACCATCCGACAAACATTTTTTCCATATCTTCATCGGGAAACGATGCCATTCAATATCACCATAGTTAAAATCATACCGATACCTTTTCCAATTAATATCCTTAGTGGAGCCCACTTGAACTGAATCTCGATTGGTATTCACATCCTCTAGCGGCAGCACTCTTATCCCATTCCGACTTTTACTATCCACATACCCTTCTGCAAGCAGCTGCTGATAAGCAGCTTCTACAGTGTTTTTGCTAATCTTCAAATAGTGTGCCAACTCACGAATCGATGGAAGCTTAGTACCTTCAGCCATTAATCCAGATTCAATTTGATCCTTAATATACGTATACAGCTGCGAGTATAAAGGATGTTTTCCCTGCTTATCGAGTAAAGGAGTAATCTCAATCATATGCAGCACCTGACCCCATGAAATATTCGGAATCTGCCCCTTTTCACAGGGACAATTGTTCATTACTATTACATTATCATAAAGACAAAGGGTGTGCCTAAATATGTTTCCTGTAAGATTACAGAAAAGAGAGTGTACTGATCAGGGCAAGATTCAATCCTTTTTATTAAACGCAAAAACAGGATTCCTTGGCCTATCTGCCGATGGAATCCCTTACGTTGTTCCGTTAAATTTCACTTGGCTGAACGACACTGTTTATTTTCACGGTGCTGCTGAAGGGCGGAAAATCTCCTATATCGAGCAAAATCCAGAAGCTTGTTTTACCGTAAGCGAAGAATATGGAACATTAACTGACCCCGTGCCTGCTCATACCGATACCTCTTATATGAGCGTTATGGTTTCTGGGAAAATACAGTTTGTTAATGAAATAGACGAGGCTTCAAAAGCTATGCAAAGCATGCTGGACAAATATGTGCCTGGCTACTATAAGCAACCGTTGTCCAAATCGCATTTGGAAAAATACGAATCATCTTTGGGAAGTAAAACCAAAGTTTTTAAATTAATAGCAGCTTCCATCTCTGCGAAAGAAAACGAGAAAGTAGAGAGCGCTATGTTTTATCCAGGTAAAACGGTACACAACGATTTGTAATAACGATTAGACAACGAAACTCGTAATCATCATTACCGATGAGCAATCGTCAATTGGAACTTTTGCCTTGAACCGCCTTCGGGACCGTTTGGAATCGATTCCTCCAAGGGAATGAAACCAAATTTTTCATAAAGGCGCCTTGCAGGCATCCCGTCTGGAATATCATCGCCAAATGTTGTGACTGCTATTTCTGAAGGAACATCTACAAGCGTTAGAACATGATTCAGCAATGCCGATGCCACGCCTTTATTTCTTGCTTTAGCGGAGACAGACAACCAGCCGATTTTGTAGCTTGGGGCGTTAGATGTAGAAAGCAATAGTCCCCCTAACAGGCTGCACCCTGGCGAACCATCATATTCCCGCACGCAGAACGCGCGATTTTGAAGTATATTTCTCTCTAGTGCCAGAACAAAGTTTGGATCATCTACCATTGGGCCAAAGAGGTACTCCACCTCAGCAGCCAGCTCTAACCATCCATTTAGATCTTCTAATGTTGCGTTTACGACATTCATTTATTATGTCTCCCTTTAACTGCTTCCTGAACAAAAAACCGAAAGATAGACACTTTATAAAAAAGCGTCTTGTCTCTCGGATTTTTGCTTATCTATCTATTTCATTTTAAAGCATTCTGCTTAATAACGATATAAGTGACGATCTTCTTTTTCACGAATCCATACCTGCATGAAGCCCGCATCTCGGTTATCCCATGCATAATAAGGAATAAATAAACAAGCGCTGCCTTCAGCCACTTTTCCTTTCAGAACAGTCACGCCGCCAAGCCATTCTGCTCGGTGCTCAATGAATAGCGGGTCATGTGCTGCAAGAGAAAATTCATCGTAGGATAACTCCATATTATCAGTCTGCTCTATGCAGTACACCACAGGTCCGCGCTGCAGAGCAATTCTTCCAATGTTAGCTTCCACCTCCGGCCGTGACCGAATAACTTCAACTGGCATATCCAGCTCTAATACAATGGAGTCTCCCTGTGTCCAGCAGCGATTCAATACGAGATAACCATTTTCGATCTTTCCTTCCGATGGCTGCGGCTGCTCCCCTAGAAGCGATAGCTTATATCCTCTGCACCAGCCAGGAACACGAAGCCGGATATCGAACGTTTCCGCTTGATCCAAGATTACCGCAACTTCGATTTTTCCATCCCAAGGATACGCGGTTGTCTGCTTAAGTTTGACGGTTGTCCCGCCTTTTATTTCCAAAGCAGTTTCCCCGTTCATGTATTGATTGACGACTACTCCAGCATCCGTAGCAGCATAAGCATATTGTCCAATGGATGGTAAAAATCTAACTAGGTTAGTCGGGCAGCAAGAAGTGCCAAACCAATCGACTCGATGATGCTCGCCCTTTGATGCAAGCGGATTGACGTAGAAAAATTTGTCGCCAGACAACGAGATTCCCGCTAAAGCGCCATTGTACATTTCCCGCTCTACAACATCAGCATATTTGGCATCGCCAAACAACAAGTTCATCCGGTGATTCCAAAAAACCATAGCGATCGCCGCACAGGTCTCGCAGTAAGCCGATTCATTTGGTAGATCGTAATCATGTGTAAAGCCTTCATTATGCTGAGATGGCCCGATGCCGCCTGTCACATACATATTCCTTTCAACCGTATGCGACCAAACGCGGTGCAGCGCATCAATATACGTCTGATCACCGGAAGCATGCACGACATCAGCCATCGCGGTGTACAAATACATCGCTCGTACAGCATGTCCTGTTACCTTCTCGATATCGCGAACAGGTACATCATCCTGGCAGTACGCAGGGCCCCATTTCTCTTTGTCCCAAATGGCACCTTTACCATGACCATGACCTCGTTCTTCAAGCAGCCAAAGCGCCAGCTTCCAATAACGATCCTCGCTGGTCGTGCGGTAAAGCTTCACAAGCGCAAGCTCAATTTCCTCATGCCCTTCCACCCAGTGCCGCTTGCCAGGGCCAAATACGCGATCATAATGATCAGCCATTTTGCATGCTACATCCAGCAGCTTCCGCTTTCCTGTCGCTTCGAAATAAGCAACCGCTGCTTCAATCAGATGGCCGCCATTATACATCTCGTGTTTTTCCATATCCGACCATTTGAGATCAGGCGCTTCAAGCGTGTAATAAGTACTTAAATATCCATCCGCTTCCTGCGCCGCAGCTATGAGCTCAATAATCCGATCGATCTCTGCTTCCAGTACTGGATCACGATCCGTCATAAGTGCATAAGCGGCACCTTCAAGCACCTTATACACATCGGAGTCGTTGTAATACATCCCTTCAAATTTGCCTTCCAGCAGTCCGCCTGCTATTGCAAAATTGTCAATTCGGCCTGTCTCCTCGCATTTGACTAAACATGTCTTCATCGTAATATTTTTGAGAACTTCCAGCCGCGGCCTCCAGAAAGCATCATTGATCTCAACTTTCGTAAAAGGTACGTTTTGCCAGCCTTTTATCGCCTTCGTTTCCGTTAATGTCATGTCTAACCATCCTTTCATCGCTAATTGTTATCCTTTCAATCCCGTTAACGTAATGCCTTCCAGAAAATAACGCTGGCCGATTAAAAATACGAGCACGCAGGGCATAACGACAGTTGCTGAAGCCGCCATGAGCAAATCCCATTGCGCTGTATAGCTGCCTTGAAACATTTGCAAGCCAAGTGCTAGCGTAAAGCGGCTGTCACTCTTCAAATAGATAAGCGGCCCCATGAAGTCATTCCATGAACCTAAGAAGGTAAATAGCGCAACGACGATAACAGCCGAACGGCTAAGCGGCATAAGAATACGCCAGTAAATTTGAAAATAATTAGCCCCGTCCACAAAAGCAGCCTCGTCAAAGTCACGCGGAATCGTCATGTAGAATTGGCGCAGCAGGAAGATATTAAAGATACCTCCGCCAAAGAACGCCGGTACGATAAGCGGATAGAACGTATCATAGAAGCCCAGTGTTTTCCATCCAAGAAAGCTCGGAATTAACGTAACCGCAGCAGGCAGCATCATGCTGGTCATGAGGATTGCAAAAATCGTGTCTCTGCCTTTCCACTGAATACGAGAGAAACCAAAGGCTGCGATCGTACTCGTCAGCACAGTTCCGATAATAACGCTGAAAACTATAATAAGCGTATTCTTGAAAAATTGTCCGAAAGGCAGCACGGTAAGTGCTCTCTCGTAGTTATCCCATTTAAAAGGATTTGGAATCCATTCCGGCGGCATAACGAAAATTTGCGATAAATCCATCACTGAGCTTCGAATCAGCCAAACGAACGGAATAATAAACATAACTGAAATAATAATAAGGGCCGCATAACCTGCTGTCAGCTTGAGCTTGGACTCTCTCATGATTTTTCCCCCTCGTAGTAAACCCAAGATTTCGAGGTTTTGAATACGATAAACGTAAAGAACAAAATAATGATAAATAGAATCCATGCCAGGGCAGATGCATAACCCATCTCTGTATCACGGAATGCTGTACTCCACAAATAAAACACGAAAAATAAACTTTTATTATTCGGCCCGCCCTGTGTCAAAATGTAGGCTTCGCTAAACACCTGGAAAGAACCGATAATCGTCATGATGGTATTAAAGAAGATTGTTGGCGTTACCATCGGGATCGTAATATGGCGCAGCTTATGCATCCAACCTCCGCCATCGACATCAATGGCTTCATAGTACTGCTTCGGAATACCCGAAAGCCCCGCTAGAAAAATAATGACCGTGCCGCCTATTCCCCAAAGCGTCGTTAAGACAACAGATGGAATAACACTGCTCTCGCCAAACAACCAGTTGCTTGTCGGCAAATGAAGCCATGCGAGCACCGTATTAACTAAACCAAGGTCTGGATTAAGCAGCCACAGCCATATCATGGACGATGCAACCGCTGGAACGATACTTGGCAAATAAATAATGGTGCGGAACAACGATCTACCCTTTACATTCATATTAAGGAGCAGCGCCAACAGAAAAGAGATGATGATAACGGCAGGTACCCGCAAAATAACAAAATAGAAGGTAACGCCTAGTGATTTATAAAATAAATCATCTTCACCTGAGAACAGCTTGGCGTAATTATCGAATCCAATAAATGAGGTTGTATCCTTGAACACGCTGTAATCGGTTAAACTGAGCACCAAACTAGCAATCATAGGACCAAGCGTAAATATGATGAAGCCTAGTATGGCAGGAGCTGTAAACAATAACCCGTAGAATAATGCCTTACGCTCTCTTATGCGACTTTTTTTACTGACTGCTGGAATGGTTTGCGCAGGAATATCCATGCCCATACTTGCCTCCTATCCTAAGAAGACGGCGGTCTTCAGGAAGAACGCCGTCAATCCGACTATAGTTCTTTCTTTAAATGGTTATTGTACGTCACGGCGTCCTTGAACCTGTGCTTGTGCTTTCGCAGCGATAGAATCCATTGCCTCTTGAGCGGTTTGCTGACCTAACCAAACTTTATCAAGTGCTGGATTAACGATATCCATAATTTTATTAAAGTTTTTCACATAAGCGGTTGGTGTTGCATGGCTGTTGCTCAATACCATCTCAACGACCGCATCCTTGTAGCCCGATGGGCGAGAAGGCAGGTTTTCAGTCCATCTGGTTAGGTAAGATTCATCCGTGTACCACTCTTTATGAGATGGCATCCAAGTGCCGGCAGTTAGCAGCTCGATTGAAGCTTCAGGATCAATCAGTGCCTTCAAAAGCTCCCATGCTTCCTCCGGATGTTTTGTTGATTTAAACATCGAGAACATGCCAGAAACGACAGTCGTCATCGGCTGTTTCATAACGGGGAGCACGCCAACGTTAAAATTGAATTTGGATTGTGCCAAGCTTGTGCTTGCCCATTGACCATCAAATGCCATCGCTACTTTTTTGGTTTGCAGCGCAACGTTGGTGCCTGGTATATTTTTCGCTTGAACAGGTGACGGCGCTACATGATGAACATTAATAAGATCGGAAATCTTCTGAATAGCTTCTACAGCTTCTGGCTGGTTCAGAGCAAAGGTTTTGCCGTCCTCAGACAAGAAGTCTCCGCCATTCGAATAGATGAAGTTGCTGTATGCGCCCCACCAAGTTGGTACGTTGACTCCGAATTGTTTAATATTTTTAGGATCAAAGCCTTCTTCTGTCGCATTCTTGCCTTTGTTGTCAATCGTAAGTTTCTTCGTAACCTCTACGAACTGATCCCATGTCCACGCTTCAGAAGCTTTGGCTGGCGGAGGTGTTAAGCCTGCATCCTTAAATACATCTTCGTTATAAAATAAAGCAAAAGATTCTGGGCCAGGCGCAATACCGACTACATTGCCTGGCTCCGAGGAATACATAATGTTAGGAACGAGTCTATCCACAGTCAACTCCGTATCCTTATCAAGGAAATCCTGAAGGTTAACGAACTTGCCTTCTTCCGCTAAAGGAAAAGCGATCGTGCTGGACTCCATCATGGCAATGTCCGGCTCATCGTTGCCGGCTACCATGGTCGTTAATTTCGTATCGTAATCCGCTGAAATGGCTTGGAAATCAACTTTAATATTTGTATGCTTAGCCTCAAAACTAGCGACTGCTTTCTTAAATGCTGCGATCTCATCAGGTGCGCCCCAAGCGGTAAGACGCAGTTTGATCGGATCTTTGGATACATTTTCACCGCTGCCTGTATTTTCGGTGTTGCTTGAGCCATTCGTCGCCCTAGCCTGAGAATTTTTGTTACCCGAATCAGACTTCGTGCAAGCCGATAATACGCTGATTGCCATAAGCAGCACAACTAAGAGAACGGAAACCGATTTCCATTGTCTTCTCATATTCGTAACGAGCCCCTTTCATTTATCCATCTCATTGGCTCATAGCTGCAGTCTATGATGGTTTTATTGTAATCGATAGATAACGCTTTCAAAACCCGAGTATTATTGGAATGGTGGACTATTATTAGGTATCGAGCGGAAGTCTTATCAGAATGCTGGCACCTGATCCTGGCACGGACCGGATCTCGATGCCGTATTCATCACCGTATGCCATCTGTAAACGGGAGATCGTATTTTTAATGCCGACCGAAGAAGATTGTTTGTACAAAATCACCCTGATCATCTCTTCGCTTATTCCTCGTCCATTATCCCTAATCTCAAAAAAACGTTTTCCCTCCTCTGCCCAGCCGCGAATGAGGATAACGCCCCCCTCTTCCATCTGATTAAACCCGTGCAAAATAGCATTCTCAACAAACGGCTGAAACAGCAGCCTAGGCAGCTTATGATCATAAAGGATCGGATCAATTTCATAGTTAACGGTAAACTTGCCTTCGAACCGCGCAGACATAATATAAAAGTAGTTTTTCATCCATTCGATTTCCTCTGACAGATGAACGGCGCCCCATTCCTTCCGAGAAGTATAATGCAGCATATTGGACAAACAGACGAGCATCTTGCTTAACTCCTTCTGATTATTTTCAATCGCTGTCCAATTCATAATATTGAGCGTGTTATACAGAAAATGAGGATTCATCTGCATATTGAGCGCATGAATTTCTGCTTCCTTTTCCTTTAGCTTAATCTCATAGTTTTCTTTGACGAGCAGGTGAATCCGATCATTCATCCGGTTAAATCGCTGCATCAAGATGCCGAATTCGTCATTCGTGCTGACTTCCACGCGGGTTTGAAAATCGCCTTCGCCAACGGATCTCATCGCTCCGAGCAGCTTCTTAATCGGACCTGTGATGCGGCTTAATATAAAATAGGCAAATAAAAATGCAATTCCGCTCAATATAGCAGCTAACACAATCGTTGAGGTTCGAATAACAGGCACAAGGTTGCTTACCAATGCAGACTCTGGCGTTATTACGATCGACAACCATCCGGTTACGGTTGAGCGGTCAAAGCATATGATCATATTCTCGCCGTTCAGCTTCATTCGCTGAGTACCGCTTCCCGTCATGCGGAATGAATCCACCCAATTCTCGTTGAAGCTTTTTGTCACTTGTGACACATCACTGCCGGCAACTACCATGTCGTTCGAATCTAATACCATATAGCGGGAACCGACTGGTATGCTCTTCTCAAACAGGGCATCCAGTACGGTTGATTTGAAGCTTATCGTAAGCACTGGACGCTCCACATTCGGATTCAGCTTAATTAATGTACTGTCTTCCATATGTGAGAAATTGAGCAAACGCGTGGCTGAATATAAATAGCGATAATCGATCATGCTCTTGGAAAGATAAGACTGATCAAACATCTCCGTAAAATCATAGGTAGGATACCAAATCATTTTTCCACCCGCATGCACAGCTTGCTTGTAAATAGTTGAAAGTGTAGGATCTCCTTGCGGCATATTTTGCGAATTGCCGAAGGTGAAGTAAGAAGTCCAAAGCTGATAGGCGTACACATCATTGTTTTGTGAAAAGTATTTGCTGAGAATAGTAGATACGCGTCGATCAGCTGCCAGCAGCTCCTCAGCCTTTGCTGGATTCAGCTGACTGAAAATTTGAAACAGATCCTTGTCTACGAACAAGGCCAAACTGTTCTGATCGACAACTTTGAGCTTCGTATCGATGACTTCATTATTTTTTTTGACGATCTCATAAACATTTTTTTGCGCTTGCTCCGTCACAACCTTAAGGCTTGTTCGATAAAATAAAGTGCTTAACACAAGGAACGGCAAAGCAATTAGAATGATATAGCTGATGAACAACCGTGATCGAAATGTCATATTCATATCTCGTCTCTATTCGTTGTAAGGGATTTGTGCTTATAAGCTTCCGGCGATAGACCATTCTGCTTCTTGAACACTCGGCAAAAATACTTCGTATCGCGATAGCCGCATTGCGCAGCTATATCATAAATTTTCAAATGGCCATCTCTGAGCAATTGTTTTGCCCGTCGCATCCGAGCCTCGGTAATATGGTCAGAAAAAGACTTTCCGGTACGGCTTTTAATCAATGTGCTGAAATAAGACGGATTAAAGGCAAACTGTTCAGCTGCCATCTCTAGTGTCAAATCCTCCATATAATTCTCTTGTATCCAGCTCAAGCACTGTTCCATAATAATCTCGTTTTTCCCTTGCTTCATGTTCCGTAACGCTTGGTGCAGATCACGAATTTGAGACTCCAAGAGCGCCAGCAGCTCACCATAACTATCGCATGCAGGTATTTCCGTTACGACAGTATTCGTGAGGACGCTTCCAAAGTTTCTTTCGACAACATCTCTTGTTCTGCTTTTAAGCTTCATAAGTGTGAGTGAGGCACACTCTTTAATAAGCTGCGGCTCCGTGTGGCCCTCGCCTGCCAGTTCTTGAAAGGCAGATCGGCACAGCATGATGGCAGCCATTGGATCGTTATCCTGCAACGCTTCAAAAAGCCGCTCCCCATCTAAGTGAAAGGACTTGCTGGAGTGGTTCAGCTCATCATGAAATAGGACCCCTTGCCAGCAATCATGGAAATTATACTCACATGCAGTTTGAGCCGTTCGGTAAGAATGCGGCAGCTGCTCTACTAAAGATAAACAGCTCGTCCCCATGCCATGAACAAGCCGGCCATACGGCAGCCACTCCTTGTTTGTTTCGCTAAATGCCAATCGAATCTCATCGCGTCTAAGGAATGGGCTCGGCGTACGCACTATGGTAATCGCTTGGAATACGTCTTCTCGAAGCGAATTAATAGAGAAGGTACTGGCTTGACCGTAGCAGGACCCTAAATGCTCCAGCTGCTGCATCAACGCAGGTGTATAGAGGCTCTTATCCTCGTCAAGATGAATGGTGAGTTCAGAAAAGATAACTGTACCGCTTCCTTGCACAATTTCGAGCGCTTCAAGCTCCACTTGCTCCGCTGCTGATAGATTGCCGCTTAACCATGACAAAAGCAGATTGTTCTGGTAGGCAGAGGAGGTTAACTTAAGCCGATGCTGCAGTTTTTCGGAAGCTTCACTCTGCATGGACTCCGCCGCTAGTTGTGCATCAAGCCGCCCCAAAATATCCTCCACTTTATCTATATCAATCGGCTTCAACAAGTAGTCATAAGCGCCATGACGCAGAGCAGTTTGCGCATATTCAAATAAATTATAAGCCGATACCATAACTACCTTCGGTCGATGTTCCTTATCCTCAAGCCATTTCAATAAAGTCAATCCATCCATATTAGGCATCTGGATATCCGTCAGTACAATTTGCGGTTGATCCTGTTGAATGATAGCGATAGCAGCTGCCCCATCCTTCGCTACTAATATTTCAGCTTTTGGCCGCATCGCACTAACTAATTTAGCCATTCCTCTGAGATGCCTTGGCTCATCGTCTACAATTAGTATTTTCAATTCGCTCACGCTCCATCTTCATGCGGTCGCTTTCACTCATTTACTGATGAATTTCCGCATTAGTTGTTAATTTAATAGCGAGTATAACACTAAATATCTGGTCTGTTGCAAAAAAATAATACATGATCCTATATATGTAATGAACGATCTCGTTGGAATGATAGCATACAAAAAGGCCATCCTTTGCAGGATGACCATTGGTTTCAATGGATTCTCGTCGCCTTACTTAAGTCCATATCCTTTCCACATGCTCAAGCTTATTCAGATTAAATGTTAATTTATAAATATCTGGCTTCGAGGTCGTATTCCAAAAATCAAATCCAAACTTATGATCATAATGGTTCATAATGATCGTCATTATATTTCCATGTGTACCCAAAACAATGTTTTTACCTCGGTGCTCCTCCAGTATTCTCTCTATGACGGGTATCGCTCTTTGTTGTACGCTTCGAGTCGTTTCGCCGCCCTCCAAAGCAAAATCGATATCGATAAAAGATTTCCTTATCGCTTCATACAGAACGTCCCAAGTAGCCTTATAATCCAAACCCTTTATCGCTCTTTCCACCAGTTCTTCATACTCTACAATCGTCATCGCTTTCCGCTTTGCTAAAAGCTCAATCGTCTGCACCGCTCTGGTGTAGGAGCTGGATGCCATAAAATGAATATCGACATCGCCCAGCACCTCTGCAACACGTTTTGCTTCTAAGAAACCCTCCTCCGAAAGCCCGCGCGTTCGTTCTTGTCCAAATTCAAAAGGCGATTCTGCGTGTCTAACCATATAAATGACCGTATTCATAGGTTTATCCTCCGTTAATGTTCAGATCATAAGCAGCTTTTATTTAATCGCTTGGCTAAGAAACAAGTCATGAATATCCGGATACGATTTGCTCGATGGTGTGGGTGTCGCTTGTATGACGGATACAAATTGATGCTCAGGAATGACATTCACCTCTTGCCCGCCAAATCCGCGACATCCATATCCAGCTTGAGACAGCCACCACAAAAAACCATAGGACGGATAGGATGGGGTTATCGCTTGCTTCACAAACGCTGGAGAAACAATCTGTTTGCCATTAATACTGCCATCTCCTAAAAATAGCAAACCTACCTTAGCCATATCTCTAGCAGACAAATCCGATTGTTCTTCACCCTTCATTACCGTATAGGAGAAACCGCATGGACTGCTCGGCCAAATTCCACTGGCGATATCGAGCGGTTTATACATTTCATGATAAATGAGATCGTAGGATGTGCTTCCATAGGCTTTGCCTATGACCGCTGATAACAACATGACATCCCATTCCTTATACTGAAAATTCATGCCAGGAACACTGTGCATGTCAATATCAGCGATATGCGATAGCCAGTCATTCGTACGCATCATTTGCTGCATCATCGGACAATGGTAATGAACACCGCCATTCCAGTAAATGCCTGATGACATCGTTAGCAAATGCCGAATCGTAATCAGCTTATGATAATGATGGTTATGACCAGCAAAGGCGGGCAAATAATTGCCTATCGGTTCTTCCAGATTATTAATCAAGCCTTTGTCCAAACAGATGCCTACAGCGATGGCTAAAATACTCTTCCATACTGATTTAATGGAATGCCTCGTATTTTCATTACACTTATTGAAGTAACGTTCATAAACCAGTTTCCCATTTTTCACAATGATCACGCTGTTTATGAGTCTATATCGCTTTTGCTTCACATAATCATCTATCTGCTCTAGAAGTTTAGCATCCATT
The DNA here is from genome assembly GCF_050467785.1 of Paenibacillus sp. NRS-1760. NCBI lineage: Bacteria > Bacillati > Bacillota > Bacilli > Caryophanales > Paenibacillaceae > Paenibacillus > Paenibacillus sp. NRS-1760. The sequence goes on along the minus strand of NZ_JBITPK010000010.1, from coordinate 154,198 downwards.
CCCTCCGCCTCGGGAGTGGACAACTGCCATTCAAAGCTCATTTCAACACCTGCTTTATATATTTCCCGATGATGGAATGACTGTTCGACATTAGTTCAGTCGGCATACCCTCCGCGATAATAGCTCCCCCGTCACTTCCGCCACCAGGTCCCATTTCGATAATATAATCACAATTGGCGAGCACAGCTGGATCATGCTCTGTAATGATAACTGTATTGCCAGCATCTGCGAGCTGCTGCAGCAATGTCATCAGCCGCTCCGTATCTGAGAAAGAAAGGCCTGTCGTCGGTTCATCCAAAATATATACATTATTTTTCCCGCTTTGCCTGCACAGCTCCTTGGCAAGCTTAATCCGCTGCGCTTCACCGCCTGAAATAGATGGCGTCTTTTGGCCGAGCGTAATATAACTCATCCCTACACTTTCGAGCGTACTGAGCGTGGCCGATATCATTTTGTCATAAGCCAAAGATTGTTCTTTTCCAAAAAAAATGCCGGCCTCTGCGACACTCATCATCATAATTTCCTTAATGTTCTTTCCCTCAAGCCTTACACTTAGAGCCTCTTCAACAAATCCGGTTGCCCCGCACATATCGCACTCTACCTCTATGAAGTTGCCGAAGCCAACATAATGGTTTTTAAAACCTTCGCCCTTGCAGCCTCTACAGCCTCCTTCAGAATTAACGGTAAACAGACCGGCTGTATATCCTTTTTCCACCGCATCAGGTGTTTTGCTGAACAAAGTCCTGATTCGATCAAATATACCCGTATAGGTTGCTGGACAAGAGGTTTTGCTCCTTCCAATGGGCTTCTGGTCCACCACTATACATTTTTTAATCTGCTCGAATCCAAGTAACGTCACCTCGTCTTGCAGCACATGCTCTGTATCATCGTTGTCATATATGAACTTGCTTTGGAGTGATTGCTTAAGCTTTGGTACTAGTGTGTGCTGGATTAAGCTGGATTTGCCGCTGCCCGATACTCCCGCTATTCCCACCATCAGTCCAAGAGGTATCGTCACGGAGACATCCCGAAGATTATGTAGGCTCGCATGCTCCAGCCTAAGTACTTTGCTTGGATCGGCTAACTTATATTGTGTTTTGACATGCAAGGTTTTGGTGCCATTCAAATAAGGGGCTGTTCGCGATCGTTCACAAGCCATAAAATCAAGGTAGCTGCCTTGGAAAATGAGCTCTCCTCCTTGAACTCCCGCTTCGGGTCCAAGATCGACAATGTAATCGGCAGCTTGCATAAATTTATGATCATGCTCTACAGCAACGACTGTGTTTCCTCGCTCCACTAAGCCTTGAATGATGCTTATCAGCATCTCCTTCTCTACTTCATGCAATCCGATTGTAGGCTCATCGAATATAAAAATAATAGAATCCATATCCGCAATAATAAAAGACGCCAGAAACAGACGCTGGATTTCACCGCCTGAGAGCGTAGGAACAGGACGCGATAAAGAAAGATGATGCAGGCCTACATCGACCATACACTTAAGTTTCATGACCATTTCATCCAGCAAGTTTTTGCTTGATACATTGGCCTGCTGCTTTTGCAAAAAACCAAGCAGTTCGTTGATGTACATATCCTCGAGCTCTTTAATCGTTTTCTCATCAATTGTGGTATGAATCGCCTGAAGGCCAAGACCTGTGCCTTTACATTTGGGGCATGGGATCGAATCCGCATTAATCCCCCATAAATTCACTTCTTTGTCTTTGCTGCCATGTCTCTTCACTTTGCTGGCCATATGTTTCATCATATCTGTAAAAACAACAATGGCACCTGCAAATCCACTCTTGCGGCAGCCATACTTAAAGGAATGAAAAACATCATCCGGCAAAACACCGATTTTGTCATTTATATCAATCTTGTATATTTCACAAAACTTTTTGAAGTTTCCTCTATGAAAACGATGCTTGACCAAAAAACCATCAAACACGTTTTTTATTTGTGTTTCCGGATTAAGAATCGCTTCTTCTTGAATCATCTGATGGCTTCCCGTACCAAGACACTTCACACACATTCCCTTAGGTGAGTTCCTCTGAAACAACTCCATGGAGAGCGGCAGCCCGTCATTGTAGGCAGGATCACGTTTGCCATACGTTGCAAACAAAATGGCAAGTAAATTTCCGATTTTTGTCCGCGTGCCTACTGTACTTCTAGGATTGGATTGCCGGACGATACGCTGCTCAATTGCTACCGCAGGGGACAAACCCGTTATTTTATCAAAAGAAGATACCGCATCAACCATATACTGCGTACCCGAGAACAATAGATAGCGCCGCTTTCCTTCTTCATATAACGTATCGAAAGCAAGACTCGATTTGCCGCTTCCCGATACGCCTGTTATGACTGTCAGCTTATTTCTTGGAATACGAACATCGATATCCTTGAGGTTATGCAGCCTTGCTCCTTCTATCTCTATGAACGCTTTCATGCATGCACTCCATTCTGGCATAGATCTCATACCCATAATTTACCGCACATACGTTCTTATGTAAATAGTTTACTAAAAAGGCTGCCTAATGGCAGCCTTCTCGTTTTAAAATAATGAATATCAGCTCGCCGATTCCACCTGAATAGTAATACTGCTAAATAACTTATCTTGAATGTATACGTTTAGCCGCCACATGCCGGCTTCGGGCAGTACCATCGATGATGGAATAACAGCGTCTGCCCCATTCAGCGGAGAGCCCACACTGCGCGCAGAGAAAACTTCAATCTCCTGCGTGGTGCCTTCTTTTACGCCCATAACGTTAAAGCTGCCCGTGAGTTCCTTCTTGCTCCCCCAGAAATACCACATGTACTTATTTCCTTTCCCCGCAACAATCGGCTGCTCGTCGAGGATCAATCCTTGCTCATTTTGATAAGGGCCTACAAGAAATCCAACCTTGTCTTTCTCGCCAGCAAGCACATAGTTGTGAGGCATTCCATCGTTGCCTGTATAAGGCAATTTGAACGTAGATGTGCTTATCCATGGCGAAGGCTCCTGCACTGCCAAAACAAAGTCACCGTAAAATTGTTCATTCAGCTTGACCTCGAATGTCCATGTTCCGCCCAGCGGCAGGCTAAAGCTGGTTGTAAAACGTTCCAACGTCTCATACCCTGAGCTCGGCTCTGTAATGGTCACAGGGGACATAACGGTCAACCGTTTTCCCGATTGCGCATGATAACCTTCAATAGAAATGTTTTTGCCAAGAAAAACATCAATGGGCTGCGTGAAATGGAGAACATAGCCTTGCATGACACCTGCAACCACATTCTCTTCAGGAAATATTTGAAATATCATTTGGCCGTTCTTCCTGTATTCCGTTCGAATCTCCGCTACCCTGCCGCTTCCATTTGTTCCGACGATTTGTGAAGGGCTCGTAAACAGCTTGCTCAAATCTGTGACAAACAGAATATAGACAAGGACGGCTGCGATTGCACTCAGTGCTCCCAGACGAGCAATATAAGACTTTTTCTTCGGTTTATCATTGGCCCTATAAACAATTTTCTCCTTCAATTGCTCAGTGAAGCGAGGATTCACAAACGGGGAGCGGCTAAGCGCTTCTTCCCACTGTTCTGGCTCCTTCATATGATGTTTCCTCCTTTTGAATCACTTTGCAGTAAACTTGTCATTTTTTTGCGTGCGCGGTGCAGCCTCGATTTAACCGTCCCTTCCGCTATTTGCAGCAAACTTGCCATTTCTTGCATGGATAATTGATAATGAATTTCCAGTATGAGGACTTCTCGGTAGCGCAGCGGAAGCTTCATAACGGTGTTCCAAATATATTTGGTTTCCATAAGGTCAAAAACTTCTGCTTCCGCTGATCTGGATGTTTCCCTTCTTGTTACGAAATCCATCACAATGACCTTAGAAAAATAAGCACTTCTTTTGTACTTATACGTTTTGTTTCGTGTAATGGCAAGCAGCCAGCTCTTCATACTGGCTTCGCCTCGAAATGTATGCAGCTTCTCATATACTGTCAAAAAAACATCCTGACAAATGTCATCTGCCGCATCGGCATTCCGAATTAAAAAGAATGCAAAATTCCAAACGTCGTTGCCATGTGCATTCATCAAATCAATCAATACGGCATCCGTTTCAAATCCTTTTGCCAAATACTTCACATATTCGAGCTCCACCTCATCACCTCTCTAATTAAGAAGACCCTTCTGCGTTCCTAAAGTTCCCGAATAGTTGAGGAAAGGACATCCATTTGTGATAGTCAAAAGCCGGCCCCTTAATTTCGAGTAAGCAGAAGAAATATCGGTACAATTCACGCACCTGTAATAAATCAGGGAAAGGCAGCACTTCAGCATAACCTTTGCGGAAATAATGAGCTCCCGCTTCATCCAATGAACATTCAATCGCTATTAAATCCATTTCACGAGGACCAAGCACATACGCTTCTGTATCAACGATTGCGCTAACACGTTCTCCATTTGATAGAAACTGTCTCGGATCCATATCGAGCATGATGCATGCGGCATACTCCGGTACCGGCATATTTTCAGCTAATGAACAGTAGTAATTAAGAGATTCATAGATTGCCGTATTTTCCTTGTAATAACGAGCGGCCAACACCCTTAATGCATCTGCTAGCTTCTGAGGGAAATCAGCCAATGCATGCCGAACTGATCCATTTAGAGAACCCCATTCCTTAACTTTATGGGAATGGATCTCCGCAATCGACCTGCCGAAATCCTCCATCAGCATCGCGGATTTATTTTGAAATGACAATGGAATTCCGTTTATTTTTTCAACCGAAATCACTTGTCTTCCATCGATCACGGCCTTGCCAAGCACACTGGGAATAGCGATATTGCTTGTCAATCGTGAAAGATATTGATTAATAATCTCCATATCAAACGTCTCGCTTAATTGTTTCCCGAACAAATTGCTGCATGCCCATACAAAAGGAGCATCAACGGTCTCATCTACGCCGGATGATCGAACAACGTATTCCCCTGCTTCCGTGATGACTAGAAACACGTCACTAGCAAAGCCACCCAGAGTGGACTGTGACATAATAGGTTCAGAAAATAATGATTGTAGGTTCATGCTGTACCTCCCATCCAAGATAATCAAATTTTTACATATTATCATTCAAAAATATAGACTTATAATTACAGCTCTGTTATGATGTTGAATAAGGTCTTTATAAAATTCCCGACTCCTAAAAACATCAAAGGACTGCTTAAAAAGTACATTTCCCGGCTTTCATTAAACGGGAGTACCTTTATAAGCAGTCCTTTTTATTTCAACAGTTATTAGTAGGCAAGAACAGATTCACCACTAATGATGGTTCCATTGTTTCCGCCTTCACAAATTTCTTTCATGGATCCGGGCTTGTCGAAGTTGAACACATGCATAGGCAAATGATAGTCTCTAGCCAATATAAAGGCTGACTGATCCATTACCTTCAAATTATATTGCAAAACATCATTGTAATGAAGAGATTTGAACCGCTTCGCATCGGCATCGTATTTAGGATCGGCATTAAAAATGCCATCTACGCCTTGTTTTGCAACCAGAAGCGCCTCGCTATTCACTTCAATGGCCCTTTGTACCGAAGGATAATCCGTTGTCACGTAGGGTTGACCGTTGCCTCCGGCAAATATGACGATATAACCTTGCTCCAAATGGTGGATTGCACGCAGTCTGATGTATGGCTCGGCGACCGAAGTAATCGGTATCGCTGTCATGACGCGTACTTCTTTGTCTGTTTTAGCTTTCAGAACCCCGCGAAGCATCAAACTATTAATGACGGTTGCAAGTGTGCCGATGTTGTCTGCTTCCGCCCTTTCGATTCCCCAGCTTTCTGCCATATTGCCGCGAAATATATTCCCCCCGCCAATAACGAGCGACACCTCAACACCTAAACGGACCACCGATATAATTTCATTCGCAATGTAATTTAACCGTTCAGGCTCAAAACCGAATTCAGCATTTCCTGCAACTGCCCCGCCGCTAAGCTTAATAAGAACTCTCTTGTACCTCATTCGCCGTTACACCTCCATAGGATAAAAAAAAACACTAAAGCAATAGATGCTTTAGTGTAAAAGTGAAATGGGAATATGAAAAATACAATTGATAAACGTAACCCTGCGCTTGATCCTCATATTCCCACTCCTTCCATTTATTAATTCTCACATATTTTATACTGAGTACGAGCAAAAAAGCAACTACCTATTAGCAGCAAACATTTCTACTCCACTTTTGTCGCATGCTTCTGAGCAAGAAGCGACAGCTCAGCAGCTTTGAATGCATGCTCCTGCGTCATAGCAAGCTCAGTACCGTTCAAGCAATCGAGAATGAGCTGGCCAAAATAAGGGAAGCCGACTTTGCCGCGAAGCTGAATATGCTGCTCGCCATCTGCATTTACTAAATAAAGCTGGTCTCCGTCCTTATCTTTAGCGATATCAATGTACTTCCTCATCTCAATGTAGCCTTCAGTTCCGAGAATCATAGTACGACCGTCGCCCCATGTTCCAAGACCGCTTGGTGTTAGCCAATCGACACGGAAGTAGCCGGTTGCCCCATTCTCGCCAACAAGCGTCATATCTCCAAAATCCTCAAGTTCTGGATACTCCTTATTGGCATAGTTGGCCACCTTGCTGTTTACAACATTGGCATTCTGATTGCCTGTAAAATATAGAAATTGTTCAATTTGATGCGATCCGATATCACAAATGATGCCGCCATACTTTTCCTTCTCAAAAAACCATGACGGGCGGGAGGCAGCGTTCAAACGATGCGGCCCTAGTCCAATGACTTGAACAACACGTCCAATTGCACCTTGTTCGATCAATTGACCCGCATAAACTGCGCATTCCACATGCAATCTCTCGCTGTAATATACTGCGTATTTTTTTCCTGTATCTGCGTATGCAGCGCGAGCGTCCGCGAGCTGTTCAAGCGTTGTAAATGGCGCTTTATCGGTAAAATAATGTTTGCCGCTCTGCATGACGCGAACGCCTAGCGGTCCGCGCTCCGATGTTACCGCTGCAGCTGCAACCAGCTGCACCTCATCATCGGAGAGCACCTGCTCTTCCGACTCCGCTGCCCGCACCTGCGGATATTGACGGATAAATGCTTCAACCTTAGCGTGGTCAGCGTCGTATACCCATTTTAAAGTGGCGCCCGCTTCCACAAGTCCGTTGCACATGCCATAAATATGACCGTGATCAAGACTAACAGCGGCGATTACGAATTGCCCATCCTCAACTACTCTATTCGGCTTTCCCTTTGGCGCATATTTCATGCCATCTGCATTACTCATCGATCTAGTCCTCCTTCTGATAGGCTGAGCTTGCGATTTTCTCTTGCAGATGCTTATAGAACAACTCCTCATCAATCGGCAAATCTACCCAGCCATCCGTCCATGTCGATAGCAGCATCGCATTCGAGAGCATAAGCCCTTTGATGCCTTCCTCACCTGGAGCAATCAATGGTTCATTGAAGAGAATCGCATTCACCCAGTTTTGTGTAATGCCTTTATGATCAGGGTTGCTGCCATGAATCGGAATTTCACATTTCCAACATTCCGGCTGACCGAAGCCGCCTTTGAACTGCTTGTTGAATTCCGGCTCAGGAACGGTTAGACGCCAGAATGTTAATTGGTTATTTTCAATTACAATTTTACCGCGATCACCGCTCACTTCCAGTCTGTTCGTGCCTGGCGCTTCGCCAGTCGTCGTCACGAACACTCCAGTAGCTCCGTTCTCGTACTCTACGAATGCGGTTACATCATCCTCAACCTCGATGTCACGATGCTTGCCGAAGTAGCAGAAAGCACGGACGCGCTTTGGCATCATACTGATCGTCCATTGCCACAAATCGAGTTGATGCGGATCTTGGTTTAGCAGCACTCCGCCGCCTTCACCAGCCCAAGTTGCACGCCAAGTACCGGAGTCATAATAGCTTTGAGAGCGATACCAATTGGTTATAATCCAATTGGTTCTTCTTATTTCACCTAGCTCACCGTTATCTATCAATTCTTTCAGCTTCACGTATATCGGGTTTGTCCGTTGGTTATACATCATGCTGAATTTCACATTTGTTTGGCTGGCTGCGTCATTCATCTCGCGAACCTGCTTCGTATAAACACCTGCCGGCTTCTCGCAAAGCACATGCAGACCACGCTTAAAGCAAGCAATAGAAAGCTCTGGATGGGAGAAATGCGGCGTCGCAATGAGCACTCCGTCAACAAGTCCAGAGTCCATCATTTCATAAGGATCCTCATATAACCCGACTTGATCGCCAAGCTTTTCTTTTGCCCACGCAAGATTTGCTTGTACACAATCACTAACTGCGGTTATTTCAACTCCACTGACTTCACCTTTTAATAAGTAGCCAATATGACCCTTGCCCATATTTCCTAGTCCGATAATTCCCAAACGAACGATCTGCATCCTAAATACCGCCCCTTTATTTACAATGTTATAATAGCAGCTGCTTTCACAATCGTTTTGCCTGCCTATATGGTAGCATTTTGGGATGCAGTGGGCTTCATTCGCATTAACTTGTTTACGCTTTTATTTGACTGTGGTTGGTGTATAATGATGGTATTTATGAGTGGAGGCGAAAGGATGAGCAAGCAGCAACAAATCAAATTACCGTTCACAATGGGAACCAGCTCTGATTTTAATGCTCATATTCCCTATCATAGTCACTTTCATTACGAAATCTATTATTTCCATGGCGGCAAAGTAAACTATCTTATTAATGACCGCATCTATGTTCTGGAGCCTGGCGACTTGCTGCTTATGCACGGGATGACACTGCACCGGGCACATGTCGATCCAAGCGCAGTTTACCACCGGTCGATCCTACATTTTGATCCGTATTACTTCAAGCAATTTATTCAGCCTTCATTTGCAGCGGACCTGCTCGAGCCCTTCGAGAAGCTTCAAAATATACGTTTGCAGCTGAGGGGCAATGAGAAAGCGGAAATAGAAGCTAGTCTTCATAAGCTTGAACAGCTTTACGTACTTCAGGACAGCTTCTCCATTCAGCGATTTCAAGCTTTAATGCTTGATTTTCTTATTCAGATCAATCAGCTTTGCCAGAAGCCGCTGAAGGATAAACCAACCTTTCCGACCTCCAAAGAACGCCATGTTCAAGCAATCATCTCCTATTTGGAGTTCCATTATAATGATGATATTACGCTAGAGGCGATTCAAGCAGAGCTGCACTTAAGCAAATACTATTTGGCTAAAACATTCAAAGAGGTTACTGGATTTACAATCTTCCAGTTTCTCATGCAGCGTAGAATCTATCAGGCCAAAATCGAGCTTATCAACACCATTCACCCCATTACCGACATTGGTTATGATGTTGGTTTTAAGCATCCCTCTCATTTCAGCCGCGCTTTCAAGCTGCATACCGACCTTACACCCGAACAATATCGCAAGCAAAATCATGTCTCTTCCGATCAATTGTAAACCGCTTCATTCCAAATTTGTGGATTGAAGCTCTTGACCCATTTAGTTGATAAGCGTATTATTGTCATAACAACTAAATGAAAATAGCAGGTGAAAGCAATGGAAATTATACAATCAGTAGGCTATATGCTCAGCAATACAGGCCGTAAACTAAACCTTCGGCTGCATCAGCTTTTTCAAGATTATGACGTTACGCCTGAACAGTGGTCGCTGCTCATGTATCTTGATGAGCACGATGGCATGACTCATAAAGATTTGGCACAGCGCTCCGACAAGGACCCAGCCAACATTACACGGCTTGTTGACCAGCTTGAACGAAAAGAGCTTGTCCGACGTGTCGCCAATCCGAATGACCGCCGATCGCAGCTGCTTTATTTAACCGCTAATGGCAGAACATGTTCTAATGAACTGGCACCTATCGAAGAAAAATTTGTTGCACAGCTGTTGACCGATATTTCGGAAGACGAAATTCAATCATTCAAAAAATTTATCGCCAAAATAACTAAAAACGCAGAACTGAACCACGAATCAAACACAAAGACGAGTGAATGATCGGCGAACATCTGAGAGGGGAACCTATAATGAATACGAATAAATTATGGAGCGCCGACTTCATTAAAATATGTTTAAGTAGCTTTTTTCTATTTTTTGCTTTTTATACATTAGCAACAGCATTGTCCGTTTATGTAACCAATGGACTTGGAGGATCTGATACGCAGGCCGGATTATCGATGACTGTTTTTGTTATCGCCTCAGTACTGCTTCGACCCTTCGCTGGCCAATTGATGACCCGTTATGGGGAACGGAAGATCGTTATTATTTCGTTGCTGCTGTTTCTATTGTTTTCGATTGCATACTTAGGTGTTTTTGGCTACGCGATGCTGCTGCTGGTTCGTTTTTTTCATGGCGGCACGTTCGCTATCGCAACTACCTCTACGAATACGACTGCAATCGGAATCATACCCGAGCATCGCAAAGGAGAGGGAATAAGTTACTTCAGCTTATTTATGAGCCTCGCGATGGTCATCGGACCTTTCGTTGGCTTAACGATAACAACGCATGGCGGCTTTACAGCGATGTTCGCATTATGCGCGGTGTGCGCGCTCATCTCCTTCATCCTAGGCGCTTCAACAGCCAAGAAATCTGCCGCTGCCAAAGCTGATCAACCGATCATAAAAACGAAGAGCAAGCTGCATTGGCGCGATCTTGTAGAGAAGAAAGCTGTGCCCATTTCACTTAGCGGGTTTGTAGTCGCGTTCGCCTACAGCGGGCTCGTAACGTTTATGTCGGTTTATGCTCATGAACAGGCTATTGATCAATATGCCAGCTATTTCTTTGTGTGCTTCGGCATTATGATTGTATTGCCTCGTCCGCTTGTCGGTAAATTGCTTGACCGTGTAGGAGAACATGTCATTGTATATCCCAGCATCGTTATATTTGCCATCGGCATGCTGCTGCTTAGCCAAGCAAGCTCGCCAGTTATTCTGCTTGTTTCCGGTGCTGTCATTGGTCTCGGATACGGCGCCCTGCTGCCTTGCTTTCAGACCATAGCCGTGCTTGCTGCTCCGGCACATCGCAGAGGGCTCGCTACAGCAACATTTTATTTGCTGTTCGACCTTGGATATGGCATTGGTTCCTACACGCTTGGCTCCTTGGCTTCAAGCTACGGGTACAGTGTTATGTATGTACTTTGTGCCATTATAATTGCCTTATCTTCCGTCATTTATTTCACACTTCACCATAAACGCAAAAGATTGTTGGCGACATCAGTCGATAACGCCTATAGCTCATCCTAGGCCTATCGTAAGCTGATCCTCAACAGGCAGCATAATTTCCACGACTGTTCCTTCGTTCATCACACTGCTAATTTGAAGCGTACCCTTGTGCGCTTCAATAATGCGGTTGCTGATCATTATGCCAAGCCCAGTCCCTTTTTCTTTCGTTGTCAGAAAAGGTTCGCCGATTTTTGAAATAAGCTCCTCCGGTATACCTGGACCGCCATCTATAATTCGGATATGAACGAAGCCATCCTCCAAGCTTGCAACCGTCACAACAACTTCGCCGCCCTGCGGCATCGCTTCTAATGCGTTTTTAATAATATTCAAAAAAACCTGCTTAAGCTGGTCCACATTGCAAAATATACTCGGCCTTGTATGGTCAAAACAAACCTTCAACTCCACATTTATAAGAATAGCTTGTGTTTCCAGCAAAGATAATACACTTCGCAGTATCGGCTCTAGAGGCTCGCTGCGATAGTTCGCGAAATGCGGCTTCGCTAACGTCATAAACTCATTTACGATTAAAGTAATACGGTCAATTTCATTGGCCATAATTGAAAAATAATGCGGGTTCTCCGGGTATTTACTGCTCAAAAGTTGTGTAAAGCCCTTTAGCGCTGTTAATGGATTTCGAATTTCATGCGCTACTCCTGCGGCAAGCTGACCAATTGCCGACAGCTTCTCCGAACGAATAAGAACCTCCTCCGAGCGTTTGCGGTCGGTCAAATCACGAATCACACTGAGCATGACATCCTTGCCTAAATAATTATTTATCCGAATGCTTGATATTTCTACATCCAATAACTGTCCGTCCGGACGTACAAGGATTCGTTCCACAAATGACGTCGGTTCATCCGACGACATGATTAAATCCATCTGCTCCAATGAAGAAGCATGATGGCTGGGATGAATAAATTCGAATACACTTCTTCCAATGACCTCTTTTCCAGGTTCAATCCCAAGTGCATGCAGGGCTAATTTGTTTGCATATAGAACGATTCCTTGATCGCTAATAACGATGGGCTCGGGAACAAACTTAATAATTTTCTGATAAAGGTTCGCATTGTCCCTTAGCAGATTTTCCTTTTCTCGTTTAAAGGTTACATCTTGGATCGTGCCGAGCAAGGACAGCTGTCCATTGAACATAATGATGGAGCTGTTGCCTTCCAAATAAATGATGCTGCCGTCTTTTTTTCTGCCTTTACACTTAAGCGGAAATTGATTTAATCCAATCGCCGATCCATGCATTATCTCGTTTTTGTGACGATTGATTTCATCCATTGACACCAAATCGCTTGAATTGAGTTCATACATCTCCTCTAATGTGTAGCCATACATCTCCGCCAAATAAGGATTGGCATAAACAATCTTATTGCATTGTCCTACAAAGACACCAGCTACGACATTTTCCATCAAGCTTTTATATAAATAATCCTTCTCATGCAAGGAGGCTTCCATTCGCTTCTGCTTGGTTATATCATGAATAATAAGCTGGACAGCATTTTTACCATCAAATTTCACAGCTACTGCTCTCATTTCAACCTCTATCGCTTGCTGATCCATACGAAGCAGCTCGAAGTAGGTAAACGTAGAAGGATTAGCCTCTATAATTAAATAGTTGATCATAGCTGGAAACCGCTCTAAATATTCAGGATGTATAAATTTGTTTATGGGGTCTCCAATAATATCATCGAAATTGCTAATGCCCAGCATGGTTAGCATTGCATGGTTAGCAAATACAATATTACCTTCTAACACAACAATAAGCCCGTCAGGAAGCATATGAACTAAATGCCGATATCTCTCTTCGCTTTCCCTCAATTGTTCGTTAACCTCGACGATTTCAATCCCCTCATCTCATCTCATTTCAACAAGCAGCTTCATCCTGTTGATTACTTTCAACATCCCCAGCCTTCTTCCTGCTCCGCTTCGATTTTAAAATACAAAAAAACATTGCCGCCAGCAAGTGTATCGATTAGCGGCAATGTCTATAAGAGAATCATTTAATCCGTTTTTCTACTCATTCATAAAGCCGTGCCACTAAACTCTAGCTGATAAAATGTTAACCTTTCACCCCAGCTACATTAAGTCCACCCATAATGTAACGCTGGAAAATAAGGAAAAATATTAACCGCGGAACCATCGTAATGGAGAGCACCGCAAACTTCACGTTCCACTGAATCGTAGAGCCGGAGTAGACCACATATCTGAAAATACCTGTTGCAAGAGAAGCACCATCACAGCGTAACCAAGCTTTACTTGCCAACGTTTGAAATCAAATGACGAGATTATGGAACGCTCGGTATTTTTCATCCTTTTTCACTCCTATTCTGCAATTTCAGGTAGAAGAAGGAGAGCACCATCATAACGGCGAACATCATCGTACCCATTGCTGTTGCTTTGCCAAAATCCAAATAAGTAAATGCATTTCTGTTCATAAGCAGCATATAAATTAATGTCGCGTTGTCCGGACCTCCGGCAGTCATAGCCAGTTGTGCTTGGAAGCTTTGCGAGGTGTTAATGATTTGAAGTAAAAACATCAGGAACAGCAATGAGCGCAAATTAGGCAGTGTAATAAACTTAATTCGTTGCCATACGCTTGCACCGACGATTGAAGCCAAATAGATGAGCACCGCTCCGCCAAAGTTTTGCCACGTTTCCATAATAACGATCGAGATCATGGACATGCCTTTTGTGAAAAAATCAATTGTTGATGAATGGCATATAGCCACTTTTTCCCATCAATCTCTAGCGTATAATATCCACCTTTGGAATTCGATACGTAGTCCGGCAACGGGAGGATCTTTCCGATGGAGTAGTTGTTTGTTGTTGAGATGATCGTATTATCTTCATTTAAAATCAATAATTCGCCATCCTTCGCCACATTATCAGGATCAAGATCACTTGCCAGCACACGTTCAAGTCCCGACGCGATCAAGTACCCAGCTTCTGGTGATCGCCCATTCGTTATGCTGTTCATTTGTTTAACCATAACAAGCGTCTCCAGATCGGACGGATTATCTCCGAATTGATGCAGTACCTTCAGCACTTCCCGTCTGTGCACGATAAGCCTCCTTATACCATGGAAGCGCATCCACATTTGTAGAGAAGTAGATGCCTCGCGTCTGCATATCCAAAGAAGGCACAAAAGAGTAAAGGCTTTCAGAATCCGGCATGAAAAAAATACGCTATTTTAGGAGATGTTTGTTTGAGCAGCATCTCATCCAGAGACGTGAATCGTCTAAAACGCTAGTAGGATGAAGACAACGGGATATTAAGCATTTCCTGAATTTCCTTGGTCATCATGATCGAATTCATTGTCTCTTCCATATGCATGATTGTTCGATCAATCGTTACATGACTCGATTCCACCCACTTCACCAGCGTCGAACCCACTTGCCGTTCCGTAATTTCTGCGACATTTCGCGAGACAACCCAATCCATAAAAATAACAGGTATAACGACTAGTGCAATAAACAATGCGATGAACCGCTGGAGCATTGTGAGATTAGTAAAGGATTCTCGCATCTATTATGCAGCCTCTCTCCATTGAATACTTCTTAAATCTTAATTGTAGCCGATAATACGCCCGGTTCCATGTTCAATATTATGTTTATTGTAATCGATATTCAGATCTTTTTTCGACATCTTTTTTCAAAACATAATAAAACGGCCATCTTAATCGCAAAAAAAAGAGACTGTCCTTTGAGTAGATCACTCTACTTAAAGGACAGTCTCTAATGTGATGCTTTATATTTAGCCTTCGAGAAGAAGTGCTTCTGGATCTTCAAGAAGCGCTTTGACGGTTACGAGGAAGCGAACAGCTTCGCTACCATCTACGATACGGTGATCGTAAGACAATGCAAGATACATCATCGGACGGTTTTCCATACGAACGTCATCGATTGCTACTGGACGAATTTGAATTTTGTGCATGCCGAGAATACCAACTTGAGGTGCATTAAGAATTGGCGTGGACAGCAAGGAGCCAAATACGCCGCCATTCGTAATAGTGAAGCTTCCGCCTTGCAAATCAGAAATGGCAAGTGTGTTTGATCTTGCTTTACCAGCAAGTTCAACGATATTTTTCTCGATTTCAGCGAAGCTTAGACGGTCCGCGTCACGAACGACCGGAACGACAAGACCTTCTTTTGCAGATACTGCAATGCCGATATCATAGAATTTTTTCGTAACAATATCTTCGCCGTCAATTTCAGCATTAAGCAGCGGGAATGCTTTAAGCGCACCAACTACAGCTTTCGTAAAGAATGACATAAAACCTAGGTTTACATCATTTTTCTCGAAGAAAGCTTGCTTGCGGCGTTTGCGCAAATCAAGAATCGCAGTCATATCCACTTCATTGAAAGTCGTCAGCATCGCTGCTGTGCGTTGTGCTTCAACTAGGCGGTTAGCAATCGTAACCCGGCGACGAGACATCCGTTTGCGTTCAGTCGGCTTCACATCTTTGCCTGCGTTAGCAGGTTCTGATTGTGTTAGCGGAGCAGATTTAACCGGAGTGGCAACCGCTGGTGCAGGTGCAGCAGCAGGAGCTTGTCCTTGCGCTGAAAGATCAATGCCTTGCTCACGAGCACGTTTACGAGCAGCTGGCGATGCATTAATCGTTGCTGCACTTTCATTTGCAGAAGAGGCAACAGGCGCTGCTGGAGCAGCAGCTGGTGCAGCTACTGCGGCAGGAGCAGCAACAGGAGCTGGCTCAGCTGCCGGAGCAGCAGGTGCGGCTGCGCCGCCCGCTGCTTCTCCAATCGAACCGATCGCTTCACCTACAAGTACAACTTCTCCGTCTTGTTTAGCGATGCGAGATACAACACCGCTATTGTCAGCGCTAATTTCTATGTTAACCTTATCGGTTTCAAGCTCTAGTAGGACATCTCCCTGATTGACGGAGTCGCCTTCCTTCACGAACCATTTGGTAATTGTGCCCTCAGAAATGGACTCGCCTAGTTCCGGTACAATAATTTCAGCCATTAGTCACTACCCCCTAATCAAACTTGTTTCAACTGGTTTGCCGTTCAATGCTGTCGAAATAATCCATTTTTGTTCTGCGGCATGTACTTCTTGGTGTCCGCTTGCAGTACTTGAGCGATCAGGTCTGCCAACGTAGCGAACAGCTGCCTTCTTAGGAGCTAACGCGCGAAGACGCGGTTCCATGAAGCTCCATGACCCCATGTTTTGCGGTTCTTCTTGTACCCATACGATTTCTTCAAGCTTGTCGAATTGCTTCACAATGCGTTCGATTTCTGCATGAGGGAACGGATACAACTGCTCTACTCTTGCAACGCGCAGCCATTCATAATCTTCAGCATTTGTCGATGCAAGCGCCTCTTCAATATCGATAGCTACTTTACCTGTGCAAAGAAGCAAACGTTTTACTTTATCCTTCTGTTCCTTCGGCTCTGTCAGCTTGAATTGCGGAAGCACCGGCTTGAATGAGCCTTCGCTGAACGCAACACCATGCGACGCAACACGAGGGTTACGGATCAAGCTCTTAGGCGCCATTAGAACGAGCGGACGAACATGCTCCGTGCCAAGCGACGCTGCTTGCTTGCGCAGCAAGTGGAAATATTGAGCGGACGTTGAAAGGTTCGCAACGGTCCAGTTGTTATCAGCTGAAAGCTGAAGGAAACGTTCAAGTCTAGCGCTTGAATGCTCCGGTCCTTGGCCTTCATAGCCATGCGGCAGCAGAATCGTAATGCCTGATTTTTGCGACCATTTCGCACGGCCAGCTGAGATGAATTGGTCAAAAATAACTTGGGCAACGTTGGCAAAGTCACCATATTGCGCTTCCCAGATAACAAAGGTTTCAGGCGCAAATACGTTGTAGCCATATTCAAAGCCGAGTACTGCCGTTTCCGACAATGGGCTGTTATGAACAGCAAAGGATGCTTTCGCTTGCGGCAAAATGTGCAGCGGCGAGAACTTAGCTGCCGTCGCATTATCATTAAGCATGATGTGACGATGTGCAAACGTTCCGCGCTCCGAATCCTGACCGCTTAGACGAATAGGTGTACCGTCTGCAAGAATCGTTGCGAATGCAAGCGTCTCGGCATGTGCCCAGTCAACCTTTTCCCCATCGTTCAAAGCTGAAGCTCTGCGCTGCAAAATACGTTGAAGCTTCGTATATTCGGTGAAGCCTTCTGGACGGTTAAGCAGCTCCAGGTTGATTTCACGAAGCGTCTCAAGCGGAACTGCAGTGCGTACTTCTTCGCCTGTAGGTAGCGTTGTTTTGTTTTGCTCACCGCGAAGCTTCGGCTCGCCTTCCTTCGCTTTCATTGCATCATAGGCTGCTTGCAGCTTGCCGTTCGTACGTTGACGCAATTCTTCAACCTGCGCTTCCGTAATCGCCTTCTCACCCTTCAACTGTTCGCTGTAAAGCACGCTTACGGTCGGATGATTGCGAACCTTTGCATACATCAGCGGTTGTGTTACTTCTGGATCGTCCATTTCATTATGGCCGAAACGACGGTAACCAATCAAATCAATAACAAAACCTTTATTGTAGCGGAGACGGTATTCACAAGCGAGGCGTACTGCTGCCAAGCAAGCTTCCGGCTCATCCGCATTTACGTGTACGATTGGAATGTCGAAGCCTTTCGCAAGATCACTTGCGTAATGCGTCGAACGTGAATCAATGCTGTTCGTCGTAAAGCCGAGGCGATTATTTGCGATAATATGAATCGTACCGCCATTGTGATAACCTTGCAGCTTGTTGAAATTGAGCGTTTCCGCAACAATTCCTTCACCAATGAAAGCCGCGTCGCCGTGAACGGCAATCGTCACTGCTTTCGCTGGATCTTGTGTAGGCATTCCCCGCTTGCTGCGATCTTCTTGAGCAGCGCGTGTGAAGCCTTCAACTACTGGATTAACAAATTCCAAGTGGCTCGGGTTGTTCGCAAGGGTAAGATTCGCACGAATCGTTTCGCCTTCCTTCACAGCTCTGTCAGCACCTAGATGATATTTTACGTCGCCGGTCCAGCCATAATTAAGGCCCATTGATCCTTCAGACGGAATAAGCTCTTTATTCGGAGCATGGTGAAATTCAGAAAATATTTTCTCATAAGGCTTGCCAAGTACATGCGTCAGTACGTTGAGACGACCGCGATGCGCCATGCCCATAAGGATATGGTTTGCTCCATCATGCGCTACGGAGCGGACGATTTCATCAAGCACTGGCACGAGCATATCTACGCCCTCGATAGAGAAACGTTTTTGTCCAACGAATGTCCGGTGCAAGAAGTTCTCGAAATACTCAACTTCCATTAGACGCTCAAGCAGCGCTGAACGTTCTCTTGCAGACAGCGGTGCTGGGAAGCTTCCCGACTCCGCCTGTTTGTTAAGCCAATTGCGTTCACTCTCATCATGAATATGTGTAAATTCATACGCCGCTGAACGGGTATAAATCTCTCTCAAGCGGTTGATTGCTTCCCAGCCATTCGAGATTGATGCTGGCGCATTATCCCAAATAAGTGATGCTGGAATAGAAGTTAAATCCGCTTGCGTAAGTCCGAAAGTTTCTGGCTCAAGCAGCTTTGTATCAGCAGCAGGGCTGAAGCCGAGCGGATCAATATCTGCAGCTAAATGGCCGTATCTGCGAATGTTCAGCATTAGCTGATGCGCAGCGACAACCTTTTTCAACATATTTGAATCAATCGGACCAGGTGCTGCTGCATGTGATGCAGCCTTTTGCTCGCTTGGCTTAGCCGTAATGCTCGGAGCTTCTCCTTGTAGTGTAGCCGGAGGTTCCCCGAAACGTACAAAAAGCTCACGAACTGTAGACTCCACGGAGTCTGGATCAGTTAAGAAACGCTCGTATTGCTCCTGCACATACCCAAGGTTGGGGCCATAGTAGCTTTGCCAAGGCGAATAATTTCGCTCATCATGGTTGCTCATTGCAGAAAATTCCACCCTCTCTATTCATTGCCATCCTATTATTTTCTAAGGCGATGCTCGCCATACATGCTCGCCAACTTGCACTTGCCTAAATCGTTTTCAATAATAATCAAGCAAACACTAATCCCTTAACATATAAAGGGAAAAGTAAGAAAAATGAACATGTGTCAGGGACACCGTTTTATAGCTCATATATATTCTAGTACATAGTACGCTCTCCATCCATAACCATATTGGCATCGATATCATCCATTTGAAGCATTGATTGTCTCTTTTGGACAACTAATTGAGCATTAATTCTGATCTTGCTGCTCGATTGCATCAATTGAAGGCTTTAGGCCGTTTTTCAGCGCTTCCTGTAAAAACAAAATCGATTCTCGGTTCTGGTATTCGCTTACCTCATGACCTGAAAATGGATAATCATTTAGCTGCTTAAGCGATCGTATCCGATTGTATACGGCGTAGATGGTCTCTGGCATACACACGGTATCTTTCCAGCCAACCGACATCAACACAGGCGCCTTAATGCGTTCAGCCAAATTCAACAGGTCAAAATGAGCTAGCGTAGACAACACTGCGTTGAGCCGATCAGGATACCTTTTAATGTACTGAGCAATTTCCGTAAGCGAGCTCGTCGAATTCATTAGGCCAAAATCCATATGGCACATGTTCGGAATATCGGCAACGACCGCGCTTACCTTGGAGTTCAGCGCTGCAGCAAGCAATGACAATCCGCCCCCCTGACTAGCGCCAACAACCGCAATCCGCGACTCGTCCACCTCATCCTGTAGGGCAGCTGTATCCACCGCTCTAACCGCATCCATTGTAATCGCCTGGTAGTAGCTGCGCTCGGTATTCGTTATTCCCTGTGAAACCCAGCCTTTGACGAAACCTTCATCAGAGGTTAACAAGTTGCCTGTTTCGCCACCTTGCCCTCTAGCATCAACTGCAAAGACGGCATAACCCAGCAGCAGCCATGCAGCATAACGCTCTGGTAGTCCCTTGTCGCCTGTATAACCCTGAAAAATAACGACACAAGGCAGCTTCGCACCGATTAATCCTTGCTGAGGCACGATGTATAACCCGTGAATAGGCGTATCATCTCCGCCTTTAAAAGTTAAACGCTCCGTTCTCACCGTTGTGATTGGAGTTTCAACCGTTTGTCTCCTCACATCAAGCGGCCTCTCTGCATAGCTGTTTAATACATTTTCCCAGTATTGATTTAACTCTTCAACATCCATCGTTACGGATGGCCGATAAGCTAATAAATCATTTTTCCTTCTATTTATTGCATGCATATAAGTATACCCCTATTCCACTATGTATTTTCGTTCCGACACACAAAGAAATTGTTCTTTGAGGCATAAATAAAATAAGCTATCTCAAGTTTAACTCATTGAGCCAAACCAAAAATAGCCTTTTTTGAAAATGAATTGTTCATTATATACCATAGGGCATTAACAGTTAGCAGATACATGTTTTTTTCTTAACGCCTGCTTTGCCCAAAGAAACTGTTTTTTGGATGTAATCACTAGCTAACGGGACCTTGCACGCTGTATTTCCGACATCTACATGTACCTTGCCGATGAATGCTGCAACGGCCTCTGCTTCTTCACGCAGCTCCGAGACATAAATACCGACAATCATAACGAAGGTGTTCATCGTATAACGAACACGATTTTGCTCCGTATGAATAGTTTTCTTTATTCTGTTTAACAAAAAGCGTATTTCATCATAATCCAGCTGCTCGTCCGGTGTAATAGAGATGTAATTCGCATAAGTGCTCCAGCCGCACGTGGACACCATCTCTTCCGAGGAGTCTATCCATTCTACTGCCAGCTCATGGGCAAAAGGGCTTTCCGCTGCGACACCTGCTACCGTATATTCTGCTGCCATATACCAATAAGCTTGTTTGACCCATTGCTGCAGCGTCTCTTTAGCAATCGTTTTTGGATTAACTGAAAGTCCAGCCAAGTACATCGCATCGCTATTACTGGACGCAAACAGCTTTAGCGCTAGCTCTTCGTCTTTTTTCACATATTTAACAAGCTTCTTCAAATCACCGATTTTCACACCAAAGAGCGGCTCCATCGCTCCATGACGAATGAAGGTCATTTTTGTTTGCTCATTGCCTAGCCGCTCTAATTCCTTCATTACCTCTTCATAGGTCATATGTCAGCCCTCCATTTTAGTCCACGTATTACTTCGCAAATAAAGAAGGTACGCCATGCGCGGCGAACCTCCAAATCATCACATCTCAAAGCTTATTCTTGCTGTACAATCAATTCAACTAAAGTTCTAACCATAACGCCGGTAGCTCCCTTAGGCTCCCAGCCTCTGCTCGAATCCAGCCATGCAGTTCCGGCAATATCGAGATGCACCCACGGCAATCCTTCGGCAAAATGTCCAATGAACAACCCGCCGGTTATCGTACCGGCATATCTTCCGCCGCTATTTTTCAAATCTGCTGCATCGCTTCTAATCTGCCGCTTATATTCCGGATAAGAAGGAAGCTGCCAGATTCGTTCGCCAGCTCTCTCTGACGCAAGCTGCACCTGTTTGTAGAGCTCGTCATTGTTTGTAATAGCGCCTGTTGCGTGCGTGCCCAAGGCTACGGATACGGCACCAGTTAACGTTGCCACATCGATCAGCTTCGTTGCTCCCCTTGTAATTGCGGTCGTAAGTCCATCTGCCAGCACTAATCTGCCTTCAGCATCGGTATTCACAATTTCAACGGTATGGCCGCTCATCATGCGCAGCACATCTCCAGGTTTAATCGCTCGGTCCGAAGGCATATTCTCAGCTGTCGGAATGACTGCGATAACGTTGATTGCTGGTTTCAGCTCTCCAATGACGCGAATAGCACCCAGCACAGCAGCTGCGCCGCCCATATCGGAAATCATATCCTGCATGCCTTCCGCTCTCTTCAAGGAAATACCGCCCGTATCAAACGTAATTCCTTTTCCGATTAGTCCCCATGCCTCTTCTGAATTTGGATTGCCTTTATAGTGAATAACGATCATACGCGGTGGATTTATGCTGCCTTGTCCAACGCCTAATAGACCGCCCATCCGCTGCTCAGCCGCGCTCCACTCGTCAATGACTTCTATTTCCAAATCAAGCTCACGCGCTAATTCCTCTGCATGATACGCCAACCGTTCTGGCGTAAGATCATTACCAGGCAGATTCGTAAGGTCTCTCGCCAAAATGACCCCTTCAACATACAATCGGCCTTTTGTTATCCCTTGTGTCCATAAAGCGGCTTCCTCCGCTGATGCAGCTGCTCCCTGTGGTACGAGTGCAACCTCTTTCAGCGAAAATCGCTCCGCTTTTTCCCGTTTTAACGGCTGTCGATCATGAAGTGCGAGCAGCAAGCCCTCAGTCAGCGCTTGTGCAGTAGACTCTGCTCCAAGGTTTTCAACTTGCCCTTCAACAAGTGCATCAGACAGTAGTACTTGCACATTTACCGCCTGTAATTTTTTCAATGCTTTGGCTGCAGCCGCTGCTGCAAGCCGCAGGCTCGTAGCTCCGCCATCCTGATCAAGGCCAACAAACACGATATGAGACGCAGGATACAATCCAAGCGTCGGCACAATCTCCGTTTGCTCCGAATCCGCTTTAAACAATCCTTTAGCATAACGTCCTCTAAGCGCTTCATCGATTTGCGGCTGTACGATCGGGGTAACTGCTTCTGATTGCGTCAACTCTTTTTTACTGACAAAACGAATAACCGCATCTAAATTTGCTTGCTCTGTACCGCGAACTCCGTATGTAAATTGAATACTCATTATTATTCCCTCGCTCTCCAAATGGATTTACCTAACCGAATCCATTTCATTTGAATCGTTTCAATCGCTTTTTTCAAACTCATTATACCTAAGCGTTCTCCTCTTTGCCATGTTTATAATTGCAGACTTGTCACTTAGCTATCATGATATGAAAAAGCAAAATACTCCCCGCCCACGATTGGGGGAGAGCATCCGATTCAATTCAGCTAAGCCAATCCATTTGCAGTGAACATTAAGCTAATGGCAGTGTCAGAATAAATTCAGTCCCTACCCCTAATTGACTATCCACTCTAATCGTACCATTATGATTGCGAACAATTCTGTAGCTTACTGATAAGCCTAACCCTGTACCCGACTGCTTCGTCGTAAAGAAGGGGTCAAACAATCTGCTCATCGTTGCTTTGTCCATGCCTTTTCCATTATCCTTAATAATAATTTCGGCAAATTGTCCATTTCCACGCGTAATAATATCAATAAGGCCTCTACGCTCGCTCTGAACTTCTTCAATCGCATCGAGTGAATTTTTAATAATGTTCAAAATAACCTGCTTCACTTGTTTAACATCAATCGAGACGAGATGCTCTGAGCAATAACACTCCGCTTTAATTTCGCAATTCCGCATCAAAGCTTCACTTTCGGTCAGAAGCACAACCTCTTTTATTAAATGATCGATAGACACCAATTGTTTCATTGGTGCTGATGGCTTGGACGAATTTAGAAATTCATAAATGATATCATTTGCCCGGTCGATTTCCGTTAAAATAATACGAGCGTATTCTTCTTTGCCCACTTCCAGTAAATATGGCCGCAATAGCTGAATAAAGCCGCGAATGCTTGTCAACGGATTTCGAATTTCATGTGCAATTGCAGCAGCAATTTTCCCGAGCATGGCAAGCTTGTCGTTTTGCAATGCCGTCTGCTCAATTTGCTTATATTCAGAAACATCCTTCACGCTAATTAAAAAATCACCGTCTAACTGATCACCGTATGTAACCGTTACCAATAAATGTTTACCATCTTTGTGTTGGAACTCATAATACTTGCTATGCATGAGAAACATTTCTTTGTAGAGTCTAAGAATTGTTCGCTTCGTGCTGCTAGTAAGCCGCCGATGTCTTAATATTTCCTTTATCGTACAACCAATTAATGTTTTCCGAGGGATGTCGAGCAGCTTGGCCATTTGCACATTAATAAACGATAAAATTCCATCACTATCAAACAAAGCAATTCCGCTGTCCATGTGCTGCAAAACATTTTCATACTTATTTTTGACTCGTTCAAAGGAGCGGTTGGACCTGAAAAGCATCTCTCGCATTTCAGTGAATTTTTGCTCCGTTGATCTCTCTGGCTGCAAACGAAATCGGCAAGCAACCATAATCTCCATTAAAAAAACAAAGGAACGATTATATAATCGCACAGCCTCCTCCGAGTCAACATTTGCAGCCAAAGACTGTATGCATTCCTCATGTACGGCAATAATTTCTTCAGGGTTTATTCCGTAAAGCTCCTTGCCAAGCTCGTTAGCATGGAATAATGATACTTCCTTACCACTCCGAATATACTCGGCAAGCGCCGGGAAATAGCGCTTTCGAATGGCCAACATCTTGTACTCCTCCCCGGCAACATCTATAAATAACGGTTACAGTTACTACTAATCATAGGGCGAGTTTACAATCGCTGTCAATCGGAAATCCTGTCGAATTATGCACCGTAAATAGGAAAAAAGTCTGCCCGAAAGTCATCTAGGACTTTAGCCTACTGCATTCATTTCCTGCTATTTGTTCATTTTTATATCGGAAGTCTAATCATTATTGTTGCTCCCCCGACCTTTATACCATCTATCCCAATCGTGCTTCCATTCCTTATCTTTTTTATCATCATATCGATTTTTCCAATTATCATTTTCTTGTTTGCCTTGTTGACTGTTTACGTTATTATTGCGATTAGTATTGCGATCTCGATTTCGATCATTGTCATCATCATCATAATCATCATTATTTCGATCATGATTATGATTGTTATTATTTTTGTCGTCATCTTTATGATCGTTTTTACCGCCGCTCGGCTTTGTAGGCTGAACTGGCTTAGTTGGTTTCCCTGGCGTAATTACCGGCTTGTTGCCCCATGTCCCGTTTTTATTGGGCTTATTAGTTGCGTTTCCTTTATTTACTCCGCTAACGACAGGTTTAGTTGGTTTTTCCACTTTTACTGGCTTGTTTGCAGTTGGAGTCGTAGTCGGTTTAATCGGTTTCGGTTTCGTCTTTGTTTCTTCCTTTTGCTGCTTAACCTTATCCTCTTTTTCCAGTGCTACCAGCTTCTTGAGCTTTTCTTTGCTCGTATCTCTCGCATTGCTTACAATCGTCTTCACGCCGCCGATAGACGCTGTTGCCTGATCGATGGATTGCTTTTTCAATTGCTCCAATTCGATACTGTAGCCTTCATCCTTTGCCATTAAATATACGGCCATCTTGCCTGAAGAAATACCATTTATAGCTGCTTCCTCACGCACCTCATTAGGCAGCGACAACGTTGTAATTGTAGCGCTTGCTGCTTCTGCCTCAAGCTGAGCGAGCAGCATTCTCAGTTTCTCGTCGACTTTTCCCGTCAAAATATTCTCAAAATCGCCTTTACTCGCAAAATTGTCGTCTAATAAAACACTCGTAATAAAAATATCTTTGTTTGGCGTATCCAGGTAATGTGAGCCTTTAGCCCTCTCCAATATTGAAGCAGCAACCTCTTCCACATGAATACCTGCGTATTTGAGACCTTTAATAATGACTTCTCCATCTTCATTAAGTGCGCGAAGCTCACGTACCTTCTCGTTTTCATCGACGCCCAGCTCTACGCTTGGATTAATATCCATGCTCACGTAAGCAACTACGGATTGTGAGTCTCTTTGCATGAAAAATAAAAGTGGAACAAAGAGAATCAGAATAAGGGCGGCAGCACTTCCATACCAATAAATCGGCCTCTGGATGACGCGCTTCTTAAACTCTTCTTCGAATGTGACTTCTTCTCCGATTTGTGTAGTTCCCTGAATAAGGGCCTGCAAAAATTGACCGTCTGCCGTCATCACAACTGCATACTGCTTATGAATGCTCATAACGACTCCACGTTTCATTTGCTTGCCTCCTTATTCTCAACGATGCGCTCATCGGATATATGTAAATAATCATGCATGTAAGGGTATGTTCCAGAAATGATTAGTGCGATAGCAATAATGTATTTTCGATTTCTTTCCACCGTTTTGCGAGAAACACCGCACATTTCGGTCAGCTCTTTTACAGCCAGCTTATTCGTTTGCCTTAAAGAATCTAATAAGTCCGTTTCACTTACAAGCGTTTGCGCGATACCAATCAACAGCTTTCTTGAATCGGTATGCTTGGGAGAATTGTCTACCAATTCTGCAAAGGAAATGCCAAATCGCAAAAGCTCTTGATTAAGCTCAGTAATCTCAAGCCTTCTCTCGTCCTCTGTGCGCTTCATTTCAAATGCAGTCATCGCTTGTCTTGTCTCGACTGAATTATATTGAGGCTGCTCCTCATCCTCTGAGTCGAACATACTGTAAGGCACAACCTGAGAATGCCTCTGTTCTTTTCGGACATGGTCAATAAGCCGACGACGAATGACGGTTTCAGCAAATCCGAGAAATGATTTTCCAGCACTGCTGGAAAATTGATTGATGGCTTCATTAAATGCGAGCAACGCTATGCTGAATTCATCATCTCGACTCGGATCGATATACCGTTTACAAAATCGACTTGTAACTTTGATTATATAAGGCTTATAGTCTGCTATGAACTGCTCACGCAGCAGCTCGTCACCTTCACGAATTTGAGCAACCCATTGTTCTGGAGTGAGCTTCTGCTCATCCTCTGCTACTTTGGCAGAAACAGACTTCCGCAGAAAGCGTTTGAACAAAACAAGTAACAACCGCTCCACCTCACTATTAGTATGATTCGTTTCTGTCTGCCCGGTTTCGGGGGGTACATTCTGAGAAAATCTTAATTTACATTAAAAAGCATCTTTAGTGTCCTTTATATCGCCAGAGAACCGTTGATTGAGAAACAAACGAACTTAAAAAATTACAAAATGATACATTTTTATATTTTCAAAAAAAGAAAAGCCCCCGTGAAGGAGGGCTCACCATTCATGTTTAAAAAACTAAACGGAAGTACGGCGTTGACGGAGCTTATTCCTTCTATTGTTGAGCATCCCTAGACGCTTCTTAAGAACAAGCTGCCATTCCGTATCCTCAATTTGCTTGGCAAAGCTTAGCAAATCAAGCGCCATATCGATTTGACTGTGGACAACATCCATTGGATCCTCATTCTCATGGTTAACACAATTCTCAAGCAGCGCCTTGCCTTCTTGCTCTACGTACTCCTGAAAATCAACTTCAGCAGCACCGTCGCCATGTGCATATTCGGCTAGTATCTCATATTCATTTTCGATTAAATAATGAATATCTACACGGTGACAGACAGGACAAAACATAATGGGCACATTGTGAATATGCGTCCGAATATGCTTAAGTGTACCTTTTGTTCCAATCATACTAGCTCCACAGCAAAAACTCATTGACGACTCCTCCTTAGAGGTTTGCGTAGCAAACCTATCTTCGTAAGCATCAACTTAGGTTTGCGCAGCAAACCTATCTTCGTAAGCATCATCTTAGGTTTACGTAGTAAACCTATCTTAACAACCATCATCTAAAGTTTGCGTTAACAAACCTATCATTTTTTATTATCTGTTGCTAAGTATACCATATTCGCTCTGCATGGACGAAATTCCTGCTTTCTCCTCACATTATCCGTATCCCTATGTAGACAAAAACAAAACCCGTACCATTAAATGGCACGGGTTTTGTTTTTACTGCTATTCGAAATATATTATTTCGATACCAATGTTTGTTGACCTGGTTTCCAGTTGATTGGGCAAAGACCACCGGATTGCAAAGCTTGCAATACGCGAAGAGTTTCGTCTACGCTGCGGCCAACGTTGTTGTGGTTAACAACTTGATATTGTACTTCGCCTTCTGGATTGATGATGAATAGACCACGAAGAGCGATACCTTCTTCTTCAATCAATACACCGTAGTCACGAGCTACGCTTTTCGTAATATCAGCAGCAAGAGGGAATTCTAGTTGACCTAGACCATTATCGTTAACCGGCGTGTTGATCCATGCACGGTGACTATGTTTGCTATCAATGCTGACACCAAGAATTTCTGTGTTCAAGCTTTTGAATTCAGCTGCAGCCATGCTGAGTGCAGTAATTTCAGTTGGACATACGAATGTGAAATCTAGTGGGTAGAAGAACAATACCAACCATTTTCCTTTATAATCTGCAAGTGAAGCTGTACCAAAATCTTTACCATCACCTGTTGCCGTTTCCATTGAAAAATCAGGGGCCTGACGGCCTACCAAACGCTCTGCCATAATAGAAAACCTCCTTGACCTATCCATAAATTTTATTGTTTATGTCACTTCGTCTGTGTGACTTACCTAGTAAATAGTATCACTAGTTTATAAACAAGTCAATATTATAATCAATATTTATTTATAATGATTATAATCTAGATGTTATTTTCTAAGAGCAGCTACGATCAAATCGCCCATTTCTGTTGTGCCGATTGCTGTGCTCTTATCAACAGCAATATCACCTGTACGGTGGCCTGCATCAAGAACTTCTTTCACCGCTGCTTCAATTGCTGCAGCAGCTTCGTGGTAACCAAATGTAAGGCGGAACATAAGCGCTACGGAAAGAATTGTTGCAATTGGGTTGGAGATGCCTTGACCCGCGATGTCAGGTGCTGAGCCATGTACCGGCTCATACAAGCCGAAGCTGCCTTCGCCAAGCGATGCAGATGAGAGCATTCCGATTGAGCCAGTCAGCATTGCAGCTTCATCACTAAGAATGTCGCCGAACATATTTTCTGTTACGATGACATCAAAGCTCGAAGGACGACGAAGCAATTGCATTGCACAGTTGTCAACAAGCACGTGCTCTAGCTCTACCTCTGGGTATTCAGGAGCAATCCGGTTTACCACTTCGCGCCATAGACGGGATGTTTCTAGTACGTTTGCTTTATCAACAGAAGCAAGACGTTTGCCGCGAGTCATAGCGATATCGAATGCTTGACGAACGATGCGCTCGATTTCTTGCACGTTGTATACGCATGTATCAACCGCTTCTTCGCCGCCAGCGCCTTCACGACGGAATTTCTCGCCAAAGTAAATACCGCCAGTCAATTCTCGAACAACGATGAGATCCGTGCCTTCAAGCACTTCTGGCTTCAAAGTTGAAGCTTCTTTCAAGCAATCGAATACGGTAGCTGGACGAATGTTTGAGAAAAGGCCAAGTGCTTTGCGAATGCCTAGCAAGCCTGTTTCTGGACGAAGCTCCTTGGAGTTGTTGTCCCATTTTGGTCCGCCTACTGCGCCAAGCAGTACCGCGTCTGCACCTTTGCAAAGGTCAAGTGTTTCTTGCGGCAATGGTGTGCCTTTCTCGTCGATTGCAATACCGCCGAACAAGCCGTGTTCTGTTTCGAATTTGTAGCCGTAAAGCTCTTCGGTTTTTTTGAGCACTTTAAGAGCTTCGCCAACTACCTCGGGGCCGATACCGTCGCCGGTAATAACTGCAATTTTCTTAACTTCTGACATAATAATGTAACACTCCTCGTTTTAAGTTAAACTTGTCCATTCAACGTTTTCAAAAATATAAGAATTTATAAGTTTGTTAGCTTATAAAGGGCTTATATTTCACAGTCAAAGCTGCTTCAGCGTCCAAAGGACGCCAAAGGCGTTTTGGCTTGGCGAATCCTGTTGAAAAATGCAAGTCTACACATTCATTCTCATTCTATTATCATTTGTACCATAAAAACGAGTTGATTACCAAGATATAAAATCTATTTACTCTATAGGCAGTAACTATAGAGTCATTGATTATCCCTTTTTTGAAGCTATATCTATCAAAGAAAAAAAACAGTCCGCCCAAAGGTTATACTCTGGCGAACTGCTTCTTTTTAGATTAGACTCATCTTATCGCGGCGCCCTGGCGTCTTGCGCTTCTCGATCAGTCGGTTAAGTGCATCGATGTATGCTCGCGCGCTAGCTTCAAGAATGTCCGTGCTAAGTCCACGTCCTTGAGCAGAAACATCATCCTGCTTTAGTACAACATGAACCTCGCCTTGCGCATCCTTGCCTTGCGATACTGATTTGATCGAATAATCTTCAAGCTCCACGACTTCCTGTGTCACCTTGTCGATCGCGTTATAGATGGCGTCTACGGAACCGTTGCCGATTGCCGCTTCATCTATGATCTCACCCTCCGCTTTACGAATCCGAACGGATGCGCTTGGCGTAGATTGATTGCCATAACTGACTTGGATCATTTCTAATTTAAATACTTCCGGCGTATCAATTAGCTTCTCTTCAAGCAGAGCAAGAATATCCTCATCACTTACGGTTTTCTTGCGATCTGCCAAATCTTTAAATTTAGCAAATGCCGCATTAACCGCTTCGTCCTCAAGCTCATAACCTAGGTCGATCAGCTTCTCACGGAACGCATGGCGTCCTGAATGCTTGCCAAGCACCAGCTTGGATTCCTTCAGTCCGATCGTATCCGGTGAAATGATTTCATACGTCGTTTTTTCTTTCAGCATGCCATCCTGATGAATACCAGATTCATGCGCGAATGCATTGGCACCAACAATTGCTTTGTTGCCTGGAACGACCATGCCCGTCAGCTTGCTGACAAGGCGGCTCGTCTTGGCAATTTCTTTCAGGTTCAGCGTCGTTTGAGCTCCGAAGTAGTCCGGGCGCGTAGCAAGCGCCATTGCAATCTCTTCGATCGCTGTGTTACCAGCGCGCTCCCCAATACCATTGATCGTACCCTCAACTTGATCTGCACCATTCAAGATCGCTGCCAGCGAATTTGCAGTCGCCATGCCGAGATCATTGTGACAATGTGCGCTCAGCTGAATTTTTTCGATATTCGGTACATTTTCCTTCAACACCTTGAAGATGTTCCCGAATTCTTGCGGATTCATATAACCGACCGTGTCCGGAATGTTTACGACCGTTGCTCCCGCTTTAATGGCCATCTCAACGACCTGACACAGAAAGTCCAGCTCTGTACGTCCTGCATCCTCTGCTGAGAATTCAACTTTGTCAAAATATTGCTTTGCATACCGAATGGCACGCTCTGCCGTTTCAAGCACCTGCTCCTTCTCCATTCGCAGCTTATGCTTGCGGTGAATCGGACTTGTAGCAAGAAATACGTGAATGCACGGATCCTGTGCGCCGATAAGCGCTTCACGAACAGCATCGATATCCTGCTCACGCGAGCGAGAGAGTCCGATAACTGTAGCATTTTTAACTGCTCGTGCTACCGCATTAACTGCAGCAAGGTCTCCCGGAGACGCAGCAGGGAAGCCAGCTTCCATGCGGTCCACTCCCAGCCTTTCAAGCTGAAGGGCAATCTCTACCTTTTCCTTCGTGTTCAGGTTAACCCCAGGAGATTGCTCTCCATCACGAAGCGTTGTATCGAAAACATATATTTTCCGCATTTGTGCAATGCACCTCCGTGAACAAAATGATCCCGGTGCGCTCGGACCACATGGCGATACTACGTGCTCATCGTCAAACGATCCGGCGAACCGGGATATTTTCCTACATTCTATCTTTTATTACTTCTTGATCCAGTGCATCAATTCACGAAGCTGTGCGCCTGTTTTTTCAATCGGGTGAGCAGCTTCATTACGGCGAGTAGCTGTAAGCATTGCACGGTTCGATTGGTTTTCCAAGATGAAGTCACGAGCAAAACGACCGGATTGGATATCTTCCAATACACGTTTCATTTCTTTTTTCGTTTCTTCAGTAACAATGCGAGGACCAGTTACATAATCGCCGTAT
Source organism: Paenibacillus sp. NRS-1760 (assembly GCF_050467785.1). NCBI lineage: Bacteria > Bacillati > Bacillota > Bacilli > Caryophanales > Paenibacillaceae > Paenibacillus > Paenibacillus sp. NRS-1760. The sequence continues at coordinate 122,371 of NZ_JBITPK010000010.1, read as the reverse complement.
TCAGCTGTGTTGGAGATAGAATCGCGCATGGACGCCATTCCGCCTTCATACATCATATCAACGATCAATTTAAGCTCGTGCAAGCACTCGAAGTAAGCCATTTCTGGAGCGTAGCCAGCTTCAACAAGCGTTTCAAAACCAGCTTTAACTAGTGCAGTAGCACCACCGCAAAGAACAGCTTGCTCACCGAACAAATCTGTTTCTGTTTCTTCTTTGAAAGAAGTTTCGATAACGCCTGCACGAGTACAGCCGATACCTTTAGCATATGCAAGACCGATAGCTTTAGCATTGCCAGTAGCATCTTGCTCAATAGCGATTAGTCCAGGAACGCCAAAGCCTTCTTGGTACGTACGGCGAACCATGTGACCAGGAGATTTTGGAGCTACCAAGAATACATCTGTATCTTTGTTTGGAACGATTTGTCCGTAGTGAATGTTGAAGCCGTGGGAGAACATAAGAGCCGCGCCTTTTTTCAAGTTAGGAGCGATTTCATCATTGTACACTTTCGCTTGTGTTTCATCAGGAAGCAAAATTTGAACAACGTCAGCCACTTTAGTTGCTTCAGCAACTGTAAGTACTTCGAAACCATCTTTTTTAGCAACGTCTGCGGATTTACCAGGACGAAGACCAATAACAACTTTCAAGCCGCTGTCGCGAAGATTTTGTGCTTGAGCGTGACCTTGGCTGCCGTAACCGATAACTGCAATTGTTTTACCTTGTAGTACGCCTTGATCAGCGTCTTTTTCATAGTACATTGTAACTGCCATATTAATAATTGCCTCCTTTAGTTTAACCCTTTTGAGCGGGTGTTTAAGCAGAGAATGACCCTTAAGCAGCGGTTCTCCCCTTAAACTCCCGCTCAAAGCGGGATGTTGAATGATGAACTCTTATTACTTGGAATTGCCTCTGTTTAATGCTGTTACTCCTGTGCGCGACAGTTCACGAATGCCATACGGTTTAAGCAATTCAACCATAGCATCGATTTTTTCAGTGTCCCCTACTACTTGTACCATAAGCGAATGAGTGCCAATGTCCACAACCGCTGCGCGGAAAGTTTCAACAACACCTAAAATTTCCGGACGAGATGCTGGCTCTGCATTCACTTTAATGAGTGCAAGCTCGCGGCCAACCATTGGATTTGAGCTAAGATCAATGACCTTAATAACGTCAATCAGCTTATAAAGCTGCTTCGTTACTTGCTCGAGCGTATGATCATCACCAGAAGTGACGATGACCATACGCGACAAGCCTGCTTCTTCACTGGAACCAACCGTTATGCTTTCAATGTTGAAGCCGCGGCGTCCGAACAAACCAGATACGCGCTGTAGAACGCCGGGCTGATCGTTAACGATTACTGCGATCGTGTGTTTTTTCATTCCGCATCCCCCATGATCATTTCGTCGATGGTGCTTCCTTGCGCTACCATTGGGTACACGTTCTCTTCTTTCCGAACGACGAACTCAACAACAGCCGGACCAGGATGGCGTAATGCTTCTTCCCATGCGGCACGCGCTTCTTCTTTGTTCGTTGCGCGGAAGCCTTTAACTCCGTAAGCTTCTGACAGCTTCACAAAGTCTGGGCTGCCTGAGAGATCAATATGACTGTAGCGGTTGTCATAGATAAGCTCCTGCCACTGTCTTACCATACCGAGCACCTGATTATTGATAATTACTACCTTAACCGGAATGTTGTTAATTGCGCAAATCGCAAGCTCTTGCGCACACATTTGCATCCCGCCGTCACCATTAATGGAAACGACTACGCGATCCGGATTCGCCATTTGAGCGCCGATAGCAGAAGGGAATCCGAAGCCCATTGTGCCTAGCCCTCCGGAAGTAACCCATGAACGAGGCTTGTTGAACTTGTAATACTGTGCAGCCCACATTTGATGTTGACCAACGTCAGTTGTTACAATCGCATCGCCATTCGTTGTCTCATGGATCAGCTCTACAACCCACTGCGGCTTAAGCTCAACGTCAGAATCCGTATAGCTGAACGGATATTGCTCACATGAAGCTTTGAGCTTCGCACGCCAATCATCCGCTTTATCTGCGCGTTTCGCGAGCTTATTTACAATCTCAAGAACAGTCTTCACATCGCCGACAATCGGGATGTCTGTTGGTACGTTTTTGCCGATTTCCGCTGGATCGATATCGATGTGTACGATTTTCGCCAGTGGAGCAAAGCCCGCAAGCTTGCCGGTTACGCGGTCATCGAAACGAGCGCCAATATTAATTAGCAAGTCTGCGCTTTGAATCGATTTATTTGCCGTATATGTGCCATGCATGCCTGGCATGCCTAGGAATAAATCATTGCCGCTTGGGAAAGCTCCCAAACCAAGCAATGTTGTTGTAATTGGTATTTGCGTTTTAGTAACGAATTCGAACAGCTCTTCATGTCCGCCAGAGTAAACGACTCCGCCGCCTGCTAGTATAAGCGGGCGCTCCGCTTGCTCAATCGCCTTAATCAGCTTATCCACTTGATTCTTGTTAGGCGTGACCGTTGGATTGTAACCACGGATGCTTACTTCTGTTACTGGCTTGAACAATGTCTTAGCCGCTGAGATGTCCTTCGGAATATCGATCAATACTGGGCCTTTGCGCCCTGTGTTGGCAATATGGAATGCTTCGTGAATAATACGAGGCAAATCCTCAACGTCGCGAACCAAGTAGCTATGTTTAGTGATTGGCATTGTGATTCCCGTAATGTCTGCCTCTTGAAAAGCATCGCTGCCAATCAGGCTGGAGATGACATTACCGGTAATAACAACTAGTGGTACGGAATCCATATATGCAGTTGCAATTCCCGTCACGAGGTTTGTTGCACCAGGACCTGATGTAGCGATACATACGCCTACTTTGCCGCTTGCGCGGGCGTAACCGTCTGCCGCGTGAATCGCGCCTTGCTCGTGCCGTGTTAATAAATGATTGAAATCGGGGTTTCCGTGCATCGCGTCATAAATGTACAACACTGCTCCACCTGGATAGCCGAACACACAATCTACACCCTCAAGCAATAGACTTCTTAGCAAAATTTCCGAACCAGAAATAACCTCAGGTTTCGAAATTCTTTCCTTCATTTCCTCTTTTGACTTCAGTGTTGCACCTTGCGTTATCATCAGTCATCCTCCTCTCAGAAAAAACAAAAAAACCTCTCGTTCCTCATGCTCCAATACGAAGCAACGAGGGACGAAAGGTATATCTTCCGTGGTACCACCCAAATTCGTTACACATCTCCCGATGTATAACCTCTACAAGTAAGAACGTCATGCATATACGTTCTACCAATGGCACTGTAACGCTTGCCCTGCGATTCCCCCTAATAGGCAACACATGGTTGCTTTTCAAGGAAACAGCTCCGAGGTGAGCTCGTAGAAAAGGGATTTTGGCGATGGTTGCAGCTAATCCATCCGCTCTCTGTTCAAAAGGGCCCTAAGCACTTCGTCCTCATCAATGCTGATTTTGTATTTACCACATGGTACGAATACCAGTACGTGGTAGATAAGACTTTCCTTATTATATGCCGTGAATCTCAGTTCGTCAAGAACCATAAACAACTCTTGTTGTAAAATGTATTCGGCGCAATCCTTTAGCGCGCTACATATACTAGTTTAGCCCTAATGCGGCAAATTCATGCTGCGTCCCAGATCCATTTGGCGCGGTAGAAATGGAATGATGAGCATGATTCGTATTTATGAGCCAAGGTATGATCAAGCCGAAGTGGTTCGCCTCATTCGCAATGAGCTTATTCCCTTATCCCATACGGTACACCAACATGATGCGCAAACGATTCGAGAGCTCCCAAAGCGTTTCCGTCGCGGTGTTACTTTTGTAGCATCCTTATCTAAAAAAAGCCCTCCAGTCTCCTTCATCCATTTTGAAGTGATGGGTGAGGTGCTTTATTTAGATATGATGGTCACGCATCCTGATCACCGGAATAGACACTGGGGCAGAAAATTAATAGCTCATAGCGAAGCTTACGGCAAAACGCAGAATTGCAAAGTTGCCAGGCTGTTTGTCGATCAGGTTAATGGTAAAGCACATCAACTCTATAGTAAGCTTGGTTACTATACCGTCCAATACTATCCTGAGCTGCGCTGCTACGAATTACTTAAACCGCTCACCCCGCTATGATTACTTAATTGCCATTAAAAACCGTTGTAGCCCTGGTTTCCATAACCGCCGTAGCCAGCATTACCGTTATAACCAGCATTGCCACCATAGCCACCATAGTTGCCATTACCGTATTGGTTAAAATTGTTGTTGCAGCAGTTGCCGCCGCCGTAGCCACCACCAAAGCCGCCGCCCCATAAAGGAAGCGTGCCGATGGCAAGAAGGTCAAACAATACGAGAGGCAAAATTGCTTTCGTTTGCACGAGCTTGCCTTTGTCTTTTTCGAGTGGAGCGACGATCAGTTTATTTTGGTGTACCCGAACGAGCTTGCCAGTGACGACAGAGCCGTCAGGACGTACTGCATAAATGGATTTGCCGACCAGTTTCCGTACTTGCTGCTTGGAAACGTTACGCATGCGAAATCCCTCCCTTCCCGTTGTCCTACAGCATATTCGCGGAGGGTGGCATCCGTCTGTTTATTTGTCCTCTGCTCCAATAAATGTGCGCATGTCGGTTCATTTTCGCAAAAAAAAAACCGCAAAAAAGGCTGTCCAAAAATCATCGATTAGATGACTTGGACAGCCCTTATATGAGGTCAACGCCTAAGCGTTAATTTTTTCTTTTGCAATGCCAGCAAGCGAGTTGAACGAAGTCATATCGTTAACTGCAAGGTCAGCAAGGATTTTGCGGTTTACTTCTACGCCCGCAAGTTTCAAGCCGTGCATGAATTTGTTGTACGAAAGTCCGTTAATACGAGCTGCCGCGTTAATACGAACGATCCACAGTCTGCGGATGTCACGTTTTTTGTTGCGACGGTCACGGTAAGCGTACATTAGGGACTTACCAACTTGCTCCTTCGCTGTTTTAAACAGACGATGTTTCGAACCGAAATAACCTTTAGCTAGCTTTAGAATTCTTTTGCGACGACGAGTGCGGACAAAACCGCCTTTAACTCTTGCCATGAGTGGAAACCTCCTGTAGGTTGAATTAGCTTATTTGGTGTAGCTTATTATTACAAGTTAGAAAGGCCTTGTTTCAAACGACGAACGTCGCCAGCAGCCATAAGCGGTTGGCCAGCAAGTACGCGTTTTTGACGACCGGATTTGTGTGAAAGCAAGTGGTTACGGTAAGCTTTGTAACGTTTTACTTTACCAGTTCCAGTAATTTTAAAGCGGTCTTTCAGACTGCTGTGAGTTTTCATCTTAGGCATATCAGTTATCCTCCTTAAAGTTCTTCATCAGTTGTTAGCTGTTGGTTTTGGGTGCCAAAATCATAATCATGCTCCGGCCTTCCAGCTTAGGAGCGCGCTCAACGCTGCATAATTCGGCAACCTCTTTTGAAAGACGATCCAAAATCTTTTGGCCTAGAGATGCATGAGCAATCTCACGACCGCGGAATCTTACGGATGCTTTCACTTTATCGCCTTCATTGAGAAACTTAACAACGTTACGAAACTTCGTTTGGTAGTCATTTTCATCAATGTTAGCACGGAACCAAACTTCTTTAAGATCAACAATCTTTTGGTTTTTGCGTGCTTCTTTTTCTTTCTTCTGCTGCTCATAACGGAATTTTCCGTAGTCCATGATGCGGCATACCGGCGGTTTAGCCGTCGGTGCGACGTTCACCAGGTCCAAATTCAACTCGATAGCAAGCTGCATAGCATCGCGAATGGATTTAATACCGATTTGCTCGCCTTCAGCACCTACTAAACGCACTTCTCTGGCCCGGATTTCATCATTGATTTGATGTTCTCTGCTAATAACGTGCCACCTCCAAAAATGGTTTGTTCATGTCTCCACGCAATAAAAAAATGCGGGTTCGCTCGAACCCGCATCTCATAACCGTACATGTATGTCAGAGCATCACTTCAGTTGAAATGATGGAATGACTAATCGATTATCGCGAACCAGCCAGCCTGAGCCGAAAGGTGAGAAGCGGGTGCTTCTGCTTGTGCGTATTAAGTTAGTTGTAAATGTTACCGTGTTACTATACCATGGCCTACAAAGCCTTGTCAACAAGCGATTACACTTGTTTGCTTTGAACTTCTTCAAGACGGATGACACGTGTATGCTGGGTATGACTCCACTTTTTGTTGTTTTGCGTGAAGAATGCATGCACCGTTATCGGCCACCATGACAAGGTGAACAATAGAAAGGTCGGAATCCGCAAATATAGCTTCCACGAAACTTTAGCCATATACATGGATAAAGGTATTTGCACAAAAATATATGCCATGTACGGAATGCTCAGCCAAATTGGAAGCAGGTTGTACACGGAGGTGACGTTATCTCCGCCTGACAGCAGGATGTCTCCCCAAATGATCGCTGCAATAAAAAATCCAGCCAAATAATTATAAGCATTGAACACATAAAGGGCCGCATCAATCTTCGTCATGCTGCGATCCTTGATTCCCTGCCAAAGCAGAGGAAGCATATGTTTACGAGTAACATCAAAGTGTCCTTGCATCCAGCGAAGCCTTTGGCGAGCTGATGCTTGGAACGTAATCGGCTTCTCGTCGAACACCTTTGCCTCAAAGTTGAACTTCGGATAAATTCCGCGTTTAATGCAGCGGACTGTAAATTCTAAATCTTCAACCAAGCTTGTTGCTCCCCAGCCCATTTCCTGAAGCAGCTTTGAATCAAAGCACATGCCTGTTCCACCTAGAAAATTGGCAAGGCCAAGATTTGTACGCGGAAGCTGCCAAAGCCGGTTGCAGAACCAGTAGTTGATTGCATTTGCTGAGCTGACCCAAGAATCATTTGGATTTTTTGTATCCAGGTAACCTTGAATAACTCGGAATCCATTGCTCAAATCATTGTTCATGTACTGCAAGAAATCAGTCGCTACAAGGTTATCGGCATCAAAGATTGCTACGCCGTCGTAACTCTTTGGCATAGCCCACAGCTCTTTAAGCATCCACTCAACCGCAAAGCCCTTGCCGCGTTGATTTGGATTTTCACGAACACATGCATATACTCCATCATAACTATTTACAACATCGACTGTACCATCGGTGCAATTATCGCAAATTACAAAAATATCATAAAGCTCCCGTGGATATTTCATTTTTTGCAAGTTTTCAATCAGTGCGCCAACAACCTGCTCTTCGTTATGAGCTGCTATCAGCAATGCGAATGTCTTTTTCGGTGCATGAGAAAGATCTTCTTTTTTACGCCGCCATCCGAAAAACGTTAAAAACAGCTGATACACACCTAGCAATGCAAATAGAATTTGAACCACAAACATAATCGTATTGAACATGCGGCATTACCCCTTTAGACCCCATTTTTTTTGCTTTTTTTCAGCATCCACCCGTGGCTGCCGTAAGCTTTTTATTATATATTTTCTCTTTGTATGAGTGTTTCTCTGCAAACACTCTCGGACCTTAATTGATTCTCCACAGAAACAACTTCTTTGTCAAAAGTTGAATTAGTCTTCATTGCGCTTAATCTCGGCAGAAAAACGCTTGCATTGCACACGGATGAATACATTACCTCCTTTTACGACGACTCAGCCTTATTTTCAACCAATTGCTAAGTTTTTAGCACTAACGTCCTTATTTACGTTAAAATGTGTGAAAATGTTTCTTAAATCGAAATAGGTCTATGTGACGAACAAGTGAACGAGAAAGTTCCGTTCCGACATCTTTTGCGGTTTCGACAGACCCTGTCACAACCGCGTGGAATTTGTCCATTACAGTTTTACCATCAAATGCACATTATTAAACAGTAATTTGAAATCAATATTTATTCCCTGTATTTGGAGTGGAAATAGGATACCGATAGACGAATGACAGCGCATTCTCATCAGGCAGCACCCATGGAAAGCAAGTTAGTGCTATAATACTTACTTATCCTTAATATAGGGACAAGAAATAGTTTACGCTCAGCGAACAAAAACATGCTAAAATTAAGTCTGGAATTGATAAATGTTATAGAAGTAAGCCACCGTTAGGAGGATGACAGCGATGGAACGAATGATAGGCTGGCTGAAAACGAGTGAGCAAAGATTATTAATTTGGGCAAACCGGAGACCTTCAGGGAGAAAAAGACATCGAATTCTGGGGAAATGGTTAAGCACGGTCACACATATGGGCGGCGCAACCTTTACGCTCGCAACCGCCCTTCTATATGCATTACTTGCACCTGCTCCTTGGAGCCTTACTGGGTGGCAATGCTTGACTGCGGTCGTCATAAGCCATTTGCCAGTAGCAATTGTAAAGCGTAAATTCAAACGGCTTCGACCTTATCAAGCGCTGCCTGATGTAAATACATGTCATAAGCCGCTTGTCGATTCTTCATTTCCATCCGGACACACAACAGCGATCTTTGCATGGCTAGTCCCTATATTGCTGACTAGCGGGATATGGATGACTCTGCTGGTGCCGCTTGCGTTAATAATTGGACTATCCGTTGGATGGTCAAGAATGTATCTAGGGCTGCATTACCCATCTGATGTTGCAGCTGGCGCACTGATCGGAACGATAACAGCTTTGGCAGTCAATTATTCTTGGGTATCCTCTGCAGTAGGACTAAATTAATTATCCTCGTCATCCGAATCATTCGATACGGATTCTGATGCCTCAGCTTCCTCTTTAAGCGACTTCTCATGTTTCGCTTCACGATGCTTCCGAATAGCCTCGGAGCCGATAACCGCTTCAACACGATAAATATTTTGTCCTTTTTCCATAAACTTCATCTCATATTCCGTAAACACAAGGTCCTCTCGAGGGCCTTCTTTGTGTAAATGAAGCGAAATATTGCGCATGATAAGCTCCATTTCCGCGAAGCTGTTCAATGAAAACTCAAACAGAGATTGTGAATCCGTCTTAAAGTGGATCTCGCCGCGCTCGTTGAGCAGTTCAATATACTTCGCAACAAGTCTTGGATGCGTTAGTCTTCTGCGCGCATGCTTAGCCTTTGGCCATGGATCGCTAAAATTCAGATGGACGCGCTCAAGCTCACCCGGAGCAAACATCGTCTCGATTCCTTCAATATTAGCGCGAAGCAGCGCAAGATTGGGCGGATGAGACTCCCCTTTTTGCTCCCATACGATGCGTGCCTTCTCGCTTGCGCGGCGAAGAAGCTCATCATACATGTCGACACCAATAAAATTGATGTGCGGGTAGCGCGCACTCATTTGACTAATAAAACGACCCTTGCCCATGCCAAGCTCTACATATATAGGCTGGTCGTTGCCAAAAAACTCACGCCACTTGCCTTTGTGCGGCGCAGCATCAAGCACGACTAGCTCCGGCTGACCCTCTAAACTTTCACGAATACCTTTTCTTCCTCTTAAACGCATATGCAGTGATTCCTCCATTTATCGTAGACGATGCAACGAATAGACTAGTCCTTATTGTGCCCAAGAAATTGAGCATTGTAAAGAGGATAGAAAAAAGCCGCAGCCAATTATCGGCGATGCGGCTTTCTTATCGTGTCATTGGATGTATAGTCGTTACAGCAAAAGCTGATACGGAATCGGAGCGTTCTCTTTCTGTTCACGCTCGTATGTTCCCACTAATACTTCATTCAACTTCTTGCGAGCGGAAATTTCTACACCATGATTATTGTGAAAGCGGACGCCTGTAAGCGCCATCAATTCTTTTACAGTCAGCTCAACAGTTACAGTATCGTCGCCGTGCGGGATTTTGGTTACATTATTCATCTCTAATCACCTCATCGATTTATTAGTAAGAGTATTTCCATTTAATCGACGTTTCATGAATGCAGGTACATATGGGCTATGTTAGGTTTATTTGTTGTTTTGTCGCACTTTTAATATAACACTTCATGTAAGGTTACGCAAGTCTAAAAACACCCATTTCAAAAAATATTTCCAATTAAAGCGTTTTCCGAACATTCAATATCTATTCACATGACAAACGTGGCTTTTCCACTCGTTTTTCGCTAAAATATAGGGTGTAGGTCTTGAATGAAGGGGAAAACGATGATTAAATTATCAACATCGCAACAGCAGCAGCCACTGCTTTGGGGCGATAAACGATTTCATACATGGAATTATGAAATGCATGAGCAGTTGGGAGGCAAGGTATTCAAGGTTACGCTTGATGCCGGCTTCACTTGCCCAAACCGTGACGGGTCCATTGCAAAGGGCGGCTGTACATTTTGCAGCGCTCGCGGCTCTGGTGATTTCGCGGGCAGCAGGCGGGACGACCTCGTTACACAATTCAATAAAATACGGGACCGTCAGCATCAGAAATGGCAAAATGCGCAGTATATTGGATATTTCCAAGCTTATACAAATACGTATGCGCCCGTTGAAGAGCTGAGGGAATATTATGAAGTCATTTTGCAGCAGCCTGGCGTTGTTGGTTTGTCCATTGCAACACGTCCTGATTGCTTGCCCGATGATGTAGTCGATTATTTGGCTGAGCTGAATGAACGAACCTACCTTTGGGTGGAGATGGGACTTCAAACCGTGCACGAATCTACTTCAGAGCTCATCAACCGGGCACATGATACGGCCTGCTATCTCGATGCCGTAAAGCGTCTTCGGGAACGCGGCATTCGCGTATGTGCGCATATCATTTACGGTCTTCCTCAGGAAACGCATGAAATGATGCTTGATACAGGTCGCGCCGTCGCCAAGATGGACGTGCAAGGCATTAAAATTCATTTGCTTCATCTCATGCGCAAGACGCCGATGGTACGTCAGTACGAGGCTGGTCTGCTTCAATTTCTTGAGCAGGATGAATATGTGAAATTAATTGTTGATACACTTGAGTTTCTGCCGCCGGAAATGATCGTGCATCGCCTTACGGGAGATGCGCCGCGTGACCTGTTGATTGGTCCGATGTGGAGCATGAATAAATGGTCAGTGCTGAATGCCTTCGACGGCGAGTTGAAGCGCCGCAATACGTGGCAAGGCAAGTTATGGCAGCAGGAGGTTTAGCGAGATATGGGTTTTCTATCAGTCCTAAGCATGGCTCACAAATGGATCAACGAGCGTACCTCACCGGGTGACATCGTCATTGATGCTACTGCCGGCAGCGGTGTCGATACACTTGCGCTTGCCGAGCTTGTTGGACCTAACGGCACCGTATATGCCTTTGATATCCAGCAGGAGGCGCTTGATCGCACGCAAGAGCGCCTTTCTTCCCTAAAAAATAACAATAAGCTTCCCGATATTAAACTTGTGCTGAGCAATCACGCAAGTATGGCTGAGACTGTTGATCCTTCTATTATCGGACAAGTCTCAGCCGTAATGTTCAATCTCGGTTATTTGCCGGGAAGCGATGATCTCACGATCATAACCGAGCCTGCAACAACACTGGCTGCGCTCGATGCAGCTATCATGCTGCTGCGTCCTGGAGGTATCGTAACCTGCGTATTGTATCCAGGGCATCCTGGCGGTGCTGAGGAAGCCGCCTCCGTAGAATTATGGGCAGAGCAGCTGCCTCAAACCCTAGCGCAGACCGTTATTTACAGGCAGACCCAGCGAAAGGCAGCCCCTTACCTTATAGCGGCCGAGAAACGTCCAACTGCTCGTTAATCTTTTGCAACGCGCTCACCTTACAGCTCTTTAAAGCCAATTGCTCTGAATGTTATTTTTAACTGAAGTAGAACGACATACTACCGATATGGGAGAGATAAATAATGACAGTAAAACCTTATCCATTACAATTTAAAGCAGAAATGAAAGAACGCATTTGGGGAGGACGCGCACTCGAAGGTTTTGGCCTTGAAATGCCTGAAGGCTCAATTGGCGAAGGCTGGATGATCAGTGATCACCCTAACGGCATTACAAAAGTAATGAACGGCGAGCTTGCTGGCGTTGGACTTGACCAAATTCGTGAAACTTACGGACCTGTATGGTTTGGCTCACAAGGCTTTTCCGAGAAAAACGGACGTTTCCCGCTCCTTATCAAGCTGCTAGATTGCAATGATGACCTATCCATTCAAGTCCATCCAACGGATGCATACGAAGGGCTGCCTGAAGGCGAGCTTGGCAAAACAGAAATGTGGTACATCCTCGACGCTAAGCCAGGCGCAAAAATTATCTATGGCCTAAAAGACGGCATTGACCGTGCGGAGATGGAAGCAGCAATCACAGAAGGCCGCATTATGGACGCGCTTCAAGAAGTAACTGTTGAAGCCGGTGATGCATTTTACATTCCCGCAGGAACCGTTCATGCTCTCTGCTCTGGCGTTGTTGTCGCTGAGATTCAACAAAACTCCGACACTACTTATCGCTTGCATGACTACAATCGCCTTGGGCTTGATGGTCAGCTCCGCGAGCTTCATATCGAAGATTCCCTTAATGTCATTGCCTATGAAGGCGCAGGCGCTGAGCGAATGAAAACAGACAGCGCAGTAGCTGGCCAGTGGCTGACCATCGCTTCTTCTCCTTACTTCATCGTTGAGAAAGGTATCGTAGCCGCACCTTGGAAGCTGTCCACGTCGCTTGATAGCTTCGTTATCCTTGTAGTTGCCGATGGTGAGGGACAAGTAAAATGGGCGGATGGCGAGCAATCCGTTAAAGCAGGCGAGTGCTTCCTCCTTCCAGCTAACCTTGGCAACTATGAGCTCTCCGGCAGCATGACTGTACTTCGCAGTATTGTACCTGCTTCTGTTTAATTTCATATTTTCAAACCAATAACAAAGAACCTCCAAACCCTTTTGCTTCATGGGTTTGGAGGTTCTTTTCATTTCAATCAGGACTACTTAATCATCGCTTCTTGACCAGCTTTAATCTTTAAAGTGAAAGGACGCGGCTTCGGTTTGCTGCTGCCCGCTTCAAGTGCATATAAAACTACAAGCAGGGTATGATGCTCGCGATCAACCTCTCCTGTAGCAAGGAATGCTGCAAGATCAAACGGCAGCTTCTCAATAACCGCATGTTTGTGAAGCTCCTTCTCGCCAAATCGCAGTGCTGCGAATTCAGGAGATACATCCTCTGGGCGATCCGCTAAGTGGCGCATCCAGCCGCTCCACAGCGACTTGTCCATCGTAAACTCCCACCAGATTTTGCGAGGCTTATAATTATGATTAAGGAAATAATCGTATTTCATTAGCCCCAGCACAACGTCCTTATCTAAGCGTTCGCCTGCTATTGCGAGTATCTCTTCTGGTGAAGCAGAAACTCTCTTCGTATCCTCTTGCAGTGCTGGCACATGCTCGAAGTTCTTCTCTGCTGAGATAGGCAGCGATCCAAGAAATGCCGAGAGCCGCGAGAACAGATCCTCCAGCTGATGGCCGATCTTTTGCCAGCCGCTTCGTTCCCAGAAATCGCCGAACGCCTGGAAGAAGTCGAATGGCGATGGAAACACACGATCAACTAAATAAAGCAGCGTATGATCCATTCGGTGCGCATTCCAATATTTCTCCAATACATCCTCTACCCGTTTAATGCGAACGATATCGCCAAATGGCATCAGATCATTGCCTAGCATTTCATAAGGCGATCTGTCCATATAAATATAGCCCCATTTATCTGCTTCACGGCGGAGACCCGTACCGCGCAGCATTTTGAGAAAGCCTAGCTGCAGCTCCTCGGGACGCAGCTCGAATACATCATTAAACGTTCCGCGGAACGTATCATAGTTTTCAAGCGGCAGACCGGCAATCAAATCAAGATGCTGATCGATTTTTTGAGAATTTTTCACTTTCATAACGGTACGCACCAGCTTCATCCAGTTCTGACGACGCTGAACCGCTTCATTTGTTGGATCATTTGTAGATTGTACGCCAATTTCAAAGCGGAATATGCCTGGAGGAGCATTTTCAGCCAAATAATCAAGCACCTCAGGTCTCATGATATCTGCTGTTATTTCAAATTGAAAAACACAGCCCTGATGGTTTTTGATCAAAAACTCAAAAATTTCAAGCGCGTAATCCCGTTTAATATTAAATGTTCGATCGACGAATTTAATAAGCTTGGCGCCTTTTTCGATCAAATACAAAATATCTGCTTTCGTCCGCTCCATATCATAATAACGAACGCCAACCTCGATACTGGATAGGCAAAACTGGCAGCTGAACGGGCAGCCTCGGCTTGTCTCAAAATAAACGACACGGCTTCCCAAATGAGGAATATCCTCCTCAAAGCGATGCGGGGATGGCAGCTCATTCAGATTCAGCTTGGGACGCGGCGGATTAATCAGCACCTCGACACGATCCTCGCGCTGCTTCCGATACGTAATTCCAAATACCATATGGTATTTGCCATCGCCTTCAATCTCAGTAAGCAAATGATGGAAGGTCTCTTCGCCTTCGCCCACCACGATAAAATCAACCTCTTGCACACGCTCCATCCAATAGTCCATATCATAGCTGACCTCAGGACCGCCTAAAATAATTTTGATTTCAGGCATGATTTTGCGCAGCATATTAATAACCGTAATCGTTTCTTCGATGTTCCAAATGTAGCAGGAGAATCCGACTACATCAGGTTTTCTCGAAAAAATATCGGACACGATGTTCATCACTGGATCTTTGATGGTGTACTCTGCAATTTCAATATCGAATCGATCGCCGCTAAACGCCTTCAAACAGCGCAGCGCCAGTGATGTGTGTATAAACTTGGCATTTAATGTGGACAGTACCACTTTCATAAGTAATAACCTCTCTAACTTAAGCATTTGCCTATAAAGCACGTTTGCGAAAGCCTTCAGTGCTTATAGCAAGATGCCTTCTATTGTACAGAAAAAAATCAAAAAAAAGAAGAGGCATCCCTTGCCGCAGATCGCAGCAGCAGATGCCTCCATTTTTTTACACTCTTACTTTAATATAAAGTTCATTTTTGAGCTGCATATCGATAATTGGATAACGAACACGCCATTTGTCGCCGCCAAGTGCTGTGACCTCGCCCGATTCAAAGCCGCGCGGCTCGAAACCATAATCGCGCTCGAAGGAAATGAGCACTTGAATTTTCTCATCCGGCAGCATCTTATGGAACTCATTCCCTAGATTAATTGCCCAAAGCCTGAGTTCCTGAGACATCGACGCCCCGTATAACATATAAAACCTAGGATCAATATCTGCTGTCAGTACGAGCCAGCCAGCGGAATCACGTTTGGCTTCCCACTTCGTAAACTTAGCCTCGCCTTCTGTAGTAGATACAGAAGAGAATTGATCTTTCAGCACCTTCTCGATATCAGCCAAAGGAGCGCCAACGAGCGTATCCGGCAAGCTTGAAGGTAAAAACTTGGCGTTCTTTATTTTCTCCTCTGTCACTTCGCTATTCAAACTAGCAGCATGAATAACGGATACAGCAAAATTCAAATCCGCGCTCGTCCCAGAGTATCCAAGCGTGGTGATACCAATAAGATCTCCGAACTCATTAAACAATGCCCCGCCTGAGCTGCCGTGATCGATCGGAGCACTTGTCTGAATGTATCGGATACCGTCTTCATAGGTGATGTTGCTAATCAGACCGTCTGAAACTGTATTTTGCAGTCCAAGCGGACTTCCAATGGCAACGACTTTGCCGCCTTTATACGAGTTTAACCCGTAACCTAGAACGACCGGCGGAATGTCAATTGATTTTTCTGTTTTAACAATAGCTAGATCTGCTGCCTTATCATAATGAACGACGCCTGTAATCTTCAGCTCATCACCATAAACATCCAGCATAGTAGCAGAGGCTGCATCTCCGATAACATGATAATTAGTAAGAATCAGGTTATCACCAATAACAACGCCGCTGCCTTGAGCGCGATTGGTCATAATGAGAACAACGCTCTCATCATATTTATCTACGATTTCTTTAGGAGTAAGTCTAGGAATGTTTTTCTGCTGCTCAAGCCACTCGTTGTATTCTGCTTGCTCGGCAGCCTCTTGCGATGTGATTCGAACCGCGTTAGCGGCTTTATCCCATTTCACATTTGCGTTAAGAGCTTCCGAGATGAACCGAACGGGTACAAACGTAACGCCTTTGCGAACGACAGCAGGTGAATCGAGCTTGACTGTTTTACCGTTAATGACCGCTTGCTTCATGCCTACTTTAAGAGAAATAGAACGATTGCCTTTACGTCCAATAATCGTCTCCGTCTTTCCTTCCCAAGTTACGGTAGCGCCCAGTGCTGTAAAAATATCGCGCATCGGAACAAATGTGACGCCTTTCTCTGCAAACGCGCCGGCTGATAGAGCTAATTTCTTGCCATCTACAAACACCTGCAGTTGTTGCGTCGATACGGCAACCGTCTTGCTTGCAGCGCTGGCTGCCGCTACAGAATCTACGCCAAGAGTTGACAAAGGGGCAAGCAATAACCCGGCAATGAGCATAGGACTTAGCATAGTCTTTATAATTTTTGTTTTCACGCGATCATTTCCTCCAAACTTTTCCTTTTTCACCATTTGGTAAATCTATCATTAATCCTACCACTCCTCTTAACTCTTTGTCTATTAGATCGAGATTCATAGAGCGTTGTTAAACTGCCAAACAGAAGATTAGAACTGAAGCCCATACTCATGGTATAGTAGGAGCATTGAATCTAGGAGGTTTTTTGGCATGCATAGGGGAAAAAAGCGCGGAGCTCCTCAATCACAAGCAGATAAGAGCAAGTCCTACCCGGTTAACGAACCGATGGAACTGCTTCCCTTTCTCATAAAAAATATTTCAGGTGCTGGACGCAATGTAGTGAAATCCATATTAGCGAACGGACAAGTATCTGTAGGCGGAAAATCAACGACCGCTTACAACTATCCGCTTCAGCCCGGTCAAACCGTTACGGTAGGCAGAGACCGGCCGCAGGATAAAATACCGTTGGAAGGGCTCGCGATCCTTTTTGAGGATGAGCATATTATCGTTATAAAGAAGGAATCGGGGCTTCTGTCCATATCATCTGATTCTGCGCCAGAAAATGAAGTGACCGCCTATCGTCAGCTTATGGCGCATGTACGGGTCGAAAATACGAAAAACCGGATTTACGTTGTGCATCGTCTGGATCGTGATACGTCAGGTGTCATGATGTTTGCAAAGAGCGAGGCGGTTCAGCAGCAGCTGCAAAACAGCTGGCAGGATTCGGTTCAAGAACGCAGCTATATCGCGCTTGTAGAAGGATTGGTTAAGAAGGAGCAAGGTACAATCAGTTCGTGGCTGAAGGAAAGCAAAACGCTCAAAATGTATTCCAGCTCCTATCCGAACGATGGTCTGCACGCCGTTACCCATTATAAGGTGCTTCGTTCCAATAAAAACTTCTCGCTACTCGAAGTGAATCTCGAGACAGGCCGAAAAAATCAAATTCGCGTTCATATGGAAGACATCGGCCATCCCGTTGTTGGCGACAAAAAATACGGCGCACGCACACGCATCATTGGCCGCCTTGGCTTGCATGCCCGCGTATTGTCCTTCACGCATCCGATAACCGGCAAGCTGGTCAAGTTTGAAACTGAAATTCCTAAGCTGTTTCTTAAGCCGTTTCATGTGACGGAGTAAGCAGCAGCAAACAAACAAGCACCAGTCGTTATACAGGAATGCCCACTGATTGTGAATCAGGCGGCATTCCCTAGTATAAAGCGGCTGATGCTTTTTTTTGTTATACTACTATGGATATTTAATCTATCTATGCAGGAGGAACAGTGTAATGCCACATTTATTATTCCGCGGAGTACCGTCCGAGCAGTTAAAATCTGTTTCGGCACCGCTTGCTGCTGAGCTTGCCGCTATTTGCGAGTGCGGTACCGATAATTTTACAATGGCTTGTCTGAATACGACCAGCGTTTTTGGCAGTGAGGCAGATGATCAAGGGTTTGCATTTATCGAGGTCGGCTGGTTCGAGCGGGGACAGCAAGTAAGAAATCGATTTGCACAGGCAGTTACCAAATACGTCAGCCAGATTGGCCTATCTGAAATTGAAATCGTGTTTCATGCCTATCGTGAGGACAGCTATTATATTAACGGTGAAACCGTATCGGAATAACCTCATTCCATCTTTCGTGTGATGGACGTTATTTTCCAGTTATCGTTGGAATCTTCCCACTCCCCGGAGTCCCAATCCAAAAGGTTTTGAGACTCCTCCATCTTTCTATTTGGCATGCTTGCTCCACGCCACATCATCGACATTTAACCAGCCCGCCCCTCCGGTAAAAGAGATAGAAACGGTGTCACCCATGTTCACGGATACTGCAGGCAGCTTAACTTCTAAATATTGCTCTTGTGCGTTAATCGCAAGCTCTTCAACCTTTGCTCCATTGATGGAAACCCCGATCATTCCACCAGCAGCGCTCGTACTCACTTTAGCAGAAAGAATATAGTCACCGTCATCAGCAGCCGAGAAGGTCTGTGAAACGACACGACCGTTGCCTGGGTCAACATACATTAAGTTGGAACCGCTGTAAGGACGGTTTGAGCCTATCCCCGTTCCGGAAGTAAATGACCAATACTGCTGCCCTTCCTCAAAGCCGCCGTTCTGAAATGATTCATGAACCTTCTGAGCCACCGCTGTTCCTGTACCGCTCACGACCGTATAATGTTTAAATCTTTTCATCTTATAGCCTGAATCCTCACCCGGAATAGAGTCGCTATTTTTGAAAATATAAGCCGCATCCTCATTTGGCCTCAGCTCAGGCTGCCCAAAATGGTATCTGCCGAATGAGCGAACAAACTGAAAGGGCTCGCCCGGATTGAAATAGTCGACTGTGCTTATAAACTGCTTCGGATCAATTTGTTCATAAAACAATACATAAATATAAGGCATCATCACTTGATCCGTCACATATATATTGCCTTCCGTTTCATCCGATGCGTACTGTACTGCTTCTCCAAAGGATTCATAGAAAAGCGGGCTTATTTGCTTCGCATAAGTCGTGAAGTAGTTAGCGCAGAAGAAAATAAAGAAAATGGAGAACGCCGCTATAACGATAGGGAAAGAATATTTAATCCGCTTATGCAGCCACATAAGGCCTGCAACTGCCAAGTATACCGTCGGATAAAAAATAATATTAATACGATTGATATTCACATCTGTAATCAATGTCATTAGAATTGCCGTTCCGAACCAGATAGCGATGACTGCTGTCTCTATGCGGAAATTATTAATCAGCTTCATAACACCATATAAGATGCCAATTCCGATCAGCGGTAATGCTAACGGATACATATACCCAAATTTAGGCATAGCATTCCACAGCAAACCATCATTTTGAGTCAAGTACATTTGCAAAAAAGATTTGAAATTGTCCGCAAACGTTGAGAAAAAATGACCGCCAAATGCGGTAGAGATTTGCTCTACACGAGGAACGGTTAGCTTAGGAATAGAAAACAGAAATTGTATCGTTGCCATGCCATATCGATTAATAAGAAGAAACAGACCGATAGGTGCTGCTAATATAATGAGAACTGCGCAATTCCAAAGCAGAACTCGAAGCTTGAACGTCTTTTTAACAACGAGCAGAGCCAAAACGCCTACTCCAAAAACAGGTACAAAAAAATAAGCCGTTCCATAAGCATAAAGCGAAGCGGCTAGTGTTAATGTAAAGCCAATCAGCCATTTCGGCTGCTGCAGCGCTTTGAACAAAAAAAACACTGCGATCAGCACTAGAGTAGGAAAAATATTCGACTCCAGCGCCCATCGTGACATCATAATATGCCAAGGGCATATGACGATAAAAAAAGCTGCAGCCGCAGCTGCATGCTTTCTTTTAAATAGCTGATTTGCAATCCGATAGAATAGCACCATGCTCAGTAGGCCAAATAAGATGCTAACCATTCGAACTGACAGTTCATTTAGTCCGAATAAATAGATAAAAGGCATAGACAGGTAAGCATAAAGCGCGTTCTGACCGCTTCCCCATGCAATAAGATGAACCGGCAGCGATATGCCATTGCGATCAATGCCATAATGCAGAATAGAATAAGCCTCATAGCCGATCGATGCCTCATCCTGATTCAAGCCGCCTGGTACGGCGCCCGCATATACCACTCTCACCGCAGCCCCAACTAGAAACAGAAGCAGCAATAATGGGTTCTTTTTTACCCAATCTATAAAACTAGTCATTACTATGGGTCACCGCTCCGCTTTTTGTAATCATATTCGTAGGACGAATAGGGTATAAATAGAAAAATAGAAGAGCTACAAGCAAAGCTATGAACGGAATGAAGCTGAGCATTGAACGAATGCCCCATACAGCCGCTTCCGCTTGAACCGCGTCCTTCACATAACCGGTAGCCTCCAGCACAACACCCAGAACAACAGCCTGCAGTGAAATTCCCCATTTGACGATAAAGCCGTTCATCCCAAAGTACATGCCCTCTCTGCGTACGTTTGTCTGCTTCTCATCCTCATCAATAATCTCAGACAACAGAACATCCAGCAAAACGAGCAAACCAGCTAAACCGATGCCGATCACGACCGCCGCCATGGCCGCAGTTGCAACGCTGGATACGAATAAAAATGGAATCGTTGCAAATGCGTAAATACTAACGGCAATCATAACGGTCTTGCGCGGGCCCCATCTCTGCAGTAATTTCCCCCATATGTAGACGCACGGGATGGCAGCGACAAAAATAGCGCCAAGCAAAATCGTATTGCTGCTATCTTCAGCTCCGAGAACGTATTTGGTGAAGAAAGGGATCGCCGCGGGCAGCATGGCAAAGGTAAACTGGACGAAAAAGCTGCCGATAACGAATAAAACAAACGCCTTATTCGAGAATGTGAATTTCAAGGATTGAACGAAACCGACCTCTTCACGCGAAACAACCATTTTCTCCTTGCTCGCCGATACCATAACTATAAAGAAAATAAGCGCGATCCCGGCAAAAATCGCTCCCATCGGTCCCCAGCCCATATTCGCATAAACGAGGGGAGGAAGAGCCACACCAATAATCATCCCCAAGATACCGAACATTTGACGCCATGAGGACACCGTTGCCCGCTCTTTCATGGTTGTAAACATTTCAGGGAAAAGTGCAGAATAGTTCAATACAACCATAACGAACATAATGTCATAGAGGAGCACGATCGTTAAGAAGTACCAGAACAGCGCTGATCCGGTGCCAACTGGAAACCAAATCGCAGTAAACAAGGCCACCAGCGGTACCATGCCAAACAGCATGTACGGAATGCGCCTGCCAAAACGGGAGCTCGTACGGTCGGAAATGTGTCCGAACAACGGGTTTAGCACCGCATTGACGATGCCGTGAATCACCATGGCCAGACTGATTAAAGTTGGTTTTACTCCAAGCACATCCACATAATAAAAAACGATGTAGGATGCGAAGGCCTGTGCAATTAAGTTGACTGATAAATTTCCCGAGCTGTAAGCTAATTTCGATTTGAAGCTTGCCATAGCCATAAATAAAACGCCCCCGGTTACGATGAAAGTCTATTATAAATTACATATAACTCTCTCATCTTACCGCACAAACCCTTTTTATTCCATAATTAACTTATTGAACAATTACTTCATTTTCACCATTCGGATATAAGGACTTCCGCTCACTAAAATCGTACCATCCTCAGTAAAACCAAGCTTTTTGTAAATCGCATAAGCTCTCGTATTTTCTGGCTCTACAATCAGCGACAGCCTGCTGCATCCAGCCTCTTCACCCTTCTGTTCAAAAGCGCTAATTAGCGCCTTAGCTATGCCCTGCCCCTGATAACGTTCGGCGACTGCGATGGAATCCAAGTAAAAGTCGCCTTCTTGTGCCTCAACGGCAATCGTTTCATCCGCACGCACACCTTTATCTCGCCCAGGACGTGTAACAAATGGCACATCCAGCTCTGCAGCTCCATCGCCTGAATAGCTAAGAAGCATTCCTGCAATGCCATCTTCTCTCCTATCGACAAGTACATGCTTATAGCTAATCCGATTGTCCTCGCGAACATAAAAATCGCCAAGGATGCGCTCTACTTCAGAATCATCCTCAGTTCCTGCCAATGTGTAGGCAATATGGCCGATCGCAGATAGCAGCAGCGGCATTACTTCTTTTAAGTCTTCTTTCACAGCTTGTTCAATCATGATGTCATCCCTCATTCTTTTAATGTTCTGTTATAATAAGTGAATATTATTCTTAAAGGTGATGAAGTAGTGAGTCATGTCTATTATACATTTCCCATAGGCATTCGGAACAGTCAGGTTCCTTTTGCCGAGCAAGCAGAAGCCAAAACGAGCCTTCAGCTTGTTGATCCAAGCCAGAAGGATGCCGGCTTCTTCCGATCTTTAGAGCAATTCGGCATATCGCTCAATAGGCCTCAAATTGCCGCAGTTCGCCATAACAAAGGAGCAGCGCTAACGCTGGCAGGAGCAGGATCGGGCAAGACGTCGGTACTCGTATGCCGAACAGCTTATCTGCTTGCTGTGCAAGGCGCCTTGCCGCAGCATATTTTATTAATGACTTTTTCCAAAAAAGCAGCCGATGAAATGCGAAGCCGCATTCGCGCTCTTCCTGTGCTTAATCCGCAAGCAGCAAGCGGCGTAGAGGCTCGTACCTTTCATTCCTTCTGCCTTCAACTGCTGCGAGGGCGCGGCTATCGCCAAGGCATTTTGGGTGAAACCGGACAAAAGCATATTTTTTTCAAACGTCTGATGCGGGAGCTTTTGCTGCAAAACGAATATGAGCCCGAAACCATTCTTGCACAGCTCTCCGCCATTAAGCTGCAGATGATCAACATCGAAGACCTTCCCGCTTCTACAACGGAGGAAAGAGAGCTAAAGCTGCTTTTCACCCGTTATGAGCAGTGGAAGAAAGAGATGGATAAATTCGATTACGATGATCTGCTGCTTGAAGCGTACAAGCTTCTGAGGGACGACAAGGCGCTGCTTGCTACCCTTCAGCAGCGCTTTCAGTACATCATGATCGATGAATTCCAAGATACGAATCAAGTGCAATACGTGCTCGTCCAAATGCTTGCCGACAAGCATCGCAATCTTATGGTCGTCGGCGATGACGATCAGACGATCTATTCCTTCAACGGTGCAAAAAACGATTATATATTGAACTTTGAGCATCAGTATCCAGGTGCAGCAACTTATGTACTGGATATTAACTACCGCTCAACGAGCACAATCGTCGGACTTGGAAATGCTATCATTCAATATAATAAGCTCCGCAAAGAGAAATCGCTCTTTGCTGTCAAGCCCAAAGGAGTTAGCCCCTCCTATGCACGGCTCAAGACGACGCAAGACGAGGCAAAGCTCATTACGGACACAATTAGCATGCAAATTGCTCAAGGCAATCGCTCCTTTGGCGATTTTGCTGTTTTATTCCGTACTGCGAGCAGCAGCAGGGCACTCGTCGAGCTGCTTCTTACAAAAGAGCTTCCATTTATCGACTTCGGCGACGGCCAGCTCTTTTATGACCAGTGGGCAATAAAGCCGCTAGTTGCCCATCTGAGGCTTGCAATGGATCGCCGCAATTTCGATGCGATGGAAATTTTGCTGCCCTCGCTTTATGTCAATCGGGAACAGGCTATGGCTTTCATATGGAACCAAGACAAGCAGCGTGCTAAGAAATGGCCGCTCATACATCTGCTTGAATTTCCGCAGATCAAAGAATTTCAGAAAGACAAAATCAAAGAACGAATCAAGCTTATTAAAGCGCTGGCCGAATTAAAGCCTGCTGAAGCTATTATGCAGCTTCGCCAATCCTTTTATGACCAATTTCTTGAAACGAGCAAGCGTCATGAAATGACGGAGCATAAGGAAGGTCTAAAGGAAGTGCTTGATGAGTTCGAGTCTGCGGCGAGCACATATGATACCATCGAAGCTTTTCTGGCCTACATTGATGATATTACGGACAAGCATGCTGCCGTGCAGCAGCTTCAAAAGCATAATCATAACCGCAGTGCGATATCTTTGATGTCCATTCATAGATCCAAAGGACTTGAATTTCCTGTTGTATTCGTCATCGGTGCCTCAGAAGGCATTTTACCGCATAGCTCTGCATTAGCTGCGGATAAGCATAGTGACCGGAGCTCCATTCAAACAGGCGACAACGCACTGGCAGAAGCGCTGGAGGAAGAAAGAAGACTCGCCTATGTTGCTGTTACTAGAGCCCAAGAGGAGTTGTATATCAGCTCCCCTGCTCTGTACCGGGGAAAACCAGCTGAACTATCAAGGTTCATCCGCTCTGCCTTTATGTCTGGTGAAGAAGAGGACGGTGATACAGAATCTGCTCTTGCATGGTTATGTACTAGCGATTCCTGCGAGGTATGGCAGCGTATTATTACGTACGAGGATTCACAATCAGAGACTCGTGCTTGCCCATTATGCCAGTCTCCAATGGAGCAAGGCACAAAGATATTGCCGAAGAAAAAGAAGTGAGGAGAAACGATTTGCAACATGAATGAACACCTAGTCCATTACCTTAAACTAGCTGATGCTGTGATCATCACAGATATAGAACATCATATTCTAGCAGTCAATCCGTCCTACGAGAAGGTTACGGGCTACTCATCACAAGATATAGCAGGGAAAAAGGCTGGCATCCTGCGAACATCCTATACACCAAAGGAAACGCATGATCAGATGAAGCAAGCTCTTAAACAAGGCTTGCCATGGTCAGGCGTACTAACAAATCGGCGAAGAGACAGCAGCATTTGGCATTCCTCCATTACCATAACACCTCTGCAAATCGAAGGGGTAACCTATTATATCGGTATTTTTCGTGAGCTGGAGAAGTTAAAGAGCGGCTTCTATTTACCAGAGGAGCGCATCGGCTCCATTCAAAGCTCGATGCTTAAGGTGCTCGCCATTTCTTGCGAAATTCGTGATCCGGGCATCGAGCAGCATCTCGTCCGTGTGCGGGATTTAACGGAACGGCTCACTCACTTCCATAATGAACGCATGCAATTATGCTGGACGGAGGAAGCCGTGAACCGCATTTCGCATGCGAGCATTTTGCACGATATCGGCAAATCAGGAATTCCGGAGGGTATTCTATATAAACCGGGTCCTCTCGCTTATTACGAACGAAATATTGTTGAGATGCACACCCAAATCGGCGTTGATATCATTGATAAAATTTATGCTGAGCTTACAGATGATTTATTTAAGCTTGAGCTCGAAATGGGTAAAAATATTATTTTATACCATCATGAAAAATGGGACGGCACCGGCTACCCGCATCAGCTTGTCGGAGAAAACATTCCTATTGAAGCACGTATCGTCAGCGTCGTTGATGTTTATGATGCATTGACCAGCACTCGTCCCTACAAAGAAAAATGGTCCGAAGAACGGGCGCTGGAATATATTAGTGAACAGCGCGGGCTGCATTTTGACCCTGAGCTCGTTGACTCCTTCCTTGCGCTCCATTCTAACGAGATGTAGCTACAAAAAAAAGCGCCAATCCCGTACATGGAATGAACCGTGTCCTCGATTGGCGCTTTATTTGTTTGTTTTATGCTCCATATAGCGCGTCGAACTCATCCTCTAATATAGACATTGTAATGAGATCATGAAACTTCCCATCCATAAACAAAGCGTCCCTCTCTACTCCCTCGCGGTGAAATCCGATCTTCTCATATACATGAATGGCGCGCGGATTAAAAGCGTAAACGCCGAGATGGATTCGGTGCAAATTCAACTTTTGAAAGCCGTATCTAAGCATGAGAAGCAGCGCTTCTGTACCATAACCTTTGCCGCGATGCTGCGTCCCTTGAATACCGATACGTATATTCGCGCTGCGATTGATCGTATCCATATCATTTAGTACAACCTCGCCGAGCAGCTCTCCTGTTTCCTTCAATATAATCATGGAATCAAATCGGTCTTCGTTTATGACGCTAATTTTGCGAATCCAAGCTTCGATTTCCTCACGTGTAAAAGCTTTTTGTGACCCTGTCAGCAGGTTCATCTCCGTATCTTGTAAAAAAGTTAAATATGCCTCTATATCGGACTCCTTTGCTGGACGCAATAATACCGAATTTCCCTCAATGATGTGTTTTGCATGTTGTGTCATCACAATAATCTCTCCTATTTTTACTCTCAGCATTAATAAATCAACTCATGATTTTCCTGTATATTATTTTGTGCGCAAAAATCCTTATACTTCTGTAGTACAGTGAAAATATCATCTTGTCCGGTAATCTCATCGTTGTCATCGAAGTATTGGAGCGCTCCCCCTAATATAAAGAGCGTCAGCACTTCCTCGACTTCCGTTGTGAGCGTATGAATATCTCCGGGCGGCTCATAAATAAAGGTTCCCGGGGTGGCTGCCCAATCGCGCCCCTCATATCGCCATTTCCCTTGAATGTTATACCCGATCACAGATCCGCCGGTATGCCTATGCTTGCCTAACACTTGATTGCTTTTTATTTTGAATAAATAAATCCATGTTCCCGTGCTCAGATCAAAACGTAAAGGTTTGAAATAACAGGTATGATTTTTATCAAAAGGAACCCATGGCAAATCATCTATTTTAAATATGCGTTCAGGCAGTTGAAAGGCTTCTGCTAATTTTACAACGGTCTCGTCAATTAACTTCAAATGAAGACACCTCCCTCATGATGATCCGCCAGTATACAATTTCAACAGTTTCAGCTTATCCGGATTTCTTACAATGTATAGATGGAGTGCGCCCCCCTGCACCACATGGAAAAGAGTAACCCCCTCGATTCCTTTATCTGATCGTAAAACAAGTCCCGTCTGACCGTTCAGAATTCTAAGCTCGGCTTTCACACTGCCATCAGCAAGTGGTCCTTTTTGAACCAAACCGAATAGAAACCGAGAAACGTTTTCGCGTGTTTTAATAGGATGAATAGCAGCAGACACTTTACCTCCGCCATCTGAAAGGAGTACAACCTCCTCTGCAAGCAGAGAAAGGACCTCCTTCACATTGCCCTCCGCAAGCTCCAATACAAAACGACGAACCCATTCTTCACCTGCAGGCTGCGCATGAACAGGTTCAGCCTCGGAAATCCCCATTTTGTCTCGCGCACGGCTCAGCAGCTTTCGACAATTGACTTCGCTTTTTTCTATTAGCTTTGCAATATCCGAATAATCGAAGCCCAGCGCTTCACGAAGCACAAATACGGCACGCTCCGAGGGGGTTAACCGTTCAAGCAAAACCAGCATTGCATAAGACAACAAATCGTGGTGAATAACGGCATCCAGTGCATCCGTCTCTTCTGTAATAATGGGTTCTGGGAGCCACGGCCCAACGTACCGCTCTCGCTGCTTTCGGGCAGACTTTAGCAAATCCAAGCTGCGGTTTGTCGCCATTTTGCACAAATAAGCTTTCGGCTCGGCTATGCTCTCTGGATCTATATCATATGCCTTCACGAAAACATCCTGCACGATATCCTCAGCGTCAGCAGCCGAACCCGTAAGCTGGTATGCGATTTTGAACAAAAGCGCTTTATATTGCAGGTAAAGCTCTTTCATTTCACCATCCCTCGTTTCATAACAAATGCTGCTTTTATCATTTTATGAGACTCGCATAATCCCAAGTCATTTTCCGTACCTTCCATCCAAGCTTCCCCGTTATGACAATGTCGAGGCCCCATTGCCTTGTCCATACCATTCCCCGCTCTGACCCGAGACCAAAACAGAAAAAATCAATATAGCTCTTGTGAACAGGTGCAGAATGACCCATTACATCTGCCGTTATGACCTTCCCCAGCCTATCTGCTTGTGCAGTCGCTTCCTTGCACGTCATCCCATCCGTTAGCCCACTCACAGGGTCAACAATTTGAGCACAGTCGCCAATGCTGTATATCCCAGGTGCTTCTTTCACACGGTAATTAGCGTCCACAATGACTCGACCATGTGCGGTAAGCGGCAGCCCCATGCTTCTGAGCATCGGATTAGGCAGTAAGCCAAGCGTCCAAATACATAAGCCAACCTTTAAAATCTCACCATCCGATAAGAGAAGCTCCCCTTTACTCTCACGAATAGCTTTGCGTCCATGCAGAACGGTCACTCCGCTGCCCTTAAGCAAGCGCTCCAGCTTCATGCCAACCTTTGCCGGTCCCTCCTGAAATAATCTATCCTGCGCATTTAGCAAGTAGAGAATCACCTCTGACGGATCAAGTCCGAGTGCACTTGCTTCCTTACGCAAAGCATAGACAAGCTCAGCAGATGATTCGATTCCACTAATCCCCGCCCCTGCAACGGCAACAGTCATCCATCTTTGACGCTCAGCACGGCTTGTTTCCTTTACCGCTTTTCTCAAGTTTTCATGCCAAAGCTCTCGAATATGAGCTGCGCTTGCGAGTCCAGTCAAGGCAATACCGCCCTGATCGGCATCGGGTTGACGAATAACGCTGCCTGCTGCCAATATGAGAATATCGTATTTTAAATTCTGCTCCTGCCCGCTCTTATCTTGATACAATAACCGCTTATTCCTTTTTTCTATGGTCACTACCATTCCTTGAATAAATTCCACGCCATCTGGAAACAAGCTGCCAAAAGGAACAACAATATTATCATCATGGACAGCCGGCTTGAACAGCAATACCTTCCGAAGATGGTATGGCTGCTTATCAATTAGAATTAAACGGAGCTTCCCATCTCCTAATTCCGGCTGCAATGTTTTTCGTATTGCCTTAAGGGCGTTAATGCCTGCATAACCACCGCCAATAATGACACATGTTATTTCCTTTTTCTCTTTCATCTCCATCAGCTCCTGTGCATGTTTGCACATAAAACGATGAGATAAGCTCTTTTGTGACATCTACTCTAAATTTCTAAAATACTCCATCTTGCTGTCGATAAATCCGTCATCAAAATCAGCTGCTCCGATCAACTCAGATTCACTGAAGCATAAGCTAAAGAGCCAAAGCTGTCTAAGCGCTACGAATATCGGAACAGCTTGAATATCATTTTCGCCTATAGATCTGATTTCTCTGTATCCGCAAATAAATGCATCCCAAAGACGTTCAACCTCATCTTTATCGTGCCTGCTATGAATTTCTCTTGCCAGTCTAAATTCTGCAATGTCATAAGCTCGCCAGCCATAACCGCAAATATCAAAATCATAATGCGTCAATGTCCCATTTTCCGTAAAAGCGACATTCGTATTGCCATGCAAATCCCCATGACAAATTCCAAAGTCCAGCCCTGCTTTCAGATGAATGTTAAGCTGATCTTTTAAGCGCATAACCAGCTCATATAGAAATTGATAATCCTCTTGCCGATTTTCCATATGTTTCTTAATTATGCGAAGCGGTTTGTCTATCAAATGCTCCAAATCGAGCTCTCCCCTTGTGTGCTCAGAGGTGAAATCGTCAGCAGCTTGATGAATTTGAGCAACGGATGCGCCAAATAGACGACTGTCTTCTGGATGCTGCATACGCTTTTCTTGACCATCAGCAAAACTAAACATTACTCCGTACTTCATACCCTCAGGGACCAAAAACTCATTAATAAATGTGCCGTCATTTTTCTCAATCGGTACGGACACGCTTATCCCTTTTGCATGAAGATCGTTTAATAAATCTAATTCAAAAGCAATCTCTGATTGGTTTCTCCGGTCGGCTCGGTACACTCTAAATATGTATTTGCCTTGCTCCGTCTCTAAAATATAAGTATCGTTCATCCCTCTCAGAAAATAGTGCAGACGAGCGGGTTCATGAATGCCATAGTGGGCTTTAATATGCGACAATAAAGCTTCGGTTGATAATAGCGAGTATGCTACAGGAAATAAATGCAATTGTACCTCATCCTTTTTCATTATCTATTTTATATCGTGAATCCATCCTAGCTGTTTGCAAATGATGAATCTATTCCATTCCACTATAACAAATTATTTGTGCCCGATCTGGTAGAGAATTACTATGATTAATTTTGCCCGCTTTATTGGTGCGGCTTGGGACACATGACGTAGCTCATGATAGCAGCAATGAATACACTACATACAAGAAGCGCGACAGGCAGACCTCAAAGGAGGAATCCACTTGGATGCATGGAATCAAAGCTATGAGCAGCTCATCTTCCTCCAGGATCGTTCTATCGGTTTAAAGGCAATTATTGCAATAGACAGCACAAAGCTTGGTCCTTCCCTCGGCGGTTGCCGGTTTTGGCAATATGCCAGCGATGAAGCTGCTGTCCTCGATGCGCTGCGGTTAGCGCAGGGAATGACCTATAAATCAGCGATCTCAGGTTTGCCATTTGGCGGCGGCAAAGCTGTCATTCTAAGCCAACCCGGTCAAAGCTCGCGGGAAATATTGTTTCGGGCGCTAGGCCAGCATATTCAAAACCTGCAAGGAAGCTATATTACCGGTATGGATCTGGGTACAGATGTTTCGGATATGGACTGGGTTCGCCTCGAGACACCCTATGTAACTGATGTATCAGGATCGCTCGGTGCAGTAAATGATTTCACAGCTAAAATGACCGCATACGGCGTTTTCCTTGGCATTCAGGCCTCTCTCAAAACGGTTTACGGTTCCGAAAATATGCAGCAAAAAATCATTGCCGTTCAAGGATTAGGAAAAGTAGGCTATCAGCTATGCCGCTATTTAAAGCATGCGGGCGCAGAGCTCGTTGTAACGGACGTTGATTCAAAACGAGTGAAGAAGGTTGTCGAGGAGTTTGGGGCAATTCCTTGCAAGCCAAACGTCATTATGCGCATACCTTGCGATGTCTTCTCGCCATGTGCCTTAGGTGGCATCCTAAATGATTTTACATTAGGCCAGCTAGACTGCAGCATTGTTGCTGGGGCAGCGAACAATCAATTAGCTGAAAGCCGCCATGGCGAGAAGCTTCATGAGCTTGGCATTTTGTATGCACCGGATTATGTGATTAACGCAGGCGGCATCATCGTAACCTCTGTTGAGCTTATTGGCGGGGATGCTGCGACAGCACAGCAGAAGGTTGAGAAAATAAATGGTACACTGATGAACGTATTTCAAGCAGCTGACGAACATGGGATTTCTACCGCAGCAGCAGCCAATCGAATAGTGGAGCAATTGCTTAAAGGCTGAATAACCACTCAATCGAAAAAAGGGGATGTATCGAAAGTAGATTTCTCTACTTCCGGCACATCCCCTTATTATTCATTATTGCGGTGTCCAGCTTAAACTGCTGGAGGAGTGAAGGAACGTCCAGCGAACTCAGCATCAAGCATATAGAATGCATTGCTATCCTTGTCGATGCGTTTCAGCTTATGGATAATGTTATCAAACAACGCCTCTTCTTCAACCTGCTCATCGATAAACCATTTGAGGAAGTTGATCGTTGCATGCTCGCGATCGTTGATCGCAAGGTCAGATAAATTATAGAAACGTTTTGTATTTTGCTGCTCATGTCCGTAACCTTGCTCGAAAGTGTCCAAAATGGAAGAGTATTCGTTATTCGGCTCTCCAAGAGCAGACAGCGTAGCACGACGACCACGGTCATTCAGAAACTTGTATATTTTCATTGCATGAAACCGTTCTTCCTCAGCCTGTACAATGAAGAAGTTAGCGAAACCATCAAGACTTTCACCTGAACAGTAAGCCGCCATTGCCAGATACACATGCGCTGAATAAAATTCAAAATTCATCTGTTCATTTAATGCTTCTGCTAATCCATCATTCATGCTTATGCACCTCAGCTTTCCTAGATTGTACTTATTCTAACATAAAAATAAAGAACGGCAAATGCCGTTCTTGTTAATTTATTGAAATTTAAGCTACCCGATCATTTTTTTCAATCGCTTATAGAGCTTCTCTGCGGACGGCGCGCTAACCGTCTTCGACTTGACCACGACGAAGCACTCTAGCTTGCAGGTTTTGCAATCGCCAAGGCAATCACTTTTTTTCTGCTTAATATCCGGATATCGATTTTTCATCGCCTTATAAACCGGCTCCAAACCGTTCTTGAGATTCCGTTTGCAATACTTAATCTTCTTCATAAGATACACCCCGCAGCGCAACGAAGGATTTGCTTCCTATTTAATGATAATGATTATCATCCCCGTTGTCAACTGCCGTTTTTGAGAACCTCTAACCCTTTAATCAGCTGACTGTCCTCGCGTCCAAGCTTCTCGCGTAGACGCTCCAGCAGCTTATACCCCGTTTTGTCATTGAAACTGCCCGTAGCCTCCAGCTTCTCGGCTTTTTGGAACTTAGTTAATGCTGCTGCTGTTTGTTTATCGAACATGCCTTCTTGTCCTGTAAGAGAATAACCGAGCTCCTTCAGCATCATCTGCAGCGTCTTTACATCCTCGCCATAGCTGCCTATCTTCATATGTGTACCAATCGCAAGCGGTCTTAGTTTCGTATATTCGGGAAGGGCTACTGCAAAATCCGGTGAAACGCCTGTTTTGTTAATCCAAGTGCCGCCCGGCGTCTTCCACTGCGCTTCCGTTAAGCTTAAGACAGAACCGTCCTTAAACTGATTAAAAGCTTGTACAACACCTTTGCCATACGTTTTTTCACCGACAACTGTTGCTCCCGCTGATTCCTTTAACGCAGCCGTCAGCACCTCGCTCGCGCTTGCAGATTGTCCATTCACGAGTACTACAATCGGCACTTTCCATTCCTTCTTCTGATCAGACTTATACGAAATCGTTTGCCGCTCATTTTTGTAAACGACATTCAAAATAACCTTGTTTTTTGGTATAAGCTTGCTCGCAATCTTAATAGTTGGCTGCAGCAATCCCCCGGGATTGGATCGCATATCCAGCAGCAATCCTTTAAGCGGCTGCTTCGCCTGCAGCTCCGTAATTGCAGCTTCAAATTCATCCGCAGTTTTCTCAGCGAAACGGCTAATCGTAACATGCCCGATACCGCCTTCAAGAAGCTCAGACGTTACCGTATGCACTGGAATAGCTTCCCGCTTCAGCTTTAATGTTATCGGCTCAACTTGATTCGGGCGCTGAATCTGCAGCGAAACTGATGTTCCTTCCTTGCCTCTAACAAGGCCAAGCAGCTCCTCAAACGTCTTTCCAGCCAGCTTCTGATTATCTACCGAGAGAATGATATCGCCCGTCAGTAAGCCTCCTCGCTCGGCTGGAGCTCCCTTCGTGAGCCCGGTAATGATGAACATGCCTTCCTCTTCGCGCAATTCAGCACCAATTCCATATATTTCGCCCTCATAGGACTGGGTATAGGCACTGCCCTTTTCCTCAGCCAAATATCGGGAATACGGGTCCTCAAGCGAGCTAACCATGCCTGCAATTGCGCCATTAATCAGCTTCTTCGGCTCAGCTCCGTTTAAATAGTCATTCATAATTTTGTTGTATGAAACCGTAAATTGCTTAAAGGTCGGCTCCTTGATCATCGGATACTGATTCCCCATCCAGAAAAACCCTATTGCAAAGCCAAGAGCAGTAAATAATACAGCTCCCATGACGCAGAGAGTCAGAAATCTTTGTTTTGCTGCCGCTGATGTAAAATAGTTCATCTGTTCATCTCCTACAAAGTTTTGTGAAGCAAAACTTACTTCGAAAGCATAAGCCTAGTTTTACGAAGTAAAACTTACTTCGTAAGCATAAACCTAGTTTTGTGAAGCAAAACTTACTTCGAAAGCATAAGCCTAGTTTTACGAAGTAAAACTTACTTCGTAAGCATAAGCCTAGTCTTGAATGTCTGGATCATTTTAGCTACAATCAACCTAATCAAAGCGCAAACGGCCAACGCCGTCTTTGGCGGCGTCTGCAATCGTTTCGCAGCGAAATATAAGCCTAGTTATACATGTAGAACTTATAACTTCTTATATTTAAATATAGAGAGCTGGAGAGGAGCTTTACCGCTAGTATGTATAAACTTATCGCGATTGATGTTGACGACACGTTATTAACGGATGACCTAACCGTAACGGAAGGCACGAAGCGTGCCATGGAAGCTGCTATTGCCCAAGGTGTAACGGTTACACTGGCAACAGGCCGCATGTTTGCTTCCGCTCAAAAAATTGCTAAGCAAATTGAACTCAATGTTCCTATTATTACCTATCAAGGGGCACTCGTCAAAACACTGCTTGATGGACAAGTCCTGTATGAAAGAAACGTACCGATTGATGCGGCTAAAGAGCTTCACGCTTTCGCTGAAGAGAACGGCTTGCACCTGCAGCTTTACGTTGACGATGAGCTTTACAGCACTCATGACAATGACAAAATCAAAGCTTATTCTAAGCTTGCCAATATCCCTTATAAAATAGAGCCTGACTTCAACAAATTGCTCGACTTTCCGATGAACAAAATGCTTATTATCGATGATCCGGCTCGCCTCGATGAAATCGCTGAGCAGCTTAAGCCTCTAATCGGTGATCGCGTGCATATTACTAAATCCAAAGCGCACTATTTAGAGTTCATGCATAAGGAAGGCACTAAAGGGCATGCACTGAAATTTATGGCCGAGCATCTTGGCTGTACAATGGACCAAACAATCGCCCTTGGCGATGCATGGAATGATAATGAAATGATTATCGCTGCCGGACTTGGTGTAGCAATGGGCAACGCCATTCAATCTCTGAAGGACATTGCAGACTATGTAACGTTGTCAAATAACGAGGAAGGCGTTCGCCACGTTATTGAGAAATTTGTGCTTAACGTCACTGAATAACAAGCAAGGAGGCGACTGCATTCATGAATTGTCCCCTTTGCAATGGGCCAAACGATTGTGCCATGGAAGAAAACAATGCAGCGAAAGATTGCTGGTGCTTCCAGAAATCATTTCCCAGCACGCTTCTAGAGGCCGTTCCTGAAGAGCTCAAAAACAAAGCCTGCATCTGCCGAAATTGCTTAAGCAAAGTAGTGGAAGAACAAAATTAAGAAGCTGTCTCTGGAAGGTAATCACCTTTTAGAAACAGCTTCTTTTTTTTAAGCTTGCTTATCGCGCTGGCACAAAAAAACGTTCTTCCACAGCACTTGCAGACAACGGCTTGCTAAAATAATAGCCCTGAATCTTTCTGCATGAATTGTCCGTTAAAATATCCAGCTGATCCTTCGTTTCAATTCCCTCCGCAATAACTTCCATGTTCAAATGCATAGCCATCGCAATGATGGTTGAAACGATCGCTCTATCATCACTGTTATTTGTAATATCACGGATAAAGGAGCGATCTATTTTAACTTTTTGAATCGGGAACATTTTCAAATAACTGAGCGAGCTGTAGCCTGTTCCAAAATCATCTAAGCTAATGCGAATACCATATTCATTCAACTGATTCAAAATGCTGCTGGACAATGCAGCGTCCATCATCATGCTTTCTGTTATTTCCAGCTCTAAATATTTCGGCTCCAATCCCGTTTCCTGCAGTATAGCCATAATATAATCCGCAAGTTTAGGCTGATGGAATTGTTGCGAAGACAAGTTGACGGATATAGGGATAAGCGGCCCTCCCTGTA
Organism: Paenibacillus sp. NRS-1760; assembly: GCF_050467785.1. Lineage (NCBI taxonomy): Bacteria > Bacillati > Bacillota > Bacilli > Caryophanales > Paenibacillaceae > Paenibacillus > Paenibacillus sp. NRS-1760. The sequence goes on along the minus strand of NZ_JBITPK010000010.1, from coordinate 87,083 downwards.
CATGCCACATCCGCATTTGTTTGCAGGCTTCGCGCAGTACCCATGTTCCCATTTCATAAATGAGACCGGTCTCCTCCGCAAGCGGTATAAAGACGTCTGGACTTAGAAGCCCCCTAGTTGGATGCTGCCAGCGTACTAGCGCCTCCATCCCAATCATCGCACGATCCTCTGTTCGGATTTGCGGCTGGTAATGGAGCAGCAGCTCCCCTCGTTCAATCGCTTTTCGAAGATCGCCCTCTAATTCGATTTTTTCTTGCAGCACTCGGTCGAGCTCGCCAGTGAAAAATTGATAATCGTTTTTACCTTTTTTCTTCACCTCATACATCGCTGTATCGGCATTTTTAAGCAGCTGTACAGCATCCTGTCCATGGCTAGGGAACAGGGCAATTCCGATACTTGCGGACACATAAAAATCACTGTCCTTTAATCGATACGGCGCTTGGATGCAGCTGATGATCTGTTCCGCTAACCGCTTAATCGTGTCTTGCGTTTCATAATTGCGGCACAGCAGCGTAAACTCGTCTCCGCCTATGCGAGCAAGCATAACGTCTTGCCCTGCAATAGCTTGTTGAATGCGTCCGCTAACTTCCTGCAAAAACTGATCGCCGACCATATGCCCGAGTGAATCATTTATAATTTTAAAACGGTCGATATCGAGTACCATTACAGCAAAATGCGAATCGCTTGTACTGCTCTGTTCAATGGTCTCAGCAATCTCTTGATTAAATTTGCGACGATTCGGCAAACCTGTCAATTCATCATGAAAGGCTAAATGATTGACTTTCAGCTGCGCCCGCTTCTCAGCGGTTATATCTTTAAAAATAATATAGCTGCCTACGACTTCACCATCCACAACAACCGGTACATTAGCTACGTTGAGCTCAATTCTCATGCCGTCAGCACGGATGATGGCGGTTTCGTGATTCACAGTCTCCCCCGCAAAGGATCTTTGAAACATTTGTTTCACACGTTCTTGATCCTCATGAACAATAATCCCGCTTAACGTGGATATCGATTGATGCATAACCTCCTTGCTGCTGAAACCTGTTATCTTCAAAGCATTCGTATTATGGCTAGTCACACGGTAATGCAAATCAACAGACACGATGCCATCCTGGCTATTTTCATATAAAGACTTGTACCATTTTTCATTTTGTTCAATTTCTGAGTCCTTATGGGCAAATCGCTTCGATATATAGATCCCAAACAAGGATAATCCAAGTGTAAAAAATATACCTAACGCAATAATGTAGGCCAGCCACGTTTGATCCAAAATAACGCCAAAAAACAAAGCAGTCTTATTGCTGGAATGAAAATTAGCTGCGACCATTCCCGTATAATGCATGCCAACTATCGCAGCCCCCATAATAGCGCCGCTTCCAAGCTTTTTCCACCATTGTCCTTTCTGTCGTCTATCCTTACGGAAATAAAACGATAGCCAAAGAGCTGCAATGGATGCGACAAACGCAATAAGAATAGAGAGCATAACGATAATCGGATTATAGGTTATATGTATAAGCATTGCAGACATGCCAACATAGTGCATGATCGTAATGCCTGTGGCAAGCAACAATCCGCCAGCTAGCAATTGCGATCTCGAAAGTTCACTACGACCGACAACATACAGCGCAGTAAAAGCCGCTCCAATCGCCGCAATTACCGAGATAAGCACGATAACCAAATCATATTTTATAGGGAAAGGAAGCTTTAACGCGAGCATGCCGACAAAATGCATTGACCAGATTCCCATCCCCTTAGAAGCCGCTCCAAACATAAGCCAGCTTAGCTTTGTGCTTCCTTTGGAGGTGCTCACTCTTCCTGCAAGATCCAGTGCTGTATATGAAGCCATGACTGCTATAATATAAGAGAAAATAACTAATAAACTATCATAGGTTCCATGAACATGCTCCATTAAATCCCCTCTATTCTATGTAAGATGTTTATCTGCGAGAGCATTCTTATATTATACAATAATGTTTTGAAACATTTTTGAAAATTTCGATGATGGCTAGACATGCAACGACCGCATAACCAAACAAAAAAGAGCCTCTCCCACATAGTGGAGAAGCCCTTCTTATAACTTTTATGAAGTTAAGATACAGCTTTATTTCTCCGTTTGCATTGACCCTTGCTGCATGACTTATAGTTGCCTGTAAAATCAAGCCGATGATCCGTCACTTTAAAGCCATACTCCCGTTCAATTCGCTGCTCTAGCTCGAGCAGCCAATCCTCTTTAATTTCTGTCAGTGAGCCGCATTCATCGCATATTAGATGATGATGCATATGCTCATGATCCTCACCGCGAAGATCATAGCGGGCTACACCATCCCCGAAATTCATTTTCTCAACAACATGAAGCTCAGCGAGCAGTTCGAGTGTCCGATATACAGTCGCTAGACCGATATCAGAGTTTTTCTGCTTTACGAGCATGAAGACACCTTCTGCACTCAAGTGATCCATTTCGTTCTCAAGCAGCACTCGCAATATAATCTCACGCTGAGTTGTCAGTTTATATCCGTTCGCCATCAAATGTCGATTTATTCGATCCGTTTCTGCTGTGATGTTTAACATGCAAAGCTACCTCCTTTTATTGAAAAGCCAGTACATGAATGCATTCCACTTTATGTAAAGGCTTACTTTTAGAATGATTATAATTTAATGGTAGTATACTTTTGCGAAATTAGCAAATACCATATATTAATAAGTGTTTAACCATACTCCTTGACACAAAAATCGTATTTCGAGTATGATACAAAATAGTTATTCGTAATAATTACAAATAGAAGGAGAGAACAAAATGAAAATTGGCATCCATCCCGTTTACCATCAAGTATTATTTTTTGATGTGAGCAGCGGCTACAAATTTTTGACGGGCTCAACCAAATCGTCCAATGAAAAAATGGAATGGGAAGATGGTAATAGCTACCCTGTCATTCGCGTAGATACAAGCTCCGCTTCGCATCCTTTTTATACAGGCAAACAACGCAATACCGATAAAGGCGGACGAGTTGACCGCTTCAACCAACGATTCCAACAAAAGAAATAAAAAATTAGTAATAATAATAGCTCCAAACAGAACCGTTCAATACGGCAATCTGTAAGGAGCTTCTTTCGTTTCTTATTTCAGCAGACAGACTACAGCACCGCAGAAATGCCGCCATCAATATTTACAGACGTACCCGTTACGAAAGATGCGGCTTCCGAAACGAGAAAACCGATAACATTTGCTGCTTCCGACGCCCTGCCAATTCGACCCAAAGGTATCCCATGGCGCTTGTCCGCTGAGAATTCATCCCAGCTAAGCTCAGGGCTCGCAGCTTGCCACATCCGCTCGATTTGTGCGCTGCGAATCAGCCCGATGCAAACTGCATTTACACGAATTTGATCCACAGCCAGATCCTTGCTCATCGCTTTGGTCAGTGCAAGGCCTGCCGCGCGGCTAACAGAGGTTGGGAGAGAGGAAGCACCTGGCGTTTTCCCGCCTATAGCTGTCACGTTGACGATAGCTCCTCCACCTGCTTTACGCATATAGGGAAGTACCGCACGCGCAAAATGAACCGCTCCGAGCAGCTTCAAATCGAGGTCCGCTGTCCATGCATCAGTCTCCACCTTCTCAAAAGGCTGCGCCGCAGAAACCCCTGCGTTATTCACAAGAATGTTGACACCGCCAAAGTGTGCTGCCGTTTGCTCAACCGCTCTTGCGGCATCTTCCGGCCGACTTACATCCGCGCTGATTGCCAACGCTTCTTTGCCTGTTCGTTCCTTTATAAGTGCTGCCGCGCTGCGCAGAGACTGCTCCTCCCGTGCAACAATGGCTACCTCAGCACCTTCCTCTGCCAGCAGCAATGCTGTTGCAAGTCCAATTCCTTTGCTCCCGCCTGTAATGAGTGCGATTTTTCCTTTTAGCCCAAGCTCCATCTATAACTCCTCCTTCTCTGCTGCTTTATCGTTTAAACTTTACTTCCCAACTGCTTTGATTACCTTTTGCACCTCATGGTTTATATCAATTTCTGAATGAGCAGGTAAATTTACAATAAAAATACCGCCAAACACTTGCTGCGACTTGCCTTGGCACTCTCGAATTTTATTTTTTAATAGTTTAAGTTCTAATGAATAAATAACTTCTTTGCTTAGCAGCCAATTATGCCTGGTGAACGTTGATTTCTCTATCGTTTCTATGTACATGGATACATCCTTGAATGCTCTTACGCGAATAACGTCTCCAAAGGCAACATTTTCAGTAAATACAGGATTCTCCTCAATGCGATACAGGTCATCACCCAGTTGTACAACGTCCAGTATCTCGACCTCTTGACCTACACCATCGAAGCAAAGATGTAACGGAATAAAATCTTGAATGCTTCTCACCTCTATGTTTATTTTCAGTGATGGCTCTTACCATTCACTCTAGCTAATATCCACATTCGAATAATGCTCCACCGCTGGAAATGGATCATAGAAATGATGCAGAAGACTCTTCCACTCCAAATATTCCGCCGATCCGCGAAAGCCAACGGTATGATCCTCCAGCGTTTCCCATCGTACAAGCAATATATATTTATTATCCTCTTCTAAGCATTTCTGAAGTTCATGACTGACGTAACCGTTCATGCTTGAGATAATTTTTGATGCGGCTTTGAAATTGCTTTCAAATTGTTCGGACAGCCCTGCCTTAACCTGCAATGAAGCAACCTCTAATATCATGATAGCAACTCCTTGTTAAATCTAGTTTTAGCAATAGCCTAGCAATCCTAATTAAGATGTTATGTATATATTATAAGTGGTACTGCAAATAAGGCAAAGAGTAAATCAAATGATAGAATATCTTGTTTTCCAAACTGTCTAATCGCTCCATGTGATCCGTAATTTTCAGAGCGAGTTCAATATAATCGATTCTTCCCCCTTAAATTGCGGCATCATTTACCGAAATCACCTGCGACCTTTGCTCTTAATCCGTATTTCCCGTCATGATCCGACATTTGTATTTGACTGTTATTTCATAAAAAAAAGCCCCAGAGAGTGGTCTCTGAGACTTCAATCGTATCCCTAAGTAGCTGGCTCCTCTTTAGGAGCGCATTTTTGAATAAGCGAGATTTGGCCTGCATGGATGCCGGTATGATACATCAAACGGCCAACAGCCTCAAGCGGCGTGGAGGGGCCGATCGGACAGTCCACGATTTGATGCCATTTCTCCTCCGGAAGCTCTTTCATTGCATCCATAAGATGATTGTTGGAGGATTCAAGCAGCTCAATAAGCTCCTGTAAATTATCATAGGTTGCTTTGCTCCCAGCAGCACCTCTGCTTGTCGAGATCTGCAATCCCTCCGGCATCTTTTTCCCGAAGAACCAGTCTGCGAACATATATTCAACCTCAGCGTTATGTCGAAGCATATAGCCAATGGAGGATGCTCCAAGCTGTAAAGACAAATCCTGCTCCGGCAATGCTTTGACCGTTTTATGGAATCTTTCTTGAATAGCACGCCAAATAGGCAGTACTGTTGTGATCGTCATAATAGAGTCCGCTCCTCTGCTCTTATTAAGCTTTCTTCGCTTGTGCATGCCCATCTCTTGCTACATGCTCAAATTTCTCGCCTGACAAGTCGATATCGTAAGCCTGGCCAAAGCCTGCTACATAACGGCCTTCCGAAGCCGTCAGCTCAAACAAAGAGAAATCAAGGCCGCGAAGCATGCCAATCATGTTTTTGCCGAAGGTTTGCTCAAACCGTTCAAATATCTCAATATGCCCTTCATTTCCGATATTAACCGCATTACAAACGAAGCGCGCACGCTGCCTAGCAAATAAATTTGTAGTCTGCGACTCATCCTCCAGCAGCATAACGTCCACTGATGGATTGGCTTCCATGTACCGGAAATGATGAGCGATTCTGCTAATATAAATGTAGAGCTTTCCGTTGAACTTCACAAAGGGAGCATAGGAAACAAAAGGTTTTCCCTCATCGTCAATTGTACCGAGCACGACAGATTTCAAGCTTTCCGTAAAGTTTAAATAATTCACCTTAATCATTTCAATATCCATCGCCTTCATTCGTCATCCCTCGCTTTTTATAAGACTTTTTTTAATACGTGAATTCGTGGACTAGCGTTTTCGGGCATTTGCTGAATTTCTGTTTCCACACCGTAGACACTGCGAATCAGCTCCATCGTAAAAACATCCTTCGGCTTGCCAAATACATGTTTATCCCCATTCTTAATCACACAAACCCTATCGCTATAAGCGGATGCATGGTTCAAATCATGCAGCACCATTATAACCGTCAGCTTCAATTCTCGATTTAGTCGTCGCACAAGTTCAAGCACTTCCAGTTGATGTGCGATGTCCAAATAAGTAGTCGGCTCATCGAGTAGAAGCACCTTAGGTCTTTGAGCGAGCGCCATAGCAAGCCATGCCTTCTGTGCTTCTCCGCCAGAGAGGGATACAATAAGCCTGTCTTTAAACTCCATCATGCCCGTCTGTTCAAGCGCCCAATGTACGACCTTATAATCTTCGGCATCCAGACGCTCATACCATTTCTTATGAGGAATTCGCCCATAACCAACCAATTCCTCTACTGTCATGTCAGACGGACTGACGTTCTTCTGACAAAGCATGCACAGCATTTGCGATACTTGCTTCGTACTAAGCGAGCGAATCTCTTGATCGGCAATACAGACGCGTCCGCTTTCGCAAGGAATCATTCGAGATACAGCCTTCAAAATAGTCGACTTTCCCGAGCCGTTCGGTCCAATAATGGACACCACTTCTCCCTCATTCACATCAAGAGAAAAGTCGCTCACTATTGTACGATCCGCGTAACGAATATTCAACGATTGGACCTTTAACAACTTAGACCCCTCCTTTTCGCATCAAATAGAGGAAGTACGGACCTCCTGCCAATGCCATGACGATACCTGCAGGCACCCCTACAGAGCCGAAGGCAGTCCGTCCAATCGTATCTGCCACTAAGAGAAGCAGTGCCCCAAGTATTAAGCTAAGCGGCAACGTGTGGCGATAATTTGTGCCAATTAATAAACGAGCCATATGTGGCACGATTAAACCAATAAACCCAACAAGACCTACTGTCGACACTGAAACAGCAGCTAAGTACACCGCCACAAAAGACAAAATCAAGCGGCTTCGATTAAGGTTTTGCCCCAAGTTATGTGCTACTTGCTCGCCTAAACGTAATATATTCGCTTGCCGAATACATAGAATCGCCGCAATCCATCCAATAATCGAATAGGGCAATATCATGAGCACATCGCCCATTCCTTTGCCTGCCAAACTTCCGTTCATCCATGCAAGTGCGCCAGGCAGCTTATCGCTGTATTTGATAGAGAGCAGGCCGATCATTCCTCCAAATACCGCATTTACGGCAACACCCGAAAGAATGATACGAACAGGTGTAAAACCTGTTTGCTTGTTCCATGCCCAAGTATAAACCATTCCGGCAGCAATACCGCCGCCAATAATTGCAGCTAACGGAATAAACGATGAATAGCTAGGCATGACTAGCATAATGAATAATACGGTAACCGCTGCCCCGGAAGAAACACCAGTTAGCCCCGGGTCTGCCAGTGGATTTAGCATAACCGCTTGCAGCAAAGCTCCTGATGAAGCAAGGTTCGCGCCGATAATCAAAGCAAGAAATACTCTAGGGATTCGAATATCCCAAAGCACAGAATTTGCCGCTTCATTCCCATTGCCTAATATCGCTTGAAAAGTAGAAGCTAGATCGAATCTTGCACTACCAAGCGCAACTGAGAACAAAATAGCCACAATCAGCAACAAAAATGAGAGAGCTAGAAGCGTGGCCGTTCTCATTTTTTTATTATCCGTCACCTCTAAGCTCCCTTTCATTAGTTATACAAAATTTTCGCCATATCTTGGTATGCATTTGGTGCATTTACTAACGAAGCTACTCCATATAAGCTATAATCAAGTGCAATCAGCTTGCCGTTTTTGAATGCGTTCAGCTTCTCCCATGCTCCGTTCTTCTTCACATCATCTTCAAGCTGCTTCGTAACAGCAGAAGGATCACCATGAGCAACTAGCAAAATAATATCTGGATTAGCCGTTACGATGCTTTCCATATCAAGTGGTACATAAGCATCTTCTTTTTTCAATACTTCTGATAATACGTTTTTTGCTCCTAGCTTCTTCGCCAAGCTGCCTACAAAAGTACTATCGTTCATGAACATTAATGATTCAGCAGAACCGAATAGAACCATTACGCTTGGAGCATCTTTGCCTTCGGAAAGCTTAACAGCTTCCGCTTCTTGTTCGCTCAGCTTCCGCAATACTTCATTCGCTTTATCTTCTTTCCCGTACACTCGACCTAGAACTACCGTGCTGAGTTTCAACTCGTCTAAGGAGTCCGCAGGTAAATAAGCTGTAGGTAAATTCGCTGGTTTAAAGGACTTATCCAAACTATCCTTAATAGAGCTTGGTCCAAGAATGACACCAGGCTGCAGCTTCGCAATTTGCTCTAGATCCGGCTGATGAGATGAGCCGATGCGAGGCAGGTTAACGAAAGCTTCTGGCAATTTGTTCTTCGTCGTTGGAACACCTGCTGTCTCAATTCCAAGCTCATTTAAAAGCTCAGCAATAGCTACTGATATGGTTACCGTTGATGATGGCACTTGGTTATTGAACTGTGCAATCAGTTCCGCTGCTTTTGTTTCATCTACTTCTATTTTTGAATCAGACACAGGAGTTTCCGTTGCAGCCGGGCTTGGCTGCTCTGTTTCTGTGTTTCCAGTCACCTGTTCTGGCTTATTTACATTGTTTCCGCATGCTACCGTAGTCGCTAATAATAAAGTCATAATACCAATCTTCCATCCTGCTAGTTTCACTTTATTTCCTCCTGTATGATAATGATAATTAGTATCATTATATTGATACCGTTTCTCATTATACAGCGAATGAAAATCATTTTCAATTAGTATTTTCGCTAAACTTTTATTTATTTAATTGTGTGGTTATTTCCCCATCCCCCCATCAGACATCCTCTTTTGATTCCCATGCTAAAGATAAAAATATCGAATAAAATCCTACGTACATTCGTCTCATCATACGCTGATCAAAATAAAAAAATGCCAAGGGCAGCTGTTCGCTCCTTGGCATGCTTTTGACTCCTATTGCCAGATCTAATCTTAATTTCCCCATAGCCTAGCTTCAATCAAGCAGCTCTTCCGAGCCATGCATGTCCATGTTATTGACATCCTTGCTCTATTTGATTACGCCTGCATGACAGATTGAGATGATTTCCCATACGGCTCCGCCAAAAAATAAGTGAAATCCTCGCGTTTATTCAAAAACTGCTCATATTGCACCAAAGCGATCTCATCATCCGGGTTTGTCTCCAAGTAGATTTCCAATTCCGCAATCGTTTCCTCAATTTCAAGTAGGATGTCCCTGTGGCTATGGCTCATCTGTGTACTTAGCTGTAAAGGCTTCCTTGCTTCGTTCAACTTATATGCCTCCTGTTGCCCTATTCTATTGTTTTGCAAAATAAAGGTGTACCTGCAACAATAGGGCTTCGTTAACTAAGATATTCAGAACTTCGTAAAAAAGAACCTCAATTCTCAAAAAAAGGGTAAACCCCTTTTACTCGCTGTAAAAAAAGAAATGCCATTTCCGTTATTATCCATCTTCCTCATGACAGATTCAATGGTACAAAATGATTAGGTTACCATTTACCTATCTCGACTATTTCCCAAGAAATGATCGAAAAACATCGATATATAAACAATTTTCTGCATGCTATTGATTCATCATTACCACAGCAGGGTATTCAATATTATCAAACTCACTGAGGGAGTGATTCAAATGACGACAAGGCAACAAAATTTAGAGATTGAAGAAAGACATGTTGAAAAGAAATCAGATTCAAGTTTAGTGGCGTCTACATTCATTAAATACGCTGCCTACATTATCATCTTCTTCGGGGCTCTCTACTTTCTTGTTCGATATGTATTTCCAATGTTTTAAACAAAATAAAAACAGGCAGTCTTTCAGCAGATTAAGCTGCTTGGAGACTGCCTGTTTCGTATGTACGTTTTTTAAAAAAGATCATCCGCAGTTTTTGAGATCATTGTTTGATTTCCTTTTATAAAATACTCATACTTGCCAAAATGCGCCAATGCCGCGCTGTCTGCTTCCCATACCCATTCGTCCATTTCGGTTTGACAGCGATGCGCACGAAACGCAGCAAGCTTAGCTTCTAACTTATGACGAACATCTATTTTGACAATGTCCTGCTTCGTGTAACCAAATCGTTCCGGAGCATTCATCATATCGCCGAAACTGATGAAATAGAGCGACCCTGGCTGCTTGCTGCGGTGGAAAGCGGTAGTTGTTGCTTTTCCAATTGCACAGTGATCAGGATGTCCGCCTAAAACTTCATGGAAAGTAAGGACTACATCCGGATTGATCTCATCCATGAGTACGCCTATTTTTGAGATGAGGCTCTCTGAATCGTAAAATTCAACCATCTTGTCACGGATACCAAAAAAAATAAGATTTTGTATGCCAAGTGCCTCGCAAGCGTTCCGCAGCTCTTTTTCCCGAATATCAGGCATAGTCTCTCGATTCACATAAGGCGGATTTCCCATTCGACGTCCCATTTCGCCTTTTGTCGCACTTACGAGAGTAATTTCAACTCCCATGCTTGCATACTTTGCCAATGTTCCTCCGCAAATAAAAGACTCATCATCAGGATGCGCAAACACAGCTAATAGCTTTTTAACTGCTTTTTCACTCATTCCGGAAACGGCTCCTTTCCAAGCTGCAGAGCAACGTTCATTCTGCCTTTATCATCGTAACCCGCCAGTAATAGCTTCCCATCCACCGTTGCTTCATAATGGGTGAGTGCTTCTGTACGCAGCCAGCCAAGCTCATCAAAGCGAAGAGCTATCCGGTATGAACCCTCCCCAGCAATATGAGCTTCAGTGAGGCTAACCTTGAAATTTCGGACAAAGACGAAAGAGGTCGCTTCACTATGAATATAAACTTCCTTGCCAATAAATGCTTGAAAAGCAGCGTTCAATTCTGAACTGTTTATTTTGATCATCGTCTCTTCATTCCTATTCTATAAATTTGATAGGAGTTGCCAGATAGGAGGAGTTAATAAAAAGGAGGAGTTGCTTCATGAGACCAAAGGCCTGATGTATGAACTCCTCCCCTTATAATACAATTCCTATTATCTGCTTACGAAAAAAGGCAATGTTTCGACGCCCAGCAAGCGCAGATAAATGAACAATTGACCTTTATGATGAATTTCATGATCCTTGCCATTCTCGAGCAAAACGATTCCAGCCATTTTCATGCCATGGAAGTCGATCTCTTTTTCTAATTGCTCATCCGTTAAAGATTCTAGCAATGCTTTCGTTGAAGCGGTATCCGCTGCTACGATCGCTTTCAGCTCTTCAATCGTTTCAGCTTGTTTAGCTGTTGAAGGAGGCGTGAACAAACCGTTTTTTACCGTTTGTGCGAACATGTCCATTGATCCATTGATATGGAGAACAAGAGTTGACAACGACATTGCCTTTTCCCAAGGCTTATATTGGAGGTTTTCATTTTGTACAGTATCAAGCATAGCAAGCAATACTTTACGATGATTCAACCAGTTTGTAACAAATACATTCATTGTTGACATAGGATAATACTCCCCTTTTTCATTCGAAAATTAATTAACCATAGAAAAAATAGTTAATAGCCTATTCATTATACAATGGTTGTCCGACAATTGCATTTTTCCTGAATAAACTTCTATTATTAATAACTTGATCCTCCTTAGTTGGTGTTATTATTCCACCAATTCCCTTTTACATTATCACGCCCTATTCCTCAGTTTTTATCCTTATCCTTATCTTTATCCTTGTGCCTCTCTTTCTTTCTCTCTTTTTCTTGTTCTTTTTCTTTTTCCTTCTGTTTTTTTCTTTCTTCCCTGTCCTTTTTCCAATCCCGTTTCTTATCAGAATCATCATCTTTGTTCGATATATTATTTTTTTCTTTTTCCTTATCCTTCTTCTTCGGCAAAAGATCTGGTGCCTTAGGAAAAGGTATAACCGGCTCATCCTTTAATGCATCTGCGAATAAAGCTTGAAAGACAACAGCCGCAGCCTTTGAGCTCGTCGACAAATAATGGCTGCTGTCACTTTGATCGTACCCAAGCCACACCGCGCCTACAAGCTGCGGAGTGTAGCCAACGAACCAATTGTCCTTTGCGCCGTAGCCTGTCGTGCCTAACATTTGTGTCGTTCCAGATTTTCCTGCAACTGGGCGGCCTTCAAGCATTGCAGCAGCACCCGTCCCATCCTTTATGACTCCCTCTAGCATAGCTGTCATTGTTCGGGCAATTTCTGGCTCCGTTACTTTCACACTGCCTTCACTCTGCTTGAATTCAGCCAGTACGCTGCCGTCTGCCGATTCGATGCGAGTAATGGTATGCGCATGATTACGAACGCCGTCACTTGCGAATACGCCAAAAGCTTCGGCCATCTGAAGTGGCGATACACCCTCATGAAGACCGCCGAGCGCAAGCCCCAGCGAGCGATCCTCATCTGTCAGAGGAATGCCGAAACGTGCCGCCGCATCCATTCCTTTTTCAATACCCATTTCGTTAAGCAGCTTCACAGCTGGTATGTTGTAAGAGTTAATAAGCGCTTCATAAAGTGACACTCTGCCATGAAAGGAGCCGTCTGCGTTTTTTGGCTCATAGCCGTTAATATTGATCGGTTCATCAACTAGATCATCGCTTGGCTTATAGCCAAGCTCCAGCGCAGGCGTGTATACCGCGATGGGCTTGATCGTTGAGCCTGGCTGACGGCTTAGCTGCGTCGCTCGGTTAAAGCCGCGAAATGGCTGCTCCCCTCTGCCGCCAACCATCGCCCGAATTCCGCCGTCACGCGGATCAATCAGAACAGCACCGCTTTGAATGAGCTGGTCTGCAGCACTATTTGGGAATAGAGATTCCTTCGCATATACCTGTTCCGCCGACTGCTGCATTTTCGTATCCAAAGCGGTATAGATTCGAAGTCCGCCCTGCAGCACTTCATTTTCCGATAACCCATATTGCGTCATCGCCTCACGAATGATCTGGTCCACATAATAAGGATAGTTGATATCATCTACTCGATTAGGCTTTGCGCTCAGTAATTTCACAGGCTCATGAATGGCCTTATTATATATATCCTCGCTAATTAGTGCTTGATCCTTCATAAGCTGAAGAACCACATTTCTTCGATCAATCGCTTTTTCTAGATGTTTATAAGGAGTTAGGGCGGATGGCGCCTTGATTAGACCAGCAAGGAGCGCTGCCTCCGCTACGCTAAGCTGATTTGGCTGCTTGCCAAAATACGTATGCGCCGCTCTATCGATTCCCCATGCTCCATCACCATAGTAGATCTGGTTGAGGTACTTCTCCATAATATCCTCTTTGCTGTAGCTTTCCTCAATCTTTTTCGCCAAAAGCAGCTCATCCCACTTCCGCGACCAGGTTCTCTCCTGCGACAAAAAGACATTTTTCGCGAGCTGCTGTGTTATCGTGCTTCCGCCCTGTACTGTCCCGCCTGATGTAATATTTGTCCAAATCGCTCGGCTAATTGCCCGCATATCCATTCCTTCGTGCTCGAAGTAACGTCTGTCCTCTACCGCAACAACGGCATCAACCATATGTTTTGGTATGTCTTCATAGGCAATCTCATCAATTTTATTGAAAGAAATACGGGTGGCTTCCGTTCCGTGCTGATCATACAAAATCGTAGCTGCCGGCAGCGGCACCTCAAGCTGTCCAATATCCTGCTTGCCGATCAGGAAACGAAATGCCCCCCATCCGCCCAAAGCAACGATGATCAACAAAGCTGTACCTATGATCAAAATGTATTTTATCCTTTTCATTTTCTTATTCGACGTTTTATTCGTCTTCATCATTTCTCCCCCTTGCCCTTGCTTCTCTCGGTTCTACATCATTCGCAGCGGAGTATCATTTTTAGTACGTTCGGCCCATGAAGTGCCTTTACGCACAAAAAAAAGCCCGGAAACTATGCCTGCTCCCCAGCATCTTTTAGACTTATTTTAACAATCGTAAACAAATCGCTCATATTTCGTTTTGTCGATGGCAGCATCATGCTTTCATCAAAAAAACCTCTGTGCTCTATGTCTCTCGTTTAAACGAGAGACATAGAGCACAGAGGTTTATTAAGAACTTTCCTCACACATCGTATTAAAGATCAGCGAGCACTTGATACCAGACACCTTTTTTGGAATAAAGGTTTTCTCTAACCTCAGACCAGCCGCCTAGGTATGAAATGTCAAACAATCCTTCCGGCACCACATAACGGTCTTTCGTATCCTCAGCTACCTTCTTGTCTACGGAGCGGAATCCATGATCCACAAAAAGGCGCTGCGCCTGCTCCGTTTGCAAAAAGGCAATAAAAGCCTCGGCTACCTTACGAACGCCATGCTTATCTGCATTTTTATCCACGATCGCTGCTGGATTCTCGATCAATATCGTGTCTTTTGGAACAACGATGTCATACTTGACGCCTTTCTTAATTCGAGCGAGCAACTCATTCTCGTAAGTGACGATGACATCTCCTACACCATATTCGAAGGCTGCCATCGATGCGCGACCGCTCTTATCAAGCGATTCCACATTGGCATGGACTGCTTTTAGAAAATGCTTCGCATATTCGGCATCCTTTGTACCCGTCTGCTCCTCTGACTGCTTAAGGCCAGCGCCATATATGGCATTAATGTCCCACTGAGCGCCGCCGGAAGTTTTCGGATTCGGATACAGCACCTTCACACCCTCGCGTGTTAAGTCATTCCAATCCTTAATTCCGAGCGGATTACCGGTACGAGTCCCCAATACTACGATGGAGTTCGTGATCATACCATTATTGCTCTGTGCCTTCCAGTCATGCGTAATGAAACCCGCCTTCGCTATTTTGTCGAGATCACCTTCCATAGCTAACACGGCAACGTCGGCTTCAAAACCTCCAGCGATCGCCCTTGCCTGCGTTCCTGAAGCCTCATACGATTCCTGAAATACGACCTTTTGCCCTGTCTCCTGCAGCCAATATTTTTGGAATGCAGGCAGCAAATCCGCGAAAGCATCCTTCACTACCGAATACGCACCGATTACAAGTGTAACATCGCCGTCCTGTACGGTAGACCCAGCCGCATGGTTACTCGTTTGCTCCTCTTTACTGCAGCCTGCCGATACGATCAGCATAACCGCAGCAAGCAGCAGCACGAGTATGCGCTGACTTGTTACCAGATTGATTTTCATATTCGCATACAACTCTTTCTACGTAGCATATTGGTTAAATATGAATAGGCATGGGGTCAACCTTCAACTTATTTTCCGCAATCCAGCTTTCGTTGTCATTGAATAAATAAGCCCGATGGACGAGTACCCTTACCTCATCTCCGGGATGGAGCACTTCTTGCTCCAGCGAACGGTACGTAATCAGCTTCGTATCGCCAACAAGCAGCTCAACCATCCACTCGCTGCCGCGGAAATGCAGCTGTTTTACTTTACCGGCAAGCGTAGCTGAAGCCAGCTTGATCTCGCCCGGTTTGCCAATCTCGATATATTCAGGCCGGATAAGCGCTTTGGTGCCCGGACGGCTCGCTGCATCCTCAAAACCTTTAAGCTCCGCGATATTGTCTACAATAGTAGATTCGCCAATAAAGCTTGCTACAAACGGTGTCTCTGGATTTTTGTAAATGTCCCACGGGCTGCCTTTTTGCTCTAGCTTGCCTTTGCTTATAATCATGATCTCATCGGCAACTTCAATCGCTTCCTCTTGATCATGCGTAACGAAAATCGATGTGATGCCGACACGCTCAATCATTTCTTTAAGCCATGTGCGAAGCTCGGTCCGGATCTTCGCATCGATAGCAGCAAACGGCTCATCGAGGAGCAGCAGCTGCGGCTCAGGCGCGAGCGCTCTAGCGAAAGCAACACGTTGGCGTTGGCCTCCTGACAGCTGATGGGCGTAACGATGCTCGAAACCCTTTAGCCCCGTAAGCTCTACCAAGTACATAACGCGCTCGCGAATTTGCTCCTTCGATTGCTTCTTCACCTTTAAGCCAAATGCGATATTGTCATATACGGTCATATGCTTAAAGAGCGCATAGTTTTGAAATACGAAACCGATGCCGCGCTCCTGCGGCGGAAGATCATTCACACGTTTGCCGTGGAACAGAATATCGCCTGAGGAAGGAGACTCGAGCCCCGCCAGCATTCGAAGTATGGACGTTTTACCACCGCCGCTCGGTCCGAGCAAGCCGATCAGATGACCTTTTTCGATTTCAAAGCTAACATCCTTCACTGCATGAAAATCGCCAAAGTTTTTATTTAAGTTCCGTACTTCAATATGCATGGCTTAATGCACTTCCTTTCGTTTTTTCGCCCATTCCATTAGCAGCAGCAGTCCAACTGAAAATGCCGCAAGAACTAGAGCCACGCCATTGGCGGCAACAACGTTAAAATTTTCAACATCTTGATAAACGAGTGTAGTGGCTGTTTGTGTTTTATTCATAATATTGCCGGATACGACGAGTACAGCTCCGAATTCACCCAGTGACCGTGCAACAGTCAATACTACGCCGTAGATAACCCCCCACCGAATCGATGGCCAAGTTACTTTCCAGAACGTGTACCAGGAATAAGCGCCGAGCGTTGATGCCGCTTCCTCCTGCTGTGCTCCAATCTCCTGCAGCACGGGCATAACCTCGCGTACCATTAGCGGGAACGTGACGAACAATGTCGCTAAGATCATCCCTGGCAGCGCATAGACGATTTTGAAGCCCGCATCCTCAAACAATGCACCGATAATTGTATTAGGTCCCAAAATAAGAACGATCATTAAACCGCCGATAACTGGTGATACCGCAAAGGGCAAATCGACTAAGCTGTTAAGCAGCCGCTTCATCCTTTTCCCAATCCATTCGGCCCGGACGAGATACATTGCTAGCATAATGCCAAACAACGTATTTAAGGCTGTAACGACAACAACGATAATTCCCGTCATCATAAGAGCATGCAGCGACTGCGGCCTAGTAATGCCTTCTACAAAGCCGCTCCAGCCATCTGCCCAAGAGCCTGTAAAGATTTTGATCAATGGCGCGATGAGCAGCAATCCAAAAATAATATAAGTTAATGTAATCCACAATCTTCTCATCATAGGTCGCCCCTCCTGCCTTGAATGAGGTTGACCGTCCATAAGATGAGGAAGGACAGCGTGAGCAGCAGCACCGATACAGCGGCGGCTCCCTGCGGATTACTGCTTTCAATTTCTCCAAAAATATAAACGGAGGCAATTAACGTCTTGCCTGGAATATTGCCTGCAACGAGCACAACTGCGCCAAACTCCGCAATTCCGCGGGAGAAAGCCAGCATAGCGCCGCTCAAAATTCCTGGCAGCATCGTAGGAAAAATAACGCTAAAAAACGTTTTCGCGCGCGTTGCGCCTAGCGTATAGGCTGCTTCTTCCTCTGATTTATCCATTTCCTCAAGCAAAGGCTGAATGGCACGAATAACAAAAGGAAAGGTAACGAACAGCATAGCGACAACAATTGCTGGCTCATGGAACACGATTTCGATGCCAATCTTTTGGGCTAGGCCGCCTACTAAACTATTAGGCCCTAGCAGAAGCAAGATCATTAGTCCGCCTACTGCTGTAGGTAATGCAAACGGCAGGTCAACTAGACTGTTGAGCAAACGACGTCCGGGAAAACGGTAACGAATAAGCACCCATCCGATCATCGTCCCCAAAAACATATTGAGTATCGTTGCGATAACCGCCAACTTTACTGTAAGCAGCACCGCTTTCCAAGCCAGTGGATCGGATACGCTTTCCCAGAAAGGGGTCCATCCAAGCGAAAATGATTGCGTGTAAATGCCAACGATTGGTAAAATAATTAAGATGACAAAATAAAGCATTATGGTGCTTCGAAAACCAAAACTCCACCCTTTACCACGAAACAAAGCATTCACTGTGACTTTACCTCCAGACCATCGGCTCGTGCCGTAGGTGTAGCAAAACAATTAAAAACACAATTCCTATTAAGATACTAGGTATTGATAATGTAGCATCCAAACTGGGATTAAGTCAATAATAAATTTGGAAATTCTTATTGCTTTTATAGCTTTTTCTTATGATTGTTCGTTACGCATGCCTCTGAGTACAAAGAAGAGGAGTATCAGCCTAAGCCGATACTCCTCTTCTTCTTATTCACCTTCAATATAATAGACCTTTTCTCCTTCGGAGAGGATCGCTTGTCCTTGTGTTAGATCGGTTACCCAAGCGATAAAAGCATCTGCTTTAGGCTCTTCCGGCAGGCAGCGCACGATGACACGATCGGTAAAATCCGTCCCGCCAACGCGTGTACCTTTCGTATGCAGCTCATTTTCCAGCTTGCCATACCAAGTGTAGTCCACATCAACAAATACTTCGCGGTGAAGCACATTGACGATTTCATCTGCTGCTTTAATGCCAGCTACAGCACCATCCGTATAAGCTCTAACGAGACCGCCTGCTCCGAGCATAATGCCTCCAAAATATCGCGTCACAACGACAGCGACATTTTTAAGCCCCTTATGCTTGATAACCTCGAGAATCGGCTTGCCTGCTGTACCGCTTGGCTCTCCATCATCCGATGCCTTCTGGAACTGGTCTCGCTCACCCACCATATAAGCCGAGCAGTTATGGGTCGCCTGCTTATGCAGCTGCTTAATCTCATTGATGAAGGCAACAGCTTCCTCTTCGGATTCCACTGGCTTCGCAAACCCGATGAAACGCGATTTTTTGATGACGATCTCTGCGCTAGCCTGCGACCTGACTGTTCTATACTTCTCAAGCATAGGCTATGACTCCCGTATACCGTTCAAGCCGGTTGATTACAGCCTTGCTTCCAGCTCGGCTTTTTCTTTCTCGAAGCCCGGTTTGCCAAGCAAAGCGAACATGTTCTTTTTGTATGCTTCAACACCCGGTTGGTCAAATGGATTAACACCCATCAGGTAACCGCTGATTCCGCATGCTTTTTCGAAGAAATACACAAGATAGCCGAATGTGTATGGTGTCATGTCTTTGATGTTGACGATAAAGTTCGGAACTTGTCCATCCGTATGAGCAAGAAGCGTTCCTTCAAAAGCCTTCTTGTTAACGAAATCCATCGTTTTGCCTGTCAAGAAGTTGAGGCCATCAAGATCCGCTGCATCGTGTTCGATAGCGATATGCTCAGACACTTCTTGAACTTGAATAACAGTTTCAAAAATATTGCGGTTACCCTCTTGGATAAACTGACCCATCGAGTGCAGATCTGTCGAGAAATCTACAGCTGCTGGGAAGATTCCTTTAAAGTCTTTGCCTTCGCTTTCGCCAAACAGCTGCTTCCACCACTCGGAAACGAAGTGAAGCGATGGCTCGTAGTTAACGAGAATTTCAGTCACTTTACCTTTGCGGTACAGCGCGTTGCGTGCTGCTGCATATTGGTAAGCTTCGTTTTCTGCAAGATTAGGGTTGCTGTATTCTTTGGATGCGTCTGCTGCACCTTGCATAATGGATTCGATATTGATGCCTGCAGCTGCAATTGGCAGCAAGCCTACTGCTGTAAGCACGGAGTAGCGACCGCCAACATCGTCAGGAATAATAAACGATTCATAACCTTCCTCAGAGGAAAGCTTCTTCAGTGCGCCCTTCTCGCTGTCTGTCGTTGCGTAAATGCGTTTGCGCGCTTCTTCTTTGCCGTATTGTTTCTCAAGTGCAGCACGGAATACGCGGAATGCAATCGCAGGCTCAGTTGTCGTGCCTGACTTCGAAATTACATTAATGGACCAGTCGCGGCCTTCAACCAATTGCAAAAGGTGAGTCACATAGGTCGAGCTGATGTTGTTGCCGGCAAACAAAACTTGCGGTGTTTTACGTTGTTCTTTTGGCAAAATATTATAGAACGAGTGCGACAGCGCCTCAATAGCTGCACGTGCACCAAGGTAAGATCCACCGATACCGATAACGATTAGAACTTCGGAATCCGATTTGATCTTCTCAGCAGCCTTTTGAATGCGAGCGAACTCTTCTTTATCGTAGTTAGTCGGAAGATCGATCCAACCAAGGTAATCTGATCCTGTACCTGTTCCGTTATGTAATTGCTCGTGTGCGAGACGAACGGATTCTGTCAAATAATCGATTTCATGCTGGCCAACGAATGCTAAAGCCTTGCTGTAGTCAAACTGAACTGTTTTGCTCATGTAAATGGAAACCTCCTAGAATGTTGTAAACCAATGTGGCTTCTACACCTGAAAATGCTTTTCAACTTAGCATCTACAATATCGGATTTGCCTTATAAAAACAAGCAACAAACGATGAAAAATTAATGAAGTGTCTGTATAATTAAACAAAAATCGATTCAAAGTGGAGGATATGATTATGAAGAAGATCGGATTTATCGGGTTAGGCGTAATGGGAATGGGAATGGCTGCTAATTTATTGCGCAAAGGATTTGAAGTTATCGTTTATAATCGGACTCCTGGCAAAGCAGAGTCCTTGCTCGCCTTAGGTGCCTCCGAGCTTGAATCACCGGCTGACGTTGCGCGTGCTGCACAAATCGTCATTACAATGATTAGTAATGATGCTGCAATCCGTGAAGTATACTTTGGTGAAAACGGTATTTTTGCAGGTGCTCGCGCAGGCATTACGCTAATTGACAGCAGCACGATATCTCCAACGCTTGCTAAGGAGCTTGCCGCAGCGGCGGATACTATTGGAGCAGTATTCCTAGATGCGCCGGTTACAGGCAGCAAGCCAGCCGCTGAAGGCGGTACACTCGTATTTATGGCTGGCGGCGATGCAGGCAAGATTGAAGAAGTCCAAGACGTTTTGCTCGCTATGGGACGTAAAGTCATTCCAATGGGCCCAAGCGGCAGCGGCTCCATTGCCAAGCTCGCCCACAATACGATTGTTGGCATCAACGTTGTGGCACTTGCAGAAGGCATGGCGATAGCAGCAAGCGGCGGCATTGACGGCAGCTCGTTCGTCGAGCTCGTTCAATCTGGCGGTGCAGCGAGCAGGGCAGCTGAAATGAAGGGACCAAAGCTGCTTGAAGGCAATTACGACGTTCAATTTTCGCTCGAGCTGATGTTAAAGGATTTAAGGTTATCCTCTGCCCTCTCGGACAGTCTGCATGTGCCGACTCCTCTGCTGGAAGCAACGAAGAGCCTATTCCAAATTGGTGATGCAATGGGACTTAGCCAGCTTGATATGTCTAGCGTAGGCCAAGCTTACGAGCAATGGATCGGCCGCAAGCTTAGCGGACGGGATTAATTTAAGAAGGGGTTGTCCGCGTGTATGAATCACTGTGGACAACCCCTTTTTCTTTGAAATACTGCTTAATAATATGGCGAGATCATTAAGTAAACAATTACGCCAGTAAGACTTACATACAGCCAAATCGGCATCGTCCATCTTGCGATTTTACGATGCTTCTCCACGTTCATCTGCAGCCCGCGTACAACCGATATTAAGGCAAGAGGAACGACAACAATCGCTAGCAGGATGTGTGTAATGAGGATGAAGAAATAAATCGAGCGAAGAACGCCTTCTCCTCCGTATTTCGTTGATTCTGTTAAATAATGATACGCTACATAGGAAACTAGGAACAGCGTTGTGGAGACAAATGCAGCGCCGATGAACGCACGGTGCATCCGAACATTTTTTTTCATAATCGCCGTTAGCGCTATGCAGAGTGCAATAAAAGTAAAGCAGTTAAAAATCGCATTCAGCAATGGCAAAATCGTTACGTCAAAGTGAATTTCTCCCTCGTACGCCGGCAGAAAAAACAAAACAGCTATCAGCCCGACAAGGACGATTGTTAAGATCGATATGAGCGGTGTATAGTTTCTTTCCTTCATCCAAAAAATCCTCCAGTCATGGAATACGGTGCATATAAATTAACTTTATCCGATTCTACACCTCAAAACAATTCGCTTTGAACACGTTTTGTCACGAAATAACGAATATTATAAGTCAATGCTGCGAACAGGCATTAAAAAGGCTTCTTCGCCGAAGCGAAGAAGCCTTTTTTTCAATATTTAGTGCTTACTCGTAAATATACGAGCAGCAATAATCCGAAACTTCAGCAACCTGAAGCTTGAATTTTGTGTTCGCAGGCACAGTGAATTCGCCTTCGCCTTGAATGTGCAGCCACTCGGTTTCACCAGGCAGTAGCACCTTCAAATCGCCAGCCAAAATTTCCATGATTTCAACGCAGTCTGTTCCAAACTCATAGTCACCTGGCAGCATGATGCCAAGTGTTTTTTTGGTGCCGTCAGCGAACAGTACAGCGCGGCTTGTTACTTTACCGTCGAAGTAAACATTTGCCTTCTTGACGATCGATACATTTTCGAATTGAGACATCGTAGACGTAATCTCCCTTATATATCGGATGCTAAAGCTTTGATGATCTATTGAACAAGCTATTACAGCAATGCTTTCACTTTGCTAACAACGTTTTCGACCGTAAAGCCATACTCTTTGATTACGCGATCGCCAGGTGCTGATGCGCCGAAACGGTCGATAGCAAGAATATCGCCTTGATCTCCTGTGTAACGCTCCCAGCCAAATGGATGAGCCATTTCAATCGCAAGGCGGGCTTTAACTTCAGGAAGAATGACGGAATTTTTGTATTCCTTCGATTGCTTCTCGAACAAATCCCAGCTTGGCATGCTGACAACACGTACTTGAATGCCCTCTTCTGCAAGAGCTTTTTGAGCTGCTACAGCAAGTTGAACCTCGGAGCCCGTTGCAAGAATTTGTGCTTGCGGCTTGCCATTTGCTGCATCAGATACAACGTATGCGCCGCGGCGCAGGTTTTCATGAACACCGTTCACTGTACCTTCAAGAATCGGCAGGTTTTGGCGAGTAAGCACAAGTGCTACTGGGTTGCCAGTGTTCTCAACAGCATAAGCCCATGCAGCGGAAGTCTCGTTGCCATCAGCTGGACGGATAACCGTTAGATCAGGAATGATGCGGATCGAAGCAAGCTGTTCAATCGGCTCATGTGTAGGGCCGTCTTCCCCAACTGCGATACTGTCATGCGTCAATACATAAACGACAGGCAGCTTCATCAATGCAGCAAGACGAACAGCAGGACGAAGGTAATCTGTGAATACGAAGAACGTACCGCCGAATACTTTCAAACCACTGTGAAGAGCGATACCGTTCATCGCAGCAGCCATACCGAATTCACGTACGCCATAATAAAGATTGCGGCCATCGTAGCTGCCTGGTTTGAATTGTGTCAAACCTTTCAAATGAGTCATTGTTGAGCTTTCAAGGTCAGCCGATCCGCCGAAAATAGTCGGAACGTTTTTCGCAAGACCGTTAAGTGCATTTCCTGAAGCTACACGAGTTGATACCGCGTTGTCCGCAGTTGTGTACACAGGAAGGTCAGCATCCCAGCCCTCAGGCATTGCGCCAGAGATAGCAAGCTCGAACTGAGCTGCAAGCTCAGGGAAAGCTTCTTTATAAGCTGCGAAGCTTGCATCCCACTGTGCATTTGCTTGCTCGCCGCTGCTTTTCACATCTGCAAAGTGAGCGCGAACTTCGTCAGGCACGTGGAACTGAAGTTCTTCAGACCAGCCGTAAGCTTGTTTCGTCAATTTTGTCTCATCAGCACCAAGCGGTGATCCGTGAGGACCAGCATGTCCGCCTTTGCCGCCTTTGTTCGGGCTGCCATAGCCGATTACTGTTTTTACTTCGATCAAAGTTGGTTTGGATAGATCTGCTTGCGCCTCAGCAACGGCTTTGGACAGAGCATCTAGATCGTTTCCATCTTCTACGCGAAGCACTTGCCAGCCGTAGCCTTCAAAACGTTTTTGAACGCTCTCGGAAAACGAAAGGCTCAATTCGCCATCAAGCGAAATATCGTTGGAATCATATAGAACGACCAACTTGCCGAGCTGCAGGTGGCCTGCGAAGGATGCAGCCTCATGAGAGACGCCTTCCATCAAGTCGCCGTCGCCGCAAATGGAGTATGTGAAGTGGTTAATAAGCTCGTGGCCTTCTTTATTGTAAGTAGCGCCCAGCTGTGCTTCCGCAATTGCCATACCAACCGCCATAGCGATACCTTGTCCAAGTGGACCCGTTGTTGCATCAACTCCAGCCGTATGGCCAAACTCAGGGTGTCCTGGTGTTAGGGAGCCCCATTGACGGAAGTTTTTCAATTCCTCCATCGGCAGATCATAACCGGAGAGGTGAAGCAAGCTGTAAAGCAGCATAGAGCCATGACCCGCAGACAAAACAAAACGATCACGGTTTACCCAAGTAGGGTTCGATGGATTATGCTTCATGTTTTTTGCAAATAATTGATAGCCCATTGGAGCAGCGCCCATTGGCATACCAGGGTGACCTGATTTCGCTTTCTCGATGGAATCGATCGCAAGTGTACGGATCGTATCGATAGAAAGCTGTTCAACCGACTTTTGTGAGACTGACATTACAATTTCCTCCTATGGTCTAAGCTTGTCTAATTTCATCTCGTTATATGGTTTCTAAAAACAACGATACAGCGTCATACCAGTACGCAATAACTTTGAATATTGTATCACTCTGCATGCTCGTTTTCCATCAAAAAAAATAGATAATTCGCATAAAAATACAGTTAGTTGAATACAACAGTTTTATTATTATGCACGATTACACGATCTTCAATATGCCATTTCACAGCTCTTGCGAGAACGACCCGTTCAATTGTCCGACCGATTCTTTTCAAATCATCGACGTTGTCACGGTGGCTGACGCGTTGAACATCTTGCTCGATAATCGGCCCGCCGTCTAATTCTTCTGTTACATAATGCGCTGTCGCGCCGATAATTTTTACGCCGCGTGTATAAGCCTGCGCATAAGGCTTGCCTCCAACGAAAGCGGGTAGGAATGAGTGGTGAATATTAATAATCCGATTTGGAAATTGTTCAATGAACTTAGGCGAAATGATTTGCATGTACCGCGCCAATACAATGATATCCGCTTTATCTGCAACAACTTCCATTTGCTTGCGCTCGGCTTCTTCTTTTGTAGTCGCTGTAACTGGGATATGGTAATACGGAATGCCAAAGGATTCGACCAGTTCGCGCATATCAGGGTGGTTGCTTATAACCATTGAAATATCGGCATCAAGATCCCCTGCCTTCCACTGCCAAAGCAGCTCTAGCAAGCAGTGATCCTCTTTCGAAACGAATACAGCAAGACGTTTCTTGCGGCTGGCACGGAATGTATGCCATTTCATATCAAACCGATCGGCTACTCTGGTGAAGTCCTCCATGAGAAGTGGAAGCTCCTTGTCCAGATCAACTAGATCAAATTCAAATCGGATGAAAAACATTCCGCCTTCCGGGTCCATCGTATATTGATCCGATTGAACGATGTTAGCCCCGTGCTCATATAAGAAATGAGAAACAGCAGCTACGATGCCCGGGCGGTCCGGACAAGAAATAAGCATGCGCGCACGCCCGCTCTTTCCACCTGCTTCAACGGTTATTTCAGATGGGGTGGATGGTGATGACATGGACTTCAAACTTCCTTTCGCAATGATCTATATGAATTAATGTTAACTTTAATTAAAGTCTAGCAAGCAGCTCTTTGCCGCCAAACCAAGCCGTAATACGCTGATTGATTTGTTCTTCTGTTAGTCCTGCCGGCAATGCTTCGCCTGCCATTACAAGATCGAACAGACGCTCCATCGGCTCGCGCGGGTCTGCTTTTTTTGCTTTTGCATCATTTTTTAGCAAATCCCAAGTAGAGAGTACAAAACCTCTGGAATCAATTTCTTGCTTGCCGAAGAAATGATGCAGGCGCTCCACATCTTCAAAGAAGCTTTCACCTAAGCGAGCTCTGCCATTGCCGCTGAGCAAAGCGATCTCCGCTTCATACATCGGACGTTCAGTCTTGTCTTCCTTGCCAATCCAAGGCGTTTCCAGTATAAATGGACGCCCCTTAAGGCCCTCATGTTCAACGATTCTTTGAATGGCATCGTGACCAAGCCAACCTGCGCCAACTGGAGCATGTCTGTCTTTACCAGCACCGCGTGAGTTCTTGCTATCGTTCACGTGAACAACGGCAACGCGGTTTAATCCAACAACACGATCGAACTGCTCAAGAACGCCGTCCAGATCATGAACAAGGTCGTAACCAGCATCATGCATGTGGCAAGTATCCATACAAACAGTTAACCGTTCGTTATCCTGAACTTTGTCAATAATCGCCGCAAGCTCTTCGAAGCTGCGGCCAATTTCTGTGCCTTTGCCTGCCATCGTCTCAAGAGCGATGTTAACATTCGTTTCTTTTGTGCCTGCAAGCACTTCATTCAAGCCTTCAGCTATACGAGCGATGCCATATTCTGCATCCTTGTCCGTATAGGCACCTGGATGAAGAACAATATTACGTACACCGATGTAATCGGTACGGCGAATTTCTTCTTGTAAAAAAGAAACCGCAAGCTCGTACGTAGAATCCTTATATGAGCCAAGATTCACAATATAAGGCGCGTGAACCACGATCTCATTAATACCGGATTGCTCCATAAGCGCTTTTCCTTCTTCAATATATAACGAATCGATCGGCTTCCTTCTTGTATTCTGAGGTGCGCCGGTGTAGATCATAAATGTACTTGAGCCATACGATACTGCTTCTTGTGCTGCAGTGAGCAGCCCCTTGTCCGAAAATGATACATGGGAACCTATTTTCAACATAAATATTACGCCCCTTTCGGTTGATCAAACCTTATTTTACAAGGAATGTCGAAATAAATCTAGGAATACGGTATAATTCATTATTGAGGTGAAAGACACGTATGAAAGTTGCCCCCGACTGGTTTATGTATTTTATCGTTTTTTGGGCGGTCGTCATGGTTGCGGCTATGTCGATTGGCGGATTTTTCATGTTTCGAAAATTTCTCAAGGTGCTTCCGATGCGAGACGGCAAGTCTAAGCTCGATTGGCAAAACTACTGGGTAGATCGCAGTCGCAGCATGTGGAATGATGATTCCAAAAGTTTGCTGGACGAGCTTGTTTCCCCAGTGCCAAGCGCTTTTCGTGATATAGCTAAACATTCTATCGCAGCCAAGATTGGTCAAGTGGCGATTGAACATGGCGCATCATCCGTTACGCGCGAGCATTGTATCGAAGGTTACATACGAGCAACTCCTAAACGTGATTACCGTAGTCTTGTTACTTTTCTTGACCGTCAAGGAATCGACTATACTCCCTATAAGCATCTACTTAATAAATAAGTTTAAGCCGCATCAGTGCGGCTTAAACTTATTTATATTTAATCATCAATTAATACCCCCCTTATATACATGCTTCATACTCGTATTTTATGGTTATATATAAAAATGTAACCTAATACTCATCTATTTCGTTATTAATTACAGGAGGTGGTTCTCATGATGAACTCATCGAAGCGAAGAAGAAACAAAAAAGCAGCTACAGCAGGAGCCGTTCTTCTCGCTGTTATGCTCGCAACATCCGCATGTGGCGGTGGCAATACTAATGCAGGAAACGAACAGCAAGGCAGTCCAACCGACGGACCAGTTATTACTCAGTTGCCAGAAGATAATGGTGTCATTGATCCTGATCTTTCTTCACCGGAACCGACAGATACTGCAACAAACAATAACGGTACGATCGAGGATCCAGCAGCGCCAAACAAAGTGAATGAAGGTATTTATAGCGGTCTAAGCGACTCGCACTCTATAGAAATAGAAACAGCTGCCGGTGCAATTGCACTTCAAGTAACAGATGACCAAAAAAGCACGTTAGAAGCATTGCCGGACGATGCAAAAGTGAAATTTGAGTATTCGGAAAAAGCCATTGAAGGTGAAGCGACCCTCAAACAAAATTGGTTAGTTAAAATTGAAGAAATAAAGTAATCAATGAACCGAAGTAATGGGTGAATTGAAGGAGCGAACGAGGATGCGGGTTGCAATAGCTGGAGGAACTGGGTTTATCGGAAGTGCGCTTACCAAGGCTTTGCTTGAGAGAAATGATGAGGTATGGATTATTTCCAGAACTAGTTCTAAAAATCAATCCAATCGCAACGGGTTTAACCAATTAACTTGGGATGAACTCGAAGCTGCTCCTGCTTTGCTGGAAGGCATAGATGCCATAGTCAATCTCACAGGTGAATCCATTAATCAAAGATGGAATCAAGCTGCCAAGAAGCGTGTCATGGACTCAAGACTAACAGCAGCCGCCCGCATCTCAAAGCTTGTACAATCGCTCGAGCACAAGCCGCCGCTTGTCATTAATGCATCCGGCATTTCTGCGTATGGCATATCAGCAGACGGTATTTTTGATGAATCAAGCCCAACTAAAGTTACCGATTTTTTATCCGAAGTCGTTCAGAAATGGGAACAGGCCGCAGACAGCATACCAGCTGAGCGGCTTGTTAAGCTTCGTGTTGGCGTTGTTCTAGACAAAAAGGAAGGCGCTTTTCCTTTAATGGCTATGCCTTATCGCTTGTTCGGCGGAGGTAAGATCGGCAGCGGCAAACAATGGTTGTCTTGGATCCATCTCGAGGATATGATACGGCTAATCCTATTTATTTTGGACAACAACTTTATTGAAGGACCCATCAATGCTTCTTCACCTGAACCTGTAACAAATGATTCATTTGGTCGAGCCATTGGCAAAGCAATGGGCCGGCCTCATTGGTTCCCGGTTCCAGCTTTTGTGATGCGAACATTATTTGGTGAAATGTCCACACTTCTATTAGACGGACAGCGAGCTTTGCCAAGCAGAGCGCTTGAAAACGGGTTCGTGTTCCTTTATCCAACGGTAAATAGTGCAATGGAAGAACTTGTAGGACAAGGTTAGCTTCGTTTCTTAATCCGATTTCAGCACATACGCTGGTCCTTGCTCGCCTGCAAGATGGATGACATCTCCTATCGATAGCTTATAGCTTTTATAAGGGATCATCATTTGTCCATTTAGCAGGCTCCCATTACGGGAACCTAAGTCTTTCGCTTTATATTCACCCGCTAAGATTTCAATTTCCAAATGAAGCCGCGATATACCGCTTGCCCCCTCTGCATAACTCACCTGCTCTCCCGAACGCCCAATTTTAAAGCTTCCTTCTTGTAATTCTATCCTGTTCTCCTGACTCTTCCATCTCCTTTGGAGCCATACTGACGATTCACCTAAACCCTCCAATGACTGATTATTTCCTAGCAATACTGTTGGTTCTGCTATATGAGAAACGGGATTTGCTGCAACAACATGCAGAGCAGCCGCCGACTGAGACTCGAATAATTCGCTCTGATCCTCTGGCGGTTTAATAGCTTGCGCCTCGACAGAATCAAAATTTGCATGAGCACGATTAAGCCCGGGAAATAGTCCAGAGTGAAACGATGCCTCTTCTATCATTTTTTCCGATTCGTCGTAGTCTGCTTCGTCATTTGTTTTCTTTTTCCAAACTAGCATAACGGCTGCTAGTAACAGCAAGGAAATGCCCGAGCTGATCAATAAGCTCTGCCTACCAGCTGCTTCAAAATAAACAAATCGCCAAACACATGCAAGTGCTACGACAATAATTGCTGTTCCGATCCATTTTTTCTTTGTTTCCGGCTCATCCTCTTCCCTATCCAAAGGGTCAGCATACTGTTTTGAAAATAATTCATGATCCTTAAACTCTTCCATTATCGGGGCGGAGTATGAACGCAATGAAGGGTTTGGTATTTGAACCTGCCCTTTTTCATCGCTATTCGTCAACTCAGATCGCTGCTGCCAATCTAATAGTGGATTTTTTTGCGTTGGAGCAGGTTTTGCTGCTTGCTGCATCTCCGGCTTCTCTATTGCCTCGTATCGCTGGTTCGATGAAGATGAAGCTTCCCCTATGAGTTCCAACAGCGTCGCCCGCAGCTCTTCAAGAGGCCATCTCTTGCCGAAATGCTGAAGCACACGCTTTAATCCTTCCCCATCAATGCGGTCTACATAAGAGGTGAAACGCACAATTAACGCCAAGAGATCGCCTGCTCCTTTTGTTTGTTCAGCAGTCCCTTCCATTATTGGAATATAAGCAAGCCGGATATCATGAAGCTTCTCTCCAATAAAAATATATTGTTCATCAAGCAGACAGCCCTCTGGCCGCAGCATATAATGTCTGCATTCGAATAACGCATCCGCTACGCCTAATATTAGCGTGTAGTATTGCTCCATCGAGAGCTGCTGTTGCTGCAGCCTGTGCAAAAGCATTCTCATTCCTGAAAGCTTGTATCGGAATGTAACCTTGCTATCCAGCTCGAACCAATCAATAGGCAGCAGATAGGGAATTCGCTCGCTATGGAGCATATGAAGCTCAATTTCATCAAGTTCGCTTCTATACAAGCCGCTCTCTCGATCAATAATCATCTCATGCGACTGATCCATAGCAAAATCAATCCGAAAGCTTTTCATTTCTCAAATTCCCCCCTTGTAACATGAAAACTTAGCTGAAAATGGACCATACCGTAACAGCAGCGGGTGCAACCGCCAGCATAAACGGAAATTTTTTGCCTGATTCCGCCCATTGCAGCCACTGAAGTTTCCTATACCCTGCCACTGGCACGACAAATGCGGTTACGTCAGCAGCCATTCTTTTCCCGAATGCACGATTTACAATGACAAGACACACGCCAATTGCACCAGCATATAAGATGGCATAAAACATCACCTGCAGCACCAACCATACTCCTACCCAAGCTCCTAATGCGCCAAACAGCTTTACGTCGCCAGCACCTATTCCTCGGGCAAGATGAAGCAGCAGCAAAGGAATAAATCCAGCTAAGGCGCCAACTGCTGCAATTGCAGCTCCTTCCAAACCGCTGATACCAGTATGATAAATAAATGCAGCGGAGAAAAAAGTCACGGTCAGCCAATTCGGTATAATTTGAGCCTTTAAATCCGTATAAAGAGCGATCATTAAAAACACTGCAACTACAGCTGTCACAATAAACTCCATGGCGACTCTCCTCCAAGGCGGCTAAGTCTTTCCTTACTTTCTATCGCTGCTCTTCTCTACGACAAAATGCATCGATACTTGATTGTTTTCCTTATTCACCTCTGAAGCTTTAAGCTCCCATGTGCCAGGAGTTGTATTTCCGGACACATGCCAGGTCCATTTGATATAACCATCTGCATCGGCAATTGCCTCACCAAGGTGCTTCGCTTTACTTGAGCCGCTTTTATAAGTAACACCCAAAGAAATCGCAGCACCCGGCAGCGTTTTTACTGTAACGGCAGCTTTCTTGCCAGGCCGGAGCGGATTTGGCTCAATAGAAACGATTTGTATCGGAATGTTTTCTTGATCATTTTTGTTTTCACCATATCTTGCTGGTACGGCGTCACTTATCCAAACACGTTCGGAGGCTTGCTCTTTAAGGACAATCGGTTTACCGTAAAAAGGCAGCTTTAACGGAAAGTCATATTCCACCTCGATAGCTAAATACGGCTCATGCTCTTTAGTTAGATCCGGAAGCGATAACCAGCTCAGCCTTATCTTCTGGGGATCAATAATGGCTGCATCAGAAAGTTCACTTATTAACGGCTGAATAACAGATCTGCCTATTTCAGTAGCGGCCATATTTTGAATCGGACGAAAATCTCCTCGCAATGTAGATGAAACCAAAGCTCCTGCGGGTGAAGGCAGCCATTCAGCCGCTTCTGCGGCAATCTCACTCCATGAAGATAAAGGAATATTTCCTTTGGAAGGCAGCGGAACGACAGCTGATGCCTGCTGCCAGGCAAGTTCTACTGGATAGATATGTGCCGCCATTTGCCTTACCGTCTGAGAAGCAGCAGAATGCAGTGCCAACTGTACCGCACATAAACGAATGAGCATGACGAAGACTAGCAGCACAACAATAACCATAGGCATAACTAATG
Source organism: Paenibacillus sp. NRS-1760 (assembly GCF_050467785.1). Taxonomy (NCBI): domain Bacteria; kingdom Bacillati; phylum Bacillota; class Bacilli; order Caryophanales; family Paenibacillaceae; genus Paenibacillus; species Paenibacillus sp. NRS-1760. The sequence goes on along the minus strand of NZ_JBITPK010000010.1, from coordinate 55,152 downwards.
CAGCTTCTACGACTATCGAACCTTGTTCCTGCTTAAGGCGTCGACATTTAATAAGACCAGCCCATCGTTTGTGTCGTCTCATAACGGTTGCCTACAACCTTTCCTTCCAGCAGCCCAACTGCCCCCAGCGTCCGAATTAATCCGGGAATGAACCAAAGCTCCATCGAAACGGCTGCTTCACCTGTCACTCCGCTCGGGACTGCAGAGAGAATCGTCCCACTGTTTAGTTCGATGGCTGCAATCATCCGGGCCAGACTTGCCCCATCATCGGCACCATGCATCAGTATAAAAAGACGTAAATAATCCGTATATGAAAGCTCTACTTTTATGTATTTGGAAAGTGGGGCAGACCCTCGTTCAGTGAAAGCAAGCATATCCTCGATCGATTTCTCTAATCCATAAATAAGCGCAGCTGATAAGATAAGCAATGGATGGCCTAATGTTTTGCTTTCAAGCAGCCCCTCCATCGTTCTCACAGCCAGTCGAGCCGCAAATAATTCACCATATGCAGCAGCTATATTCCCTACTGGATTGTTGAAGCCATAAATAATATATTCCGCTTCCTGATTATGAAATGAAATGGCATGTGACAACTCTGATATTTCTCCTCCAGTCATCATTGAACGTAAATGCTGAGGAGCAAAAGAAGTGAAGCGTTGAATAACGTATTCACCAAAGTATAATGAATCTCTCGTTTTCTCCAGCATCCCGGCCATACCTGAGAACAATCCACCCATAAGCGTATTAGACTGCTCAGCTGCCATATGCGCATCACTTGCCTTCTCCATGTCGACAATCTCTATTGCTTCATCAGTCTGCTCATTGAATAATAGGTTATCGTTATAACGAAGCTGTACCTGTTCGAACACCTTTTGATGTTCTTCCATTTGCGGAATACTTGTCAGTCCATGCAGCAAGCTGCGTGCCTGATTCCAGAGAGAACCGGCTTGCTCCTTTTGCTGTTTAAGCTGTTTCGAGATCTGACCCTGATCGAGTGCTTTCTGTCGATCAACGATGATACTAGCAGGTCGAATATATTTCTGTTCATATGCCCCATAAGCAAGACGCAGGCTTGTGACGCTTTCAAGCAATGTATCAGCAGTTATGCTCTTAACCGGCTTAACTATAGAGGCAAGGCTGCTGGACTGATATGCCCCTGCTTCCATATCGATTGAAGCATCAGACGAGCCCTGCGCCTCCACCTCCTGACGGTACTCCGTGAACCATCCATCCGTCTTTACAAGCTCATCCGCAGCTTTCCTTACCTGCTCAATGTCGGAAGCAGCATCAGCGGGAACCTGATGCTGTTCAGTATTCGTTGCCTTATGCTTGGACACCGTATCATATCCACTATGCTGAGGCTGTTGATTAGCTTGTTGAACAATTCTCAGCATATCGTCATTTAATGCCCTTGCAGCTTCCAACTCCTGTATTGCTTCTCCCTGAAGCTTCACATGCTGTCTATGTATGTCACTACTCACTTTGCGCAGCTCCATAGCAAAAGCTCTCACTTTCTCCTCGTATGCTTCTATTTCCGCTGTATGCAACTTTTTCTCCCCGGCAGTTAACGATTGATTATATATAACTTTGGCCGCATATGAGCTGTATTCCCCTGCAATGCTCAGAGCAGAATTACCCTCTATTGCTACTACATCTGGCTGGACAGGAATTAACATAGAAATACTGCTTCCACTTATCGTCGAGGCCATCTGCTTTTGCAATTGAAGTACATTCGCTAGATGAATTTCCCGTTTCTCATAAAGCTTCCGCATACTCTCTAGCAAACTTATTGCAATCGACGCCTCCTTCATTGCACCTGCCATTGGTACAAACCTTGCTGCGAGATCCAATGTGAAATCTACTGGCGCCTTATACTTCATTTCTTCGAGCACCTGTCTTGAGAATACATTATGGCTGCCTAGAAACGTCGCTGCGTGCAGTGCTGCAGCATCTGACTTAGCGCGAACCAGCTTCATCCCTGATCGACCCGAGTCATCTGCTGTTTCTGTATTCGCCTTCATCATTTCCTCGAATATGATTTGACCGTCTGTACCACCACGGCCAAATAGACCATATCGCTCATAAAGAGCATCATCATAAGCAGAGAGTACAGATCTTACGCTTGACCTTACAGCATCCTCTGTTAACTTATGCAGAGCCGCAATTCGGGCATAATCAATAAGCAAAGTGAAAAACAAAAGCAGCGAGGATAAAACAATAACCGAAAACACAGTCACTGCCCCATTTTCTCGAAAGAAAAGCTTGCAAACAAACTGCCGATAACGATGCTTCGAATCTTTTTTTATGCTCACTGCTGCCTTGCACCTCCATCGTTACCTTTCAAGCCTTATTTGTTCCGCTACATTATGGCTTTGTCGCCTTCCCCTGACCTTTATAAGTATCCAGCACTTGACCGGCCTGAGACTTTGCTTGCCCCGCTCCTCCAGCCCGATTTGCAAACCTTGATGAATAATAGCGTACGAGATCAACACTCCGAATAAACTCAGTTGGATCAACTACCATGGAAGAGGCTGCACTTTTGGGTTCACGCTTCAACCAGCTTTTCTCAATGGATTCAGCCGATAAAGGCTCCTTCAGTTTGACTTTGATCACTCTTCTCAGAATGCTGCTTGAATAGCTGATTTCTCCTTCGTATGTTAGGCCTGCTTGTCCCAACCATCTAGCAGACTGCTCTATTTTCCGAATAGCTAAAGCATTCTTTTCTCCATCACCCGTCTCTGCAAGTGGGAGCACGACTTTCGCTGCATCATTTTCTCCTCTCAGTCCAAACAAGCTGCTGAGCACGCCATCCTCGCCAATACGCCAATATAAACCATCATAACTTGGCTCATTGAGCATGCCGCTCCTTGCATCTCGATTACTGTTATCCCAGCTGAAGGCCGCACGCTCTGCTGTTGAAGACGCTGCATAATAGACAATGATCTTCTCGTACATGTACATTCCAAACAAAATAAACAACAATATAAGCCCGAACAGCATCGGAAATACGATCGTAGACTCCAGCGTAAAACTGCCTTGCTCCTTCTTAAGCAAGCGAAGCAGCCCTGCATTTATTCGCAATCTGTTCAAAAGCCTCACCCGCTAACTGAAAATTTTGTCCGCCTCGTCATCTGCTTTGCCCATCAAACGCTCAATTAGCTCAATAATCCAGTCTTTAAACAACAGTGCAATAATGATAACAACTGCAATAATCAAAATAATTTCAAGCGTCCCTAAACCATCTTCCTCTTTCCAAAATGAACGCAGTGATTGGCCTATTTTTCTCATCTTCATCTTCCTCTCTAATTTAAGTTAAGACATGAGCAGTACTGCGGGTGCAGCTACCAAAATCATGAGTACTAGCAATATACCTACAAGCGGAAATACAAGCTTTGAGGAGGCTTGCTCCCCGCGCGATCTAGCGATTGCCTTGCGCTTCTCCCATAAAGTGTAAGAGAGCTCTCGCAATGCAAGAATAAAATGCTCTCCTCCGCGGCGATAATTTAATAAGAGCACCGTTGTGAAGATCGAAACCTCCTGCACCGCGCATCTTCTATTAAAGCGCTCCATTACCGTACTGAACGATTGACCGTTGCGAAGCATAGACACCGTCTCTCCCCATTCCTTGTAGAGAGGATGCTGCGTAGCCTCCTTTCCCTCTAAGCATCTTGCTAGCGCTTGCTGTACCGTCTCACCGGCGCCGACCAGCAGCATTAACTTGCTGAGCATAACGGGGAGCTCCATAATGATTTGCTGCTTTCGTTCCTCAACTTGCCGCCTTGCATCTACGAAAGGGCGTATCGTTAGCACGATGCCGAATACTACCCCCATGACTAACAATGTAGGCTCCTGTCCAAGTAAACTCATCCAAGCACAACCTGTTAAAGCAGCATATCCCGTACCTAGAGCAGCAGTTGCTTCACCTTTTGTCCGCTCGATTGACCAGCTGCTATCCTTCAATAAGAGGAGCTTCATATGGTAGCTGCCCATAGGCAGATGCAGCGTATCAAATAGCTTGAACCGTTCTAGCACACGCATAAAAGGGTCAATCAAACTTAGCTGCATTAGCTGCTGCCGCGTTTGGTCATTCGTTTGTTTTCTACCCATTAGCTGACGCCATATGGCATACAATGCTCCTTTTCCTGCCAAGTACACCCAAATCACCGTTAAAGTAACCGGTGCAATTGCCGCGAGCATGCTTTGTCCCCTTTCATCTTACATTCGGATACTCATCATCTTTGCCATCAACCAAAAGCAGAGAAGCAAAAGCAGCAGCGCTCCCGTCAATAGCAAATATCCGATTCCTCCATATAAAGGAGCCATATAGTCGGGTGCAGCTAGGCTTAAAAACGCTAAAAAAACAAAAGGCACCGCCATCATAATTCGACCTTCGAATTTTTTTTGAGCAACCATAACTGCAATTTCCTGCTCAATTTCAAGTTTCTCTCCAATAATGATCGAGGTTTGTTTCATCACCTCAAGCAAATCTCCTCCAGAGCGCTTGCAAGCAGCTAGTGCATCGACGAACTGAGTAATCTCATCAATTCCTGCACGATTAGCAAAGTTGCGCAGCGCGTATTCTAAGGGCTCGCCGTTATCTAGACGAAAGCGAATGATTTGAAACTCCAGCAGCAGCTCCGTTCGAGCATCAGGGTAAATTAGCTTCAAATCATCGTGAGTAGATAAAAATGCATTTTCAAGAGAGCGCCCTGCTGCAAGCGAGGAGGTCAGTGAAAATAAAGCTTCTTTAAATTGCAGCTTCAGTCTCTCCTTGCGCTGTTCCAGAAGAAATTTTCGTCTAATTCTAGGAGCGAGTATACCCAAGCTTGCCGCTGCAAATGAAAGGAACACAGAATGATAAAATAAGAAGACAGCACCATAGAAAATCACAGCTGCGATTAAGGACGTAGCAATAAACTGGTTTCGATTAAGCGGGTATTGTTCATAATTGGTAAGGGTTCGGCCAGCTCGAAGATTCGCTAGCGTCGCATCGCTTTCCCAGCCGCACCATAAGAGCATTCTCTCTATCCGTCCCCCATGCTGACGATGAAGGCTGCTGCTTTTATTCACGCCGCTTGAATTGTTCATATCGCCACTCCTTCGACCATTCTTTTTCCAGCAAGCGTCAATTTGTCCATTCTCATTACCGGATTCGCTGTACGTTTTAGCCCGCCAAGCACTCTGCCATTCCGCTCTCCCTCCTCCTCAAAAATAAACAGTGGATTAAGCAATATTTCTCCATCTTCAACGCCAATGACCTCGCATATCTCCGTCACTTTGCGGGTGCGATCACGGAATCTTGATAGATGGATAACAATATCGATGGCTGAGGCGATTTGCTGGCGAATAACGAGCACGGGCAATTCTGCTGCACTTAGCACCATCGACTCCAGCCGAGCCATCATATCCTTCGCGCCATTACTATGGCCCGTTGACATGCTTCCGGCATGGCCGGTATTTAATGCCTGCAGCATATCAAGAGCCTCTCCTCCCCGCACCTCACCGACGATAATGCGATTAGGACGCATCCGAAGCGAGGCACGTATGAGGTCGCGAATCGTAATCTCCCCTTTCCCCTCTGTATTCGCATTGCGAGTTTCCATCGCTACTAGGTTAGGGATGGAGCGAATTTGCAGTTCAGCGGAGTCCTCGATCGTAACAATCCGCTCATCCGGCTGGATAAACTGCGACAATGCATTTAAAAAAGTTGTTTTGCCTGTTCCTGTTCCGCCGCTTATAAACATATTGTATTGAGCCCCGACAAGCTCTTTCAAAAACGATGCCGCTTCCTGCGAGAGCGAGTGGAATGCTACTAGCTCCTCCATCGTTAGAGGCTGATCAGGAAACTTCCGAATGGTCATGCATGGTCCTTTGAGCGCAACCGGCGGCAATACGACATGCACCCTAGAGCCATCTTTCAGACGGGCGTCAACAATCGGCGTAGACTCGTTAACGACACGATTCACACTCGCAACAACGGTCTGGATTAGATCCTCGAGCCGTTCTCTACTTTCGAAAGAAACCGGCAAAAGTGTCATTCTCCCTCTTCGCTCCACAAATATTTCTGCATGATGATTGATCATAATTTCACTAATGGAGGCATCCTCCATCAGCGGCTGCAAAATATCAAGACCTCTAAACGAATGGAACAGCCTCCGTACAAGCTTCACTTTCTCGGTTGCGGTAAGAGGATGAAGATCGCACCATTCGAAAACGATTTCTTCTGCTATTCTCATCAAGCTTTCATCTGACAGTGATCCGCTAAAATCAATTTTGGCTCGTACCTTGTTGCGCAGCTCAAGCACCGTTTCATCGCTCAGCAATTGATCCGCCTCCTTCCAAATAAAGCTGCTTGAATAATTGATCTGCAGCTGCTCGGTATAACGGCGATGACAGCAGAGCAAGATGGCTTGCTCCTCGCCATTCTGGAATCTCCGGCAGCCCCACCTTGGCGCATGCCATGCCATCAATCTCGTTATCAACGGTATGCTTCGGATTAACCACATGGTTTTTTACGCATTTGAATTTATTGGACAAAGAGCTAAAGCGATCACTCCACTTTTGCGCTCCATAACGCAGGGCCATTTTTTGTTTATCCCTCACAGACGGATTATCGCTTGCAACCCAAAGCACATGATTTGATCGTTCAAAAATAGCAAGGTGCAGCTCATCCAGACCGCCCTCCAAATCAACGACAATGAGATCATACTGCCCGCTTCGAGCAATCGTACTCACTATTCCGGCCGCATCTTCCTCATTAAGCGTCAATCGATCCTCCAAATTGGTGCATGGGGCTAAATAATCACCCTTAAGCTGCGAATCCCGTTTTCGATGCTCCATAAGCCAATTGACCGACTGCCCCGGCTGTGCCTTGAGTCCATAAAGCAGTTCTGACAAACCCTCCTCTTTCACCTCTCCTTCACTGAGGCCATCTGTATATTGCTGGTTGTGCAGCCAAGCTTCAGAAGAGTTCCACCGCTCAAGGTTCAGATAAAAGGCACGACATTGATGCACACTTGCAGCATGTACCAAATGCAGCGCCAAAGCCGTCTTCCCAACTCCCCCCGACGCCGAATAAACAGATATAATATTCATGCCAGACGGCCTCTCGTAAGCGCCTGACGAAGAGGCAGCATGTCCTATCGCTTGGGAATGAATCTCCGAAAAACGCTTCAGCAGCTGGGGAATGGGTTGATATTGCAAAAGCTCATGCTTCTCCTTGCTCTCTCCCAGCTGTAGCACTAGAGCAATTACAGGAATACCCGCTTGCTCTGCATCCATTTCTGCAAGCAGCTCAGGCTGAGCAGCCAATAAGTCAATCTTGTAGCCTTGCTTCACATAGAGCTTCCAAGAATCTGCGTGCGTGAACGCGATAATCTGCCATTGCTCGCCAAGCTTGCTGCCTTGCATATAATCAGCCAGCCGCTTCAAGTATTCCGGCTCCCTTACCGCCACAGCAAGTTGATATTTGTTCAGCCCTTTCACCTTCCTTCCGCTTAGAAAACACAAAAAAAGCACCGTAGAAGGCGCAGATATCTGCGTCCTTATACGGTGCTTCCGTGTTTGATCATTAACTTTGTTTAAAATTTACCATACCCATATTCCATTCGTCAACTAAGGAATTTTCTGCTGTTTATCTTATTTCTTTAACTTACAATTCCGTTGACTATTGGAAAAAGTTTTTGATCTCGCGCTCTGCGCTTTCGATAGAGTCAGATCCATGAATAATATTGCTAGCTACATCGATTGCAAAATCTCCGCGGATTGTACCTGCAAGGGCTTCAGATGGATTCGTTGCGCCAATAAGACTCCTTGCGTTTTTAATAGCGTCTTTGCCTTCCCATATCATAGCAAACACAGGCCCCGAAACGATAAAATCGACCAACTCGTCAAAAAACACCTTTGAGCGCAAATGCTCATAATGTGTCTCGGCTTGCTCTCTTGAAAGGCGCATTACCCTTGCATCTACTAGTTTAAAGCCCTTCTCTTCAAATCGAGCAACAATACGACCTACTAAACCACGCGCGTAACCATCTGGCTTAACCATTACAAACGTTTTATCCATGTTGAATCCCCCTTTGTCTCTATCGGTATAGCCATTTATTTGTTAAGCCATTCAGTAATAATACCTGCAGTCTCTTCAATAGCACGATTTGTAACATCTATAACAGGACAATTCAATGATTTCATGACGGACTCTGCATAATCAAGCTCTTCTTGAATGCGCTCGGTTGTCGCATACTGCGCAGATGCCGGAAGTCCCAGCGTCTTAAGCCGTTCAGAGCGGATCTCCAGAAGATGCTCAGCTTGCATCGTTAAACCTATAATGAGCCTGCCAGGTGCAGGCTTCAATTCTTCGGGAGGATTAACCTCGGGCATTAACGGCAGGTTAGCCGTCTTAATTCCTTTATGGGACAAAAAGATGCTCAGCGGCGTCTTCGACGTTCGAGATACGCCAATCAGGACGACCTGCGCTTGTACAAAACCTCGAGCATCCTTGCCGTCATCATATTTCACAGCGAACTCAATAGCATCCATCCGGCGATGGTAAGCATCGTCAATGGAGTGCAGCAGCCCCGGCTCACGCTTCGGGAAACTCCCAAACGTATCAACGTATGCTTGCATCATCGGTCCCATGACATCAACGGCTCTAACTCCAGCTCTAAAAGCCTCTTCCTTCATTTGCTCCCGAAGCTCCGGCTGGACAAGCGTATAGCTTATAAAACCGCCAGTACTAGCGGCCTCAGCCACGATACGGATAATTTCATCCTCGGATTTAATGTGACCGTAACGCTTTATTTTCACTTGTTCTGAGGAGAATTGACGTAAAGTCGCCTTTGCAACTGCTTCCGCCGTTTCACCTACAGCATCGGAGCATACATAAATGATCTGCTGTTTCATAACTCTGGCTCCCCCAATTTCCCATCCATCGCGATGTCCGCCATAAGACGTATAATGTTCGACTTCGATACCCAGCCAGTAACCTCTGGATCAGTCACCTGATCCTCTCGCGGAACGATAACTGGTAAACAATCTACTTGATGAAGCGACATTTTGCGAATCGCTTCCATCACAGATTCGTCGGGCATTAGCGTCACAATATTAGGATAACGGGTCATCACCATACTGATAGGAATAGATGCAGCACCAGCGTTGCCAAGCGTTATTTTCAGCAAATCCTTCGGTGTTACGATTCCAACAAAACGTTTCTGCTCATTAACGATTAGAAGAGTATCTGCATTTTCAGTAAATAACGTAATAACAGCGTCATGCACGGACAATGAGTCCGGAACATTAACGGGAACACCTTGTACTTCTCTCACCTTCATATTGTTCAATTGCTGCAAAGGCTCGCTGCTTGAGCGATAGGTGTTGCCTAGAAAATAACCAACTTTGGGCTTCGCATCAAGCAATCCAAGCATGACGAGAAGTGATAAGTCCGAGCGCAGTGTGGGCCTGCTGACACCTAGAGATTCTGCCAACTGCTCACCGGTAATCGGCGCATGCCTCTTCACAAGCTCAAGAAGCTCCAATTGCCGCGAAGATAATTGAATCGTACTCTCCCCCGTCCTCTATATGAGTCATACTTGTATTATATAGTACTATTATTTAAAAATAATATATCATATTAACAAATAATGTACAATATATGGTCGTCCTACTCTTTAAAAATAACTTTATATAACGCTTGTGTACCGCTATTTTCTTCACCAAGTGAAATAAGTTGCTCATATAAAGAACGTGCTAATGTTAGTCCTGGCAAAGGAAGACCCATCTCATCAGCTGACTCGATGGCGATTTTAATATCTTTCACGAAATGTTTTACGTAAAAGCCTGGAGCAAAATCTCCGTTGATAATGCGAGGTCCTAGATTGGATAAGGACCAGCTTCCCGCAGCGCCGGCTTCAATGCTTTTCAATACTTTGCTAGGCTCGAGTCCCGCTTTTTTGGCATAGGCAAGAGCTTCACTCACACCAATCATATTGGATGCAATCGCGATTTGATTACACATCTTAGTAAATTGACCCGCTCCTGCCTCACCTTGATGAACGATGTTTTTACCTATGAGCATAAACAATGGCAATATCGCATTATAGGCTTGCTCCGAGCCTCCGACCATGATTGACAGTCTAGCCTCCCTCGCACCTACATCGCCGCCAGAAACTGGGGCATCCAGCGCCTTAAGCCCTCTGTTGCCAGCCTCTGCTTCAATGCGTTTGGCAAGGGCAGGGCTTGAGGTAGTCATATCAATAAGCACCGCATTGGACCTAGCATTTTGCAATAAACCATCAGCTCCAAAATAAACCTCTTCCACGTCGGCCGGATAACCTAGCATCGTAATAATAATATCCGATTGCTCCGCAACCAACTTCGGCGAATCCTGCCAAACAGCACCCTTTGATACCAAGAGGTCTGCTCTTGACTTCGTTCGGTTGAACACATTCACTTCATATCCGTGATCAAGCAAATGGCCCGCCATGCTTGCGCCCATAATACCCGTTCCAATAAATCCGACAACTTTTTTGTTTTCTTGCTCTTTCAATTCCATTCCGCCTCTCTATGTTTCTCAATAGTCGAACATAATCTTATTATAATATAATCTGCCTCGCTTCCCACAAATCAGAGAAATGCACTCCTGTTTTTGCAGAAGTTTTTGCAGTAGCTAGAATACTATCCATCCCAATTCCATAAAAAAAGCCGTAGACCAATGGTTTCCCATGCCTACGGCTAATGCTATTGCTACTACAGCACTTCTGAAGAAGCGCTTTACTCGTTTGTCATTTCGATGAACTGATCTACATCAACAGCTGTCAATGCAACCGCCTCGCGCCAGAAGTCCATCTCTTCCACATTTACGCCAAGATGCTCTTTAGCAAGCTGCTCTACGGTCATGCGGCCAGTGTCACGAAGCAATGCAACATACTTGTCTTTGAAATCTGAACCTTCCTTCAGTGCCCTTGCATAAATACCCGCGCTGAATAGATAGCCGAATGTATAAGGGAAGTTGTAGAAAGGAACATCCGTTAAGTAAAAATGCAGCTTCGATGCCCAGAAATGAGGATGCACCTCACCGAGCGTATCGCAATAAGCTTCCCGCTGTGCATCTTCCATTAAGGAATTAAGCTCTTCAACGGATACTAAACCTTCGCTGCGACGCGCATAGAAACGAGTTTCGAATAAAAAGCGCGCATGAATGTTCATAAAAAAAGCAACAGACCGCTGAATTTTATCTTCAAGCAATCCAAGCTTCTCCTCGTCCTCCGTTGCTGTTTTAAGTGCTTGATCCGAAACGATCAGCTCCGCAAACGTCGAAGCGGTCTCAGCTACATTCATTGCGTATTCTTGCGACAACGCGGGTAGATCGTTCATGACATGCTGGTGGTAAGCATGACCCAGCTCATGCGCAAGCGTCGAAATATTCGAAGCTGTACCTGAATACGTCATGAATACACGAGTTTGACCGCTCTTTGGAAAAGCGGTGCAGAAGCCGCCTGGACGTTTCCCTGGACGATCCTCAGCTTCAATCCAGCCATCTTTAAAGGCAAGCTCCGAGAATTTCGCCAGATCGGGACTAAACGTCCTGAACTGCTCGATTATAAAAGCTGCCGCTTCGTCATAAGGAATTGTTTTTGTCGCAGCTCCGATTGGCGCTTCTACATCATGCCAGTCCAGCTTCTCCACACCGAGCAGCTTCGCTTTACGATCTAAATAACGAACGAGTACCTGTTTGCTTTCTTGGATTGCAGACCACATTGCTTGCAGTGTAGCTTCGCTCATCCGGTTCATTTGCAGCGGCTCCTGCAGCACCGAATCCCAGCCGCGCTTGTCATACAGCTTTAAACGAAAGCCTGAAATTCGGTTTAACGTCTCTGCACATAAATCCGCCTGCTCTGCCCATTCCCGCTCCCACTCTGTGAATGCAGCCTTCCGAACATCGCGGTCTCCATCGGATAAGCGGTTGTGCATTTGACCAGCTGATAAAACTTTTTTCTCCCCGTCTTTTCCTACATCGTTAAATTTCGCTCTGGATACAATGACGTTATAATAATCGCCCCAGCCATGGTAACCGTCTACCGCTAAATCTCCAGCCAGCGCTTCCAGCTCAGGAGCCATTTTTTGCTTCGCAAGCTCGCGGCGTTCAGTCAAGCTAAACGCTACCTCAGCGAGCTGCGGGTGTGTCAGCAGCTTTTCCCACTCACTATCATCAAGACCTCGCAGTACGTTGTCAAAGCGAGTAAGCACCCCTAGAAACTTCGCAGCAAGCGTCTTTACGCGATCGCTTTGTGAGTTCGCGGCTGTGTCTCGCATATTCTGAGCCAACAAGCAAGAAACAAACGACTCTGTTTCACGCAGCCTAATGATGATGCTTTGTAGAAGCTCCGTCATCGTCGCAATTCCAGAAGCTCCAATGCTTGCTTCCGTTAAAAGTGCGGCATCAAGCTTCTCAATGTCCTCATCCATGCCCTTCAGCTCCTGCAAGAACGCTGCTGAGCTTGAGCCACCCTCATAAAAAACTTCTAAATCCCAACTTTGCGGATATCCCTTATTCATTGCTCTCATCCTCTCTTCCATAAAAAAAGCCAAGATGCGGCCGCGTTTTTATTTGCGCAAACCTTCTCGGCAGTGTATAACTTAATTATATCCAGATTGGAGGAATTACACCATGTCTAAACCGTTGCAGATTTCTGCTGATACAGCTGTTAAGCTTTCCGAGCAGCTTGGCGTCCCAATAGAGCACTTAATGCATATGCCGCGCCATATATTATTGCAAAAGCTTGCCGAGCTTGCTAAGCCTAACGCTGCACCTGAGAGCGAAAACAAATCATGATTCCGTTCGAAAAAGCCTGGCCTTATGACATTATTATGGGAGATCTTTATGTATCGAGCTGTCCCTTCTGCCAAGCAGAAAACGTGCTGCTTCCAGTAAAACCAGAAGAGCTCCAAGACATACAAGGCGGTACGAAACGATTGCTCGTTTTCCCTTGCTGCCATAATAAAGTGACTATTGTTGATGCAGACCGCGATTATTTGCTGACAAACCGTGTTCTAAAAAAGGCGCTCCGCTAAGCAGAAGAAGAGACCGACTGCTTCAATAAATCTGTGCCGTCGTCAGGAGAAGTGTTGCCGGATGCATGTTTCGATCTGGCTTCCATCTCCTCGCGTATAAGCTGCCACTGTTCGCGGCTCGCACGAATCATTGCAGCATCCACGATTTTTTTATCATTCACCACGCGGGAAAACCAACGTACAGCATCGTTTAATTCTCCTATACGACGATTCAGCTCCCCTATTAAAAACATTAGCTTCGCATTGTTAAGCGCAACACCCTCTGCCTCATATACACGAATATAGGCTTGAAGTGCAAACGTAAGAAACCGTTTCTCGTCTTTCTGATTGTCTTCATAACGATACAGCCAAGCAATGTGATGCAAAATACCAGCAAGCACGCGATCCTTCTCGTCAATAGCTTGGGCTGATAAAAGTGCTAGCTTGTAGCTGGCCATCGCCTTCTTCAGATCTCGTTCCCCGCCATAATCTTGATTGTTCCAATGCATTCCAATTTCATCATGATATTTCTTTTTTTGCCGATCATTCAACCGCTCCATCCCGTTCTCAGTTGAGGCAAAGCCGCAATTAGGACAAACCCGTACAACATAAAAATCAGGGTTTACGTCCGTTTTATAATATCCGCAAAAGTCAGAATCCATTCTTGCTGCTCTTTTGAAGCTGGGTCTAACACGCGAAGTCATAAAAGTCTTTTCACAGCAAATGCATATGATTTTGGATAGGTAGAGCGGTTCCATACAATCACGTCTCCTCTTCAGATGTGTTTACAAAGTGGTGTGCAGGTCCGGATAGTCTGTTGATAACGATCTCTTGCAGCTCGTCATTTATGCCTACCTCTTGCAATGCTCTTTGCATGCAGTCAAGCCATGCGCCAGCATGTTCAGGGGTTATTGGAAAATGCATATGTCTTGCTCTCATCATTGGATGTCCATATTCATCAGAATATAAAGAAGGCCCGCCAAAAAATTGCGTCAAAAATAAATATTGTTTTTCTATAACCGGATCAATATCTTGCGGGAACAAAGGCCCAATTAACGGATGTGCTTGTACCTTAGGATAAAAAGAGTTCACAATCAGCCTTAAAGTCTCAGATCCACCTAAAGCCTCATAAAGGCTTATATTCCTATTCATCGTCAAATTCATCTCCATTGTGTAGGTATTTAGTATTATATCACAAATAAAAGTACGGACTTAACAAAAAAAAGCCCGCGGGATGCTTATCCGGGGCTCATCATATAGTGCTTATTACCCATCAACCTTCATAGTCCTCTTCCCCTGGTGCTGTAAGAGATTCTCGAATGACATAGACGAAAGCACAGACCAAGATGCCAGCGATTATACTCATACCCATCACTCCAACCGTTTCAAAGGTAATTCCATTGTACCATAAAAAAAACAGGAATCCAGCGTTTTGCAAGCGTTTTCTTTATCAAACTTATTTATTTTTAAAGCATATCCAGTGATGGATATCCTTATTCCTACATATACGTTTAGGAGGGGTTGTACAGCATCTTATGGCATCTGCTCGGCTCCCCTTTCTAATTATTTGAGGAGGCGGTTTATCTGCTGCGAACGATCATTCATCCCTTATCTATAACCGCGCTTGGCGCATTTATAATCGTGCTTTTAATGACTGTCTTTCCTACAGAAACCCTTCACTCCTCGCTCCGCGGGCTTTCTATTTGGTGGGAGGTTCTATTCCCAGCGTTGTTCCCTTTCTTCGTCATATCAGAATTGCTGCTCGGCTTCGGTATTGTACATTTTTTCGGTAAGCTGCTTGATCCGCTCATGAGACCTATATTCCGGCTTCCCGGCATCGGAGGTTTTGTCGTGACAATGGGTTACATTTCCGGTTATCCGGTAGGCGCAAAGCTAACAGCACAGCTCTTTGAGCAGCGGCTCGTCAACCGAGCAGAGGGTGAGCGGCTTGTTGCCTTTACGACTACTTCTGATCCTATTTTCCTAATTGGCGCCGTGTCCGTTGGTTTCTTCCAAAATGTAGCGATTGCTCCTATTCTCGCTGCTGCGCATTACGGAGGCGGTCTACTTATCGGTCTTCTCATGCGCTTTCACGATAGACATGCCCCTTCATCTGGAATCAAAAAAACGGCGATTACAAGGGATGGGTTCAGAAAACGACAGCCCTCTCGCATCTCCGAAGCACTCAAGGCGATGCATGAAGCACGATTGCTGGATGGGCGCGGACTAGGACGGCTGCTGCAGGATTCTATTCAATCGGCACTGCGGCTAATGATCGTCGTTGGCGGACTCGTCGTTTTTTTCTCCGTCGTAATGGAGATGCTGACGCATGCAGGCATCATTGAGGCGATGGCTGAAGCTCTACGATTTTTGTTTGGTTTAATCGGCCTGCCTAAGCCGCTTGCAGACGCTGGGATATTCGGATTGTTCGAGGTCACATTAGGCTCTCGTTCGGCAGGTACAGCTGGTACTGGACTCATGCATCAAGCTGCAATCGCTGCTTGGGTGCTCTCTTGGGGCGGCTTATCAGTCCATGCCCAAGTAGCAAGCCTGCTCAGCAAAACAGATTTGCGCTATCGTCCTTTTTTTATAGCTAGAATGGTTCATGGATTAATTGCAATGACTCTCGTTTACTTGTTATGGGGGTGGCTTGGGCCATGATTAGAGCCGCTCATTGAATTTAAACACAATTTCCTTTATCATCTTAAGTACTATGGAGATCGGAAGGAGATTTACTTTTGAAGTATGCGGTAATTGATCGAGGCGATGATCTATCTAAATCGTTAGCGGAAAAATTTCATAAACTAGCCGCGGAGCGAGGTTTCACTCGGAATGATGAATCACCGGAAATCGTTATTTCCATCGGAGGGGACGGTACACTGCTCCTCGCTTTTCATAAATATGTAGATCAAATTACTAATGTTGCATTTGTTGGCATTCACACCGGCCATCTTGGATTTTATGCCGACTGGAAGGCAGACGAGCTTGAAGATCTCGTCGCAATGATGGCAGAGGAAACACCACGAATCGTTAGGTATCCGCTTGCCGAGATTGAAGTTGAGACACCAAGTGAGACCCGTCATTACTTATCATTAAATGAATTCACACTAAAAGGCGTTGACGGAACGCTCGTCGCCCAAATCAATATAAATGATGAGATGTTTGAAATGTTCCGCGGTGACGGCATTGTCATTTCGACCCCTTCGGGAAGCACCGCGTATAACAAAAGCTTAGGCGGAGCGATTGTCCATCCATCGATAGAATCGCTGCAAATTGCGGAAATCGCTTCGATCAATAATCGTGTATATCGTACACTTGGATCATCCGTACTGCTGCCGCAACATCATCACTGTGATATTATCTCTAAGAAAGAGCAGCGGCTGCAGCTGGCAATTGATCATATCAGCATCATGAGCAGCGATATCCGTTCCATCCGCTGCAGTGTATCCAGCCGTAAAGTAAGCTTTGCACGATATCGGCCGTTTCCTTTCTGGAACCGAGTACGTGAAGCATTCCTTGGTTACGACGTCCGATAAGATCTGTTATATTCATCTAAAACCAAAAAAAAGACACAGAGCGTATTATACGCGCTCTGTGTCTTTTTTGTTTGGTCGATTCGTTTCTACAGATGAAGCCGCAGTTTCATTGGCTGCAAGGCGGAACGGTTTCTTGGAGCGGTTATCGTTATTGCCTTTATAGCCGCCTTTACGCTGCTGTTGCTGCTCACGTTTCCCGCTGCCCTGCTGCTGCTCGCTGCTATTTTTACCTTCGCCAGCACTATTCGCGTTGTCGTTGCCTTTATCCGCTTCGTTTTTATTGCGATTGGAGCTTCTATGGCGATTTTCCCTTGTGTGATTGCGAGTATGCCTTTCATGTGTTGGAGCGGCGCTTTCTTCCTTTGCACTCGCAACCTCATCATGTTCAAGACCTTCAGAAATATCCACAAAACCGGCAGCTGCTGCAAGAAGATCAGCTGCTTCTATACGCGGACGCTCATCGTCTGCATCCAAGTCATAGTCGTCTGGCTCACGAACGGTACTGTTTGTTTTTTCTAAAATAAAATAAGCGCAGCCAAAGTTGCAATACTCATTAATGTAATCCGGCATGCCAGATAGATTGCTTTCCTTCGTAGCTTTCTGATGGCTGTCACGAAAAAAACCTTTCAGCCGCAGCTGACTATAGCCCCAGTCGCCAACAATATAATCGTAGCGCTCAAGTACTTCGCTATATCGATCACGAAACGCTTCAGGATTCCAGCCATTCCTATTTTCAAGCACAATTTCATAAGATTTTCCGCCGATATGAATCAAAGCCATATTTTCCACCTCATCTTGAGCGTCAGTTACAAGCTGCTCGAGCAAGCACCGGAAGAAATCTCACGGCTCGCTTCGGCTTCCGCTGCCATTGCTGCGTGTGCCGAATCGGTCTGCTCATGTGCATGATAAGAGCTGCGTACTAATGGTGCGGATTCTACATGCCTAAAACCGCGCTTCAGCCCTTCTTCTTTTAGTTTTGCAAATTCGTCTGGGTGGACATAACGTACGACCTTTAAATGTTTTGGCGTTGGCTGCAAGTATTGACCTAATGTCAAAATATTCACATCGTTTGCGCGAAGATCATCCATAGTCTGCAAAATTTCATCCCATTCCTCACCCACGCCAAGCATAATGCTCGATTTGGTTGGAATCTTAGGCTTCATTTCTTTGGCACGCTTCAACAGCTCCATCGTACGGCTGTATTTGGCTTTGGCACGAACACGATCCGAAAGCCGCTCCACCGTTTCGACGTTATGATTTAGAATATCCGGATTTGCATCCATTACAATTTGAAGCGCATCTTTATTTCCCAAGAAGTCAGGAATAAGCACTTCAACTCGGCAAAACGGCATACGTTTGCGAATCGCATGTACAGTAGCTGCAAATATGGATGCGCCGCCATCCTTAAGATCATCGCGAGCAACCGATGTAACAACACAGTGCTGAAGATTCATTTGCTCTGCTGCCTCTGCTACCCGTTCTGGTTCGTCCAAATCCAGTTCAGTCGGCATACCTGTCTTAACAGCACAAAAACGGCAAGCGCGCGTGCAAATATCACCCAATATCATAAATGTGGCTGTTCGATTCGACCAGCATTCATAAATGTTTGGGCAACGTGCTTCCTCACAAACCGTATGTAGCGTTTTTGAGCGCATCATATTTTTAATTTCGGCAAAGTTACCGTCTGTCGCTAATTTTATTCGAAGCCAATCAGGCTTTTTGAGTGTTTCTTGTTGTTTCATTAGGGATTACCTGCTTTCAAGTTCATTTATAATTCCTAAACTCATGCGTTTATTATAACATGTTTCGCACAAAAAACAGACTTTCATTTAAATTCATATTTAATCGTTTATCCTATATGTTCCTCTTAACTTCACAAATACGAAGAACATTTTTACCGTTCACATTCGCTCGATAACGTAAACAATGTGATTTTCTTGTGATTAATTCTAAATAAAAAGCCCTGCTATTTAAGCAGGGCTTTCTACTTTCATTATATCCATAAATGGCACTTTGATAATATTCCCTAGATTTTTAACATAGATCCATCTTCTCTGTTCCCCTTTATTAATTACGGAATCACATAATTTAATTTTATTATAGTTTTTGTCAATTCCTTCTGCGATTTCGTCTTAAATTCGTTGTCTAAATTAGAATACGTAATAATGTTTTTTGATTTTAAGTCGAATGTTGTGCTTAAAATAGTGTCTTCATGACCATTCATTTATTTCTGCATAATTTATTAGTTAAACTAGAGGTGCTTGAATCAATGTTGCGAATTTAAATTGGTGAACATGACCATCATTTAATGTCGTTTGGCCTGTTACAAAATGTACGTGTTTGCCATTCCCGACTGGAATGGCCGGTCCAGTTACAATCTTTTTCAATTTATGAAAATGGTTTAAGAAATCTGTGTTCGTAAGATCAATTTCATGAACATGACTTTTTCCCACTCGAATCGCTTGTCCGGTAACTCCTGCAAAGCGATGATTATGTCGATCATTGCCCTCTTCAGCAAGTTTAGTACTTCCTTCAAACTCGTGAACGTGCCGCTGTACCTTTTTACAAGATCTAGCTTTCTTCACTATACTAGCTTTTTTCATCTTCATACGTTGCTTACCTCCTAATGATTACGTGACCCATAACTGATTATGTGATTCACAACATTCTATTAAGGTAACCAAATGAATGTGCTAGGCAATTATCAACGTCTCTAATAAAAATATTATCTGTTTTTTGAAATTCACAATTG
Organism: Paenibacillus sp. NRS-1760; assembly: GCF_050467785.1. Lineage (NCBI taxonomy): Bacteria > Bacillati > Bacillota > Bacilli > Caryophanales > Paenibacillaceae > Paenibacillus > Paenibacillus sp. NRS-1760. The sequence goes on along the minus strand of NZ_JBITPK010000010.1, from coordinate 35,817 downwards.
CTTCGAATTATGAAACATAACTGTCAAACCATTTGTTAATGTACTCTGACCATTCATCCTGACGGTATCGCCTGTCCTCATCCAACTCTAATCGCCGTAAACATTCCTCTCTACTAACATCACAGAAGATAAGCTCAGCACCTAAGTCATGCACCAACCGCTCACGCTTGTTTGATCCCAATGTAACGTAAAGTTATGGATTGTTCACTATGATTAAAGAGCTCCATTAGTAACGCTATGTCCTTTGTTTAAAGGTAAAAATGATAACCAAACGATTTCCTCATGGAATACGTCCCAATCTCTTCTACTCCATTAGCGCGAGCTGCCTTGCTTAATATTTTGTATGCTGTGCTGCTATCAATCGGTTCACCTGCATTACCTGTATGTTTCTTACTACGACCTGTAAACAAATATTCGTAATCCTGTTTGCCCTTTATAAAATCGTCTAATGCCTTCCTGAGTGTTTTACGAATCTTTATTTTCTTAATCTTTATAGTCTTGCCTTCAATGATTTCGATGTGTGTTCCCTTAACGTCCTTAACGGTTAACCACTGTATGTCTGATATACGGAAGCCAATGTTAATACCAATCATAAACAATACATAATCACGTTCATTACGAATTCTTAAATAATGTTTAATCGCCTCAACCTTACGTATATCGCGAATTACCACTAACAATAATCCATACATTGTATCTACTACTGCTGTTTGGGTGATTGGCGATATTGGACACACCACAAGTTTAATCCTATCAATCCTCTTGCCTGATTTAATTACTGGTTTAAGTGCTTCGTTAATCATTTGCATTGCTTTTGGCCCTAACGTTGACATATTAAATCACCTTTAAAGTTATTCAATATTCATTCAACATTGTCTCAGTAAATCGTTCGCACTTATTGTCCTATCCTTTTAAATAAGGCTAGTATCATTCAGGAACAAACATCCAATCATTAAATTCTATCAATACATATTCTACATGGTAGTCAAAACACAAGGGGGTGAATTGAATAATGCACAATAACCTTGGTACGATTCTGGTGCTTTTCATTCTATTAGTGATTATCGCTTGTAGTTGTGGCGTCCTCGGCCGCAACGAGAGAAGAGAAGAAAGAAGAGAAGAAAGAAGAGAAGAAAGAAAAGATGAAAGAAGAGTTGAAGGTATCAACATAGGCTGTAACTGCTGAGACTATTAATTTTGCAGCTCGATTTCAACTTTTACCTTCTTACAAAATATAGAATTATTCGAACAAGATCTATTCAGAAGGCCCATTCTATGGGTCTTTTGCGTTCTAATAATTCATATCAAAATCTTCAATATTCAATCTGGTCACTCATCACTGCAGAGCAAACGCCCAATCCCAAATTGTCAATCGCATATAATCTGCATAGCGTATTAAATATTGGGAGGTGAATATTTGATGGGTGAATTTGTTGGTGGTTCTAATATCGTTATTATCCTGGTATTGTTCACTTTGTTGGTGATTATAGCTTTCATTTCAGTAATCAGACGGTGTTTATAAATTCAAATCTTTCAAATACAATTCGATAACCTCGCAAACTACTTAATATTCAGCGAATGTTCATTAAAATAATGCTGTTTGCACTGCCTGCAGTCTTTGTTTTGACTTACTCACGAAATCATCATTCTGAAAGAATAAATCCCTTATTTAGCCCAGGTATTAATCTTCTAATGCCATTTTTGTAATTCTGGTTAAGGAATAGAACAAGTTCTCCTTACATACATTTCTTCTGATGATTAATATTACAAGGGAGATGCTGCCATTGTTAGATCAGTCATTTGTAGCTCGTTCTTTAGAAGAAGTTAGGTTTTGGTCTCGAATTATGAAAGAGCATTCTCTATTTCTTAAATTGGGTTTCCGTTGTGAGGATACCCAATTAATTAATGAAGCAAATCAATTCTATGCCGTCTTTGAAGCAATCGAAAATAGATCAAATGCATTTACATTTGGAACAGATCCCTCTGTAATTAAAAGATTTAATGAAGAGGTGCATACTGCTGTATCTTATATTTGGGCTTTCAAAAGAAAAGTGCTCGGTTTAATACTGACGTGCCAACTTCCAGGTGCAAACAACTTTCCATTGTTAGTTGATCATGTGAGTAGAGAAGCTAATTATTTCAGAAATCGTTTGTCGGAATTAAATTTAGGTCGGTTGGAGCCGCTGCCCGACGCTATTATCGACGAGAATGTTTTCTTTCTAAGAATCATGGCTGACCACGCCAAATTCATTAGTCACTTGCTTGATCCATCCGAGCGGCAATTAGTTGAACAAGCAAATAACTTTAGTCAAGAATTTGATACATTACTATTTCAAGCAAAGGATTTGGAATCTATGCGTCCTCAATCGCAAACTGTTCCGCTACTTGACCAATTTCTTGATCAAAATAGAGTATCAGTTAAATCGCTTCGTGATTTTAAGAGAACAGCTCGAGACCTAATTGAAGCCTGCCGAATAAAAAGTATCATTCATCCGTTATTGGCGGATCATGTATTTCGAGAAGCAGAACATTTCCTCGTTATAATTGATATGTTTGAAAATAGTCTGACAGGTAAACCAGCTTAATCTATTGAATCATCGGGTTATTTCCCTTTTCATATTTATTCCTTATTCAGTCGGTATTAGTTAGATAAAATCAAATAACTATACATTACGGTTGCTAATACCTGACTGGCTATGGATAAATCAGGAAATACTATCATATCTCGCACTTCCCATGTATTTCTTTATTCATGCGAATCCCATTATGATATATCCGTCTTTCAAATATTCGAAATCATCAAGAATATAAAAGACATAGACTTTGGCGGCATTGCCGCTATACCCTGTCTCCGGACTCCACTCCTGCAACTCAGTGTATCTCCTACTTTAAAATTACGATCTTTTCGCCGTACCTCAAATGTCTTCACCCCACTAACGACATCCTTGTACCATTTTGGCAAAGTTTTAAGAATATGCTGCATATTCACCCTCCAAGTTCCTCAATATTCAAACCTGTCCATTAAAAAAGCTTCAGTTGTTCGCCAATTGCTTCAGCAGCTATTGTGTTGATCCAGAGAACTTCGGTTCGCGCGGATCCATTTTCGATAATTTGTTTTTGCTCCTCACGCATCCAGCCAGAAAGCATAGATTCATAAAGAGGATGATTTTAGCCTGATAAAATTGCTGGACCAGAGTGCTGCAAGAGTGCATGAAAAAGTTCAGTGTGATCCTCATCGGACATTTCGTTTTCATAAAGCTTTCCATTTCGTGTATCCATCAAATATGGTGGATCTGCGTAAATCAAAACGTCTGATCGATTATATCTATTAACGACCTGCAGGGCTGGTCTATTCTCAATCTGAACGTCTTTCATTCACTCAGCCACATCAATGATTTTTACAGGTAGATTGTTCCACTGCTTTACCCGATAAGAATCATCTGCGGTTCCTCTACACTTCCAACCCGATATCGATCCAGTCTTTACCCTGATCGACTGCCAGCAGCGAACTAGGAAGCGCCTCGCCCGTTCAATTTCATTTTCAGAAAGCTTGTGAGAAACTAAATATTCTTGCCATGAGTACGGTGTCCAATGAACTGCGTCAGCATTTTGATCTTGGTAATCTCGAATTACTTTAAAGAGATTAATTACATCACCGTCGATATCATTGATAGTTTCCAACCCAGAAGGTTGTTTGTTAAACAAAACCGCGCCAGATCCAAAGAATGGTTCCAGATAAACAGAATGCGATGGCATATGCTCAATAATCCATCCAGCCATGTTCCACTGGCTACCTGGATAGTGCAAGATTCTCGGTGCTCCCATCGATCCACCTCCCATGTACTTCTGTATTCAACGATTCAACTTCTAAACTCATACATTTCTAAAATACATTTTTGACCAACGGGCATAATAACCTCGGAGGTGAGTTTTGAGACGTGAAATGCTTAAACTGTGAAAATCTAAAAAAGCTAAAAGGTCTTAAGCATACCTGCTACATTTGCGCTATTATTATGGCTCGGTAACAACTTTTGTCACTCCAGTATATACTCTTAATGAAATCCCCCCTATCCTAGGTACAACTGCCATGGATTTGATGAATTTCATCTATGTTCAATGCTGCCCATCACTCGAATCTTTCTAATGGAATGTGAATTGTTTTAAACAGTTAAATAATCCTCATTGCCTCGGTTATATAAGCCGAGGATTTTTTTAAGTACTTCAATATTCATTGAGATACATAAAAGCAGAATATTTTATTTTCAGTAAGGGAAACTTATAAACGTAATAAATTTGAATACAAGGAGAATTAGTGAAAATGAAAAAAATTTACTCGTTGCTATTTGCCTTTACAATCCTATCATCCGCACTGTGTTTCCCTGCCTTCGCGGAACAATCAAATCAAGTAGATAGGATGACAACAGATAACAATCGCATGAACAGTTATGGAACAAACAACACAACCACTAATCAAATGAATGGCTATGGCGATGGCTATGGAGCAAATAACACGGGTATGAATGCAAACAACTATCGGACAAATGCGACAACAGACGATAGAAGAAATAATTGGGGCTGGCTTGGTTTGCTTGGCTTAACGGGCTTAATCGGATTAAGAAGCCGAGATCGGGAACGTACTTAAGCAAGAATAGAGAATCGTTTTTCATGAACCCCTGCATTTAATGGGGGGTTCATTTGAGTGCAAAATAGCTTCGTTCATTTTTTCTGCCTAATTCGAAGTGTTTCCAAGTATTTTTGTGAATTTCACCCTTATTCGTATTATTTCTGTGTAGTTAAGCATATTAAGTCAGTTCAAAAAATTAATGAATCAAAAGGAGCAAATCAAATGGGAATTTTAAGTGGTAATCCAAAGGATGAACCAATGCACTACGGTGAAATATTTAGTGTTTGGCAGGCTTCAACTGTAGCAAAAGGCGCTGTATCCTGTTACCAAGCATACTTAAATCACGCTGGAGACAAAGACTTAAAAAAAATACTGGATGCTCTCATTGATCAAGCAAAGATGGAAATTAAAGAATGTGATACATTGCTTACTGATAACGGAATTGCTTCCGCACCTATGATGCCTGAGAGACCCCCTGTTAAACTCGAAGACATCCCTGTAGGCGCAAGATTCTCTGATCCCGAAATTGCTGCTAAAATTGCCAATGACACATCACTTGGACTAGTTGCTTGTAGCCAAGTTATGGGTCAGTCTATTAGAGAAGATATTGGAGCTTTATTTGCGAAATATCATCTTACTAAAACAGCACTTGGCGTTAAAATACTTGAACTGAGCAAAGAAAAAGGTTGGCTTATACCTCCTCCACTTCAAGTTAAACGACCAGAGACTGTTAACGCATAAAAATAAGTTGCCCAACCTGCCCATTGGGCAGGTTTTTTAATCCTCCTACAAATTTCCCTTTCAAACTACTTAAAGATTAATGTAACAAGTTTGCTACTCCCGTAATCTTCAACGTTCAACTTACCTGTATACTCCTTAACGACCTTCGGACATAATAACTCAGGAGGTGAGTGCCTATGAAATGTGCATATTGTGAAAACTTAAACCTTATAAAAGGAAGCAGAAAGTTATGTTATATTTGTGCTATCATCAAACGTTAAGAGAATGACAATCTAATTCCAGAGGTCCCGTACATTAAATACGGGTCCTATAGTAATCAATATTCACTGAATTACATCGCAACTTCTGACAACAATCTCTTTAATCATATGACCATTGCCTTTTTGAATCTGTCCGTTTTCTGTCCTGCGGATTGTATATCGCCAGCTGGGGCTATTAATTCCTTATTAATGATCACTCCTTCGACAAGCTTCCGCCCATCACGGATATAACCACCTAAGAGCGGATTTTCACGAAGCATCGGCACACGGACGGTGTCACCAATATTTGCAGCGTCACGCATATAACGAATATCTGCACTACGCTTGATAACTTCTTTTTTCAGTAAATTCTTTTGCTTAACATGCATCTTGGTTGCGTAATATGCAAATTCCGATAATCGTACTGATCATAATGCTGTATCAAACTTACCGCCGTTATCCGCACACTCAAATGCTAGGATCTCAACTAAAGCTAATTTATTATTCAATTTAAATTACACAGGTACTTTAGCCCCGTGACCGCTTTAGCCGTCACCAAGAGTCACTCGGCATTCATTTACCTACACTTAAGGATTACATATATACAAAAATTAAAAAGGAATCTGAAAACATAGAGATACAAGATATTTCGTCGTCTATTATTGCGAATTCATGATATTGAGGAAATTATGCAATGCGAGATTAAATCCCATCTTCGGTGGAGTTAATTTTAGAAAGAAGGAGAGTTATTATGGCTTCTTTTACTAAGGTAAAAGCTAAAAACAAACAAGGTTATAAATGGATTTGTGTTGCCGATGGACCACCCGATCCTATTACTGGTGAAAGAAGACAAATATCCAGGAGAGCAGACACAAAAAAAGAAGCAAAAGAACGTGTGGAGGACCAAAAAAGAAAAAAACAAGTAAGAATTTAGAAAATGAAAGTCTAGATAATAAATATTTAGAGAAAAACGAAATTGCTGAGTTTTTGAATATTGTAAAATTATTTGGTCGTTTCAATGATCTTGAAATGTTCTATTTATACATTTTCTCAGGTATGCGTTCGGGTGAATTATGTGCCTTACAATGGAATGACATTAATTTTGAAACTAATGATATACGTATTAACAAAACTCTCTACACTCCAAGGGGCAATATGAGCGAGTACAAGTTAACCCCATCTAAAACAAAAGGTTCCACTAGGACATTCGATATTGATGGAAGTGTGATTGCACTAATCAAAGCACATAAATTAAAACAAATCGAAGCCAAAAATTCGGCAATCAGCCAAGGTATTAAATGTGTTGATTCTAATTTTGTAATCTCACGAATTAATGGTCATCCTTATACACAACGTATGATTTATATCCGCATGCAACGAATTATAAGAAGGACAAGCATAAAGAAGAACGCAACACCCCATATTTTTCGCCACACACATTAGAATTCATTTTGGTGAAATACTAGAACTCAAATAAATTTTAGTGACAGTATTGTGATTTTTTATGTGACTTTATTGTCGATATCATCCTCCAAACCCTTACATTGCCTGTACAACGGACTATAAATTTCAAATATGATAACATGTTTCGTATAAAAACTAATGATTTGCAAAACATAACGTTATAACCGTCATGCTTTTGGAAGGGTGAGACGTTTGAAACTGACTATTCCTATTGTTGCAGCAATAACCGCAGCTTCTCTGTTCATTGTCACGCCCGTCAGTTCTGTAAAAGCAGCTCCTGCTGTCAAGCAAAAAACTGATAAGGCCCATGAGCAAACAGTCGATGCTGAGACCGATCCCTTTTCCGTTAGAAGAGGCTTGTATGACAAATTAAGCTTATTTACCGAAGTGCCTTGGTTCTGGATTGCAGCCATCGATCAGTATGAGCGATCCATGTCTAAAGCACGTCCAAAGGCTCGTCCAATGCTTGGGAACACCGTTGGCGTGTTTATCGACCAGGAACGCTGGGTCGGCCCGCTCAATCCGAATACGGATGACAGCTCGCCGGTATCGATCAACTTTTTTAACGGGATTGGCCGCGATGGTGACGGGAATGGACAAGCGGAACGAACAAGCGACATCGATCTTCTCTATTCACTTGTTAGCCGCGTTGCCGCGTACGGTATCTCCAATGATGATTTCGCAATCGGACTTTGGGAGTATTATCAAAATAATCGTTCAGTGCAGCGCATCCAGCAGTTCGCCCGAATCTATGAAGCATTTGGCCAGCTTGATTTGTTCGAGCATGCATTCCCGCTGCCAATCAGCACTCATTATGCCTATAACAGCACCTGGGGAACCGGGCGAAGCTGGGGCGGCAGGCGTACCCATGAAGGTACCGACATTTTCGTAAGGCATGGCGTCCCTGTTCGGAGCACCTGTTATGGCATTGTTGAGGTGCAGGGCTGGAATCCCTACGGCGGCTGGAGAATTGGCATTCGTGATCTAAACAATTTTTACCACTATTACGCACATTTGTCCGGCTTTGACAAAACCGTTAATATAGGCGATGTCGTAAAGCCTGGACAGGTTGTTGGATGGGTAGGAAGCTCTGGTTACGGCAAACCCGGGACGCAGGGAAAGTTTCCTCCTCACCTGCATTATGGCGTATACAGCGACCGCGGATTAATTGAATGGTCGTTTGATCCATATCCGATGCTGCGCCGCTGGGAGCAAGCCGAGCGTAAACGAATGCGTTCCGGAAATTAAATCAAAAAATATAAAACGACTTTATCGTCCTCTTTGCAGAAGACAATAAAGTCGTTTTTATATGTATGCTATTCAGAAGATGAATTTCCCGAACTATTTGATCCTTGGTTAGAACCTTTAGAATGATTAGAGCCTTCGTTCGTTGCTTCTGTTGACGGTCCTGCATTAGTTGCTCCAGTGCCTGAAGACTCTCCATTATTGTTGTTTTGTGGACTGGATGTAACTCCGCCTCCCGCACCTTCGCCGAGCGGAACCGAGATGTTTGGCGCCTGCGCAGCCGACTCGCCTACAGGTTTGCCCGTATTGTCGTAATAGTACATCGGCACGTCGCCGACTACTAGCAAATATGAAATCGGAATATCCGTTTCGACCAGCTCCGGCTCGGTATCAAACGGAATAATGATCGTAACCTCCGCTATTATGCGAATGTATACCTCAACCAAAATCATATTGATGCCGGCATCCTTCTGACGCGTGCTAAGATCTACCTTAACAGCCCCAACCGGCTCGAATTTCACTGGAACTCTTGGGCCATATGAGGAGATGATCGCACTACCCAGCGCATGCCCAATCGGGATATGCTCCGGTATATCCTTCATTTCATTTAAGGTGTTTTGGACGGTGTTTATCGTTTGCGAGGTGATCTTCATATGCTCCGCGTAATTAAGCATGAAGCCAGATATTTTCCCATTGCTGTTCATCTTCCAGTCAATAAGGTTGCTGCTGTCCGATCGGCTCGCTACCTGCTCGGTTATCGCTTTATTGATAGCCTGCGTGGCGATTTGCTTTACTCTGATTTTCGCTATATTCATCAGCGGCGGCCGTAAATTTTTCTCAATATAGACGAAGGATTGGATCGAAAAAACCATAAAGACAAGCAGGGCTATAATAAAGATTGTGCGGCGTCTTATACGAGGCTTAGCAGGGCGAGAGCCCCAAGTGCCGCCTGATCCGCCATTGCCGCTGCTTCGGCTGCTGCTGTATTTTACGGCTGGACGCCTAATGCCCCATTTTCCGCTGCTTGCACTTGTACGAGCTCCCGAACCCCATTTCTTTGGTGCTGGCCTTGATGAAGCTGAGCTTCCTCGACTGCCCCAAGTGACTGATTTTACTTTAGAGAATGGACGGCCAGACCAAAGCTGCATACGGCTGCCGCCAAATCCTCGAAAATGCCAGCCTCGCCTTCCCCATTTCGCCAATCCGATCCCCTCCCGCACCAAGCTGCACACTCTTTATTACCCATACTTATGCAGAACTTGGTCAAAAAAGAAGACGACCTCAGCAAGTTGCAGCCTTATTGACATTATGGAAACGATATACATAATTGTAACTAAGGGAGATGAATCTAGTTGAGTGAACGCAATATTAGCACAACCGTTTCAGGAGATTTAATTGTTACTCGTCTGATTGGAAAAATAAGCACAGATGATGTTAATGACTGGTTTAATGGTTTCGAGCAGGCGTTTCAGCCATTCATGGCAGAGGGGCGAAATTACCGTTTGTTAGTAGATCGAAAAGGCTATACACCCGACCATTATTCGGTTCAAAAAGCATGGAAAGATAAATTTTTTAATGAAAGCATTTTGAGTCATAGCAAAGCCATCGCATTCCTATTGGAAGATGGTGAAATTCTGAATCACTTGCAGCAAACCAATACCAAACCGTCTGTACAATTTTTTAGCGATGCTGAGCAAGCCTTCCACTGGTTAAATAACTATAGCGTACCGGAATAGTCTATTTAATCCGCCTAAATCGTTAGCCGATACCCTGCGCCCCAAATGGTTTCAATATATTGCGGATTCGAAGGATCCGCTTCTATTTTTTCTCTTAACCTGCGTATATGAACGGTTACCGTCGCAATCTCGCCAAGTGAATCCATCCCCCACAGCTGCTCAAACAGCTCTTGCTTGCTGAATACATGATTGGGGTTCAACGCTAGAAAGGACAGCAGATCAAATTCCTTTGTCGTGAACTGCACCTCGTGGTCGTTGACGTACACGCGCCGGGAGGAGGTATCAATCTGCAAGCCGCGTATTTGGATCTTATTTGAGGCTTTGGTATCGCGGTTTCCCATCAATCGCTTGTAGCGCTGCAAATGTGCTTTCGCCCGGGCGACCAGCTCACTTGGACTAAACGGCTTCGTGATATAATCATCCGCCCCTAAGCTTAACCCGCGAATTTTATCGATCTCTTCTTTTTTGGCAGATACGATAAGGATAGGAACCTCCTTTACCGCACGGATTTGACGACAAATCTCATACCCATCCATGCCTGGCAGCTGCAAATCTAGTACGATCAAATCATATTCACCTTCTACAGCAGCGCGGAGCCCCTCTGTTCCTGTTAAGCATATGTCCGCAGAAAAACCATGCAGCTCAAAATAATCCTTTTCCACCTCAGCTATCGACACTTCATCTTCAATAATGAGAATTCTCGTCATGTTCGTCCTCCTATGCTCCTCGCGAGCGGCAGCTTGATGATCATACTAGTTCCTGCTCCAAGCTTGCTCTCAGCATAAATGCTGCCGTTATGCCCTTCGATAATTTGTTTCGTAATCGCAAGTCCTAGGCCGCTTCCACCCGTTTGCTGGCTGCGTGAGAGATCCTCGCGGAAAAAACGTTCAAAAATAAACGGGAGAGCTTCCTCCGATATTCCTGAGCCGCTGTCGCTAATCATTAATCTAACAAAATCAGTCTCCACACTAAGCGATATCGCTATTTGCTTTGGCTCGTCCAACATAAATTTCATGGCGTTGTCCATAATGTTGGTTAGAACCCGCTTCAGCTTATCTCGGTCGGCAAGCACATTGGTAGATTCCGAATGAACAATGTCCCACGTCAGCGCAACGCCTTTGTCTTGCAAATCAAATTGCAAATCCTCGGCATAGTCCTCTATGAATTGCCCCAAGCTGATTTCCTCGAATGTAAACGGCAGCTGCTTCAAATCAAGCTTCGAGTAAAGAAATAGCTCGTCAATCAGTTGATCCATATGCTCGGCCTTCGTCAAAATCGTGTTCACATAACGCTCCATCTTTTGCTTCGTATCCGGTACACCGTCCCGAATGCCTTCGATGCTTGCTTTAATTGAAGTAATCGGCGTTTTCAGATCATGCGTAATGTTCGCGACAAGCTCCTTGCGATTTTGCTCATATTGCAGCTGCTTCTCTACCGATTGCTTCAGCTTCATTCTCATATCTTCAAAGGCTTCGCTTAACCTTGCAATCTCATCGCTGCCTACCGCTTGCAGCTCAAACTCCAAATCGCCTTCCTTAATACGCTCTGTCGACTTCCGAAGCAAATCAAGCGGCTTAATAATACTACGCGTCAAAAAATAATAAAGCAGCATATTCATGAGCAAAAGCACGATAAACAGCACGCCTAATATAATAGGCAAGAGTGTACGAACAACCTCTGCAAATGGACTGCGCTCCCTTACAACGAGTACGCTTCCCTTGGATTGATCTGGAAAACGAAAATCAAATTTCGCATAAGCATAAAAATGGTCCCCTATTTGCAGGGTGTTGCGGATTGCATTGTTTTCCATCTCATAGTCAGGCAAAAACGTGATGAATTGGGGCTGTTTTACGGACAAAGACGAATATATCGCCTCGTCGCCTTTTCTTATAACCAGCTCCGCTTGTACCGAACGAAGCTTGTAATTATATTGATCGAGCAGTGTATGATCAAGAAGCGAGTCGGGTTCATTTTTCGCCAAATACTTTAGATCAAGGAAAATCGTTTCCTCCTGCTCAGACAATGGATTAACGGAATAATGAATATTGTAAAAGTCCTTTACGCTTCGCACATCGCCTGTTATCGCTACTACAAAGAGCAGAGCAGCGGCAAGAAACAATACGATCGTAACGATAAGAATACAGCTGTAGGACAATAGCAGCCGAACGCGGATGGACATACTAGTATCTCCTTCTCCTTTTTGACAATTCGTTTTTCGTGAATACAATGTAACATAGGTTGCCTGAGGAGACAAAGAGAAACAAAGACAACTTTGCAACACGATCTAACATGGGATAGACTATAAGAAATCATTTTCCGTATTAAAGGAGTATATATGGCCATTAATCGACGACTCAGCACCGATCAGGATTTTGAAGAGGTTATCGAACTGCAGCAGCGCATTCGCGTGTTTCAAGACAATCAGCTCATCGATGCCAGCTCGCTGGTTGTGCGGTTTGATGATAGCACGATTGTGACCCAATCGGGGGTAAGCGATATTGCCTATCATAACCGAAAAGAATGCGAGTTTTTTCTACTTAGAAAACGCTAGGTTATACAAAAAAACGGTGTCGCCCTGTTAGCCCTCGCGGGACAGGTAGACACCGTTTTTCATTGCATATTACTTATCCAGCAGCTCTACGAACTGCAATAACCGTGTGATCATCGTTGCTGCTTCGGCGCGGCTTGCTAGATCTAGAGGCAGGAATGATTGATTTCCTTTGCCCTCCAATATTCCTGCTGCTGCAACCTGAGTCACCGCATCAAGCGCCCAGCCATGTATAGCTGCTTCGTCTTTAAAGCTGGCAGCCTCATTAACTGCTTTCTTGACGTTAGCTCCTGCTGCTTCCGCAAATTTTAATGCGCTTGCTGCCATTACTGCCATTTGCTCGCGCGTAATGGTCGTATTCGGACGGAAGGTTCCGTCCTCGAAGCCTTTAATCAGTTCAAATCTTGCAGCTGTTGCAATCGCATCCGCATACCAAGCGCCCGGCGCAACATCGCTGAACGCCGACGCCTGCTTGCCTCCACTATTTTGGAGGCCAAGCGCTCTTACAAGCATTGCCGCAAATTCAGCGCGCGTAACTGTACGGTTAGGAGCAAAGCTCGACGCCGTTGCACCGCTCACAATTTGTTTGGAAGCGAGCAGCTCAATATTCGATTTTGCCCAGTGGCTGCTAATGTCTGCAAAAGTTTTGGGATTTAAAGCGACTACGTAGCTGCTGTTGCTAGTACTCAAAATGGTGACAGTGGTTTTCCCTTCAGCTGATCGGAACAAAGCCGGAACGTAACGGAAAGCTCCCGTTGCCGGATCAAATACGAGCGCTGTTGCTGTTTTGGCATCCAGTTCACGGTCTACTGTCATCGTACGCTTCACATATTTGCCGCCAAGGTTGTGTACTTCTGCTGATGCGCTTCCATCCGAGACGGAAATAATAAAATCAAAAGGATCACCTGCAAGCTCAAAACCTGCGGCTTTGGCTTTAGCTCGAATGTTATCAAGCACCAGTTGACTAACCGGCTTAATTGAGAAAGTTACAATTAGCTTACCGTTATTCGCAAGCTTTGCCTCCTCCAGAACGCCGTTTACAAGCTCCAGCGGGAACTCATACGACGCTGTACCCTGCTCCATGACGACAATCGCATTTGGACTGCTCTTAAGCGCGTCAAGAAGAGCTTGTGCGGAGAAGGAGAGATCTCCATTTGATGTTAACGCACCTTTGGCGAAAATGATCCGCTCAAGCTTGCTTGCGGCATCTGTCTTTAGCTTGCTGTCATTTTGAGCTGTATTAATCGCACCGCCGATTTGGCCTGAGCCTGAACCGCCAGTGCTGCCTTCATTACCTTCCTCTGGCAAAACGACCGCCTTCACTTCCACCGTATAGACTCTGCTTTGCAAGCCATGAGTCACAGTAAATGTCGTCTGGCCGATCTTTAGCGCACTAAGCTGTTTATCTTCACTAATTGCTGCAATGTCTGCTTTCGCAATCGTTATGATCGCATCCGCTGTGACATCGACGCCTGCTTGATCAAACACCTTTATGGCTTTTGTATCACCCACAGTCAACGACAGCGGTCCTCTATCGCCATTCTCAAGAGCTATGCGGAATGGCTTCGGACGATTGGCAAAACCTTCATTTTGCTCGGTGAACGATAATTGATCATTTAAGCTTGCTAGTGTCGCTATCCGCTCGCCACGCACAATGACATTATCCACCTGAATATTGCCCGACACCCCGCTTGTCACATCTATTCCGTTTGTACCCATACCGTCGAGCACGATATTATGAAGCTTCACATGATCAACGCTGAATCCGCCGCCGTGTACAATTAAACCGGCATACGTACTGTCGAGTGCGACGTTGTCCCGTACAATGACCTCGCCATTCAAATCCTTCTCGCCAGCAAAAATCCAGATCGCACCTAAGTTAATGTTGTACGCAGAGTCGGCGCTGCCCGTACGAACCAGTGTATTGCGCTCCACTACCGTTGTGCCGCTGAATGCCACAGGATTAAAGCGTGTCGATACGGCAATGCCCGCTCCGTTCGTAATTGTATCTGTACCGATGTTATCTTGAAGCTTATTGTCTTGCCCGCCAAAAACAACGAAGTTATCGGCCAGCCAAGGCAAAGCCACCGTATTAAAACGCGCCGTATTGTTGATGCTTGCGCGTCCTTCCGCCGACCACATCGCCAAACCATCGTCGCCTGGATATCGGATATCCGATTGCTCCATCACACTATTGCTCGTGCCCACGGAGAAGTTGATGCCGTCGGCCATCAAATTGCGCAAACGAAGGCCAACCATATGCAGGCCATCCGTTATTTCGTCGCTGCCCCTTACCTTGGACAGCCATAGCCCTGTTTTTGAATGTTCGACCCAAACATTCTGAATGACCGAGCCTTTGCCGAAGCCGCCATAAAAAGCATGGGTCAACGCTTCATCATCACGGATATTCAGGTCGCCGTCGATGAGTAGATCATATACGCCAATATTAGCACCTTTGCCAATAAACCTCGCACCGATCAGTGACGTATACCACATCCCTGCGCCGCGAATAGTGATTTGATCCAATTCAATCACATCAGCCTTAAGCTCAAATACCCCTTGAGGGAACCATACGCCTTTCCCTTGTTCTTTGGCTGCATTCATTGCAGAATGGAACGCTGCCGAATCATCAATGCCATCACCAGGTACAGCTCCGTATTCGGCAACTGACAGGAATCCATCAGGCTTTGCAAACGGACCTTCCACCTGCTCCATATCGACAAGGTCAATGACATAATAATCTGCCGCATTCTCCGCATCCTTCTGCAGACGGATCGTAGCTCCTGCGGGTATATCACCGATCAAAGCATGTATTTCATCGAAGAAACGATGTGCATTGCCCTGCTTTGGATCATTAGACCATGGATAGCTGCCGTACTCCCAGCCATGCTTCGAGCTAAGCTCTAAATTTTGCTTAAATTTTCCGTTTACGTACAGGCCCAACGTTTCGTTACGTCCAGCCCCGTCTGCGCTGTCTGGGATGACATAACGCAGCACAAGTGAATTAGCCGCCTTTGCTAATGTAAATTGTACATAATCACCTTCATCTACCAGCTTAACCGCCTGCCTGCCCGATGCCTCAGAAGCGATTTCGCGGTAGCTGCGCGACGGTCCAATCAGCTCACCGTTCGTTAATCCATGTTCCGCTTCATAGGTAATATACGGAACTGTCGCTCCGCGGTAAGCAATGCCGATGCTTTGTCTGACTAGAAGGCTATCCAGCCATACTTGCCCCGAATCCGCTGAATCCTTTTGCAGCGTAATCGTATTAATTCCGCTGCGCAGCTGCATTTCAATAACCGCTTCGGACCAGCTTTGTTTTTCTCCAGCTGCATTAAACGCCACTTGTTTGATCCGTATGCCATTCACATACAGGCTAAGCTGGCTTGGCACATCGGTGACGTTCAAGGAACGAAGCTCCGTTAAATAGCTGCCTGCTGCCCCAGCATGAACAGTAAAGCTGATTTTATCTCCCGTTTCTGTGAAGTTCCCAGCGTACCCTGCACCTTTAAAGCCTGTTAACTCCTTACTTACCTTCATGCCGCCAGACATAAAAGCGTTCTCTGCTTCATATCGCTGATTGGAGGCAACGGGCTCAAACTGCCAAAGCGCCTCATCCGCTTGACTCGGCGTACCGTATTGCAGCTTGCCAGCCGTTAGCAGCAGCAATCCGTCTTTCTGCGAAACATTTATCATCCGTTTATAGCCAGTACGATCCTCAATCGTCCATTGTGCCGCATCAATGCCTATAGCCTCACCCGCGATTGCCGCCAGACCATCTGCTTGTAGCGTCAATAGATGTCCGGTAGCTTTGTTTTTCAACAGCCTCCGGCCGTTGAAATCCTGAAGCAGCCATTGGGAGCTCGCGTTATCTGCCCTCACTGAGCCGCTGAGCACCTTGCCGCTGTTTTCATATAAATAACCTGTGCCTGACTTTTCTTTAATACGAATATAGTTCGTGTCGTCAAATGTTGGGGTAGCCGTGTCATTCGTCTTCTCCTCGCCCATTGGCGGCGTCTCGAATTGCTCCGGCGCATTCTCAAACGTCCACTGCACCGATCCAAATGATGCTGGGTACAATCCACGCTCTGCGTAGCCTGCATTATTTTGAACATGAATGAACTCATCATCGTATTTCCCATTCAAGCTGCGAATCATATATTCCGCACCGCTCGGAGTGCTTTCAACTGCCCACTCTAAGAACGCATCGCCTTGAATGGCTTGCTTGCTCTCAATAAAAGCATAATCCCCGGTCATTGTCATGTAATGTCCTGTAGCACGGTTTTTCAACCTTTGTTTCCCGCCCTCTGACTCTATAATCCAATGACTGTAGCCGTTGTTCTCTGCCAAGTTGCCATATAGAACAATTCCTCCATTGTTTTCATATAAAAATTGGCCGTTTGCCTTATTTTTTATACGAATCGGAGCCTCTGGCAAAGGTTTCTCTGGAAGTGCTAGCGGCTCAACTGCATATTGTGCGCTATCCGAATCAGTAACAAGCTTACTTACTTTCGTATATCCCTCACCATCTGAATATAGAAAATGACGAGCCCAACCACTCCGCAGCACTACAAATTTATCAGAAGATCCAGGTTCCATGTTCCACTTCACGCTGCCCCAGCTCTCGTGAATGCCGCCTTGTGCGATAATTTGCTGTGTCGGGGCATCCTTTTCAACATCCCCGCCTACGTGCTCCATTGACACATAGTGGCCAGTCTTGAGGTTTTTCAACCGAACCGAGGTTGCTCCATCGCCCGTGCGCTCCAAATACCAAACTGAGCTAAGATCCGTTTCTGGAAGATCACCATACTTAACCTTGCCTTGATCATCACCCTCAGCGGTCACTTGATACAAATAACTGCCGGTTTGCTTGTTCTTAAGTCTTACATTCGTTAACGCCGCATCTGTCACAGGTATAAACTTCCATTTAGGACTTCCCCATCCTGGATTAATTACGCCGTATTCCGCGTATTTCGTCAGATTTTGCAAGCTAATATACTTTTGTTGTCCAATAACATCATTAGCATCCTGCAAGCTGTGAATGAGCTTTGAGCCACCGGCATCTTCGATGACCCAAATCGCACTCGTCCAGTCATCAGCCACCTCAGTCACATCAATGCGTCCATCCTTCATATTTTGCAAATTAATGTAGTGGCCTGTTGCTCTATTCTGGATGCGTTTGCGACCGTTAAAACGTTCAACTAACCATTGTCCCTTATAATCGCCTTCAGAGACATTGCCGTATTTCAGCTGTCCTGCTGCATCCTCATATAAGAAGAAATTTTGCCATTCATTCTGAATTCGAATATATTGCGGCGAGCCATCCCCGCTAAATGCTGGGTCTTCAAACAACCATTGCGCCGCATTCTCATTTGGCTGAATTGCACTTGCTTGGGCTGCGCCCGTATTGTCTTGAATATGCAAATATTCGCCTTGACCAACATAGCTCTGAATGCTTTGATAGTCATCATAAATGGCTGATTTGCTAAAGGACCATTGATCCTCTGCAGAGCTTTCCGTTAATAAAGATACCTTAAGCGGATCACTGATCTCATTAACTCCTGCACGCGTAACATAATGACCAGTTGCTAGGTTGCGCAGCCGTTTTTTGCCGTTAAAATCTTCCCTTACCCACTGGTAAAATGACTTCTGGCCTGCCTGTGTTGTCAGTGCGCCTACCTTTGCCAGCCCAGCATCTTCATACAAATAAGCAGTACCTACCTTCTCATTTGTAAAATTCACGATACGGTATGGCTGCGTATCCGGCGCCAGCTCTATTCGCCAGTGTGCATTGTCTCGATCCAGAACGGACCAACTGTTCGAGCGTACATGTTTGTCATCAGGAAACTGCGTATTCAATACGTAAATGGTCGATGGAACCGCCTGATAAGCTGCAACGTTCTGGAAGGTGATAAAATCTCCACCCGCTGTGTCAGCTACCAGCCACTCGCTTTTATTCGTGTTGTCCAGTCCGATAGCTTTAATAGGCTCATAGTCTATTCCTTGCGTAATGTAATGACCGGTTGCACGGTTTTTAATCCGATAGGAATCCGGTGTTGCTCCCGGGACAAGCACCCAATGAGATTTGCGATCCGCAGCAGGCACCTCGCCAAAGTCAACGAAACCATTGGCTCCCTCGTACAAATATTGTCCTGCTCGGAACTTGTTTGCAAGACGAATTGGAGCAGCAGACTCCACTGGCTCGAGCGCCCACTGCGGACTCTCGAACGTTATATTGATGTCATTGCTTACTTCCGCAAAGCCGAGCAAATCCTCTTGATGAATAACGAGATTGGCATTCTCCGGCACAGTTGCACTTTTAATGACCACATAACCCTCGCGGCTGGACGCATGAATGGTCCATTGGTCTGCAAGCGTACTCTCCGTTATCTCGCGGCTGGTCAGTGCATCGCGCCGCTTCCCAACCTCTGAGACCGTAATGTAATGTCCGGTTGCACGGTTTTGAATTCGCTTATTGCCATCATGCTCCTCGATGAGCCATTGCGAGGACTCATCTTCATAGCTTGGAAAGCCGTACCGTACGATACCATTTTCATCCTCATACAAATAATTGCTTTGCCATTTGTTCTGGATGCGAACATAGGTTGATTCCGTTACGGATGACACAGCCGCCTCGGGCTGCCCCCCGCCTTCCGATACTACCGCCGTCTCGTCCGCATAGACCGGAACCGCCATAAGCATAAGCAGCAGCGCCAGCATGAATGCCAATATAGACCTTGCACGTTTCATTGCACAAACCTCCCCAAAGGTATACAAGTGCAAACGCATCTCGAAAGCACTCGCTTATGTAAATCCTTCATTCTCTTTCATCATAATTTGGAATCGCTTACATATCGATGTGCATTTCTAGAAATAATAGGTGTTATATTACGAAGTGTAGAGGCATGCAAAAACCCCCTGTCTTAGACAAAGGGTTTCTATACTTATATGGGTAATCTGCTGATTGCTGTGAAGCACTCGCCTTCTAATCGAATGGTATACTATTCTTCTTCTACTACGCCAAGCTCCCGATTTTTCTCCTTAAAACGCTCGTTATGAGAAGAAACATAAGCCATCTCTGGAGCTTCTGGATCCATATACAGCTTCGCGCTGTTGAGTGCCAAGACGCCGTCCGTGAACGTTCCTGCAATAAGTCCAACCTTGCTGCCAAAGCTAGCGAAATCGCCTGCGCCGAAGATGCCCGGAATATTAGTAGCCATCCGCTCCCCAACGTTTGCATTCCATACTCCCATATCAAGACCCCAATCACGGATAGGCCCAAAATCACTCTTCATTCCATGATTGACGATGACAGCATCGACTTCAATCTGCTTGCTTTCCTCCGTTTCCATATGTGCAATCGTTACCTTCTCGATACTTTCCCCATTACTGCTATGAAGCGCAAGCACTTGATAAGGCGTAAGAACATTTACTGAGGATTGTTTCATCCTGGAAACATTTCTTTCATGCCCGCCGAAGCTGTCGCGGCGATGCACGACCGTTACGCTGGCTGCAATGGATTCCAGCTCATTAGCCCAGTCTACTGCGGAATCGCCGCCGCCGGAAATGAGCACTCGCTTATCGCGGAATTTTTCCAGCTCCTGTACGGTATAGTACAAGTTCGTTACCTCATAGCGGTCAGCCCCTTCAATCTCCAGCTTCGCTAATTTTTTTATTCCGTAACCGATTGCCATAATGACCGTTCTTGTATGATGCTTCTCGCCGGTTAATGAAGTCAGCATAAATGTTCCATCAGCCAATCGTTCATAGTCCGTAATTTGCTGTCCGAGCACGATCGTCGGATCAAAGGTTTTGGCTTGTTGGATCAATTGCGCAATTAATTGTTCGCAGCGAATCGGTGTTACCCCGCCTACATCCCAAATAATTTTCTCAGGATAAGTGAGCATTCGCCCGCCGAGTTGATCCTGCGCTTCAATTAATTTCGTTTTTAAATCGCGCATGCCGCTATAGAAAGTGGTATATAACCCACCTGGGCCACCACCAATTATCGTTACATCATAGAGTTCCAATTGTTCGTTCATCGTTTGCCTCCAAACGTCAGTCATGATCAATTTATTTTTGATATTGATTATCACTATCACTTATTAAAGTTTAGGATACCATCCACATTGTGACAATGGACAAAAGTCACCATTTTTTTGTACAAAACTGACTTTTGTTATCTCTATCAATGCTTTCAACGATTCGTTTATTTCGCACCTGCGAGCCAATTAGCTAGTTCCTCTGTCTGTGATAGCGTAGCAATCGGATCAAAATACCATGAGCGTTCCTTACTCCAAATATAGACACGATCATTTTTAACTGCATCAATCAGCTTCCAGATCGGCTCGGTTTTCAAATCTGCTAGCGTTAGCGTATCAGACGTTAATATAATATAATCCCCTGCAAAGTCAGACAGCTTCTCGCCAGAAACCTCAACAATTTGTTCCTTCATCAGCTGCTCCGCTACTTTAGCTGGCGGCTTAAGTCCAAGTGCTTGATAGACTGCTTGTCCGCCCCTGCCGAAATTATCGCCGAATACGCCCGTATTCCCTCCCCAATCCTGCATAACTGAAAACACAGCATCGCTTGGAATGACACTTTCAACCTTTGCTTTGGCTGCTGCAATACGCTGGTCGTAATCAGCTAACCATGCTTCCGCTTCTGCCTCTTTCCCTAACAATTTGCCGAAATAGGTCAATTCTTCATGCGTATTTTTTAGTTCGCCATAAGGGACAACGATCGTCGGTGCAATTTTGCTATACTGCTCATAAGCTGCTTCATTTCCTGTAACGATCATATCCGGCTGCAAATCTATTATTTTCTCTAGCGATACACTCTCGTATTCGCCAATATTCTCCACACCTGCAAGCGCCTCTGAAAAATACGGATTTTTCAAATTCAATTCTGGCGTACCAATTGGTTTAACATTAAGTGCAATAAAGCTGCCTAAGTAGAGATCAACAACGATCCGTTCGGGATGCGAAGGAATTTCGATATCACCTTTTATCGTTGTGATTACTCTAGTCTGAGCCTCCGTTTGCGGCTTATTGGAGGGAGCTGCTTCCCCCTTCGTCGTTAATTGTGATTCCACGGTTGTCATATTTGTATTTAACGTCCCCGTAGAACATGCACTCATAAATAAAGCAAAACAAAACAACAGGGTTGCTGCCATTGATAATTTCAATCCTTTGTACATGGGCAATTGATTCTCTCCTTTGTATTGATAATGATTATCATAACGATACACATTGTAACGCCGGAGCCTCCCTGGAACAATGGACGATCGGCTCGATCTATATAGACGATCTGCGCCGCTTCTAGTATTTTTCAAACTGTCCTTAAACCTACCTGGAGAAACGCCAGCAACCTTTTTGAATATCCGTGTAAAATATAAGCGATCGGAATAACCAACGCTTTCCGCAATTTCCTGAATGGTCGCGCTCGTATTTTTCATTAGCTCCTTCGCATGATCAATTCTCACCTGAATGACATAATCAATGAGACTATGCCCTGTTTCCTTTTTAAACACCTTGGACAAGTTTTTGGCGCTATAGCTTAAGGCCTGCGCCAACTGCTCAAGCGTAATCGGCTCCATATAATGATCATGAATATAACGAAGCGCTTGTGCTGCTAGGTCGGGCTTCGATAGAGATACATCTTGCTTTTGCAGCTGAATGAATACCTCATAAACAAATTGATGAAATAACGTATTGACATGAAACCTCTCCAAAGAATGCGATATTTGCCACTCTTGTGCCATTACGTTAACCATTCGAAACAGTGGGATCGGGTATAGCGGGGCGAAGCCATATTGCATATGGAACGGGTTGTTATTTTCAATAAGTGATAAAATCTCTTGCCTGCAAGGATGCGGAATAAGTGCTTTATAGAAGATTAAGTAATAATCAAAATCCTCCTCCAGCCTGTCTATATCCAAGCACATTCCTTTGCCCCCATGCAGTACATGAAATCGCTCCGCCTTATATAGATGACCGTCCAAACATACATTTGCGCTGCCAATAGTCGTATATAAGAATCCGCTTGCTGGAAGACGGTAGGATTGCAGCCTATCGCCAAGTTTCATCCTATGGTGACGAACATCCAACACCTTAATTGAGGCGTGGTTCCAAAGCCTAATAAGATCATTCCACTCCACTTTCCGAGTTCAGCTCCTCTAGCGTTTACTTTGTGCTGCTCACAGATCGACCGAAGAAAAGCCGACTACTTGATCATGATGGTTCAGCCTTTTATGTATGGTTCCTTGCAGAGCATATTAACAAGCATTCTAATGATAACCATTCTCATTGTCAATTCCTTTCTTACTAGTACCTGGTACTACAATAAGTTGGTACTTTTACGTTTTGGAATATGATGTAAACTAAAGACATGAACAACAAATCGACTCGGGAGGCTTACTCAAATGGAAAAAATGGAAACGATGCAAGTACGCAAACCAGCAAATTTTTATCGCCGCCGCAATACCCCAACATATACCTTCATGGCTTGGGCAGCTTTTCTTATAGCATGTGGCTTCGAATTCATCGGTATTTACACGCTTAAACAGCCAATGTCTGTGCAAGGGTATTACGCTGTAACCGGCATACTTTTAATTATCACTTCATTTCTTCTGCAGAAGGTTGCGCGCGACAATGACGAGGATAAGTTTCTCAAAGACTACAACCCGGGCTACAGAAGCCGCAATACACCCGCTTTTTCGTTCATGGCTTGGGCTGGCTTTATCATTGCTATTCTCGCTCAATATATAGGTATTTACACGCTAGAGGAGCCGCTTTATGTCAAGGGCTACTACGCGATTGCCGGTGCTTTCTTAATCGTTTCTTGCCTCGTTTTGCAAAAGACCATTCGAGATAATGAAGAAGACAGCGTGCATACGAAAACAGAAGATTTAGAAAGCTAGAAAATAATAAAAAGCCTCCCCTTTAAAGATGAATTGGGGAGGCTTTCTTTCGATCAATCCGTTTAGCTATTCGACTTTAATAGAATCAAAAAACTTCTCTTGCACGACCTTGGCAGACTTGTCGAGCAAGCCTTGAAGATCTGAACCTTTTTTGGAGAAAACCTCTTGCAGCACATTCGTTACTTCGCCGTAGTAATCCTGCGTGTTGTATTGCGCTTCAGGTTTGCCGTCAAGCAAAGAATCGGATTCAGCGTTATATTTGTAGACGTTATCGTATTTATCAAATATAGCCTGTGCTTTTTGACCATATTCCGATGAAGGGCTGTAGTAGTTCATTTGCGGCGGAATATAGTATTTGCCTTCTGTTTGGCGTTTTTGGATATCGGTTTCAAGTGACTCTAGACCTTTATCGGTAAAGTAATCGAATGTAATATAGCGGAAAGCAATTTCTTGTTCGTCCTTCGTTGCATTTGGATTGATCACGAGGTAATCGCCGCCAAGCACGCCTGTATGTTTGCCGCCTTTCTCCGCAGCCGGCATCGGGAATGTCAGTACATCCTCTGGCTTCAAGCCGCCTTGGTTGAGCGCTTGCTCAAGTACACCCTCAGCTCCTGCTATAACCATAGCCGTACGGCTTTGTCCGAAAGCGCCGACAGCATCGCCCCATCCAAGTGCCCAGTCCTGCGGAATTGCGTTTGCTTCCCATCTAAGCTTGTTGTAAAACTCTAGCGCCTTCAAGCCTGCCGCAGAATTAAAGGCTGCTGTTACTTTGCCGTCAGCGATCGTCTGAACATCGCCGCCTGCCTCAAACAAGAAGTTGGTCCAGTTCCAGCCTGCTTCTGTACCTTTGCCCATCGGCGCAATACCCGCAATGCCTTTCTTCGGATCAGCTACTGCTTTCGCAGTGTTGTACATATCGTCCCATGTCCAGTCATACGATGGAATCGGTACACCTTTCTCGTCAAGCAGCTTCTTGTTTACAACCGTAGTTGTAACATAGGCTTTCTGGGATACCCCGAACACCTTGCCGTCAATGATAAATTGGCTTTGCAGCACGGGATTGATTTGATCCTTGAATGGATAACTGTCCCACAGCTCCGTAATATCGGCTACCCAGCCGCGCTCTTGCAAAAACTTAGCTTCTGTAGCCCAAGTGTTGAAAAATGTCGGCGCTTCGTTTGCTGCCATTTTGATGCCGATTTCGCTTGGGTTGTAGTGCCAGTCGCTTTTTACGATTTCCACGTTAGGATAAACCTCGTTAAAACGTTTGATTTTGTCATCTTCCAGCTTGCGGTTCTCAACCTGATCCGGCAATGGATAATAAATGCTGATCGTAATTTTTTTGTCTTTAATATCTTCCTTCGGAGGGTCTGTTTCCTTGCTGCCTGCATTGTTTGTCGCTGCATTCGTTGGTTTATCGGTTTCTTTTGGATCGTTGGTCTCCTTGCTGCCACCGCTGCAAGCTGCAAGAATTGAGCATATCATGACCAAACAAATCAACACTGCCACGTTTTTCTTTAGCATCGATATTCCCCTTCACCATTCGTATTTTCACTACATCCTCATCATAAAGGAGACGTTTTCATTTGGGCGAGGTGTATTCTTATTCCGATCATGTGTATGTCTACGAACTGCTTATCCCTTAACCCCGCCAAGATGAAGTCCGCGCATAATGAACTTTTGGAACACCAGAAACACGAGAATCGGCGGCAGCATCACCATCGTAAGGATCGCGAAACGAATGTTCAGATTGAGCCTTTGCGCACTGATGACGTATTTATATACGGCTGTCGCAAGCGGATATTTCTTATCGCTGTGCATCACAAGCGAAGGCCAGAACCAATCGTTCCATGCCGTTGAGAAAACAAATATTGCGAGCGTGGAGAAAATAGGAATGGAAAGCGGAATCGCGATAAGGCTGAAACATTTCCAGTCTGACGCACCGTCGATTCGAGCCGCTTCAATCATTTCATGATGGATACCATCGAAGAAATTTTTAAGCAGCAGCAGATAGAATGCACTCGCACTGGCTGGCAGCCAGAAAGCCGCATACGTATTAAGCAAACCAAGATCCTTCAGATTAAGAAAGTTCGGAATGATATAAGTGCTCGGCGGTATGAAAAGTGTAATCATGAAAAAAAAGTAGATTCCCTTCTGATACGGAACATTAAGCTTGGATAGGCTAAAGGCCGCTAAACCAAGCACGACGATGGTCATAATCATGTTGCCGCCAAAAATCATAAGCGTGTTTTTCAAAAACTGCGGCAGATTAATAAAATTCCAGCCTGTTCGGTAGTTGTCGAAATGCCACTCCGATGGCAAAAAGTGCGGCGGAAACGAGTTCACTTCGGTGTTTGCTTTCAAACCGTTAAATAATGCAGTTGCAATGGGATACAGCATCGAGGCAACCATTGCAATAATGACAAGGATAATAAGCAGAAAACCTACCTTGTTTTTATTTCTGCGCAAATCGTGACTGGATAATATCCCTCTGTCTAAGCTCTTCATCACTTGTCCACCCCCCTGTTGTTCAGCCTGAATTGTAAAAGTGCCAAACCGCCAAGGACGACGAACATAAGTACACCCAGCGCAGAAGCTACCCCGTAATCAAGCTTCGTAAATGCATATTTGACGATAAACAGCGAGTAAGTGAGCGTTGCTTTGTTCGGACCGCCGTCAAGCAAGGCCAGCTGAGATTGGAAGCCTTGCGTCGTTGCAATCAACTGCAAAAGGAACAGAAGCAGAATCAAGCCGCGAATCGACGGAAGCGTAATATGCCAGATACGGCGGAATATGCCTGCGCCATCAATTTCTGCTGCCTCATACCAGTCCCGCGGGATACTAAGAACAGCAGCCAAATAAATGAGCATGCCTGAACCGAACTGCTGCCATGTTTCCATGACGACAAGCGAAATCATAGACCAGCTTTTATTCGTTAGGAATGCTATTTGGTCAAGTCCCGCTTCCGTCAGCAATCCGTTAATTGGACCTACCGGATCATAGAACCATCTCCATAAGCCGTATAACACAACAGCAGGCACGACGTTCGGCAAATATGCCGCCACGCGAACGAAGCCTTGAAAGCGACGCAGCTCTGATATCGCGATTGCAAACAGAATAGGAACCCAAAAGCCGATAACCATACATAAAAACATGTAGTACAGCGTATTTTTCACACCAATCCATACATCAGGATCGTTAAAAATCGTCTTGTAGTTATCAAACCCCACGAACGTATTTCCCTTTACAAAATCGATCGTATAGAAGCTGTAAATAATGCCTTTCGTTATCGGCACCCACAAAAATAAAATAAAAATGATAGCTGCGGGCAGCAGAAACAAATAGCCCGAAATATGTCTTTTCCACCTGCCAGCCTTCCTCTGCACCTTGCTATCGAGCGGCTCGCCTACTACAACGGATTGTTCCATCTGAGTTTCCCTCATTTCTTTTCTATTGCTCTATACCATTCTAGAAGCAAGGCGGCTAACTGGTAATGTGCAAATCTAAGACAATGATAGCTATTTTTACTTCATCTTATTTCTTGTCGTCCTTCTTAAGCTCGCTTGGGCTCATCCCATAATATTTTTTAAATATTTTGCTAAAATGCTCCGGAGATTCGTAGCCGACGCGCTCCGAAATCTCGTATCTTCGCAAATCGGTAAACAAAATAAGCTTCCGACTCTCCTCCATTCGAAGCTTTATTACATACTCCCATAAGTTATAGCCTGTATCCTTCTTGAACAAATAGCTTAAGTAATTCGGGCTGACATGATTTTTTTGGGCGACCTCATGCAGCGTCAGTCCCTTTTGAGCAAAGTTGCGATCGATATATGCCTTCGACTTCTCTACAATGAGGCTATTTTGTTCGCTTAGCTCTTCGGCAGTAGGGTCCTGCGTATAAGTGCTCCAATTAAAATCACCGTAATAAAAAACATAATGATCACGATGCTCACGGTTCCACAAGATCGCTTTGCGCGCTTGTTCGCTGAGCATGCCTACGAAACCAATACCTCGCACAATTTGACTAATGCCTATGACACAGTGCAGCCCGATAAATTTATGAATGTTGTAATGGAGGCTGCGCCCGATCATATCCAATTGATTAATTTTGTTGACACTAGCTTCTCCAAACTCGTTCTCGTCCCATTGAATTAGTACACTAATCTCCTGATTGGGGGAATAGAAGGCCACATGATTCCATTCCTTATCAAGCAGCTCGTTCGCAATGTTCAATGCAGCATATTGCAGCAGCAGTGCATCCCTACTTTGGATCTGCCGATCCTTATCCGATAAATTCAGGCGCAGCTTAATGACCGCATAATAAGGCCCGTTCAGCTTGATTGCGTAGCGCTCATACAGCTTCTTCGCTATTTCCTCGGGTGTCTCCTCGGAGCTTGACAGCAGCTGATTAAACAGCTCCGTTCGCTTCGGGAGCGGCTCCTCCATATGGAAATGCTCTTGCAGCTTGGATAAGAACTGATCCTCCGTTGCCGCAGGCTTATTCATTTTGAGCAGCACATTTCGGACGGAATCCAGAAATTGATCGTTATTAAGCGGTTTAATCATATAGTCCTTTGCACCGAGTCGAATCGCCATTTGAGCATATTGAAAGGTTTCATAAGCGGAAATGATGATCGTCTGAACCCAAGGCTTCAGCAGCTTAGCCTGATGCATTAGCTCAATTCCATTCATCGAACCCATTTGAATATCTGTGATCAGCAGGTCAATTTCTTCAATTCTCAAATAATCGAGCGCTTCATATCCACTGTGTGCCATATAAACATTTGCTAAACTAATGCCGGAAGCAGACAATAAACTGCATAAACCCTCACATATTAAAGGCTCGTCATCTACGATCAATATATTGTACATTTATCTTCCTCCCCGTCTGCATTCCAATGCTCACTTTGTCTCATCATAGCTCGTTGGCAAAATAATCGTCACCGTCGTGCCGCCGTTGTCCCCGCGCTTGTAGCTCATTCCATATCCATTGCCAAAATGAAGCTGAATTCGTTGTTGAATGTTACGAATCCCATAACCTAAACTATGATCCGACTTGTCATTGCTTAACAAACGCTCAATTGAGGCATAATCAACTTCCTTATGTCCGTTGTCCTCCACCTTGATCGTAACCCGCTCGCCCTCAACTACGGCCGAAATTTGGATTTCGCCATCCTCGCCCATAAATTTAACGCCATGGATAATCGCATTTTCGATAAGCGGCTGCAGCGATATTTTCGGAATCATCATCATTCTTGCTGCATCGGAAATGTTCCAGTGCACTTGAAACTCATATTTGTATCGCTTCTGCTGCAAGCTGACATAAGCGGATGCATGCTCAAGCTCCTCATCCAGCGGAATGAGCTCTCTCCCTCTGCTTAGGCCAATTTTCATCAGCTTCGATAAGTCCTTAATCATTTCTGCCGATTCCGTATTGCCTTCAAGCGAGCTCTTCCAGTAAATACTCTCAAGCGTGTTGTACAGTAGATGTGGATTAATTTGCTGGTAAAGCAACTGAAGCTGCGACTCCTTCTGCTTGATATCCATATGGTATTTATAATGAATAAGCACATTCAGCCTGCGGGCCATGTCATACAAAGCGGCAAAGAGTACGCCGACCTCGTCATTCCGGCCTTTTCCCGGCGTCTCCGGCACTAGCCTGCCTGGCTCATAGGTGCGAACAAATTGCGCCAGCTTCTGAAGCGGTGTCATAAGCGAGCGCCAGAAATAAACAACAACGACGCAGCCGAACAATATATAAGCAATAGAAATGAGCTGGATGACATGCTTGAGCTCGCTTTGCTGCTTTAATAACGAGCTGATCGGAATTTGATAGACAAGTTTATTGTTCAAGTTGCGGTTATAATTAACCACATAGATGTAATCAGAGGTCATGACATCAAAAGTGCCCACCGCTTCCATCCCATCCTTAATCTCTGTTGCAGGCGGCAGTACATACGTCTTCCCCATCAGACTTGAATCAGTCGCTGCGAGCACGCGGTTCGACCAATCCATAAACATGATCTTGCCGTCTGGCAATGAAACGGATTTCAGCGATTCGCTAATTTTCATATCCATCTTTGTTGCGACCAAAACGCCAATGATACCGTTTCCAATAGATACATTGCTAACGGCACGAATATAAGCAAGCGTGCTGATCTGCGACAACCCTACATTTGAATCAATAATTTCCATGTAACCTTTGCTCTTATAACTGACCGCATCATCGTACCAGCTTGGCTTCTCTGCATCGGAGAAAAAATAAACCCCGGTTTGAGTCAACTGACGCTTCGGTGCAAAAAAATAGTAATCATTCGGGTCATAAATATACAGCGAATAATATACGGCTTCTCCTCCATTAAGAGGAATCGAATTACTCGCAAGCAGCTTGTCGACCTTATCGTATTTCCGTACTCTCTCAATAACCGTCTCAGCCCCAGTAGGGACAAGCTGCTGCGTAATTGGATTTTGAATAATCGTCGTCGTTATTTTGCTGATCGTATCCATGTCACGATTAATGACGGTATCGTTTTGTTTAATGAGCTCCACATATGCGCTCGTCACATGGTTTTTGAGCAAATGCTCTGCTTTCATATTGCCGTACCAATGCAGTAGAAAAATCGGACTCACCATCACGAGAAACAAAAGTATCAATTGCTGCTTTATGTTCAATTTTGTCAAAGGATTGCTAAGACCCGATCGCATGCAGGCACCTCCGGTTAATAATTGTACTATAGCAAAAAAAACAGCCAAACAGAGTGGCTAGATCTACCCTTTTCAAAAAGGGCAATGGAGCAAAATCGTAGAAATACACATACTTCATACAAAAAAATGCTGCTAGTCAACAGATGTTGGTTAGCAGCACTTAGGATGGTATATTTTAAGCGATAATAGATTTGATATGTATATTTCTCTCCTGGCTTAAATCCAAGAAATAATCTGCCAGCTTGATAAGAGGCGTCTCAATATTGTGCGGATTGATGTACACGACCTCGCCTTCTCGGCCATCCGTCAGAAGCACTTGTTTGCCGACTAATCGCTTCATCAGGTTTTCAATAAATACCGAGATAATTTGCGGGTTAAGAACGCCAAACTTCCCATCTGTCATCTGATTAACAATTTCATGAAAGGATAATGGCTCGTGATAAGGACGCTTGGAGGACATCGCATGAAAAATATCCGCAACTGCTACGATAGAGCTGAATAAATCGATATTTTCCTTTTTCAGTCCGAGTGGATAGCCGTTCCCGTCCTCGCGTTCATGATGCTGAAGCGCAACACGGGCGATTCGGAGGCTTAAGCCCGTCGTACCCTTGAGCAGCTCATAACCGTAAATGGTGTGCTTCTTAATTAATTGGAATTCAACCTCATTCAGCTTGCCCGGCTTGTTTAAAACCTCTAGCGGAAGCTTTACTTTGCCAACATCATGCAGGGTAGCAGCAAGTGACAAAATCGAAAGCTCTGAATTGTCCAGATTCATCCATCTTCCGATAAGCGTCGATATGACGCCCACACCTACGTTATGCTCATATACATAATCATCCTTGGCTTTCACCGCTTCGAATAATTCGAAAATATCCTGATTTTTGGATAGCTGCAAAATAGCTGGCAGCACCTCATTGCGAATCTCCATTAACGGGACCTTACGTGATACTAATATCGATTCAAAGAGCTCTTTAGAGATATTAACCGTTTGCTGAACAAGCTCACCAATTTGAATGCTTGATTGCTGAATCGGCTTATCCTCATAAGCTAGGGCAATCGATGATAAATCTATCCGATGGTTTATTAATATTTGTATTGATTCACGAGTCAGAACAGAGTCAGCAGGTACAATCGTAACGCCATAAGCGTTCAAAATATCATATTTCATTTTTTTTCCGATCAACTGTTCCATGACTTCACTCCCTCGGACTTGACGTTTCCAACTTTTAGTTTACCATATCTTATTTAGGAAGGGTCTATTAAAATTAGAAAGATGAGAATATATAGAAAAAGCCAACGGATTAGAAAGACTAATCGGTTGGCTTTTTCAGAATCAAGTCCTGTACAGCTATCTTAAAATCCAGCATAAAACATTAAATATTGATCTGTATTCGCTTTAGTTGAGCAGCATTTTATGAATTATAGTTCCAACCATACTTCCATTAGCTGATCCAGCTGCTTTTGCCGTTCCTCCTGCATATTCCAAATGGATTCAAGCGCAGCTGGATCACCCATTGTCGCGATTTGCTCCATTTCCATATTGCCCTCCAGCAGACTTGCTTCAAGCCTCGCAATCTCTTGTTCCAGCTGCTCCTTCGTACGCTCCACTCTTCCACCATGTTTCGGCTTTGAATAGTTAGCTAATTGCTTCGGATCTCGCACAACATGCTCCGTTTTAATGGTAACAATGTTCTCGTTCGTTTTATAAGGCTTCCGCTTTGACTTAAAGTCATCGTAATTGCCCAAGTAAGTGTGAATGGCTCCCTCATTAAGCTCCCAAACTCGTTTAGCCAGCCGATTGATAAAATACCGATCATGCGAGATTGCCAGCACCGTTCCATCATAGTTTTCCAAAGCTTCCTCCAGCGCCTCGCGGGAGCTGACATCAAGATGATTCGTTGGCTCATCCAGCAGCAATAAATTCGGTTTTTTGCGAATAAGCAGCGCGAGGCGAAGGCGTGACCATTCCCCGCCTGACAGCAAATGAAGTGGTTTAAATACATCCGTTCCATAAAACAAATAGCTAGCCAGTATATTCCTTGCCTCGCCTTCCTCTAAACCGCCCTCCGTTTTAAAAAATTCAAGTACGCTGAGCTGCTTATCGTCAACCTTCTCTTCTTGAGCCAAATAGCCGATATGAAGGCGAGCTCCAAGGACTAGCTGTCCATCATCTGGCTGAAGCTCGCCAAGCAGCATCTTAAACAACGTCGTTTTGCCTGAGCCATTGTCCCCAACCAGCACAACCTTCTCACCATAGAACAAGCTGCCCTCTGCTTTTTCCAAAATAACCCGATCACCGAATTGTTTAGTTACATTCTCAAAGGTAATTGCCTTACGACCAGAGCGATCAAGCGCTGTAAGCTCGAAATCAGCGGTCTTCGGATCAAGAACCGGTCGTTTAATCATTTCCAGCTTTTCCAAAGCTTTGCACATGGAAGCGGCGCGTTTAAAAAACTTCTCATTGTCGCCGATACGCCCCCATTCCTCCAAGCGCTTAATCGTTTCCTTCATCTTCTTTATCTGCTTCTGCTGCTCTTGAAAATTTGCAAACTGTTGCAAGAGAAGCTCCTCTTTCTCCTTCACATATCCGCTATAGTTTGTAAGAAAGGTTTGTGCTGTACCGTCCTCAAGCTCGATTATTTTGGAGCACACCTCATCAAGAAAATAACGATCATGCGATACGATGACACATGCGCCATCATATTGCTGAATAAATTGCTCCAGCCACTCCATCCCCCGCAAATCCAGATGGTTCGTAGGTTCATCAAGCAGCAGCAAAGCCGGTCGGACAATCAACTGGGAGGCAAGTGCAATTCGCGTTTTCTCACCGCCGGACAGGCTACCAAAGCCTCGTGAATAAACAGCTCGATCGATACGCAAACCCGTTGCGACCTGCTCAATTGCCGTATCCATCTCATAACCGCCGCTTCTCTCGAATCTTTCCTGAGCCAGCGAGTATGTTTTCAGCAAACGCTCCAAAGCAGCTGAATCAGCAAGCATTTGCGGACTCGACATCTCTATTTCCATCTGCGTCATCTGATGCTTGCACGCCATTAAGTCTTGATAGCCATAAGCCAAAACTTCATAAACGGTCAGCTTATCAAATTCGGCAGGTGTCTGCGGCAAATATCCGATTGCCAGCTCCTTCTGTACTGTAAGCATTCCCTCATCTACCTGATCATGACCTGAAATTAGGCGAAGCAATGTCGATTTTCCGCTTCCGTTGCGGCCAATCAACCCGATCTTCTCGCCTGCTTGTATTTGCAGCGTAAGTCCATCAAATATCAGATTTGCAGCGTGGTATTTCTTTATTTCCTGTATATTAACAATAATCATGTGAAGAGCCTCCTGTTAGATGAAGACCCTGACTCTCAAACACAACAAAAAAAGAGCCGCAGCAACAAGCCTGCGACCCTTCGGATGGTAAAGCTATCCGTAGTGGTTAAAGTAGGCGTCTTCTCGCGAATGGTTTAATCGTATGAGCATAATTGGACAGACCTCTCCCGTTCGCGGAAAATGTATGAACAATGCCAGCCATAGCAATCGGCAGCTGGCTAATACGGTTATTGACCATTTCGTGATTCACCTACTTCACCTCCCTTTCATTCATTCTTTTTAAAATAACATAAGGGCAAGTGTTATTGCAATAGCCAAACCAAATTTTGTATTTACAAGGAGTAAGCGCACTTGATGTCGAAGATGACATTGTGAAGGAGGCTTATATATGGATAGATTTACACATCTTGGGGTGTACGGCGTCTTGAAGAAAGACGATAAAGTATTGCTCATTAAAAAAGGCAGAGGGCCGCATACAGGGAAGTGGGATTTCCCAGGAGGGTCGATTGAATTTGGAGAAGAGCCTTATCAAACACTCATTAGAGAGTTTGAAGAAGAGACAGGAATTACAGCGTTAACTGGCACCATCAAAACGACAATGTCATATACGCTGATCTGGCCATTTAAAGCGGATAAATTAGAAGAGATGCACCATATCGGCATTATTTATGATGTAAAACTAGTAGATGATACATTTAATTTAAGAACGGATGGCGATGGTCAAGACTCGTTAGGCGCAAAGTGGATTCCTATGTGTGATTTAATAGATATGCCCATAACTCCGTTTGTAAAAAATATATTTGGCTAGCCGTACATTCCTTATTCTTAAACGGAAAGGGGGTATTCAAGTGGAGCTTTATTTTAAAGACAACTTCTTTAATGCTGGTGAAACAACGATTATGGATGCAAATGGAGCCTCTGCTGGAAGTATAGACTATGAGCTTATTGCAGTTGTGATGGGTGTTCATAGCATTCAGAACGAAGCGACAAACACAGCGGCTACATAGTATTCTTCTTCGTATGAGTATTTTTAAAGCTTTTTGATCATTTTAAAATTGTTTAATTTCACACCTCTCCGTTCCACGACTTGTGACTCAACTTCCCGGTATTCATGACGTTCAAAAAATGGTTTTGCTGTTATGCTCGCATCTGTTTTTATCTCATTTACCCCTAGTCGACCAGCTTCAGCTTCAAGTTTTTTCAATAGGGCTGAAGCTACGCCTCTTCTCTGATAATCCTTATGGACATACATTCGATCCAGTTCCCCTCCATAGGTTATGTCAGCAAATCCTACAATTTGACCGCTGTTCTCAGCGATAAAAGTAATATTTCGAACCATGGATTCCTTCCAAGCTTCGATTTTTTGGTCTGTCTCATCTTGTGGAGCCCAAGCGTTAAGCTGATCTTGTGAATAATGTTGTTTGTTTACTTCATGCACCGTTTCATAGAATAAGGAAACAACCTCACTAATATCCTCTTTAAGGAACCTTCTAATATTCATACTCATTCCTCCAGCTGGATTTTTTATGTATAAAAGTAATCGTTTTGCACACTATAAGCATATTGCCGTTTTCTATGCGGCCAAAACAAAAACATGATGAATGGGAGAATACGATGAGAAAAATATCTATGTTAGTCTGTTTGCTATTCCTGACCCAAACATTTGGAATTGTATTAGCACATCCAAATCCAAATGCTGAACCTGCTGGAGTACTTGTCACTATAATTAACAGCGAAGGCCAACATATTGGATCAGCTCAGCTCACCCAAAAAGCTGACAAAGTATATTTGCACATTGAAGCGGAGAAGCTTGCTCCAGGCAAGCATGGTATTCACTTTCACAGCGTGGGCAAATGCGATACTCCTGATTTCAAAACAGCTGAAGCTCATTTCAATCCAGTGAATAAGCAGCATGGCTTTAACAATCCAAAAGGCTACCATAACGGTGACCTCCCCAATATTACGGTAGATGCCGATGGCAAAGTGAAGGCTGATATCGTAAGCAGCGATGTGACGCTCTTGAAAGGCAAACCAAATTCCTTATTAAAGGACGGCGGCACATCCATTATCATCCATGAAAAAGAAGATGATTATGTTACCGATCCATCCGGAAATTCTGGTAATCGTATCGCTTGCGGAGTTATCCAATAAGCTAGCGTGAAAAACGAGAGGCTGTCACAAGGAAATAACCTTGTAGCAGCCTTTTTTTGATTTCGATATTTATTTGTTATAAGCCCTGTAGAAAACTAAAAATAACT
>NZ_JBITPK010000009.1:0-299840 GCF_050467785.1 Paenibacillus sp. NRS-1760 | reverse complement strand
AGTTAACCTCAATTGCTTGATCTAGGTGCCAGCTAACCGTAATGCCTTAAATTAGGTGCAGAGCTAACTGTAATAGCTTCATTTAGGTACATAGTTAACCTCAATTGCTTGATCTAGGTGCACAGCTAACCGTAATAGCTTCATTTAGGTACATAGTTAACCTCAATAACTTGATCTAGGTGCATTTCTGCACCTATTCCGCCAGCTACCTCTCAAATCCGCTCAACTAGATGCACTTGTGCACCTATTTGTGTTATCTCCATCAAATTTGATAAAAACAAGTCCACTTCTGCGCTTATTTGCACTTTACGATCGGTCACGCACACTACAATCACACAACATACGTAAACCACTTATACTCTCAAATCACACTACCTACACAAATGTCATACTGTTAGTTTAATAGCACTCCTTGTACACTTAACATACAAATCGGACTCCTTGCACGCTCTACAAACGCATAACCCCCACACCTAATACACTTCACATATTCACACTGCTGCGTGTCCAGTTACTACTATCTACAAAAGCCAAGAAGAATAAAAAGATGGCTAGCTAAGTGAGAACCCCAGTTAGCAGCAGCAACGTCATCTAAGTGCATAAGTGCACCTATTCCGCCAGCTACCTCTCAAATCCGCTCAACTAGATGCACTTTTGCACCTCTTTGCATCATTTCCATCAAATTTGATAGAAACTAGTGCATTTTTGCGCTTAATTACACTTCACAGATGGTTCAAGCACACTATAATCCACTCTACCTGCACAAGCCGCCATAAACTAACTAAACAATTCACATGCTATCCAAATACACTCCTCGCACACTTAACATACATCCAACTGTACTCCGAATACACCTAACAAACGCACATTCTCTCATAGTCCAGCAGCTACTCTCAACAAAAAAAGTCGAGAGTACATGCTGATTAGTTAAGTGAGCCCCCCGGTTCATACCAGCAGTTTCATCTAAGCGCATAAATACACCTATTCCGACAACTACTTTTTCAATCCACTCAAATAGATGCACTTGTGCACCTATTTTCGTCAAATCCATCTCATTTATTGAAAATAGATGCACTTTTGCACTTATTCAAACTTTACACGCGGTACATGCACACTTCACTCACACTACGTGCACAATCCAAATTCACACCCCCCACACACTACATTCACAATCCATATACACAATTTCAATCGCTCTCTACCTATACAATTCGTATGTAATTAAGACACACTCCACATACTCACAAGTCACACGCTCCACAAATGCACACATTCACACATATTCAGCCGTCACTTCTAATTCCTCTCTTACTCTAACTCTAACTCTTACTCTTACTCTTACTCTTACTCTTACTCTTACTCTTACTCTTACTCTTACTCTTACTCTTACTCTTACTCTTACTCTTACTCCTACTCCTAGTCCTACTACTACTCCTACTCCTACGTCCACTTCCGCTCCCTACAAAAAAGGATTAAAAGCCGAGCGTATCAGCTCATAGCTGACAATACGAATACCTTTTCCTGATACAACTGGACGCAGCTTGCCAATGTCACACAGTCTTTTCAAATATTTGACCGCCGTGCGGCGATTAATATGAAATTCCTTCATCACATCGGCTGGGCGAATGTTCTTGTTTGACCTAAACGCATAATGCAATAACTCACGCTCCAGGCGTGTCATGTTTTGCTCTTGCGTGTGAGTCACCAAATAAGGAGCCAGCAGCGACTGCAGCAAAGACGCAATAAGTTGCGGCTTTTCCTCCAACTCGTCATAAGGTATGGACACGACGCGGTATCCAAGCACTTGCAGAAATGTTTCCCGATTTAGCTCCCGTCGGTATCGAATTCGATCGGTATTCTGAACATGAGGTCCATAGCCCTTTATTTCGAAAGCGAACCTCGTCGCTCCCCGCTGCCAAACTAAATCAATATAAAAAGGGTTCCCACGCCAATCCACGACTTCATACTCCGGATGTAAATGATCAAAACTACCCATCATCGGCCACCAAACTTGCTTCAAAAACAAACGTTCACCATGCCCATGTCCACGCTGAAGCCTGCTCTTGTGCTCTCCCTTACTTGCACGCAAATGTTTTTTCAACCATTTCTCATGTTCTTCAGCAAATTCCATCTCTCATCCTCCTCAAAATGAAAAAACGTCCTTGGCTCCTCTTGTTCAGAGGAAAACCAGGGACGTTCTACGTCACACTTTTTTATTTAACTTTTTATAAGATGTCAGCCATGACGTTCTATGTCACAACTATCTTATCCAACTTTTCAAAGATGTCATACTATGACGTTCTACGTCACACTTGTTTATTCATCTTTTTATAATATGTCATACTATGACGTTCTACGTCGCACTTTTTTTATTCAACTTTTCAATACGCTAATGCCACATCTTAGGAAGCTGCTGTTATCGTGTACTTCTGCTCTAACTTGTTACATTCGTGCCAGTAGAGCAGCTGCCTCTGCACGAGTCAAAGTCGCGAGCGGCTTGAAGCTTCCGTCCTTGTAGCCAGTAATAATACCGGAATCTATTATTCCGCCCACCAACCCAAGGTTTGATGCTTGTATGGATGATTTGTCAGAAATCTTAGCTAAGCCGTCCGTTTTTTCGATCAACTTTAGTGCTTTTGCTGTCCATACCGCTACCTCTTCTCTTGTAATCGGCTGTTCAGGCTTGAAGCGATTTCCATATTTTGAAGCATCAATCCAGCCTTGTGTTACAGCCGATTCAATAAATGGCCTAGACCAGCGCGTGCTCGGGACGTCAAGAAATGACAGGTTTTCTGCTTTAACAGAAACTTTCAGTTTCTTCGCAAGCATAGCCAGAAACTGCTCCCTCGTTACCTGAGCAGCAGGACGGTAGGTTCCATCTGGAAAACCGTCTACAACGCCAGCTGCTGCAAGTTCCTCAACGGCTCCTTTTGCCCAGTGCAGCTTCAAATCGGAAAATAAAAGTCCAGAAGTATGTTTAACCTCAATATCAGAGAAGGTTAATTCACCTGCTGAATCGATAACTGCAACTTGAAAGTTGTTGCTAATTCTACTTACTGCAGTCTTTTCTCCAGCAATAGGGAGCTCCCACTTCAACTTGCCTGCTAAATTATACGATGCAAGGGAATGACGTCCTCTACTAGCGTAAGTATTATCAGATAAAGTAAGAAGCCATTCATTCTGCTGCTGGTTGATACTATTGGTGGATTCGGGATAATTTTTCACATTAATAAAACGGATAAGCTCTTCTCCCTCGGTCACGCCAATATTCTCGCCAGGTTTAAATATAACGAGCTTATTTTCGCTTAAAAATGGTCCTGTATAGGCATATACTTTCAAATTTTTCTTCCATTTCGATTTGCCTTCTTTATCTACTGCTTCTACAGTACCTTGTGAGCTGCTCGTAACAATGGTCCCATCCTGAAGCAGCAACGGTTTATAAAATGTATTATCTGACACGCCGAGCTCATACTTCCAACGAATGCTGCCAGATGAAGCATTAATAGCGTAAAGCGTGCCATGTCTACGAATTTGTACTATTCCTGAAGGTATAGTCGCACTCTCACCAACCCACTCATCTGCCGTAGTAATAACATATAAAGTGTCTCCAGTATCATTTAAAGTTGGCTCAAAATGTGTGATCTCTCCACTCAACGATATCGACCAAAGCCGAGTATCCGAAACATTTGATGCTTCAAGATAACTGGTGACGCTGCGTTTGTTGCCATCCCTAACAATATTATTATTTGTAAATCCTGTATATCTATTACTGGAACGATCCCACCCAATCATAGTATTGCGCTGATTAGCTGCCACCATATTATGATGAACCTGCTTGCCGCTGCTTGGATCAAATGCTGTAAGCAAACCGCTATTCGTTCCTATAAAAAGCCGTCCATCCGGTCCAATTGCAGGCCTCGCCCATACCTGATCCTTCAAATCGTATTGCCACTGTAGCTTTCCTTCCAAGCTGACAGCTGCTACCTTCCCTTGACTGCTAAGTGCATAAACCGTACCATTATCCGAGATGAGGGGAGCCTGGTATACCTCATTAATACTGCTATTCAGTGTAGGCAACGACACTCCCCATTTTTTCACAAGCTGAGCGCTATAGGTAACCCCAGGCTCATTCATATAAGCTCGCTCGTTTATCTTAATTTTCATTGTCGTCTTCAAATGCAAATATTCAGCGCTTACCTCGACTTCACCAGCTCCGACCGTATGAAGGCCCTGTTTATCAAAATAAGCAATTTTTTCATTGTTGCTGCGATAAACGATGCCTTGCGGATTGGTTTGCTCCTTGCCATCTGCCCACTTCACAGTTGCAAATAGCGAGTATGTACTTTTTGATTCAATGTACGGAAAGAGGTTCCCAAACGTGATGGAAACCGCATCGCCCTTGTTTGAGGCTTGTTTAATTTCAAACGCGATTATCCGGCCGCTCTCTGTTCCAACATAGATCGTATTGATATCCCTATATGTTAAATAAATGGGGGAATTTGTGTTGTACTCTGTTAGCTTCGTTGATTTCAAATCCGATAAAACAACTTTGTTATAACCATTTATTACATTCATTCCATTGTCTAACGAAACAACCGAACTAGCATAAAGGCCGCTCTTTATAGAGGATTGCAATTCCCCTCTTTGATTTATCCGAAGCAAGCGATTTTTAAAATATTCACTTTGCTCGGTTTTCTCAACCTTCGTCTTGTCATAACCAATCAATGAGCTGTAGAAAAGAAGGGAACCATCCTTATCCAGCTGCATTGCTGTTCCGTTTTCCAATACATTAGTATCTTCGTCGATTTGCAGCTTCCATATCAGTTTTCCTTGCGTATCAAATTTAGTAATGACAGCATCTCTCGTAACAATATAAGCGTTTTGTTGATCATCAAAAATAACAGGAGCGTATGACCTTGCGCTTAGCGAGTAACTTTTTTTCACAGCTCCCTCACTGATCACTTTAACCTCACCTGGACTTCTGTCCTGACTAAGCTGTGAACTACCCGATTGATCTCCTTTTTTCGAAGCCTCTAAATATACGATTAAATTGCCTTGCTTGTCCGTCATTGGGGTATTATAAGATGATCCATACATATTGACTTTCCAGCGCGATGAGCCGCTAGCATTTAATTCCTCCGCATAAGATATCCATTCGGTGCTTAGCTTGCCCTCAACAAATTTGGTATCTATTTTATAAGTTGTAATAAAAACCTTATCCTCTAAAGTGTCTGCGTACTTTACCAAACTTGTTATATTGGTCCGTTCCAATGCTTTCGTACCATCCATACGCAGGGCAAGCAGCGGTCCCTTGATCTCACTTGAATATAGATTAAGCCGTTACGTTGAACGACAACCTTTTGAAAGCTTGAATAGGTTGTTTCATACTCCCATTTTTTCACGCCATCTTTGTTGAAAGCATATAAATTCCCTCTTGAGCCGACATAAAGGATCCCGTCTGCTCCTATTTCGAGCTGACCTTCTCTTTCTGAAGAAGTAACATCCATAGGACTAACATAAGCAGACCACAGCTGCTTACCAACAGGGCTAAAGGCATAAACCTTCCCTTGCTGAGATAGGATGTACACCGTGCCGTCCTCACCGATGACCGGATTCGCAGCTACGCCTCCCTTGATGCTTTCGCTCCATCGCTCTGCTAAATAGGAAGCAGCAGGTTTAGCGTCATTCGCTTGGACAGAGGATGAAGCACCGAAGCTTGGAACACACAGCGTAAAAACGATCAGCAAGCAAATTCCGATTTTATAATAAAACCATCTGTTCATGTTGGTCCCATCTCCCATTTATACTAATTATTATCTCTAAAATCTAAATTTATAATAGTAGATTGGTTGAATAGAGTAAAGGAATTTAGCAGCCTCTCTCGCTCGGGAAGGCGGTAAACAATAATAAACTAAGTCCTTATTCAGGATTCTCAGCCAGCAATTACGGTTTCGACTGATTACACAGCAGAAGGTTTGCCTGCAGAAATAGAATTTCTAAGCTGCTCCTTTAAAGAAGCAACGCTACTACAGCTTAGCTACGCAATGAACATGTAACCCACAACCGTAATTCGCTGGTTCTACAACCTGATCATCCCGATAAGGCTGCCCAAAGGTCTAATGATTTTCGGACAGCTTTTTTATGGATTTACAATTTCATCTGAGACCAACACCAATCCAAAAGCAATTTCTAATAAAGCACAGCCTATAACTGCTATAAGAATAGCGGCAGCCCCGTCGCCCGTCGCAGACAGTCCCCGCCTAAAGCCTAGCACCGAAATGGCCCGAGGACCGTTACGAAACAATCTTCCAGAGACTACAATAAGGACATAGATGAGCTACACGAAAGGATGACTGTATATGAAAAAATTATTTCGATCAACGACAGACAGCAAGCTGACAGGTCTATGCGGAGGCATCGGACAATGGCTCGGCATTGATTCCACTATTGTTAGATTGTTAGTTGTCATTGCGGCGTTCTTCAGCTTCGGAACGGTTATACTCGCATATTTTATAGCTACACTCTTTATCCCAAAAGCAATTAACAACGACTTTCGATTTGCCGATCACTACTAAATCAAATAAACGAATGCAAATGAAAATAAAACCAAACACAAACTTTTAAGGAGAGATTATCAATGGGAATTTTACAACGAGTAGTTAGTATGACAAAGGCAGCAGCAAATGAAATGTTGGACAAGATGGAAAATCCGGTCATGATGCTTAATCATTATTTGAGAGATTTGGATGAGGAAATTGCCAAAACTGAGCATGCGCTGGCGCAGCAGCAAGCACAGGATCGCATGCTGCAATCTAAACTAAGTGAATTCAGCGGACAAGTAAGCTATTACGAGGGTAAAGCAGAGCAAGCGGCAGTTGAGGAACGTGAAGCAGAAGCTCGTACGGCGCTTGAAGCGAAGCTGCTGTATCTAGAACAAGCTGAAGAAACGGTAAGATTGCAGCAGCTTGCAAAGCAAGCGGTACTTGACCTCGGTTATC
Source organism: Paenibacillus sp. NRS-1760 (assembly GCF_050467785.1). NCBI lineage: Bacteria > Bacillati > Bacillota > Bacilli > Caryophanales > Paenibacillaceae > Paenibacillus > Paenibacillus sp. NRS-1760. The sequence goes on along the minus strand of NZ_JBITPK010000009.1, from coordinate 292,842 downwards.
GCATTGAGGCATTGAAAGAAGAGAAAACACGGCTGCAAGGAAAACGCGCTGAGCTCATTACCCGCGTGCAGCAGACAACTGCAACCTCTTCTAGCTATTCCAACTCCCTTCATGGAAGCTCCGCTTCACAAGGGTTCGATCGGATTGAACAAAAGGTAATGGAATTAGAAGCACAACGTGAGCTTACAAAAGGTTCATACAACAGCTTACATGCTGGCGCATATGGTTCCGATCAGCAGCTAGAGCAGCGCAAAGCTCGTGTGGATGAAGAACTTAAACGGCTTCAAACTAAAAAAGCCTAAATACAACTAAAAGCGGCGGGCAAGACGTATAGTAACGTCATTGACCGCCGCTTTATTCGTTAGAATATTATTTTAAATTAGGATGAAGAAGCGCTAATAAATTGAAATACGCCAATTGCGATCAGTAGAACGACGAATATAAGGATGAACCACAGTACAAACTTTAGAGCGTTAGAAGAATTCGATTTACGTTGAAGTTTTTCCTCGACGTTAACTAATCGTTCTTTAAGCTCCTGTATTTCTTTTTCCTGTTGCTGCATTCTTACCCCTCCCTGGCAAATAATTTCGATTGACAAGAATATGTTATCTTTACATTTTTCATTCTTTTGTAGATTAAAAAAAACGCTAGATCATCAATATATCATGATCTAGCGTTTTTTTCATTTATTTACTAATTTTACAGCGATTATTTAACTGTTGTTTGTTCGATGAAAGTCGATGTTGTCAGCTCCATATTAACAAAATCGTCGTCCCTTCACCCGGTGTTGTTTTAACCGTAATCCTGCCCCCCATAGCTTCAATCAGTCCCTTCGATATAGCCATGCCAAGTCCAGAACCGTTGGTGGTGGATGCGGTATCCGTGCCGCGATAATAACGCTCAAAAAGCCGATTCAATGTAGCTTCATCCATACCGTCGCCATCATCGGTGAATTTTATCGTTATTCCGCCACCTTCTTCAGTCGCCAGAAGCGATACCGTCAAAACGGTACCAGGCGGGTTATGAAGCAGCGAATTAGCGGTTAAATTATTAACCACTCTCTCCAGCCAAGGCGTATACAGTTGGACCCAAACATCATCTTGCGCAGCATGAAATACAATGCGCTCTTTTCCATAAGCAGGATCAGCGGCAGCCTGCTCAAGCGCTTCATAAAGCCAGGCGTTCAGTTCAACCTTCATCGTCTCAGGAGGAAGAATTCCCGACCTTAATCGGTACGTCATAGCAAGATCGCTGATCAACATATCCATATGAGCCGATTTTTCCAGCATCGTCGAAGAAAATTTACGTACCTCCTCCTGAGACCAATCATATGCCGGCTCTGCTAATAAATGGGCATAACCAGTTATAGAGGATAACGGCGTCTTCAAATCATGGGTAACGCCAGCAATCCATTCTTCTCTTAGGCTTTCCGTTTGCTCCCGCATCGCTTGCTCTCTCTTCAACGCATTGGATAACTTTTCAATAGAAACCATCACATCAGCAAAAACACGATACCTTCGCCGCCATTTCCCTGCTGACGTTCGGCTTCGATGGAGACCTCTACGATCAACAGGTTCTTCATACACCGTTTTCCCTATTGAATCGAGCCACACAAGCATGTGCAGCATCGGTGCGCCAAAGCGATGGGCCTGCCATAGTGAGAGGAGTACGAACAAGACCAGTAAGGAGATAAACAAGAAAATGGACCCGATAATGACTACCTGTGCTTCCTCCGGTATCCATTTCTTTTTGCCCGAATCTCCCGCTACACTATTCGGCTCTCCGACAAGCCAGGTGTTTCCTGTTTCTGCATCATGCGAGGTTGCTATCCGGTAACCGTATCTTTCACCATACAATGTACGAAGCGCAAGTTCCGGAACGGAGTATAACGAAGGTACCGCATCGGGTTTGTTATAGGAGACCAGTTCCACACCTGCCGAATCGATCAGTTGAACAAAAGCATGAGCCGATCTTATTTTTCCTGATAAGGCATCTGGAAGGACTAATTTTTTTTCAGAAACAATGAATTCGACTTCATTTAATTGTTCCAATATAGGCTCTATTACTTTTGGAGCCCCATAGACCATTGTGTATTTCTTCCCATCCTTCTGCTGTATCCATAACGCAATCTGGTAAGGAAATGTGCTCTTCCCCATCCAGTGTTCCACTAATTCACCTGGCCCATATTGGTTGGGAACATCTTTGGGCGTGTTATAAGCACTAGCAACTTTTCCATTCTCATCTAGGCTTTGCAGCCAGCCATTGTTTTTCTTCACCTGCCTCAGCAAGCTTGGTGCAAACGTAATGCCATTCTTGCCAAGCTTAGAGGATTCTACCATCTGTTCTAACCCTACACTGGCAAAATCACGTGTAATGTTAATCTCGCTAAACCGCTGCAGCATCCAATAAAAGGTCAGCGCAGCTATGAGAAGAACGATCATTCCTGCTATTGCGAGTTGAAGAACGAACTTCACTGTTAGTTGTCGCTTAATATTCATGGCATAGTAAGCTCCTGCTGATCCGTTTTAACTAGTTTGTAGCCCATACCTCTGACGTTAACGATAAATTTTGGATTAGACGGATCAGCTTCAATTCTTTCTCTTATCCGATGAATATGAACCATGACCGTATTGTCATCACTGAAGGCTTCTTCACCCCAAACCTTCTCATACAGCTCGCTTTTACTGAATATTCGATTAGGGTTTTTGCAAAGAAAAAGCAGCAGCTGAAACACAAGTGCAGGACATGAAACAGCCTGTCCTTCAATAAACAGCTCACCTGCTGTCTCATCTAATTTAAATCGACCGTAATCAAATACGTTGGATTTTCGATTGTGGGAATCTTCCGAGGTATTTTTTAAGGCATCAGTTTCCGTTGACGAACTAAAGTACCGCCGCAGCTGCGCCCTTATGCGGGCTACTACTTCCAGCGGATTAAATGGTTTGGTAATGTAGTCATCTCCCCCAATCGCAAACCCTGTCAGCTTGTCAAAATCCGATGTTCTCGCGGTGAGAAATAAAATTGGCGCGTTCGTCGTTTGACGGATAAAAGGACATATTTCAATTCCGCTGCGCCCTGGCAGCATCACATCCAGTACAATTAAATCGTATTTTTTAGCTTCACAAGCTTCAATGGCTTCTTCACCCGATTGCACGGTATCAATATTCATGTAGCCTTCCTTGCGCAATACCGTCTGCAAAAGCTCCAGTAGCGCTTGCTCATCATCAACGAGCAAAATTGATGCATGGTTCATTCGTGCCAGCTCCTTCCGCCAACTGATGTTTATATCATCATAGCATGATTTTTTTCACTTTAAATCATTCTAATCTTAAGGGAAGCTTAATTCGTCTCCATTCACTCTTCTTAAAGTTAAGAGTGCGTTAATGATGGGTTTCATAAGAGCTAAGACTCTGCTGCTACAATGGTATTATCGGGAGGCGATGAAAATGAAAAAAGGAGCAACGAATTATATATATGGTACAGCAATGACTGCAAAAACGGCATTAGCTGCCGGTTCACTAGCTTTACTTCTGGCCGCTTGCAGCGGAGAAAATTCAGCAGTGACCACCAATACAGGAGCTGTGCAAACAATGAGCCCCACTGAGACGACGAACCAATTACTTATGCCAGACGATCTGCCAAAGGCGCTGCTGGACGGCAAGTATAAAGAAATTTATGCCCGTTTTAATCAGCCTTTAAAGGATGCGGTAAGCGAAGCAGATTTAGAAAAGACGGGAGAGGAGTTTACGAATGGTATCCATACATTCGAGAAATCCTCTACTATACAGCTTAATGGTTACGACCGGCGCATATGGGTGAGTGACGAGGGGAATAAGGGGCTGCTCGGAATGTTTGATTCAGACGGAGTCATTACATCAATTCAAGTTCAGGAACTAACCTCCTCACCTGAAACCGATTCGAAGCTGAGTAAAAATAAATATGCTTTACCTTTTGAAGGCGACTGGTTTGTATTTTGGGGCGGCGAGAATGTTCTTGTGAATTATCATTATGAACTAGAGATTCAGCGATACGCGTACGATTTCATCCAAACAAAGGATCATTTTTCCTATAAAGGTGACCCGCTCAAAAATGAAAGCTATTATGCCTTCGGGAAAGAAATCATTGCTCCAGCGGATGGTATAATCATATCGGTAGTGAATGATATTTTAGATAATGCGCCTGTTGGGGTAATGAATCCGAATGAACCTGCTGGGAATAATGTCGTCATTGATCACGGTGGAGAATACAGCCATCTGGCGCATCTCAAGAAAGGCTCTGCAACAGTTAAGCCAGGAGACAAGGTCAAAAAAGGCGACGCCATCGGTCTGACCGGCAATTCAGGCAACAGCAGTGAGCCCCATTTGCATTTTCAGCTATCAGACGGACCCGAACTATTCACTGCCCGATCCATCAATGTGAAGTGGGAAAATGCGATGAAGCCGTCTCAAGGCGAAACCATTTCCTCAGCTAATTAAATAATAACTGGAGGAACAATATGATTGAATGGATTCAGCAAACGGATGGGATATGGCCATATATTGTTTTATTTTTACTCGCAGCAGCGCCGTGGTTGGATGTATTTCTAGTCGTACCTCTTGGCATCGTAGCAGGATTGTCGCCAGTAGCTGTAGCCATTATCGGCTTTGCAGGCAACTTTCTTTTGGTACTGCTCCTGGGCCTGTTTTTCAAACAATTTTCGAAGTGGAATACGAATCGGAAATTGAAGAAGGGCATTACCACAACATCAAAAAAGGAGACTCGAGCAAGGCGAATTTGGGAGCGTTACGGCCTTCCCGGACTTGCCCTGCTGGCTCCCCTTATTGTGGGCACCGACATCGCGGCTTTATTAGCTTTGTCATTAGGATCCTCGCGAAAACGCGTCATTCAATGGATGGCAGTCAGCCTTGCCGTATGGACCATTGTAATGGCGCTCGGCTCTGTTTATGGATTTAGCTATATGAAAATAATTTAATTGCGATGATCGAGCATACAGGCTCACTTAGATCCTATTGCTCAAACAGAAAAAAGGGTTATCTCACATTGGTGTATTCACCTTTGTAAGATAACCCTTTAGTATTTAGTCTTTTAAATCAAATTAGATTTTTTGAGAAGTCTTTGGATGATCACAGCCACTTCTGCTCTCGTGATTTCATTTTTAGGAGCAAGCACAGTACTGCTTCTGCCTGAGAAGATCTCCACTTGCAAGCAATCGAGGATGCTGCTCTTCGCCCATTCGGATGCGGCATTCGCATCTTTATAAGGAAGCAGCAATTCTCCAGCTTCACTTGCTGCAAGACTCGGTTTCAAGCCGGTGATTTTCATTGCTTTTGCAATGATCGCCATGGCTTGCTCTCTCGTTATTTTGTCCATAGGACGGAAGGATCCATCTTCATATCCGTTAATAAGACCATTTGCAAATGCGGTTTGAATATAACTGCTATACCATTCATTTTTGTTCACATCCGAGAATGACGATGAACTTGTCTCCAATTTCAAACCTAATCCCCGAACGATAATAGCAGCAAACTCCGCACGAGTAATCGATTTATTCGGATTAAACATTTCATTGCCAACACCCGTTATTACCATTCGTGAACCCATATCATTCACAGCTTCTTTTGCCCAATGCCGCTCTACATCCTTAAACGCAAGTGGATGCCAGACAATGGTATACGTGCTGTTCGTTAAGCTGTTCACTACGGCATAATACTTTTCGTTCTTAACGATAAGTCTAGTTGGAACATGACGAACAGATCCATTTGGTTCAACCACAATCCCTGTCGTTATTCGTTTAGGATCAACATCAGCTGGGATAGCTATCATTCTTTCTACATACGCATCGAATTTAGAAACTTCAATCGTTTTTCCATCATACGAAGCTCGCACTGTAAAATTAAGCGGTGGAACAACCATCTCAAACTGGCCTTTAACTGCTGCACTTTCCACCATTTTTATGGTATCTGCTAATGGCTCGGCAATCTCTATCTCGAGCTTGAGATCTTGAAGATTTAATTTTTTTCCAAAAAGCTTAGTGAGTGCATCGATACTGATCTGTGAAGCAGGTATCGAATACGTAAATTGATCATGTTGAAGGACTAAGATAGCTTGTTTTAGTTCCAAATCAGAAATGATCTGCCCATTTATCTGTGAAGCATAAACATCTGAGCTGCCTTTTAACGGAACCGTAATGACAGCATGCTGACCCTCAGACTCCAATCTGTTCTTAAGCTTATTAGGATCCACGATAATCGTTGTCACCTTTTGATTATTCACAATTGCTGTAGTCGCTTTACCTGCGTATTCAATTTTACCGTTCACCAGCACTTCAACATCGGTTTCTTCCGTTTTTGGCGGGTTGGGCTGTGAAGGTTCAATTGAATAAGTTGTTACCGTTACTACGTTCGAGTCGCCTGCATTCGCTCCGCCTGTTACAACTAAGCGGAAGTCATAACCTGTCGCTGCAGACAAGCCTGTTACCGTTGCTGTTGTTGCATTCGTGGAAAGAGCACCAGTTGTCGCTGTTGTCCATGTGTTTGCACCTGTTGGCGATTGCTCCACTTTAATGTTTGTTGCACCCGTTGCTGCGCTCCATGTGAACGTTGCGCTTGTTCCCGTTTTGCTTGCACTCGCGAAGTCTGTTAGTGCGATCGGGTTTGTCGTTACCGTCACGATATTCGAGTCGCCGGCATTTGCTCCACCTGTTACAACTAGGCGGAAGTCATAGCCTGTCGCTGCAGACAAGCCTGTTACTGTTGCTGTTGTTGCATTCGTGGAAAGAGCTCCTGTTGTCGATGTTGTCCATGTGTTTGCACCTGTTGGTGATTGCTCCACTTTAATGTTTGTTGCACCTGTTGCTGCGCTCCAAGTGAACGTTGCGCTTGTTCCCGTTTTGCTTGCACTAGCGAAGTCTGTTAGTGCGATCGGGTTTGTCGTTGCCGTCACGATATTCGAGTCCCCAGCATTCGCTCCGCCTGTAACTACTAGACGGAAGTCATAACCTGTCGCTGCTGACAAGCCTGTTACTGTAGCTGTTGTTGCATTCGTGGAAAGAGCACCTGTTGTCGCTGTTGTCCATGTGTTTGCACCTGTTGGTGTTTGTTCCACTTTAATGCTTATTGCATTCGTTGCTGCACTCCATGTGAAGGTTGCGCTTGTTCCTGTTTTGCTTGCACTAGCGAAGTCTGTCAGTGCAACCGGGTTTGTCGTCACCGTTACTACGTTTGAGTCGCCTGCATTTGCTCCGCCTGTAACTACTAGACGGAAGTCATATCCCGTTGCAGCGGACAAACCTGTTACCGTTGCTGTTGTTGCATTGGTCGCAATCACGCCTGTTGTCGCTGTTGTCCATGTGTTTGCACCTGTTGGTGATTGCTCAACTTTAATGTTTGTTGCGCCCGTTGCTGCGCTCCAAGTGAACGTTGCACTTGTTCCCGTTTGGCTTGCACTTGCGAAGTCTGTTAGTGCAATCGGATTTGTCGTCACCGTTACTACGTTCGAGTCGCCTGCATTTGCTCCGCCTGTTACAACTAGACGGAATTCATAACCTGTCGCTGCTGACAAGCCTGTTACCGTTGCTGTTGTTGCATTCGTGGAAAGAGCACCTGTTGTCGCTGTTGTCCACGTGTTAGCACCTGTTGGTGATTGCTCCACTTTAATGTTTGTTGCTCCTGTTGCTGCGCTCCATGTGAACGTTGCGCTTGTTCCCGTTTTGCTTGCACTCGCGAAGTTTGTAAGTGCGATTGGATTTGTCGTCAACGTTACTACGTTCGAGTCGCCTGCATTTGCTCCGCCAGTTACAGCAAGGCGGAAATCATATCCCGTTGCGGCGGACAACCCTGTTACCGTTGCTGTTGTTGCATTGATCGCAAGCGCGCCTGTTGACGCTGTTGTCCATGTATTTGCTCCTGCCGGGGATTGCTCAATTTTCAAGCCGGTTGCTCCCGTTGCTGCGCTCCATGTAAAGGTCGCCGATGTTCCAGTCTTGCTCGAATTAGCAAAGTCTATCAACGCAACTGAATTAGTAGTCACATTCACCACATTCGAGTTGCCAGCATTTGCTCCGCCAGTTACAACAAGGCGGAAATCATATCCCGTTGCGGCGGACAAACCTGTTACCGTTGCTGTTGTTGCATTGGTCGCAAGTGCGCCAGTTGCCGCTGTTGTCCATGTGTTTGCGCCAGTTGGCGATTGTTCAATCTTCAAGCTGGTTGCGCCCGTTGCTGCGCTCCATGCAAATGTCGCCGATGTTCCAGTCTTGCTCGTATTTGCAAAGTCTGCCAAAGGTACATTCATAGGAATTACTGTCAACGTTGCACTATTCGAGGTTGCCGCAGGCGAAGTACTACCCGAAGCGACTGCGCGATACTGGTATCCGCTCATTGCCGCTGTTGCGCCTTTTATAACTAAAGTTGCTGTTGTTGCTCCAGCGTAATCTGTATTATCACTAATATTTGTAAATCCCGCACCAGTGTCCACCTGCCATTGATACGAGCTCGCATTAGATGTAGCAACCGTGAAGGTCGCGTTGTCACCCTCATTGATCGTCGCATTGCTTGGATTGCTTGTAATCGAAGGAGCTGGCCTTGTCACAGGATCACCAATCTGAACGTTATTAATTGAAATCCACATTTCTGAATCTTGAGGAATTATTCGAATTTCATCAATATTGTCAAATGAAAAGTTTAATCCATTTGAGTGATCGAACGTAAACATCCATGGATCAACACTAATCGTTAGATCGACCCATTCTCCAACCTGAACACCATCATTAAAAGCACCAATTTTGACATCTTTATTGCCCGAATCGATTAACGTAATCGAATCTAAAGAGAAGTTTTGAGATGAATTTCGACTTTTAATCGTCCATATACTTTGGGATTCACTATCTGCATAACCAGCGGATAGTCCACTTGCACCAATTGTATCCGGATAAGGAATTTCATAAGTTAGAACTAAATTTTCATTTGGATTTGCAGCAGCCTTAGCCGAAAAATCAAGCGAAAAGCCCGGTATATCATCTGATCCTCCCTGCCCATCTGACACAACGGTTGCGTTGCCAGCAATACCAGCATTCGATTTAAACATAATAGTCGAAGCAATCGAAGGTGCTGTTACCGTTAACGTCGCACTATTCGAGGTTGCCGCAGGCGCTGTGCTTCCCATAGCAATGACTCGATATTGGTATCCATCCATTCCCGTTGTCGCACCCGTTATAGTTAACGTTGAGGCAGTCGCTCCACTATACGTTGAACTATTAACAATATTTGAAAATCCAGCACCCGTATTTACCTGCCATTGATAAGAGTTCGTATTAGACGCAGCAACCGTGAAGGTAGCGTTCTCGCCTTCATTAATCGTTGCATTGCTAGGATTTCCAATAATCAAAGGTGGTGAAGAAACTACGGCAGCAGCCTCTATAGTCGTGAAATTATATCCAAGTGAAAGAAACCGGCTGCCGTCATAAACCACATTTGTAAGAAAAGCTGCTACATTAGTTGCTTCTGAAGTCCAGCTTGCTCCATCCGGAGAAGATACAATTTTCCCTCCAATACCTGAAACCATAAACTGTCCCGCTCCGTATGCGATCCCTGTTAAGAGACCAGTAGCTGTACTATCTTGACTAGTCCAGTTCGAGCTGGTGCCATCTGACGAGGTAAATATTTTACCACTGGCTCCCACAGCAACAAATAGATTATTTGCATAAACAACGTTTCTGAAAATGAAGGATGAACCTGTTAAAGAGGAAGCAGTCCAATTCAATCCATCTGATGAATATGCCATTCTTGATCCTTGACCTACAGCAACATATGTTCCATTCCCATAAGCAACAGAGTAAAGAACAGTCGTGATAGCCGGACCTCCAGTAATTGCAGCTGATGTCCATGCCGTTCCGTCGCTAGATGTTAAAATCGTTCCGCTGTTTCCTACAGCAATAAACCGATTATTTACAAATTGGACACCTTGTAAGTTGCTTGTCGTATTAGAAGCTGCCAAATTCCAATTGGTTGCATTACTTGATACATAGATCGTACCGCCCGAACCAACTGCTACATAAGTGCCGTTGCCGTATGCAATACTTGAAAATCCATTTGCAGTTGGCGTTATCCGGCTTGTCCAATTCACTCGATCAGTGGAAGTAAAAATGGTGCCGCCAATCGTAGCCGAATTGTTATAGCCTACAGCAACATAAAGACCATTGTTATAGACCGTATCTGTGATGTTTGGTGTTACTGTTGTCCATTCGATACCATCAAGCGAATACATGATAGAGCCGCTATTGCCTGCAGCGACAAATTTTCCATTGCCAAATGTAATAGCCTGCATCGTGTTTCCATAGTTTGTTGTCCGTTCAGTCCAGCTCACCCCATCCATAGAAGTGAATGCTGTATTAGCATTGCTATACAAAACATACACGCCATTGCCATATGCACCTGCAAAAGCCTGCCAAGCTAAAGGAGTACTTGTCCAGGTAATGGCATCTGAAGATCTGTAGCTTGCAAGTATTGGACTGGAATCAAAAGCGTAAAAATGATTATTTAAAAATCCTATAAAGTTTATTGAACTATAATATGTACTGTTAAGCTGCTGTCCTCCGCCCCATGTTGATGGGTTTCCAGTGGCCGAATAATAAATTTTTCCGTTTGCATCGCCTAAGACATACTTACTGTTTCCATAGGATATGTTGTACAAATCGTTGGAAATTCCAGATGCAATGTATGTCCACGACTGCCCATCGCTTGATTTCAAAATAATGCCGGATGCTCCAACTGCCCAAAATGAACCATTTAAAAACTTCACAGAAAATAACTGATTCGACGTGTTGGATGTTGCTGCATTCCATGTAACAGCATCAGCAGAATATAAAATCGTACCACCTGCACCAGCTGCAACATAGACGTTGTTTCCATAATCCACTTCATTTAAGTTTTGAGTACTATTCGTACTTCTTGTTGTCCACTTTGCAGCATCCGAAGATGTAGCAATCAGACCGTTACTTCCTACTGCAACATAAACGCCGTTACCATAGCCCATTCCCAAAAACTGGTTGCTCGTATTATGAATAGGATTATTTAATGTATCCCAGCTTGATCCGGCTCCATATGTTGTTGATGAGAACCATATGATTTGAGAAAAAACGACGAGAAAACTAAGAATCATGAGTAAGGGAGCGCGAAAAAAACGAATACGCTTATACATAAATTCAACTCCAAATTAGATTTTTACAAGATGTGTCTTTTGATATAGCTCCGACTCAACTAAGAAAATGTCTAGCAATCTCCTTTCTAGTAAATGAACTGAATTTCCGATTCGTTTCTATGAAATGCTATCCAGTTGAAATTTCCTCCCAACCTTCCTTTCACCAAAAAATGTCAGTACTATAACTAATTTGATATTCGACAATATAGAATAAAATCCTCTTTTTTTTCGACATAAAATGTCGTTTTATTTCATGCAGAATCAATCCATAAACTGATGTTTTCTCCAAGCCGTTTTTTCAAGAAAAAAAAAAGCACTTAGGTTCAAACTCTAACTCACCTAAGCGCTTCTCTCTTCATCGATTCAATCAAACTTTACGAAGTCTTGCTCATATCTATTTGTATCTGCGGAACCTCAAAGGTCACCGTCGTTCCTTCTCCTGCTTCGCTTGAAATACCAAGGCCATTTCCGTACAAAGAGAGCAGTCTGCGGTGAATATTGGTTAAGCCAACGCCTGACAACTGCCGTTGCCCAAGCAATAGCGTACTGAGATCACTTTGCTTAATGCCAACGCCATTATCCGAAACTGAAATAATTAGCTTCTCCTCTGCCTCTTGAATACGTAATACGATCTTGCCCCCAGCGGCCTTTTGCATGACACCATGCCTAACTGCATTTTCTACAATCGGCTGAATGCTGAGCGGCGGTATAAATCCTCGCAGCTGTTTATCCACCTCATATACAACATTCAATCGTTTGCCGAACCGCGCTTGCTCTAATTTGACATAAGACTGAACAAGCTCAAGCTCCTTCTCCAAGCTGACGATCTGCTGACGATTCTGAAAATCGAAGCTGCTGCGTAAATATCGGCTTAAATTCAATAACAATTCTGTAGCCTTATCCGGATCATCAGGACATATTGAAATAATTGTATTGAGTGCGTTGTACAAAAAATGAGGTTTAATTTGTGCCTGCAGAAAAGCCAGTTCCGATCGAATAGCCGCTTGAACAGACTGTCTAAGCTCAAGCAAAGTTCGTACGCGAGCACGCAGCACAATACCGTCAACTGGTTTTGTTAAAAAATCATTGATCCCAGCACTAAACCCCGTTTGAATATCACCTGCCAGTTTTCTTGCGGTCAGCATAAGTACAGGCAGTTCAGACAACGAGTATCGTTCCCTTATCCTACGGCAAAGCTCTAGTCCAGACATCGCTGGCATCATCCAGTCTGTTATAACGAGATCAATCCGTCGCTCGCTGGATAGTACCTCCAGCGCTTCAGCGCCGCTGTCAACCGCAATGACTGTATAATTTTCCATAGACAATACATTTATTAATACTTGCAGGTTTACGGGATCATCATCTACTACTAACACAGTGAATGGATGTGTATCTTCTATCACTTCATTCCGATTCATCGCTGCTTGAAATGTTTTATTAAGCGCTAATGCTGGTTGAATCGCTGCTCTGCCGCTTTTACCAGCAGCAACCTCAGAAATAGCAGACAGCGCAGCTGAAGGAAGTGTAAATGAAAACGTTGAACCTATACCTAGCTGTGAATTTGCTTCAATATACCCGCCATTAAGTTCCACGAGTCTCTTCGTAATGTTCAACCCGATACCGGTGCCACTATAGCCCGATTGTAGATCCACAGTGGAAACGCTATTAAACGCCTTGAAAATGTCATCTAAACGATCCGCCGCGATGCCAATTCCAGTATCCGTAATGCTAATTTTCACCCATGAATCCACGACTTCCGCATAGATCCGAATTTCACCCTGATGCGTAAATTTCACCGCATTGCCAAGCAAATTAAATAAAATTTGACGCAGACGCTCCTCATCAGTATCGAGCAGCGGCATCTGCTGCGGCCAATCCTGCGTCAGGCTTACCCCTTTTTTATCGGCTAAATGCCCAATGACCTCGACTACCGATTGCGCTGCTGCTGATAAATCAACAGCTTGCCGATTCAGTGTAAGCTGTCCGTTTCGCAAGGTGGAAAAATCTAAAATATCATGAATCAGATAATTCAATCGTCTACCCGTTGATACAATCATAGAAAGCTGTCTTGCCTGATCGGTGTTTGGCGTCCCCGCTACACCCTCAAGCAAGGATTCTGCGATATTTACAATACCATGCAGCGGCGTTCGAAGCTCATGCGACGTATTCGCCATAAATTCATCCTTTAATTCATCCAAGGTCAACAGCTTGCGAGAGAGCTCTTCCACCTCATTAAAGGTGTGAGAGAAACGTCGAGCTAGCATGATTACTTGAACAATGACCAAGATAAGCAGCTCAAACGAGATAAAAAAATGATTTTCCAATAGACCAAATACTTGCATGACACTGACGATTATAAATACCAAAATGGTTATCGCACTCAAAAGCAAAAAATAGGCATCCCTCGATCGGCGCATAACACCTTTGACAAGGGTGTAAAGCACTACTCCAAAAGTAAATACTGAAAGGCCTATTCCCTTCAAAAACCACTGTGAATAAAGCATCGTCGGCAGCATGAATGCTGCAATAATGACGATAATCGTTGCAATATTGCTTGCCCGCCACACAAGCTTGTTGACAGCTCTTGGTACCGACACGTTCACATATTGCAATAAAAAATAATAACCGAATGCTGAAGAAATGTTCTGCAGCTTCATGATCCAATCGTAGCTAAGCTGAGGCAAGACCAGTGCAATCATCTTCTCGCCATGAGTACATACATAGAGCAGCAGAGCTAAGCAAAATAAAGCCAAGTAAAGCAACGAGCGCTCTTTTTTGCGCATGTAGAACAAAAGAAGGAAAAACATAGAAAACAATGCAAACCCGCTGATGTTCATAAATTCACCAAACAACGCGATGTCGCGGCTCTTGCGAATATCAGCCTCATAGCCAAACCAAATCGGATAGATGATGCCGCCCGAAGCATAGTTGAAATTGGATACTTGTACGATAATTTCAACATAGGATCTATCTACGGATACAAATCCAACATAAGGGATATTCGATGCGATATCTTCTTTATCTGAGACTCCCGGTACTCCGCTTGCTCCCACTTCCTGTCCATTTATAAATATCCGGTTAGCCATGCGGATATTTGTCGTTCGTATTCCGTAATGCGTTTTTGCTGTGTTGTTTAACTCCACTCTCAGCCTATAAGTACCGAATCCTGCTCCCTGCGGGTTGCCGTCCTCCGCTATATAGCTGTTCCACTCCGCTGGCACAGGAAAGAGGCCTGTTAGTTCAGGCCTCTTATAAGGAGAAATAGCTGGATCTGCGAATTGCTCTGGCAGCAGCAGCTGTCCACGATAAAATTCCCATTGACCATTCAGCGCGACAAGTCCTTCTGATTCGAAATTCCATTCCCGCAAATCCAACGTGCCAGCGCTTGAATGGGGTGCACTCTTCTCAATGGATTGATTATAAAAAAACTCGTTTACCGGAAAAGCTACAACAATAAGGAAAAATACAACTATCGTCCACCATTGCTTTCTCATCCCATCGTTGCCTCCTTGCCTAAATTCACGTCTTACTGGGATAATTGATGATATAAATCCGTCGTTTGCCTCTCAGGAATGACGCCTAGCTCCTGCAATAATAATTGCGCATAGGTTTCGTAGCAGCGGTTAAGCGATTCCGTATCCCCTATCTGAGCATAACCTGCAAGAAGCAATCTGCAAATTTCATCTGAGTATGGGAAGTTGATCTGAGCAGTCGTCAGTCTCTGGATAGCCGAATGAGCGCGGCCTTCCTCCAATTCATATCTTGCCATACTGCTAACCAGCCTAAAATAACGATGCTGCAAATTTATTCTTTTGGTCTCTGCCCACGCATAATTATGATCCTCCAAATAATCGCCTTTATAAAGAGAAATCGCATGCTCATACCGACTCCAATTATCCTGAAACTGATACGGGAGCTCAGCTACTGTCTCCTCAAACTCAGCTACATCGGTACGAATGGCAGCATACGGAAGTCGGTAGCTCTCACCTTGATACTCAACTGTGAAAGAAACTCCCCACTCACGCAGTAGCCATCTAATGCGTGAAACGGAATGGTGAAGGTAGGTAACCGCCTTGTCCAGCTCATACTCTCGCCAAAGCGTTTCAATAAGCCGCTCTCTCGTAACCCAAGCACCCTCCAAATGAAGAAAATAAGCAAAGAGCTCCTGCGCCTTTTTCGTTCGCCACTTCACCTTGCCGTTTAAAGCAGCCCCGCCTACAAGCTCAAGCCGTTTAAAGCATCGCACTGAAAGCTCATTTCGTTCCACTAGAGCTTCGAAGCTTTGTGCTTGATTGTTCAAAAGCTTCGCATATTCCTCAATACGATCTATCGTTTTTCCAATTCTCGCAGAATCGACCGGCTTCAATAAATAATCCAGCGCATGCAGCTCAAATGCTTCAACAGCATACGCTGAATAGGCGGTTACATAAACGATACGTATTGCAGGGTACAACTCCTGTATACGTTCAGCTGCTTCAAGGCCGTTCATCTCGGGCATGCCGATATCAAGAAACGCGATATCGGCATAACTGCGAGCTAGGTGATCAAGTCCCTCCATAGCAGAGGTATACTTGCCCACAACTTGAACCCGGCCATCTGCCCTCAGCAATCGTTCCAAATGTATCAATGCCGGCTCCTCATCATCCACTAATATTACCTTTAGCATTGATCCATGCCCTCCTCCTTCCATTGTTATTTTTCAGTGAGCCTTCTGCTATCGGTATGACCTAGTTTTATTTCGTTTTTACGACTCGAACTTGTCCATCTGGCAGCTTCTGCACATATCTAGAAGCAGCTTCAATATCTAACATAGCCCAGTGTTTTGGCGCGACATCCGGCCAGCTAGAGCTGACAGTTTCCTGCGGCACTGGACGGTTGAAGATTGCGTTGAGTACACGAACCGCTTCTCCGCGAAGCAGCAAACCATTCGGACGGAAGGTATGATCCGGATATCCCTTCATAAACCCTGCCTCTGCAACAGCAGCAACTTCATTTGATGCCCAGTGTCCCGTTAAGTCTGTAAAATCCGCCTTGGCAGTACCGCTTAGAGACAGCTTGTTCCAACGAGCCGCGATAACCGCTATCTCTGAACGAGAGACTCCGTCGCCCGGTCTAAACTTGCCTTGCTCGTCACCATTCATAATACCATGATTTTTCAACAGCGTAATCGCTTCTTTTGCCCAGTGATCGGAGACGACATCGCTAAACTCTGGCAGCTCTGTTTCATTAGGATTAGGCGCCGTTTCTTCCAGCAGGCTGGCGTTTTTCTTAAGCTCTTTGGCAAGTATGACTGCAAGCTCTGCACGAGTAATCGTTTTACTTGGACGGAAGGTTCCATCCGGATACCCCGTTACGTAAGGCTCATAAAGTTTGTCCTTCGTAAGCCGAACGACAGCAAAATTGCTGAATTTAGCAACATCAAATGCCATACCTTTCACGATTCCTTTTGTGTCATATTGCAGTGTTCCTGGCTGGAGCACCTTTTCTCTATCGCTATGCTCAATGTAAACAGCTAATTGAGCCTCAAGCTCCTTCGCAGCTGCACTGTCCTTTGCAATCTCAAGACCAGCTATCGGCAGTACGATGCGAGTAACACTATCCTTATAGTTCGTTTCAATTGCAGTAGGTTGGCCTAGCAGTTCAGCATCCCTGCCACCCAACTGCTTCTTAAGCTTCTCTTCGCCAAGCAGCCTGTCATAAATTTGCTTTTGCTTCGCTTGTTCGCGAATCGGTACAAAGCGGAGATAAAGCTCAATACCCGCTTCCTTGATATGACGAATCGTCTCTGGCGATAACGTCAATTCTGCTGTTGGCGTTGAGATGACAAGACTAATTCCGCTCTCGGCTAAAGCGGCAACTGCTTTTGACGGAACATTCAGCTTGATCTCATCGCTCGGATTATTAAGCAAATTCGTAATAACGATGCGAGCCGCATTCTGCTTCTGCAATTTCATCTGTGCAACAATTTCCTCCGCCTTAGCAAGCGGAATATTAACCGTATCTATTTTGCTGCCATCTCTAGCAACCGTTCTAGTAATGGTTACATTTGCTATTGCAGCATTTGAATCCCCTGATGCGACAGTCGCTAATCGATCCGGCGTTGCATACGTTGGTTTCCGAACGATTTCAATCGAATATTGCCTTGAGCTGCTGCGGTCAGCAGACTCGACTCCAATCACAATTAGATTTGTACCAACCTTTAAACTTACAGTCTGATGCACGCCTTTCTCAACTGGCCTACCATTTATGGTCAGTATAGCATCAGAATTTGAGGTGTTGGCAAGCACAGTCACATTCGCGTCTTCTATCTCTGACTTCAGCTTATAGCTGAGCTTGCTCGCAGAGAATGCCGGCAGCAATTCTAATCCAGAGATAGAAAGCTCAGTTAACGACGGCGCTGGTGCTGCAGAAGCAGACTGCTTGATAACAGCAAACTTGTAAGTCGCAACAGTACCATCCTCTGCTGTTACATCCAGTCGAACAGGTTGAATTCCGCTGCGCAAAGGAAGCACATGCGTTCCTCCGCTGCCGAGGTCAACTTCGCCATCTGCTATACGAATGACTGCACTCGGACTAGCTGCTTCCATAGCAATGCTAAGAGCCGCAGAATCGGAAGGCGCTATGATCTGGTAATTCATCTCATTCCCTGCAAAAGCACTCGTTAGCACTCCTCCGCTTACCGTTAGCTCCTTTAATTGTGCATTGCTGTCCTTCGCACGAATAACCTTAACGTTATAGGTTTTATTCTCTTGTCCATTTGGAGCGATAACCTGTATGGCTACATGGGTCTCTCCCACCTGTACTGGCACAGAAATCCCAGCTTCGCCAATCTGCTCGCCATTTACACGAATCGTAGATCCTTGCTTATAAGCTTCAGCCGCAACGCTTACCGCATTCGTATTATTTTCGACATACACGCTATAATCGGTATCAGCACCATTGAATGCTGGTTCTGTCAGCAGCTCCTCTGTCCCTGCCCGCATCGTGAGGCTCTTCAGAACAGCGACATCCGACGCCTTGCTTCTCACTTCAATGACGTATGTCTTTTCACTTGTATCTGCTCCTGATACCTTCACCTGCGCTGTAGTTACGCCATTGCCAATCGGAGCATCAAGCTCTGCGTAACCCTCCGCGTTCAACGGTACATTGTTCACTGTTACAATAGAATCTATTGCAGCAGCTACAGCATATAATCGAACCTTGCCTTCTTCTATTACCGTCTCATATTTGCCCGTCATATCTGGATGGAAAGGCTGGGATAGAACACCCTTGTCCAGCTCTAGCGCTGCAAGATCAGAAGGCTTCACCTTGGACTGCTCCTCGGTCTCTGTTCCCTGCACCACATCAAATCGATATTCGACTCGATTGCCGACTTCATCTTCCACTTCGACGATTACAGTATGAAGGCCAGCTTCATCCCACACAATCGGAGCAAAATAATTAAATTTCCCTTCTGCGTTGACTGGAACAGCTCGTCCGTCAACGGTCAGCAAAGCTCCTATTTCCGTTTGACCAACCATAGGTATACGGCTGCCATATACGACCTGCCCATTGAGAGGCTCACGAACAAGATCCTCATTCTGCTTGCCTGCTACATACAAGAATGGCTCCGTACGGTCTACGTACAATTTCCTATAATCAGAGCTGTAATCGCCGCGCACGTTAACCGCTTCAATTTCAATCGTATAATCAAGCTGCTCTAGCGGCTCATTCGTTTCTTTGCCTAGTAGCAATTCATTCAGATTGAACGATGCGATCGTATTGGCTTCGGTATCCTTGGACTGCAACAATTCCCCGTTTACGTAAAGATTAAGCTTTGCTGCTTGATCACTAGTCAGCTCTACACTAACCTTTTCCGCAGCTGTGTTAACCATAATCTCCTCTTGCTCATCATAACTTTTGTAAGTGCTTGTTTTCTGCTTAGCACCAAAAGTATTAAAAGCAACGTTAAGCTTTGCCCGTTTCGGATTAGGCAAAAACGCCTCCACATTAGCTGACACTGGACTAACAACAACTTTGCCATTTTGCTCGCCAACCGCCATCGCATTGATGGTGTAGCTGTGCTCCGGCTTGTACCCGGATATAATGACGTCCTGCCAATCTCCGACCATAGGATCTGATCCGAATGTATCCGTTACAGTTTTTCCTTCATCATCCTTATAGCTGACCGTCAACTGGTAATATTCTAGTCCTTCGGCCTTAATGGAAGGAAAACGCAGTGTAAGCTCGCCGTTTCCAGTTGAAGTAATCGCAAGTTGCTTCGGCTGAGGCAGCATGACTTCAGCAGTCAACTGTACAGGCTCAGACGTTACCGCAAACAGCGGTGCAATTTCATCACCTTCCGCCACCATAGACAACCAGTATTGACCCGGCATAAATTCATCCGGAATGTCAATCGTTTGAATGCCTGATGCAGGAAGATCCTTCAAAATAACCGGCCCGATTGCCTTATTGGACTGGTCGGTTACCATTAAGCTTACTTTGGTTCCCTGCTTAGCATGGTCCACGTTCCATTTTACTTTGAAGCGATTCGCGCCTTCTGTCTCCGGTACTGCACTAAATTCGCTAATTTCAGTTACAGGATCGAGCTCATACATGCTTGCTTGAATAGGCAGTGAGGAGCGAATTTCCCATTTTCCTGTTTGTTCGATATCAACAGCGACATAAAGCATATCCGCATCTGCAACAAAAGGCAGATTCGATGTAAATGTCATATCGCCGTATTTATCCGCTTCCTCATCTTCCTCTGCAACTGCTGCTTGCAGCACCGCATTGTAGTTTTTGGCATTCTCGTCCTCAAAAACAACCGGAATGGCTTTGTTATCAGGTGCAATAATTTGGGTATCGCGAGAACCACCTGTTAACATAAACATATATCGACCTGGCTTATCGATTTGCAAACTCGTCGTATACTCTGCTGTTCCATTTGAGAAAAACGGAATTAAGCTGTCGTATTGCTCATCACTGCGGAAGGCACGTATGGTCACGAATTGTTTGCCGCGAACGGTCCAAAGACCCGCTTCCTCTTCCTCCGCTTGCACCAAAATCGTCCATTTTTGTTTATCAGCCTCATAATATGCATTCCAGTTTGATTCGCTGCGATCCGCTTGCAGCGGATATACCGAGCCATCTGGGCGATACAGTACCGCAGACTCATCCGCCTGATCGATTTCAAGCAAGGTCTGACCGCTTTTCAGGTTGACTTCAGTACGAAGCTCACCGCTTGTTATCCAGTCTTTCAGCTCCCCAATCGCGGTATGCTCTCCAAGAGCAAATACCTTAGCCGGCGTTTTCTGTCCTGCTTCAAGCAGCCATTCGCCCGGCTGAGCTACATCGATCAACAGATAAAGCTTACCGCTAACTGGATCGACAAAATGATTCCAGCCTGATTTAAGTGAATCCGACTCCAGACCATATTCACGGCCATCTGGCTTGTACAATTTCACAGCGCCTTTAGGCTGGTCAAGCTCTACCAGCTTCAAGCCGCGCTCCATCATATCTATTGCTGTTAGCTTCAATTCAGGTGCAGCAGCCCAACGTGCTGCTAGCTCAGTAAGACTGAGCGATTCATTTAGGAATGTAAGCTCGTACAATTCCACTTGCAAAGAGTGCGATGCAGCCAGCTTCCAATCTTCATTCGCTGTTAGTTGTAAACGGATATACGTTTTATCCTCATCTTCACGATATACGGCAGAAATAGCACCATTACCAGCCTTCTCCGTGTCAGGGAACTTGAGCGATGCCACGCTTTCATCCGAACGAATGATTGAAAGATCTTCCTGATTGCCATCCAGCACAAGCAGCGCTTTGAAACTATGGTCTGCCTGCAATGTGTATTGAATCTGCTCCTGCTTCGTAAAGCTGGCTTGCGGTGAATTCTCACGCAATGCAGCCGTAAACTGACCCAATAAAATACGACCGCTTGCAGCCGTATCTACGCCTATCTCACCCTGCTGCAGCACATCCTTCTGAAGCTTCAGCAAGTAACCTTTATCCTCTGTGAGTAAAGGATTCGTAAGTGGTGTAAAAGAAGTATCCGCGAATGCGCTTGTGAACAGCAAAGCACTGCTGCTTAGCAATGGCATCGAGCGAGCGCTCGGCGGCTTAACCATATTTTTTTTCATTCTCTCAATTTCTCTCTTCATATCCTTGCTCGCGCCAAGGCTGAAGTCGAAGCTGTTCGGAGCAAACATATACTTGGCAGAACCACCGAACCAGCCTGAACCAACCGATCCAAAAATCTCACGATTGTTTACGCCGACATCAATGCCGCCAAAGCTTTTGCCGCCGATAACCGACACCCAGTTCGGTATTTTTATGCGTGCACTAACAAAACCTGCATAGCCGCTTTTCGCAAAATATTGTGCGAACAGCTGACCGACCACAACGTCTACCAGATTCAAGTTCGCATCCAATCGGAAGCCTGCACTGCTGTACTCTTTAAAGCCCGCTGCGTTCCAAATGGTCAGAAAATCCAAATTCGCAACCGGAACCCAGTAAACAGCCAGCTCTCCGGACGCTTCAAAATGATAACGCGATAATCCTACGCTCAAATTGTTGCCGTTCACCATATTGTAGCCTTTGATCTCAGGCGCAATGACATCTGATGCACCGCCAAACGCTTTCAACGTAAACGGTACTTCGCTCTGGCTCGCTAGATTTGAAAACCCGCCGCCAAGACGAGTGAGCTGTGCCCCCGTCGAGCCAAGCTTGATTTTGCGGCGAACGCCAAAGCTAAGCGCATCAAGCTTCCCGCGTTTGAACTGAATATCCGCTTCAAATCCAACCTTCTGCTTGCGCAAATCGAAGGATCCTCCCGCACCATAGAGCGGAATGCGTGTATCAAGCCGGAAGCTCAGCTCAGCACCCTCGAGCGGACCTGCCTCAAACTCGCCTGCAATACTGAATTTACCAGCAAAATCGAACCGTTCGCGCTTGAACTCTAACGCTTCAATCTCCGATTCGCCTTTAATTTTGGTCGTTCCTGCACTGAAATCTACTTTAACATCCCCGCCGAGCCTTACCCCGCCTGCTATAAAAGTAATTTTCTTCAATGTAATCGGCAAATTCAAGCTCAAATAATCAGATTGCATATCACCAGCAAGCTCGATAACGAACTCGGCTGAATTAAACTCAAAGGAGCCAAGGAACAACGTATACATAATGCCAGCTTTTTCAACATAAAGCCGTCCGACACCCGTTACATACGTATCTACACCCGTCTTATTAATCGTCAGGCTCGTTCCTTTAAATTTAATATATTCATTCAGCATGACCACTTGATTTATGTTGTTTAGCTTAAATATACCAAGCTCCGAGGGATTTTCCGTGAACGGCCCTCTAATAGCCATTTGACTAATATCTTCATTGTCCGAGTCTGTACTAGGAATGATAATTTCATTATAATCGCGCGGCTCATATACGCCGGTTGAAGTAATAAGCAAAGCGCCTGAGAGAACAAAATCATCGTAAAAATCGTGATTAAGCTCCAAATCATATTTGCCATCCGGCAATTCATCCGTCCAAGTCAGCTCTAGCTCCTGATTATTGCGAACGTTTGGCGTCAACGGATACAACTGCCCGCCTTGGCTTTTGAGTGAATAATGAATATTAGAAGCTGGCTTTCTCCACAAATTGGTGATGCCCTCTCCGACGACGACCAGCCTCTTCTTATCTTTCGTATGCAGCACCGATGGCGAAGCACGGTCATAACGCAGGTCTGGAACCACCATAGCCGGGTCCTCAAAAAACTTGAACGTAGAAACTGCGCTGTATGCCGTCCCCACAACATTTGTCGCATACACGCGTGCTTCGTAGTCGACCTGCCACTTCAAGCCGTTAAGATCAATGGTGACTGCACCAGCCTCAGCCGACAAATGAGCCTTCTTCTGCCATGTGGTTTGACCCGCTTCACGGTATTCTATCCCAATTTCGCTGAGCGCTTTGCCTTTCACATTAGCAGAGAACCTTGCTAGATCATTCGCTTTGTTGTTCTTGTCCATCAATATCGTTGGTGAACCCGTTATGCTCACGAGCGGCAAGGTAGGCAAAGGATTGCCGAATGTAAACGTCTCATTCGTTAGTCCTCCCCATTCATGGTTTCCGCCGAATACGACAAAGTTATAGCCATCATACGCCATGCTCATATAGCTTCCTGAGCCTGGACCGCCTTCTATGCCGCCGCCCGGCCCTTTGCTCTTACCAGACCATACCGACCAAGCGCTCCCGTCCCAGCCGAAAGCAGCCTTCTTCCCTTGATCATCCTGCGAATTTGCGATAGGCCGTTTTTTGTTTGGCGTAACCGCACTATTGCTCGGGTTGATCCAATCGAACTCTCCACCATAGAAGACGACTCTCCGTCCATCGTAGGCCATCGCTTGCCCCCAGCGGCCCCAGTCCTGCGCTTCAACCTTTGGAGCGCTGTCATTCCAAGTCGTTCCGTCCCATGCCCATAACGTATTCGAACTGATTTGATAGGCTGTTCCGCGAATTTCATCACCAATATTACCGCCATAAAGCACGGCATGCTGCCCGTCATAAACCATCGAGCCCGAATAAGTGGCCGGAGGGTTTTGGGCAGGTGTCCGCTGTTCCCAGCTCGTTCCGTTAAAAATCCAAGTATCCGCTAATCTATTCTTAGTAGAACCAGACAGCGTATAACCGCCGAACAGCACCAAGTTTTGTCCATCATAGGCAAACTGAGCGCCAGCACGTGCCGATGGAGCTGGGATTAGCAATGGTTTCCACTGCAATACCTCACCATGCCACACCCAAATATCGTTCAAGACGCCTGAAGCCCCCTCGCCTCCGAACATCACGACGCGCTCTAGGTTAGGATCATAGGTTATCGCCGCTCCTTTGCGGGCAACAAGGCCACTTGGCACACTCGAGTCAGCGAGCTTTTGCCATTGCTTGGTTTCGCCGTCCCACAGGAAGTTATCCTTCACCAGCCCGGAAGTGCCTTCTCCCCCGAACATAATGACCTTTCCGTTCTTTTCATCAAATGCCATAGCAGCCCCCATACGCGGGCTAGGCTTAATGTTCGATTCTATTTTCTCCCATCCATAATCGGAGAACTTATCAGCAGCTCCGGCAACAGCCAAAGACTCCAGATCGTAGGAGGAGCTTGTTACTGTAGGATCTTCCACCTCTGTGTCAGCTGATTCCTGAGCGAAAATTTGCTGCCCCGATCTGCTTGGATATACAGGATAAATCGATGTAAGCAGCACCACTGCGAGCAGCATGCTGACTACTCTGACAAATGGTTTATGTATCATAAAAAAATCCCTCCTGAGTCTTCTATCATCGTTGATATAGCAATAAATACCATTATAGTAGTTGGCTCTGGACATGTTCTAAACATATTTCGACATGATTCTCGCTCTGGATAACAAGATAAATAGGAAAGCTTCCTTGAGGATCAAAAGGCAGCCTACATCTTATAAACACAAAAAAGGCAGCCCCGCACATGAAGCCATGTGTTGGACTGCCATTCTTTATCAATCATCTGCAAGCTATGCTTCTTCTTTCTTAAGCTCCTCCAAAAAGGGCTGGAGTTCAGGCCTTGCTGCCGGATCTTTCAAATCAAGGCTCCGCAGCGCATCCACCGCGATTCGAAGCACCGCATAATTGCGATACCAGCGATTATCAGAGGGGACGACATACCATGGCGCCGCTTTGCTGCATTTTTCAAACAGCTCCTCGTAAAGCTCGCTGTACTGCTTCCAAGACTTGCGCTCCTTTAAGTCGGACGGGTCGAACTTCCAATTTTTTTTCGGATCTTCAATACGGCTTATTAGCTTCTCCAGTTGGAACTGCTTCGATATGTGCAAAAAGATTTTGACCACTTTCACCCTGCTGCCCGCTAAAAGAGCCTCAAAATGATTGATATGCTTAAACCGCTCCTTCGCTTCCTCGCTCTTTACCGTACCATGGATTCGCGTGATCAAAACTTCCTCATAGTATGAACGGTTAAATACAGCTATCTGGCCAAGGGCAGGCACGGCAACATGTGTTCTCCATAAAAAATCATGCCGCGCTTCCTCCTCTGTTGGCGTCTTAAAGCTATGGGCAGAAATGCCCTGCGGATGAAGTCCGGCAAATACTTTTTTGATTACACCATCCTTGCCGCTGCAATCCATGCCTTGAAACACAAACAGCACGGCATGCTCTTTGCTCGCGGCAAGTTTTTCTTGCAGCTGCTGCAGCTCAAGCTCAAGCTCCTTCACTGCCTGAACGACCTCTTCTTTATTCGAAAAGCGCCCCGTATCCTTCGGATCGATGTCCTTCAGATCCACCTTTTTCTTCTCTGGCAGTTTGTAGCTTTTGGACATTTGCTCACAGCCTCTCCAGTGTTTATTTACTTATTAGTATCCCACCAGCGCCTCTCCTAAACAAGCAGCTGGTCGCTATTTTGGCACACCAGAGCGAGAAGAAGCAGAACAAAGCGGACCACACAAAGGCAGGTATACCGGTTACGTCGCTTAAACCAGCCGCATCCCCAGCTGATGCGGGCTCCGTAATCGCAAGATAGAGCAACACAAATGGACTAATAATGGATTCCACTAAACAAATAAAAGCGATCAGCAAGTAATAAAAGTGTCTGAGCCAGCGAGGAGCAGCAAAATAAATAAGTACCGTCAATGCTAGGAAACCCGCGCTCCAAGCCATGCCGTAATCATTTCGAACAAAAAGCGCGAGCGCCACTCCAGCTGCTATCGCAACGATCGCGAGTCCAAAACGTGCTTTTCCTTTTGCATATAGAAAGAAAAGCAGCAGCGAGAACAAAGCTGAGCCCGTATAGCCGGCAAGCGCAATCGGGATTAGCATCCAGCTGTCCGTGTACGAGGTATAAGTCACTCCGCTTTGGTCAGCGTACAAATAAATATGCAAGACGCTTCCCTTAAGCAGCAAAGCTGCAAGCGCATGGGCAAGCTCGTGGACTAATGTATTCACATTTTGAAAAAAAGCCGAGAACGGAATGAACCTAGTTAAAAAAGCAGTAACGATAATAATAGCCGTCATTCGCAACCAAGAAAACATGCTTTAGCCTCCAAGTCATATACCGCTATTCTAACTCTTCTTACGTATGAAAAAGATTTATTTTTCAAAAGATGCTAATACGGGTAAGTAAAAGTATAGACGCGAGAGGAGAGATATGATGGGACATTATATTGAGGTTGAGAAAAAAGTTAAACTTTATGTTGAGGATATAGGCTCCGGCAGCCCCGTTATCTTCTTGCATGGTTGGCCGCTGAACCACAAAATGTTTGAAGCTCAGTTCACCCTGCTATCTGAGCAAGGTTATCGCTGTATTGGGATCGATCAACGCGGCTTTGGCAAATCCAGTGCTCCCGCAGCTGGCTATAGCTACGATCGGCTAGCAGATGACGTAAAGGCTGTTATTGATTATTTGAAACTGGATCAAGCCTATCTCGTTGGTTTCTCGGTAGGAGGAGCAATTGCCGTCCGCTATATGGCGCGCCATGGCGGTTACGGCATTCGCAAGCTCGCACTTCTAGGCGCAGCAGCTCCCTCATTCACGCAGCGTGAAAATTACCCGCATGGCATGACACAAGAGGAAGCGAATGATCAAATCGCTGCAATCAAAAAAGACCGTCCGCAGCTGCTCCGAGATTTCGGCGAGAAATTTCTAGCCGATCAAGAACCAAACGCCATCAGCCAGCCATTCAAAGATTGGCTGCAGCTGCTCGGCTTAGAGGCATCCGCGTGGGGGTCAATCCATACGTTCGAGTCGCTGCGCGATGAGGACTTGCGGAAGGATGTGCTGCAAATCAAAGCTGCGACGACGATTTTCCAAGGCAATCTGGATCAAATATGTCCACCAGAATTCGCCAAGCAGCTGCTTAGCGGCATTGACGGCTCTACGCTCGTTACGTTCGAGCAAAGCGGCCATGGCATGCTCTTCGACGAACCAACTAGATTCAATGAGGAGCTGCTCGAATTTTTGAAATAAAAAGCTGAAAAGGAGCCGTATTAATCGGCTCCTTTTTCTACATGTTATGGAGCTCAGCTAGCTCTATCTTGTACTTATTCAATAAATGGTGAAAGCGCTGGAAATCGCTTGAAAGAACTTTTATTTTCCGTTTGATCCTCAGCTTCCGCTTATGATCCTTGTCTTCCAGCATAAACTGATCAATATTTTTATCCAGCTTCTCCCGAAGCGTAAGGATAATGCCGATCGCAATATGCGAGCGTTCCATCTCCTGTAAATCTGCAGCAAGCGCTTCGCCAAGATGCTCCATTGTTTGCTGTTGAATCGTTAATGATTTATCAATTATGACCTGCTCAGGTGTAGAGTCCTCACGAAATGCCTGACCGGGAACATCATCCCAAAACAGGTTCCACTCTTCCAACTGTTCAACCTCAAACAATAAATATTTATGAAAACCGCATAACCATGCTGTACAGCTTGTATTTCGCAATTGGCAGCCTACCCCATCGAGCAAATGGAGGCAATCGCGGCAGCATGATCCGCTGTTTGCTATACAAACTTTGCAAATATGATCTGCTCCCCATTGCTGCAAAACGGTCATGCCGTTATCAATAAGGCTTGTCCTGCTCACTGTAGAAGGCCGTTGAATAAGGGGGCGGTTTGCTTGATCTGTATGTTCACCCTGCTTCATGTGTGGCATTCAAGCATGCTCTCCTTCCTTACTAAACGTATATATACTAAAAAGTATACCCTACTTGCATTGCGATGACCAAGTTCGCTCCAGCAAAATATGCAATGTGATACAAAAAAGGACTGTCCCAGATCCGCTTGGATCTAGTGAGACAGTCCTGCCTGCTTGCGCTTTCGCTATAAAAGCGAAAGCAATTTCAAACTACCAAGCGTTTACGCCAAGCTTTACAAGTGTCTCCCGAATGAAAGCAGGCTCGTCCTCTGGCGTTCGTGACGTAACAAAGTTGCGATCAACGACAACTTCTTTATCGACAAAAGTCCCGCCGGCTGCTTCAATTTCTGCGGATAAAGCAGGATAGGCCGTTAACGTGCGTCCCTTCAGCAGGCCAGCTGCCTCCAAAATTTGCGGACCGTGGCATATTGCCGCAATAGTTGTGCCAGCTTTATCTGCCTTTTGAACGAACGCCTGCACATCCGCATTGTCCATAAGATGAGACGGTGATTTTCCGCCCGGAATAATGATTGCAGCGTAGTCATCTGCATCAGCTTCTTCAATGGACAAATGCGAGGTATACGCAATGGTCCCCTGTTTTCCTTTTAATTCGTCGTTGCTCTTCAAGCTAATAATAACGGCGTCGTGACCGTTCTTTGCCATTTCATCATAGGGATTTTTCATTTCGGAATCTTCGAAGTCATCAGCTAGCAGAAATGCTACCTTTTTTAGTGGTGTCATATGTTGCACACTCCTCTCATGATTCAAGCCATGATTTACTTTACCCTATTTCGATGAATTTGAAGCAAGCTGCTGCGTATAACCTGACGGAATACGTTCTAGCAGACGATCACCGTAAACCTCGCCAAGCTTCAGTTCGGGCATATGAATATAGCCAATGTAGCACCCGCATTTCTTCATCGTGCAAGGACGCTCAGATGTTAGACCCTCAAGTCCGTCACGATAGAGATGACCGATAACCTTGCGATCGCTATAGCAGCGTTTGACAATGCCAGCCCCCTGCACATAAAACACATGTGAGCCCGCGCCGCATGGTTTGCCTAAACTATCGTAATCGGGAACGTTCAGCTGGAAATGCGGATCAATTTCGGTTAAATAAACAATATCATTCTCTGAATAATAATTTTTCTGATCCTTGAAGGCGTTGACCCACAGGTATACGTCCTCTGGCAGCAGCTGCCGCAGCTGCTTAATCGCGCCGAAAGCCGAGCGTATCCCAACAGACCCGACACTAAAAGGAATTCCCTGCTCATACAGCTTCATGCACTGGCTTAGGAAAGCAGCATGGCTCGTTTGTCCAGGATGATAGGTAACCCAAAAGGCTGCCTTGCTCCGGTCGATGTCGTTCGTCCAATCAAGCTTGACGGATAAGTTGGTCTGGACAGCTACCTTCTCGATATGCGGCATATGGGACAGCTCGATCATCGCCTCACGATACCACCGATGTACGAGCGCTTCGCCATAAGGATTAAAAAAAATCGAAAGCTGATGTCCGGAGCCGCTTTGCTCCCGAACCCAGTCAATAAAGGCATGAAGCTGCTCCTTGTCCTTCGCAAGCGTCGCTTTGCTGTCCTTTGTTTTGCTGAATGGGCAATAAGGACAGTCATAATTGCATGATGACAACGCGCCGCGGTAATAGAGCACCGCCTTCATCGGATGACGTACCCGTTCATAAGCTCCCTTACATCGCCCGAAATAAACTCGTCGCCAATCGCATCCGAATAAGCCATGCCTTGTGTCGTCAGGCGGAGAGTACCCTCCTGAAGCTCCGCCAGCTCCAAACCGATCAGTGTCTGCAAATCAGGATGATCGGCTAGCGCATTACTCTTGAATCGCTCCTCGTACGTGTGTAAGCTTAGCCCCTCGCGGTGCAGCAAAGCTTTCAATATAAACCTGCGCTTCTGCTCTGCTTCATTCAGAATAAAACCGTAATCAGCTGTATCATAACGCTCTGCAGCAACATATTGTTCAATAATGCTGCGCGTTGCCGCTGCGCTCACGCCGTAACGCGATGCATAATGTACATCGCGGGTGTAAGAGCGTGCTCCGCAGCCAAGCCCTGCCATGCCTTCCTCCTGACAGCTGAAGGGCAGCACCGTTTTATGATCAAACGATGTATCTCTAGCGAAACGCCTCATCGAAAACTGCTTATAGCCTGCCGCTTCCAGACGCTGCCGGGCGATATGGTACAGCTCCAGTCGAATATCCTCTCCTGCGCTGCGCATCTGTTCTGGCTTAATAATGGTGTTCTCACGCGTATAAAGTGGATATATAAATATTTCGCCAGGCGCATAGCTGATCGCCTTCTCCAGTGAATAAATCCATGTTTCAACGGTTTGCTTAGGCAATCCGTAAATAAGATCGACATTCACGAGTGGAAACGAATAGGACATCAACATCTCCAGCGCCTCTTCCGCAAGCCGCGGCTTCTGCGGACGATAGATTGCTGCTGCTTCCTCTTCAACGAAGCTTTGAACACCCATGCTGATCCGATCAACATGCCGATCCTTAAGAACGCGCATGCGGTCAGCCGTTACCGTTTCCGGCGACGTCTCGACCGATATCGATGCTTTCATCGGATCAAGGCCCATTGTATTCTCTGCTATATCGAATAGACGGTTCAACTGGGGAGCCGCAAGCAAGGTTGGCGTCCCTCCGCCAATCGCAAATCGCGAAAATGTTTTGTCTTTAAACCAAGGCGCCCACTGCTCCGCCTGCCGCTGCATAGCATCAATATACTGCTCATGTACGTCTAAACGACGATCCGGCAGCGTGAACAAATTGCAGAAGCCGCAGCGAGCACCGCAAAAGGGAATATGCATATACAAAAAATAATAATCGGTTTGATCCCGCTCCCACATCTCCTTCAGCGACTGCGCGGGATGCAAATCTCGGTAAGCTGTCTTATGGGGATAGGAATACAAATAGGAACGGTAAGGAGCCCCCATCCAGCGCTGCTCCTGCTCCTTAAGCTCCGGAAAAGATGGTAGCGAAGATGATTTTTGCAAGCTGCTTCTCCTCCTTATTCCAAAATAAATTCGCGATACGGCACGTTCCAGACAACCTCATGGGCAAGCCGATGCCCTTCATAGCCATCCTCGCCGTAAGCTGTCCCATGATCGGAAAACGCGAGACATAATGTTTTTCCTCTGCGCCGCATGGCTTCAAACAATGGGGCAAGCTGACTATCAACATAACGAAGCGCGGCACGCTGTGTTTCCACGGAATCCCGTTTGGCGCCATCTACAAAATAATGATTAGGTCCATGCATGGCAGATATATTCATGAACAGAAACAGCTTCTCGGCGGGATCCGATTTCTCCAGCAGCTTAAGCGCGTGATTCACTTGATGCTCCGTCGAACGCGGATTCGTTACCCCGAATGTCATCCGCCAATAGCTTTCTTGAAAATAGCTAGGCAGAACCTTCGCAAGCTTATTCTTTTTCGTAAAAAAAATGACGCCTCCGATGCAGATTGTTCGGTAGCCCGCCTCCTGCAAGCCGGATACAAGATCCGGAGCGTCAAATAACCATGTATGAGGGTGCGTCTTGAGCCCCGTATTTTTTGTATGAAACAATCTAATATGAGAAGCTTTGTCCGTATTTGCAGGAGTAGGCAAAAAACCGCCAAAAAAAGCATGATGGGCAGCATAAGTAAAGCTGCCCGGCGAATGCCTCTTCTCCCAGCCTCCACTTCCGCAAAGGTTCGGGCAATTCTTTTCCTCAAGCTTCGCAGCGTCATAACGCAGCGTATCGAGCGTAATCATGAGTATATCGTGAGAACCTACAATTTGGTTCATATCAAGCATTCGTAATTATTCCTTTCTAAGCAGCTGCTGCATTTGCCATTCATAGGTGTTCATTCCTTCATACTCGGCGCCATACAGCAAATCACCAAAAGGATTGATGTCAATCGGATAAGTCATGCCGCTTCCTCTTTGAACGAGCACATCAACACCTGCCGCTGAGCAGCCGGGAAAAGCACGAAGCGCGGATTCGGCTGTCCGCTGCACCGCTGCCTTTACTTCTGCGGATAGCAGCTGGTCGACATCCATCCTCCGTTCGTTGCGCAGATGAAGATTCGTAATTGGAGTGCTGCTTAAGCGGAGCACCGTATGACAAGCCTTACCGTCCACAACAAGCTGCCGTACATCAAACGACTTGCTCTCGAAGCTTTCCTTCTCAATCCATCGTTCAATATGCGCCCCTTCCCGGCATACCCAATCCACCATGCGCCGAATGTCAGAGCGTTCCCGGTAACGCCTCAGCTTGCCTTCGTTGAAATAGCAAATGCCGTGGGCCCGTTCTTCTATGCCGATGGTCGTGATAGCTAGTTC
This sequence comes from Paenibacillus sp. NRS-1760, assembly GCF_050467785.1. Taxonomy (NCBI): domain Bacteria; kingdom Bacillati; phylum Bacillota; class Bacilli; order Caryophanales; family Paenibacillaceae; genus Paenibacillus; species Paenibacillus sp. NRS-1760. The sequence goes on along the minus strand of NZ_JBITPK010000009.1, from coordinate 260,652 downwards.
GTCGCCTGTACGAGGATTGATTTGATAGGCAATAACACCAGAAGCGCCCGATCCGCAAGCAAGCTTAATAAACAGCCGCCTCATGCCGCTTGCAGCAATCGCAGCTTGCAGCTCATCGTAATTTTTTATGCTTCCTGCAGGAGCAGGAAGAGCCGGCATGATGAGTCCATGGCGCGTGAGCAGCTGCCAGCAGCTTCTTTTGTCGAACATATTAGCTACGCTTCCCGGCGAGTTTACCCAGCTTGCGGAAACGCCTGATGCTTTAACCTCTGTATGCATAGCAGCAAGAAATCGGCAGTACCCGCGGTACCACTGTGCTGGATAATAGATTCGTCCATGCTCCAGCGGCAGCTGCTGCGCTTCCTCCGCGGATATCGAAATATTGTGCGGCAGAGAGCCAGCTGACCAGAATAAGTCATCGCCGCTACGGTCAGCCGCCCCCCATGCGATTAACTGTCGTTCAACGGCTTGATCCTCGCCTGGCGCATCAAGCCGAATAATGACCTTATCCGCTCCTGCATATTCTCGCAAAATATCTTGAATAAACTCTGTTCGCTTGAGCAGCTGCTCATAGGAGAGCACAACAGCAGGAGCAAGCCCCTGCTTCCTTCTTGCTGCCTGCAAGCCGAATGTTCGTTTGTTTGACGGATTTCCGATGAGCAAATAAGGAGCTTCGGCAACGCCGTCATTTTTAAAATGATCCATTATTCGGTTAGGAACGGATAACGCCAATCATCTTCATCCGTTTCCTGCTGGTCCGTCACATCAACTGATAGGCCTGCTTGCTTCCAGCGAAGCAGCAGCTCATCCGACATATAGTGGTAGCTCAGGTTAAGGTGCTTCAGCTTCTTCACACGCTCGCTAGCAAGCAGTGCCTTGCCGCCTTCATCGGATAACGTGCCGTAAGAGAGATCAAGTATTTCCAACTGGTCCAAAATCGGCGCATCCGCGATCGCAATTGCGATTTCATCCTGAATTTCACTATCCTTCAAACCTAAGTATGTAAGCTTTGGAAACAGATCACGTTGCAGCAGCGGCATGACATCCTCTATTCCGCCGTCAAAACCGTAATCATCTACGCCCAGATAAAGCTCAAGCTTCCTTAGCTCAGGCAGCTTTGCACTCGTTATTTCCTCTAGCACAGACTTTGGAAGCCCTCCGCAAATAATAACGAGCTCTTGCAGCTTCTCGTGTACAAGAGGCTGCAAGCTTAACTCTTGACTGCCCTTGATCGACAATGACTGCAAATTCGGGAATGCCGCAAGCAGCGGTGAAAGGTTCGTCTGATTAATCCAGGAAACCTCACATTCCTCAAAACCCATATCTCCAATAAATAATTTCGTTAAATTAGGAAAAGAATCTTTATGGCTGATCAATGATTCCAAGAAGCTGTCCGGAGAATTCTCATACGCCTGACCCCAATCGCCAATCGTTAGTATAGACAGCTTCTCGCCATCTGCGCTAGATGCCAATTTCTCAATCAGTTCAGACATCCTTACGCCTTCTTCATACTCGTCATAACCTACCGATAAGCGAATTTCAATCAAGATGATCCCTCCAATAGTTTCCATGTGAAGTTAGAGTAACATGGACTTTTTCGATGCGTCAATGGTCTCAGGGTCTTATCTGTCTTGGCTTCATAAAAATAAAGCCGAGCAGCGCAGAAAACAGCGCTCTCAGCTATTTGAATTTAGTGCAGTGCTTTGCGAAGTACAAATTCGATGAGTCGCCAAGGGAACAGCTTTTTCATAACAAAAATCATCTTCGCATCATTTCCGCACACATAACGAAGCTTCGGATTGCGGGATTGGCAAATTTTCACGATCGTGTTCGCAACCTGAATCGGATTAGGCGCATTTTTCTCCGACTTTTTATTGAATTGATTAAAGCGCTCAATCATTTTGCTGTAAGGGGAGTTTTGTTCCGCACGAAACACATGCTTTGCTGCAATGCCAGTATCGTAAGTACCGGGTTCTACGAGTACGACCGGGATAGAAAAAGGCAGCAGCTCTAGCCGCAGCGCTTCACTAAAGCCCTCTAATGCAAATTTCGAGGCCGAATACGCACCCGTGTTGGAAAAACCAATAATGCCTGCTCCGCTGCTGACATTAATAATTTTGCCTTGGCTGCGGACTCGCATATGTGGCAGAACCGCTTTCGTAACAGCAACGGTACCAAAGAAATTCGTATCAAATTGAGCACGCCAATCCACCATCGGTATTTCCTCAACGACGCCCATTACGGCATAACCCGCATTATTTACGAGCACGTCGATTCTGCCCCAGCGATCTATGACTTGCTCAATGATTTCCACTATGTTGTCAGAGTCGGTTATATCAAGCCTCATTATTGCAATATGATCTAATACGCCATTCTCTTTTACTTTTGCAAGCACGTCTTCCTTCTTCCGGATGTCCCTCATTGTTGCGATTACAAAGTAGCCCTCTTGCGCTAAGCGAATCGAAGTCAAAAGCCCAAACCCACTGGATGCTCCCGTAATCAATGCAATAGGTCGATTGCTTACTTCTGCTACATTAGCCATCCTTAAGCCACCTCAATTCCTAGGAATGGTATACAATAACATGTTGTATTGAGTATAGCTTATTTGGACAAAAACGGCTTGGATACCCGTTGGAATCGCATTAACGCTAAAGCATGCTATATTGTCGCGACTAACCTAACTACTCAATACTAAACTGCTGCTGTACGAGCTTAGCATATAATTCATGGGTCTCCAGCAACTCCGCATGGGTGCCCTGACCCGAAATTTCACCTTTCTCAAGTACAATGATTTGGTCGGCTCCTCGAATAGTTGAAAGTCGATGGGCAATGACTAATGTCGTTCTTGCCGTCATCAGGCCCTGAAGAGCTTCTTGTACTTGCATTTCCGAATCGCTGTCGAGGTGAGCCGTCGCTTCATCCAGCAGCAGAATATCAGGATTTCGCAAAATAGCCCGGGCAATTGCCAGCCGTTGACGCTGGCCTCCCGAAAGCTTAACGCCTCTTTCTCCAACCTCCGTCTCATAACCTTCAGGCAGCGAATCGATAAAGGCTGTCAAATTCGCTTGATCGACAGCTTCCCTGATTTTCGCCTCGCTCACATCCTCCAGCCCATAAGTCAGATTGTGTCGAATCGAGCCTTGCATCATCGGGCTATCTTGTGAAACATAAGCAATCCGCTTTCGCCAATCATCCAGCGCCATGGACGCGATCGGTTCCCCGCCATACATTATGACGCCCTCGGTTGGATTATAGAACCGTTCCAGCAGCGAGAACAGCGTTGTCTTGCCTGTGCCGCTCGGGCCTACAAACGCCGTTACTTGTCCCTGCTTCACTTGAAACGAGAGCGAATGAAGCAGCGGCCGATCCTCCGAATATCCGAAGCTTACCTGTTCAAATTCAATAAAGGAATGATGATCTTTCTCGTGAAGGACTGCTGCCGAAATCTCATGGCTGGACTGCTCCTCCTTCTCATTCAGCAGCTCCAAAATACGTTCTGAAGCGCCCATCGCCTTCTGGAATTGCGTGAAGAACGAAGCCATCTGCGTAAACGGCATAACAATTTGGAACATATACAAGATGACAGCAACCAGCTCTCCGCCCGTTAAAGTGCCCTGTGCGACCCTTACACCGCCATAACCGATTAATATAACAAGAATGAGCAGCATCACCGTCATCATTAAAGGGGTTACGATTGACATGATTCGTGCTTCCTGCAAACCAAATGTAAACAAATGCGAGATTCGCTTGTCGCCTTGACGATTTTCTACCGGCTCAGCAAGCGACGCCTTCACAAGCCGAATATCGGAGAGCACACGGCCAAGATCGCCTTGAAATAATGCAGTTTCATCCTGCATGGATTTGGATACTGTGAACATTTTGGTGCCTAGCGGCCATAAAACAAGAAGTGCTGCCGGAACGGCAATCAGCATAAGCAGCGTGAGCTTCCAATCAATCAGCAGCAGGAGAATGACGCCGCCTATAATAGATACAATTCCTCCAAAAAACGATATTACATGCCCGATGATAAAATCTTTGATCACATTTGTATCATTCGTAACACGGCTCATCGTCTCGCCGGAATTGTTGCGATCAAAAAACGGTACTGGCAGCTTTATCACTCGGTTCCATACTTCACGTCGCAAGCCTGCAATAACAAACTGACCTACATAGGACATCGTATAGACCGAGAAACCAGACATAATGGTCTGAACTAGAAATACTGCTCCCAGCACAACAAACGTCATCGTTTGGATGGTCGATTGCGATAACTCCTCGACTAAATTTTTCGTCAATAATGGAATGAGCAGCGAGAGCAGCGTCTCTCCGAGTCCTAGTACAACGGCAACGATAATTAAAAACTTAGCGGGTCTATGCTTCGCGATCAGCTTGAAAAATTGTGAAACGCCAATGGTTGCCTTCGGCCTATCTGCTTCAACACTATTTTTCATCGGTTATCCCTGCTTTCAACATTTTCAATGCCTCAAGATGATCGAAAGTAACGGCTAAGAAGGCTTCTTCATCCTTCGTAAACAAATTTGGGAATAAAACAGGATCAAAGGAATGAGCTGGATCGTTCAGCACCTCTAATTGCGCAAGCTCCTCTTCACTAAATCTCTCTAAGACAGGTGACAGCAGCTCCTCTAAGAGCGCAACAAGACTCAGTCCGCAAGCAAGCACCTCTTCGTCCAGAGGCTGTTTTCCTTGCTTATAAAGTTCCTTTAGCTCCATGGCGAACACCGTTATTTTACTTTCAAATGCCGATCTGATTTCCGAGTCTATCCCCTCCATAAATATCGCATCTACTAAAGAAGGCGGCATTTGCGTTGACAGCCATTCCTTCTGCTGCTGCTCATGCTGAATATGTTGAATAAACACGAGCAATGAATCGCTGTCGACCTTGCCCGCTCCCTCCAAAATTTTCTGCATCCGTCCAATGGTGTCTATTACACGCTCCAAATGCGCCTGCTTTTTTTTAAGCATCTCATATTGCGAAGCTAATGAGTGCTGCAAGTCCTCCTCCGGCCGCTGCAAATAAGCAGAAATGTCCTCTAAGGAGAAATCCAAATATTTTAACGTCAAAATCTTTTGCAGTTGAATTAAATCCTGATCCGTATAAAAGCGATGCCCATGCGCGTTTCGGCTGGACGGCTTAAGCAGTCCCTGTCGATCGTAATAACGGAGCGTTCGCTCAGTAACTTTTGTCAGCTTCGCGAATGCGCCAATCGCATAAGAAGAACTATTATTCATCTGTTCATTCCCCCTCTTGAACAGAGTATAACCCTTGACGTAACGTCAAGGGCAAGTGGCTTACAGGATGAAATTTATAATTTTATGGAAATATTGTCTAGAATATGTCTTCTTATAAGGAGTTTATCTTAACCTTTCCGCTCGTAAAAATACAATTTGATACTCGATAATATCATTTATTTTCTATCAATTAATCTATTATTTTGTCGCTATAATTGAATACAAGCCCTAAATTTTATAAATAAAAAACAATTTTCTTCAATTCAAGGGTTGTAAATTATGGGAATTTATATATAATCAATTTGTGACCAAATTGTTACAGCACTATGAACTCAGAGGAGAGAAAGAATGGATAACTATCAGCAGCCCCCCGTAAATCCCGGTGTACCAGGATACGGGCATCAACAAAATCAGGAAATGTCGCCTGTCATTACAATTAAAGAGTGGATGCTCACTACACTCATTTTAATCATTCCGATCGTTAATGTTATTATGATGTTTGTATGGGCGTTTGGTGAAGGCAACCCAACGAAGAAAAACTATTTTAAAGCATCCTTAATTTGGGCGGCAATCATTCTCGTAATTTACATCATCATTTTCGTTATTTTTATTGCTGCAGCAGCTTCATCTTCTATGAGCAGCTAGTACAATAATACAAAATAGAAGTGAAAATCCGAGCAGCAGTCTGCTCGTTTTTGAACAAGGAATAAATAGCGGTACAGGGACGACCCCTGCATCGCTATTTTTTTATTCACACCTAAGCTAAAACAAAACAGGGGTTACCTCAAAAGTAATTAAATCCACTTTTGAGATAACCCCTTTATTTTAGATCGTTTACTCCACCGCGAGGAATCGGTATACCTTGCTTGCATAATCGCCATAAAATTGCGGAGTTGCAAGTCCAGCATATAGCAGCTGATCGCCGCCATATACCGTTTCTTCACCAAGCAGCTTGTAATCGCGGTTCGGATCAAGGCCTTTGAGGCAGAAGCGATTAAGCTTCAGATTTGGCTCTTGCAGAACAGTAACAAACACTACAAATGCTTCTTTTTTATCCTTGGAAACGAACATCCATGCCGTTTCATTGCCTTCGAACGGGCTAAGCAGACGATAGAAATCTCCGAATTGCACAAGATGCCTTACATCCTTATAAAGAGCAACCTGTTCCTTAACGGTCGTCTTCTCTTCCTCCGTAAATTGAGTCAGATCAAGTTCATAACCAAAATTTCCAGATAGCGCAACATTTCCTCTTGTTTCTAGGGAAGTTATCCGGTTCACTTGATGGTTAGGCACGGCTGATACGTGAGCGCCCATCGCGCTTACTGGGTAAACGATGCTTGTTCCGTATTGAATTTTCAGGCGAGATACCGCATCGGAGTTGTCGCTTGTCCATGTTTGCGGCATGTAATACAGCATGCCCGCATCGAAGCGGCCGCCGCCGCCAGAGCAGCTCTCGAACAACACATCAGGGAAAGCAGACGTAATTTGCTCAAGCACAGAATAAAGACCCAGCATATAGCGATGAGCGGTCTCGCGTTGACGCTCTGCAGGCAGAAGTGCTGAACCGATCTCTGTCATATTGCGATTCATATCCCATTTCACGTACGTAATCGGCGCACTTGAAAGAATATCCGATATCGACTTAACGATATATTGTTGAACGTCCGCGCGTGACAAATCTAAAATGAGTTGATTTCTCGCTTGTGTCCGTCTACGTCCATCGATATGCAGGCACCAATCCGGATGAGCTTTGTACAGCTCACTCTCAGGCGAAATCATTTCCGGCTCGAACCATAGGCCGAATTGCATATCTAGACGCTTCACGCGGCTAACCAAATCCTCTAAGCCGTTTGGTAGCTTTTTCGGGTCAACAAACCAATCCCCGAGCGAAGTTGTGTCGTTGTCGCGTTTGCCGAACCAACCATCATCCAGTACGAACAGCTCGATGCCAAGCTCCTTTCCGGCACGCGCAATATCTTCGATTTTATCTGCATTAAAGTTAAAATACGTCGCTTCCCAGTTGTTGACGAGTATCGGACGTGTTTGATCACGGAACGTGCCGCGAATTAAGCGAGCACGGTACAAATCATGGAAGCTGCGTGACATGCCGCCGAGGCCATGCTCAGAGTGAACCATTACCGCCTCTGGCGTTTGGAACTCCTCGCCCGGCTCCAATCGCCAATTAAAGTCGAATGGGTTAATGCCAATGAATAGCCTTGCTGCATGGAATTGATCCACCTCGACGCCAGCCGTAAAATTACCGCTGTACACAAGGTTTACACCGTATACATCTCCGTGATCCTCGGTAGAACCCTCAGAGAGCAAAGCGACAAACGGATTTTGCATATGGCTGCTTGAACCTCGGCGGCTCTCGATCGATTGCAAACCCGGCTCAAGCTTGCGCTTATGAATATGGCGCTCACGAATCCAAGCACCAGAGAGCTGAAGCATCTCAAAGTTGTCATGCGCAAAGTCCAAGCTCATGCTGAACGCGCGCTGTAAATCCAAAGTAGCTGTACCGTTGTTGACGATTCTAGCGGAACGGGCAATCGCATCGTAGTTTTCAAATACGGTATAAGACAAAATGACGGACAAGCCTGTCAGATCATCTTTCAGCGTGATTTCAAGCGTTTGCGCTTCGGAGTCGTTCTCAATATACGTTGCAGGCAATCCAGCAAGCGCAGGCTTACCATCCACAATACGGTGCGAATCAAAGCGCAGATCCGTTACTGTTGTTCCATTTGGAAGCTTGACCTGGAAAGCAGGCATGCGGAAATCAGAGTTCCCGTATGCAGGATACTCATGCGGAAGCGTATCCAGCGACAGTTCCAATTGGTCCAGCTCTGTGCTAGGCGTGAATGAAGCCCGCTCCTTAAGCTCAAATAAACGCTCCAGCTGCACGCCGCGAATTTTTTTGCCCCAATAGACATGTGCAGGATATCCTGATTTCGTAATATGGATAACATAGCTTGTATCCTTCGCTTGCAGGTGGAATACCGATAGCTGTTGATCATATTGAATAGACAAAATAATAACCTCCTAAAAGTTTATATAAATGAATACTTACGATTTCACAGAGCTGCCGCAGCTTTCCCGCACGATGAGTGTCGTATTAACGGTCATATGAACAGCTGCCTCACGGCCTTCGATCCGCTCAAGCAGCAGTTGTACCGCCGTTCTGCCCATATGCTCGGTATGCGCGCGAACCGTCGTTAGCGGCGGATTCAAAAATGCAGAGATTTCAATGTCATCAAAACCTACAATCGCCATATCCTCAGGCACTCGAAGACCATGCTCATGCAGCGCGCGCAAAGCACCTACAGCCATAGGGTCACTTCCAATAAAACAAGCGGTTGGCCGCGAGCTTTGCTGAAGCATCTGATTCATCGCCTCATATCCGCTGTTAGAAGACCAATATGCCTTAATGACGAAGTTTTCATCATAAAGACCTCGCTCACGCATCTCCTTCTCGAAAAAAACACGGCGAAGCTCATCCGTCTCTGTACTCTCAAATTGACGATTCAGACGATGGATATAATCATTCCCGCCGATATAGCCTATTTTTTGGTGTCCTAGTTCTCTAAGATGTTTGATTACTGCTCGGGTTGCTTGCTCAAAATGCAGCTTTACGGTGTCATACTCATACAGCTCGCCTGAATGGTTCACAAATACAAGCCGATTTCCGTTGCTATACAACTGATTAACATCCTCATCATGAATGGAGCCTACAACAATCACACCATCCAGCTCGTTGAACGACTGCATCTCCACTCGACTGTTGCCGCGAAGCACTTTCACAATGTTGATTCCAAGTTCCTCGCAGCGCGTTTCAATGCCTTTGCGAATGGAGGAGAAATAAGGATCATCATGCTCATCTTCCAGTGTCGACCACATGAGCAAACCGATTTGCTGACGCGAGAGCTGCTCTTCCTTCTTCATTCTTCGCAGCCTGGACGGCTTATATTGCAGCTGCTCGGCAATGCTGAATATTCGAGTACGCGTTTCCTCACTTACTGCCAAGGTGACATCATTGTTCAAAACCCTGGATACGGTAGCAGCTGAAACGCCTGCCTCCTGCGCAATATCTTTTATCGTTGCCATGCCACACTCCGAATTTAGTTAATAAATTTACTGAATAACAACTTTAGTTTAGCAGACGCTCGTAAAGTCCACAAGCACCCTATTGCATTTTTATTGAAATCACTTTTCATACCTAATGAAGAAGAAGCATTATCGGTGAATTTATGAATAACTACTGTTATAATTTAGTGGAATTATTTGATTCTCATCGCAGGAGGGGTAAATATATGGTTGTTATTGAAACGGATAGATTAGATTTGAGATGCTACAAAGAGGATGATTTTGATGGTTTACATGCTATTTTTTCTGACCCCGAAACGATGGCTAATTATCCAGCACCGTTTACTGTCCAAGAAACTCAAAATTGGATAAAAAGAAATGAAGCACGCTACAAAAACGATGGATTTGGTTTATGGGGAGTCTGCTTAAGGGCAACGGATGAACTAATCGGTGATTGTGGCCTTGTTAAACAAACGATAAATGGAACAATTGAGGTAGAAATCGGCTACCATATAAATAAAAAATATTGGTCCAAAGGATTCGCCTCTGAAGCAGCGATGGCTTGCAAGCAATATGGTTTTCATCACTTAGGCTTGCAAAAATTAATCAGTATTATAGACCCCAATAATTTAGCGTCCATTCGTGTTGCCGAGAAAATTGGCTTTGCCAAAGAAAGAGAAGCTTTTATTTTCAACAAAAATCATACTATTTATGCAGGCTTCCCCACTTTAATGGCATCCAATCTTCCATAAAGACATAAAAAAAAGCAGTCGACTGCCTCCTCCAAAAAGGGGCAGCCCCGCTTAAAAATCTTTTCGCCTCATAATTAGTATACCTATGCCGAGCAGAGCAGCCGTGTAAATACCGCAATAAATTAAAAAGGAATTTGATGCCGCTCCGTTAATAGAGAAAATACTTAGCTCTGCGTTAATGTTATATAAGCCTCTAAGCTCAGAGATTGAAAATAATTCGTTAAGCATGCGTTGCTGCAAAGTATCCGCCGGCATAGCCAGCTTAATTAAGCCTGTTATGGTCTCAAGTGTTTGCATCCCTTTCATTTGAATCCTACCTGTGCTCATAAACCGGCCAATCGTACTGCCAAGCCAGCCCATACCGAAGAGCATCGTCATCCATATGCCGTTTCCTAAAGGACTTAAATAACAGGAGCCGAGCATCGTTAAGGATACTAATAGCGGAATAACAGACATAAAAAACAAAAGTGATTTGAAGTACACCATCATGTTGAATAAGACGCCAGTTTCTGCCCAGCTGATAAGAATAATTGAGCTGAATAACAGGAATGCATATAACGCAACATAACTGACAAAGCCGAGCCATCTGCCCAAAAACCACTTCCAGCGCGTAATGGGCCTTGCGAGTACGGATTGAAGAACGCCTTGCTCTGCTTCCCCTGTCACAGCCGCAACGGAGCTGAATATAGAAAGGAAGGAAACCGCAAAAGCGCCAAAGAAGAAACCTAATGTCATAATCATTGCACTGCGGGCAAAATTTTCGAATAAGTTCATAGAAGTCGCAACATTCACTTCGCCGCCGGCGATAGCATCAGCAATAAACCAGTAAGCAATCCAGAAGAGAACCGTCATGATGATCGTCATAAGCGTTACTCTTTTACGAACGAGCTCCTTCCAAGTTAGGCCCCAAACCGCGATCATCTGCGCTCCCCCCTATGCTCAAGGCCCGTTACGGCCTGCATAAACCACTCATCGAGCCGTGATTGCAATTTCCCAACCTCATAAAGCGTCAATCCCAGCTCAATAAGAATATAATTGACCAATCCTATTTGCTCGTCATTTTCCAGTTCAATCTCCAGCCAAACAGATGCATCATACTGCTCAGCGTTCGACACGATCACATTCACGCCTATCAGCTGCTGGATACGTTCAGCTGCTAAAGGGGTATAACCGCTTACACGCAAACGCCAGCTCGACTGCGAGCTCAGCACATCGGATACCTTTCCCTCCGCCAGCACTTTTCCGTTATTCAGTAGAGCGACCTTGTCGCACAACTGTTCCACATCCTCAAGCAAATGCGAATTAAGAAAGATCGTTTTCCCTTGGCTTCTCAGCCTAGCAAGCAATTCCCGCACCTCATGTCTGCCAACGGGATCAAGCGCTGAAGCCGGCTCGTCAAGAAAAACGATATCCGGATTTGTTAGTAAAGCGCATGCGAGTCCAAGCCGCTGCTGCATCCCCTTCGAATACCCTTTGAGCCTGTCGCTTCCCCGGCTGCCAATGCCCACATCGTCGAGAAGCTGATGAATGCGTCGTTTGGCCATAGAGCGGTCGAGCTCACACAACTTTGCATGAAAAGCCAAAACCTCTTCGCCCGTCAACCAATCCGGATAACGAAACAACTCAGGCAAATAGCCAAATCTCCGTCTAGCCTCGATTGATCCTGAAGGCTGTCCGAAGATTTGAGCTTTACCTGAGGTTGGTTTAATAAGGCCTGTGAGCATTTTCACTATCGTGCTTTTTCCCGCTCCATTAGGACCGAGGAAGCCAAAGGCTTCCCCTTCTCTAATCGTCAGTGTAACATCGTGGCAGCCGCGTCCTTCGCCGTAATCCTTGCATAATCCGATGGTTTCAATAGCAACAGCACTCATGGATGAATCAGCTCCGCAATAAGCGACTGTACTTTTTGTTTGTCCTCAAAATCATTAAAGTGTGCGCTTGCTACAACGCCATCTTTAAGCCACATCGCATTTGCATAACTATGGTCAGCGGATTGATTCAAATATACATCAACCCCTTCAATAACGATTTTCTCCGGCTTTTCATTTGTAATGAGCGGAAATGGAATTTCTCCGTTTTCCATGTTTGATGCTTGCATAAGCGATTTGCGCAAATGATCAGGAAGCGCTGGGAAGCGAATGACAGCCTCATAGGCATCCTTTGCATCCACAGAAGGATCAATTTTGATGCTAGGCTGCTTGATATATTCAACCCAAAGGCTTTGCTTAGAAGTACTTCCTTCCTTAGGTTCATACGTGATCGTTACACCTTGGCCTGTGTTGAATTCAATTGCTTTGCCGTCTACTGATTTCGGCAGCAGCTTATCCGCGCCCAGCTTACGCATTGCACTATTGATTTCATCCACATTTAGGCGGAAGGCAATCGTCTGAGCTGACATCGATGATATGGCACCTAACTGAATCTCTGGAACCGTCAATGTTGGAACAGCAAAACCCAGCTCCTTAGAAGCTTGATCTACGGTCATCTTTGACCAGCTTCCGACAGTCGTCTGCTCGAAGGTGCCGAAACGGTTAACGGTTTCACGCGTTTCGCCATCCTTCATGAAGCTGTTCATGAGCGACTCCAAATCATTTTGCTGCACAATCATTACGTTATCCATTCGGAACGTATTAAGCCATGCCGCCAATGCTTCATTTGTTGAGGGCGTCGCAATAACTACCGTAATGATAGCTGCTGCGCATGCTGCTATTGTTTTGCCAACGTTCTTTTTGAACCAGCGGCCTGCCGCCCCACTTTTATTCGGTTTATTAGCAGCTGGACTGGATGAAGTACGAGCTCGTCCTAACGGAACCACATTTGCTTGCATTTGTTCAGGATACGTTTGAACGGCAGCAGCTTTTGTTTGCGCAGCGCTAGCAGCAGCTGTTGACTCCTTATTGAGCTCAGCAGCATGCTTGCCTTGTTCTTCCCATTGCTCCCAAAGCGGCGATTGCTCTGAGGCTTGAAGCTGTTTCTCTAGACGCGCCCATGCAGCCGACATTTGCTCTGCTTCTTTTTTGTTTATTTCATCATTTTTTGTCATCTTGGACTCCTCCTAAAAGGTTTTGACCTTTCATGCTAAGTGCAGCAGGCGCTGGCCATCGCACATCATTCATGAGACAAAGCTCCTTCTGCCTTATGCGCATGGCGCTTCAGCCTAGCCCCGGCTCTGCGCAGCATCGTCCCGACCTGCGGCTGCCGCAGCTGGAGCTGCTCTGCGATTTCCGCATAGCTGTATCCTTCATATCGGAGCAGAAGCATTTTTTTGTCCCGTTCGGGTAGCGTATCTAACCAGCCTCTAACCCGTTCCTGCTCGTCCTTATCAATCAACTGCTGTTCATTCGACTGAACCGCTTGCGGCTGTGCGAGTATGCTTTGTTCCTGCTTTTGTGTTAGAGCACGCTCTCGTGCTTTTTTATCCATATAATCATAAGCTAGCCTCGTTAATACGCGATGAAGCCAGCCTCCTATTGCTTCAGGCTGATCCGGTGGATTCCGGTAAAGCCTTAGAAATGTTTCCTGGGCAAGATCCTCCGCAGCTGCTTCATCGCGTATAAGTGCGACAAGCTTTCGTCTAACCGAAGGATAATGTGTATTAAACTGTTGACGAAACAAATCCGGCGCCGAATGTTCCATTCCGTTTACCTCCTTACGTTTTTTTGCTCAAGCTATAAAGAAGACGATGCCTTCGATCATTTTGTAACACCTATCGCTCAACAATATTTTACCAAACGAATGTCATATTTATCGACAAGCCCAAAACGTAACGGTTATACAAAAATAAAACTGGTCTAATAAAAAAAACGCCTCCACGTTTGACGGGAGACGGAATGTCCATCAGGCTTCCTTATTATGTTCCATATACAGCTGTACAAATCTCGGTGCCGCAACAGGAGGGCTATAAATATATCCTTGAGCAGCATCACAGTGGTGGTCGTTAATAATCCGCAGCTCTTCCTCTGTCTCTACTCCTTCGGTCACAACCTTTAAATTTAAATTGTGAGCGATGACGACGACCGATTTAAAAATCATTTGTTTCTTATAATCGTTTACGATGCCGCTTATAAAGGATTTGTCGATCTTTAACGTGTGCAGCGGAATATTTTGCAAGTAGCTGAGCGACGAATACCCCGTTCCAAAATCATCAAGCGACAGCTTGACGCCGAGCTGCTGAAGCTCATGCAGTATGTTAAGCGTATGAGCCGCATTATCCATAAAAATCGACTCTGTAATTTCCAGCTCTATTTGATGAGGCCGAATCCCTGCATCCGAAATGATTCTTTCAATCGTATGGACGATTTGTTTCTGCTGGAATTGGATCATCGACATATTTACACTGATTGAGATCTGCTGCAGCCCCATGCGCTCCCATTCTTTAATTTGCTGGCAGGCAGTAAACAGCACCCATTCACCAAGCGAAATAATAAAGCCGGTTTTCTCCGCAATCGGAATAAAATCAAGCGGTGACACCATACCAAGCTCCGGGTGATTCCATCTAATTAATGCTTCCGCCCCATATATAGAGCCAGTAGCTAAATCAACCTTGGGCTGGTAATAAAGCATAAATTGGCCCAGCTCCAGCGCTTTGGACATGCTGCTCTCAAGTATAAGCTCCTTCTTGGTTACATCATTAATCGTAGGAGAATATAGTTTGCAAGTATTTCGCTCTTTCTTCGCCACATACATCGCAATATCCGCTTCTTTCACCAGCTGGTCTGCAGTCGCAGACGTCCATTCATGATGAATGCTCATTCCAATGCTTGCTGTAATATAAAACATCCGATCCTCAAGCCCAATGGGCTGGGAAATAGCTGATAAAATTTCTTCTGCTTTATGCATCGCCGCATGGAGAAAAGTAACTTGCTCTAGCAGCACGATATACTCGTCCCCCCCGAAGCGGAATACTTTCCCCGAGTTGCCGACGGTAATCATAATTCGATGCGCCATTTTCTGGAGCAATTGGTCACTCATCGTATGATCGAGCATATCATTTATCATTTTGAACCGATCAAGGTCTATGAAAAGCAAAGCGATATGGCCTTGTTTCTTGTCTTGCTCTGCTAATTTCCCTTCCATATGGCGATGATAAGCATAGCGATTAGGAAGTCCCGTCATTAGATCATGTGTCGATTGATATTCAATTAATTTCTCCGCTTCCTTGCGCTGGATAAGCATATGATTAAAATGATTAGCCATGTATTCAAACTCATCATTCGTATGAATGGCTAGCTGCTGTTCTTCGCCTCCAATTGCGACAGCCGAGGTGGCTTGTACAACTTTATAAATATTAACTAAAATGATTTTCCTTACAAGCGACACCATAGCAATCGCCATCAAAAATAAAGCAATACCCGTGATGAGTATCGATTCCCAAAGGCTTTTGTAGTAATTGGATAACATGTTCTTTTTGGGGATGATCGTTTCAATATGCCAAAGCACATTGTGAACAAGAATCGGATGAAGCAAACGCAGCACGGTCTCTTTGTCCTGCGAGTCTCGTGTATAGGCAATTCTTGAATCCGTCCCTTTCATCGCCTCAAGCTCATCCTTATTAGACCATAACCGATACGGTGTGTTCACAAGCTCAGGGTACTTGCCGTTAGCCAAATATTGGTTATCCGTCGTAATAATCGTGGAGTATCCTCCTAGCGGCCGGAAAGCTTCGATCTGTTTCTGCATCGATTCAAGTGAAATATCTGCTCCTACTATACCTAAAAACTCATTTTGCTCATTCAATAGAGGCAGCACAAGCGAAATCATCATTATTGATTTACCATCTATATCATAGGAATATGGCTCTATAAGTGAAAAAGATTTCGTAAGTTTAGGCGTTTGATAGAAGCTGCCTTTCTCCTTATCCTCGTAATTTGCAATGGCCAGCAGTTGAATGGACTGATCCTCGCGAACGACATAAGGAATGAAGCGCCCCGTAGCATCGTCATAGCTGTTTTTATTTTTGTAAAATGCATCTTTCCCGTCATAGGCATTAGGCTCCCACAACGTATAAACGCCTAATAGATCAGGATGTTTGATAAGCATTTGCTTAAGCAGCTCGACTATGTATTCACGATTTTGCATCTGGTTTTTGCCCATTTGAGTCATGGTTACTTCAAGCGTTTCCAGCATCATCATCGTTTGATCCATCGTTTTAGTGAAAGGATTTATGTAGGCCATGGATTCCGTCTGTGCAAGAAGCTCGCTTTCGCGCAGGTTGGAATGATAAAGCTTGATGAGGTGAGCGGTTACCAATAGACCAAATGAAAGAATAACGAGCAGGCCTATGGAAAATATTAATTTTTGAGCGATGCTTAGCCTAATCTTTCTCATCCGATCTATCAGCCCCTTGTTGTCGGAGAAAGCAGAAAACGACGTAATATGTCAAATTATGATACGGTTCTAGTATACTTGACATTTTGACCCAAACACAATGATAAAAATAGGATAATAACACTATATATTTCGACAAAAAACCACTTTATTTCTTTATTTTTTGAAACGACAAGGGTCGATAGCATCTATTCTCATTTGTATGATATCTAGTAATAAAGTCCAGCACTTTTCATTTAAATCCATTATATCTACACGAAGAAAAGCCCCCTCTGTCTATGACAGGGGAGGCGATGGAATCGTTCACTTACACTTGATTTTGTTTGTTCTTCTCTTTAACATCATTATCCTCGTTGCTGCGGTCATGATCCTCTAAGCGATGGGGACGTTTGCCTTTTCCGCCATGCAGCTTATATAGCTCTTCGCGCAGCTGCTCCGACGTCTTGCCTTCTGTTTTAATGCCATGTTCCTTCGCAATCTCACGCAAATGCTCCAGCCGCTTCGCTTGATGCTCTGCTTTAAATGCTTCCCATTTATCTTTATTGGCAAGCTTCGCAGCCTCAACTTCCTTCTTCAGCTGCTCCGCTGACTTGCCATCGGCTTGAATACCAAAATAGGTCGCTATTTCCTTCAGCTTCTCCAGCCGATAAGCCTCAAAATCTTTGCGAGTCATTTTCCCTTTGTAATGCTTATGCTCTTTGTCTATATCAGACTCTTTAGGGTGAAGAACCACTAGTGAAGCATCAGGCAAAGCAGTAACCGACTTCGCTGCCCATACGGGAGCGACTGAAAACAGTACAAGCAGCGCTACCATAGGAATAAACCATTTTCTAATCATTTGTTGCCACACCTTTCTATTACATTCGTGATGCAGAGACGATGGTCATGCCTCGTCAGCATTATTTTGCCCAAGCAATCACAGGAATAGACATGATAATGGCAATTTTCGACATATCCCTACAGCAAGTTGATTACCCCTGCGTCTCTATGTTCAAGTGCTGCTCAAGTAGCTCCAGCTCATTTTGCAGCCATTCTTTGGAAAAATGCTCTCCAATAAATACCGCAACATCGTTTACATGTCCTTGCGGCTCGATTCTCATAAAATCAGATTCCTTATACGCATATTGGAACAGGAACCGGCTAGGCGCATCCGTGAACGTCACAATCCCTTTTGCGCGGTAAATGTTAGCTGGAAGCTTTTGCAGCAGAGATTCGAAGGCTTCACTGCTCACAGGACCGCGCCAATAATGCGTCACAACCATAACATGGTCATGCGAATGATGATGGCTGCTGTGGTTGTGGCTGCTAAGGTCATCATCATGGGAGTGAACGCCATCGCCGTGGTCATGAGTGCAGCCAGCAACTGAGCATTCTTGGCTGTCATGGCTATGACCATGCGCGGCTGATGCGTGCTCTTGCATGTTTAACTCATCTTCACTAGCATGCACAGGTGCATGGTGATCCGTATTTTCAGCTGTTTCAAGCCAGCTCCAATCGTCAATTGCGCAGCGCACGGTTGCTATAATTTGAGCATGGGCATTTAATTCCCGCAGCTGCTGCTGCGCTTCAACTAGCTGATCCGGCTCCAGCTTGTCCGCCTTATTCAACAGCAAAATCGTAGCACATTTTATTTGCTCCAGCATCAGCTTGAACGTGCGACCCTTCCCGTCGCGGCTCCGCGCGAGCAGCTCAGGGCCATCAACAATCGTGATCACACTGCGTAGATCGATTTCCTTATACATCGCTGCCTCGGTTATCCCATCCAGCGTCTCCATCGGATTGGCAGCACCAGTCGATTCAATAAAAATGACGTCAGGTTTATGCTCGTCAATGAGCATACTGATCTCCATCCCCAAATCGCCCCGCATCGTGCAGCAGATACAGCCGCTTAGCATCTCAGCCATCGGCACTTCATCCCCTACAAGCTGACCATCAAGGTTAATATCGCCAAGCTCGTTCATAATGACCGCCGGCTTCAATCCCTGCGCGGTGTAATAATCCAACAATCTTCTCAGCAGCGTCGTCTTCCCGCTTCCAAGAAAACCAGACAGCAAATGAACCGGTATGTGTTTTTCTCTATTAGTCATTGTAAGTTCTCCTGTATGTAACAAATTTTAAAAGCATTTGAATAATTCTATTATATCGTAATTGTTACGTTCATTCATCTTTTCGTAAGCAGGACTGCAATCAAGCAAATATTGACTATAACTATTTCGATCTCCAAGCACGGTTTGCTGGTTTTCATATTTTTGAAGACGAGGCAGCAAGTCTTTTGTTTTGATGCTATTTTGAGAAGTCTCCAACACCAAACTCCGCGATCAACGTCCAGCTATCCTGCACAATTGCAGGAACTTCTCCCATCTTAAGCTGTGTTGGATATTTATGTTGTATTTTTGCAATAACTTGCTATATGGTCTGCGATTTTAGCACTTTTGAGTCGCTTATATTGTAGGAAATACAGTATAGATCAACGCAAGTGTGAGAAAGATGCTTCTACCCTGCGAATGTGCAAGATAGAAAATAATTAAGAACGATGTAGAAGTGCATATTTGCCGAATTAGAAAAGGGGATATCCCAAAAGGTTAAATCGGTGCGAGAAAATCCCAAAGTGTGTGCAAAAGAACCTTCAAAACCACTACGAGAGTGAATCTGAAGGTTCTTTTTGCAAGAATATTACATGAAAAGTGGGGGGCTGAATGATTCGGAATTTACTTTAGGGACAGCCCTTGGATTAGAGACTACTATTAAATTAACTATACTCGCTTAATTAGTGGGTACCATCTTCAGAAGACGGACGATCAACACAACGGCTTCTTCTCTAGTTGCGCTTGCTTTAGGCTCGAATTTTTGTCCATTCTTACCATTAATGATCCCAGCGTTAGCTAGTGCGTTGATTTGATCTTCTGCCCAATTCGCAGTGATATCCTGGAATTTCGCTTCTGTACTCAAAAGAGAAATATCCAGCAGCCTTGCTAATAGTGCTGCAATTTCTGCTCTTGTAATTTCACGATTGGGTTCGAAGCTGCCATCTGCATATCCCGTCATAATGCCGTTTTCCATTAAGGCCCTAATTGCTTTCTCCGCAAAGTGATCCTTAGCATCCGTCAGCTCTTGCGCTGCGTTAGATGTGAATCCAATTGCATTTACGAGCATTTGAGCAAACTCACCGCGTGTTACTTTCGCTTCACCACGGAATTTATCGCCTGCATAACCCTTTACAATCCCTGCCCGTGCAGCGAAATCAATGTCAGCAAAACTCCAAGAAGTTGATTTTACATCTTTAAAGGTTGTTGGAGATGCTGCTTCAGCCTTTGCTTTCATTTCAGCTACAAATGCTTTATCCACTTTGTCGTTGTAAACAGGTTTGTTGAAAACAGGCGTGGGTGTTGGTGCTATCGGTGTCGGTGTTGGTACTGTCGGTACACTCGGTCCTGTTGGCGCTGTTGGCGTCGGTGTTGGTACAACTGGCACAGCATTCACAGTTACAGTATAAGTGGTCTTCGTTGTTGAATCCTGCGCTGTAACGATGACCTTGTTGCCTGTTGCCAATGTCTTTGCTGGGTTTATTCCATCCGCCTCATAGACTTCAAAAGTCGCATAAGCTGCTGGCGTGATCGCTGCCTTAAATGCGGCTAACGTTGTTCCATATGGAATGTTCGTTATTGTTTCATCTTCAGTTCCACCTGTGCTTACTGTTCCTATTGTCGAAGTCAATGTGGACACCGTGCTTTTTTGCTTAATGTCCGCTAATCCAACCGTCAGCACTTGTATAGCAGATGCAGGATTTTCTGGTGTTGCAGCTGTACGAACGGAGATTGTGTCTCCTGCTTGTACATTAATGTGATCTACAGAGGTCTGACCCGTTGCAATCGCTACAAAATTAGTTGCCGTTACAAAATCAACATCATTTCCGCTATTGTATTTGTACTCCATCTTATCTGTAACCCCATTCAAACGCGTTGTTCCAACGTTTGTTCCTGGTGACAAATTCCCTGCTGGCGGCGCTGCTTGCATCGTTACGATGTATGTGGTCTTCGTCGTTGTATCCTGCGCTGTAACAATGACCTTGTTGCCCGTTACCAATGTTTCAGCTTCTTTTATTCCGTCCACCTCATAGACAACAAACGTGGCATGCACTGCTGGAGTGATCGCATCAATAAACTCATCTAACGTTGTTCCGTATGGAATATTCGTTATCGTTTCATCTGCTGTTCCGTCAGTGCTTACATCTCCCATTGTCGAGGTCAACGTGGACACCGTACTATTTGGCTTAATGTCCGCTAGACTTACCGTCAACACTTGTACAACAGATGCAAGGTTTTCTGATGTTGCTGCTGTACGAACGGAGATTGTGTCTCCCGTTTGCACGCTTATGTTATCAACTGAAGTTGTACCCGTTGCAACCGCAACGTAATTCCCTTTATTGATTTTGTACTCCATCTTATCTGTTACGCCATTCAAACGTGTCGTTGCTGCGATTGTTCCAGGTGATAAAATCCCTGTTGGTGCTCCTTCTTGCACTGTTATGGTGTACGTGGTCTTCGTTGTTCTATCTTGCGCTGTAACGATGACTTTGTTGCCTGTCGCTAAAGAGTTCGCTTGGTTTATTCCATTCGCCTCATAGACTTCAAACGACGCAGCGGCTGCTGGTGTAATTGCTTCCTTAAAATCGGCTAACGTTGTTCCATATGGAATGTTTGTTATCTTTTCATTTGCTGTTGTGCCAGTACTTACTGTTCCTATTGTCGAGGTCAGCGTGGACACCGTGCTTCTTGGCTTAATGTCCGCAAGACCTACCGTTAATACTTGTGCAAAAGATGCCGCTTTATCCGATGTTGCTTTTGTACGAAGCGATAACACATCCCCAACTTGTACGCTTAGGTTGTCAATAAAAGCAGTGCCCGCTGCAATCGCCACATAAAGCCCATTATTTAGTTTGAGCTCCATTTCATCGGTAACACCATCCAAACGCGTAGTGTCAACATTTGTTCCTGGTGATAATTTCCCCGTTGTTGGTGCTTCTGCTCCCCCTAATATCGTATAGCTCTGAATCATAACTTCATTATAGGTCATTCCTTTAGCTGCAATTGCTTTAATCGTCATATCATTTGTCACCACGATAGGCGAGCTGTAGCGTGTACTGCTAAGCGTCGGCACATCGCCGTTCGTCGTATAATAAATGGATGCGCCTATTGTCCCACTGCTAAGCTCCACTTCTGTCTTCCATTCAACAGCTCCTTCTTCTACATCCGCTGTAGGAGTTTCTGCCAAGAAAACTTGCAGTTGAGGATAGTTCCCCTCTTTTATAAACCACTCTGAGTCAAAGTCCCAATTCGTAAAAGTGGATTCTGTTTTCATCTCAGCCGTTAACTTAGGCATTCCTTTTCCTGAATTATCATATTGTTTTGAAATCTCTCTATCATAGAAGCTATCTACGTCTACGCTAGCGTCAGCACCTCCATAAGTACCGCCCACTAGCCCCCCGCTAAGATAGGCAGTTGCGACATAACCTGCAGCAAAACTGTTTGTAATCGAACCTTTATATTCAAGTCCAACTAAACCGCCTAATTGAGAAGTGCCTGAAACATTGGTTATCGTATAGCTATTTATGATCTTTGCTTCTTCTTTGTACCCTACTAGACCGCCTGTATAATTCATCCCTTTAACATCGCCTGTAACATAACTGTTCGACACTGTTGATGAAGAGCCCCTTAAACCGCCCACTAAACCACCAGTAAACATTCCACCTATGATATCCACATTTTCTAACCCTATATTTTTTATAGAAGATCCTGCAGCTACTTGTCCGAAGAGACCAGCATAATTTTCGTTGCTATTCGTTCTCAGTCCCTTAATCACATAACCATCACCATCGAAGGTGCCGTAAAAGTTACCGAAGGGCTTCCAAAATTGTCCATTATTGTACCCTCCTCCACCTTCAGAAAGATAATCCGTTAAATCGATATTACTGCCGAGCTTGAAATTTACGGAATAATAATTTCGCACGCTATCTAACTGCTCAGGTGTCGTAACGATATAAGGATCATCAACTGATCCAGTTCCGCCGCTAAAGCCTGGCGCCGCAAATACCTGTGATGCATTCGTCAAAGGCCCAAATAATGAAATAATTAATGCGAAACACATAACTCGTATTAGAATACTTTTTACCTTTTCCCCAACTAGTATTGATCCTTGTGCCATACGAATAGTTCACTCCCAAATCATGAATAAGTTATAGTTGCATACGGGCTTTAGCATAAATGCTAGGCTTTCAAAAAAACACCAACTAAAGTTAGTTTTGCGCAAATAAAGTCGAAAAAGACAGTATCCACGCGCATTTTGGCGTCGATTCGTAGTCTATTTATCCCATATAAGCAATAAACTCATACGAATGGCGCCGTACTTTTTTGAAGCTCCATTAGGTATTCACGATCATCTGCCTCTGCTAAATCTAATGATAGAATCAGAAAAAACGGTATCCTCCCCAGCGGGATGATACCGTTTTTTTTGTTTACTATCCTCTAGCTAACCTTTAACTGCTCCAGCTGTCATCCCTTTCATGACCTGCTCCTGAAATGCCAGATAAGCAATGATCGTTGGAATAACAGCAAGTGCCATCGCTGCCATCGTAAGCTTATAGTCTGTGGAGTAACCTGTTGCAAATATGGATAGACTGAGCGGCAGCGTCTTTAAGCCAGGGTCACTAATAAAGACGAGCGCGAAGGAGAAATCATTCCAATATCTCAAGAAGGCTAGGATACCAACTGTCGCTAGAGCCGGAAGGGACAATGGAAGCATCATGCGCAGGAAAATTCCCCAGTAGCCAGACCCGTCAATCATCGCAGCCTCTTCAATTTCTTTCGGAAAGGTATTCATATAAGCCACACAGACAAAGATGGCAATCGGCATCTCGAACGCTGTATACGGCAAAATCAATGCCGCATAAGTATTCAAAATATCGATCTTGTTCATTAATATGAACAGCGGAACGAGTGTGCTGTGAATAGGGATGAGCATGCCGAGCATAAAAATGCCCATTACGAGCAGCTTGCCTCTAAACTGAAAGCGTGAGATCACATACGCGCTTAATGCACCCATTACAAGCGTAATGACAAGCGCTGTTAAAGTAACAATGGCCGAGTTCATGAACGCAGTGCCCATATCTGCAACTTCCCAAGCACGAGTGAAGTTGCTCCAATTCCAAATGTCCGGCAGGCCGAACGGACGCGAGTAAAATTCTTCATTTGTTTTAAAAGCGCTAATAAACAGCCAAATGAGTGGATATAGCGTGACTAAGGCGTATACGGTAAGACCAATGGATTGCAAGCTTCCTCTCAGCTTGCGCAGCCCTGTTCCTAAACTTGCGGAGGAGGCTGAGTGTGAAGCGCTAATTGATGGCGTAGTCATACTGTGGGTCCCCCTCCATTATTTTTTTGATTTCATTAAATATTGGCTTCCCGCTACGAGAACCAAGCTGATGATGATGATCATGGTGGATACTGCGCTGCCATAACCGAAGCGATAGATCGAAAATGTATTATTGTACATGTACGATGCGAGCAGCTCCGTCGAATTCGCCGGTCCGCCGCCTGTCATGACATAAATAAGATCGAATGCTTTAAGGCTGCCGGATATACAGAGCACCACGGCTACTTTAATCGTATCCCAAATCATCGGAAGCTTGATCGAGAAAAGCTTGCGAGAGCCTTTTGCGCCGTCAATCTGAGCGGCATCATCAATTTCACTCGGAATATTTTGCAAAGCGGCAATAAACATAATGAGATATGGACCGACATTCAGCCAAATGATTGGAACCATGATGGCATACATTGATATCGATGAGTCAGACAACCACTGCTGTTTCCAACTGCTTAATCCCAAAGTGTCGAGCAAAAAGTTCAGTACACCAATTTGCGGATGATAAATGTATCCCCAGATGATACCGACTACAACGGAAGAAAGAACCATTGGCATAAAGATGGAAGCTCGGATGAATTTTTGAAACCAGCCGTTTTTGAGCAGTACTAAGGACAAGACCAATGCAATCGGCACCTGACCGAAAACAGACGCAGCAACAATGAGCAGATTGTTTTTGAACGAATGCCAGAACAACCGGTCTTGAATAACCTCTTTATAGTTGTCCAGTCCGATAAACCGCATCTCCCCAATGCCTTTCCAATCAAAAAAGCCATAATAAGATGACCATAGTATCGGTACGATAACAAAAAAGATGAAAAGCGCAAGCGCCGGAAGAAGTCCGATAGCGATAAAGCCTCTGATGCGTAAAGATGATGACATAATCGTCCCTCCTAAAGGTTTGCGCAGCAAACCTACTTCGTAAGCATAAGCTAAGGTTTGCGCAGCAAACCTACTTCGTAAGCATAAGCCAAGGTTTGCGCAGCAAACCTGCTTCGTAAGCATAAGCCAAGGTTTGCGCAGCAAACCTGCTTCGTAATGCTAGTAAAGAGAACGGGGATTTCCTGACAGCTTCGGCATGCGATCCTTTTAGTAGCTTCCAGTTGTGCTTGCTGTAAAGGACTTCAGCTTGCCGATCTTCATGCGATCAGGAAATTCCCTGTACTCAATAACCTAACTACCGAGCAGCTATGTTACTTTCCTAGCGCTTTCGCTTGCGCCTCTTGGATTTTTTTCGCGATGTCTTCCGGTTTGCCACCCATCAACAGCTCCTGTAGTCCATTGTTCACGGCTTCAGCTCCTGCAGAAGTCAGCTTGCCATCATACACCGGCGTCATCTTCACACTGTTCACAAGCTCATATACTTCGCTAAAGATTGGAGAAACTTTGCTCTTATCCAGCTCTACTTTGTAGCTGACAAGTTGATTGCTCTCAAGCGTACGTTTTTGCGCTTCTGGTCCTGACATTGCATAGATAAGTTCAAATGCTGCGTCCTTTTTCGGACCAATCGCATCCTTGCCTAGACCCATGCCAACACCTACGACACCAGATAGAGAATTAGGATCGCCTTTTCCACCAGGAATGGATGGAAGAACCGTTGCGCCCATTGCTTTAAGTGCATCTTCTGAAGCGTTGGAAGCTAGATTCGACAATGCCCAGCCGCCGTCAATCATCATCGCAGCTTTGCCTTGCGCGAACATTTGCTCCATTTGCGTGTTGTCGATTGCGTTAAATCCGTCTTGGAATGCACCTGCCGTACCTAGCTGCTGCATGTAAGTTAATGCCTGTACAAATTCAGGGTCCGTAAATGCCGCTCCATCTTGGCTTGCTGCTTTCAAGAACCACTCCGTACCTGTTACACGGTCAGCCAATGAGCTGAAAATACTGGATTGTGCGAGCCAAGCCGCTTTATTGCCTAGAGCGATTGGCGTAATATTTTTGCCTTTCAGCACACTAATTGCATTCAACAGCTCATCCCATGTTTTTGGAACAGTAAGGCCGTTTTCTTCAAGAATCGTTTTGTTGTAGTATAGAATCGATGTTGGAGACAAGCCCATCGGAGCGCTATAGATATTGCCATCTACTGTGAAAGCATCGAAGGAATTAGGCATGAAACCTTCTTTCCATTCTTGGTGGCTGTCAATTAGCTCATTAACCGGCTGAATAAGTTTGCCTGCTGAAAATTCCTGTGTCATAGAGCCATTGGATAAAATGAATACATCCGGCATTTCATCTGCCGCAGCGACCGTTTTTAGACGCGTCTTGTAACCGTCTGGCGGGATCGCTTGAATATCGAGCGTAATGTTCGGATGATCGGTCTGGAACTGCTGAATAATCGAACGCATCGTTTGCGCTCTAAGATCGTCACCGGTAAAGTTATGCCATAGGCTTAGCTTCACTTTCTCAGCTGCCGGCTCACTGCCGTCCTCATTTTTTTTGCCGTTATTGTTTGTTCCGCCGCACGCTGCCAAGATAGAAATCATTAGAGTGACCATAATTGCAATTGTTAGTGTCTTCTTCATGTCATGTTTCCTCCTTGATATTTGTCTTACCTCCGAGTATAGGGAATCATAGGCGACATGGGCAGGGGACAGAACTCAGGAGTAGGGTAGATAAACTTCAGCTTCTCGTCCGGTATTCCGAAGGTGTAAAACCCGTAAACCGTTTAAACAATTGGCTAAAATACTTCATATCCGTATAGCCTACGCGGCTTGCAACCTCACTCACCTTTATCGGTGATTCATCCAAAAGCCGCTTGGCGCGCTCCACTCTCATGCGAGTTACAAATTCAATGTAGGTATGACCCGTCTCACGCTTGAATACCTCGCTGAAGTGGTTTGGATTCAAATGAACATGCTTGGCAACCTGCTGCAATGTGAGCTCTTTGTCCAAATGATCATGAATATAGGCAATCGCACGCTTAATGTAAGGTATGCCTTCTTGTCCGATCGTCTCACGGTACAGCATCATCAATTGGTGAAGCTGCTCATACAGCAATCCAACTCCGTTATCAGTGCTTGGGGA
The DNA here is from genome assembly GCF_050467785.1 of Paenibacillus sp. NRS-1760. Classification (NCBI taxonomy): domain Bacteria; kingdom Bacillati; phylum Bacillota; class Bacilli; order Caryophanales; family Paenibacillaceae; genus Paenibacillus; species Paenibacillus sp. NRS-1760. Next base: position 233,803 of record NZ_JBITPK010000009.1, on the reverse strand, counting down.
GGAGGAAATGCTGTTAGCAAATTTCTCTTTGGAGAGGACAGCTGATTCCCCAAAAGAGGCAATGACTCGCTCCACCCAGCGGTGAGCGGAAATTTGGACGGATTGAAGAAACTTCTGCAAGGAATCTGGCGTCGTATCTCCATCTTTGAGCTGGAGTTCGATGAGCTCTTGAACCCATTGGTAAAGCTGCGCGTCCGATCCGTTCTGGAATAACGCTGTGAGCTGTCCTTCCTCCTCCTGCGAGCAGACGGTACGTCCGCCTCGGCGTCCCTTTATATCCTCGTATGCGAGCAGTCCTTCTTGGCCTATAATTCCTTTGAACAAAAAAGCATAAGAAGCCTCCGTGTACGAATCCTGAAGCTTTTGCCAGTCTGAAACAACCGTGCCTGATGCTCCGAACAATTTGCATTTCAGCTTCCTTGTTACCCGCTCCATCAATCTAGCGAGCTGTGATTGATCTGCTCGCATGCTTTCATGCCTAAGGAGAATAACAAGACTATCTTTACGCAAAAGAGCTTCTCCATCTATCAGCTCGCTTATCATATTGTGCACGGCAAACAGCAATAAATAGCCGTGTCCCGATTCATTTCCCCAGCCTTCAGCCGAGACAATTACCGTTTGATAAAAAAAGGTTTCGTTCAATCGCAGCTTCGGCAGAAGCTTCGCCGCTTTCTCTGCGGAGTGATTGTCAATTTCCGTATCAGCAATCAGCCTCTCAAGCAATCTGTCGCGTAGCTGGTCTTTTTTTAGTGCCTCCCACTTTTGCAGAATTCGCATCTTCGCTCCATTTACCGCTCGGATGATTTCATCCGGACGGCTCGTTTTGAGCAAATAATCTCCTGCTCCTTCTCGAATCGCCTGCTGGGCATAGGAAAATTGATCGTAGCCTGTCAAAATAATGACCTCACTATCAGGAAGCAGACGCCTGACATCTCCCGCAAGCTCTAATCCGCTGCGTCCCGTCATTTGAATATCCGTCAATACAATTTCTGGCTGCTCCAATTCCAGACGAGCAAGCGCCTCCTCGGCTGATGCTGCCGGCTGCAGCAGCTCGTAGCCAAGTTCTGCCCATTTTATAACGGTGCTCAGACCTGTTCGAATAATGACCTCATCATCTACGATTAACAGCTTCATTAGGCTTTGCCTCCTTCGTGTAACATCGGGATCGAGAAGGACACGCGTGTCCCTATTCCGTCCAAGCTTTCAATGCGCAAGCCTGCTTCTGCTCCGTAATGCAGCTGCAGCCGCTTATGAACGTTGCGAAGTCCATAGCTGCCGCGTTCTAGGCGATCACGTTCTTTTTTGCGATCATCCGGTCCGTGGAGCTCTTTATATATAGCAGCCAGCTTAACCGAGTCGATGCCAACGCCTGTATCTTCTACAGCAAAGGACATAAACAATCCTTGCATATGTGCGGTGACTTTGATCAAACCAGCTTCAGCTTTCTTCTGAATACCATGAATAAGTGCATTCTCAATTAAAGGCTGCAGCAGAAGCTTCAGCATCGTTAAGTCCATTAGCTCCTGATCGACCTGAACGATAAACTCAAACTTGTCCGGGAAGCGGATCGACTGAATATTGGCATAATGGCCGGCATGCGCCACCTCCTGCTCAACCGAGCAAAACTCCTCGCCATTGTTTAAGCTGAATCGCATAAAATCACTTAAGCTGCCTACCATATCGGCCGTCTTCTCATCTTGATTCATGAGCGCCATCCAGTGGATAGAGGATAGAGTATTGTACAAGAAATGAGGATTGATTTGCGCTTGCAGCGCATGCATATCCGCTTCTTTTTTTGATGATTCCTCCAGCTTTACCTGCTCCGTCAAACCTTCAATTCGCTCGCTTAGCTTATTGTAGCTTCGCACGAGCTGTCCTACCTCATCCATCGTTTCCACCGGATACGTTTGCATCGGCTCTTCCGGGTTCGAGTGCTTTAGAAACTGCGTCAGCATAATAAGCGGATTGGTCACTCGTTGAACGAAGTATAGAACGAGTACGGCCACGAGCAGCATCGAAAAAATAATGACAATCGCCATCAGCTGCAGGACGTAATTATTTTGAGCTTTGTATTCCGTGAAGGGCATGACGCCCGTCAGCCGCCAGCCTACATCAGCAACCGTATCATAGAGTATGGTCTGTTTACTTTCACCATGGCCGTAGTTGAGCGTTCCCGAATTCCCTCTTATCGTCAAGCCTGGCAGCAGAGCTTCCATTGTCATCATTGACCTGCTTTGATCACTGCCGGACAAGATTTGTCCCTTCTCATTGGACAGAACGACGTAGCCCCCCGCTGAAATGCCCGCCTGATTCATCAGCTTGGAAACAGCTTCTTCGTTAAGGCTTATGACCAACGTTCCAATTTGTTTGAAGCTGTTCAGACTTCGTATCGGCCTGACGAGTGAGATCACCTGCTTCACCCCGGCTGCTGTATCCGTCTCGTAACGGCTTGTCCACCATTTTGCACTAGATTGATAATGCTCAATATCTTCTCCAGTCAGCTCGGATAATTCCGTCTCAAAAATCGTTGTATTTGAAACGGGATGGGACTGGCTTTGCGGATAAATCGTGATGTCCGAAATATACGATTTGGAGAACACCAGATTAGATAGAAACTCAATCATTTGCGTTTGTTTAACCGCATTTTCTCCTGTACTGCTCAAATATTGCTGTACATCCTTTTGCCCAATCAAAAATAATGACATATTCTCGATATCTTGAACGATAAATTCGAGATTCGTACCCGTCTGACGCAATAGGCTCTTGCCCGATTGCTTTGCCTTCTCTTCCGTAGCTGTCGCTGCCATGTTGTAGGCAAATAAGCCCAGCGCGAGCAGCGGAATGAGAACCGATAGCAGCAGCAAAAAGGATAACTTACGCTTTAATGAGCTACTAATCCAGCGCATCTCTCATCCCCACTCTCCTTTTCTCGTAGCAATAAAAAGTTTAAAAACATCCTATCACACTTTTTTTTAGGTTAACAGATTTTTTGTTTGATTTTTCGAGTAAGTCGTAGTACCATGTGGGCAATGAGGCTTTAAGAAAGTGGAGAGTGAATGCAAGTGGAATCAATATCTCAAGAATTACTATTTTTGACGGAGATGGCCAAAGGTATAACCGCGCAGTTTGGAGACAATTGCGAGGTCGTTGTGCATGACTGGTCAAAGCCCGTAGACAGCACCATTGTTGTCATCGAGAACGGCCACGTCACCGGAAGAAATGTAGGAGATCCTGGCACGAATCTTGGACTGGAAATTATGAGAGGCACCTCCGAGGGTGATAACCGCCATAATTATGTTACCCAGACGAAGGATGGACGTATTCTCCGTTCGACCTCCATGTATGTAAAAAATAACGCCGGCACCATCATTGGAGCGCTCTGCATCAACTTTGACATTACCGATTTGATGGTTGCTGAGAAAACGCTTCAATCGCTGACAGCGAGCGGACTACAGCCGGTTCGGGAATCGTTTGTCAGCAACGTGAACGACCTGCTCGATACGCTCATACAGGAAGCGCAGGTCACGATTGGCAAGCCGCCAGCTGCCATGACCAAAGAAGATAAAATTAAAATCATTCAATTGCTTGATCAAAAGGGTGCTTTTCTCATTAAAAAGTCAGGCGAGAAGGTTTGCAGCTATTTGAGCATTTCAAAATTTACGTTATACAGCTATTTGGAAGAATCCAAAGGCGTAGATAGCGATGAAGGAGCAAGCGAATGAGCGAGATATTGAACGTACGCAAAGATGAGGAAGCCTTGCTTAAGCTAGAAACACCATGCGTTGTCATCGACAGTGATGCTGTCGACAACAACATTGCTGCAATGGCAGAAGCTATCGCGAAACGTGGCGTAAAGCTTCGTCCCCATGCCAAAACACATAAGCTGCCGGAAATGGCATCAAGGCAGCTCTCAGCTGGTGCCATCGGCATCACCGTAGCCAAAATTTCCGAAGCGGAGATCATGGCAAGCGGCGGCATTCGTGATATTTTTGTCGCTTATCCGTTAGTGGCCAAATCCAAGCTTGAGCGTGCTGCTCGGCTCAGTCTATCCGGCGTTCGTTTAATTATCGGAGTCGATAGCTTAGAGGGTGCGAAGCGCATTTCTGAGACAGCCGTGCGTGAAGGCGCAGTGCTGGAAGTACGCCTTGAACTGGAAACGGGACTTCGCCGTACAGGAGTTGCGATCGACAAAGCCGTGGAGCTTGCGAAGCAAATCAATGATCTTGACGGCATAAAGCTTAGCGGTATTTTCACCTATCGAGGGGCTATGGTCAGCGGAGCATCGACGCTCGATTTGCAAGCAGCCGGCCATGAAGAGGGTCGCTTGATGGTTGAGGCTGCTGCAGCTCTACGGAGCGCAGGCATCGCCATTGAGGATGTAAGTGTAGGCTCTTCGCCTACTGCGCTGTTCGCTGCTGAAGTTGACGGCATCACTGAAGTTCGTCCCGGAACTTACATTTATCAAGACCGGATGCAGGCAGCTTTCGGAACATGTGCGCTTGAAGATTGTGCCGGCGTGGTGCTGGCTACTATTGTCAGCAGGCCCTATGAAGATTTAATCATCATTGACGGCGGCAGCAAAACATTCGCAACGGACGTACAACCGGGCAATTCACCTTTATTCCTTAAGGGCTTCGGCCATATCATCGGAGATCCTGAAGCGATTTTGGAGCGAATGAATGAGGAGCACGGCATGATTCGTGTACAGCCGGGTTCCAACTATCAGGTTGGCGACTTGGTGCGTATCATCCCCAATCATATTTGCAGCACCGTTAATTTGCACAGCTTTGTCTACATCAAGGATTCCACTGGGCAGCTTCACAAAACGACTGTAGCGGCTCGTGGAATGCTCGAATAACGAGAAGGAGGAGGCTTATAACATGCTCGATCTTATTTTGAAAAACGGCAAAATCGTCGATGGCAGCGGCAATCCTTGGTACGGCGGCGATGTTGGAGTCAAAGATGGCATCATTGTTTCTATTGGCCAAATTGATCAAGAGGCTAGCCAAATCATTGATGTGGGACGCAAAGTAATTTCTCCTGGCTTCATCGATGGGCATTGCCACTCGGATCTGATGATTATTGATCATCCTTACAGTGAAATTAAGCTGCAGCAAGGGGTAACAACTGAGGTTGTCGGCAACTGCGGCCTCGCTCCTGCTCCATTTATTCGGAGTAAAGGCGCACTGCTGCAGTCGTATGTGCAGCCCGTACTTGGGAGTACAAGCTGGGAGTGGCCGTGGGAAACGGTTGGTCAATATATGGATTTTGTCAGCAAATCCAATCCTTCGGAGCACATCGCCACCTATGTAGCACACGGTGCACTTCGTATCGCAGTCATGGGCTTCGAGAACCGTCCTGCGACGAAAGACGAAATCGAGCGGATGAAGACACTGCTTGAAGAAGGGCTGCGAGCAGGCGCAATCGGATTATCAATTGGCCTATTGTATGCACCTGGCAGCTATACTTCACGCGAAGAGCTGGTTGAGCTTTGCAGCGTTTTGCCTAAATACAACGGTTTGCTCTCCACACATATTCGCGGTGAGGGCAATAACTTGCTGCCGTCCGTTGCAGAGGTCATATGGATCGCTGAACGAGTCGGCATCTCGCTGCATATCAGTCATTTGAAAGCAGCAGGCCGCGCCAATTGGGGTAAAGCGCTTGATGCGCTGGAGCTTGTAGAAGCGGCAAGAGCACGCGGTATGGACGTCACAGTTGATGTTTATCCCTACGCGGCAGGCTCCACCACCTTAACAACCGTCCTCCCTCCTTGGGTGCTAGAGGGCGGCATTCATGCAACACTTGAAGCGTTCCGCGATAAGGCGCTCCGCCTGCGGATCAAAGAAGAGCTAAGCCGCGAGCAGGACACTTGGGATAATCTTGTATGTTCAACTGGCTGGTCCAGCATCATTATTTCTTCGATTCAGACCGAAGCGAACAAGGCACTCGAAGGCAAATCAATCGCCGAGGTTGCCGAGCTTCGCGGAGAACATCCCGTCGATTGCATGATGGATCTTCTGCTTGAGGAGAATGGTCAAATCGCGATTGTCTACTTCCATATGTCCGACGACGATGTGAAGCAGGTCATCGGTTATGAGAAATCATTGATTGCATCCGACAGCTTGAACTGCGAGATCGGCAAGCCTCATCCGCGCACGTACGGCACCTTTCCACGCGTTTTTGCCAAATATGTGCGTGAAGATAAGGTACTGTCGCTTGAGCAGGCGGTTCGCAAGCTAACCTCATTTCCCGTACAGCGCTTTAAACTTGGCAAAAGAGGACTGCTTGTGCCAGGATATGCTGCTGACATCACGGTATTCGACCCAGCTGTCATCCAAGACACAGCTACGTTCGAGGACCCGCGTCAATATCCGTCCGGCATCTCGCATGTTATCGTTGCCGGCCAGCTCACGCTTTCACATGGTGAACACACGCATAAGCGCGAAGGTAATCTTATTCGCGCGCAGCACTGCTGCACGCATTAGTTAACCCGCAATACACAATTGATAAACAAGGAGCTGTTTTATAATGTCTATTATTGAAAAACGTCTTGCTGAGCTAGGAATTGTTTTGCCTGAAACGACTAAGCCTAAGTTCTCCTACATTCCGGTCAACCAAACGGGCAATCTCATCTATACTTCCGGCTTCGACTGCCGTATCGATGGTGTTCTCATGTATGAAGGTAAAATCGGCTCTGATCTAACGATCGAGCAAGGTCAAGAAGCAGCGCGCCAAGTCGTTATCAACCTGCTTGCGGCGATGAAAACTCACCTAGGCGACCTTGACCGTGTCGTAAAAATCGTAAAAATTCTTGGTTTCATCAACAGCGCTCCCGGTTTCGGCGATCAGCCTTATGTGCTGAACGGCGCATCGGATCTGCTCATTGAAGTATTCGGAGAAAATGGACGCCATGCAAGGTCCGCGATTGGTACAAGCGACCTTCCATTCCATACGCCAGTTGAAATCGAGCTCATCGCAGAGGTTCGCGAATAGCATGAACAGGCAAAACCCCCAAGGCTCAGGCACTTGGGGGTTTAATACTATTTCAATTAGTGGAAAACGCATTGATTCCGATTTACAAGCAAGCTTTGTTGATTACCAGCATACAGCGCGGGAAATAATAACAAGCAAAATGAAGAGTACCAATATAATACCGATACCAGTTCCCCAGCCGCCAACTCCAGTTCCACAATTGCTAACACCTGCAACTGGATAAGAAGGTCCGCAATTTCCTGCGCCAACCCCTGCTACTCCATAGCCCATTTGTTCATCTCCTTTTTACTAAGGTACAGTATCCTATGATTTTTAGTAAAAAAGGTATAGGCTATTTCGTAAAATGTGCTCCTGCTCATTTTTTATGCCCGCCCACACTTTCTTGAAATGGCTAAACGCCTCTGCTCTGGGTGAACAAGTCTATTTATTCTGGCTATCGATGAGCGTCAAAATAAACGTCAATGCTTCTGCACGAGTAGCCTTTGCCTGCGGTTCAAAGCGATTGCCGCTTCTCCCCTTAAGCAGATTGCGAGAAACAGCAGCCGCTACAGCCGGCTTAGCCCAAGCTGGTATTTGCGAGGCATCCGCAAAACGAATTGACGGGTTCTCGTCGAGCGGAAAACCAGATGTACGCATCGTCATTGCCACCATTTCCGCTCTTGAAATATGGCGGTTTGGCCGGAAAGTACCATCGTCATAACCGCTAATTACCTCAGCATTCACAGCCTCCGCTATTAAAGCCTCTGCCCAAGCTGGAAACTGTCCCTTGTCTTTAAAATTAACTTCCTTCGCTTGCTTAGCATTCAACTCGAATGCACGGCCGATCATAGCAACAAATTGCGAACGCGTTACCCAGCCATTAGGTTGAAAAGCACCGTTCTCAAAGCCTGTTACGATGCCAAGCGAAGCCGCTCTTGTAATATTTGCCTCAGCCCAGTGGCCTTTTATATCACTGAAGGATACTGGCGTCGAAGAACTTAAGAGCAAAGCCAGCTTCGCCGCATTTTTCAGCTGAACCGCCTTGACCTGGCTATCGACCAGCTTCGCTTCTACCAGCTCAACGCTCGCCTTTCCACTCGCAACTCCCTCAAAAGTAAACGTCGCAATAGCTGCCGATCCGCTCACTCCGCTATCCTTCCCAATCTTCGTATGAGCGAATGTTATAACCCCATCTTTATCAATCGGTGAAATAGGCATTCCTTTCCACGCTGCTGTCGCCTGTTTGAATTTAAGCTTTGCTGTGTTGTACTTCAGTTTAATCTCGAAGCCATATAAATCATTTAATTGCTCCCCTTTTACAACGACCTCAACTGGCTGTCCGACTGCCGCATTTTTCTGATTGACGGTAAGCGACAACGTTGCAGCCGCAGCATATGCAGCAGGCAGCAAGGCTGAGCGGCCAATGCCCGTTAGCGTAGAGACGCCAGAAAACAACGTCATCACTATTAACAAAATTGCTATTTTTTTCACTCTCAACAACATGTCCATTCTCCTTCCAAATCGTGTTTTTCGTTATGTTCAATAGGGAGCGTGCTAGTGAAAAGGCTGACAGCAGCTTAACTAGCGCTTGTCAGCCTTTTTCTTTATACAACTATTATGATTTCGGCTCGCTCTTGCTGTCGTAGCGGTTGCTCCACTCTTTTAAAATAGTGTCTCTTTGTTTAGCCGCTTCTTGCAGATCGTATTTGATTAATTGCTCAATCGGGTTTTTAGTATAACCTTCTGGAATGACGCTAGTGTCACTCTTCACAGCTACGATCGGATAGTTTTTGCTATATTCAGCCATTGCATCGTCTGTAATTGCCCAGTCCAAAAACGTCTGTGCTGCTTTTTTCATTTTCGATTTCTTAATCATTGCATTTGCCTCGACATCCCAGCCTGAGCCTTCTGCCGGGAACACTACTTCAACTGGCGATCCGCCGCTTTTTTCTTTAATACCGCGGTATCCGAAGGAGATCCCGATTGGATATTCGCCAGTACCAGCCATTTTTGCCGGCTTCGAACCTGAGTGTGTGTAGATGCCAATGTTCTCATGCAGTTTGTCCATGTATTCCCATGCTTTATCTGCTCCAAGCAGCTGCGCCAAGCCCGATACCGTGAGGAAACCCGTACCAGATGATGCAGGGTTAGGCATCGTGATTAGACCTTTATATTCTGGCTTAAGCAGATCCTCGTATGTCTTCGGAACTGCCAAACCTTTTTTCTCCAGCTCAACCGTATTAGCAATAAAAGCAGTCTCCCATGCATCAATGCCTACCCAATGCTCCGGACTTCTAGTATCTTTAAACTCAGCAAGAATCCGATCTACGCCAGCAGGAGAATAAGGCTCCAGCATGCTGTTTTGATCCAGTACTAGCAAGCTTGTTGCTGCAACGCCCCACACGACATCCGCTTGCGGATTATCCTTCTCAGCAAGCAGCTTAGCCGTAATGATACCTGTTGAATCACGAACGATATTCAATTTGATGTCTGGGTATTTTTCATAAAAAGTTTTCAAATACTCTTTAATAAGATCATCCTCAAGCGCAGTGTATACGGTAAGTTCTTTGCTATCCGTATCAAGCGACGATTCTGTTGATTCTGTTGCTTCAGAAGTATTGCCCATTTTGTTATTTCCTTTACTGCTCGATCCTCCGTTACCTCCGCATGCGGATAATGCCGTAACAATAACTATCATGCTCACAAGCAGAAACCAGCTTCTTTTCATTTTTTTCTCTCCCTTTGTTTGTTCTTCTTCTCTATTCCTACTATATGCTTGTTTGTTTAACGCACTGTAAAATACAAGTAAATAAATTGTTTTGTTTTTGATTTCCGCTAATTAGATGTGTTTTTCCTTTGAGTAATTTGCATTTGGTTGGTAAAAAAAAAAGAACCTCCAAGTCTTATTAGACTCAAAGATTCCTTTGCCATAAACAGCTATTCTGCTACAATCCAGTGCACATCCTGATCATCAAGCTTGGAACGCCAAGCCTGTGGAGGCGCTACATCGCTAATAATCATATCAATCTCTTTAAAATCGGCAATCTTATAAAAATGGTTCGTCCCAATCTTCGTATAATCAGCTAACACGATCGTTTGCTTGGCTTGTTTCATAAAAGTTCTAGCCAACACGCCGCGCTCATCCTCGTAGCTTGTCACACCGCTATCAATCTGTAAACCGTCAGCAACGATAAAAGCCTTATCCACATTAAAACTGGACATAAACTCCATCGCAAGCGTACCGGATGTCCGGTAATGCTTCGGGTTAATGCGACCGCCAATAAGCACGATTTCACCATCAAATATATTGCGATTTTTGTAGCCAATCAGCAAGTTTAAGGTATAAACGGATGTAACAAGAACGGTAAGTTGTTTTTTGTAAGCAAGTGAATCGATCATTTGCAGCGTCGTTGTTCCATCGTCGATGACAACGACGTCTTTATCCTGAATGAGAGAGGAGGCAGCTCGTCCGATCCTTCTTTTCTCTTCAGCCTGCTGCACCTCACGCCGAACATAAGCGGGCTCTTCCCGCTCCACATTAATCTTAACGGCGCCGCCGTATACTCGCTTGAGCTTAAGCTCATCCTCCAGCTCCTCCAAATAACGGCGGATCGTTTCCGATGATACATCAAGCGCCTGCACAAGCTCCGGCGTTCGAACCTTTCCTTTTAGCTGCAGCATATTAATGATGATCTGCTTCCGCTCTTCTCCGGCTAGCGACATCTCTATTTCCCCTTCGTCTTCAGCTTAGTCTACTGTTTTTATTATTAATCGTATTCTAGCCTACTTCAACTAAACTCTCAATCTTTTCATGAATGAGAATGCCGCGCTTGCTTAGCTGCTCAAATATAATGCTCGGTTCAAAAGCTTCTTCCGGTGTTATGATTCCTGTTTGATCTTTGCATAACGTCTGACCGCTCGCAATAAGCTCCGTCGCTATCGCAAGTGGAATGCCGACGTTTCTAGTGTACGCACGGAGTTTCTCCCAGCCTTCTACTGAACCATCCGATGCAGGATGTGTATGGGTAAGTGTATGTTTGCAAGCTTCGCCAGTCTGTGCCGATATCCCTGTTACTTCAATATGAAGAGAATAACCGTATAATTCCGTTTCATGGCCTTCCTGCGATTCGAATAAGTATTGCCCAATCGCATCCATAATGCCAATTTCCTGGCCTGCAATGTTTATACGATCGTTGCGCATAAACCCATAGTCATATAACGCACGGACGAGTCTCATATTTTGCTGAGGCCATGTACCGCGTACTTCAATTAACTGAACATCCTTGCTCTCAAGCGCTTTTGCCAGCGTTCGTGTCTCTGCGTGCGGAATAATGTATTGAATCGATTTGCCGTACGGCTCTGGCAGCTCAATTTCACGTGGACGAGCAAACGGCTCCACCTGAATGAATTGCCCCTTCTCATAAACTACGCGTCCCGGCAGCTTCGGATCATACTCATAAACCGTCGTTTCCGCTATTGATTTGGAGAATGCAATCGGCCGGTATGAGCCATGACTAACCCGTACCTCATGCACTTCCTTCAACTGATTAGCAGCATGCATCGCCATCATTTGCGTTACACCGGGCGTCATCCCGAAGCCAGGTAAACACATTTTTCCGTTGCGGACAAATACATCGTGACTTGCATCTTCTTCGCCAAAGCCGTTCAAATTAATACCGTGGCAGCCAGCCTCTGCAATACATGCCGTGGACAAGCCGTTTAATGTAATCGTAGTTCCATCCATTACAATATCATAGCCGCGAAGCTGTTCTACCGTTGCCGCATGATCATGCACATTCACTCTGACTGCATTGACACGATTATCATTCAGTGAGGCAGCAAGCTGCTGCGCCGCTTCCAGATTGAAATCACCGATCGTAATGACCTCAAATGAGGAGTACTGAACAAGATCCAGCACCGCTTCCATACAAATTCGACCTGCACCGCCAAGACAGAATACTTTCATCGTCTTCACTCTCCTACTGTTCCTTGTCAAAGGATGAATAAATGCTTTTGATCACATGAACCAATCGTGCCATATCTGCTGGATTAACATCACCAATGCTGCCAATTCGGAAAGTCGGCTCCGAGGTCAGCTTCCCTGGATACAGAACAAAACCTTCCTTCTTTAAGCTTCCGTAAAATGATTCAAATGAAAAGTTAGCGCTTGGGTAACGAAATGCCGTAATAATAGGAGATTGCCACTCACGAGGAAGCAGCGCACTGAAACCAGCAGCCTCCATCCCCTCAGTTATTACTTGTTGATTGCTGCTGTATCGAGCTTCACGAGCCGCGATTCCGCCTTCAAGCTCCAGCTCCTTCAGCGCCTGGTCGAATGCGCGAACAACATGTGTCGGCGAGGTATAACGCCATTTGCTATTCGAGCGCTCCATCATGTCCCATTGATCATACAAATCAAGCGATAAAGAGCGCGCATGGCCCTTGCATTTGGCAATGGCATCACGGCGGGCAACTACAAAACCAAAACCCGGTACCCCTTGGATACATTTGTTGCTGCTGCTAATGAGGAAATCAATGCCCAGCTCATCTATGTCCATAGCTACACCTCCAAAGCTGCTCATAGCGTCAACAATAAACGTGACATTATGGCGCTTAACAACTTGAGCTATTTCATTCAAAGGGTTAAGGATGCCTGTTGTCGTTTCGCAATGTACAATGGCAACATGTGTAATCTGCGGATCATCCTTAAGTGCTTTCTCGATGACTTCCGGATCAATAGGGCTGCGCTCGTCAAAACGGATTGGCGTAACTGAAATACCAAGCACGTCGGCAATTTGAACCATTCGCTCGCCGTAAGCTCCATTAACGGCAATAGCCAATTTACCGCCTTGCTTCGGCATCGCCGTGCCTATTGTGGCTTCCACGCTAAACGTCCCGCTGCCCTGCATCAATATAGCAGTATAGTCTTCTGCCGCCGCTTGTGCAGCAAGCTTCACGAGCCGATCTCTTATCGAAGATACCAGCTGATTGTATTGATCATCCCACGTACACCAATCCTTCATCATCGCTTCCTTCACGGTTCGAGTCGTCGTTAGCGGTCCTGGCGTAAGAAGTAAATATGGATTTTCTGTTAGCAATAATGCATCATTATGTGATTTCATGGACGATCCCCCGCTTGCAGTCTTTCGTTGATGTGTGAAATAACGCCATCCAGCTCGCCAATCTCACGAATGATAAAATGTGCTCCCGCTTGCATCAAGCGATCCGAAACTTCAACAAACAGCTTCTCCTTCTCGCCCTCAGACAGGGCTTCCGTTTCCGCTTGTGTCAAACCCACTTCATTCCCGCCGAAAATAACGCCTACCGACCATGCACCTGCATTTCTACCTTCTCTCATATCCGCTTCCGTATCGCCGCATTTGACGATATGGCTCATCGGATACGTACCGAGCAGCTCCGCATTGCGGAAAATCATCCATGGATGCGGACGGCCTTCGGCTGCTTCATCTGGCGTTACAGTACTATCTGGCGAATATCCTTGCTTCGCAGCTTCCGGCGCAATAATGTCCATCATGGGACGCGTATAACCTGTCGTCGTTCCAATCTTGATGCCCTGCTCGCGAAGTCTCTCAATAAGGGCAAGCGCTCCGGGCACTGGTGTTGCATATTGATGAAGAATGGAGAACAACATCGGTTCAAACTTTTCATACATTTCATCAATATCATTTTCATTTGGCTTGCTGCCAAACTTCGCTTGCCATGCAGCAGACACATCAGGATCGGAACAAATATCGCGCAAATGATCCTTTTTCATGCGACCCATCGGCTTCCGAATCGCTTTGAACGACGCCTCAATGCCTCTTTCTTCGAATAAGCGGCGAAACGCTTCAACCGGAGCAAAGCTTCCATAATCAACCACTGTACCTGCCCAATCCAATATGACTGTTTTAATCATGAGTAAAAACCTCCATCGTATAATGTGTATTTGTTTTTTTGAAAAATTGTTTTTGGCTTCGCCTTATCGCTTCTGCCAAGCTGACATTTTGCGTCTCAGCCTTGCGGTGCCCGCTTCATATAGAAAGCGAACGACAACATTGAGGAGCACAACGAGCACAGACATCGCTGCCGCCGCTGCCGTATCGCCCGCATCGTCCATGCTGACGATGGAAACCGAGGCAATTCGCAAGTCCGATGCATACAGAAAGACCAGTGCAGATACCGTCACCATTGCATTTACGAAAAAGTAAACTGCCATTTCTAATATGGCCGGCAAGGACAATGGCACCGTAATGCGATAAAATGTCCGCAGCTTCGAGACATTCATGGACTCCGAGACATTGTCGAACTCCTTGTCCAGCATTTTTAAAGTTGCGGTCGCCGTCATGAATGGAACGGAGTAAAAATGCACAACATTAGCCAAAACAAGAATGATCATCGTTCCATAAATAAAGTGAAACGGGTTGGACGGATGATTAAAGAAATAAATAAAAGATAATCCGATGACCAGCCCTGGAAGCGCCAGTGGCAAAATTGACAAGAAATAAGCAGCTTGCCGGATCGGACGATAGACACGTCCATTTTCGATCAAATAAGCAAACAAAAACGTAATGATCGTTCCGATTACCGCTGTCCAAGCGGCCATCTCAATGCTGTTCCAGAACGGATCGAAGCCACCTGCCGCTGCATTGGAGAAGTCGAAGTTGCTCCACGTTAGTGACATGTCATACGGCCACTTCTTCACGAGAGAAGCAAGCAGAACAGCTCCCATTAACAGCAATATCATGGCTGATAAAACAATCGCATACGTATACGCCCAAACATTGCGCAGCCGATTGTTCTTCACGGAATAAGGAACAGACTTTGATGTGACGTACGCCTGCTGCTTCCGCGTGACGATTCGATCCACGATAAACGCGAGAATGGCGGGAATGGTCAGGACGATGCCGACTACAGCTCCCATAGACATATTTTGCTGGCCGACAACCTGTTTAAAAATATCAGTGGCCAGCACGTTATACTGTCCGCCTACGACCTTCGGTGCTCCAAAATCGGTGAAGCTGAGCGTAAAACAAATGACGACTGCGCTGAGCAGCGCATATTTTACAGACGGCAGCGTTACGGTAAACATTTTTCGCAAGCTGCTCGCGCCCATCGACTCGGCTGCCTCATATAAGCGATAATCGCTGACGGCAAGCCCCGCGCACAAAATAAGAAACGCCTGCGGAAACGTATAAATGACCTCAGAAATGATGATGCCTACTTTTCCATAGAGCGGAATTCGCCACTCAAACGGCAGCAGTCCGAACAACCCCGTAGAGATAAGACCTTGATGACCAAATAAATAAGTAAGCGCGAGCCCGTGCATCATGGTTGGTGCGAATAAGGGCAGCATGGCAAGAGCTTTGAAGAAGGACTTGCCTTTAATATTTGTGCGAGTCAATACGAACGCCAGCCCAAAGGCAAGCGGCACAGCAATCGCGGTTGTAGCTGTGGATACGGTAATCGTGTTCAGCATCGATTGAATGAGTGATCTTGACTGCAGATACGATGAAAAATGAGTGAAGCCAACCAGATTTCTATCTGAATCCATGAACGCCTGCTTAAACATCGCGAACAGCGGCAGGACAATAACAGTAATAAGTGTGAGCAGGACTAGCACTAGCAGGAGCTTAATAACGCCATTGCTCTCCCGTAACTTTTGATTGCTTTTTCTCACCCACTGCGAGGGCAGAGCTTGATCTATTTTCCCTTTCATTCTCTACCTCCCCACGTTCCCAGCGATTGCCGCAGGATAATGAAGCATACGCTCTTGCGGCATTTGAAGATGAAATAGCTTATTGCGCGACCATTCAAATCGATTAGCTATTTGCGCCGATATATCCACCGTTACGCTTATGTCTGAGTGCTTCCCGTGTTCATTCGCAAGCTGCAAGCTTACACGATAGAATGCGCCACGAAACTCCACATGCTGAACAAAACCGCTAATTCCGCTATCATTAGATAGGCCGCCCGTATGCTTTTCCTCATCAATCTGGATATGTTCCGGCCTTATAGCTAACAAATCATTTGGGCTTGCCCCCATCCATCTTTCTGTTCCTACAGGGAAAAAATTAATAGCTCCAATGAAATCAGCGACAAAAGGCGTATTCGGCTTGTCATATACCTCTTGCGGCGTGCCAATTTGGACAACCCGTCCTTGATCCATGACGACAATCTGATCCGCCATCGTCAGCGCTTCTTCTTGGTCATGGGTAACCATAACCGTCGTAATGCCAAGCCGCTCTTGCAGCTCGCATAGCTGTTCGCGCAGCTTCTCCCGCACCTTCGCATCAAGCGCAGAAAGCGGCTCATCCAGCAATAAAATATCAGGCGATAAGGCGATTGCTCTTGCGAGCGCCACCCGCTGCTGCTGGCCTCCGGAGAGCTGTGCTGGATACCGATCCCTCACCTCAGTCAGTCCAATGAGCTCCAGCATCTCTTTCACACGTTCTTCAATTTGACGCTTCGGCTGCTTCCCTTTGAGACCGTAGCCAATGTTGTCGCTCACACTTAGATTTGGAAATAGCGCATACGATTGAAAAACGATGCCAAAGTTGCGTTTGGATGTATGCTGCGTCGTAATATCATTTCCATCAAGGATAACGGTGCCGGCATCAGTCTGTTCAAGACCTGCGATAATACGCAGCAATGTCGTCTTGCCGCAGCCGCTTGGGCCGAGCAGACATGTGAATTTCCCTTTCGGAATATGAACGCTGACATCATGGAGTGCTTGAAAGCTGCCAAATGCCTTGCGAATACCATTAATCGCTAATCCTTCATTTTTCATTCTCATTCTCCTTGTGTTCTCGTAATAATCGTTCAAGAACGGTATTATGAAGTTAAAGCATTTGCATCGTTGATCTATTAGCAGTTTAAAATAGATTTGTTAAGTGAGTGTCAAACACAAGTAAAGATTGTGTGTTTAATTGCTTTTATTATGGTTTTAAGTTGTTTTAAAGATCCGAATGCTGTATTTTATGTGCAACAACCTTTTTTTCATTTCTTTAGCAAAGACAACAAACTAAAAAAAGGACGGGTTCAACACTTATGACAACGATTATTTTCGATTTAGACAACACGCTGATTTGGGATGAGAAAAGTACAGACGAGGCACTCGAAGCAACATGCGAAGCAGCCGAGCAAGCATTGGGTTTACAAATAGGACTTTTAAAGCAATCTATCATTCAATCTGCTCATTCTGTTTTTCGTGAATTGGAATGTTACGCTTACTTAGCGAATATTGAAGTAACTGCGATGGAAGCGATGTGGGCCCGGTTTGATGATGGAGAAGCAGCAGAGCTGCAATTAATGAAAGAGGCAGCACCTGCTTTCCGTAAAAACGTTTGGGAGAGAGGACTACAAAAGCTCGGCATCCACGATGAAGACCTTGCAGTCAAGCTTGCTGAACAGTTTCCAGCCGAGCGGCGCAAGCGCCCTTATGTATATGAAGAAACATTTGAGGTGCTCGAAGCATTATCTGCAAAATACACGCTTATGCTGCTGACCAATGGAACACCTGATTTACAGAAAGAGAAGCTCTATGGCATCAACGGATTATCCGATTATTTTCCCCATATCGTTATTTCGGGAGAAGTCGGCTGCGGCAAGCCGGCTCCGCAAATTTTCGAGCACACGATGAATCTCGCGGGGCTAAAACCTGAGCAATGTCTAATGGTAGGAGATAATTTGTTTACCGACATTTTGGGGGCGAGCCGAACCGGTATAGCAAGCGCCTGGCTAAATCGATCGAGACAGCAGCTGCCAGAAGGTGCCGCACGTCCAACTTTTGAAATACAATCCTTGAGAGATATTGAAGCGCTGCTTCCTCTATAAGTTGTTTTTAATACTATAAAAAGAGGCTCCACCTTGTCGTTTCGACGAGGTGGAGCCTCTTTTTAGTAATTTCTTCATATTGCGATTACACCTGTTTAACAACACAACCTTATGATAAAGAAGAATCAAAAACACACAAAAACAATTAATCACATTATTTAATGACATTATTTGTTTTGTTTTTAATCTATGTGTGGGAAGGATGTTGGATTATGGCCCCTATGCCATAAAAGTAAATCTACTGTCCCCTAATCGATTTCACGAGACACCTATTCGAAAAATTGGAGGTTATTATTCATGAATAAGACGATAAAAAAAGCATTTGTATCCACGCTTGCTGCCGTTACATTAATTACCGCATCAGGAGGATTTGTTCCGCTCAGCCAAACCGCTTTTGCAGCTGTTGTGAATGCCGACCTGCATGCAAAGTTCAGCTTTGAGAACAATGCCGCTGATAGTTCCACAAACAATCTCTCGGCTGACATCGTCGGCACTCCAACTTACGTTCCCGGAAGAATCGGACAAGCCCTTTCTTTAAGTTCAACTAGTGCCAATAAACAATACGTAAATCTAGGCAAGCCATCACAGCTCCAATTCGGAGTCGATAAAAGCTTCAGCTTCTCCTTCTGGGTGAAGTCCTCCGGCGTAGATTCCGATCCTTCCATTCTATCCAACAAAGACTGGAACAGCGGTGCTAATGTTGGCTACAACCTTTCTCTTCAATCCGATAAAAGGCTAAGATGGAATTTCAACACGGCAGGCGGAACACGTATAGATGCTGATATTCCAAACGTCGCTAATGGGAGCTGGCACCATATCGTCATCTCGCATGACCGTACCGTCGGACGCGTAGATTTTTATAAAGATGGCGTGCCTGTTGCAGTCTCTACTTCAAACGGGACCAAATTCAATAATATCGCAAGCGCCATTAGCATTACTGGTCGCACAGGAACGATCGATTCTGGTCTATCCACAATGCTCGGCAATGATGGCACTGGCAAATATTCTGCAGCTTTGGAAGCGCAGCTCGATGAGGTTCTCATTTTGAATCGTGCGATCACCCCTGAAGAGGTTACAGAAATTTTCAATAGTGCTCCGCCCATAGTAGTCAGCGATAAATTCAATGGCACGCTAAAATTCGTAGGTGCAACAGCCACAGCTCCTGGCACAGAATTTAGGCAGATGCTCGACCTGCGCACCCCTTCCATGACAACCGCGATCGACAGCGCGAGCGTAGAAATTGCCTATGACAGCAGCAAATTCACATTCTCACGTGCAACGAAAGCAACGAAAGTAGACACTTCAACACCAGGCATCGTTAAGCTGGAGCTACCAGCTGGAAGTGTATATAACAAAACCAACCCTTTAGAATTCGCGTCATCTACACTGTCTGATGTTTACTTTTTTGCGAAGGATGCAAGTGGACAAGGCACGATTCAAGTGACCTCTGCTGAGTTTTTCGTAGGCGGTAATAAATATGTGAAGGAAACGTTGAACACGCCTGCGCAAACTGTTCAGATTAATACAAAAGCATCTGAGGATATTAACAAAGACAGTCATATTACGATTGGTGATGTTGCCTTGGCTCAAGGGAAGTCCGTTCAAGAACTATCCAATATTGCTGATAAAGTAAAATATATGCCTTACAAACGAGTTGTCGTTATCGGCATTGACGGTGCCGGCATGTCGGTATCGAAGGATGCGCCATACTGGGAAACGCCAAGCTCTGTGAAGGAAACGGTAGGCGACCGATTAAATCTGCCCGCACTGCGCGGTATTATCGAGAAAGGTGCTGCTAGTTATTCCGTCACAACGACGCTGCCTACGGTTTCATCTCCTAACTGGGGTGCCATGTTAAATGGTATGGATTACAGCAAGCATCAAATTGACAATACGATTAGCGCAAATAATACCTATAGTGAAACATCGCCTTACCCGTCCGTCTTCAAAAAATTGCGCGAACAATTCCCGGAGACTAAGCTCGCTGCCTTTACAACTTGGTCCAACATCATTAATGGACATATTGAACCGTCCCTTGGTGCCGAAGGATATTCTGCGGGCGATAAAGCAAACGTCAATGCTTTTGCAAAATATGCGGCAGACGGCAGAGCATACGATGCATCCCTTATTTTCTTCCAATTGGATGATGTGGACGGTGTCGGACACTCGCTCGGTTTCTATACGAAGGATTATTACGCAAAACTCATGGAAACAGATAACCTTGTAAAAACGATCTATGACTCGCTCGGCAGCAAAAACCTGCTGGACGATACGCTTATTCTAATGACAGCCGATCATGGCGGCGGCACAGAAAACGCAGACCATACGCTCGGCAGCGCTACTGCCCATGGACAAGATTCGCCGCTTGCCAAAACGGTATTTATCGCAGCAAACGGAAGAACAATTGCAACGGATGTAGGCAAGGAGAAGCTTTTGCAAGGAGGAACAACGAAGGATATCGCTGCAACGATATTAGCTGCACTGGAGGTCGATTCACCGATTGGCGATTCCAAGACGATTGATGGCATGTTCGTCCCTCAGAAGGATCAGAACAAACCGGATGCTCCGAATCTTCAGTTAACCAAAATTGTTGACACCACTTCTAAACAATTAAAAGGTTATGAGCTCGCCGTTAGTCATCTGAACACTGATGCTAAAGCCTTGGATATCGAATTAGAGACTGGCGATCTAACGGTCCAATCGATTAAGCCGCTTCAAGCTGGTGTTACCGTATTACGAAATGAAAGTGCCAATGGAAAAACAAGAATCGTCCTCACAGCAGATTCCGCCATCTCGCCGGATCAGCCTATTGTACGGTTAGTAACGCAGTCCCAAAATAACGGTGCATCTGCGGTGCTTCATCAAGCGATGATCGCAAGTGGACAAGGAAAAGAGTCATTGCCTAACTTCACCGCTTCCGTTAAAGAAGAAGGGACAGAAACATCCGGTCCAACTGCTGTATTGGAAGGAAAAACGTCTGTCGTATCCGGTTCAACCTTTACGATTAAGCTAGGCTTGAATGATGTTTCGGACAACGTCTATGCACAAGATATCTCATTTAACTATGACCCGAATGCATTTGAATATGTAGCTAGCCGTTCACTTCTTGAAAAGGTTCAAATTGTGAATACCATCCATGATGAGAAAGGCAAAATCCGACTCATTCTTGCTAGTGAAGGGGTAGAAAATGCGGTTACCGGCAGTAAACAGGTTGTGGAGCTTACTTTTAAAGCAAACGAAACACAAACGGTTACTACAGGTAAAGTGACTGCGGATTCGATCTTAATTTCAAACGGCGAAGCTGAAGTTAATGCTGCTCCATACACCTTGAATATCCAAGTAACGCCAAAAGAAACGACAAACCCTGCCGATCAAAACCAAGATGGCAAAGTTAGCATTTCGGATTTGGCCCTCGTCGTTATTCATTACGGCAAACGCGAAGGCTCAGCGGATTGGGAACTAATTAAACAAGCTGACGTTAACAAAGACGGTGTCATCGATCTATTAGATCTTATTCTCGTCGCTCGCTCCATTGTAGAATAATAAGTATCATTAGCAACTTGTCCCATATGATAAACTATAACATCCCCATGGCTCAGGCCTATGGGGATGTTATTATACTTTCATTTAGTTAGAAAGCGTTTGGAAAGCCTTGCGTTTACGCTTTGGCTTAATTATTGCTTACAGCCAAGAACGAGAAATGATGACAAGAAGGATAAAAAGGACAAGAATAAATCCAATACTTGAGAATCCGCCACCGCCGCAGCCTACGCCTACTCCTGCAACTGGGTAAGGTGCGCAGTTTCCAGGACCTACATTAGCACCTGCTACTCCATAGCTCATTTGTTCATCTCCTTTTTGTTAACTTACACAGTATCCTATGATTCTGGGGCAAAAGTGTATGGGCTTTTGAAGGAAATGAGCAGATGCCTAAAAAAGCCATCTATTATTGCTTGTCTGCGCATAAAGTAAACGAAGGAACCTTTTTTTAGGTACATATGGAATTAGAGGGATGGTGTTAAAATGGGCTTTTTGGACGCATTAATGGGGAACGCCTCTGAAGTAAATCCTGATGAGGCGCAAAGGGAATTTGGCAACTTGCTCAGTAGATCGGAGAATGTAGAAAGAGCGTACAAGCTGATTCGCGACATGTTCATTTTTACGAACAAACGCCTCATCATCATTGATAAACAAGGAATAACCGGCAAAAAAATCGATTTCCATTCTTATCCTTACAAAAGCATTACTCATTTCAGCATCGAAACAGCCGGAAACTATGATCTGGATGCCGAGCTGAAGATTTGGATATCAGGCAGCGTCACGCCCATCCAAAAAACATTCAACAAAAACCTGAACATCTACGATCTCCAGAAGGTTTTAGCTGAATATGTCTTAAAATAAATGATAAACCCCGCAGACCTTAGAGGTCGGCGGGGTTCATTTATTTTCGCGAGAGGATCATTGTATTCAGCCATGCCAGCTCCGAGAGCGTTAACGTACCTTGCTCCGCTTTCTCCCTCCATTTGGTGTCTTGTAGAAGCTTTTGATCCGTAAATTGTCCGAGGGTGTTAATTAAAAGCCTTTGTTCTGCTTCTGATAGATTAAGATCTGATTTTCGATTGTCGGTTGGCCGTTTTATTTTCTCCAGTACCTTCTGTTTGAAATGGTCCCATCCTGTCCACTTGCCATTATCGTACATCAATCTTGGACAAGTTTTCCCGCTCCAATCGTAATGGCGACGCAGGCGATCAATTCCCCAGCCATATTGCTTGAGCAGCTTTGCTGCTAATTCGCAAGTATTGGATAGTGTTTGTTCGTAGTCTCCACTCTCGCAAATCTCAATGCTTATCGATGTTCGATTCCCGCTTGAAGCGCCGCTTCCATCACCCGCATGCCACGCATTCTCATTCAGCGGCAAACACTCAATAACCTCATGCTCGTCCACAACAAGATGATAGGATGCGGTGCGATTATTAGTCGGGTTCGTGAGCCACGCCCTTTCGTTTCTCGCTGAGCTGGTAGGGTTGCCGGTGTTGTGGATTGTAATCGATTGCGGCAGAAGCAAATGGCCTGGGCGGCGATTGTTGGAGGTGGATGGGGGGATGTGGTTGATTGTATAATTAGCCATTGTTCGACTTCCTTTTATTCGTAGTAGATTCGTTATCAATGGATAGATCAGATTGATCAGAATCGTTAATTATATCTGGGCTGCTGCCTCGCTTTGTCGCTCGCTCTACCTTCGCTTTCAGCTCACTATCAATATGCTCGATGACCGATTTAGGAATCCACTTCTCCCAGCCCGCTCTATAGGCGTTGGCGGTCAAAGACTGCCATGTGTGATAAATGATGCCTAGCGTAATGGCGTAAAAGAACAGCCCCGGCATGCTGAGCATAGAGTCCAGCAGCTTGGCTAAGACGGGTAATGCCAAAAGAAAAAGGGTACGAAGTACTCCAAACATCCCATACTCGGAGGAGTATGTCTTGTCTTTATGTGAAGCGGCAATACCTGTTATCCAATCCAGCACGATAACTGCTATTAGAAGCGCAATTGGAATTAATCGACCTCCTCCATAGATAGAATCAATCATAGGGGCAAAAAAAGCGCCCACCGCGGCTGCGGTGAGCTTTCCTTCTGAGAGATATTGGGATAGGATTTGTTTGTACATGGGAAGCTCCTTTCTGGTTGATAGTTATTTTTAAATATTTTCTTATTTAATAAAATTATAGTGTTGAAGACCTTTAGCTGCCGATTGCAGTATAGTTGTATAAGTCAATTTCATTTTCGATGCAGTAGCGCAGATTTGCAACCAATCCGCCTCTTCTAATACACCTTGACGTCAGATGCTGTCAGAAGTAACGTATCAACTACATTTTGATCATGCGTATCCATATCATCTCTAAATTTTTCACAAAACGTTTGTTTAACTTAGGCACCACTACAAGTGAGGTTTTAGCACTTGCTTGTTGATACCTCAATTACGGCGGCTTTGATTCCCCAACTGGTATTCCTAGTAGATTTCCATTATTCTACTCTACAATAATCGAGTTCTGTTCCATTCTTACAATGTTCGCGGCAAACCTTGCCTTAACCCGTACTCACTCAAAAACGTCAAATCTTTTTAAGCAGCCGAAGTACCTGTGACCCAATCCAAACCTATGACGATAATTATAAGTGCAATCGGTATTAAGCGGCTATCTCCATAAATCAACGATACCCACGGTGCCAATACCGCTCCAATCCCTGCCGCTATTGCTTTACCGTCCGTTACCTCTACTGCAAACCATTATTTATACATGCCTGTTTATCCCCCTATTATCACTATCTCTTTGTAAACAAAAAGCCCCGCCTAAGCGGAGCCATGTTCATACTTAAAGCAACTTACCGTCTGTGCCAAACCCTAAAGAGAACAAATCAGCTTCAACGTCACTCAGAATAGCTGCAGGTACTTGGGTAAATGTGCGACGTCCAGCAATAATATGACTAACGGTAATTGTTACAAGTGGCACAAAATCACCCCCTTTATATGCAAATTTATATACAAGCCACAACAAAAAACGCAGTATCATACAACCGCCTCCGGCTGCTGATCTGCGTTAATTTCGGCTTGAACCGTAACCCTTAAATGCTCCGGCACCTCATCAATTGTACGGCGCCTAGATTGAATTAGATGTACTAATAGTATGATCATGCGTTTATCTATTATCATGGTTGTTCACCCCCAACAGCCTGTAAATCAAGAACCATGAGATAAATATCAAATACTGCATCCATAGTATCGAGATTAGATTTCTTACTTAATGCCAACTCATTCTCAAGCTGCTCAATCCGTAATTGATCCACAGTCTTAGGCGGCGGCGTATTCTCCTTGTCGATCTCTTCCTGTGTCTTCTCGCGCGGGGTAACGTCGACTAAAACTCCATCAATGATTTCCATAGTGTAGAACGGATATAAAGAAACTATTTTCATTGCCAGCTCCGAGCCTTCTTCAACTTCGTAACATTCGCGATCAGGATACGTTTTGACTGTTAGCCAGTCCCCCGTTTCATACGTTCCCAAACCATCATTAAATACGATCATTTTTCATCCCCCTTATCTAAAAGCAATGTAATTGTAAATAACATTGCTTTTGTTTGTGGTGTCGGTAAAGCTTGATTGTGATGCTACCGTAAATTTATTAACTCCAATAGTAAGACCATTAAAAAATCCGACAGATACATTCGAACCTGAAACAGCTAGACCTGCAGTATAAAGACCAAACGATGTTGTTCCATTTGTATATGTTGCTGGTAATACAAGTAACGCACTAGGAGTAAAAGGCAACGCGATATCCCGAAGATCAGCTCCATTTCCCGTGTAAGCTCCAGATGTATAAGGTTTAACCTCGGAAGTGTATAACTCTGCCCACGCTGTCCACACGCCGTTAACCATACGCCTTGTATAAGTCTTCCAAGTATCTACGTGGTATGCATTCTGTACACACCAATTCCCTGCTGGATACTTGCTTACATGTATGAAGTAGTTCTGCCCAAGAGTTGGAGCGTTAAGCCCAGCTGGCACATGATACCAGCCGTCTGTTTGCATGAAGTTTATCTCTGTGCCAGATGTTGTATAGTTGTACATGTCGTTACTCAACTGAGACCATGCTGTCCATGAACCTGTAACGCATCGTCTTGTGAATACTCTGTTACCATCTTGTGCATAGGCAGTTTGCGTTAAAGATGTTGCATGTTCAATTATCACGTCTATAAACCAATGACCTGATCCGCCCCCAGGGGAGTTAACAAGATTCGTGCCGTAATACTTACCTGTAAAGATGGCTGTGTTCAGATTAGTGCCTGATGTTAATAATATTGTATCGTTGCTAGTCTGTATCCAGCTAAACCAAGTACCGTTGATCTTATTACGAACATAAACCCTGTTACTACCTAGGCTGTAAGCGGTTTGCTGCGCATAACCTTCGTCTGTTGATTGAATGTGGATTATCATATATAAGTCAGAAGCTGTTGGTGCATTTACGCTACCGCTTGGGTATGAATAGTAATCTCCAGAAGCTGATATGGTGTTTAGGCTTGTGTTAGCAGCTAGTATTATTATGTCGTTAGTTATTCGTGACCAAGCTGTCCATGTGCTGCTATTCGTTTGTCTACGAGTAAAGATTCTATTCGATCCTGACTCGTACAAAGTTTGCATACAAGCTGTTGCACTTTCAGCTATTACGTGTACCAAACCATAGGTAACTCCTGCTGGCGCGTTAGTTGGAGTACTAACAAAATACATTCCGTTACCATTCAATGTGTTCATGTTTACGGCAGCTTTAGCTTGTGTGATCGTCGCTGCTTGAGAAGCATTCCAGGCTACCTTTTCAGCGTCAGTGACAAAGCGGTTAGCGGCATCCTGAGTAATAACAGACGGTGGATGATTAACTGGATGCGTATAATTATTCGCCCCCGCCGCAATCCCATCCAGCTTCACCTTATCAGCCGCAGACTGAAGACCAGCTGCGGAAGTGGTAGCTACAGCCGTACTCGCCTTAGCGTTCCAAGCCGATTTCTCAGCGTCAGTCACAAATCGATTGCTAGCATCCTGAGTAATAACCGATGCAGGGTGATTAGCTGGATGCACATATGCATTGGCCCCAGCAGCAACGCCTGCCAGCTTCGTTTTCTCTGCTGTCGTATAGTCCTCTGTAGATAGCTGCTTCCCAGCCACTTTATCTACCTTATTGCTAACCGCGGTATCCAAAATATCCGCATTCCCATTCAAATCCGCAATATCGACAACATCTGTTCCTTCCGGTTTTTTCAATCCTAAATTCCCTGTTGTTTGCATATTTTCACACTCCCTCGTAAACTCTTAATTCACTCCATGTCTTGCCTCGCGCTTGCTTCCATGTCATCGTTCCTATCTGATTCCACACCGTATAGGTGTATTTCAATGCAAAAGCTAAATGAGCCGGCTTAATATCCTCTAGCATTTGAATAAAGCCAGCCATATTGGGCGGAATCCCCTTCGTCCCGACAAATACGACCTCGAAACGGCTCTCTGCCGGATATTCAACTACATTCACCTCACCGCCAGAGAAAGCGATAGCCGTTTGGATAATTTTAACTTTAGTCGTCGTACCAGCTCCGCGCAGCTTGGCAAAAATACTCTCGCGTCGTCGAGCATCCGGTAAAGAGGAGTCGCTTTTCAGTCCAAGCACATTTTCCCAGCGCGTCAGTCCCCATGTAGCCGAATGTACAAAATATTGGTCTAATGCCGTTTCAATCGCCTCAGCCTGCTCCCCTAGTTCGCCGCCAAGCTTTGATTGAATTGCTAGCATTTCAACGACTTCATAATAATAGGGAGGCAAATATTTCATGAGATCTATTTCCGTATGGAGAGCCTCCTCCCCGTCGTCCCGATCTTCCCCATACGTCTGTTCGCCAAATAAAGCTAGACTATAGGACAATACCTACACCCCCTTTAGCTGATTCCAGGTTACTCCCGGTCCAAGCTTTCCGCTGGCTAGATCATAAGCGAGTTTCACCGCATTGGCCGTCGCCGCTTGTACAACACTCGTGCTGTTAACCGCATTGTTTAATTGAACAACGCCAGCAGCAGTTACCGACGCAGCAGGCAATCTGGCCACGGCAACGGTACCTGAGGTAATATCTGCAGCCGCGTGAGCATGCGCAGCCGGGGCAAAACTTACAGGTTTGCCGCTAATACCTGCCCAAGGCGCGCTATCCGCTGCTTCCGCACTATCGATCTTTCCATTGTTGTTCGTATCGTAAATGCTTTTCAGCATATCGCCCGTCGCCTGCGCTGCAGCAAGCACAATGTTCCCGTCCGCAGTACCAATGTACAGCTTCTGGGTATCTGTGCAGTACCCTAGTTCACCGACTTCAAGCAGCCCAATGCTCGTTTCCAAACCTCGCCTCAATTGAATGAGTACTTTTCTTGGCATCTGCTCGCCTCCTTAGAACGTACCGCCATCAATGATGGCAACCCTTAAGCGATTTCCGTTCGCAGCATCATACACGATGCTGTCTGCATCAATATTCGCTTCTATGCCTGTCGCATTAACGAGCACACCTTTGCCAGCTTTTGCGCTAACTGCTGCACCTGCAACCGCAATCCCGTTCCCCGCTCCAACGCTAAGGGTGACGGTATCGGCCTGCCCTCCGCCAGTAAGACCGCTGCCAGCTGTAATCGTCTGAAGCGCACCGCCAGTTCGTACCCATGCGGTACCGTTCCAGCTAAAAATCTTCTGCTCATCATCGATGTAGCATGTCCATCCTACTTGCGGCGTGTATAAATCCCAAGCTATACCGTTCCACTCGGCAATTTTGTTGACTTGTGAAGCCCACACGCCCGTTGCGCCTGCAGGAATCAAGTAACGATCCGCTAAGACAGGCGAAGCTGGCGGGGTCACTAAGTCCTTATCCTTAACCGAAGCTTGCGGCTCGATGTTATGCTTCGCCAGCTCAATTTCATTTCTAATCTTTTGCGCTGACCACAAATCGGTGATCGCTAAACCCGCATCATTAATAAGCCTGTGCTTGGTTGGATCGTCCAGGTGCGTCTTAATCTCAGCTGCTGTTTTCACGTTCACACCGTCGGACACCTTGTTTACATTGCCGCTGGTAACGTTAGCTTTTAGCACCTTTGCATAGGTGGCACCTTCTGAAATGTCATCCAGCGTACCTGTCAAATCGGTAAGCTTCTGCGCATTGATTCTTCTCCATGCGGTACCGTCATCAGCATACAAATATCCATTGTTTGTACCGCTGCTCACGTAATACAACCTACCCATGGCTGCTGCAGCTGGTCTAGCAGCTTCTGTGCCGGATAACGCGCGTCCTACCATGCTATTTGTTGTCCCATCACCGACATAAACTTCCTTCGTATCTGTGCAAAATCCCATTTCGCCAGCCAATAAAGCACCGAATGCAGTTAGCTCTGCTTTTGTTCCACGCTTGATCTGAATCGTCTGCGACATTTAATTCCTCCTCAAAAATGATCCGCCATCGATACTTCCGCTTTTCTTGTATCTTTCCACTTCTAATTGCGTTGCAGAAATACTCACCTGCAAATCATTAATATCTGCTGCTTCCACCCGATCGCCTGGTGTTTCGTAGGTAACAAAAACAGCTTCAGCTTGCGCAAAAAGCTTAATTCGGAGCCTCCAAGGCGTCTCAGCCGGTACAGTCAGAAAATAATTCTGTATCTTCTCACCCGATAAGCCGGGTCCTGTATAGACCTGAATGCTGTCCTTGCGTATGTCATCATGTGCAAGGTCTCCCTCAAATACCCCTCCAAGAACGGCAAGCTGCTCTTCTATAACGTACAGCTCGCTGCCTTCCTTTTTGTTCAGCTTCACCGTAAATTGATCTACCTCCGCAGGATATCGCATAGGCTACACCTCCAATTCAACAAGCCCCGCAATAGGTACTTCGTCAATCTCAAGTCCGATATTATCGCTTCCGCCATTCAGTAAAAGTCGATCGTAGTCTAAGACCCCGGGTACTGCTAAGAGCAAAGTGCCGAGCTTAGCGATACTCACATAATTAATGCGGAACGCCGTTTCATCTAAATAAGCAGTGACTGCTTTAGCAAAAGCCGCGCTCACAAGCTGAATCGTATATCCTGCTGCAAGTGTAACCTTAGCCTTGATGCGAATAGGCACACTCGAAGCCGAAACGATTGAAACCTCTGCACCGATTGGCCTGTTCTCATTGATAAAATCAAGCACCGCATGCTGCAGCACCTCGCTCGCTGGCTGCTTATCCGAATTGACGATAACAACCTTCACGGTCCCCGGACCATCCCATAAGGGCATCACTCTTGCTCCACCAACACCGGGAACCGACAACGCCCATCTCATATAATCTGATACATTGCCGCTCGTCCCTGGATTTTGAACCTCGGCAAAAAAACGGCTGCGCAGCTGTGTATCCGACTCCTCGTCCTCACCTGGCACCAGCACATCGACTAGCTCTGCACGAGCAAGCGAGCTAATATAATCGATAGGCAGCATATCGCCAAACTGCTGATTGCCAGCTGCTCCCTCTGTTTCACTTTCAAGAACAAAAGAGCCGGCTTCCAATCTCTCTCTTACAATGTAATTAACCGAATCAGCCGAAAAACGGCTTCCAATCGGCACGTCCATTGCCGCTCTGCTGGAGCCATAAAATTTACCGAGCCGCTTCGCTCTCGTAGCTGCTTGCCTATTGACGCCAAAATCAGCTGTACGCCTAGACAAATATTCCCCGCTCGATGTATCTGCAAAAGCTAAATCAATATTGACGTCCAGCTGAGCATAAAGCTCAGAAAGCTCTGCAGCCGCCGGTGCCAGCGCATCATAAATAATGCTGCCTTCCCGCTTATCTACATTCCCTTGTACACGATCCAGCATTCGCTGGAGCAAATAGCTAAAGGTCATGTTTTCATACATTTTGGCTTACCTCCTCTCCAAAGCTTCCAAACTCCGTTACGACAGTAAACTGGACAACGATAGCTTCATCCTTCATCTCATACTGAAAATCAATGACATCACTCACCCGCTCATCTTGCATAAGCGCCTCTTGAATGCTGCGCTTTAGCTCTGATTGAACATAAGATGGCGATCCTCCAAGTAAGCTTTCCAGCTCGGTACCATAATTGGTGCTGTAGCAAAAATAGCGGTATCGCTCCGTTTGCAATATTTTGAATACAGCCTGCTTGACCGCTTCTAACCCGTCAGTCCTGCCTATGATCCGTTTGCTTGCTAAATCAAGCTTATAGGTCTCGCTCGTTTCGAGCTCCTCTACCGTCGTTACCTCCGCAACATTTGCTCCCTGTGGAATCATGGCTTAGCCACCTTATCGAGTACTACAAATTGTTGACCGCCTTGTACGCGGAGCATTAACACCGCATCTCCCGCTTCCAAGCCTGTGCGGATGACCAGCTTCTCAGATGTTTGCAGCTCAACTTCATACTTAACGAGGCTTTCCGGTATAATTAAAAAATCCTCTGATAAAGTAAAACGTTGATCAACGTTTACTTCCAGAGGATTGATTTGAATGACTTTTCCTACCATGACGGCTAGCGGATTCCCTGCAGCGTAGGCTGCGGCTCCCGCTTTCTTGATCGACTCCAATAATGCCATTAAATCACCCTCAATTCCAGCTTCATCGTATGCGAGTCCGCTTCGAATTTATGCGAGCATTCATCTACGAGAAAATATTGGTGAATGCCGAGCTCATCAATTACTACGGGTACATAACATCCCGCTCTAACTCGCAAATCACCAATGGCATCAATACTGATGCTCTTTTGCTCACGATTTTTCAGCTTCATCAGTTGACTAAGCTGTTCATTTATTTGTGCCACATTCATTTTCTCATCCGCCTGCTGATAAAGCAGAAGCCGTCCCCATTTCGAGATTGAGGCGTCATCCTTCTTGGGATGATGCTTACGTATGCCTGCTTCTTTATTATCCTCATAAATAATAATGTGGTTATAGGTATCGCCGTCAATCGATCGCTTCATTCCATAATCAAACATAAGGCTGTAATCGCCAATTACAAAATCAACCTTCATCTCCTCCACATTGCGCAAGGAAAGCTTTCCGAAATCATCCAAAAGAATAAAATTTCCGCCTGAATGAATGAGTGTTAGATCAAGTGCCTTACAAATAATATCAAGCAGCTTTTTATTATCCTCCAGCAAGGATGGGATTTTGTACTTGGTATCCACGAGCACGCCTGTCTCCAAGCCAAAATCATCGGCAATTTTCTTTACAATTTGAGAGGCGGTAACCCCTTGAAATTTATAAAAATAATTGCTTAATAAATAGCGAATCTGATCATAGGCTTTTATCGAGATTCTCTCATCCATACCGGTACTCACTTCAAATACATATCCGTAAAATACATTGATATTATCTTTGCGGACACGAATGACATCGCCATTGTTCACCTCAAATGAAGCGCTTTGAAATGGACTTCCTTTAAGCACCGTCATATCCAAACTAGACGCCGCTCCAATTCGTTTCGTCTTGTAGGTGAGCGAGGGAACAAGACTTGTAATATTCCATATTTTACCATTACGGTTATCAATTAATA
The DNA here is from genome assembly GCF_050467785.1 of Paenibacillus sp. NRS-1760. Lineage (NCBI taxonomy): Bacteria > Bacillati > Bacillota > Bacilli > Caryophanales > Paenibacillaceae > Paenibacillus > Paenibacillus sp. NRS-1760. The sequence continues at coordinate 201,907 of NZ_JBITPK010000009.1, read as the reverse complement.
TTTCCAGCATATGATCACCTCGGCAGCTTTAGCGTCATCCCGATGGGCAGCTTTTTGAGCTGTGCATCCTTAATGCCGTTCAGCTTCTGAATTTCCCGCCAACGCTCTTCTTTGTGAAGCTGAACGCGAGCTACCTTAATAAGCGTATCCCCTGCAACCAGCTTATAGGTGCTTGGAGCTTGCTTATCCGATGGCCTTGAGTTGGGCTTCACGCTTGCCGCTCCCTTTTTAATCACTACGGGCCTAGCACCATAAAAAGCAAATTCTTTCAGTGAAATACTGTACTCGATATCCCCAGAGCCCGCCGCTTCCTTCCACTCGAATTTTTCAATGCTCATCGCCAAATTAATATCGAAGGTTGCCCCGGTATAAACAAAACGGATCGGCCACTTTTTCTCCATCCAATCGAGGATAACCGTGACATAAAAAGCAGGGTCTATCCATGTTTTGCTGACGACAAAAGGATAGTTCGTCTTTGGGAAAAAGCTTTCAAAGGAGATTGTCGTGAGCTTCGAGCTTTGAATGAGATTGATTTCGCCTAAACCGGACACCTCGTAGGTCTTGCCCCCAGCACCATCATTAATTTTAATTTCTGGAGGATTGACCGGGAGCTGGAAGCCCTGCTTTTGATCATTGTAACTAAGCCAGATTTCATAATCATAATGCGCATTTGAAATCATCTGTTGTACACCCCTTCCGCAGATGAGGCAATTTCATCGTTCAATGAACGCTCGATACGCCCGATAATCGTATCGATATCATAGCCATTGTTAATATCACCAGTTTGCACGCTGACCGTCGGCTGCAGCGACACGAAGTTCTGAATGTTCTTCATCTCCGCAAGCTCCCGCATCGTCTTCAAATCCTCGCTGGAAATCTCGACGCTATCGTTGATTTTTCCAACTTCGCCGACTCGGTCGATGTTCGAAGCAGTCCCAACATCAGGAATCGTAAACGCTGTAGAGTCCTTAGATGCGGTCATTTTATCTTTGTCCCCAGCCATTTTCGTTAAATTATCTAGACCAACGGATTTCTTAATAAAATCCACATCAAAGTTTTCTGTAAAATCTCCTACTGCATTAAATGTGTTTTTAATACCATCCTGAATACCCGTCTTAAACTTGCTGCTGTCTACACTGTCAAGTTGTAGTTTAACACCTACTTCAATCCCAACAAATTTTCCGATAGTGCCAACAACCTGATCAACACCTTCTAAAAATAGGTTGATGATCTCAATGAACCCGTTAATAAAACCTGTCCATAAATCAATATAAAACCCAACAGCTTTTGCCATCACATCTCCGAGCGTACGAAAAACATCTGCAACAAAGTCTCGAACAGGTTTTAAAGCTACTATTAGGCCTAGGAAAGCAACGATTAAACCAACAACCAATCCAATAATTACAGATATCGGATTAGCCCACATAGCTGCTGATAATCCGAGCTGCACTACTGTTGCTACCATAACTATGAATCTATAGGCCGTCATTAATCCACTATAAATAGCTGTTGCAATAGAAACTGCTTTAAGTACCGCATTATACGCCCAAAAAGCTGCAACTATCCCTAGCACGATTGGACCTACAACTGGTAGTGAAGCAACTAACAAATCCCCTAAACCACCAGCAATTTGCATGACAACAATCAACCCTTGGGCAAGTGCTGCCAATCCAATACTCACTGCCTCAAAGAAGATCAGAAACCCTTCTGATTTAAATGCAGCATTTAACTGCTGTAACATTGGAACGAGTAAAGTTATTGCTCCTGTTCCCGCACCCGCGAATGCGGCGTTAATATTTTGGCTTAATATTTCTGCTTGCTTAGCGGGACTCGAAAGCATTCTATTAATTGCCTCTTCACCCATTGCCGATTGTTCTAGAATTTCATCAAATGCTGCGATGAAACCATCCATTTTTTCTGGGGATGCTGAAGTCTTTAAATCCGTTGAATCAATGGTGGATTGTTTTACATTAAACTGTTTTGTTAATGTACTCGTGTCTCCCATATATGCTGATTTTACGGCATTAGCAGCATATTCTGTCCCTCTTCCTCCAGGATCAAGTGCGGCCATACGAAGCGATAGTTCAGATAATTTATCAAGCTGATCATGATTTTCAGTCATAGATCTCATTGACATTACACCTCGGACTGCTCCTCCTTGATCCATGCCATAATTTACAGCATTACTCTTAATACTTGCAAAAAGAGCTTCAACTTCCGCACCATTTCCCATTTTATTAGTAATAATGCTTTTGATCACATCTTCATTTAAAGCTCCCTCAATGGACATTTGCAAGATCGTTTTAAAAGGTTTGTCGTATAAACTATTCAACTGTCCTGTTAGTCTACCGAGTATATCTTTCCCTGCATTAGCCAAGGAACTGCCTGTTCCAGCTGAAACTTGCGGGCTAGACGGAGCTGTCGCAGAAAATTTAGAAGCATCATTCGTTTTTCCTTCAATCGCAGACATTCTAGCCAACATCATACTCATGAATGCTGGCTTTTCACTTCCTAATGTATTAGATTTAGGTTCACTTTGGATTTGTATAACTGTACGAATTTTATTAGATAAGCTATCTAGATGTTTTTCAAGATCTTGAAACCTATCTATATTGCTAGTTAGTATTGAGTTCATGCTAGTAAAAGCGGAATTCACTTTTAATACTTGCTCTCTAGTTCTGTTCATTGCTTTTGAGGAGTTAACACTTTTATTCAATTGTTTGTCGAATTTATTAAGTGTCAGCAACGATTTCTTCAAGTAATTGGTCATGTTATTAATAACTTTTATAGAGCTATTAACGGTCATTAAATTACTCGCCATCCTTCCACCCCCTTCACACGGGCAAAAGCGCTCCCTCATGGGAGCGCGGCCCGTCCTTATTTTCGTTTTGCTTTGGCGCGCTGTTTCTTCTCGTTCTCGATACGAACGTCGATCATGGCATAGATCGCCGCTTTCTCCCGCCGAGTCATGGTCATGAGCTCATGCGGAAGTATACGAAGCTCGTGGAGGGCGTAATAAGCGTAATTCGCTTCTCCGTCGCCCTCTTTTATTAGTTTTTTACTTCATCTGCCAAATCGTTTAGGCTTTGGTTAAAGCCGTTGATTTCCTGCACCCGTTGTACGAGTGAGGCATATTCGCCAGGGAGAAGCATTTTGCGCAAAAGGTTCTCAGCACCGATGATGCCGTACGATTTTTGCAAATCTGCATCCTTTAGGTTCGGGAATTGAATGCTGCTGACAACAAGCTTAGCCAAATACTCGTCTGTATTGGTTTCTGGAGTGAATGCGCCATTTTTCCCCTTTACCTTGCGGGTAGATGACTTGCGGCACTCCTCGTTTTCCGCTTCCGTCATGCTGCGCAGCTCCCAAGCGACAGCCTGCCCTTCTGCATCCTTAAACCGATCCGATACGATAAACGGCTGCGTTGTCTCCACAGCCGCATTTTGTGCAAAAAATACACTTAAATCACTCATTGTCTCTTGCCTCCATCATTTTTAATTTCGCCTTAAGAAAGAGCTGAAAATTGCTCCGCAATATCCAATCCTTCAAAAGTGAATTCCAGCTCTTCTTCAAGAGCCTCGCTTTCCGTATCCAGCTTACCGATAATGACCTTATTCAGATTCACCTTATGAAGGAAAACCGTCTGCTTGCCCGTAGCCGAGGACGGATCTTCATTAATAATGGAAATATCAAAATAAGCATCCACGCCGGTATTCACATAATCCAGCATCATCTGGCGGAATTTTGACGTTACATAATAGATGGTCATCGTGCCTGTACCCGACCATCCCGTCGCTTTATGCTGCAAACCGCGGTGGCCAAGCGTCTTGATCTCCGCTTTTTGCTTCTCAATGCTTGCCTCCAGCGTCTTGATATAAAACATCTCTTCCTGCAAACCATTAATAATGGTATAAGCCCGTCCTTCGCGGCCCGAAATCGTATCTCCTGCGTTCAAAAATGCCATATTACTTCACCGTCACTTTCATATATACTTTTTCTATGCTATCAACCGGTTGGATATGAGCCTCAATAATAATGCTGTCCGTATCGACACCAGCTGCAACCGATAAATCGGCTTGGGCATCAAAGTTTTGAATAGCATTGAGCGACTGAAGATTGTTCAAATATTTCAAGCACTCGTTGCGGAACAGGCTTCTGCCATCTGCGTTATTATCAACTTTCCCAATATAAAACGACTCGAAAATATGTTTAAAATCGTTCGCAATGCCGTCCAGCACACGAATGACTCGATTTTTGGAGAAGGCTTTGCCTTTCTCTGGCGAGTACCCGGTAAATGTATTAATATCCTGTTCAATAATGACTCTGCCGCCGCTTACCGTGAACAGAAACTCACCAGCTTGCAGCGCCTCTACCGTTTGCGAATTCGTATAACGAATGTCCGCATCAGCAGCTTCCTCATAGGCTTCATAGGTCAGAGATTTGTTCATCGGCGCTCCGGCAGTTGCCGCTGCAACCCAAACCGTTGCTTTCTGTGCGTCAAGAACCGTTCCATCCAGCAGCTTGACGCCATTTTTGACGCTGATGACCCCTTCAGAATCAGCAGACGGATAATTCGCCAGCACGACCTGAATTTTGCGGCCTTCTTCCTCGCGCAGACGGCGGGCAAAAGCAGCGTATACCGATTTTAAGGACAAGTCAGCGGATACTAGCGCAATGGTATTAAAATCATTCAGCTCAATTTGCGCCAAATAGTCGGTATGGTCTTGATTCGTTACGGTACCATTGGAGCCGCCAACAAGTGGAACGCCTGCTGCTAACGACAATGCTCCTGTACCGCCGAAGCTTACAAAGGCATTCGATTTCAGCTCTGCGATATTCGCTGCTGTTTGTGAGTCAACTGCCTCTTTAGCTACAAAAGTGATGACATCAAATCGTGCTTCATCGTCAACATTTTGTTTGACCGCAACGGTGATGTCATTGCCTCGAACACCGCCGAATTTGGCTGTAAGCGTTAGGCTGCCAGCGACAGCCGTCGCTTTTGTTCCTTCGTTTAGTCGGTATAAGAGCAGCGTTTTTGCTTTCTTGAATGCTTCGCGTACCAGCAATAGCTCAGGCGCACTTAGATCATAACCAAGCAAGCTTCGCAGATCATCGCTAGCGTTGATCGCAATAACGGCCTTCGACTGCCCCCAGTTAAGGTTTAGCGGTACGGACACCGTTCCGCGCTCTCCCATGCTGCCCACCGTTTTCTTCTCGCCAACCAGGTTAATGTAAACGCCGGGGCGCACCTTATTTTGTGATGTATAAGTTCCTCCTGCCATGTTCTACATGACCTCCTTTTTCAAATAGGCTGTTATCATCGATAACGCTTGTTCGTGAGTATACGTTTCTTGCTCCAACAACACGGCGGATAGTATATCCTTCTGGGAAGGCGTATACCGTCTAGCCGACTTTAGCTGCTCCTTGCTGAACCTTGGTTCCAGCTCAGCTTCCTGCAATCTGCTTTTGTTCATTTTGTTCTGCCTCCGCCCTCTTACGATTTGCACCATTTCACCCACCCGCGTTCACATCTGGGCCACCTCCTCATCTGGATAAAACAAAAGGGACGCTCGGTGTCGTCCACCGCTCGTCCCCGTTTATGATCTTTGGTACAATATCATAATATCACGGTTATTTGAGCGAAAACGGACATTAGGCGGACAGAAAGCGGACAACTTCTTGAAGCGCCTTTTGCTTCCATCTTCGGAACGTACGATCAACGATACCCAGCTCCGAAGCAACAAACTCTGTAGGCTTTCCTTCTATAAAACGAAGCTTCAGCAGCCGAGCGTAATCGGGCGCATATGCTTCTAACGCTTCAAGCGCTTGATCGATTGATTGCAGCTGCTTCTCTATATCCTGAAGCTCGCTTATTTTATCGATGACGCCCATATAGCCTTCAAAGCCGCCCGAGCCTTCTCGCGCTTCAAGCACCTTCTCAATCTTTTTCTCCAGCTCTCGCAGCAGCTTTTCATCCGCCGGACTTGCTGTTGAGCGGCTTTTCTTTACTTCTTTTAGCTGCGCTTTCGTTCCAATAGGATATTTCGATAAATTCGCATGCGCCGCTGCTTCGATACGCTGATCCTGCTCATCCAAGTACATATAGGAAGGCAGCTTGCGCAGCTGCCGATGAAGCTCCTGCAAATGATCATCCTCAGATACTGCACTAAGCCGCATGCCTGGTCCTACCGAGGTACCCTCCAGCTGTTTCTTTCTCGCTTTTAGCCGTTTATACGCATGTAATTGATCAATCACCAGTTGTTCTGCATTCATTTAAATAACCTCCCCTAGGTTTTAATGAATATTGAGTATTTAAAATACCGTTCACAACAAAAAAATATAGCGGCTTCTCCGGTATTGACAATACTCCTAATCAAAAATATACTTACTTTTAAGTAGTTAAAATAGCGACTATGATCTACTAATACATTTCTTTAAGTGTTCGTCTGATGAATCTCATTGTATTTGGTATTTTAATTACCGTCAAGTATTTAAAATACCAAATATTCAAAAACGGAGGGTATTTATAATGTCATTGGGTGCACGAATTAAACAATTGAGGGTTGAGCGCGGATTAACGCAGCAGGATGTCGCCGCAAAACTCGAGATGGGCCGCTCTAACTTTGGTCATATCGAGAATGATCGGGTAACACCAACAAGTGAGGATTTGCAAAAAATGGCGGATATCTTACTGACAACAACCGATTATTTGCTTGGCCGCGATGCAGCCTCGGCAACTATACCTGAGTGGGCTACGTATAAAGATAAGCGCGACTTTAAAAAGCTGCTTGAGGAAGACGGGGAAATTATGTTTGACGGCGTGCCGCTAAGTGCTACCGATCGTCAGCGCGTCATGGATGTGCTTACAGGGTTGTTCTGGGAAGCTAAGCATATGAATAAGCACAAAAAAAAGACCGAGCCGACTAACGATGCTCCTGATGATGCCAAAGGGTAGGTGTTGCTATGGATAAAATGATTTTGAAGCTCATTCGAAAATATAAGACTAACGATCCATTCATCATCGCTGAGGGCCTTGGCATTCATATCCGTTACGCCGACCTCGGAGAAGGCACGCGTGGTCTCTATTTCAAAAAACTGCGCCGCCGGTTTATTGTCATTCACGATTCGCTTCCGGATAATTGGCGCCGCTTCGTATGCGCGCATGAGCTCGGGCATGACCGCTTGCATCCTGGCTTCAACCGTTTTTGGCTGGATGAGCAATCGTTTTTTAATGTTGGAAAATATGAGCGACAAGCTAGCAAGTTTGCCGTAAGGCTGCTGACAGCAGGCGATTCTCCTGCTCCCAGCGAGACGCTTGAAGAGCTGCTTAGAAGAAATGGCGTGCCTGCGGAAATGCAGAAGTTTTATTTTTAATTAGCTGTATTCTACGTTATTCGAAGAGGATGCTGCTGTGCAAATTCACGCTTACAGGAAAAGCTCCCGCTAATCCAGCTGAAATTGACGTATTTACCGCATTTAACTGGAAATACTCCTGTTAATATCGTGAATACAGCCGTAAAATCACATACGAACTCCCAAATGCACCAATAAACACAAAAAGCTCCTATACCACAGCCAATACTGCGGAATAGGAGCCTTTTTTTATACTTTTCAAGATCAGACGAATTAAATCGCCCAATTGCCGTTGCGGAAGATAGGTTCGCGAGTGCCATCCTGCGTCACACCATCAATATTCATATCAGCCGAGCCGATCATGAAGTCTTCATGCGTAAGGCTTCTGTTTGCGCCATGAGCGAGAAGCTCCTCAGCTGACATTTTTGTACCGCCTTGGATATTGACCGGGTACGCTTGACCCAGTGCAAGATGACAGGACGCGTTCTCATCATACAGTGTATTGAAAAACGTGACATTGGAGTTCGAAATCGGTGAATCATGCGGCACTAGCGCTACTTCACCGAGATGCCTTGCCCCTTCATCCGTGTTAAGCAAATTAGTGAGCGCCTCATATCCCTGCTCAGCGGAATGATCGACTACTTTGCCATCCTTAAAGGTCAAACTGAAGCCATTAATGACTTGACCGTTGTAATTCAAAGGCTTGGTGCTGCGAACCGTTCCGTTCACACCATCCTTATTTGGCATAGTGAATACTTCTTCCGTTGGCATATTCGGATTAAAGTAAACGCCCTTAGCATTTGCTTTGGAGCCGCCTAACCAAATATGTCCATCCGGCAGGTCTATCGTCAGATTCGTGCCTGGCGCTTCATATTGAAGCTGCTTGTAGCGCTTGCCATTCAGCAGCTCAACCATCTGAAGCAGCTTGGCATTATGCGCTTTCCACGCTTGAACAGGATCTTCCAAGCCAATCCGAGTAGCGTCAACAATGCGTTCCCAAAGCTTCTGCACCGCTTCTTCTTGCGAGAGATTCGGAAATACTTTAGCTGCCCATTCCGGAGTAGCATAGGATACAAGCGACCAAGCATTCGTATGATTCATTAGTGAACCGCGATAGCCGCTAAGCGCAGTTGAAGCTGTTTTTGATGCTGTTGCAACGCGCTTCGCATCTACATCGTTAAGCAAGTCTGGGTTCGGAGAGTAGATGGTGATGAACGCTGCGCCATTTTCCACAAACTCTTCCCAAGCTTTGGCACGCCACATCGGATACTCCGAGAAAGCCTCTTCAGGCGCCTGCTTGTATTTGATGCGGGAAAGCTCCTCATCGTTATATTCCACATGGACATTTTTTGCGCCTGTCTTATAAGCCTCTGATGCAATAAGCCGTACGAGTGGAGCTGCTGTAATTGGTGCCATGACAACAACCGTTTGTCCCTGCTGCACGTTGACGCCAACCTTAACGACCAGCTCTGCGTAATTTTCTAATTGTTGCGGTGTTGGATACATGTATGTAAATCCTCCTTCATAATCAGTTCATTTGTTGCATCGTCCATAACCTTCTTCTATTATAATCCTCCAAGGACAATTGCTCAAACAATGCAGGCTCGAACATATCCATCTAGGCAATATTCCAGCTTAAAAAAAGGCCCCCAACGCTCAACGAATGAACGAGGGAAACCTTTTATAGAAAGCTCATATGTTATTGCTGCCCGGTTATGATATTAATAAGGGCTTTCCACCTTCATAATATCCATAAAAGGAACCTTTGTTACGCTGCCCATGTATTCCACATGAACCTTTTTTGTTCTTGAATCGAGCACCGTAATGACGCCTCTAACTTGCTCTGCTGCCCATATCGTAAGAAGCAGCTCTGTGCCTTCTTGCTTTGCTTCAACCAGCCGCTCGCCCAGCTCTTCCAGCTCAAATTCATCTCTAGTAGGCCTCTTTGGTCCTTTTGCCACCTTGTTCCCCTCCTGCTAGGTATGTACCCGTATTTTCAATAAAAAAAGGCCCCTCCGCTCGAGGAGACCCTGTTCCTATCGATCTAAGTTACGCGAATATATCTATTATAGCATGCCGCAACTGTCTCTGTTAGCGATATTGCGAGAGTTTCAGCAACAATTATTGGAATGCGAGATAATAGCCTATGCCTTTCTATTCATAAAAAGAAGCCCTCCGTATGGCAGTCCATAGCAGAGGGCTTCGTTACTATTTATGAATGCTTAATCCCAATGGTCAAAATCTCACAAGGACCAACCGATACTTCAAGCAGCGATTGTCCATCTACAGCAAGATTTTCGACTTCATGCTCAAGCACATTACTTTTATAAGCTTGTTCAAGTGATACAGCTGCTGCTTCTGACAGCTTAAGCGCCGTTTCAGAAGGCTTCATATTAAACCATCTAAGCATGAAATCGCCAGATTGCTCATTCACCTTCATGGAGGAGAACGCTAGTCCACTGCCGTCCCAAGCGAATAAAGCGCCATTTGGAGCAAGCTTGCCGGCATGTACGCCTGTCTGGCTAACTGTCCACGGCACTTGGAACTGATATGCCGCCGCATATGCACCGGATGCAACTCCGTCGCCGTTATGTGGAAGGATCGTCAAGCTGAAGCTTTGCTCACCCAAGCATTGTGCTTCTGGTGTAGGGAATACGCCCCAATCACCAAGCTCAGCAACTGCACGAAGCAATGTAATCGCAATGGAGTTACGTCCATCGCGCAATACTTCGTATTCATTCAGGCCAAGGTTGGCAACCGTCAAACCAGCTTGCTCGCCGCTCACATCAACAAACGCCTGCTGATGCTGTGCGTTGCTAGGATTGATCCACTCTGCTGCCGGCTCGTTATCACGCGTTGCAACCTCAAAGATGGAGTCCGCTTGATGAACCGCTGTTTCCAAATCTGTTGGGAACAATACGCGAACCCGGTGATCCTTCGCTTGGTTGTTGAAGGAGGATTTCCATTCTACCCCTTCGCCTTTGCGGCTTATTGCAATTTCAGTCCTGATTGTAAGAGGAACTGTCGTTTCTGTACGTTGTGACTTCCGCTCAGGGAAATAAACAGCCTCTTGCTTCTCAACTTCGAAGTATGGTTCTGCTGAAGCAGGAACAGCCCATTCATGAACGATCTCGAATGCCGCACGGTATGCCGTATTCTCGATTAGACGAATGCTTGCAGGTACACCCTTCGTTGTCAAAGTTTGCTCGCCGGTTGGCTGCTTATACATATATTCGTTGCCGATATCGCCAGTATTCTCATACACGCCAAGCTCGCGATAGATTTGACCGCTGCGTTTATCGGTCAAGTTAAACGATCCGTCCTGCGCGATATCAATTCGAAGCCATTCATTCTCAAGCGCATGCTCGCAAGCAACCATCGATTGTGATGGCTGCAATTCTGCTTTCGCATTTCGAACATAGCCATAAGCTGCCAAGCCTAGCGCAGCAACTTCCGCTGCTTCGAATGTCAGCTTCACTTTTCGGCTCATATATGGCTGACGGAACTTGTCATCTGGCAGATCATAACCGAATTGAAGTCCCATATCAGAAGCTGTATGCGCAATGGCTTCGCCGCTTGAATTAACAAGCGTTCTGCCCGTTACATCGACAGCATACATTTTCTTGTTCATCTCATCCAGCGACAAACCATCACGGAAGTAAATGCGAGCGATGTCCAGCTCAACCTCTACTACTCCGCTGCGATCCCAGCCCGTTGTATTATACACAACAAACGGCAATGCATCTTCGCCATATTGTTCAAATATGGAAGTGTCAACCGCATCGGCAATTATCACTTTGCTATCGTCAATAATCGCTTCCGCAATATGACGGCTCTTATCGAAGCGAGTCACCATCTCACGGTGAACCTCGTCCACGCTGCAGCCGCAAATGCTATCATGCGGATGGTTCTGCATCAGTGTTTTCCAAGCGTAAGTAAACAAGTGATGCGGGTATTCGTGACCAAGTGAATAAGCAAGCGCAGCAAGCGGCTCCGCTACCTTCTCCAGCATGGCCTGACCAAGCTGATTCATTTGCTTCAAGTAAACACGTGCGGAAGCTGTATTCACAAGCGTTGACCAGCCGTCTGTACGTTGGCTGCGAAGCTCGCCTTTCACGACAGACAGCTCGCGTGTAAGCGAAGCATTCACCGACGCCAAATAATCTTGGAAATTCGAATGAATGAATTCTGTATCAGGGAAAAGCTCTCTTGCTGTTTTCAGCGCAGCAGACAGATCCTGCTGAATCGGCTGATGGTCGCATCCGTTCATGAACAGCAATTGGCCTGTAGCAGCATACTTCTCTGCCTCAGCCAGCTTGCGCTCCCAATATTCCTTGGCGCTTGCTTCATCTGTAGGCACTTCCATGCCGTTGCAGTACCAGTTGGCGAACAATACGCCCAGCACTTGCGAGCCGTCTGGCCCTTCCCAAATCAGCTCAGAGAAGGATGATTCATAATCGGAATCTGCTACTGTATTGTTAAAGCCCGTTGGCTTCACGCCTCTGCCAAATACCGCATTATCGATGCCGGCTTGACGCAAAATTTGCGGGGCTTGACCGATATTTCCGAACGTATCTGGAAAATATCCAACTTTTGCAATCGTTCCATAACGGCTCGCATCCTGATGCCCGATTTGCAAATTGCGAAGATTCGCTTCACTGCTTGTCAGGAAGGCATCCTGCAAAATATACCAAGGCCCGATCGGAATACGGCCTTCTTTAATATAACGTTCTAGGCGCTCACGATTCTCGGGGCGAACCTGCAAATAATCTTCCAAAATGATCGTTTGGCCGTCCAAATAAAAGCTTTTGAAGTCCGGATCCGTATCAAGTGTATGAAGCAGCGTATCCATCAATTTTACTAGCAATACATGGTGCTTCTCATATGGCAAATACCATTCCCGATCCCAGTGGGTATGCGAGATGATATGGGCTGTTCGTTTGTCTTTCATCACTAGAACACCTCTTCTTGTTAATCGTTGTTTGCAGGAATTACATTCACATTTACCTGATCAGGCCGGTAAACGGACAGCAGCTGACCGTTTTTATCCACTGCAAAGAGTACAGACCGTTCCTTCTCCAGCGTAAAAGCGTAGGAAACGCCGGTTAAAGGGTCTTTCACCTCAATATCGACATTCAAGCTGAACTCGGATACGAATGTGAATAACGCGCCGTCTTGGAAGGACAGTTTACGACCATATACACCTGGCAGTTGTCCGCCTTTAATCCAATCCAGCTCCACGCTGCAGCCTGCATAGGTGAGCGCAAACTCATAAATGGCTGAGATCGGCTCAATGCGATCATTCAGCTCTACTGGCAGCGGACACCAAAGGATGTTTCCTTTGCCGTGCGATAGCTCGATAAGCTGATCGACTTCAGCTGCAGAAGTTCCTTTTTGCGATTCCTTCCATACCTGAGCAATTCTCCGATTGCCATAAGAAACAGGCAGCAAACGATCACCGATGCGAAGCAGTTCTTCGCGGCGTACATTGACAAGCTCTCTTGATCCAAACAACTCAGCATGACGATCGACTTGACGCCAGTATGCATCAAGGCTTGTTGGACCCGTCAGCAGCAACGTTGCTCCTGTACGTTCAACGTAGCTAAGCAGCTGGTTCATTGCAGCGTCTTCAATATTATGAGCACTTGGTACAATAACGAGCTTAACCGGATTTGCTTCCAGCTCGTCCAGGTGATATTCCGAAGCGCCGCGGAATGGCTTGTTCAGCTCATAAGCCAGCACTCGCGTTGCTTTTGTTGTTGCATCAAACGCCAGCTTGCGATTGGAAAAATCATTGGAATAAGGGAAAACAACTGCGGTATCCTCAAGCTCCCGCCCTCTGAACAAATCTCTGATTTCACCCATGAAGCGTCCGAAATCATAAGATACATTTGCCTCAGGCTTCTCCGTGCCATCTGCACGAAGTGCGCCAATGTGCGATTCATTCGCATTGTCCATATAGAAATTCGTATTCCAAATCCATTGCACCGCACCTGCGCCACCTGTTGCAAAAGCATAGGCATATTTGCGCTCAAGAATATCGCGTAGTTCTGCTTCCGAACGTTTCGCGCGTCCTTCTGGTGTTTCCACGTACATAATGCCCGTTTCCTGCACCAAATTCGGCTTGTCTGCCGTCTTAGCAAAAATACTGTCCCAAACCAAATGATCATTCAACCACCAAGAATGCACGGTTGTATAATCGACAGCCTCGCCATAGAAGAATGGTGAAGGCCTCTGCGCGCCAAGCGCTTCATCCTGTCCGACTGTAACCATATGATCTGGGCATTCTTCTTTAATGGCCTGGTATAGCTCCTGTGCCCAGCGATTATGCATATCCATGGAGAACAATACATAATCAAGCCAGCGAGTACCCTTCTTGCCTTGATGCATATCTTGAACGTCAAAGTTGATTTCCTCTGGCTCGGGCACTTTCACCGCTTCAAAGCTCGGCAGCTGCTCTGGCGTCATATTCCATAGCTTCTGCAGCTTTTCCACAGATTCGTGGCGTTCCTTAAGCCAAGCTGCATAAGCCGCCTGCTCGAATGGATCGCGTGCTGATCTTGGTCCATCAGAAAAAATACGAGGAGGATCAAACATTGACGGCTCGTTAATTAAATCCCAATCGACATGCTTCGATTGTTTGTGGCGCGAAATGATCGAGCGGATAAACCGTTTCTGTGCTTCTAAACTCCGCGGATCGAGATAAGGATTTTGGCCTTCCCAAGTTTCCGGAGTGAATGAGAAGAAAGTAAAGGTTACCTGCAAATCATGGCGTTTGGCTGTAAGCAGAAACGCATCAATGGAGCGAAGCGCCTCTTCCGATGCATGGCCATCAACCTGCATTATATTGCGATAAGCCGTCCATATGCCGGTTCTAATCCAGTTGATGCCCGCTTTGCGCATCTGAGCCATATCACGGTCCCATACCGATGCATTTGGCAAAAATAAAAACTTGCGCGCAACATCCGATGTCATGTAGGTCATGCCGACAACCGGCATCGGTCTGCCGTCTTTTACGAAATAATCGCGTTCGCTCGTAACCGGAGTTCCCTCTGCAAGCAGCTCAGCATCAAAACCCCAGAAGCCTTGGCGAAGAATGCGTACTTCTCCATCCGTTGACTCCGCGATACAGTCCACCTTATAGTAACCGCTAACGATTGCTAGAGGAACGGGAATACGAACGATAAGCTGTTTGCTCGCTGCTTCCGCATTGATGCTGCTCGTCCACCGCTCATCTGGCTTGCTTTCATGCTGGATCGTAATCGAAAAGCTCCAGCTTACAGAAGGCAAATCTGTCGCAGCAGCAGAACGGCTAAGCTTCTGTACTTGCAGCGTCAGCATCGCACGCTCATCCAGCTCGAAGGACGCATAATTAGGTTTCAGCCACAGCTCTGTTACGCCTGCTGAGCAGAATTCCGACCAGCGACGAAGCTCGTCCGCTCCTCCGCTTTGCCAGAATAGCTCCGATAACGGCTGATTTACGAACAACCAGCGCGCGCCTGCGAACATTCCCTTTGTGTTCTCCCATAGTACGACAGGTGCTGCAACTTCTCTTCCTTCTGCTGAAACACCTTTTAGAAGCGGGTACAATTGTGCATCCATCGGTCCAGCAGAACCCATCTGATGCGGCAAATCACTCGTTTTGGTTACATGCGGCACTAGATTCCAAGTGCTTGAAACCTCAAACAAGGACTCTTTGCCTTGCAACAGCGGAAGATCTTCCATCGCACGCAAACTCATGATCGGTGCTGCATCTACAGGCAATGCCTCATGAATATGAAGCTCGCGGTGATAGGCGGTTTGCTCAGATTCCGGCTCCCAAACGCCAGCTTCGTTTTTTGAAACTGGTTTTTTGAATGGAACGCCGCCGATACTTATTAAACCTCCACCGCGCTTTAAGTAGGCTAAAATTTCAGACCATGCTTGCTTAGGGAAATACGGTGCATGCATATTTATAAAGCTTCCGCCATCTGCAGCAGCGAGTGCCGCTCCAAGATTATTCGCGCGAACGACGCTGCCGATTTGCAGAAGCTGTCCTTCCGCATCCGAGCTTATGCGAGAATCGATTGGGAACGATGGATCATAGAAAATAATCATGCTCATAGAATCTCATCCTTCATCGCTTGATAGACAAGCTGTGAGAAAAGACTGTTCGACCAAGCGAACCATTTGCGCGTGAACACCGTTGGATCGTCCGCATGGAAACCTTCGTGCATATAGCCTGTGTCCGCGTCAGTCGCTTCCAGCATCGCAATCAAATCTAGCTTTTCTTCGCTGCTAGTAGCTGTAATGCCTTGCATCGACAATGCCATATGCCAGATGTAGCCTGGAGGCGTATGCGGGCTGCCGATACCTTTTGCTGCCGTTCCTTCATAGTAGAAAGGATTATGTTTGCTTAGAGCAAATTTTCTTGTATTCACATAAATCGGGTCTTCTGCATCCACATAACCAAGGTAAGGGATCGAGATCAAGCCCGGAGTTCCTGCATCATCCATCAGGCAGAAGTTGCCGAAACCATCCGTTTCATAAGCATAAATAGGTCCGAATTCCGGATGCTGATAAATACCGTAAAGCTGAATGCCATGGTTGACATCCTCTTCTAGCTTTTTCAATTCTTTCAGGAAATCCATGTCACGGAATACCCATTCCGCTATTTCCTCCATTTGACGAAGCGTAACAACCGCAAACATGTTATCCGGGATGTTGTAATGGAAATCACATGCATCATCGCTTGGACGGAAGCCTGACCAAATCATACCCGTATAGTTTACAGGCATGCCTAGACCAGAATTGCGAAGTGAATCAGTTGGAATACCATTATCACGAGTAAAACGATAAGGCGATTGTTCAAAATGGCGCTGCTCTGTCTTCCACAGCTCTACGATGCGGCGCATCGCAGCTTTGAAGCCGGAATCGAAAATATCCGTCAGCTCCGTTTCTTTCCAGTAAGCATGCGCGAGGCGCATAGAGAAACAAATGGAGTCAAGCTCGAACTTGCGCTCCCATACCCATGGAGACATATCCGTTTCATCCGTAGTATTCCAGTGCCAATCATTAGCGGACTCATTGAACGCATTCGCATAAGGGTCGATTTGAATATAGGAAATATGGCGTTTAATCAAACCACTAAGAATTCTTTGCAAATCTTTATCATGTTTCGCGAATGGAACGTAGTGCATCACTTGCTCGACGGAATCACGAAGCCACATCGCAGGGATATCGCCAGTGATTACAAATGTCGTGCCATCGTCCATCAGCTTTGTCGTTGTTTCCAGCGTATTCGGAAAGCAATTTTTGAACAATTGAAGCAGCTTCGGGCGATGTGCCAGCTTCTGCTCCGCTTCCTTCAGCACGTCTTGAATCGCCTGCGGCAGCGTTAGCTCAGGCATCGGAATTTTCGGTAATCTAAATTGCTCCATCGTATTTGCTCCTTTAGAAATATGATTCGTAATTATTCCTTAACAGCACCAACCGTCAAGCCTTGAATGAAATATCTTTGGAAGAAAGGATAAGCGAATACGATTGGGCCTGTTGCAAGCACCACCATCGCCATACGCGAAGTATCCTGCGGCATCGACTGCAGCAAACCGGTGCTGAGCGATGCATTTTGCGAGTTTTGCATAATGAATTGCATACTATTCTCGATCCGCATCAGCATCGACTGAAGCGGCACTAAATTCGGCGTGTTAATGTACAGCAAGGCGTTAAACCAATCATTCCAATAGCCTAGTGTACTGAACAAAGCGATGGTTGCAAGCCCTGGAAGCGACAAAGGCAGCACCAACTTGAAGAAGGTTCCAAATTCTCCCGCACCATCGATTTTGCCTGATTCTATAATAGCATCTGGCACCATGGTCGAGAAGAATGTCCTTAGGATCATAATGTAGAAAGCGTTGACCGCAAGCGGTAAAATAAGCGCCCAAATGGAGTCTTTAAGTCCAAGCAGCTGTGTAACAACAATATAAGACGGCACGAGACCACCGTTAAATAGCATCGTAAAAAAGGCGAAAAATGCGAAGAAACCGCGATATTTAAAGCTTTTACGTGAGATTGCGTAAGCAAAAAGCGCTGTACATACAACACCAATGACAGTACCAATAACGGTAACAGCTATCGTTACCCCATAAGAGCGAAGCAGTTGATCCCCCGCTTTAAATAAATAGCTGTAAGCCTCAAAGCTCCATTTTTCAGGAAAAAGCGAATAGCCGTTTTTAGCTAGCGTCGCCTCATCCGTAAACGAAATGATGGTGACGAATAGAAAAGGAAATACACATAACAATGCAAAAATACCAGCCACGGAATGGAATCCTATATTCCAAATGGGCGTCAACCTATGAAAGTCGCGGGTTTTCGTTTGAGCGGACATAGCGGTTTTCCTCCCTGCGCAATGCTTGTTCCAGCAGTAAAGCCTTTAGACTAGAACAAAGCATTGTCTTTGTTGAATTTACGAACAATTCCGTTCGATGTAATAACGAGTACAAATCCAATGATCGACTGATACAAACCTGCTGCTGTACTCATACCGATTTCACCAGTTGATTTCAAGCCGCGATACACATAAGTATCGATAACATTCGTTACGCTGTAGAGTGTTCCAGAGTCCCTTGGCACTTGATAGAACAGTCCGAAATCCGCATAGAAGATTTTACCGATTGCAAGCAGCGTCAATATTGTAATGAGCGGTGTAAGCATCGGGATCGTAATGCTGCGAATTTGCTGCCATTTATTTGCGCCATCGATCATTGCCGCTTCATAAAGGGATTTATCAATACCCATGATGGCTGCCAAATAGATGACACTGTTGTAGCCGACTGATTTCCAAAGAAATACGACGACGATAATAATCGGCCAATAGGTTGGATCAGAGTACCAGTTTATCGGATCGATGCCGAACCAGTTGAACACTTGGTTCACAACGCCCTTATCCAAGCTCAGGAAGCTGAATACGAAATAACCAACAATTACCCATGATAAGAAGTATGGAAGAAACATACCTGTTTGATATACTTTTGCTAATTTCTTGTTCGTAATCTCAGCCAGCATAATCGCCATTGCAACGGCAATGACTAGACCAAGCACGATAAAGAAGATGTTATAAACGACGGTATTGCGTGTAATGATGTAAGCATCATTGGTACTGAATAGAAATTTGAAGTTTTGCAGGCCTACCCACTTGCTCTCGATAATGCTGGCAAGAAATCCATCCCGGCTGTATCTGTACTCCTTAAACGCAATAACCATACCGGCCATCGGCAAGTAAGAGAAGAAGATGAACCAGATTGTTGCTGGCAGCACCATAATCAACATCGCTTTATTTTTATTAATATCTTTAAAAAACCGTCCTATGGCTCCCACGTGATCACCTCTCAGTTGTCAGATTAATAAGCAAAGGTATGAAACGAATGCCGTGCATTCGCTTCATACCTCCCGCATGTTTACTTGTTCGCCGCTTTCCATTCGTCAAGCTGACGTTGTGCTTCAGCCATGATTTTATCAAGTCCAGCTGCTTTAAATTTCTCATTTGCACGTTTGATGTAAGTCTCAGGATCAACTGTTCCTGTCATAAGCGGTGCCCAGAACTCTTCTCTTACGTTTTGTACGGAAGCAATTTCAGTCGTTACTTTCGACGGATCGAAGTTGAAGCCAAGAAGAGGTGCTGGTGTTCCTGCATCGTTAAACTTCTTGAACTCTTCCCACTTGTTCGTAGGATCTGTTGTATTCAAGTACGTAAGCATTACGTTACCGAGTGAGAATGTTGGCATGTCATAGTTTTTTGACTCATCAAGGTTTTCCATAACATTGTCGCCTGTTTTCTTGTAGTGAACGTTTTCGATACCGGAATCAATCATGTTGCGAAGCACAGGATCTGTGTTCAGCAAGTTTAGGAATTCCATTGCTTTTTCCGGATATTTCGAGTTAGCCGAAATAGCTTGCATCGAGCCCATAACAGACCAGTTATAAATAAGCGCTTTGCTTGCAGGAGTTGAAACTACTGGGTAGCCATAGCTTGCAGACCATAGGTTGTCAGCGAAAGGCTGAGTTGTCGCACGGTCTGAGAACCATTTGCCAGTTGTTTGAACATCTGTCATCGAATCCATTGTTGCTGCTTCAGTTGGAATGTAGCCAGCTTTATAATATTTGTGCATTGTAGTCAAAGCTTGTTTCATTTCTGGTGTATCTAGAACGTTAACCAATTTGTAATCCTTTGTATCGAGGGAAACAGCCATTGGAAGCTTCTCGATTACATAGTCATATGGCACGTAAGGCATTTGGTTTTTATCAACCGCGAAAGGATATACGCCTTGTTCGTTTTCTTTGATCGTTTTGAGCAATGGCTCAAGGCTCTCAAGTGTGTTTACTTTTGAAATATCGATTTTGTACTTGTCTACATACTGCTTGTTAAAGCGCCATACTTCTTGTGCTGGCAGCTCTTTGTTAGCAGGGATACCATAGTTGTGGCCGTCAATTTTGGAACCTTCAAGGAAGGCAGGATCAAGTGTATCGACGATGCCTTGACCGTGCGATTTCAACAAATCATCGATTTGCATGAATGCGCCTTTTCTTGCGTTCTGCACGTAGTCAAACGCCCATGAAGACGTAAACATAATGTCTACTGCTTCACCGGAAGCCGTCATAACTTGCAGCTTCTGTGAGTAATCGCCCCAGTCGATCATGCTCATTTTAACCGTAACACCAATTTTTTCTGCTGTATATTTGCTTACTTCCTGCATAACCTTGTCCACATCTTTTTGAGGCGTACCAATTGTGTACCAGAGCAGTTCTACTGGTTTCTCGGCAGTGCCTTCACCTTCGTTTTTGCTTCCGCCGCACGCGCTAAGCACGATTGACATGACCAGCATCAGCGCAAGCGCCGGCATAAATCTCTTTTTGTTTCTAATCATTGTAAGTCCTCCCTATGTCTAGTTACGAAGCACAATTCAATTGCGTAAGCATACGCTTACTTTATTGCTCTGACCTTAATTCGCGATGCGTTTTAGGGCTAACTTAAAAATAACGGATGTAACGGTTTTCAAATAGGGAACAAATTAAAGGTATGGTGTACAAATTAAAGAAAGAAAGGACAACTCCATCTTGCATTAGAGTAGTCCTTTGTAATCAGTCGGCGAAATGCCAACATATTTCTTAAATTGCTTGTAAAAATATCCAGTTTCCCAGTAGCCGACCTGAAGCGCAATTTCCTGCACCTTCAGATTCGTCTCCTTCAACATTTCCTTAGCCTTGCCTATTCGATATTTGTTTATGTACTCGGTAAAGGTTTCATTTGTCTCCTTCTGAAACAGATGTCCGAGATAAACAGGATGGATATTGTATTGCTGGCTGAGCGATTTGAGCGACAGCGCCTGTGCATAGTTCTCATGCACATATCCGAGCAGCAGCTGAATGATCGGGCTTTTCACATCACGCATAAGCGAATCCACCGTCAAGGTAGCTGCTTCTTTGACGACGGAGGAGAGCCCTTCAATCGTCTCGGCTTGCATGATTTGCGTGAAACCTGCTTTGAACAGCTCAGGCTGATCTGCCTGCTTAATTTCTTTGAGCTCCATTTTGAACCGTATCATCATCTCAATGGCCATACTTTGAATATATTCCGGCGTAACGCCGTCCAGCGTCTGATAATGCTCAAATTCAGCATCGATTGCCGCATAAAGCTGCTCTAGATCTTTCGCCTTAATCAGCTTCGAGAATAAGGACCAATTCAGCGGCTGCGACGTTACATTCTCAATGCTGTTCTTCTCCGATAACAAGCTATAGTCCAAAATAGCCGGCTCGTCGGATAATAAGAAATATTCCTGCGCTTTCTTCGCATGCGCGTAGCTCTGCGGCGCACCCTCGCCTACCGCCTCCACACTGCCAAGCGAAATACGCATCGGGCTCGGAGCGAACCGCTTCTGCATATTTTCAAGCATGGTCATCGCCTTTTCCTTACCCAGCTCCTTGTCCTCCAGCATAAACACGATAACCAAGTCGCCATCAATGTCCACAAACGGCAGCATCGACGGATCTTCCATGGCAAGCCGCTGTACGGCTTCATAGGACGGCTCGAACTGACTTTCAGTACGAATAATCGCAGTCACAAGATAAGGAGCATCCAGCCGGATTTCAAGCATATCGGTACGTTCGATCAGCTCATTTGGCGCAATGCGTCCAGTCAGCCACCGATACAATATATTATCCCTAAGAATGCGAATATCATAATCACTAAATAATCGGTCTGGTCTTGTTGTGTTCAATTTGTCGATTGTATTAGCCAGCGTCTCCTGCAGCTCGTCAATATTAATCGGTTTAAGCAAATAATTTTCCACACCAAGCTTAAGCCCTGACTTGATATAGTCAAATTCGTTGAAGCCGCTCAAAATAATGACCTTCAAATCCGGCCGGAATTGCCTTGCTTCACGAATCAAAGTTAAGCCGTCCATCACAGGCATTGAAATATCCGTAAGCAAAATATCAGCCGATGACTCCTTCAACGCTTCAAGCGCATCCTGGCCATTTTCCGCTGAACCGACGATTTCAAGGCCAAACGCCGCCCAATCAATAATGTCGTACAAGCCTTCTATAATAAACGGCTCGTCATCTACAAGAAATACTCTATACATGCTGCGCCTCCTCTAGCACTGGGAATTCAATCGTTACGATCGTTCCGACGCCTGGCGTGCTGTTAATTTCAACACCATATTCCGTTCCGTACAGCAGCTTCAGTCTCTCATGCACACTGCGAAGACCAAAAGAATCGCCGCTTTCCTCCAGCATGTCCATCGACTCACGAATGGACGCGAGTCGCCCAGGCGCTATACCTCTGCCATTATCCTCGACTTGAATTTGTATGCGATCCTCTATCTGCCGAACATTTATTTTCACTTGGTTATCCGGCCTGCGCGCTTCTAGACCATGCACAACGTAATTTTCAATGATCGGCTGCAGCGCCATTCGCATTATATTTTTGCTAGCCAAGCTCTGATCGCAATGAATTTCGTAAGACAGCTTGTCCTTATAACGAATCCGAAACAGCTCCAAATAGAGGCGCGAAGTCTCTAGCTCATCCTTGAGCGTGTTTTCGCCTTTGGGCTGAACGAAGCTTTTGAATAACACCGATAAGCTGTATATCATTTCGCCTACGTCCTTCGCTCCTTGCGATACGGCCCGCATCCGAATCACTTCGAGCGTATTGTACAAAAAGTGTGGATTCACTCTAGCCTGCAGTGCAGCAAGCTCTGTATGCTTTTGTTTAATCTCCGCTTTATAGACGCGGTCGATATGTTTTGTCAGCTCGCCGAGCATATCGTTAAAGCTTCTGGAAATTTGCCCAAGCTCGTCCTCTTTCTCGTCTTGGATGCGTGCGGACAAGTCGCCGTTCTCCACTTTGCGCATAAATCGTATTATTTTATTCGTTCTTTTCGCGAAATTGATAACAACCAAGGTCGGAACCAGCAGCACCATAATGATACAAATGATACTAATCAAAGTAATCGTGTGCTTCAGGCCTTGATAGGCAGCAGCCACCTCCGCCTTCGGCGCTACACCAACTACGGTATAACCCGCTTCGGTTTGCGTGAACATCTTGACATAAGATTCCTGCTCAAGCATCACAGTGTCATTCAAGGAATCAATTTTATCGATATAAGGGTAGCGTTTGCCATAAAAGTTGTCTGAGGAATCGAAGAGCACTTCCCCTGTTGGTCCGAGGACAAGAATATAGCCCTTTAATTGCTCTTTATAGCTCTCAAGTGCTTTTTGAATCCGTTCTGAGTTGAAATAAACGAGCAGCTGTCCTAGGTTTTTTAGCGTATTTTTGTCCGTAATGGGGACACGTATCGCGAATAGCTTTGGATCCTGCTGTCCAATTGCCGTTCGTACCCATGCATTCGGCAGCGTTACTTTACTTGCTTCCATCGCCATGGCATCCGGGATATAGGAATGTGCGGCATTTGTAGATATTAACTTCGTTACATGCCCCTGCTTGTATGCGTACAAAAACTGCCTTTCCGAGCTGTACAGCAGCAGGTTCTCGATATCGGCATCATTTTCAACCTTATTTTCAAAATAATCCAGCCCCTTCGGCATGTCGATATTAATAGAAGAGGCATATTGATCCAATTGATAATTGATGTAATCCTCGAACGGATTTTGAAGAAAGTAAGTAAGATGAAGGGATAAGGCTTCATTCCGATACACATCAAGCATAATGGACTCCACCGATTCAAATTTACGAGCCATGTAGCTATTCACGCTATCAATCGCTTTTTTCTGATTTTCAAGCTCATTGCGTACGATCGACTCTGACATGACATTAAACATAAAATACGAAAAGGTTACGATCGTCACTGTTGTGATCAATGCAAACAACAAAATCATTTTCATGAAAAGATTATTTTTGACATAGTTGTGGTACAAGCTTTTTACCTTCAAAATAAGCTCCTTTCCCGTGAATGATCGCTGCTCTATAGGTTGATCGGAGTTCACGATATGGGGTACAAGGTTTAATAATACTTCAGTATGATTTGCTGGCACAAGTATGCTCCTTAATAATCGGCAATTGAAGGGTACGGTTGAATGGCGCCTCGGAAGGGGCGTATAATGTAAAGGTGAGAGAATCCGCAAGATTGGAGATGAGAGCATGACAATTGGTAAAATGCTTCGAAATGTTTCCGTCGGACTGATATTCGGCATACTGGCCATTGGATTACTGCCGTTTCTGGTCATCTTTAACTGGGCGGAGATGCTCAATCTTGTCGAACTCGAAACCTCGCCATTATTTATGCTTCTTGGACGATTTATTAGACCGACCGTTCGCAAGAAAAGCATGAACAGCGTGAACAGCATGGACAGTCAGGAACACAAACAAGAGCTCAATCAATAAACTAACAGCAGCCTAAACCGTTTGCATGAACGGAGACCCGGGAGAGCACCTTATTTTGGTGGCATTCTTCCGGGTCTTTCTTTCTCGCTTAAACGAGCGATTTATAGTAAAATGGGGCGATGCAACACTATACGATTATGAGGTGCCCTTATGTCCATTAGCTTCACTACATCCATTATCAGCCGCTTAAAAAGAGAAATCGCTGACATGCAGAAGCAAACCAGCAACGATAAAAGCAAAAAAGAGAAAGCTCTCTCTAAAATAAAACAACTGCAAAAAAACATCAAAATGAGCTCTTCCCCCACCGACCTTAGCAGCAAGATGACTCAAATTACGAAATTAAACGAAGAGGTAGCCAGAATTGATGCTTCGCAGGCTGCTTTAACGAAACAATTAGCTGCAAAAAATGCAGAGCTTCGGCAGCAGCTTGCCAAAAACGAGCAAAAAAGCGATAAATAACGTTAGCATAGAGACCTTTCACAAGTTCAAATGAGCTTGCGAAGGGTCTTTTTGTTATCGGCTTGATATGGTGAGATTGTCCATTCCTCGTATACTTTAACCAAACGCGCGCATCCTATGGAAAAAAAGCAGGGCGGGGATTGTATGCATACAGTTTGGAAAGGTGCGATTAGCTTTGGATTGGTTCATGTGCCTGTAAAAATGTTTACAGCAACAGAAGATAAGGATATTCATTTCCGCCAAATACATAAGGTTTGTGGCATGCCTATTTCCTATGTGAAGACTTGTCCTCACTGCGATGAAGCCGTTAAACCAGAGGATATCGCTAAAGGTTTTGAATACGAGAAGGACAAGTTTGTCCTCTTTAATGAAGAGGAGCTTGAAGCGCTAAAGCCTGAATCTGCACGGGTTATTCAAATTCTCGACTTTGTCGATTTAACGGATATCGATCCTCTCTATTATCAAAAAGCTTATTACCTCTCTCCCGACATGTCAGGGGCTGGAGCTTATACGCTGCTGCTTGAAGCGATCAAGCAAACAGGTAAAATCGGCATCGCCAAAATATCGATCCGCAGCAAAAGCAGCTTGGCGGCGATTCGCGTTGTCGGAAACTGCTTATGCATGGAGACGATGCATTATCCAGATGAAATTCGGCCGCTAGCAGAAGTGCCTAACCTGCCTGGGCTGGCTAATGTCAATGAAAAGGAACTGCAAATGGCAAAACAGCTCATTGAGCAGCTGTCTGAACCGTTTCATCCTGAAAAATATACCGATGATTACCGGGCTGCCATGCTTGAAGCTATTCAGCATAAAATGGCGGGCGAAAGCGTTGATATGGTCTCAGCTCCGGCTGTTGGACGGACGAATGTCATTGACTTGATGGCTGCGCTGCAAGCTTCCCTTGAAGCGGCCAAAACGCCACCTGCTGCTCCAAAGAAACGGAAGAGCACCACTAGAAAAACGAAGGATGCTGGATAATGAACACGATGTCTTTGCTTCCTCTGCCGAAGGTGCCCATGGCGCCAGTTACTTCGGCCGATATCCCTACGGGCTCGGAGTGGGGATATCAAATCAAATGGGATGGCGTTCGAACGCTCGCTCGATTAGATGGCAGCGGCGGTGTTGAACTATTTTCCAAACGAGTAGAGCCGCGAAATACCACTTTCCCTGAAATTGTAGCTCTCTTGTCGCCGCTGCGTGTTGGGCCTTGCATCCTTGATGGTGAAATCGTCTATTTTGACGGTACTCGTCCAAACTTTCAGCGCAGCCGCCTAGGCGTACAGAAAAGGTCAGGCAAAGATGATCTCTTATTCGTCATGTTTGATATGCTCAATGATAACGGTGAAGATTTGCGCAGCCTTCCCTTCCGTGATCGTTATAGCCGGCTTGCTGCCAAGTTTCCTGAAAAATCGCCGCGCTTGTTCGTCACCGACTTGTTTGATGATGGTCAGTCCTTATGGGAATGGCTTATCGAGCGGGAGTGGGAAGGGCTCATATCGAAGCGTCTGGATAGTCCTTACAGCGAGGGCAAAGGCCATAAAGATTGGTTCAAGAAACGGAAGGAAGTACGAATCGTCGCGGACGTTGTTGGGGTAAAATTAAGGGATGGCCTCGTGTCGAGCCTCGTGCTGCAATATGAGAATAAATATATTGGGCATGTCTCTGGACTAGATAACGCCTCCAAAAAATTGCTGCTCCAGTTCATGCATGACCACCCGGGAGATTGCCCCTTCCCGTCGCTTTCGCAAGGCATGAAGAAATCCGACGTAGTCTGGCTTGCCGTACATTTCCCATGCAGGGTGACCGCACTCGAGTTTACGGATAGCGGCCTGCTTCGCCAGCCGAAACTGCTGGGGTTCGGTGCAGGAGACGGCGAGGTTTAGCGCTGATGAAAAGTTTGATCGGACTATTAAAGAGGAGGTTGCCCCACAAGATCATACTACTTGCGGGACAACCTCCTCTTACACTTTTCCGCCCACAACCCGACAAATACCCCACTATGCGTCGATTCAGTAAAAATAGCGCTAGAATCTAGACCTATTTTCAACAAACATGAGCTTTTCGCGGAAATAGGACTAGAAATTAGTCTTATATCAACTCATAACTCGCCAAATGCCCGACTATACGTCGATTCAGTAAAAATAGCGATAAAATCTAGACCTATTTTCAACAAACATGCACTTTTCGCGGAAATAGGATTAGAAATTAGTCTTATTTCTACTCACAACACGCCAAATGCCCCACTATGCACCGATTCAGTAAAAATAGCGCTAGAATCTATACCTATTTTCAACAAACATGAGTTTTCGCAGAATATAGGACTAGAAAGTAGGCTTATTTTGAAAAACTGACTTCCTCTTGTGCTTCAGAGCCGCACCGATACCACAAAGCAACTTCCCAATCCAGCTACTCCTTAAGCCCTTCATATATCGCGTGGAGCAAACGGTGCGTTTCATCGCAGCTGTATTCCCAGAACATTACGCCGCCAAGCTCACTTGCTTTCACATACTCACATTTATGATGCAGCGATTGTTCGTCGTCGTAAGAGATAAAGCTGCTTCCGTCGTAGAGGTATGGCGCCTTCGCTTCGTCGTCCCAATATCGAACATAATTGTTTTTATTGATGTATTCCGCTGCAAGCTTGGTGAAATCCGGTCCATATCCGCCTGTGCTGCCCGCCATTTGATGAAGCCCATTGGCGCGATTAGGAACGTTATGCCAAACCCGAGTATAAAACGCCGCGCCTATCACAATCTTCTCCTTCGGCACGCCTGCTCGGATGAACAAATTAACGGATGCATCCGTACTGATGCGGAATAAATCTCCGGTTGGAGTATACAGATTCGTATGATGCCCCGTTAAAATTTGAAATCCACCGCGCATATCGTAGGTCATCAGCTGAACAAAATCCAAGTATTGCTGGACTTGATCCATTTCCGTACCGTCTACGTAATATTGGTCCGCGCCTGCCGCAATCGTAAGCAGATAATGTTTCCCGTCACTTGCGCCCTTCTCGTCCAAAGCTTCGCGGATGGTTTTGAGCAGCAGAGTGAAATTGGTCTTATCATCTGGACTCGACGCTATGCCCGCTTCACCATAACAAGGATACTCCCAGTCGAGATCGACTCCATCGAATGGATAGCTCATTAATACACGAACTGCCGAATCTGCGAAGCGACTCCTCCCTTCAGCGGTAGATGCTGCTTCAGAAAACCCGCCTGCGCTCCATCCGCCGACAGACAATAGAATAGTCAGCTCTGGATGCTCGTGTTTAATCCTGCGAAGAACATCAATATTTTTCAAATGCTCTGTAATAATTTCATCATTGCGCACATGGCCAAATGCCACATTCAAATGGGTGAGCTTCGTTAAATCTTCCCGCGTCATGTCTGGAAGCTTCGAATCTGATGCATAACCCGCCACAATATATTTTCGACTTGCCATTACGTATCACTCCGTTTCGTTGGCTGCTGCCATATGCTAGTGAGAATCTGCAATGCTTCTTTTCCCGTACCGATCTTGTATCCTGATGCTGTATAACGAATTTGATCTTGGCTATCCAGTACGAGCAGATGCGGGAAACCCGCTTCGCTAGCTGGCGGCACTGCTATAAAGTCCGGCAAAGACGCGTAAGTGGAATCACGAACAAACACGGTACGCGAAGGCAACCCCTTATAACGAGAAGGATCAAAAGATGCCGTCCATTCGGAATCACCTACGACAAGCACAATCGGCGCTCCAAGTTCGGTCAACGGCTCAGCAAGTTCGCTAAGTTCACGGAATAAATGTTTGGTAGGCTCACGTTCTGGCTCCAGCCAAGCAACAATTGCCCCATTCATGCCGATAAGCTCACCAATCGATCGGTCTGAACCATCGAGCATCGTAAACGTATCGTTTCTGTTCAGCTTCCCAAGTACTGGAATACCTTGCTTCGCACTTCGGAAAGTCAGCGGAATATCCAATTGTTCTCCTGCACCCAGCTCGAAATAGGAAAAGCGAACGCATGCGGTGCCATCTTTTAGCCGAATACCTGTGGTCAATCGATAGCTGCCTTGCGCAAGTTCGAACGGCTCATCGTATACATCAGATTTCCCATTAGGGTAGACCAACGTTTTATATATGCCGTTCTCCAGCCGGGCGAACGTGAAGTTCTCAGAGTACGAAGCTGCCGGAGCTTCATCGGATGACTCGTTATCTTTAAGAAGTCGCAGCTTGCCGTTTTCCTTCTGCTCCAATTGCTGCATCGCTCGATTTGCAAATAACGCATCCTGCCAGCCACCGTTAGCCATCGCCATGTATTGCGGCTTCTGCTCACTCGGATGCAAGCGTGCTGGAATGCCTATGCTGCGGCAGATCGCCACAAACATAATATCGAGAGAAGCCTGATCCCCTTTCTTGATCTTAAAGGTACCAACTGGGTTGCCTCTGCCCTTCAGATTGGGAAGGTCCTCCCACAACGACCACTCTGACTCCAGATGGCGTACAAGCTCAGCAGCATTTTGCCGGAACAATGCTACTTGTGCTTCAGTGAACACCTCTTGGAAAAAATGCTTATAAGGCACGATCATTTCATATAACACTCGCGGACAAAGGATGTACCGCAAGAAGATGTCTTCGGGAAGCTCGCCGCGCTGTGACAGCGAACCGATGAGATGATCGTCAAGATCCTTGCGGAACGAATCGGAAAGATCCTTCTCGTTCAAGCTCTCCAGCAGCTTAAGCGGCCATTCTCCAAATTCAGCGGAGCGTTCCTGCAAGAAGGCTGCGATCTCGCGGCTATTTCCCCGTGCCTTGCGCAGTACATCCCACACCCGCTCCTGCGGAAGACCAGCAGCCTCGGCAATATCCGACGCCTGCGCTTCGCTTAGAAATGTTTGTTCATAGCTGCTTCGGATGCCCGTTCCTTCTTCCAGACGGCTATTATGCCGCTGAACCTTCTCCTCAGAAAGCACATCAAGAGCTTTGCCATTACGTTCAGGAGGCGGAACCATATCAAAGTCAGTTATCCCTTCGGGCTGCTGCACTTGATCCAGAACAATATCGAAGCGCACACGATCACGAACTGTAATCTTCTTTTCTCCCCACTTGCCATCCATCACAGCACGAATCAACAGATCTCCGTAGCCTGTCTTAAACGCAGCCTCACCCAGCTCGTTTGTCTTCAGCTCAGCAATCGGATAAAATTCAGCCATATTGTAGAGCTCAAAATAAACATTCGCGCCGCTGACCGGTTCATTCAGCTCATCCTTCACAGTGACAGTAATGCTTCGAGTAGGCGCATAACCCTCAAGCAAATTAATTTCTGTAAACCAATTATCCGCAAGCGTGATATCCTCAGGGCCCGGGTAATTTGCGAATACCCGAGTATTGATCAGCATTGCCCGCCGGGCTGGAGGAGTGAACCAGCCTTGATCAAGGCGAGCTTCCGGCTCGCAAGCGCCGATATAGTGCCACTGCCCGTCAGCCCAAGCTTCTACCCAAGCATGGTTATCGTCACAATGCGCCCAGCGCGGGGTATACACTTGGCGAGCAGGAATGCCAATGCTCCGAAGCGCTGCAACAGCAAGTGTCGATTCCTCACCACACCGGCCTCGAGCATTTCGAATCATCGTAAGCGGCGAGATCGTCCGCAGATCGCTGCCAATGTAGTTTGCCTTCTCATGGCACCAGTAGTTCGTCTCCAGAATCGCATCCTCCATCGACAAATGCGCGGTACGCTCCGCCAGTTCACTGTACAAGATACCGCGTGAATCCTCGATGTTCTCCGTGTTCACACGGTAGGGCAACACAAAATGCAGGAAGAGATGATCCGGCACCCGTTTCCCCCAAGGCACTTTTCCCCGAATGTCCAGCGTCTGCCGCACATGGCTTAGAAATAACGTACCGTCATAATCAGCCATATCGTTTACAGGCATATAGGCGTACAAATATTTGAGCGCCCATGTCTCTTCATCCGTTAGCGGCTGCTGAAAAATATCAAACAGCTCATGCTCTCTCGCCTTAGCGAGCAGCTGCTTCTCACGAAACTTGCGTTCAATCAGCTCCATCGACGCTTGCTCTAATGAGAATACAGAGGTTTGCAATGTCATGCGAACTCACTCCTTCCATAGCTTTCCGTCTTGCCTAATGCAGAAGCTCGACTTCCCATCGCTAGACGGCGTTGTGATTTGGAACATGGAGCGGGTCGTCTCAATGGCAGGCAATATGCTCCACTGCTCTCCGCCATGCATCAACGATTCCGCATCCGCAGTAAATTCACCGTGACTTGCGAAGTAATTGCGCTCACGATAATAGAGCTTGCGCAGCTCCCACTTTATGCGTTCATCCGGCGGCTGTTCAAACGAATCCGGGCCATCTTCCCCTGCAAACATGACATAACCCCATAGCTCAGGATAATGCATATTAATAAGTCCCATCGGAGACCAAACCCAGTT
The DNA here is from genome assembly GCF_050467785.1 of Paenibacillus sp. NRS-1760. Classification (NCBI taxonomy): domain Bacteria; kingdom Bacillati; phylum Bacillota; class Bacilli; order Caryophanales; family Paenibacillaceae; genus Paenibacillus; species Paenibacillus sp. NRS-1760. The sequence continues at coordinate 170,782 of NZ_JBITPK010000009.1, read as the reverse complement.
GTCCTCTGGATAGGATTTGCCCGTATCCGGATTGATGATCTTGCGGTATTCGCCATCCTTCACTTCAACGCGCCATTCAACGCGGGAGAAATTGAAGCGCCAAAACTCGCCATTTACTGGCGCTCTGCCTTCAGGCGCGCATTCGCGCAAGCTTCTCCAAGGCATCGCTACCTCAACGCTCCACTTCCGATTCGCTGCTTCCGGCCGATTCAGCTCGCCATCAATATGTACAGCTGTCTGAAGCCCGCTAATGTCCCAGCCGTTAATCGGCGGACCGCCGTCGCGGTATGGCTTAACCAGCAGCAGATCCCACACGGTGTTCAGCGCGTTAATTTCAAACTCATAATAATTGTGGCTGTCGCCATCGGGATCAATAAATATTTCAAAATCATTATCATAAAAAATGACCGAATCCCGCTCCGTCAATGTCGCCCAAATCTCGTCTTCAATCAATTCTGCCGCAAAATAGAAATAGTCGTCATCCCACAGCATTTTCACGCGGGTCTGCTTCGCAGGTTTTGGCCGAAGATCGCCTTCGATATCGACAAAATCGTCTGTCCAGTCCGCTGCTGACCAGAACGGCTTATCTACTCGCCCGTCAAGAATGAGCGGCTCCGCCGCGCGGCGACATACATAATGTTTGGGTGCATATTCGATGTTCGGCTCCTGCAATCCGCTTAAATTCATGTTATCCCTCCGTTTGAATTGCTATGAATCTTTGAAAATGATGAAGCTCGCTTAAAGTACACATTCATGCCAGAAGCGGCGCAGGTTGTCCATCGCAATGCGGGAGGCGGATTTGCACTCCTCCATGCCTTCGAATTCGATCGTCATATAACCATCGTAACCCGATTCCTTAATAAGCTTCACGATTTTACGGATCTCAATATCCCCTTGACCTACAATCGCACCGCGCAGGTAGTTACCGTTCGAGGTCAAAAACCAATCACCGTCACCCGGATGCTGATCATATGGACGGAAGTAGAAATCTTTGAAATGGATAAGTGATGCATAAGGCAAGTTTTTCTTAACGCCGATGATCGAATTCTCATCCACGCACATAAAGTTGCCGATATCGAGTGTCGTCTTAAAGTTCGGCCGGTCTACCGCATGAAGAACACGTTGAACCCGGTCGCTGGACTGTACGCTGAAGCCATGATTCTCTATCGTCGTTGTAATGCCGTATTGCGCGGCATAGTCCGCGATGAGCTGGCTGCCCTTCACCATGAGATGCAGGTTCTCCTCGAACCACCGTATCGTCATCTTCTCCTGCGGAATGGTGAAGGCGGTTACATCATGCCGCATATGATTCATGCCGAGTCGATGCACAAGATCAACATGCAGCTTGACCCGCGCGACTTCCTCTTCAAACAATTGCTCCGTATCTTGCACGAAGTTCGCCGGCATCGAATAGTTGGAGAGGGCAATGCCAACCTCCTTTGCTTTCTCGCGTACAGCATCCGCCAGCTCAGGGTTGTCAACGAGCGTATAGCCATATGGAACAATCTCCATATGCTCGCCGCCGTTATCGGCTATCCAAGAGATGGCATCAAGAATGCTCATCTCTCCCGATTTTATGGCGCTTAGCAAGCTGTAAGAACTTAATCCAATTTTCATCGTTTCTTCCTCCTAAGTAGACAGATCACTTGATTAGTTATGCGTTACAACTGCGCCTGAACCACCATACATATCAAGCTCCTCATCAAATTCCAGCTTAAGCACGGTCACTTGCTTGTGAGTGTCTTCCGCTGTCAGATGAATCCATGTCGTCCCCGGAATATTGAACCACGGCACCCCGCCATGAATTTCATGCGTAAGCTCTTTGCCGGAATGCAGCACCGTAATCTTTTTGATCTTGTTGCATAATCCCTTTAGGCATACATTCTCTTTCGGATCATCATACACAAACAGATACAGTGACTTTTTATCTTTGGATATGGTGCTGCCGCCCAAATAATAGCGGGTCATAATGCCTTCGTCTGTCCCAAATACCGCTTCTTCGTGCGTTCGAATCCATTCGCCTAATCCCAGCAAAATATCCTCTTGTCGTTTATCTATCGTTCCATCCTCCATCGGCCCGATATCAAGCAGCATGTTGCCGCCCAAGGTAATGCAATCACAGAACATTCGAATGATTTGATTTAATGATTTATATTTATCGTCCGTCGGCACATACCCCCACGAACTATTAATGGTTGTGCAAAACTCCCAAGGCCCCTCCGGCCGCGTTATCGGAATCCCTTGCTCCGGCGTCTTGTAATCCCCGTAACCTTGCAGGCGCGAGTTGATAATAATGTCTGGGTTAAACGATTGCAGATATTGCTTGAATTCGGGCAAATTCCACTGCTCAGCGCTGCGTTCCCAATCGCCGTCGAACCAAAGAAGATCAACCTTCCCATAGTTCGTTAAAACCTCCCGCAGCTGATCATTGTTAAACTTCAGGAAAGCATTCCATTTTTCTTCATCCTGAACACCATCTATCGGGCTCGAAAATTTGTTAACCTTAGACAAGTCATCCGGCACCTTGCCACCTTCAAACACGGATGGATAATCGGGATGCGACCAGTCGATAAGTGAATAATACATCCCAAGTCGAATCCCTCTTTTCGTGACGGCTTCCGCATATTCCTTGATCAGATCCCGCTTTGCCGGCGTTTTCTTCACAACGCTAAGGTCGCTGTACTGTGTATCAAACAATGCTACGCCGTCGTGGTGCTTGGTCGTAAGCACTGCGTACTTCGCTCCCGATTGCTCAATTAAATCAGCCCATTTGTCCGCATCGAACTTCGAAGCCGTAAAGCCGTCCAATTGTTTCATATAATCGTCATAGCTCATTCTTCCGTTATAGAACGACCATGACTCCGAGACTCCATCTACTGCATAAATACCATAATGAATAAAAATACCTAGCTTTGCTTCCTTAAACCATTGCTGCATAGCAGACTACCCCTCTCGATTAACGAATCCGAAACACATGCGCGATTGGTGCTTGTTCTGAGTATTCATTCACTGGCAAACGGACAATAATGCCGTTTTCTGCTTGGCTGTACTGCAAATGGTCTTGTCCACCTACGAGATCAATCTGGCTGAAAGACTTCTGTATAGGGAGGTATAATTCCTCTTTCACAGCTTCTTTTTCATCCTTGTACAAATAAAAGGCATAAACCGTATCTCCTTTTCTCGTAAAGTGGCAATTGTCAGCAGAAAAAGGCTCGCAAATTCGTGTTCCATAGATTGCCTCACCATAAACCTTCAACCAATCGCCCATCCCTTTGATTCGGCTAATGGCTGTAGTCGACAACCTGCCGTCAGGCTGCGGACCAACATTCAATGCTAGGTTTCCGCCTTTCGCAACGATTTCAACGAGCAGATGGATTAGCTGTCGAACCGTCTTGTAATTGTCCTCATAACGGAAGGAGAAGGAAGTGCCCATCGTAATACAGCTCTCCCACGGCACGTTAAGCGGACGCTCAGGCAATGTCTGCTCTGGTGTTATGACATTTTCATAAGGGCCGCCGACCGTGCGGTCAGCCGAGAGCAGCCAAGGCTGAATTTCCCGCGCCTTCTCAACCACCTCGCCTAATCGGATGTTTTGATCGCGGTAATCGTTAACCCAACCTGCATCGAGCCATAACATATCGATGCGGCCATATTTCGTCATCAACTCCATAATTTGCGCATGGGTGAACTGAACGAATTGCTCCCACAAATGTGGATGTTGCTTCGGGTCATAGGAAGGTCCGCGCGCGGTAAACGACCCACGCTCCATGCCTGGCGCCCAGTAATATGGCGTATGCCAATCTGCCTTCGAGAAGTATGCAGATATAGCTAAGCCCTTAGCGCGGAAAGCATCAAACAGCTGCTTGCAAATATCGGCGTACTTGTGCGAATGGAAGGGACAATCTGGGCTCGTAATCCGGTAATCCGTCGTATGGGTATCCCACATGCAGAAGCCATCATGATGCTTGGTTGTAAAATTTAAATACTTAAAGCCATTCTCCGCAGCAAGATCTGCCCATAGCTCAGGCTGAAAGCGAAGCGGGTTAAAGGTTTTGTTTAGCCCAAAATACTGCCGCTTCAATTCCTCTGCGTCTACATTCCAATCGATGCCATCGCGTGACCATTCCTCATCCTTGTCACTAAGCGCCCATGATTCAACTACACCTAACTGTGAATAAGGCCCCCAGTGCATCATAAGGCCCAGCTTCTGATCCTTGAACCATTCCAGCCGCTCCTGCAGAAGCGGGTCCTCTGGCTTCACCCATTGCTCTTCACTGCTATAATTGTGGACACCCTGCTCAACAACTTGCTCTATTTCTTCTGTCGTCTTTATTTCGCTCATGGTTACCTCCAAGTATAGTAGGACTTTTTTAAGCGGTACGTTCATTGCCTTCTTCTGCTCTATGTCCAAATTGTAAATTTGTTGCTATGATTAGTAGCGACGAAAAGGATTGATCGATCATAGGGGGCAGACGATATGAAACGAAACTACTTCAAATCCAAACTGTTTTTAAAATACATCTGGTCCTACTTGTTTATTTTGCTTATCCCATTAGTACTTATGACGATATTTATCTATCAAAACGCAGTGTCCAATCTACGTACTGAAATTGAGCAATCTCGCCTCGGCCAGCTCACGCAAGCCAAAGTTATTGTTGACGGCCGGATGAAGGAGCTAAGTGAAATTGCTTCACGCGTCTCGTATGACAAGAGGCTGACTCCGTTTCGGGTTCACGATTCTTATTACAGCGGTGAAGCGATACAAGCACTGGATCAATACAAAGCGACCAGCTCTATCATTAGCGAGATGTTCTTGTATTTTCACAAGGATGCAAATATTTATTCCGCGAAAGGTCTATCGAGCATGGATGTATTCGCAAACACCTTTACCTTTCACAATTGGAACAAAGACACTATTTTTCAAGATTTGAATACGGTTAAATATCCAACGATGCGTCCAGCTGACACCGTAGTCCTAAGCGCTAATTTGCAGGATTCGATGCTCGCTTATCTTGTTCCCATTACGCCGTACAACCCTAATCCACATGGAACGATTATGTATCTAATTAAAGAATCAGAGCTTACGAGTTTAATTGATTCGATTCTAGGCAATTATCAAGGCTTGACTTATATTTTGGACAACAAAGGTCAAATTCTAGTAGACAATCGCCAGGGCGAGGCCTTAACAAATGCAGAGGCGCAGTCTCTATATAGTCTCGCGCCAGGCATTCACGATAAAACCTTAAATGGCAAGCCGCATTCCATCGTATCCGTAAAATCGGAAAATAATGGCTGGACTTATGTGACCGTCATGCCAAGTTCCCAGTTTCTTAGCAGCGTAGTGCATGTCCGCAGCTTCATCGTTATGCTGTTTATCATCGTTGTGGTCGTTGGAGCGGCGATTGCCCTCGTGCTTGCTAGAATGCAATACCTGCCGATCTCTACGCTTGTAGAGTTCGCAAATTCCAAATCCAAGCCGAAGCATTCCGCTGATCAATCAACCGAAAACGGGAACGAGCTTGACCGGATACGAACAGCGCTGCAGCAATACAGCTCGCGAGTTGACCTTCAAGAGCCATACGCTCGCAATCACTTTTTGTCCATGCTCCTGAAATATGGGAATGCGCAAAGTCTTTCACCAGAGCTGCAAGAAGCCTTCGACCTTCATTTCGACCAATCTCATCACTTTGTTATGGTGATTGGATGGGATGAAATCGAAGATACGCAAGAGGAACGACAGGAGCGGCAAGAAATGATAGAACTGCTCTCCCAAATCGAATTCCCGGAGCTGGCTGCTCATGCCTATGGCGTAGAGCTCCCTCAGCTGGATCAGCTTGCACTCATTATCAGCTTTAATAGGGATCAAGCCGAGCAGGAATTGGTTCCTGTGCGCCACATTGCTGAAGCGGTGCTCTGCACGATACTAGAGACGTTTGATGTTACGCCTACGATTGGCGTTGGAACCTGCTATTCAAGCCCTGACCAGCTGAATCAGTCCTTTATTGAAGCTTGCTCTGCTTTTGAGCTGCAAGCGACAAGCGGTCATGGCACGATCACCTATTTCGAGAAGCTGCAAGATACACCGGATCATACCTTCTGGATACCGAATAATTCGCTGCTCAAGCTTTCTCAAAGCTTGAAGCAAGGAAGCTATGATGTAGCTGCGCAAATGATCAGCCCATCGATCCGAAGCCTGCAATCATCCGAGCTGTCTGCCCTGCTCAAACGCTGTATATGCTTTGACATTTTGAATACGATGCTAAAAACCGCATCCGAGCTTGGCATTCAAAATGTGATTCAAGACATGGCTCCTAATATGATTTACAGCCATTCCTTGGATGAAATCGAGACCGGCTTTCTGAATCTCGCCTCCCGAATCTGCAATCAAGTGGAGCGCAACAATCAGAAGGAGGAGCAATCACAGATTGATCGGATTGTCTCCTACATTGATGAGCATTTTAGAGATCATACGCTCAGTCTAGAAACGATTGCATATGAGTATGCAATCTCGCCATCACATGTGAGCCGTTCATTCAAGGAAAAGATGGGCCTTAACTTCATCCAATACATTTGGCAAAAAAGAATGGAAGAGGTTATGCATCATCTGAAAACGACAAACGCACCGCTAAAGGACATCATTATTCAAGTCGGCTATTTGGATACGCCTAACTTTATACGCAAATTCAAGAAAGAAACCGGCTATACGCCTGGTCAATATCGCAAGCAATTCTGGGAGAACGAACAGGCGCAATTACTATCCGATTCAGACGATGAATAATAAACAAAACCCGGTCAGCATTTCGCATGACCGGGTTTTTGCTGTTTCTGGGTTCATGCTCTTGTTCGTTTATTTATCTGTCAATTATCTGTCGTATGCGCTTTGGTAAAGCTCAGCGATTCGATTTCCGCCCATTTTTTTAATTTGCTCAATATACTTATCCCAATTGGCCATCGACTCTTGACCTGTTACGAACTTGGCTTCCATCTGTTGAACATACGTGTTCAGATCAGATAACAAAGCAGAAGCCTCGTTTTGCTCTTCGTTGGTCAAATAAACATTAGGGTAAGGCGATTTGGCGATTGGCGTCAGCTTCTCTGCATTTTCCTTATCGATCCATAAGTCGAATTCGCTGCGAAGTCCGATCGCAAGCTCACCAGAGTTCATACCTGGCGTAAGAATTCCGTAGTTTGGTGTTAGTTTGCCGCGGTACTCTTCACGGTCGCCGCCGCCCGGAACAGGAAGCCATTCCTTCTCATGTTTTTCTTTATCTTTATATTTCCATAGAAGATCCTCTGGACCTTGATTGAACAATGTAGCGCCTTCATAGCTGTATAGATAATCTACCCAGCGCATCGTTGCTTCTGGAGATGGATTGCTGCTTGTAATGGCAAAAGTACCGTTTGCCGATATGCCAGGATGCTTGCCATAGACTGGGGAATCCGCAATTTCACTTTTCACAGGCGTCATCAATGGATTGTCTCCGCTTGGCTCGCCGCCTAACGTAAAGTAAGGGAAGTAATCATTGAATATAGCAATTTGATTGTTTTCCCCTTTAGCCTTCTTCTGCTCGCTTGTTTGCGAGAAGGTCTCGTGATCAAGCAGCTCTTCCTTCCATAGACGGTTTAGGAACGTTAAGTAGCCTTTGTATCCTTCTTCTTGAGGCGTATAGTGCACTTTGCCATCCTTATCTGCATAAATGACCTCATCATAAATGCCCCAGAAGCCTAGGAAATACATACGCAAATCGTCCAGCTTAACGGAAGTTAACGGAATTTCATCCTTTTTCCCGTTTCCATTTAAATCTTCTTCCTTAACACGCTTCAGAAAGGCATACAGCTCGTCCGTCGTCTTAGGCAATTCCGTAACGCCAAGCGCTTTCAAAAACTTGCCGTTGTACCACATAGGGCTGCGGTACCACACAGCAGCTAGATCAATATTAGGCAGCGCATAAATATGGCCGTCTGGTGTTGTAAAGGACTTCCGAATTTCCGGATGCTCATCAAAAATCTTTTTGATATTAGGCGCATAACCTTCATCAATATATTTTTCAAGAGGAATAAGAACGCCTTGTGTACCATAAGTTACTTGCTCTGCCGGCTTAAGATCCGCTGCATAAAACATATCCGGCAAGTCGCCGCTCGCAAATACTAGGTTTTTCTTGGTCGCAAAGCTATCAAGCGGGGCATTCTGGAACTGCAGCTTAATGCCTGTCAGCTTCTCCATCTCTTGAAGCACAGGCATTTGGTTCCAATCCGCAACGCCAACATCCTGTGACATCATCTTCAGCGTAATCGGTTCTTTAACAATCGGGAATCCGTCTTTGCTTACCCCTGAAGCTTCAACGGACGTTGACCCTTTGGAACCCGTACTGCCGTTATTTGATTTACCCTCGTTCGGTGAACCGCATGCCGCTAATACAGAGGCAAGCAGCGTAATGCTGAGTAACAAAGATGATGCTTTTTTTAGCTTTTTCATCCTAAACCCTCTCCCTTTTTTCAAATTATTTATGAGCAAAATCAGCCCTTAACGGAACCAATCATGACACCTTGCACAAAGTAACGCTGAAGAAATGGATAAACGGCGATAATCGGTGCTGTCGCTACGATAATAACCGCGTATTTGACCAGCGCAGCAATCTCAGCCTTACTGTTGAGAGCCGACGCCGTAGAAGCATCCATTGCACCGCCGCCCTGAGCCGACATCTCCTGCAACACAAGAATTTGCCGCAGTACGAGCTGCAAAGGATATTTTGCAGCATCATTCAAATAGATGAGTGCCGAGAAGTAGCTGTTCCAGTTGCCAACACCATAGAACAAAGCCATAACGGCGATGATTGGCATTGACAGCGGCAAAATGATTTTGACGAACAGCCGCAGGTTGGTGCACCCGTCAATTTGGGCAGCCTCTTGCAGTTCTTTTGGTATAGAGGACTGGAAAAACGTGCGCGCTACAATGATGTTCCAGATTGAAGCAGCCGAAGGAATTACGATTGCCCAAATCGTATTCACCATACCGAGTTCCTTGATGAGCAAGTAACTTGGTACGAGCCCTCCCCCAAAAAACATCGTGACGAGGAACATCCCCATAAAAAAGTTGCGTCCCATAAAGTCTTTGCGGCTTAGAGCGTAGGCAGCAGGCAGCGTAACGAATAAATTGATCGACGTGCCTACTACCGTATAAAGAATGGTGTTGCCGTAACCTGACCATATGCTGGAGTTTTGGAACACCCTCTGATAACCTTCAAACGTAATGCCTTTTGGCCACAGCCACATCTCGCCGGAACCCACCAATTTCGGATCGCTTATCGAAGCGCTAATCATATAAATGACAGGATAAGCGACCACAATAAAAGCGAGAAATACATAAATATAATTGCATATTAGAAACACTTTATCCCTTCCGGACTCTTTAACGGCGGAAACCATCGGTCATACCTCCTTCTTCTACCACAGGCTGTTTTCGTTGGTGCGTCTTACGATCTGATTTACTAGCACTAAAATAATGGCGTTAATGACGGAATTGAACAGTCCGATCGCCGTCGAGAAGCTATACTGGGCATCGACAAGCCCTGATCGGTATACGAAGGTTGAAATGACATCGGATGCCCCCATGTTAAGCGAGTTTTGGAGCAGCAATATTTTCTCAAATCCAACCCCAAGCAAGCTTCCCATGTTCAGAATTAAAAGAATGGTCATTGTAGGGACAATCGTCGGAATGTTAATATGAAGCACTCGTTGGAAGCGTGAAGCTCCGTCTATAATGGCTGCCTCATGCAGACCCGGGTCTACTCCTGAAAGCGCAGCCAAATATATAATTGTTCCCCATCCTGCGCTTTGCCAAACACCAGAGAATACGTACATCGTCTTAAACCACTTCGGGTCTGTCAAGAAATCTGGAGCATCAAATCCAAGCCACTCAATAAGATGTGTCACTATTCCCGATGAAGGCGACAAGAACGTAATGATCATGCCTGCCATAACAACGACTGATATGAAATGCGGCGCATAAGTGACGGTCTGAGCCATCTTCTTGAAGGAACCACCCTTCAGCTCATTGAAGGCAAGCGCCAGTATAATCGGTATCGGAAACCCAATAGCGAGTTCATACAGGCTAATACTTAACGTGTTCCATATCAAGTCCCAAAAGTAATAAGAATGAAAAAATCGGACAAAATGGTCGAAACCGACCCAAGGGCTTCCGAAAATCCCTTTCGTTGGTATGAAGTTTTTAAATGCGATTTGTATGCCGTACATCGGACCGTAAGAGAAGATTAGAAAGTAGAAAAATGCGGGTGCAATGAATAGATACAATTCCCAATTTTGAAGGAGTCTTTTCCACATTCTGCTCTTCTCTTTCGTCGGTTCCGGAAGCATATTTGGTGCGTTCATTGGACTTGCTTCCTGCATAAAATCACTCCTTTCCCGTTTCGTTATAATTGCTTTTGTTTGGTGATTGGCGACAGGAATTTCGGAAATGCTATCGCTTACATTCACAACAATACGGAACATAACAATTCTCGTAAATATGTCATTTCCCGTATCGAATGATAGCGCTTTATATTTATGAGGAAACATCAATTCGCGAACTACTGCGACTATTCAGATAACTTCTCAAATGTGTCATTTTTGTTGATAAATCGCCTATTTATCGGCAACCGCAAGATTTACCAATCGATTTTTGCCCCCAATACAACCCCAAACCCACTCAGAGAGTGGTCTATTCAAGAATGACATGTATGCGTTTTCATTGTTTCTAAGCCAATTGATCCTTTTTCATATTGCGGTTGCCTATTTAGAGTATTTCCTATCGTTCAATTGCAAAAAAAAAGAGTATCCGCATCTGCACGCAGCTACTCTTCCATTGCCATTTCAGCATCACTTATCGTTATCTTTTTTCTCATTGCTTGAAACAAATTTCTTTCTGTTCATTGCTCCCCATGAATGACGGCCTCTTCTAAAATTAAAAATACCTTCCACACGGAACAGAACAGTAAGCTGACGATAACCTAGGTTTTCCAACACGCCGAACAGCACAAGCAGCAAAGTTTCTTTAAGCGAGCTGTATTTGCGAAATGTAATTTGCTCGAGTAAGATGCTGCCCATTGATAAGGTAGTGCCGAGTAAAAACGCGATAACAAAAAAAGTAATAAAGCTGTCAAACGCAAGCAAGCCAAATAAATAGGCAAGTGGGATAAAGATATAGCCGAGTGCCTCAACAATTGGCCCGATTAATTCGAAGATCCAATAATAAGGCAGTGTCACCATGCCAATCTTGCCGTATTTCGGATTAAAAAGCATTCTCCTATAGCTTATCAGCGTATCAAAAAGACCAATTTGCCATCTTCTCCGCTGGCTTCTTAGATCCTTCATTGTTTCTGGAGCTTGAGTCCAGCAAATCGGGTCCGCTAGAAATTGTATTTTGTACTTTCTCTTCTGGTCTTTCATCGCCTTATGAAGCCTAACGATAATATCCATGTCTTCACCGATTGTATTCACTTTGTACCCGCCGCACTCAATAACGACCCTCTTATTAAACGCACCGAATGCACCGGAAATAATGAGTATGGAATTAAGCTTGCTGAAGCTCGTACGGCCAGTCAAAAAAGCTCGGAAATACTCAATAATCTGAAATTTCGCCATATTGCTTTTCGGAATATTCATCTCCATAAGCTTGCCGTCTTTAATGATCGAGCCGTTGGCAATTCTGACGATCCCTCCAACAGCAATCGTTTCGGGATTTTCCACAAATAACATCGTGAGCTTGATAAGGGCATCATTTTCCAAGATGGAATCGGCATCGATGCATGCAAAAATAGGATAGACAGAGACATTAATGCCCGCATTAAGGGCGTCCGCTTTGCCGCCGTTTAATTTATCTACAAATATTAATCGCTCGTATTGATTGCTTCGGTAAATGCCAGCTACTTCATTCGTAGGCAAGCTCTGCATAATGGGCTGGTTTACCTTTTTTAAATTGAACTCGTTTATGATCTTTTCTTTTGTGAAATCGGTGGAGCCGTCATTCACAATAATAATCTCATACTCAAAATAATTTAGAGCGAGCAGCGATTTAATATTATCAACGATCGTTTTCTCTTCGTTGTACGCAGGGACAATGATAGAAATCGGAATCATATTTTTTGAATCAATGTATCTTTTATAATCCGAGGCTTTCAATTTCCGTAAATAACTAAACATATCTAGCGAAGCGATCAGCATTTGCCCATTATAAAAGATGTTTATTCCAATCGTATACAGCATACAAAACTCGCTGAAATAAATAATAAACATTCTGAGAATATACATGTTGTTAAAAACCATCCTCGTTTTTCTAAGTTGTCATTAGGAAGTCATTTCGATCACACTAATCACGGCATCCCGAGCAAATTTATCGTCTCCATCGATGATCCTTGATGCGTAAGCAATACCTCCAGGAATGAGAACAAGTGCACTGGCGGCATGATGTCTTACCCACCACACGCTGTCGCCTGTTGTTTTCCCTAAATCCGCTAAACTATTTTTGGTCCCAATCTTCTCAAGGCCCTTAGCAGCAGCTGCTCTAACCTCCCAATCATGATCATCAAGCTTGGTAAGCATAGATGCTTCATAATCCGAATTATTCAGCTCGCTCAGCGCTCTTATCGATGCGATTCTAAGGTTCTTATCCTCACTATTCAAATATTTAATATAATGCTCGCTTAAGCCTTCAATACTGTAATCCGCAACAGCTTTGATTAAAATGCCCTTCATATAGTCATCACTTCTATCGATAGTTTGTCGAAAGAGCTCTTCCTTTGAGCCGTCAAAAGCAGAAATAATTTCAATAATAGCTCTATGAGACAAGTTCATATTTTGGGAGTCATAGGTTAGAACATGAACTAGCCCCTCCAAATCACCAAGCTTCGCAAGAGCCAGCATCATATTATAAATCACATCATTATTTTTGCTTGAAATAAGCGTAAGGATAGATGCCATTGTATCTCTTAGCTGCAATTCCCCTAGATGCCGACAGGCTAAGGACTGAATATGAACGCTGTTTGATTGCAGTCTTTTGAGCAGAAAAGCTTTCGTTCCTGTTAATTCGTATATGTTCATCAACTGATCATGATGGGTATGGATAAAATCAGCATTGTGATTAATGACGATATTAATGAACAGCTCTTTTTTTCTAGCACTTTTTCCGACGATTTTGTTCAGTTTTTGCACGATCGTTCGTTTATTTTTATTTTCAGTGTAAAAATAGGATGTGAATACTTCTTCCAGCTGCTTCTTCAATTGGTTAGTCGCGGACTCGCTAAAGTAACGAAAAAACCAAATGACGATAATCGATATGAAAAAAAATGAAAATAACGCTGATGAAATGAGCAGCAAATATAATGCTTCTTTTGTCATATATCCTCCTGCGCAAAAAGTTGTTTAAGCATGTCGTAGCTTTTCTTATTGCGAGATACGTATTCGGGTTTCGTCCATGTATTCCATGTAAAGGTTCGGTAGCCGGACGACGTAACGCTCTCGGGAAACTGATAATCGACCTTCTGCGTTTTTTTATCCATAATAACGAGTGAAGCGACTATGCCATCCGTCATTCGAACAGCAACGCCGTCTCTTATGTTCTCGAATGCCCCTTGTTTCTTCTCATCATCGAATACGAGCAAGCTAGACGGGTCAGTAAAGTTCAAGCTCGCCCATGGAATTCTAAGATACAGCGTATTGCCCTCAAAATAAAAATGGCTGCTGCTGTTGTCAAAGCTGCCTGCATTCAAGGTTGATCCATCCTCATAAGCAGAGGGAATCGTTTTGCCTTCAGGCGTTTGGTATGCTTTTGAGAGCTGCCGCATCATTTTCTCATAAATGCCGTTAGACGATACGGAAGTGTAATAACTGCCTTTGCTCGCATTATATTGCGGGATTACGAGTAATTCGGCTTGCTTCGTATTTTGAATGCTGACATTAAACTCTGCACCAGACCAGTTTTCATTCACATCAGGGGCCAGCATATATTCGCCATTTTTTCTGTCAACGGTGTCCAAATAGATCATAATGTTCTTCTGATCGAAATTCGGCAGTTCACTGAATTCGGCTGTTATATAGAAATAAGATTCGTTAGCAGCATAAGAAATGGTACGCAGAGGATCTATTCCCCGCAAGGTCATGGCATACTCCGTCGGCGTAGGTGATTCTATCGCTAAAATACCATATCGCTGAGCAGGATCTATTACATTGTGCCAGAGGCTTCCGTGCTCATAAGGGATCATCAGGGAAGAGGTAAACCGGCTGCTTTTTCCCCATTGATCCGCCCATTCGTAAACAAGCCCGCCCATACTGCCGCTGTCCTTTATCATATTCATCATCGCAACGATGCCTTCTCCTTGCTCAGCCTCGCTGTTTTGACCGTCCTTATGGCCAGAAGCGGATATTTGCGATGAACCTAGGCTTGTAGACAATCCAAATTCGCTAATAAGTACGGGATACTTTTTTTGAGTGCTCATAAAACGATCCAAATACTGCTTATAACCTGCATAGTCAGGTTTTGCTTCCTTCGTTTCCCCAGCTATAAATGCCGGATGATCGGGAAAAACATTGTACGCGCCAAAAAATCCGCTGATCACTTTGCTAGAAATAACAATATGATTAATATCCACTGAAACCGCGTCATCGAGCGTCTCTGGATTTGATGCAGCATGTTCGAGAATGTCTAGCTCTGGAATGCTGGTAATCGCTGCTGGATGCTGCATGTCGTAATTACTTTGCTCATATTGAAAGATACGATCCGATAGGGAAGCAAGCCACGACTCGGTAGGCGATGCGTCTAAACCTGATGAAACATAGTCCCCATTATAGTTGTAAGAGGGATGTGCTTGATCCGTTGCCTTTACCTTTTGAGGGGTTAATCCTGGGTCAACTAAAAAACCAAGGATATAGCCTGACACATCATTCATGTAAAGATCAGAGTTCATCCCCTCTTTTGTTTTTAACTTGGCATTCCCATGAACTGCGTTAATGGTATCTTGAATCGCTTGTTTGTAGGCTGCATTGTACTCTTGATTCAGTAAGTCGCCTGATGGCGGCTCACTGCTCGGCGATATATTTTGAAGCAAATACAGCGGTTTATCTTGATGATTCGTATTGTAAATATCAAGCGCTCGATAAAAGCCTGACGGCATCAACGTGTATACTCGTATTGTATTGGCGTTCATTTGACCAATCTTCTCAAGCCACTCTGAATAAATAGCCGTATCCTCCGGGAAGCTTCCTTCAGGAATACCTGGTATTGCTGTGCCAATATTCATCCCTTTTACAAACATGCTCTTCCAAGCTCCGTTTTCATAAACGGAAAATGTATTGTCGACTATTTTGGATACGAGCTGTGTACCATTTGAAGCTGTCTCTGCTTTCGCCTGAAATGTAGTGCTTTCATCTAATGGTTTTGTTTCCTTCAACAGCTTGGACATAAGCGGCACATAAAAATGCCAATAAAAATACGAATGATCCCCTTCGCTGTTTACACTGAATATTTTGTATAGAGTTGAAGCACCCCAAAACCGTTTAATCTTCTCCGGCTCCTTATAATCACTAAAATCACCGGCAAAATAATAGGAGCTCTTCTTGCCGGATTTATTTGCAATGATTGCTGGGAATCTAGTATTCAGCCCTAAGACCTTCAATTGCTCCTGACCTGCTTCCGTAGCGTTTAAGTCATACCATGCGATTACCAACTTATCGTCTGCAGGCTCAATGATTTCAAACCAGTTATAGTAATCAATCGTGTCCGTATGATAGCTGCCAGCATGATCCTCAGTCATGAACAGGCTGATCGATTGTCCTGTAAAATCTTTGCCGCGCTCCAATATGATGATTCTATTGTTGCCCGCAATAACGATTCCCGCTCCCGTTAAGCTCCACTTTTTCCCGTATTGCTGCTCATAGGTTGCTCTTATCCAATTCGGTACATCTTCTGCCGACGATAATTCCGAGAAAAACTTGCCTGCCCACCCCTTAAAGCCGACGTTAAAAATAGCTTCAAGCTCCTTGGATACGTTTGGTCCAGTAGGCTCGCCTGCAATATTGTATTCGCCAATAACCGTTGTCCCTTTAGCATAGCTGGTAGCTATTAAACTAACCTCATCCATCGTCAGACCTGAAACCCCTTTTGGTTCCACACCATTCACCTTTGAATTGCCAGTGCCGTACGCATCCGAAATATAGATCACATCTGGCACATTAGCTCGTTTATCAAAAGGAACAGCCTTTAATTTCCCATCAGATAGGAAATTTCCATAATAGTCCTTCGTGGCGTCATACGCTTTATTCGTCGCGGGGTTATTTATGAGCAGATGATTCATAATCCAAAACAACCCGCGCTGCTTGCTGTAATCCAGCTCCCTTATGCCGCTCGTTTCAGATGCTTGAGTCGGAAAGGTTTTATTAATGACAACGACATCAAGGTTTTTGCTTGGTGTAAGCAGCCAAACGATGAAAGGAATCGATACACCAATTAATAAAGCTATAAAAATGAAATAGCGAGCTTTAATATTTCTTTTTTTCATTTGTATTCCTCATTTTATATATGAATTAATTCATCGTTTGAAATCCCTTTTGCAAAATGTAATAGGAAGGCTTCAATCGTTCATGAAATGTCGGCTGCTCCCATTCCTTCCAGCTATATTCCTCCATTGCTATAGGCTGCTGCGTCGTTTCAGGCGTGCTGCCCATCTTGATATGCTGTATGCCAAAGCTCATTCCATCTTCCTTCAGCTTTGATATTTTTCCACGAGCATACATATCATCAATGACATATTTATGGGAAGGATCCATCACATTCAGCAGCTGCCACGGAATTCTCATTTCCACTTTTCCATCTTTATAATAAAAATCACTTAATGAATTAAAATCGGGGTTATCCGGATTACCTATTCCGTATTGGAGCAGCCCCGTCTCATATCCTGCAAAAGGAACGATCGTGTTCAGCTGCGGAACTACGTAGCTTTTATTTAAACTAAGCCTGATGGGGTTAAAAATACCAGTGTTCTTATGATGAAAGGCTGGGGTCTTGTCGATGAGGCTCGTTTGAACCGCATATCTAAAATAGTAGTTATCGTAATAGGCATCTACTAATACATGTGAGTCCGTTGGTCCATGAATTTTCACTACAAAGTCTGCATCCTTGCTAAATGTGGAGCCAAGCTGTGAGAAGCTTGTGTTCCCTTGTTCCTTTATCGTATCGATCGGTATGATCAACGTATCCTTATTAAAATCATAATTTTCAGCATCAATCATGAGATAGACATATCCCTCATCACTTTTTACGTATAGCTTGGTATGATCGTCAGCATACAGGGGAGTATCATTTGCCCAATCATCGAACGAACCGTCGATATAACTGATGCTTTTGTCGTTGCCAGGATCAAGCGCTAATAAACCAAAATGCTGCTCATTCGTTTGAGCATTAAGCCAGTATGGCCTTGAATCAGGCAAATCCAAATCATTGTTGTTCCATGTTCGCTTAAACCACTCATCCTGCCACGAAAAAACCAATCCCCCTGCTAAATTAGCAGCGTGAATATCCTTCATCATTTTCATCAGCATATCGCCTTGCGTTTGTTCATCTATAAAGCCCTGGTTAAAGCCTGTAATTTTGTTTTCATGCGCCTTGCCGCGTGAGGCTGGAATGCCAAATTCCGAAATAAGAACAGGCATGGAATGGAACTTCTTAACTTCCTCTAAATAAGCCAAATAAGGATTTGGTTTGCCCTCGGCATCTTTAAATTGAATATATTCGGTCTGATAGCTAAACGTATCGGGGTAATAGGGGTACACATGATAAGAGGCAAACATGCCGGCTTTATAGCTGTCATGCCATTTAATATGCTCGACGTTTACTTCTACAAGGTCTTCATTTTTATAAGGCTCGTTAGGATGCTTTAGCGGATCTGTCGTTACCCAATTGGAAAAGGCAACCGGGCTTTGCATGTTATAGGTTGTCATTTCATAATCAATCAGCTTATCTCCTACTTCAGTGAGAAAGGTCTCAAACGGAGATGCACCTACGGTATAAAGGTATTTGCCATCATAATGGCTGCGCTTTGCGTTATTTTCATTCGTGCTGACGACAAGCGAAGGCTCCCATTCAATACCAACAATCCATCCGATGACATACTTCGAAACATCCGAGGTATAATTGCCGTCCGCATGGCCTTTATTTACTGGCAAATAATGATTGCCATGCAAAATATTAATCGTATCTTTTACCGTAGCATTCATATCATTTAGAATCTTGTCATTGCTGCCAAAAGCATCATCGATTGTTGCTATATCGCTCTCATTAACCCAAACGCCATGAAACACATAAATAGGCTTCTTGCCATTTTTCACTGCATTTTGATTAAAATCAAATAAGGCATTATAAAACTGCGGCCGCTGTATCGTGTACACTCTGATCGTGTTTGCATTCATATCCGAAATATAGCCAAGCCATCTATAGTATTCATCGTATGTAATGGCAACCTCGCCGGGAAAAGCGCCTGGTTTTCCAGCTCCAAGGTTCACACCTTTAATAAATGTTTTCGTCCATTGTCCATTTTCCAAAACATTAAAAGAGTTTCCATCCACCTTGCTTACATACTCCGATGCCATTGGTGATGTGGGGTTGCTATGATCTGTTGCATTTATTTTATTTTTCAAAATAAATATGCTTGAATAGGCTATAGCGATTAAAATAATGATAATAATTGAACCATACATATAGTTCTTGCTCGAAATTTTCATTTTAAGCCCCCCGAAAACATTATAAGTATAGATTTGTTTCACTGTCTATTCGGAGGTATACCTCAAATATATCCAATTAAAAATTTAAAAGGCTTGAAATCCAATCATTCTCAATTTGACCATACTATATCCAGCAGTTCATGAATGTCCTTTTTTACGACAGGCTCGAGCATCTATTCCTTCACACCGTACGCCATACATTATTTCGCATATTCAAACTCCGCAAAGCTTACCATTCCTTGTCTACTTGAATTTATGACGTTTCAGATGTGCACAGTTTCTAACAAACCGAATGGTGTTTACATGAATTTATAGCGGAATGGAGAAAATACGTTTGACATAAATGTTGGAATTGCATATTATATGAACAAGTATTCATATATTCAACTGGAAGAAGGATGTCTTATGAATGAGTATCGAATAAAGGGACTCTCTTGTGGTGGCTGTGCCCTCCGAATGGAGGAAGAGATTAAACAATTGGAGCATGGCTCGGATGCAAAGCTCAGCTACAACTCAGGAAAATTAACGGTTGATCCGCAAATTTCCATGGCTGCAGTTAAGAAAATTTTAAAGTCAGACAATGCCTATATCGAAGCAAGCTCGGAAGCGAATACAGGACACGATCATAGTTCTCATAGTCATGCTGGACATGATCATGATCATGATCACAGTCATTCCGAAGGCCATTCAAATATGCTCAAATTGCTCATCGTATCGGGCATCATCTATGTTGCCGCATTATTCCTTGATGGCGTGCTCGACAAACAAGCAGTCATTCTATTATATTTGACCGCAACGATAATAAGTGGCTACACCACATTTTTCCGCGGACTTAAAAATTTAATTAAAATGAAGTTTAATATCGATACCTTAATGACAATTGCGTTAATCGGAGCTGTATCCATTGGTGAATGGAAGGAAGCTACTCTCGTTGCCATCTTGTTTGGACTAAATGAGCTGCTTGAAGGTTATGGCATGGAAAAGGCGCGC
This sequence comes from Paenibacillus sp. NRS-1760, assembly GCF_050467785.1. Taxonomy (NCBI): domain Bacteria; kingdom Bacillati; phylum Bacillota; class Bacilli; order Caryophanales; family Paenibacillaceae; genus Paenibacillus; species Paenibacillus sp. NRS-1760. The sequence continues at coordinate 151,027 of NZ_JBITPK010000009.1, read as the reverse complement.
CGCTCCATGGAAGCTTTATTTCAAGTTGCGCCTAAGGAAGCTTTAAAAGTAGAAAATGGCCAAGAGATTATCGTTCCGATTGCTTCTCTTCAAATCGGCGATCTTGTAAAAATTAAGCCAGGCGAAAAAATTCCTTCGGACGGCATCGTCTCTGAAGGAAAAAGCTCGGTGAATGAAGCGGCTATCACAGGTGAATCACTGCCGGTTGAGAAGGAAGCTGGAGAACCCGTTTACGGCGGAAGCATTAACAATGAAGGGCTGCTTCTCGTTCGAATTGATAAAGCATACAAGGATTCCTCCTTGGCAAAAATTCTTCATCTCGTGCAAGAAGCACAGGAAACAAAAACGCCAACGGAGCTTTTCATTAATAAATTCGCTAAATATTATACGCCGCTCATTATGATTGTTGCTGCACTTGTTGCCCTTATTCCTCCGCTCCTCTTTCAGGGAGACTGGATTACATGGCTTTATCAAGGATTATCCGTATTAATTGTAGGCTGCCCTTGCGCATTAATTCTTTCTTCACCAATTGCCATTGTTTCAGGCATTACAAGAAATGCTCGGAACGGCGTACTCGTCAAAGGCGGCGTATTTCTAGAACAGCTTGGCAAGATCGATACGCTTGCTTTTGACAAAACAGGTACGTTAACAAAAGGCGAACCGCATGTTGCCAAATTGGAAGCGTATGATGAAGAAAGGTTTTTCCAAGCAGCTGGAGCTATCGAGAAATCGTCCTCCCACCCGCTGGCGAAAGCGATTATGAAGGAAATAGCGAGCAGAAATATGACAATACCAGAACCGGATGAAATTCAAACGATATCAGGTCGGGGAATTAAAGCGAAGGTTAACGGCCTTGCTTACTGGCTTGGAAATGAAAAAAGCATTGAGCATATTACGATTCCGGATCCTATCCAAAATCGCATTGAACAATTAAAAAATGACGGTCTTACTCTAGTATTGGTGGCAGACGATCAGCAAGTACTCGGTATGTTTGGCATTTCAGACGAAATTCGCGAGGAAAGCCGATCTGTAATCGCATCCTTACACAAGCTGGGCATTAAGCGTACCATTATGCTAACCGGGGATCATCAGAAGACAGCGGAGAAAGTCGCTTCCGCCGTCGGAGTGTCCGAGTTTTACGGCAATCTTCTGCCGGAAGATAAAGTGAAGAAGATTAAAGAGCTTTCAGCAAGCCACCATGTCGCGATGATAGGTGACGGTATTAATGACGCTCCTGCTCTAGCCTCTGCGCAGCTCGGCATTGCGATGGGCAAAGGAACAGACAGTGCGATTGAAACAGCCGATATCGTCCTGATGCAGGATCACTTGGGGAAGCTGCCCGAAGCCGTTTCCATTGCCAAAAAGGTCAATCGCGTCATCCGCTTTAACATTTGCGTCTCGCTCGGACTGAAAATAATCGCATTATTGCTTACCATTCCCGGCTGGCTTACCTTATGGATTGCGATTCTCTCTGATATGGGAGCGACTATATTTGTTACGCTTGTCAGCTTGACCATATTAATTGAAGGAAAGAAGCGTGCAGATTAAATTCATAAGCAAATAAACAAGAGCCGTTAGCATTATGCTGACGGCTCTTCGCTTGTTTGATCATTCGCGCTCCTTCGGCTGATCTGGTTTTTCATCCTGGTCTATCAGTCCTTTTGCCCCTTTTTTGAATTCTGACAGTGTCGTTCCAATCGCTCGCCCAAGCTGAGGCAGCTTGGATGGTCCAAACAGCAGCAAGCCTAAAATCACAAGCAATACAATTCCTGCAACACCTATATTCGGCATTCTGAACTCCCCATTCCCGTTTGGTTCTAGAAGTTAACTAACAAAGCTGTTACATACATCAACAAAATGCCAAGTGTTAAACCTGAGAAATTGAGCCACGAAACGGCAGGTGCTTCTGCAGCCCTTGCATCCCTAACAATCATTTTAAAAATGACATAAATAACTTGTATAATGGCCCCTGCGCCAATACCGAAGAATAAGGCCGCCAGCGTTTGATTAAATACAAATCCACCGATCCACGTTCCGATAATAGCAGGACCGCCGCCTAAGAGTGCTAATGCGAGGAAAGTCTTGTACGTTGGTTTTGCTTTTAAAAGCGGCGCCGCTATGCCAATCCCTTCAGTAATGTTATGAAGCGTAAACCCAATAATAAGGAAGGATCCAAGCGCAGCCTCACCCGCGGCAAAAGCAGCACCTATCGCAAGCCCTTCACCGAGATTATGGAGACCTATTCCACTCGCGATTTTGAAGGATACCTGCTTGCCAGGATCATTATGCTGGATTGCTTTTTTGGATTTCGTCTGATCAATGGCTATGAGGAATAAGAAGCTTAATGCCGCACCGAACCAGACTAGGCCTGTGCCTTGAAATACGCCGGGTGCTTCCGCACCAAGCTCTAATCCTTCTTGTATGGTATCCACAGCAAGAAAAAATAAAAGTCCAACTGTAAAAGCCAATACCGCCTGAATGCCTTTGCTTGAGAAGCGACGCATAAAAGGATACCATAGCAATCCGAGTCCAACTGGAACGACACCGACATAAAAACCTATTAGTGAATATTGCAGAAATCGATTGGTATCGGCAGTTGGCGTTTTCATTGCAGCAAGTACATCCCCTGTAAATATTAGTCCGTTAGAGGTGATAAGCTTAATTTGATGAGGATCTCCCTCCACCCAAGGATAAGGAATATAGATCGTCGAGCTGCCGAATCTCTCAAGCGTAGGACTAGGTGCGTAGGAAGCATTCCAAAAAGAATCATCGACAACAACTTGAGCAACCGTCAGCTCCTTTGGCCCAGAATTAAGTATACGAACCTCAAATCCATCCTCCGTCAAAATAATACGTTCAAAATTGAGCACTTCAATCGGGGCCGCTTGCTGTTCTTCTACACCTGTACCCCATGAAGCGATAACAGAAATCAAGCCAGCCAGCAGCAGCAAGGGCATTATGCCAAGCAGCAAGACTGTTTTTTTACCCAGCTTTTTATTTATTATTTCACTTTGCACATCGCACACCCCCTCTACTTAACCGACTTCAAAAAATCCCATCCAGCCGAGCTCCGTAAACTCACTTTGATGAGCATGGAACATATATTTTCCAGGAGCGGGAAACGTAACTTCAATGATGCCTCTCTCCCCTTGGCACTGCATAATCGTATCTGTATATTGCGGCCTCGCATCTGGGTCAGCGCCGGTGGCATAATAGTGAAAGAAATTAGCATGCAAGTGAAAGGAGTTAATCGGATCAAATTCCGTTAAATTACTTAAATAAATACGAACCAGCTCACCCGTTTTCACCTTAATCGGTCTAGATTGGTACGCAAATGCGTAGCCATTGACCGTGTAAACCTCGTTCTCGCCATCTAAGTCCAGATCAAAGCCATTCATGACCATATTTAGCTCTTTTGCAGGTTTCCTTGGTTTCTTAGGATCAATAATGAAGTGACCATATAGGCCCTTGTGAATATGTCTAATCAGCGGAGGAACATGACAGTGATAGGGCTGCAGCCCTGCTGGCTTGGCTTCAAATTCATACACAAATTCACTGCCCGTCGAAATAGGCTCTAAACCATCCATGTGGGTTGGATGAATACCGTGAAAATGTATGGAATGCGGGTGCGCGGACCCGTTCCCGAACTTGACTCGTACGATATCCCCCTCCGTACAACGAAGTGTCGGCCCTGGAATCGTGCCGTTGAATGTCCATCCTGGAAATTTAATGCCCTTCGCTATTTCCACCTCAGCATCCCATGCCTGTATATCGTATTCTCTAATCGTCCTGCCATCTGGAGAAGTACTAACGACCCCATAATCAAAAGCCGTTAATGCTTTAACTGCCGCTTCAAGCCCCGGCGTTGAATCAGTTCCCGGATCATAACCATGCGCCATCCCTTGTTTCATCTGGTCTTTGAGCGTATGATGCATTTCTTCCTTCCCCATCGCATGAGCAGACCTGCCAAATAATGCACTTGTATTTAAGAAACTGCCTCCGATCACACCTAGTACGCCGGCAGCTCCGACCTTAAGGATGTTTCGTCTTGAGAACTGCCGATTTGGATCAAATACCATTCGATTCACCTCCATGTTAATATAAGGGATTAATTTTGCCCCAGTGCAAAATTATTAATAAAAAAAATTTATTTCACTTAAGGACAATTAGTTTACCTTAGGAAACTTTTTTGGTATGAGTAAAATATATGCTAACCTAGGCATGTTGTAAAGTGTTTTTTATGAAGCTTGTATATGCTCGGGAGCATACTGCATCATTGAAAAAAAGGCTTCCCTCGAGTTCGATAAACTCACGGGAAACCTCTCTCTCCTATTTCGCAGAAGAATATGAATCACAGTAGCCTGCAACATACGAGCAAAAATCTTCGTTTGGAATTGTAGTTCATTATTAATTAAAGTGGAGACAAAACTAGATGAGAAAAAAAGTACTTCTACCTCTTCTTATTCTTTTGATAATCGCAACAGCTGTGTTATTTATCATAAAAAGCCTTCAAGCTGATCCATTAAAAAAGTCCATTTCCATCGAACAGAAACCATCCGCGAATTCATCTGATACACTCATAGTCAAAGACGAAAATGGAGAAAACTTAAAGCTAAAGATTAACTATATTCCTCCGTATAAGCAATATTTACAATCGCAAGAGGATAGCAAGACCGAAATCGAGCGGACCCACTCAGAAGCGCTCACTCTCTCCACTCAAGAACATTTCATATTGTTAAAGTACAGTTGTGGAAATAAGCAATGTTCAACCATTTTAGTGAAGGAAAGCAACTCCACAATTACAAGTCTCGCTTTGGGTGACGGCATTTTTCAAGACTATCAACTATCTCCGGGTAAAACAGAGCTGCTGTTACGATACGGTTATAGCGAAGGCGGAGAAATTGTTCGTCATACGCTGATCGCTGTTGATTTATTATCTATGGAAAAAATACCTTTTGAATCTACAGCGTTATCGAACGAATACATGTCTACTCCAATCTGGCCTATACTCGACTATCAATGGATCGAGAAAGATCGGTTTATGATCGAGTCGGCTGATTTAGCATCATCAGATTATGAAGCCGTGAAACACTGGTATACTTCAACTGAAAAGAAAACAAAATTCGTTGAAATCTCTATAAATAAAGCTAAAAATTAGAGCCCCTTACTTTTTTATTTCATTGTGGGCTCTTTCGGTGTGTAGATCGTTTTATCATTTCCATCAAGGATTAGCGCTGATTTCGCTGGTATGACCTCGCCTTGAAAGTTAAAAGAAGCTTCCGAGAAGTTAGCCACTACTTTCAACGCTTTACCATATTCCGTCATCTGAACGAGTTTGTCCTCTGTTAGAACCTTATAATCCGTCATTTCTTCTTTTATCGCTTTTTTACTAAAGCTTGACCATACCTTAGAGTGATTCACTATGGTTTCCTTATGTTTTTCCCACTCATGTTTATCTAGATGATATAACGGAGGCACATTATAAAGAATTTCATACAGCATTCGATTCGAAATTTCATCTTCTATTTTTAAAGTTCCCCAGCCCCACCAATATGTCGTGATTACTGAATTGTTGTAAACTAACTTGTACAATGGAATCGTATAGCTAGAATCCAAAAACAGCTTCTTGTACTTGTCCTTTAACGGTATTTGCTTAGCAAATAGTTCGGGAACCCCGCCGTTGCTCGAATAATATCTTCCTACATAATATTCGCTTTCTTTATTTGTGCTCATATCCTTATCCATCCATGAGAATGATGGCGTCTCTATTCCATGCGCAAAAGCAACCGTTTGGTTAGCAAAATCGTTGCCACCCTCTGTTCCAACGACCAGCTTCCATTCTTTTTGCAAATACGCCATTCGCTTTATTCTAGCCTGAATATCTTCTTCTTCCGTAGTGACATGCTCTGGTGAATAGTCATCGAAGATTTCTCCAGTACCATCCGTATCTAGAAACCATGAGTTAAAAGCTAAACCTGTATTGAAAATCGATGTTACTCTTTCTTCGACACTAGGCAAGGCAAGCGTTGGGTTGAGCTTTCTGCCTTCTCCTTGGAATCCTACAATTTTTTTCCCATTCTTATCGGTCACCGTCGCATGCTCGTAAAGGGAAGTATCCTTAAACTTAGCCGTCGTCCATTTCTCTTTTCCTGGTTCATGGATTGAATGATACGAGTCATAGGTGCCAATTAAATAACCAAGACTTTCTGCCTCTTTGACAAACGCAGGTTTAATAAACCCTTCCTGCCAATCATCCAAACCAATCCACATATTGTCGAGCCCAGACTGCTTCATATCCTTTATGACATCAATCGTATTGGCATCTGCCCACTTCTCAATGGGATCAACTGCAGCGCCAAGCACGCTTTTTAACAAAAGTTTATTCAGGTCAATTAATTCAACAGTGTTCAATTTTTCTATACCGCTGCTTAATAATCGCTGAGTTTCCTCATCTAAGTCAGTAAATATTTTGGAATCATAAAATTCTTTTAGCTGCATGACCGCACTTAAACTTTTTACTATTCTGTTTATCGTGTATTTGTCTACATAGTCTAAACGATTTAAATCGTCAAAGGCGGATGAAAGCTCTGCTCCATCTTCCACTTTCGTTTTTAATAGCTCCTGAATCCATAATCTCAGTTTTTCGGGAAGATTGCTCCTCAGCTTTGCCCATTGTATATTTTCTTCTGAAATGACCGTTCTGTCCCAAAAATAAGCATGCGGCGCTCCGTAAAGCTTTTCGATATTGCTATTTTCTTTAGCTTTATCCGCCAAGCTTTTGAATTCACCCTGTTCAATCAAATAATCTTTATACGTTTTTGCGACAGCTGTTGGATTTTTTTTCGTTACATAAATCCTAAAACCGTATTCCTTTTGTTTGTTAATTACTGGAAAATCATGATGAAAAGTAAACTGGATAGCGTTATCGGTATTAAAAACAATTTCATTGTTATATGCATTTTTAATAATGTACATCAATGAATATTCGCTTTTATCAGCTGCAAAAAATGGCATCGAAAAAGACTCAATGACCTTCATTTCTTGTTCGCTCAAATACTCTTTCCACGTCTGATCATCGCTTGGAATATACTTTCCTTGGTTTAATGGAAGCATATACCCATCACCCGTTACGATTGGCCATGCAAAGCTATTTTCCTCCGCCTTGCTGGATTTGATCGTTACATCTACATATCTCGCCTTTTTTTCAATTTCAACGTCCATTTGTTTCTCTGGATAGGTCCAGCTAATTTGGTCTCCGCTGTTTTTTACATTTGAAACTTTCATTTTGTCCAGTGGTTCCGATGCTTTTTCAGTCATTCCACCCGACTCGATCTCAAGCGCGAAGGTTTCTGGATCTACGTTAAAGCTAAAATCCACATCTTCTATTTGTGCATTTACTTCTCCGCCTCGCGTATTATTGTCGTCCTTGCACCCCGCAAGAACACTTGCTGTGATTGCAGCCAGCATGATGATGGCTATTATTTTTTTCATGTCTCGCACCTCCTGAATCAGACTACATCAGGGGTGTTACGCCAATGTTACAAAAAATATGTTCAAGCAGCTAAATCTATTTTTTCCAATCATAAATTCCGCGATAAAGCCGTTAAGCGCTGCATTCCTTCCCGCAATAATGCCTCACTCGCAAAAGAATAACTAAGCCGAATCCATGCTTTCAGCTCGCCGAGCGGGTCAAATATTTCTCCGGGAACGAAGGAAATGGATTGCTCCCTGCTTTTTTTCAGAAGAGCTTCTCCTGATATACCGCTTGGCAGTTTAACCCATAAATTAAGCCCGCCCTGTGGTGCCGTCCATTCCCAACCTGCTATGGCAAGCTCCTCTTCCATAATCTCTTTATGAACCTGCAGCGCAATACGAAGCTTTTCCACATGCTGCTGCAGCCTCGGTGAGGCGAAATAATGCAAAAATATTTTCTGATTAAGCTGCGGAGTCCCGTTATCCGCAAGCGCCTTGGCTTTGATTAACTGCTCCATGAATGGATAGCGGCAGGCTGCAGCACAAATCCGCAGACCGGGCGCAATATATTTGCTGAAGCTGCTAATATAGATGACCCAGCCCTCCGTGTCATAAGCGAATAAGGGAAGCGGGGGCGGCTCAACAAAATACATATCTCGGAATGGATCATCCTCCACGATAAGGCAGCGGTAACGCTCTGCCAATTCCACCAGCAATTTGCGCTGCCAAGCTGGAACAGTATAACCGGTCGGATTTTGGTGGGTTGGATTCATATAGAACATACGTGGCTTATGCTTGCGCATCAAGGCTTCTACTTCTGCCAAGTCATAACCTTCCGGTGTAATCGCAACAGGAATAAGCCGCGCGCCTTGCCTGCGAAAAATATCCATCGCTACGCCGTAGGTCGGTCGCTCAATCAACACCGCATCCATCGGCCCAAGCATAATCTGGGCAATCAAATTAATGGCCTGCTGAGCACCTGATGTGATTAACAATTCCTCCGATGACAGCTGTAATCGATGATGCTCTCTGAAATGCTGGCTCATCGACTCGCGAAGCTCTTCATCGCCCTGAACACTGGCATAAGTCCCCATAACCTTAGGATAGAGATCAAACACTTTTTTCACATAGTCCGATAAGAACAAATTCGGCAGCAAATTAGGATCAATCAGCGCTTGAGAGAACTGATACTTAGCTGGAATTCGGTGAATATCAGATAGCGAGTTATTCACTGCATAAGAGGTAACAACGGCGCTCTCTTCCAACCTTTCAGAAAAAGCATCGTCCTCCGATACGTAATATCCCGATTTGTCTTTTACATACACTTTGCCGTCCTCAGCCAGCAATCTATAGGCTTTAAATACCGTGAGCCTATGCACATTGATTTCTTCAGCAAGCAATCGTATCGACGGTAATTTTTGATGGGCTTTCCATTCCCCTCGCTCTACACGGTTCAAGATATAATCATACACCTGCCGGAATAACGGATGGGCTTGCTGCGCTCCCGATTCTTTTTTCATCTGCTCATAACACCTCTTCGCGGCTACCTATTTCCATTATTGTACACGATATATTTATCCATCTGTTCTGTTCCATACAATCTGTTCTGCCTTGCTCCCTATATGATTAACAAAATACAATCTCGATCCGACATCTAAAGGGGAAATGAACATGATTTTTTTGGCTTATGCGCTCGTATGTCTTATATTTGGCACAACCTTTCTGGCAATTAAAATCGGAGTAGACGCCGGTGCTCCCCCTTTCTTCTCGGCAGGGCTTCGCTTTTTTCTGGCTGGCGCTATTCTGTTTCTTTGGATGGTTTGGAAACGCAAGGCTAGCTTCTCCCTGCTGCTGCGCAAAGAGATGCTGTTCACTGGGGCTACGCTGACGTTTGGAACCTTCTCTACGCTGTACTGGGCGGAGCAATATGTATCTTCTGGACTCGCGGCTGTGTTATCGGCTACGGGACCCATCATGATTTTACTGCTGCAAACGGCTATTCTTCGGCAAAAATCTCCCAAACACTCGCTATACGGCTGCATTATTGGCTGCTTCGGCGTGCTGCTGTTAGTTTTGCCCAATCTTTCGGTGGATGTCTCACCATTGTGGCTTGTCGGCTGCGGGGCCATACTGATAGGAGAATGCTGCTATGCAACAGGAACGCTATATTCCAAAAAAGTAATCAACCGCATGTCCGATGTTTCACCGATAGCCATGAACGCGGCACAAATGATGGTTGGCGGTGCGATGATGTTCATTTTATCTGTGTTCACCGAAGAGGTGCACCTTGAATCCTTTGCATCACTACAGACAGCAGGCTCATTAATTTATCTGATTGTGATTGGTTCCATGGTTGGGCATACCTTATTCTACTGGCTCGTAGCAAAGACGAATCCCGTTTTCCCATCTACATGGCTCTATATCTCTCCTCCGATTGCTGTAGGAGTCGGCGTACTATTTTATGATGAGACAATCTCTTGGATTACACTGCTTGGTATCATTACGATTATTGGTGGAACCGTCCTTGTAAATGCAGGTGCACTCAGACAGTTAATTGTTAAGCGAAGATTGAAGGAGTAGAGTGTTTAAAAGATTAAAAAAGGCAGCCAATAAGTTCATTGAACTTATTGGCTGCCTTTAATTTTTAGTAAGATGTATTTTGTCCAAGTTACTCGAACAAATCTGATTAAGCAGCCTGCTTCTGCTCATCCTCTTGAGGTGCCTTCGTTTTGCGAATGAAGAGACCGATAAGAATTGCGAGGACAGAGAGAATTCCGCCGACGATAAACGCACTGTGAAGACCAGCTACCATTGCAGGTATTCCTTCAGCAGGGTTGGTCGGATCCGGGGATGTAGACATATAATCTCTCATGCCGGACGACATAATGCTGACGAACAATGCTACACCAACCGCACCTGCCACTTGCTGTAGCGTGCTCATAACCGCCGTACCATGCGCGTACAATCTGCGCGGCAGCTGATTAAGCCCTGTCGTCTGCGCTGGCATCATCACTAGTGAGATACCAATCATCATCAAGATATGTAGGAATACAACATATCCGCTCGTCCATGCTGCATCAATTCCAGAAAACAGCCAGATGGATACACTCATTAAGATAAGACCAGGTATAACGAGCACCCTTGGTCCAAATTTGTCAAACAATATACCGGAGACCGGTGCCATTATACCATTCAAGATACTGCCGGGCATCATAACAAGACCAGCGCTAAGTGCAGTAAGCATCATGACATTTTGCAAAAATAACGGAAGCATGATCATTGTAGAGAACATAGCCATCATAAGTACAAGCATTAGCACCGTAACGAGCGAAAACATGGGGTAACGGAAAACACGCATATCGAGCATCGGTTCCTTCACCGCAAGTTGACGCCATACAAATGAAATTAAGCTGATTCCGCCTACAATCAGGCACCAGACAACCTTAGGATCTGACCACGAGCCTTCTCCTGCGCTGCTAAAGCCATAGACGATGCCCCCAAAACCGATGGAGGAGAGCAGGATGGAAATAATGTCGACCTTTGGTTTTGTCAATTCACTTACATTTTTCAAATAAATTGCTGCATAAACGATAGAAACGACCGCCAAAGGAATGACCAGATAGAAGAGCCATCTCCAGTTAAGCGAGTCAACGATAAGACCAGATAATGTAGGCCCAATAGCCGGAGCGGACATCATGACCAGACCGATCAATCCCATTGCGCCGCCCCTCTTCTCTGGAGGGAAAATGATAAGAATCGTATTCATCAATACAGGTATCATTAATCCTGTTCCCAAAGCTTGAACAACACGTCCAACAAGCAGAAACTCAAATATTGGTGCTGTCGCACATATCACCGTACCCGCAAGGAATAAAATCATTGCCCCGAGAAACATTTGACGTGTGCTAAACCATTGTTGCAAAAGTGCTGTTATAGGGACAAGAATACCGACTACGAGCATATAGGCTGTAGCCAGCCATTGTACAGTCGTTTCCGTGATGCTGAAATATCTCATGAGCTCTGGGAAAGCAATGTTCAGCAAGGTTTCATTCAGAATCGATACAAATGCGCCAATAATGAGTGCGGCAACGATCGGTCCTTTCTTGATTTTGCTCAAATCCAGGTTAGAATTAACCTCCATAGTAGGGCCGTTCAAGAATACTCCTCCTCCTATTTTCTCTTCTCTTTTCGGACAATTGTCCGCATTACTTACAAAATATACCGAACATTTGTCCTCATTGTCAATAACCTAAATTATGACACTAACGAAATGAACATTCAACTTCTTTGCTTCATGAATTCCGTCGCATATTGCAAAACTTCACAGCTTGATCCCTCAAGTTAGCATCTATGCTGAAGGCATAAAAAAAGAGCCCTAATCTTTCAAAGGCTCTGTCGCATAACTTATCTTTTTACTTTTCTTTGTTTCATATCTGTGCTAATCTTTTTCCATTTTGCTTTTTCAGAGGCTGCCAATCGCGCATCTTCCTTACGTGCTAGATACGCCAGCTCACGTTGGAGTTTGAGATAGCTTTCAAAACGAGCTTGCTCCAAAGATCCATCTGCTATGGCCTTTCGGACAGAACAGCCGGGCTCTTGCTCATGCTTGCAGTCATTGAATCGGCAAGTATTTGCAATTGAATCTACGTCATCAAATGCACCACGGAACCCCTCATCGGCCTCCCATAGCTGAAGCTCCCTCATACCAGGTGTATCAATCATCAGTGCTCCACTCGGTAATTGAACAAGCTCGCGATGCGTCGTCGTATGACGACCGCGATCATCCCCGCCACGCACATCATTGACTCGTTGCAGATCAACACCGCTCAATTTGTTAATCAGTGTAGACTTACCTACGCCCGAAGAACCTATCAGCGCAATCGTATTGCCTATACCCAAATATGGTGCGAGCTGATCTAGCCCTTCTCCTTGCGAGGCACTGACTACATGAATAGGGACAGCAATCGCAATGGATTCTACCTCTGCGATGCGTGCATCCAAATCGTCGCATAAATCTGCTTTGCTCAGCACGATGACCGGCGCAGCGCCGCTTTCCCATGCGAGGATCAAATAACGTTCCATCCTGCGTATATTAAAGTCATTATTTAAGGCATTCACTAAAAAAACAGTATCAACGTTAGCGGCTACAATCTGTTCTTCTACCGTGTCTCCAGCCACTTTACGGGAAAATTTGCTCTTTCGTGGCAGCAGCGCATGAATCGAAGCTTTCTGTTCCTCCAGCCTCGGTTTTATAACTACCCAGTCACCGACTGCTGGAAAATCCTCTCGACCTGTTGCTTCAAAACGCAGCTTACCCGTTACTTCGCCCATGAGCTCGCCATGCTCACTCAATAGACGGTACATGTTTTTATGCTCCAATATAATTCGCCCAGCACTGTACCCTTGTTTGGCATAAGCGGCAAAATGTTTAGAAAAATACTCATTCCAACCTAATGATTGTAATACCATATTCGTTGTTTGTTGATTCACTGCGGATTCCCCCTGTAATTGGTTATTCATATGGCTAACGCCAAAACCAGTCACAGTTGAATCCTCATTTGGGAAACGAAATTATTGTTCGCTTGAAAGGAGGATTCCTGTGACCCCGACTGCCGCACCTTCAATAATAGTTAATTTCTCCATTTTCATCTCTCCCCTCAAGCCAGCTTAGCTAGCTTGCAACTAAATTTCTCCATTATTGTAGCATGAAAACGAAACATTGCGAAATAACAAAAACTCTAATGAACGATATATACAGCATAGAGTGCTTTTCCGAAAGTGGAGTTAATAAACTAGGAATGTGGGCTAGCGAGCGAGGAAGTCGTTCATTTCGGGAAATTACAAACCGAATTTTGGGCAGGGACTATTCAGTAAGTAACGTTATGTCCAATTTTCAAAATATTGATTTTGAAATGTTACGTTTAACTATACTTTCAAAAATCAATGTTGAGGTGAACGATTCAGTTATAAGTTAAGAGGGTATGCTTTTGACTTGTATAATCTATTATTGGTCTAGCCGACAGTGCATAACATTCCGTAATCATTACTCTAACGAACCCTATAATGCTTATTATGCAGAAAACTGCTTTTTTTTCATTTTAACGAATCTGATTAATGTTATATCATTATTTACAGGGTGTCGTGAGCTACTTTGCTCGGATTAACGATTCTGGGGTTCGTTACAATTTTAATTCATTATAAATGGTACAAATAAGACCTGCTGGGTTCGTAAGCGATAGGTTTGATAAGGAGAAGACATCGTACTGCCTAAGCATCATCAAAAAAACAGGAGTTGCTCCAATCGTAGATAAATCTACTTTTGGAACAGCTCCATTTTCACTTTATTTGTAACAGTCACATCGTCACAAACTGAGTTCACGTTGAAAGGCTTGAGAGCCTTTCATCATGCCGCCCATGATATAAGGTGAGTTCTCTTTGTATTATAGGTCATATCATAAGTTTTCTATCTTTCTACTAGGGCGTGTCTGAGAACTCTGAGGAAAGCAAATTTTTTTAAATTTTCGTTCCATGCAAGGCGCGTGTGTGAAGGCGTACCAGGGTACGTAAAGCAAATGGAACGAAGCAGGGAGCGAAAAGGCGGTGAAAGGTGCCACTGAACGGGTTTTCAGACACGCCCTAATTAGATATTATAGAGACTTCATTAACAATTGATACAGGGTTAGTTTTTATGATTTCATTATTATTAGAATGATTTTTTTCGGGAATGTTATTCGAGTCACTTAACTTTAAAAACACTTATATCGAATATACATTTCAATTCATTAAATCCTATAAGCTATAAGCTAGCAAAGAACGGTACTACTTTTTCAATCACAGCACTAAAGCATGTAAAACAAAAAAGATTAACGACTTCCAATCAATTGGATAACAAAATAAGGACGTAAAAATATATTTACGTCCCCAACTACCCTATTCACTGACTCGAAATTCTTATAAATTAAGGAACAAACAACTTCTACATGCCCACATGCGGGAACATATGAATCTAGGATGTCCCTTGATTGACGTGCTTCTCACATGGGGGCGAGGGGAGTCTAACCTCCCTCTCTTCAATAGACTATATTGTAGATCTACGTTTCCAGTTCCAACCAAGCCACATACTCAACATGTAAAGACTGCAGAGCGTTGCACAATTTCCCAGATATAAAACCGCCAAACGGTCGGCATAACTTTACATGAATGACCATCAAGCGAGCCGTTCGAGAATTTCTGACTTACCTGCAAAACGATAATATAATTTAATTGTGCTATCCTTTGATTCCACAATCTTCTCAACTTCGTATTACGCGGAAACTCGTCGGCAAATGGTACCAGGGAACTGAAAATATCAGTTCAAATACTCTGTCGAAATCGTCTTGCATCCGTTGAATAATGCGAAATTTTGGAAACAATTATTTAAGGCTGTTCGCAATTGCTTTGTTGGCTTTATGCCGTTCTCGTACCATACATTTTTAACAACAAGCGTCCCGGCTTTTCGCTCCGCGATTACCTCGGCTCGTCCGATGAGGCTTTCTCCGTATAATAGAGGCAGCACATAATAGCCGAATTTCCGTTTGATTGCAGGCGTATAAATCTCCCAAGTGTAATCGAACCCAAATAATTCTTTGATCAGTTTTCTGTCCCATATGAAATTATCTAGTGGGGCAATCAGCTCGCAGCGCAATTTCGGCGTCGGATTTTGCAGGACGGCTGCAATAAGCGGTAAATCCTCCGCACAGCAGTACAGTGTATCCTTCATTTGTTCCACGGCAACAGCAACAATGCGAGCTTCGTGCAGCAGCTGGCGGAAAACCTCGTTGCGCTGCTCCGCTTTCAATCCCCATATGTTCAGCCAGGCATCGGATGCGCGATTCCATAAAAGACCAACAGCTCCGATTCGACGCAGTACCCGCCACTTATAATGCTCAAGCTCGCCCTTCAACGGCTCCGGCGCATTCAGCAGATTTGGCTGTATGTACTTACCGGCGATATCGTAATATTTACGCGTTCCTTTTTTGTGATGGATAATCAAATCGCCTGTCGAGTACATCTGCTCCAGAACCGACCGGGATGAATTGTTTCCGCTGCTCCAGTGGATGACCGATTGCCAAGTGAAATTTCCTTCCAATTTTAGATCATTCGAACTTAGCGCACCGTGATTTTGGATGTGAGCCAGAACTTGTTCTACCAACGCTTCCATTTCGGGGTAACGCTTAGCATGTTGCCTTGCAGCCTGCCTGTACCGCTCAAAGTACGGCCAGTTCTCGACAGGAATAATAGCCAAATTTTTGTCGGGATAATCTACCAGGAATCTACCTTTATACAGTAACTCGTCGAGCATGCTCTTGGTAAATCCTCTGATACGCGACTGCAACACCAGTTCGGCGTTTTTTCCGCAAACATCGATGGGATCGTATTGAATACAACCGACCTGCCGCACAAAATCCAATACTCCCTGCTTTCCAGCAAATTGATATTCGCCCAACAGCCCATGCTTCAATAACAGAAACTGCCGAGCCTGGCGGTTCGTCAATTGAATCATGTACGCATCAGCTCCTTATCGAAACAAACGGAAGCTGCTTGCACCTGATGATGGATGGCGAGGTTGCTTATCTCAATAAAGTTACTATTTGCTTGTTGCCATAATGCTGGTATCCATTGGGGAGCTTCATCAGCAGTCCCCTTTCCTAATTTTCCAATTACCGAAAATTGCTCTTTTTCAACAATTTCAACCACGCTATTCCCCCGATCTGTTAGAACACTAACAAAAACAAACATACGTTCCCGTAATATCTTATCATTGTCTTGAGCATAAAAACAAGAGATAATGAACTGCTGCCCGTGTCCTACGTGTAAGCAATCATTAAAGCAATGTAATTGAGCGAATCTGTTACATCTCATTTATTATTTCAGAATTATCAATATTAGACACTCCACATGCATGGTATGCGGGAACAGGTCGACAGGTTGCACGGTTTGAAGCGTATAGCGTTTGTTCTCTTATATTAGTCAAATCATTATTGCGAGAATGGTGCAGATCGAAGATGCACTTCATACAAATGCAACAACATCAATTTTGATGTGTGATAGGTGACCGTTACCAAATATATGTCTGTCGCTCATACAATCGATTCTGTGCATCAAACGAAAAAAAATGATATTATGTATGTTGGGTAAAGGGACTGACCCCATAACGTGAGACAAATCAAAACACCTTCAAGAAAATGCAACCATGTCGTAAGATATGGAGACAACCTTGGAGGTGTTTTTACGTTGGCAACAAGAGTAAGTTACCCAGTGGAAACAAAAATGAAAGCCATTGAATTGAGAATAACAGGAGTTCCAGTGAAAGAGGTGATGGAGCAGCTGAACATACGAAATAAGACGCAATTGGAAACCTGGATGCGATGGTACCGCAAGGGCGAGTTAAACTGCTTGGAGCAACCTGTAGGCAAACAATACAGCTACGGTAAAGGACCTGAGTTCACCTCGGAACTGGAGCAAATAAAGGCGGAGAATCGGTTCTTAAAGCAACAAATAGATGTGCTAAAAAGTACAAGAAAATGGAAAGGAGTTGTCACCAAAAATCATAGTTGAACGGGTTGAGTTGATTCACGGGGAAGTTACGATCACCAAAGCTTGTGCATGGCTGGGTGTGCCACGTGCTACCTATTACCGATGGAGAGCAAAAAACAAAACTCGGCCATTGGACAGTATGGTTGAAGAGATTCGAGAACTCTGCACTGAGCATAAATTCCGTTACGGATACCGAAAAATTACAGCACTGCTTTGAAAAAAGTACAAGATTAATCACAAGCGCGTACAACGAATCATGCAATGTGAGCAGCTTCAATGTCGAGTCAGAGTCAAGAAACGAAAGCATACAGGGCAGCCTGCTTATGTAGCTGAGTACCTGTTAAAGCGGAAATTTCAAGCTGAAGTACCAATGCATAAACTCGTCACGGATATTACGTATTTACCATTCGGCGGAAAAATGATGTACCTATCGAGCATCCTCGATCTATATAACGGAGAGATCGTAGCTAGCAGTCTATCCGATACGCAAGACACGGACTTTGTACTAGATACACTCAATCAATTGCCAGCTGTGCCTGGTGCGATTCTCCATAGCGATCAGGGCAGCGTCTACACGTCCCATGGGTATCAGGAAGCTGTAAAAGGAAAAGGCATTACCATGAGCATGTCCCGCAAGGGAACGCCCGCTGATAATGCCCCCATTGAATCGTTTCATTCCACACTAAAGTCTGAAACGTTCTACCTCGAAGGGTTGACCCATACAACGACTGCAATCGTTGAACAGACCGTTCGAGACTACATCACTTACTATAACGCAATTCGTATTCAAACGAAACTAAAGAACCAGTCGCCGATTGATTACAGGCGACTGGCCGTTTAAACTTGAAGGTGTTTTGATCCCTGTCTCATAAATGGGGGTCAGTCCCCTTATGTGAAGCCTCTTCTTTTTAAACAATTTGATTAAGCGGGGTTTGTTCTATTATTTTTCAACATTATTTCTATAATTCTCTTAATAACCAAGCTCACCTCAGCTCTAGTAGCTGTGCCTTGTGGCTCAAACCTGTTAGTTGTATTACCCTCGAGAATACCTAATCTCTGTACACTCTTGACTGCGTCTATTGCCCAAGAGCTAATGTCCTCATTATCCGCAAACGGTTTAACAGACATTGGTTTACTTATCTTATCAATCTCTGCATACTTAGTATAATTCGCTAAAATAGTAGCCAGTTCCTGACGTGTAATCGCCTTATTCGGCAAAAAACTGTTATTTCCAAATCCACTAACAATGCCATTATTAGCTGCCCAAGCCACATAAGGGGAATAGTATGCATCTGCAGATACATCCCCCAATGTTGATATGCTAGTAGCATCAACATCATGAAGCCTACCAAAAATAGTCACAAGCATACCTCTCGTCATATTAGTGTTCGGAGAAAACTGCCCCTCATCCACCCCTTTAAACAAATCTCTAGCCAGCACGAACTCTATCGCTGATTTAGCCCAGTGTGAGTCGATATCTTCAAACCTCACTGTATTATCCTTATAGCTGTAGTTAGCTGTTTTGGGAGCAATAAAGGAAATCTCTTTATCTATCAGCGTGCTAATAGGCACCACTTTCTCCTTCCCATTTTCTATAAAATAAGGTACATAGGTTTGTATATTGGGGATTTCACTGAAATCAGCTATTTCGTTTACATAGGATCCTTTGAATATTTCAGGAGAAAGTACATAGGTGGACGCATGATTGAACATAAATGCTAGATTGCCATCACCACTTACTGTTCCAGTTAAACTATACTCCAGTCTATTCAAGCTTTCGTTATAAAAATGTAAAAACAACTTTTTCCCCTTATATTCAGTATCTGCCTTAAAACTTAAAGTAGCTATGAATGGAAACTCTCCAATATGCGAGAATTTCAACTGCATAATATCTTTATTTTCTGCAAGAGTAGAGATACCCTCTTCTTTAACTTTTACTACCTTCAAACTAAAGGTGATCTTGTCTTCTGGGAATTCACCTATTGAACCGCCTTTGATCAACCAATTGAAATCGCCCATTTCGAAAATAGCAGTTAAATTTTTGCTTTTTATCGTTTCAAATAAGCTCACAGGTACATCGGTCTCATCACCCAAAATAATTTTGACTGTTTCATCATTCTTTGCATGATTCAAACTTAATCGGGCTTTCTCAATAGTGTCGCTTTTCATCATGGTTACCGGATCACTAGGACCTTCTTCCACTTCATTGCTTTCCAGATCGCTGCCATTGACGTTCACAGCTGTAGAATCAAGCTCTATCTTTGATGTTACTAATGTAGGATAAATATTGTTAGAGATAGTGACATCATAAACGCCTGCAATCTTTATTGAAGGACTATTATCATTTGGATAATAAGGATTTATGAGTGATGGCGTAAAACCATCATACTCCTCTATTCTGCTTCCAAAATTATTCCCTTCAATTGTCAGATCTTCAACGCCATTTATATTGATTGCAAATTTTGTGTATCTATCCTCAAATACGTTATTTCTAATGACGATATTTTTATGGTTCAAGTATGCACGATCACTAGTTGGTTCTCGATCAGAAGAAATATTGATTGGGCTGTGCAGGTCGGAACCTGTATAAAAACCACTATTTCTAATCACATTGTTTTCAATCGTAAGTCCACTTGAATACCCCGATTCTCCCCAACCATCCGATATTTCCGGCTTAACCAATATGGCACTCATTCCATTATCATCAAGTGTAGAATTACGAATAGTCCCATTAGAAGCTTTGATCAAGAAACCTCTTGAACGGTTATTCATAACGACACAATTGTCGTATAAAAACCCTTGGCCGCTTGCAGATGCATTTTGAACGATTGTTTCACCTTCAACGAAATTAAATACTTTATCTAGCTCTACTATTTTTCCATCAGGTGTTTCAATAGTATCGCTTACGGCAGTCGCATCACTAAGAAGCTTTCCATCAAGCGTATACACTAAAACATGATCACCCGCTCGGAATACAGGATCAACGTATTTACCTTTATATTTCATTTGCTTGGTTTCCATATCAAAGCTGCTTACTTCTCCGTAAGTACTATGAACATTTGCAGCATCATCGGTCATTTTTTCAAACAAGCTATTTCTGACTTGAACACCCACTCGCATATTCGTTGAATGGGTAGCATCACAGGTTGAAATTAACCTTTCTGTTCCTCCTTTTACTGGCGGGGGACCTGGAGTAAAGGCTAAACGGTTCAATTGCGTTCCTCCGTCACCATTTAGCTCCATAAACCCAAACCCGCTTCCGCCGTATACGGTCACATCTTCATACTTTATTCCACTGCTATCGTAGATATAATTCACATGACCAGGCTTTCCTCTGAATACCAGCTTTTCTCCAACTTTAAGATCAGTAAGTTGTACAAGCGGATGATCTAGAGCACTAAGGTTTACAGCATCTTTAAGAGTAATCGTTCCATCCAAGTTTTTAATTTTACCGCTAAATCCTACATCGTAATAGGCTCTATCGTTATTCTCATGAAAGACTTCAGCCCAAGAGTTACTATCAAAAAGGGACTGGTTCGTAAGATCTGCAGGATATCCTTCATCTGCTCTCCAAACAACGTCTGTACCATTTATTGAGATAATCGTTCCCTGAGTATTTGCTACTAGCTTGTAATCCATTGTAATGCCCTTAAGAACAATGTTGCTGGAGTTCCACATCTGAACGGCTGAGGATACGTAATTTTCACACTCCATCAATACACCATAAGCATAAACAGTAAAGTCTCTCATGCGATTAAAGTTCAAGTGGCTCCAATCGGATTCTATCAAAGTATAGGAACCTGGCGGTATGATGACAGAGGATAATCCGTTATTATACGCATCTGTGATATATTGTTGAAGCGGTACAGAAACACCACTGACATTTACTCCTGTTTGCTTCTCCATTCCTATAAAACGCTGTTTATCTATCTGTGGCAGTCGACTCATATCCGCACCAACGCTTACACTAGCGTCACCTGGAATATCATTTCCATATACCTGTTTAGTACTGCCGGTCTTTAATACAGCACCAATATTAGAGTTGTTATTTACGAGTGCAATAGCTACGTCATTAAGCAGTAATGGTGTTCCATTCCATCCCGAAAATTCATTATCTGCTATCGTCACATTCTTCCCACCATGAAAAGCAATGGCTTGCATCGACTGAGTATTTTCGAATACGTTTCCAAAAACAACTGTATTTTCATTGTTATTCAATAGAATTGAAGCATTTCCGCCTTGCTCTATGCCACTACCTGTGTTTGAAACGCTATTCTTTGCAATCAATATATTGCTAAGAGACTCTTCCCCTTCAACTATTATTCCACTCTTTTCGCTATCTACAATGGTATTGTATTTAACGATAGCACCAGATGATTGCAGCAATATTGCTGAGGATGCTTGCACTGATAATTTATTATTTTCTATCAACGCTCCATCTTCAGAATGATCAATAATAGCACTGTTTGTATTTCCTGCAAAAACACTGTTAGTTACAGAAACATGAGTACTCGCTTCATGAAAATGGATTCCAGTATCGCTTGAAGATGTGCCTAACGCATCTGGTGAAATAAATAACTTATCCATATGAATATCATCAGAAGCACCTTCTACTTTAACCCCTGTCCCTCTTCCATTTACTATAGAAACATTTTCAAACTTGATTCTATCCGAATTTTTGATAGCGCTAACATAACTATTAAAACTACTTGAATGGCTTGTATATTGTATGGAAAGTCCTTTAAGTGTTACATTTTCACTATTCTCAAACACAATAGCAGCCCTTGAATCTTCATTGAAAACTAACTTAACATTGGAAGCATCAATTACGATATCATTTAGTCCTGACATAAGAAATATGGTGTCTTCATTATCCGGCTCATTTGTAATGTTATATATGCCTTGTGGAATTCTGACTGTACCATTAACATTATGGACAGGATCCAATACATAGCTAGAAAAATCAAAATTCCCTTTATTTTCGATTTGCGAAAAATCCTTAGATACAGCAAGCAAGGTTTCATTTACCCCAGCATTTGGCTCAAACTTCTCATTTTCCGTAGGCACTTCTTCTACTCCTCCATCATTTAAGTCCATATTATTGTATGAAATAATCGGAAGAAAGCTTATTGTATCGTGGTAGTTATTAGCAGTACCTTTATTAGCTCGGAAATAAATATACTCATTCTTTTTTACTTCCATTGCAATAGGGTTAAACGTAAGGGTTTCGCCATTTGCAATCGGCTGAAGTCCTGAGTTTGGCCATACTTGACTTATAGCTCCAGCACTACTCTTGAAAATACCTACAGCAGCACCGTCACCAGCATCGCTTGCTGATCTAGAGTCTGAAAGTGTTATTTCCCCACCTCTCAACGATAAAGAAATATTCCCTGTTGCAGGTACCTTAAACGCAATAATTGCATCTGCAAGCCTACCTGGTTGAATAAATGATTTGCCAATAACACCATCTGTCCAGTTATCTTTGCCTGAAGCCCATACTCCATCTAAAAAGTCAGCTACAAAGCCCCCTTGTTCAGCAACAACTTTCCCACCTATAGGAGATGAAAGATAACTCCAGCCACTACCACCTTGTATATTGGAATAACCATCATAAAACGAATAAGTCGGATTTATGGTGCCTTGACTTTCGGGATCTAACTCGGGATTATAGACGGTACTCGTGTACGTTACAACAGGATTCCAAACGATGTTGTCATCCGTGTTATTGGTATTTTTGTTAAGTCTGAAGTGAAGCTTGTCACCATCTTTAACGGATACCGTTACTTTTCCAAAATCTGAAATCTGATTATCCACCTCAATAAGCCATTTCTCATTCGTAGTGGCCATTGGCCATACCTGGACTCCATTTTTATAGATAGCCAAATAGGCACCATCGCTGCTGTAGTAACCATTGTAAATCCAAATTCCATTGCCTTCCGTTGTAATATCTACAATACCGGCACTCTCAGCGGTGTAAGTCATTGCTATATCGTAATCGCCAAAACCAACAAACATTTCTCCTCTGCCTATACGTCCTGATGCCCAATCGTTTTCCTGACTGTACCACCAGTATCCATTTGAAAAAATCCCCATATCTTCATACGCGCTATTTTCATAGCTACCTGCTAGAACGCGATTCCAGCTCCACCCGCCTGTACCTTGCGTGCTGCTGAAAGCTTCTGAAGCTTTAGAAGGCTCAGGTAATTCGTCTTCTGCATAAATCATTGGAGAAGAATTAAAAAAAATGCTCACAAAGGCAATAAGTAAACATAACAAAAAAGAGACATTTCGTTTTAGTTTAATCATCACAAACCTCCGTATAATTAGTCTATTTACGATTGAATCCCCATTGAGGGGATTCGTTTCTTAACTCTAAAGCTCATCCTACCTCTCAATACAGACTTCACGTCCCGTATTTGCAGAAGTATAAATCGCATCGACTATCCTCATGATCTCTAATCCATCTTCCACTGGGCTGACACATTCCGATTTCCCTTGAACAACGTCTATAAAGCTAGCAAGCTCTCGTTTAAATCCTTCTGTAATCGCATCTTGGTCCTCGTTGTAGTAAGGTGCTATATCTACTAGATATCCATTCTGCTCTTTGTATATTTCAACCTTAGGCTCCAATGATGCTCCCGATTTTGTACCATAAATCTGAAAGCTTAATGCATCGTTTTTAATGTGCTGGCTAAAGCTTGTTTCTATCCATAATGTTGCTCCGTTATCAAACCTGATCATTGCACCGCAAAAATCCTCTACATCGCAAAATTCTTTAAAGTCTGCAGATTTATAGCTATCAGTTCCTTTAATATGAGGTCTTGCACCAATCCCGGCTGAAGTCATGCCACTGACTGTTACTGCAGCAGGATTACCCATCAGGTATCTTGCAGTATCTATAATGTGTACGCCAAGATCGATTAATGGCCCCCCTCCAGAACGTCCTTTATCAGCAAACCAGCCACCAGGATTTCCAATTCTTCTTATATAAGCACCTTTAGCGAAATAGATATCCCCGAAGTCTCCGCTATCCATAAATTCTTTTAAGACCATTGTGTTTTTGAAAAATCTTCTTACAAATCCAACCATAAGAACTTTTCCACATTCCTTTGCAACTCGATAAATTTCCTCTGCTTCCTTTAAGTTTATAGCAAGAGGTTTTTCACATAGTACATGCTTACCTGCTTTTAGAGCCTTTATTGCAACCGATGCATGATCATAGTTCCATACACATACGCTTACAGCATCAAGACTTTTATCATTGAGCATGGCATCAAAATCCGTATAAACATGTTCAACTGCAAATTTTTGTGCAAAGTCTTCAGCTCTTTTAATATTCAAGTCATAGACAGCATGTATTTTAACATCTTGCAGGCTTTTGTACGCATTAGCATGATAATTGCTTATCGTCCCTGTTCCAACTATTCCCACTTTTATTTCTGCCATTTCAGTTTCCTCCTGTAGTCCATAAATTTCATTTATAGTTAGTATGAAAAAATGATTTGAAGACATTCATCTGGCTTCTCTGCTGCAGTCTCATATGCTTGCTGTGCATCAGTTGCTGCAAACTCATGGCTAATTAGGTGATCCAATTTCAATAACGGCAGTGTGGTTTCTAACGCATCCTGCCATCGCTTTTCATCCCATCGTGGACGAACTTCATTTGGAATGCAGCCTGACATCACAATACGAGCAGCGTTATGGTGAAACTCTTCTCCTAGAAAAAGTCCCTTTGCTTCACCTCTATAAAATGATGTTGCATAAACAGTTCCTGTACGATAAACCGTTCTTATCGCCTCATGCAAAGCAATGGAAGATCCTGTCGCTTCAAAAACGACATCTGCTCCACGATTAGAAGTAAGCGAACGAATTTCGTTCGCTACATCTGCAATTTTCTTTGGATTTAGACAAATATCAGCACCTGATTCCTTTGCCCTATCCAGTCTATAATCACACATATCTACAGAAATCACCCTACCTGCACCAGAGAGCTTTGCAAGCTGTATTAATAATTGTCCAACAATACCAGCACCGAAAATGACAACCGTTTCTCCCAAAATAATGCGTGCGTTTAGTATGTTTTTATATGCTACCCCTAAAAGAGGTAAAAAAACGCCACTTCGTGGATCCATACTCTCCGGTAAAATGACAAAGCCTTCTGCCTTTGTCTTAAACTTTGAAATATGACCGAAGTAGGAGGCCACAACATCTCCCACTTTTAAGTTGGTCACATTTTTACCGACCTCTGCTATTTTCCCAACATTCTCATAACCATAACTTAGAGGATATTTATAAGATTCCGTTTCCGTTTTGACAAAAAGATTTTTGTGCGCGTCTAACTCTTTATTAAAAAATGGTGCGATACCTAGATAAAACTGCATTTCAGTCCCCGCACTTAAACCTGAAATAAGCGTCTCTACCAGTACCTCTTCATCTCCCAATACTTCAGGCTCTGCCACTTCAACGAAAGCTACCTTCTTTACATCTATAATTTTGATTTCATTTGCCACTATAATCATCCATTCCTATTTAGATTGATAAAAACAGACAAGCACTATAATTACAAACAACATTCCATTGTCCGATTTATTATAGTGCTTGTGTACTGATGACTTGAAAGAACAAATTATTTAATGCCCTGTTCAGCAGCTTTTGCATTTACCTCTTCAATCATTTTACTTAAGCCTTTATTTTCATATTTCTTCACTATCTCGTTCCAAGCATCTTCCACTGGCTCTTTGGACAATACCACCTGAATAAGATCGTCAACATCCGTTATAGAAAATTTATCTTTAGTAGGTGTAGACATATAAGACAATCTAAAATCAAACTCAGGAATCTTTGTAGATTGCTTACTCCAGTTTACGTAATCAATTAACAGTTGCTGTGTAGGGTTATTTCTATTCGGTGGCGTGTTTGGATCAAGCTCAAAATCTCCATCAAAACTTGCTAACATTTTCAAAGAAGCAATCGAAGGGTATTTTTTATTGAGATCTACACCTTCATTAAGAACGATCTGTCCGTCCTTTTTCGTATAATCCACGTCTTCGATACCATATCTGTAGAGGTCTTTTCCTTCAGGCGAGAGTAAATAATCATAAAGCGCCATAATTCGCTCCATTTTCTTATCATCAACTTTGGCACTGAAATAGCTTTCTGACCAATATGTCTTAAATGTCGGCTGATATCTTACGCCATCCGCATCAGGCCATAGTTTTAGTATTTTAATAGATTCTTCAGCTTTCTTATCTGGATAGACTTTATTAAAGTTTGTTGCCGCTATTCCATTCGTTATAAGAGCAGCAGCTCTACCCGAATAAAACTTATCATCTCCTTCTCCTGTTTTTAGTAGTGCGACGTCTTTATCAATGATATTTTGTTCAAACATACCCTTAATAGCTTTCAATCCATCTAAAGTTTTAGTTGAGAATAGAGCTGGTATGAACTTGTCATTTTCCTTAATCCATTTAAAATCAGTTCCGCTGCCGTCTGAAATTACAGCCGGATTATATGGAAGCCATAAATCTCCTAAAAATGTTTTTTGACGTGTAGTAAGACCCGTTGTTTTTTTACCTTCAGGATCCTTTTCGACCATTGCTTTAATCATTGCTGCAAATTCATCGTAAGTCTCAGGCTCTTTAGTAATTCCTAAAGACTGTGCCCAGTCCCAACGATAGATAATAAATCTATCTTTAGCATTATGCTGTAACGTACTCCAAGTTAAACGAGGTACATTGTATTGCTTGTCATTAACTTTCAATGCGTCTATATCTTCGATTTTCATCACTTCATCTAAATTTGGATACTTGCTCAGATCATCTGGCAGTGAACGTACAATACCTTCATTGATCCATTTGCTTCGGTTTATACTGCCAACAGCATCGATTGCAAATATATCTGGCAATTGTCCTGATGCCACCCACAATGAAATTTTTTGAGTGTAATCATCAAATGTAAGCGGTTTAGCAACAAGCGTAATATTAAGCTTTTTTGAAATTTCAGCGACTAAAGCATCTTTCTCGACATTGACGGCATCGTCAGTGATACCCCAAATACCTACTGAAATTTCCATATGCTCTTTAAAGGGATCTTCTTCCTGACTTGTTGCTGTACTAGCTGGTTCTGTGCTAGCGTTTGTCTTATTCCCCTCTACATTAGCATTGTTACTGCAGCCTGCAGCAATAACACTAAACACCACTAGCATTATTCCTACTACATAATTCATCCTAAAAAGACGACTTTTTTGTATGGTAACCATTTTTTTATCCTCCCTTATATTTATATATAGCAGCAAATGCTGTTATAATCGATCTGAAATATCGCTACTCCTTGATTGAACCTATCATAATCCCTTTTACAAAGTACTTTTGCAAGAAAGGATAAACGATTATTATAGGTACCATCGTTACTACAATTGCTGCCATCTGAATGCTGGTTGCAAATATAACCTTATCACCAGTGAGCAATGCCTGCTTGGCAGCCTCTGATATCGTAGAACTATAATTTATTAAGATCTCTCTTAAAACAATCTGGAGAGGACGAATATCTTTATCGCTCACAAAGATCAAAGCATTCCACCATTCATTCCATCTATCAACCGCATAGAATAGTGAAAAAGTTGCGATTACAGGCATCGAAGTGGGAATAACTATCTTCATAAGGATCTGTATATCATTTGCGCCATCAAGTCTCGCTGATTCTTCAAGACTAGCTGGAAAGTTGTTAAAGTAATTTTTTATTATAATTAGATTCCAAGTGCTGACTGCAATAGGCAGGATCATAACCCAAATCGTATCAATCAAGCCAACAGCCTTCACGGTCAAATAATAAGGGATGAGGCCTCCACTAAAGAACATCGTAAACAAAATGATGAATAGAAATAAGTTTCTGCCTGGCATATCTTTTTTAGATAACGCATACCCCCCGCATACGGAGAGAATCATACTGATCGAAGTGCCGACAATCGTTATAAATACACTAACGATAAATCCTTTATAGAAAGAGGAATCACTTAATACTGTTTTATAGGCATCTAGATCAAATGATTTAGGAATTAAGTACATTCCTGCTTGTACCAAGTCATCATATTTAGCAAATGAGATAATAATCACATTATAGAACGGATAAATCATAAAAATAGATATTACTGCTAGAAATGTTATGTTGATAATATCAAAGGTCTGCATCTTATTTTTTTTAGTCATACTATTTTTCATACGATCTCCTCTCCACCTGTATCACTTTAGAATAGACCATCTTCACCCATTCTTTTGATCGCCACATTCGCAATCCAGATTAAAACTAAGTTTACTAATGATTTTACAAACCCAATCGCTGTAGAGTAACCAAAATCCATTCCTACACCAAAGGTTGAGCGATATATATACGTATCAATGGTGTCTGCAACCGCATACACAGGTGCGCTATACAGATTGAATATTTGATCAAATCCAACTCCATTCATAATCGAACCAACACTCAGAATCAGTAGTATTGCTGTTGTACTTCGTAGACATGGCCATGTAATATATAGAATCCTTTGAAACCTGTTTGCACCATCAATTTCTGATGCTTCATAAAATTCCGGGTTAATTCCTGCCAACGCGGCTAAGTAGATAATGGAATCCCAGCCCATCTCTTTCCATATATAACTGATATATATAAGCGGTCTGAAATACTCCTTTTCCACTAATACGGA
This sequence comes from Paenibacillus sp. NRS-1760, assembly GCF_050467785.1. Taxonomy (NCBI): domain Bacteria; kingdom Bacillati; phylum Bacillota; class Bacilli; order Caryophanales; family Paenibacillaceae; genus Paenibacillus; species Paenibacillus sp. NRS-1760. The sequence continues at coordinate 122,280 of NZ_JBITPK010000009.1, read as the reverse complement.
TGTCGATTCCCATCCAAACAAATCGATTAGTTGATTAAACACACCATTTTGTGAAAAAATATTGAAAATTACACCGGAGAGAACAATCCATGATATAAAGTGTGGAAAAGTAAAGACCGTTTGATAAAACTTTTTAAGTTTACTTCGACCGATTTCATTTATCAATATGGCTAATATTAACGGAACAGGGAAATGAAATAGCAGCTTACCCAAGCTTAAAATCAAAGTATTTTTCAGTGCGTTTCTAAACCCTAAATCTACAAATAGCTCTTCAAAATTCCTCAATCCTACCCAAGGACTTCCTAGAATACCTTCACTAAAATTGTAAGTTTTGAACGATAACGTGACACCATACATCGGTATATAACAGAAGACTATATACCAAGCTATCAATGGCAGTAACATCAAATAGTAATACTTATAATTAAGTATTCTTTTCAATAGATGTCCCTCAAGTTTGTTTACCTTACTTGTGCTAGCAACATTTAACTTCAATTGTATCAACCCCCAGATGCATAATATTGGTGTTGCATTTATAACTTCTAAGGAACTTCTCTGTCTTCATGATAAGACTTTTATCATGACAATGTTATGCACAGTTCATTGAATATACATGGACAAACAGCGAGTGTTTTTTTATGATCTCATCTTGTTTAAAGACAAAATGTAAGCGCTGTAGAATTAAACAGATTTTAGTGTAGATATTTAAAAAAAAGAAAAACTGCCGCAAAATTGCGACAGTTCTCTTTATATTACGTTTTTTTTATAGTATTTTCTGATCTGAATTTAGAAGGAGTTGTTCCTGTCATATTTTTAAAGATACGTGAGAAATAGAAATAATCACTATATCCCGATTTTTCTGCCACCTGTTGAATAGAATACTCTTGGCTCCCCAGTAATTTACAGGCATAATCAATTCGAATCTTTGCAAGATGTTCTTTGAAGTTTTCTCCAACTTCCCTCTTAAACAGTGAACTTATATAATTGGGACTGATGAAAAACATCTCGGAAAGATTTTGTACAGTAATTGCTTTATAAAAGTTATTATTCACATATTCTAAAACTTGCTTAATAATTGTATTATCAATTTTCCCAGTCATATTGTTGTTCAATATGTTACAATGCTTTACTGACAACTCCCTCAACTTGCTAAGCATTTCTTCCACATTCCCAAAATTATATGCAAGCTGTTCATAGTCAACCATATCTGTATCAAGCTCATCATCTGAATACTTAAATAATAAAACCATTGTTGTATTATATACTTTAAATGCAAGCCTGATATTCATCTCTCCTGCTTTAAAAAGCTCTTTAATACTTAGATAACTTTCGTCTATGAGCGCAATGTCTTTTTGTTGAATGGCCTTATCCAGTTTCTTGAGATCGTGGTCTAATAGATGAATATCAATCGGTTTAGATATAAATACACCTTTCCTACCTACAATAAAAAACTGATAGGCAGCTATAGCAGCTCCGACAATAGCCTGTTTCAATTCACTTACCTCATTAACCAATGAAACTCCTATAGATATTGTTTCTTCAGACATTTGCGATTCAAAGAAGTGAATTAACTTCTCATTATTTAATTGCTCAAAAATATAAACTTTTTTGTTAAAATCAAGCCTTATCATGACATGCATTATATTTTGTGGAATGGTTATTCCTTTTTGGCCTATGGAGACAATGACGTACAAACCATTACTGGTTGTAATATTAAAGCCTTTCTTCTTTAGAATACTGTTCAATTTTTGTTTCGAATCTATTGAAGAGGAGTCCGCCAATAGCTCAAGTAAATCTTCATTTTTATTCGGGGTATCATTTAATAAGATTTCTTCAGCCTTTCGAAGTACATTTATAATTTCATCCTCTTCAATTGGCTTGAGGCAATAACCAATAGCACCGTGCTTTAACGCTTTTTGAGCATAGGCAAACTCTGCGTATCCGCTGATGACAACAAAAAGAATATGTGGGTGAGTTTTTGATACCTTCTTCATCAATTCCAGTCCGTTTAATCCAGGCATTCTAATGTCTGTAAAAACAATATCAGGCTCTGCTTCTAAGATTAGTTCTAGTGCATCTATTCCATTCAACGCTTGACCAATAATTTGAAAGCCCTGCTGCTCCCAATCTATACATAATTTTAAGCTTTCAATAATTAAGCTCTCATCATCAGTAATAACGACCTTATACATGAGCATCGCTCCTTACTGGTATTCTTAATACTGCTTCTGTTCCTATATCCTGCTCACTTCTAATTGTTAAGCCAAAATCATTGCCCCATTTTAACTTGATCCGATTATTTACATTAGAAACCCCAATTCCAACCTTCACGTTCAACGGGTTATCCTTATTAAAATTAAGAAGTCTTTTCCTAATCACTTCTAATAATTCACTGCTCATTCCAACCCCGTTATCTTTTATAGAAATGACTAAAGTATGTTCACTAACGATCTCGCTCGAAACAAATAGGCTCCCCTTCTTCATACTTGGCTCCAGTCCATGGAAAATTGCGTTTTCTACCACTGGCTGCAGTATCATCTTGGGCACTATACATTTCAGAGTTGACGGTGAAATGTCAAAATACACGTCAATTCTATCCTTAAATCGAACTTGTTGAATATACAGATAATCCTTCACCACATTTAACTCTTCCATCACTGTTACTTCATCCGATGCATTAACTCCATATCTTAGTATTCTGCCTAATGCTTTCGTCATATCATGAATCTCTTTTGTACCACTAATGAGTGCTAAAGCTTTGATTGATTCCAGTGTATTATATAAAAAATGAGGATTTATTTGGCTTTCCAAGAAGTTTAGTTCAGCTTGTTTTTTCTCAAGCTCCGTTCTAAACAAGACAGAGTTTGTTTCTATTAGCGTGTGCGTTAACACTTCAATTTCGTCCAGCATTTGATTGAACTTGTTTGCCAAAATAGACATTTCAGAATAGCCTTCAATACTGATTCGTTTTTCGAAATTTTTAATCTCGCCCAGTTTTATACCACTAATAAAAATCAGAAACTTTTTAATTGGAAGTAAAATATTATTCACTGTGAATATGGCTGGAATCGCAATGAGTAGAAGAGAAATCAAAAAAATGAGCATAACTTTCTTACGTAGATCAATGATTTCCCCAAGCAACCTGTTCTCTGGCATAATACTTACGATCGTACCTTCTATACTGTTAATGGGTTCACTTTGTAAAATGTTTTTCTCCCCGTCAATCGTAACGATGCTCTGAGTATTTAGCTGCATACTATTATTTTTTAGTATGTTAATCCAGGAAATCTGCTCTTCTGTATCATTACTATGGTAAATGTTATAGCTTCGATCCAATAGGTAAAACTTCATATTAGAAACATTTCTAATCTTTTCTATACTTGAATCGAATATATCTGAATCTAAAATAATTGCAATCGTCCCTATATTGTTTTCAACCACAATGTTGGGGTTCGTCGAGTATACCGCCATGCCAACAATAATGGACTTTTTATCTTCATATGTTCCAGTATTGAGTGAGACGATTCCAGTATAATAGGGATTTTTTGACGACATGAATAAATCGTTATATTGTTTAACAAAAAAAGTACTGCCACTCATTGAATAAAAAATATCGTGTTTACCTAGTATAACAATGTCAAGAATCCCTTCTCGTAATTGAATTATATTTCTGAAAAGATTATCAAGATTTTCGGATAAATTAACACGCTTCAGGTAGTCATCTTCCGTTAGATATTGCTGGACAACTCCATCATACGCAGTGCTTGTAATGATTTTATTAATTTGTGAGCCATTTAAATCCATGCTATCCCTTAGCTGCAAAATGATGTCTGAAGTATATTCTTTGTTTTTATTAACAAGAATTTTAGAGGTTTGCTCATAAGTAAACATAATAATAAAAACCATACTCATGATTACCAATAGAGAAATCAGCATCAATTGATGTTTAATAAGCATTTTTTTTAAGATAGCCCCTACCACCTAACATGATATGACATGAGATCCAATTCAATAGAAATCATATCATATTATAAGCGATTGGAAATAACATTATTCAAAGGTATCTTTCCCTAATATGAAATCCATGGCCATCGATGTTTGTTTTATTAGGGCATTTGGGTTGAGTTTATAAGGGGAGAGCTCCGCGGTTAAGTAACTATCGTAATTTACTTTTTCAAGTGAATTTATTACGAAGTCCCACCTTGTATCGCCTTCTAATAGGTTTGTGAATCCTGTGATATTTCCAGTATCCCTTTTAAAATCTTTCACATGAACCTTTGTAATTAGATCATCTAAAATATCAATCCAATATTCTGGGTAAGAAAATTGAACAACATTACCTACATCAAAATAGGCTTTTACATTCGGGCTGCCAATTTCTTCGATAAATCTGCGCATTTCAATGGGGCTCATCAAAAATTTATTCCAAACATTTTCTATTCCAATATTCACTTTATTGCTCTCCGCATATGGAACCAGTTCTTTGAGAGATTGAAGTGACCTGTTATAGCAATCGATATAGGAAATCTGTTCATCTACACGACCAGGAACAACAAGTACAGTATCCGCTCCCAATATGACAGCTGCATCTATCATCTTTTTGACGACTGTTTTCCCTTCTTCTCTTGTAGTACTATTATCGCTGCAAAGCATGCTTTTCCAGCATAGAGCTGTAGAAATGCTTGGCATTTCTAACTCATAGATCTTAGACATTTCTTTAATATCAAGTATATCCTTCTCCTTAGAAGCTAATGTGAGTCTTAGATCGCTGCTATCTTTAGTTTCTTCTTCCATATTAAGCTCTATACCATCAAATCCAGCCTCTTTAGCGACCTTCATGCAATAATCAACACGAAATTCCTCAGGGAAACACCACATATTAATACCCTTTTTCATCATATAGCCTCCATGTCGTTTATTTATTTATTTATTTATTAATTCATACCATTCTTTATAGTCCGATCATGAACTCATACACTATATCTCCAAAGCCCGGTATAGATTCATGTCCATAATCCGGATAAATAACTATATCTTTTTGCGATTTTATTTTGTTGTACGCAGCAAACTGCGTTGACGGAGGACATTCGGTATCCATTAAACCTACTCCCATTATTACTTTTCCTTCTATACGCTGAACCAAGTTTTGCACATCAATATAACCAAGCTTTGTGAATGTAGCATTTTCATTCTTATGCATGGGATCAAAATGTCTGAAATAAGTTCTGAGTTCTTCATACGAGTCTTTCAGTAAATCCATCTCCCATACTCTCTTAAAATCACATAGAAAAGGATATAATGGAGCAATCCTCTTAATCTTAGGCTCTAGGCTCCCACATACTAAAGACAATGCCCCCCCTTGAGAAACTCCCATTGCTCCAACTCTGTTTCCATCCACCTCAGGTAAATCCATAACAATAGAAGCAATCTGCGCTGTATCCAGATAAATATGCCTAAATAGTAGATTATCCTCATTATCATCTAATCCACGTATAATATGTCCTCTGTATGTCGAGCCGGTCACTCCTCCAGAATCTTGTGAGTAGCCTCCTTGGCCGCGACAATCCATCGCAATGACAGAATATCCCAAAGCAACATAATCAAGCTTGTCATGCCAGTCACCCGAATTTTTCGAATACCCATGAAACTGCAAAACTGCAGGATGAGGTTCAACTGCATTTTTGGGCCTCAAATACTTTGCGTGTATCCGCGCTCCTCTGACACCTGTAAAATATAGGTCAAAACAATCTGCGAAGGGCACACTGAATTTGCTAGGAATTAATTCCAAGTTTGAATCTACTGATCGCATTTCTATTAATGCTCTTTCCCAGAAACGATCAAAATCCTCTGGTCTTGGGTTAATTCCTTTGTATGCTTTCAACTGTTCAATCGAAAAATCTACCATTGGCATTTAGCAATCACTCCCTATATTAAATTTAAAAATATTAACATCATTATTTATTGATTACAAACTAATTTAGCGTTATTATATAGATAAATATTGTAAACTTCAATTTTAATATATTAGCCATTTTCAAATATATGAACATAAGGAATGATTATTTTTTATGCTAAAGAGTATATTTCCATCTATTACTGAAGAGGAAAAGAAGTTACCCTTCTATATGAGGACAGTAGGATACCACAAGCATCAGGGCCCAACTCACAGACCTCAGGGCAATCAAGACTATCACTGGATTCACTGTCAAAAAGGTAAAGGAGTACTGTTAGTTGAGGGAAAAGAATACATACTGGATAAAAACTCCGGATTTTTCTCTTATCCGAATGTCAAACATGACTATTATCCGATTGAAGATCCCTGGGAAACTTATTGGCTTACTTTTAATGGATATGCGCTTGATCCACTATTACAGCAGTTTGGATTCGGGAAAATAGGCATATTTTCATCTATTAACCTGGATACAATAAATCAAATTCTCAATAGTATCTCGTCGAGTTATATATTTGAAAATTATAATAGTAAACTTAACTGTTCCATTCTCGTCTATAAATTTGTTTGTGAGTTAAGAAACTATATGAACCAAGATTCAAAAACAAATCAAAATACTATTTTACTTGAGCCAGTCATTGAATTTATTAAGACTAATTACAACCATTCAATGTCACTAGATGAAATGTCACAAATAGCGAACATCACACCTCAACATCTATGCCGACTCTTTAAGCAAACTTATAGCACACGACCATTTATATATTTAAATAGATACAGGATTAACATGGCAAAAGAAATCATGCATGAATCTCCTGATTTGAATATCAGTGATATTGCAAACAGCGTGGGGTTCAATAATACAGGATACTTTTGTACCGTTTTCAAAAGATTAGAAGGGATTACTCCGTTGGAATTTAAAAACTTGTATAATGATCAGTTTGATAAATATGATTTGATCTCATCAAAAACATAATAAATCGGCCGTTTTTCGAAACACCCCGTACTGACAAAAGACTTCCCCTAAGTTCAAATGAACTATTGAGAAGCCTCTTATTATAAAGAGACACATTCAATTAAACCGTCTGCTTTTGTCCGTACTCTTATGGTGCGTGCCTTCGTTTTATGGTACTACAAGATGTCAAGACAGTTATTAAGGTGTGAAAAGATACACAAGGTATGTTCTATCGTTCCATTGCCTCAGCGTGAGAAGAAGCTTGAAATGGAAATCTTAAGAATGAGGAGTCCCGCATAGAGATTTCCACGGATAGAGGACAAAGCCTAAACGAAGGCGCGGGAAACCCGGTTATTCACTTGTGGATGGAAGCAAGAGCGCCTGGGTATACACCGCCTCGGGCGTATGGTTATGAAGCGATTGATGCGACAGATACCGATTGTGCAAGTGGATATAACGTTCGATCCCCTGCCTGTTTTCTCTGGGGCTCTGGTAATCCTGAAAGTAGATTTCATTGTAATTCAGACTACGCCAGAATCGCTCAGTGGCGATGTTATCCGTTGCGCGGCCCTTGCCGTCCATGCTGATCAATACCTCATGCTCATGGAGCAGTTCGATGTACTTGGGACTGGTAAAATGGTACAGATACATCCACCCGTGCTTCATTCGGATAAAGCTAATGTCAACCGACCACACATGATCAGGCCCCGAGATGCTTAGCTTGCGCAGCAAATAAGGGGAGATTCGGTGCTGCAGGTCGCGCTTGCTCACATTTGGTTCTGGGTATATCGCCATGATGCCCATATAGCGCCGAACGGTGTTTTCGTGATCGAGTCGCGTTTGCAGCCAGCTTCTTAGATTGACTTCGATATATTAATTGGTGACAGCATTTCACACAATCGATTCTGTGCATCAAACGAAAAAAAATGATATTATGTATGTTGGGTAAAAGACTTTACTACGGCTTTTATCGATTTTTATATATTGCAACAAGAGGAGATATTATGAGTAACGAACACAACTTTTGGCTTGATTTACCAAAGCCGTTTTTTATATTAGCGCCAATGGAAGATGTCACAGATGTTGTATTTCGTCACGTCGTTAGTACAGCTGCAAAACCCGACGTATTTTTCACAGAATTCACAAGTACAGATAGTTATTGTAACCCTGCAGGAAGAGCCAGTACTCGTGGTCGGTTAACGTTCACAGAAGATGAGCAACCGATCGTCGCTCATATTTGGGGCAATAAACCTGCATTTTTTGAACAGATGAGTATTGATATGAAAAAACTAGGCTTTCGTGGTATCGATTTAAACATGGGATGCCCCGTCCAAAACGTCGCATCCAATGGAAAGGGTTCTGGACTAATACAACATCCTGAACTTGCAGCCGAAATTATTCAAGCAGCAAAAGCAGGTGGATTGCCGGTTAGTGTTAAAACAAGATTGGGATACTTTGAAATTGACGAGTGGCGCGATTGGTTAGGGCATATATTGAAACAAGATATTGCGAATCTTTCCATTCACCTTCGTACAAAAAAAGAGATGAGTAAAGTAGAGGCGCACTGGGAGCTCATTCCTGAAATAAAAAAATTACGCGATGAAATTGCACCAAATACGTTGTTAACCATTAATGGAGATATTCCTGACCGTGCAACGGGACTCAAATTAGTGGAACAATACGGCGTTGATGGTGTCATGATTGGCCGCGGCATTTTCACCAATCCATTTGCTTTTGAAAAAGAACCTAAAGAACATAGCGCGAAGGATTTTCTCAACTTACTACTTTTACAGCTAGATCTTCACGATAAATATTCAAAAGAAAACGAACCACGTCCATTTAAACCACTTCTTCGCTTTTTCAAAATCTATGTTCGTGGATTTAGAGGCGCAAGCGAACTAAGAACTCAATTGATGGATACGACGTCAACAGATGAAGTACGTCGTTTAGTAATACCTTTTTTAGACCAAGAATTAGAATAAGGTATTTATCAAAAAAATGAGAGACCTCCCAAAAGTTCAATGAACTCTTGAAGGGTCTCTCATTTTTACACTATGTGGTCAAACGGTGTTTCTGCTGGGGGAAACTATTGTTGCTACAGGCTTCTCTGCCTGATAACCGACAGGATCTATTATCTTTTTTCTATGTGCTTTATTCCTCTTAATAATTCTTTGATCTATTCCCTTTCGATTTAGTTAATGGAGATAGAAGCAATTTTTCGCATTTCGCATAACCCCCTAACAATTTCTGAATCAAGCTTAACTTAGGAACAACAAGGTAAACAATTGAGCTTGAAATGATGCTTATAATAGCTCCTACTAGGATATCTGCTGGATAGTGGACACCGACCCAAATACGAGAAATACCAACAAGGGAAGCTAGTATAACCCATAAAAACCACCAGCCTTTTCTAAATAACCAAAAGGATACACAAAATGAAAAGAACAATATTGTATGATCGCTTGGAAAAGAATTATCAACGGCTTTTTCAATTAATTTATTAACATTTGCCAACTCAGCAAATGGTTGATTATTCGAATGAAATTTGCCTGCTATTTTCCCAATAATTTCAGCAAATACAAAAGTAATGGTTGCACACACAATCATCATTCTACTCTGTTTATTTCGAGTAAACCAAATGAAGATAACACCTAAAACCAAGAAATATACCGTAAACTCAGCAATGAAAACCATTGTAGGGTTTAAGTAAGGATATTGTTTACCTAGGTCATTAACCATTCTAAATAAATTAATATTTTCTTCTAAAAAATTCATTTCACACCACCTCCTCTGCCTTTATTTCTTATATCTTAAAAGACAGATAGGCAAACAACCATCGATTCCCCTAACAATTAAGCGTTCCTATATTACATTATTGTCATTTTGTAAATTGGCTTTAATATTCACATCGTCAGATGCCCCCGTTGGCAGCGATTACCTCCCTCTCCTCCGATATCTTTATTCATGTTGATTTTCGACAAACGCAAAAAGACCTCCCAGAATAATCTGGAAGGTCTCAAAGTTATAAAGATATTGATAAACAGGATTTTCACTGACGAAAACCCTTGATGCATAAGGGTTTATCCCCCTTATTACATCATGCCGCCCATACCACCCATACCGCCCATATCAGGCATACCAGCGCCAGCACCTTTAGGTTCTGGTTTGTCAGCAACAACTGCTTCAGTTGTCAAGAACATAGCTGCAACGGAAGCTGCGTTTTGTAGAGCTGAACGAGTTACTTTAGCAGGGTCAACGATACCCGCTTCGAACATGTTAACCCATGTTCCAGTAGCTGCGTTGTAGCCTACGCCGATTTTTTCGTTTTTCAGACGCTCAACGATAACCGAACCTTCTTGACCAGCGTTCGCAGCGATTGTGCGAAGCGGCTCTTCAAGGGAACGAAGAACGATGTTAACGCCTGTTTGCTCGTCGCCTTCTGCTTTAACAGCAGCAACAGCGTTGTATACGTTAATGAGGGCAGTACCGCCGCCCGATACGATACCTTCTTCAACCGCTGCACGAGTGGAGTTGAGGGCATCTTCGATGCGTAGTTTGCGCTCTTTCAATTCTGTTTCTGTAGCTGCGCCAACTTTGATAACTGCAACGCCGCCAGACAATTTTGCAAGACGCTCTTGAAGCTTCTCACGGTCAAAGTCGGAAGTTGTTTCTTCCAGTTGAGCGCGGATTTGATTCACGCGAGCAACGATGTCAGCGGAGTTGCCGCTGCCGTCAACGATGATTGTTGTTTCTTTAGTGATGCGGATCTGACGAGCAGAACCTAGTGATTCAACGCCAGTCGATTTAAGCTCAAGGCCTAGCTCTTCTGTAATCACTTGGCCGCCTGTTAGAGCAGCGATATCTTGAAGCATAGCTTTACGACGGTCACCGAAGCCTGGAGCTTTAACAGCTACGCAAGTGAATGTTCCACGAAGTTTGTTCACTACTAGAGTAGCTTGAGCTTCGCCTTCTACGTCTTCAGCGATGATTAGCAATTGCTTGCCGGATTGTACGACTTTCTCAAGAACCGGAAGGATCTCTTGAATGCTCGTAATTTTTTTGTCAGTGATAAGAATGTAAGGATTGTCTAGGACAGCTTCCATTTTATCAGTGTCTGTAATCATGTATGGAGATACATAACCACGGTCAAATTGCATACCTTCAACAACTTCTAGCTCTGTAACAAAGCCTTTCGACTCTTCTACAGTGATAACGCCGTCGTTGCCGACTTTTTCCATAGCTTCAGCAATAAGTTGGCCTACTTCATCGTCAGCAGATGAGATCGAAGCAACTTGTGCGATCGATTGTTTGCCTTCGATTGGTTTCGAGATTGCTTTAAGCTCTTCAACAGCAGCTTTAACAGCTTTCTCGATACCTTTGCGGATAACCATAGGGTTAGCGCCAGCTGTAACGTTTTTCAAGCCTTCGCGAATCATCGCTTGTGCAAGAACAGTTGCCGTAGTTGTACCGTCACCAGCAACGTCATTTGTTTTTGTAGCTACTTCTTTAACAAGTTGAGCGCCCATGTTTTCAAAAGCATCTTCAAGCTCGATTTCTTTTGCAATGGAAACACCATCATTTGTGATAAGCGGGCTTCCGAATTTTTTCTCAAGTACCACGTTGCGGCCTTTTGGACCTAGTGTTACTTTAACTGCATTTGCAAGTGCATCAACACCGCGCAGCATTGCGCGACGAGCGTCTTCGCTAAATTTAATTTCCTTAGCCATTAACAGAAACCTCCCAAAATAGTTTAAGTAGAACTGCTTAGTTTATGTGTTGCCTTCTATGTGACCCTAAGCGGGTTGTTATTCAAAAATCGCGTGAATTTCGCTTTCTTTCATAATCAAATACTCTTTGCCTTCGTATTTGATTTCAGTGCCTGCATATTTGGAGAAAAGAACGCGGTCGCCTTCTTTAACTTCAAGAGCAATACGAACACCATCTTTCAGCGTGCCGCTTCCAACTGCAATCACTTTGCCTTCTTGCGGCTTTTCTTTCGCCGAATCCGGCAATACGATACCGCTAGCGGTTGTTTCTTCTTTCGCGATTGCTTCGATCAATACGCGTTCACCCAAAGGTCTGATCATTGAAAATAGCCTCCTTCAAAATTTGTCGCTGCTTATATTCTCGTTAGCACTCGAAACCTTCAAGTGCTAACAACTATTTTTATCATACTCATTTTCGTTATTAATTTCAAGTGCTTGGTTTCATTTTTCCGTTTATTTACACTAGGCAGAAGGAACTAAATCTTTTTTACGCGGATTGGCCCGTCCATTGTCATTAGCTCAAGCTATTATTATGCGCCAACTATATCTTGAGAATACGATAATGCTCAAATCGCTTCCCCACAGAAATACGACCGTTTGCTCTTTTTAAAACGACCTCAGGATCAGTAGAAATTCACTTCAAAGCCGCATCGATGCCAAAAGCCTGTCCTGACCATGCCTTTTTAGAAGTCCAAGCCTCGTCCGCTCCACTCCAAAATGGATGCTCGCTTGCTAGGCCAAGCGGCAAGAACACCGCAGCGCATAAATAGAGGCTTCCCGTTGATATGTATCGCTCGCCAACATCTCGCTGATGTCCGCAGAAGCCGATTGTAAGCCATCCATCCGCTGTGAAGTTGCCAGGCACTTCAAGCGTTCTACGAATCGCTGCGGTTAGCGCACAGCGTACCTGAGGTGCTGTGACGGACGCAGGCAAATCATCATTTAGAGCATGCTGAGCTAGGCTTTGAAAGGCTCCGAAACGATAGGCAAGTGAACGTCCAATTGGCGGGTATGTTCCATCCGTTCCAATTAGCCGCTCAAGCACTTCTGCGTAACGCCGTGAACGGCTCGCAACAGCACTCTGCATGGCTCGCCATTCCTCGTGCTCATCACCTGCTGCGGCAAGCACATCGACCAGCATAGGCTGAATAACGAAGCTGTTATAGTAATCCCAGTGAAAATCTGGACCATCACTATATGCGCCGTCACCCAAATACCACTGCTCATGCTGCTTCAACGCGTAATCGATCCGCATCGGGTCCCAGTCAAGCTCACCCAGCTTAAGCAGCGCCGCTTCAATCGTTGCTGCAAACAGCAGCCAATTCGAGAAGACTGGCTTTCTCGACCTCGTTTGCTTCAGCGCCGTAATTACATTTGCTTTCACACGCTGCTCCAGCTTTTCACCAAGCTCTATCGGGGCACGCAATATCGCAAGCGCCAAAAAAGCAGCGTCGACAATCGGCTGGTAACCATCGCTGAAGTTCATATAGTCTGGCGATGCTGGATCAGTGCCCGCATCCACTGCTTCACGAGCAAGCGCGGCATAACGAACTCGCAGCTCCTCTTCGTGTCCATTAATGTGCTGATTCTCAAGCCATGGAGCCATACCGGATAAAAGGCGTCCTAACGCTTCCAAATGCGTGAATTTCGCTCGGTCAGCTTTAAGTTCAGCGGCAGCTTTCTCGTCACCCGCTTCTCCAGCAGTTATTGCGATTTCTATAGGCATCTTCTCTTTAAGACGGCGCTCCGCAAGGGCGTTAAGCACAGGTTCGCCAATAGCGAGCATCTGCTCCAGCCAGTATTTGCGCACAGGAAGCATTTCGTTTATCTGTGATCCACTTTCGATTTGCATGTTCGTTACCTCTCCTCTACCAGAACGTCGAGGAATCCCCTCTTAATCGTGCTAAACCTTCTACGAAGAAATAGTCGCCATAAATAAGCGGCACGTCAATGTTTCTCCGCTCTGGGTAATGGCTTGTCCCATGCAAAATCAAGCCTTCCTCCGCCTCATCATCCCAAGCGCCGTAATTTTCGTAGAGTGAGCGCATTATTCGCTCGCCAGCCGCTTGATATAGCTCCGATTCTTCCGCAGGAACTGAGCTTGCGATTTCGAGCAAACCGCAGGCTGCACAAGCGCCAGCTGACGTGTCGCGATAACGTTCTACACCTGAAGGCAGACGGAAATCCCAATGCGGTACCGAATCCTCAGGCAAGTTCGCAAGGAAGAAATGGGCAACCCGCTTCGCCGCCTCCAAGTACCGAGCCTCGCCCGTATAACGATAGCTGAGCGCCATCCCGTAAATCGCCCACGATGCTCCGCGCGACCACGCTGAGTTTGGCGCAAAGCCTTGTCCGCCGTTCACACTTACAAATTCACCCGTATGCGGGTCAAAGACTACAATATGATTAACCGAACCATCCGTCCGTATAAAATGCTCTAGCACCGTATCCGCATGCTCCATCGCCAAATGCTTAAATCTTGGATCGCCCGTTGTCTCGCTCGCCCAGTAGAGCAAAGGCAGGTTCATCATGCAGTCAATAATCGCCCAGCCCTCATTGCGATCACCCTCACCCCATGGGTTCCAAGCTCTAATATAATTTCCTTTTACATTAAATCTTCCGCTGAGTACACTAGCCGCTAACAGCGCTCGTCTGCGGGATTGCTCTTCACCAAGCAGCTTATAGCGGGCTACACTCGTTAGCGACCACATGAAGCCGATGTCGTGATCCAAGCGATCATATCCGAACAATACTTCATCCAATTGCTGCTCGCATGCTTCGGCAATATCTTTATATCGATCGTCCTTCGACTCTGAATCACGGTACAGCAGCCATAACAAGCCCGGCCAGAAACCAGCTGTCCACCACTGAGGCGCCTCAAGCACATACGTTCCATCGACGCTCGCATGCGGAAATCTTGCACCAATCCGATTGCTAGTTCTCGTAACCTTCTCATGTACATTTGCCCAAGCTTCATTTGTCCAATTGATCTGCTCCATATCTTACTCGCTCCTCGCATCGAATATTGTAGTTATGATTCAAATTGAAAAATAAAATTTGCAATCAACGGCACTTCAACTGCTGCTTTCCATTCAAAATCAAGCGTATACCAGTATCGCTCAACGCCATAATGATCGATATCGCTTCTTGCGGTAACGACTGGCTTCCAAACCTGATGATCATAATTAATGAATAATTGGCGTTGTCCTGTTAAAATCACTCGACCTTCCTCCGCCAGCTCAGGAACAAGAAACGAAATGAACCGCTCTGTAACTTGCCGCACAGCATCCGATTCTTCTCCATTTGGTATCATCCAAATCGTATCCGTCAGCGTCAGGCGTGGCAGCTTTTCCTTTTCCCATAGGAATCGGCGCTCCAATCGCTCCAGCTTGGAATGGCCATACGCCGAGCTGATTTCCAGCGCAAACTTATCCATATTCGCATTTGTTGACGCTTCCATAACTGCTGCTCGAAACGCAGCCCCATTTTGTTGATGAGAGCCGTCTATGATAGGAACCGAATGACCCTGAGAGCCATTGCACCAAATCGAATACCGCTCCGGGCCAAAATATTTCGCCGTATATTTTCCGCTGCCCAAATCCGCTAAATAAGCTTGCCCATCAGCATGTATGATGAAATGGCCCACATCATTGTGGTTATGAGGCTCCTCATTATGGCCCCCTTTTGCCGCAAAGCTGTAGTTGCCTCCGTTCTCGCTTGCATGTCTAGACAGAAGCCACTGCACATCAGATAAGTAATAGGACTCGGCAGGCCAGATCGTTTTACTTTCAGTCGCCACCATCCATTCTTCTTTTATCCACATCAAATTACGAATCGCCGGCGCCCAGCGTCCGCAATGATCAGCAGCATACTCCGCTCTAAGGCTCGCATCCGGTACAATGACCTCTGCAAACTCCTGATGCAGAGAGCAGCTGAGCCCCATGAATATACCGCTTTCAGGACGTGAATCACTAAAGTTAACGACCGTGCTGTTTCCCGTAAAACATTTCTGCTGAAAAAGTGCAATCTCCTTCACCTTATTCGAAGTAAATAAGTTGATTTCTCCATTTGTTGCCGCTTTTAACATCTGAGCAAAATATACATAATACCCGAAACCATACTGCCAATATAAATAACCTTCCGCACACGCGCCGTCATCGCCAAATCCACTCAAATAACAATCAAGCGAATGAAGCACACGTTCCAGCACTTGCGACAGTCTATACGAATCATCAATGAGATAAAGTGCCGCTGCCCCAACCGAACCCGCGCATACAGCCGCCCAATTGTGATCCGCTGTCTCCCACCCGTACGGGCCTTGCTCCAAAAAAGGACGGAATAGGCGATTTTCTACCTCAGCCTCTATACGCCTTCGCAGCAAATCCGGCAAGCGGTCACCTAATAACAACTTTATCTCACTCAGTGCAAACCCAGTCTCCGCCAAAAATAAATCGATGTCCAGCCTGTCTGATCCTTCATTAAAATGAGCAGGCAGACACCATGTAAACTCATTGCAAACCGACCAGATCATATTAAGAGCGGCAACTTCGTAGTCTACATTTTCCGGCTCCTGCAGCGCCATAATGACATACGAATTCAATCTTTTTCGCCTCTCAAAATATACTCGTTCATAAGCTAAGCGCTCTCCCGTATCTCCATAAACACGAAAGAGAGAGTAGGTGAGCTCAGGATCAGGGGTAAGTATGAAGCGATCGGCATCCCTTTTAATCTCTTCAAGGAGCTGTTCATTAATGGACTGATTCCACAGTTGCGAACTGGGCTTCTGGATTTCACCGCCTGAGGCAAGAAGCGTCAGCCCTTTTTTCCTATGCTGCTCCAAAATCTCCTGTATCCGGTCACGTTTCATTTGTATAATCTCGCTCCTATTCTGCCTGCGCAGCTGCTGGCTTTATACTAAACGGGCATTATGCTTGAAACTCGATACTTTCATAATCGTTGCACCTAAATTGTACCAGTAGTTTATGAATAGCAGAAGGCTGTAACAAAAAAAATACCGTACGGCGATTTCTCGCGCACGGTATTTCATGGTTTCAGCTATTCGCCTCTATAGTACAATCCACCCAAAATAAATAAGGTTAAATCCTCGACGATCGCTTCCTGTGATGAACGCTCTTCTTCATGCAAGATAGCCCAATATTGGCTATTCCGATGAAAGAGCAACGTTCCGATAATGGAAAACAAGGTGTTATCTAAGGAGTTGAATTGAAATAAACCTTGCTCATTGCCCTCTTTAAGCCAGTATCTGAGCTTTCCCCACATCGGCATCACATGCTTGCGTATCTTCTCAATTCGATCCGTGTTCATGATAACTTCTTGCTGAATAATGTTAATTAATTGATAGTCGCTGTAGCGGAAATTAGTTACCTCACGAACAATAAGTCTAACACCCTCTACCGGATCTATCTGCATGGGGTCTAGCTCGGCAATTTGATTGTTTGGAAAATAATGATCAAATAAAGCATAGAACATATTTTCTTTCCCGCCAAAATGATACGAGACGAGCGCAACATTAGCTCCAGCCTCTTCGCATATTTGCCTAACGGTCGTTTTATCGAAGCCGTTTTCCGCAAACAGCTTTTTGGCAGCTGACAATATTCTAATTTTAATATCCGCATCTCCTGTTGTCATGACGGGCCCCCATAAAAACAATATCTTTTATTTTGAACCACACTAAACCAACAGCAAACTGCATTTGAATTATCGTTTTTGCCCTGCAATAACTGCTGTAGGCTGCACTACAGGAGCGGCTTGGCGCTTCAGCGCAACCGCAACTACGCTAACTGCAAAGGCAACGACAGCAATAACGCTCAGTGACAAAGAGTCAGCTGTAGCAGCTGGGCCGCCGAACAAAATATTCATCGTACCTTCAACTGCATACGTTGCTGGAAGAATATCACCAAGCTTGACGTAAAAGTCGGATAACAATTCACGCGGTACGATCGCACCAGAGGTAACAAGCTGTGCCGACAATAAAATAATATTGAACAGCATGCCGCTTAAACCAAACAGGTAAATAAACATTTGCGAAACGAATATAAATGTTAATACGAACATCAGCTGGAACAGCCAAATATGAAGGAATCCTTGTTCCATCTGACCGCCAAATGCAGCAAGCAAGGAAGAACCTACTAACGAAACAATGACACCTGCTCCTACATTAATTACGCTTCTTGCGCCGAAACGTTTCCATCTGCTTGTTGTTGCTCCTAGTGAAAGGGAAGATTGCTCAAAGTTCATACCCATGATCATCGCGCCAACATAAGAAGCAAGCACCAGCATCATCGGAACCATTTGATTGTTCATTCCTTGTATCACGTTCGTTGACTGAATTTCAGATTTAACCCGCTCTGACAATCCTTGTGCCGCTGCTCCAGCTTGCTCTGCTGGCAGCTGCATGTTGCCAAGTACGGTTTGAATGCCGCCCGATACGGCCTGCTTATTTACTTCTGCTGTTATTTGTCCGGCTGCACCACTCATAATACTTTTAATCAGTGCTGGATTTGATTCGTTTATTACATATTGAATGGAGGCTGTACCATCGGCTGCTGAAGCCTTCTGAGAGAAATCCGCCGGTATCCATACGACCATCTGCAGCTCACGCTCATTCAGCTGCTGCTTCGCCTCATCAATGCTGCTGATTTCACTCATGTTAAAAGGCAAGTTCTGAACAAGGTTGCCAGCAATCTTCTGTCCCATCTGTTCATCTTCATTGACAATAGCAATATGCAAATTTTGTACGCGGTCAGTAACACCGTTATAACCTGTCATCCAAATGACCGAAAAAATAACTTGGAACATGATTGCCGTAAATATACCAACAATAGTCGTTGGTCGTTTCATAAAAGCAATTAGTGTATTTTTCAATATGATCCACTCCCGTTTTCTCTATTTAAACAATTGTTTTAAACAACTGTTTAAATATTATGCGGAAATGATGTTTTTGTCAACCACGCAAACTCGCCTTCGGCGTCCTCTGGATGTTAAAGCAGCTTTGACGGAGAACTATAAGCCCTTTATAAGCTTCTTATATAAAAAAAAAGAAGAAGAGGACATTCCCCTTCTTCTTCCTATGCTTCAGACATTGACTCGCCATATTCCGCTTCCCATTTTGCATCAGCGGCAAGCTGCTTTTTGTGTACCGAGCCTGATAAAAACACACTAATCTCATATAGAACGAGTAATGGGATCGCCACTAATATGTCCGATATGAAATCCGGCGGCGTAATCATAACTCCGATAAGCACCATGATGAAATACGCTAGACGGCGCATTTTGCGCAGCCGCTGTGGATTCACTAAACGAATAGCTGTCAAAAACATGATGACTAGCGGCAGTTCGAATAATAGCGATATCGGAATGAGCAGATTAAACATAAACGTAAAATACTGCGCGATACCATATGTTTCCTCAAGGTTTAAATGTTGTGATACTGTTCTTGTGAAATTAAAAGCGAGTGGAAAGACGACAAAATAAGAAAACGCCAATCCAATTAAAAACATGATTAGTGCAAACGGAACATATTTAAGCGTGGAACGCTGCTCGTTCTTGCGCAAAGCCGGCTTTACGAATGCCCAAAGCTGATATGCAATAACAGGCAAAGAAATAATTAAAGCAATGACAAATGCAAATTTCATATACATGCCAATGCCATCCCAAAGGGAAAACGTATGTAACGAAATTGTATTAGCAGGCTTCTGGCTCATTAGAAAGTTATAGGTAGGCTGTGCAAATATAAGTCCGACGACTAAGCCTAACGTTAAAATAATAAGCACGTAAATGATACGCTTGCGCAGCTCGCCAAGATGCTCCAATAGCGGCATCAACCCTTCTTCTCGAAGAAGCGCTTTACGTGATTTATGCTCCGATTTGCTGTTTCCTTCCGATCCCACCTGCACGATACCTCCTTCGCCTAGCGGTAAACTTTTTTTCAAGAAAAAAGCGGGCCCGATTAATCCGGCAGCCGCTTATTGTCTTTATCACTATTTTCCGAGCGACTCACATCAACACGGCTCGAATCTTTGTCCTTGCGATCACGGTCACGATCATCATCATCCATGATCTCTCTTGCTCCGGATTTAAACTCTCGCAATGTCCGTCCGAATGCACGTCCAAGTTCTGGAAGCTTGTTTGGTCCAAATAGTAGCAAAGCAACCAACACGAGCAGTATAACACCTGTTGCACCAATTCCTGACATTTGCCAACCTCCTCGTAATTTTATGTAGCAGCATCATTATTAAGCAGCTCATACTTAACAGCTATTTAAGCCGCCATATCCCATGCTGACAATATCTTCACGAACAATCGTATCTCCCGCTAAAATCCGCGGCAGCAGCACATCGAATGATGTATATGGATCATGCATGACGCAGCCTGGAAGCCCCAATATCGGCACTCCGTTTAAATAACCAATAAGCAGCATTGAGCCTGGCAGCATCGGAGTTCCATAACTTACGATATCCGCACCTGTTTCCTTTATGGCTCCAGGAGTGCGATCGTCGGGATCTACCGACATTCCGCCAGTCACTAGTATCATATCATAACGTTGTGCAAGCAAATAGTGTATTTCCTTGACAATTGTTTGTCGATCATCGGGTGCAAACCGCTGCTCTGCAACTTCTGATCCAAGCTCCTCGAGCTTGCTTCTTACTGCCGAACCAAATTTATCTTCAATTCTTCCGTTAAAAACTTCGCCGCCCGTCGTCAACAAACCGACGCGAAATTTACGGAAAGGGCGAACGCGCAGCGGTGAAGCTCCGCCATTCGCTTCGCGGTATTCGGCTGCAAGCCTCTCCACCGTCTCCACCTTCGATTTGGGTACGACAAGCGGAATGGCTCTTGTTGCAGCCAGCGCTTGTCCCGGCTTAACGACTGTTTTTGCCTTAATCGTTGCTAATGCAATTTCACCTAGCTCATTAATGGCATCAACTAACGCCTTATCGATCTCCGCAAGGCCTAGCTGGTTTGCTTTAATGCTCACCTTGCCCTCATGCGGCTCTGAAAGAATGAGTTTCTCGTCATATAACGCTTCAGCCATTCGAATGGCTGCATCATCTTCATGAAGCTCGTTTTCTCCAAGCTCCATAATATAGATATGCTCCTTGCCAATATCGAGAAGATTAGGTATGTCCGCTTCTACCACGACATGACCTCTTTTGAACAATCGACCCTTAAACTGACCTGGAATAATTCGCGTTAAATCATGAGCTAGTCGCAGTCCGATCGCATCATATACGGAAACTTCTCTTAGTGTCGTCGATCCATGCTGCTCTGTTCCGTTCTTAGCATGATGCTGCTGCTGACTCATACGCTATGTTCCCCCAGTTCTCCGGATAAAATGCCCAGAGCATGCGGCAATTGATCCATGATCGCCATTAAGCTCTCGTGTACGCCCTTTGGACTCCCAGGCAGGTTAACGATTAGTGAGCTGCCTCTTATGCCGCAGACGCCTCTTGAGAGCATTGCTCTTCTTGTTTTTTGGAGAGCGCCCATACGCATCGCTTCCGCAATTCCCGGAACAGCACGGTCAATAACCTTGAGCGTTGCCTCAGGCGTAACATCGCGCTCTGCAAGACCTGTGCCGCCCGTCGTAAGCACAAGATCCGCATGGAAGTACTCTGTCATTTCTATGATGGCTGCCATTATCTCATCCTGCTCATCCGGTACAATCCGATAATCAATAATTTCTCCACCCAGCTCTTCCTCAACCAATTCACGGATAACCTGGGCACTCGTATCCTCACGTTCTCCACGTGATCCTTTATCGCTTGCTGTCAAAATTGCTACTTTCCACCGCATTTACCATTCCTCCCATTCCTATTTCGCTCATGGGTTTGACGAAATTCGATAATCGCCGCTTTTTCCGCCCGTTTTTGAAACCAGCTGCGTAGGACCGATAACCATATCCTTTTGCAGCGCTTTGCACATGTCGTAAACCGTTAGAGCTGCGGCAGACACGGCTGTCAGTGCTTCCATTTCCACGCCGGTTTTTCCTGTTGTCTTTACTGTACCTTCTATGTAAAGCTCATCCGTTCCGTTATCGCTAAAAACCACATTGATGCCTGTGAGCGGTAGCGGATGGCACATTGGAATCCAATCTGACGTTTTTTTGGCAGCCATAACTGCAGCAACCTGAGCCACAGCCAGTACATCGCCCTTCCCAATCTTGCCAGCCTTAATTTGTTCTAATGTATCTCGGTTCATCGTTATCCTGGTTTGAGCGACTGCCGTGCGGGAAGTGACTTCCTTGTCAGAGATGTCTACCATTCGCGCCCGGCCCTGCTCGTTAAAATGTGTCAAATCCACCTCAAACGCTCCTTCTAGCGCTAATGAACGGTTCGCCTTTAACGTTCATAGCTCGCTTGGCAATCATTCAGCTGCATTTCCTCTAAACTAAATACATGTTTTTTTCAGTAATCAAGCCATCCATTTTCAAATCATGCCCCTCGAGAGGCACCTTATCAATGAGCTGCGTCTCGAACGCTATTCCAAGCCAGTACGGCTTAGAAGCATTGTTTTGAAATGATTCAGCAAATCGGTCATAATAACCGCCTCCATAACCAAGCCGGCCTCCTTGAAGATCAAAGGCTAGTCCCGGCACAAACACAACACCCAGTTCGCAATTGTCCTTAAAAAGCTGCGCTGTATTCGGATTCGGCTCCATAATTCCATATGCACCAGGTATCAGATCATCCCAGCTCCGCAAGGTATAGAGCTCCATGGAACGATCTGCTGCGATGCATCTTGGCGCAATGACTTCTCGCCCTGTTCGCCAGCCCCATTCAATAAGACCCGACAAATCAAGCTCGCTCCGAAAAGACACATACACCATAAACGCGCCGACCGAATGGCTTTCAATAAAAGCCATCGCTTTCTTGCAAGCTGCTTCTGACCATAATCGCCGCTGCTCGACTGGTAATTTATTTCGTTTTATCGTTATCTGACTTCGTATGTAAGCCTTATCGCCCCGTTGATTTGGTTCAACCAAAAGCATTCACCTATTCTAGTTCCCATCATTTTCTTTCATTAATTGTAGTTTAACATTGTTGTGCAACTTTCGCCAATGCTAGCGCTCGTTTATGGTACACTAATATGTAGTATGAGCATTCGTTCTTTACCATTTATTTGTTGGAGGTTTCAAAATGCTGCTGCAGGTTTCTAACGTAACAAAAAGCTACGGCGTAAATGTCGTATTATCCAATATTTCGATGCAGGTGCTGGAACGAGAACGTATTGGTCTCGTAGGTGTGAACGGTGCAGGCAAGTCTACACTGCTCAAAATCATTGCAGGCGAAATGTCCGCAGATTCTGGCGCTATTCATAAAGCCAAAGAAACTAAAATTGGTTATCTCGCTCAGAATAGCGGATTGCAATCCAATCGAACGATTGGTGAAGAAATGCTTGCCGTTTTCTCACATCTAATTGAAGCAGAGCAAGAGCTTCGTGATCTTGAAGTGAAAATTGCAGATCCCGAACTTCATCAGGATGAGAAACGTTATACAGCCATACTCGATCGTTATGCCAAGCGTTCAGATTGGTACCGCGAGCAAGGCGGTTTCGAGGTCAACACGCGCATTAACAGTGTTCTTCACGGTATGGGTTTCGGAACATTTCCAGCTGACACTTTAATATCAACATTAAGCGGCGGCCAGAAAACACGGCTCGCACTCGCTCGCATATTGCTTCAGGCACCAGATCTGCTCATGCTTGATGAGCCTACCAACTATCTCGACATTGAGACTTTAACGTGGCTAGAGTCCTATTTGCGCGGATATTCAGGTGCCATCTTAGTTGTATCCCATGACCGTTACTTCCTAGATGCTCTTGCTCAAACCATTATCGAAATCGAGCGTCATACTTCCAAGCGGTATACTGGAAATTACAGCCGCTATATGGAGCTGAAAGCTGCCGAGTACGAAATCAATATGCGTCAATTCGAAAAACAGCAGGACGAAATTTCGCGTATGGAGCAATTTGTCCAACGAAATATTGTTCGTGCTTCAACGACCAAACGTGCACAAAGCAGACGGAAAGCTTTGGACAAAATGGATCGGCTGGACAAGCCGCAGGGTGATTTAAAAAAAGCTCATTTCACATTTGAAATCGAGCGTTCGACAGGCAAAGACGTACTTGCTGTTAATGAGGTTTCCGTTGTTTTCCCGGGTAAGGACACACCTATCTTTAAAAATGTATCCTTCCAGCTCACTCGTGGTGAAACCGTTGCCTTAATTGGTCCGAACGGGATTGGGAAATCAACACTGCTAAAGGTTATTGTCGGTCAAAATGAACCAACAACAGGTACAATTAAGTTTGGAACTCACGTCAAACTCGGCTACTATGACCAAGAACAAACGAGGCTGAACGGCCAAAATACGGTTCTTGAAGAGGTCTGGGGCAGCTACTCCCATATGGAGGAGGCACGTATTCGTACGGTGCTCGGCAACTTCTTATTTAGCGGCGAAGACGTACTCAAGCGAATTTCTTCCCTTAGCGGCGGTGAGAAGGCACGTGTATCTCTAGCGAAGCTTATGCTTGCAGAGGCCAATGTCCTTATTTTGGATGAGCCTACCAACCATCTCGATCTATTTAGCAAAGAAGTTCTTGAAGCTGCATTGCTTGACTATGAAGGAACCTTGCTCTTCATTTCGCATGATCGTTACTTCCTAAACAAGATGGCTGAACGAATTGTCGAACTAAAGTCGTCAGGTACTGATCATTTCCTAGGAAATTATGACGAAATGATAGAGAAAAAAAGTGAAATCGAAGAAGCACGGCTCGAAGCACTGTCAAAACAGGCTTCAAACTCAAAAACAACAGCCGTATCCGACATTTCACCTGCCAACTCTTATGAGGCGGACAAGCAAGCAAAACGTGAAGAACGTACACGTCAGCGTAAAGTTGAACAATTAGAACTGGAAATCGCTACGCTGGAGCAGCAAATAACCGATTTGGAATTACAGCTCACTGATCCTGCGATTTTTAATGATTACATCCGTATTCAAGAAATTCAAGCTGCCATTGAAGCTGTTAAAACCTCACTATCGACCGCATATGAGGAATGGGAACAATACATGTAAGTTTCGTAAATCAATTAAAACCGGCAGCTTAAGGATAATCCTTTAGCTGCCGGTTTTATTCATTCCTATCCTACTTAACCACCTAAACAAGCTAAAGTTATCTAACCTAATTCTAGTATTGTTCTAAGCTGATCAAGCCTAAACGCTGTGCTTCCTTGATTGCTTCTGAGCGGGACCGTACGTTGAGTTTATCAAATATACGCGACAGCTGATATTCGACATTCCGCTGGCTAACATGGAGCATGGCTGCCAATTCTTTATTGCTAATTCCAGTAGCTACTTCATGTAATATGGTCTGTTCCTTCTCATTAATAGACACATCTTCAACAGCTACTTCTGTCCGTCCGATCGTTACTTCATGCCTTCTAAGCTGCTTTAACAGGGTGATCGGAATAACCGTGTCCCCTCTCATGGCACATCGAATTGCATTATGAAGCTGTTCTCTTGATACTGTCTTGGAAATAAAACCAGAGACGCCTGATTCGATCAGCAAGTTAAAATGCGAGCCAATCTCATAGCCCGAGTAAATAATAACCTTGCGCTCCGGATCCTGTTGAATAAGACGTTTCGTTAATTCCAATCCACTAATGCCTGGCATATTCAAATCACATAAAATGAGATCAAATTGCTGGATTTGTACAATATCGAGCGCCTCAATGGCGGACAAAACGACCGAAACCGTCATCTCGCTGTCTTGCTCAATCATTGTTTTGGTTCCTTCTCCGACAGCAGGATGGTCATCAACTAATAAGATACGAATCACGCGATATACCCCTCTCCGATCTACCGGCTGTCATGATCTCTGGCAGCAAGATGACAACCTCTAAGCCGTTACCGCTTTCCGAATAAAATGATATGTCACCTTCCAGACCTGTCACCCGCTCTTTAATGCCTGACAAGCCCATATGTTCAAAAGAAACACTCATTTGATTTACATCCATACCGACACCATCATCTTGATATCGGAAATATATCGTTCCTTTGCGCAGCTCAAGCTCAAGAACAACTAATTTAGCTTGAGAATGCTTGTCCGCATTACGCAGCAATTCCTGTACGATCCGGTAAATCGCCGTAATTTGTTCCTCGTTAAGCGGACGATTAAAAGATTTTGCGCGAAAATCCACTGCAAAGTTAACACGCATTTGAGTATGCTCAATAATCGATTCAACAGCCTCGACTACTCCCATCTCCTTCAAAAGCGGTGGACGCAGTTCATTACAAGTTTCACGAATTTGATGGATAACATCGAGTAATCCTTCTTTAATATCCTCCAGCTCGCGTCCCAAACTATTCGAAATCGGATAATCCATCATAATGGCTTCAAGCTTCCGGTACCAAAGCAGCTGATCTTGCAGCGCTGAGTCATGCAAGTCAGCAGCAAGTTTTCTTCTCTCGTTCTCAGACAAACAGAAAAGAAGGCGCAGCACCCATGGTGAAGTTGAATGCTCTTTGCGAACCTCCGACTCTAAATCCTCAATTAAACCTTCAATTAAATATAGATTCTCAAATACGATGCTGGAATAATTGGACATCGTCTTTAGCCAACGAAGCTCGTCCGAATTAAAGCGCGTATGATTGGTTTTCATGCCGATCCACAAAATATGATACCTAGACCGTTGTCTGCCTATTACGAGACCGAGTCCATAAGGCAGCTCGATTAACTCGCCCACCTGTAAGGAATTTACAGTTCCGAGCAAAAACTCGGCAGTGATAAGTTCCTCAGGATGATCGCCCATCGGGTATACGGTATTCTCCGTTTGCTCAATAAGTAAAAAAGTAATCCGACTAACTGGCAGCAGATCACTAATCTCTTGTTTAAGCACAGCTTCCAAATCGCTTTGCTTCATTACTCTAGCGATTTTTCGCGAGAAACGATCCAGACTATCCTGATAACTATACATCGCCTTAAAGAGCTTAGGTCTGAACCTTTGATCAATTTGTTCCTTCCCATATAAAAACAACGTCATTCCGATGTAAATGACAAAAAATACGCCAAACCACGCGGACCATGACGGATTGTTCTCTCCTAGTAATACAAACGCTACAAGTGCAGCCACAATGACAGCTGGAATAAAGGCTAGCGCCGTATAATATTTAAATCTAGTTAGAATAAAGTCAATATCAAATAATTGATTTGAGGTAGACAGATAGAAATAAACGATAGGTAATAAGAATAGGAATAGCGCAGTAAAAGCGGCTGGAAAAACTTGGTCC
Organism: Paenibacillus sp. NRS-1760; assembly: GCF_050467785.1. Taxonomy (NCBI): domain Bacteria; kingdom Bacillati; phylum Bacillota; class Bacilli; order Caryophanales; family Paenibacillaceae; genus Paenibacillus; species Paenibacillus sp. NRS-1760. Next base: position 95,301 of record NZ_JBITPK010000009.1, on the reverse strand, counting down.
TTGCCAATAATTTGAGGCAGCAAGTTCATTAATGCAAACGGAGTAAAAGCAACTAGATGCGAGATCAACGTAATGGTGAACAGAGAATGCAGCTTTGTACGTCGATGCTTTATAAACTTTCGCACAAGCATATAAACGCATACAAAATTACCTATCAGCACAGAACTGCTATAGGCTATTTGAATATAGGTATAGATGTTATTTGACGCTAAATCTGTCCAGATATAAATTAAGCTTATGATTCCTACAAAACCCACAATCCCATATAAAGTGTTCAATATTGATTTACTAATAAAATGAACATCGAATCGCTTTAAATAAATGTTCATGAAGCTCATAAACAGCAATGGTATGTTGGGTAGAACCAAATAAATAATAGTAAGCCCAACAGAATCGCTTCGACTTGATGCTGCAGAACTATAGTAACTTAAGCCAATCGAAATAAAAAACAAAATAAGAATGATTACAGCCTTATCATTCCTTCGTTTTGCATACAAAAATCCTGAAAACGCACAAAAAATAATGAGTGAAACACCAGGGATATACAACTGAATCAGCAGCTCCCATAACGAATGGTCGCCTGTCCACCCCTTGGGAAACTCAATTTTCTGTGTAACTTTATCCTTATGTAAAACAAGAACGTAATCTGCCGATTCAATTGAATTATATTTCTTTACATACTCAAAATCCTGTACTGAATCACCGTTTATTTCTAAAATCTGATCGCCTATTTCAATACCTTTTACATCCGCTTGTCCCGCTGGTTCTATCGACTTAACAAAATAACGATTACCTGGCTCCTCCACTAGTACAGCACCGATTGAAGGAATTCTTACGATTACCGAGGTTAAATATAAAACAGAACCTAACAAGACAAACAGGAAGAGGATTGCAACAATTCGGTTAAATAAGTTAGGTCTCATGCACTCCTCTTCCTTCCCTACAAATCAGTATGCTAATTCCACATGTATGCGTAGCCGCTATTTTTTTCGTTTTTGTTCTTTAGTTCGCCAAGAAGAGCGCGTTGTTCAGCAACTGAAACACCTGCTACTTGCATTTGTCCACCCATAGCCATAGACATTTTTTCAGTGTTGCTTACCAACTGACGAATAGCTTCTTTTAACATATTAACTCCTCCGCTTCTCTACTACTATATTAGTAATCTTTTCTTCTTTTCTACTATAACAGGAATAGATACGACAGGAAACGCAAAAGTGATTCGTATTTACCGAAAGACGTTTTGCGTGGTTTGTTGTTATGCATTTTTAGAGTTTATTATGTGCAAAAATTCCGCTTTCCAAGGACTTATTTCCTGTATGGAGTCTACTAATTCCTCAAAGCAATTATAGTGCATCCGACTCATGACAGAGCCATATAATATAGTTCCTGTTCTTTCACAGGTTTCAAGAAAAAGCTCTCTTTTCATCGCAATTTCTTCGGAAGTTAACCGACCCTCAAAATACTCTTTAATCCAGCGATCCTCTTCTGCTTCTCCTTCTATTAAATACAGAGTAAGCAAGGTGCATTTACGTTGAAGAAAATCACTTTTTTCATCCCATCGCAGCAAATCTCGGAGGTCATTTTGAATTTGAGCTGAAACACCTATTTCTAGCGCATATTCTGCTACGGTTTCATTCCAAGGGCGACCAGCCAATATTACGCCGGCCATACACGCTAGTTGAAGAAGCGTAGCAGACTTTTGTTTTACGACATCCAAATAGGATTCCTCGTCGTTCATTTCATTCATAATATCAAGCATTTGACCATTTGCGGCCTTCAAAAGCTGCGCATTCATCATTTCTGTGAGTGCCAATCGAATCTCATGATTAGATGTGCTGCTTAACATTGCTTGCTGCGACAAAGTTAGTAGAGAGGAGGCAACATGAATGGCTATAGGCATTGGGACTTTCATCCAAGGCTTGCTTGGAACATCCTGATCCTGCAAATCATCCAATATATCCGACGCCAAAATAAATAATTCGACTGCAGCAGCTGCTTTTATGGGGTCTTCGCCTTTTCCGCCAAACATGCGGTAATGAATAACCGTCAGTTGACCAAATCGAATCGTCTCTTCAAGCTTGTCCGCAATAAACTGCTCTGCATAACGTGCAAGAGGCTCAGCTGTAAAGAAACGCTGAACCAATAATCGCATGTGTTGACCAATGAGTGGAATACAATCGTTCACAATCGATCCTCCGCCAAATCAAGATCATTATATTATACTACTAAATCGTTACATAAACATACGCTGAAATACAGTTACAAATCGTCCTAACCGATGTAGTGTCCTTATGCCGTTGCAGTCGTCTCTGCGCTTTTGTTTTTTTTGCTTTTGATCTTCTTGCTTCTGACTCTCCCCCTCATTCATTTGATTGATTAAGTTTGTAATCATCTCCATTCTCTTCTCCAATAGTTTTCTGCGCTCGACTGACGGACTTTCGATGCGATCTCGATGATCCATTTACTAAAAAGCCCTCCTTGAGGAATACATGTGCAATAAACATACTTTTAGTTTTTGTTTTTCTTATATGCTGACACTCCCATTCATCTCAACTGCGTGATGCATATAAACGGCTTCCATTGTCATGCCGCCGCCAGGCAGCTGTGCAATAAGTGTAGACGGGTTATCGCAAGTAATGAATTCTCCCTTGCGCATCACACATACACGATCGCAATTGCGCTGAATTTCCTCCATATCATGAGAAGCGACAATAATTGTTTTCCCTTGTTGTCTAAGAATCTGCAGCAGTGACCAATAATCACGTTTGGCTTGCGGATCCAGTCCTGTTGTGGGTTCATCCAAAAATATGATTTTTGGATCGTTCACCAATGCGATAGCTAGTGCCGTACGTTGTCTCCAACCGCCTGATAAACGTTTAACTAGTTTATCCGAATATGGACTAAGCCCAAACTGTTCAATGATGTGATCCAAATTATTTTTCCGTTTATAAAAACCTTGGAAAAGCTCCATTGCCTCTCGAACATTCATTTTATCTACTAAGGTTGTGCTTTGCAGATGAATTCCGATGTCTTCCTTCAATTTTTCTGCATCCAGCACCACATCATGTCCATAGATGCGTATACTGCCTTGGTCAGGCATACGAATCCCCATTAGCATCTCTAGCAACGTCGTTTTTCCCGCGCCGTGCGTACCGATAATACCGAATATTTCACCTTCGTTTACTTTGAAGGAAACCTGATCCACTGCCTTATTCGCACCATAGTACTTGCTGACCGAGCTTACCTGAATGATCGTTTGCTTATCCATTCCTTGGTTAACCTCCATTCACACTTAAGCATTGCCTATCACTAAAAGCTATAAGGTGAGATTTATGTTTTGGTATGCGTCATAGTTTCAAGATAACGCATACCGTTAACTTTTTCACCGAAAACCTGTCTAGTAATTCACGCAATTTTTTTGCGTGACCGCAATGCTAGCGCAAAACAAAAGGAAGCTTACTAATGATTCCAAAAGCTGCTATAAACAACCAATCACCATTATCCACAGAGATATCAACAGTTCTGTATAAATTGTTAGTTAATTCTGTCGATAGTACCTACGTATAAGAGTAGCATTTTAGCGGAATCCGTCGTTTTATAGGTACAATTTCTTACATTTATTTATTTTATCCACGTTATACACATTATCCACAGTTATACACCGCAAATAATATCCCCTTTCCGTTCACAATATTGATCTTTCGTAAACCCAGTGTTTTCGGGCATTTCACTCTTTTATCCACAAAATGAAGCCTCTTTGTGGATAACTTTGTGCACAACACTAATTTTGGCAATTTTTTATTGCTATTTTCTAATTCCGATGTAAAGCAAATGTGAAGCTGAACCTAATAAATGAATATTTTCAGCAGAATCATAAATCATTTGCATGAAATCAGAGAATTGTTTGTTTCCCTGAGACCTCCAATAATCGAACTGCTCCGTTGTAAGGGCTCCTGCAACGCTGGAGGAACCAATCAGCTTGACCGTTTCAAACCCTTGCACCTCCATAAACGGCTTAATCGCATCTATATCGTAGTAATAGGCTCCCGTGAATCTGCCTTCATCTGAATGATTAAAAACACCTGAATCCATAAACTGCTGAATCTCATCCATTGAATCAAGAGGCTTCCAGCTTTGCGGATAAGCAAGAGCATTTAGCAAATGCCTAATACGTGTCATAAAGGCGATAAACACATACCCACCACTCCGTGTTACACGATATAGCTCCTTAACCGCCTGTTCACGATCCTCTTCCTTCTGTAAATGATAGAGCGGCCCCATCATCAATGAAGCATCAAAAGTCTCATCTGCAAACGAGCTCAAGCTTCTAGCATCTGCAACGTGGAAACCTTTAAAACGATCTGTAAGCCCAAGCTCCTCTGCCTTCTCAGCGGCTAATTGTACCAGCCTTGGGGTCAAATCTGTTAACGTGACATCATAGCCGCTATCAGCTAGTTCCATCGCATATTTCCCAGGCCCGGCGCCATTATCCAAAATATGTCCACGCTCAGGCAAGTAATTTCGAATAAAATGCCAGTTGACGATAAACTCAAGGGGCGCTCTATCGAGACGCCCCCATTCATCAAACTGATTATAATATTGAATAATTTTACTCATCACATATACCTCCTTGAGGTTTTATGCCCACAGCAGCGCTTATTCCCATAATAGAAAGAACTCACTCTACTATGGGAAAAGCAATCCGTTGGCCTTATGGGAAATTAGTTGGCAGCTTTAGCTTGGATTACTTCTACTACTCTGCTGCCTGTCGTCATAACTGCTTGATTGCACGCTGAAACATAAGCTTGAGCGGCTGCAAGCACAATATCACTATGAATGGATGTACCGCGGAATCGTTTCTGTTGATGAATAATGCTGACGACCGCTTCACCGTGAGCATCCTCGCCAGTTGATAGCGAATGAAGCTCCAAATCCTCGAACTCCGCTGCTACTGGAATTGCTTGTTGAATGGCATGGATCACTGCCTCAATAGGGCCGCCTCCCATTGCGATATAAGATTGTTCTACACCAAACTCATTCTCACGGATGGTAACCGTCGCTGTACGTGAAGGCTGCGTACCAGCGTGAACATGCAGATCAACCAGTACATATGGATCTGGCTGCGTCTGTGTCAGCTCACCTGCGATACGAATCAATTCATCATCTGTCACGATTTTTTGAGCATCAGCGACTTCCTTGAATTTATCGTACACATCCTGCAGCTGCACTTCTGTCATATCGATGCCATACTCAGCAAGGCGATGTTTAATCGCATGGCGGCCGGAATGTTTGCCTAATATAATCATGTTCCGCGAAATACCCATCGCTTCCGGATCCATAATTTCATACGTGTTACGGTTTTTCAGCAAGCCGTCTTGATGGATGCCCGATTCATGCTGGAATGCATTGCGGCCAACGATTGGCTTATTGTAAGCAATCGGGAAATGCATAGCGCGACTAACCAAACGAGAGGTTTCATAAATTTCGCTAATTTTAATGTTTGTTTCTGCTTGAATAGCATCCTTGCGCGTTTCTATTGCCATAACCAGCTCTTCTAGAGAGCAGTTGCCCGCTCGTTCGCCAATCCCGTTTACAGTCACTTCAATTTGTGTGGCACCTGCATTAATAGCCGAAATACTGTTAGCTACAGCAAGGCCTAGGTCATTATGACAATGGGCACTATATCTCACCGTATCTCCGCCTCTGGCTTGCTTGCGCACCGCGCGGAACAGCTCGCTCATTTCCTCTGGCATAGCATAACCAAGCGTATCAGGCAGGTTAATGATAGTCGCACCTTCCGCAATAACCGCCTCAACGAGCTGAATCACAAAATCTCTGCCAGATCGTGTGGAATCCATTGCAGAAAACTCGATTTCATCTACGAATTGCTTGCCATAAGCAACCATATCTCTCGCAATCTTAATGACCTCTTCTCGAGATTTGCGAAGCTGATGATTAAGATGAATATCGGAGGAGGATATAAACAAGTGAAGGCGTCTGCGTGCTGCATCCTGTGTCGCTTTCACTGCAGCGTCAATATCAACCTTTACCGCTCTCGCAAAACCTGCAATCTCTACATGCTGAAGCTCACGTGAAATTTGCTGTACAGCCGCGAATTCGCCTGGGCTGGAAACCGGGAAACCTGGCTCAATAACATCAATGCCAAGCTTGCCAAGCTGGCGTGCAATAATAATTTTACGTTCAGGATCAATTGAAGCACCTGGTGACTGCTCGCCATCACGAAGAGTTGTATCAAAAATTTGGATTTTTTTCATTTCGTTTGTCATTGTTAATTCCTCCTAGGGATTCGTTTGGACGTATTTTTTCATTTTTGGGTACAAAAAAAAGCGCGACGTCTCCTTGTAAGAGACGACGCGCTTACGCTGCCGTGGTACCACTCTAATTGACCGATTCTTACTGCAGAAGCTTAAAACAATGCTGCCTTGCAAAAAAGGCAATATTGAATAGCTTGCTGCGGGAACCGAGCCCGCTTAAATGCCCGATGACGGCGGCTAACCGTAACGTTGTAGACAAAAACTGTCTTTTATGACAGCTTGCTTCCCACGTTCCGCTCCCAGGCGAGATTCAAACCTCAGCTTCGACTGCGTCACACCACCCCGCAGCTCTCTGTACGATTTCAATTCGTTCATCCGCTTTTGATGAACATATCTTGAAATTCGTTTTGCCAGCCTACTGTTTTACTGCTCCTGTTCATTGCGTTTTTACTCTATATGGATTGTTGCTGCTCATTAAATCGTTAAATCCTTCACTTCAAGACAACAAGAAAAACCTGTCATCTCTTGAATCAAGAGACGACAGGTTATTATGACCCGCGCGGTACCACCCTTGTTGACACCCATACGTTCGCAAACGAGCAGGGACGCCCAACTTAAGCATATGGCCAACTCCGGATGTTGACTCACATGCACCCGATTACGGTGGTTAACCGTAACAGTGTACCTGCATGGCTATCAGCATGAACTCATGCTGCCATCGTTTCCACTGTTCCGCTCCCAGGCGAGTTTCAAGCATCCTTCGACTGCGTTGCACCATCCCGCAGCTCTCTTGTGTCATAACGACGTATGAATGATGCACATTCATAGTGACGTTTCAGACATTCCCGGACAAGCTTTACTATTCCTGTTCTTTGCGTTTGTAACGTATGAAGTTGAAGTTTGAAGTATTGTTGCTTATTATATGCTCTAATAAATTGTCTGTCAATTCCAATTGAAAATATTTTTTATTAGCCCCTATTCAGCCAACGAATGTGGCATATTGCTCACTGACCAGCTCTCAAGCGATAAACCAGGGTCAGCTTTCATGTCAAGATCTGTGAATTGCGACCGTTTTAGCTTCAAATAAGCCGCTGCTCCAATCATTGCAGCATTATCTGTACACAGCGAATTCGGCGGTATGAGCAGAGGCACACGTTCTGACGTGCACTTTGCACTTAAAGCTGCCCTCAAGCCCTTATTCGCTGCCACGCCGCCACAAAGCAGCAGCTGCTTTGCGCCATATTGTTTGACTGCGCGCAGAGCTTTTGTGACGAGCACCTCAGTGACTGACTCTTGGAATCCGCGAGCAAGTGCCGCCTCATTCAGGACTAAACCTTTCATTCTCGTCTGATTAATAACCGCTAGTACTGCTGATTTCAAGCCGCTAAAGCTAAAATCATAGCTATCCGGTTCCAGCCATGCACGAGGCAAAGTAATCGATTCGTCTGCTTCGACTGCAAGCTTGTCGATATGCGGCCCTCCTGGGTAAGGCAAGTGCAGCGCACGCGCTACCTTGTCATATGCTTCACCGACTGCGTCATCCCTAGTACGGCCAACAACTTGGAAATCACCTTCGCTTTTTAACAGAACTAACTCTGTATGGCCCCCCGAAACAACTAGCGCCATACATGGATATATAATGTCATGAACGAGCTCATTTGCATAAATATGACCTGCAATATGATGCGTACCGATCAATGGAATATCTAATGCCATAGACAGGCTTTTGGCGGCTACAATACCTACGAGCAAAGCCCCTACAAGACCGGGACCTTGTGTGACTGCGATAGCTGACATATCCTTTAGCGTCAGCCCTGATTCCTTGACAGCCTGTTCTATTATCAATGTAATCGACTCTACATGTTTACGCGATGCAATCTCGGGAACTACACCGCCATATCGTTCATGTATTTCAATTTGGCTGGACACGACATTCGATAAAATATGTTTTCCACCGCGAATAACCGCCGCTGACGTTTCGTCGCAGCTCGTTTCAATCGCCAAAACAAGATCATTCATTGGCTGTTCATTCACTGCCTGTTTCGATTGATTCACATTCATTGCTCCCTTACCTTCAACCGCTCTTTGTCTAGCTCAGCCCACATTATAAGCGCGTCTTCATTGTTGTCCGAGTAGTACCGCGGGCGTATGCCGGCAGGCTCAAAACCGTATTTCCGATAAAGGTTTTGCGCAATTTCATTGGAGGGACGAACCTCTAGCGTCATCTTTACCGCGCCAAAGAAAACTGCCGTCCGCTGCAGCTCATTAAGCAAGCAGTTTCCTAAACCTTGCCCGCGATAATCTGAGCGTACCGCAATATTCGTTACATGTGCTTCGTCCATAATAACCCACATGCCGCCGTAGCCTATTATTTGTTCCTCATATTCCATAATCATATAGCGAGCAAATAAGTTGTTCATGAGCTCATTCGTGAATGCTTCCACAGTCCATGGACTCGTAAAGGCTTCCTGTTCAATCGCAACGATAGCGGGTATGTCTGCCATAGTCATCGCTCGAAAAATGAGTTTGTTCACTTCTAATTTCATGCCTTAGCTTCACCTGCCTGCTTTGCCTTCCATACGACCTCAGCCTCAGTTAGCTGAGTGTAGTTAGGAATAAGAGTATGCGGATCTTCTAATAGACCTGACTGTAGTCTTTTGAGGCCAAGCTCTGCTATCCATTTGCCCTCTTGGATAAAGGTTTGAAGCTGAACGATAACGCCTGCTGCCTCGCCAATCTGCTTCAAGTGCATCGCGCTTTCTTCATGAAGCGACAGGTCGCCGACGAGTGAGATGCTCCTTATGCTTCCAGCCGGCAAATTCGCTAATCGCTGCTCAAGCTGATCTACAAAATCTTTCATAATACGAACGCCATCATCCAGCCAGCGAGTCCATTCAGATGTATCCGTCATCGAGAAAGCCGATGTATACACCTGACCGCGCCTTGCATCCATAATCGGAAATACCCAATGCTCGCCATTACGCGCTTTATCCAGCTCCGCAATTCCGCTCACCTGCTGATGCCAAGCACCATATGCTATGGCCTCCAAGCTGGACACGCTCACCAGCGGCTTGTTCCATACCCATGCCAACGTTTTTGCTACAGAGATCGCAATACGCATTCCTGTATATGATCCTGGTCCATTCCCAACCGCAATCGCCTCGATGTCCGTATTAGCAAGGCCGCTTTTTCGCAGCATTTCTTGAATATGCGTCACAACGTGTACAGAATGGTTTCTTTCCGCTAACGTTTGAATATCCGCAAGCACCTCATGACCGCTAACGATAGCAGCTGCCATCGACGCCGTGGACGTATCTAAAGCGAGTATCGGTCCCGTTTGATTTCTCTGCTCATTACTCATCTGTCTGCTCCTAACTTGCTTAAAGCTTCACACCAGCCTGCGTAAATTTCACCGTAGCCGGTCAATTGTATGCGCCGTGCTTCATCGCCAAGATGCTCAATATACAGCTCCAACCGCTCAGCTGGCAGCAGCTCCTTGATCAAGCTAGCCCATTCCACAATCGTTATGCCATCGCCATAAAAATAATCATCCAAACCAAGCTCATCCGCTTCCTCCAGCGACAGCCTGTAAACATCCATATGATAAAAGGGAAGCTGATTCCCTTCGTATTCTTTTATAATTGTAAATGTCGGACTATTCACAATGCCTTTCACACCGATTGCACCTGCAAAAGCTTGTGAAAATCTAGTTTTTCCCGCGCCCAGATCACCATCCAATGCAAGCAATGTACCTGGTTTTACCCAAGCTGCAAGCTGTTCGGCTAGCGTTACAGTGTCTTGTTCCGATTGTGCCAGCCAAGTGGCATGGCTTATCTGTTGTTGCATGCTATTCACCCGTTCATGTCAAAAAATGATTATATCCGCGTTTCTTAAGCAAAACTCTCTTCTCCAAATGAGGCAGCGACTCTTTTTCCATATAAGCTTGATCGTGTCGAATAAGCTCAACAGCGGGCTCCCCCATTTCGGTTTCCCCAATTATAAAAAAAGGAATACCTTCTTCATGAAAAGCTGCTCGCATCGCTTCCGCATGCTCTAGTGCCATCGTGCCTAGTAAGACGTAATCTTCTCCGCCATAAAGCATCCATTCCAGCGGATCTATTCCTACACTTGAAGCGTAAGCAGCCAAGCTGCCGCTCTTTGGCAGAAGCTTCTCATAAAGCACGAGGCGAACCCCCGACGCTTCAGCAATTTCCCATGCTTCGCTCGCGAGGCCGTCGCTTACATCATTAAGTGAACGACAGCTCCCGTGCTCAAGCAGCAGCCTTCCCGCACGAACTGAAGGATTTGGCCGCTGATGCGCCTGCACAAGCAAACCTTCCCTACCCGCGCTGAAATCCGCGGGCTGCAGCACCACGCGCTCCTCCTCTGCAAGGAGCGCATGCAATCCCGCCGCCGACATGCCTACGGCGCCGGTCACAAACACAGCATCGCCCGGCTTTGCGCCCGAGCGACACAGCTCACGCCCTGCTTCCACGGTGCCAACCACCGTTACAGCGACAACCAAATGCTCCGGCGCCGACGTCGTATCGCCGCCTACAATGGCAACCCCGTAGCGCTCGGCGCACTCGTACAGCCCATCATACAGCCTCCGCATTCGCTCCGGCGTATACGATGGCGGCACGCTGACCGAGACGAGCGCATGCAAAGGCACGCCTCCCATCGCGGCAATATCGCTAATGTTGGCGGCAAGCGCCTTATAGCCGACATCCTCGTCCCGCATCGTCGACGGCTTGAAGTGTACCGTCTCCACCATCGTGTCGACGGCCAGCAGCATCCGCTTTGGAGCAGCAATGCCATCCGCAGCAGAAGCGGGATCAACTACGGCGGTATCATCGCCTATCCCTATAACCACGCCGCGCTCGCGCTGCCAAGCACTTTCTTGCTTGCCTGCCGTCCAATGATGAATACTCGCAAACTCATCCAAATTGCTGGTCTCCTTCATCTCAAAGCAAAAGTGGGCCGATCTGTGCAAGCCAAATCGGCCTCGCATTTCTTAGAAACTGACTACTACCATCATTAGTGAATATCCCGTTTCTTAAACCGTCCGCCCTTCACATCGTGAATATTGCCGACGGCAAGAAACGCCACAGGGTCAAGCTCATGAACAATCGACTTCATCTTCGCTTCTTCAAGCCGCGTAATGACACAAAAAATAACACGTTTGCTGCCGCCAGTAAAGCCGCCTTCGCCATGCAGGTAAGTAACTCCGCGTCCTAAACGGCTCATAATCGCTGCGCCGATTTCCTTCGCTTCATCGCTAATGATCCACACCGCTTTGGATTCATCGAAGCCCTCGATCGTAATATCAATCAATTTATAAGCAATATAATACGCGATAAGCGAATACATTGCCCGATCCCAGCCAAACACGAAGCCTGCACTGCCGAGAATGAATAAGTTGAAAAACATAACGGTCTCGCCAACCGAAAGAGGAATACGCTTATTAAACACGATCGCAACAATTTCGGTACCATCGAGCGATCCGCCAAAGCGAATAACCATGCCAACGCCAATGCCCAAAATGACACCGCCGAATATAGCAGCTAGAAAAGGCTCTACCGTAAGAGGCGGTACGGGATGAAGCAAAAACGTTCCAAGCGACATGACCGAAACGCCGTACAGCGTCGATATTGCAAAGGTTTTGCCGATTTGCTTGTAACCAAGAAACAAAAATGGAAGATTAAGAAGAAAGAGAAAAAGACCAAGCGGCACTTTCGTTAAATAGGAGGCCATGATCGATATGCCGACAATACCACCATCAATAATATGATTTGGTACTAGAAAGATTTCCAGCCCAACTGAGACGAGCGCAGCGCCTAGTGTAATAAACAGCACTCTTCGCAACACTTCGAGCTTGGACAGTTTGTGGTGCTGTAATGATCCCATAAATGTACGCACATCCCCCTATTAGCTCTATTTCTCATTATTTTACCTTAAAAAGTACCAGATATAAAGCAACTCTGTCATTATTGCAAAAAAAGAAACCTTCCACTTTAGCAGCAATTTGCCTCTAAGAGAAGGTTTCTATCCATGTTTAATATTCAAGTAAGCGCGAAAGAGATAGCGCCTATTTCCTACAAAAAATAATTACAACTCCTTTACGATTGTAATATGTAGCTCGTTCTTGAGCTCAATCTCATAAGGCGATGCCGGCATTGTGCCGTCTGGCTCCATAATAATTCGTACACGGGGACGATGGACAGCGAGCTCCGTATTTTCTGAAACGACACCAACTTGACCAGTGCTAAGCAAAAGCGAAGTCGAAACTGGATATATTGATATATGACGACAGAACAGCTTAATCAAGTCCAGATCAAAAAAAGTGCCGCCGGCAGCAAATAAAAACTCAATCGCTTCGCTTGCCGTGTACCGTTTGCGATAAGGCCTTGGTGAAGTTAATGCATCAAAAGTGTCCGCTAATCCTACGATTTGAGCGTACATATGAATCTCACTTTCCTTGAGCCCGCGCGGGTAACCTGATCCGTTAAATCGTTCATGATGCTGAAGCGCGCAGTGTGCAGAAACGATAGATATATCGTGATACTTGCGCAATATATCGAAACCGTCCTTCGCATGGCTTTTGATGACTTCACGTTCCGCCAGCGATAAACCGCCAGTATGAGCCAGCAGCTTTGGCGGCACCTTTGTCATACCAATATCGAAGAGCAGCGCGCCAATGCCAAGCTCTTCAAGCTGATTGCGATTAAAGCCCTTTGCCATGCCCATAATGCCTGAAAGCACAGCCACGTTAAAGGAATGCTGAAATAAATAACCTTCCATGGCATGAATGCTCGTTAAATTAACCAGCATGTTTGGTCTTGAGGATAAATCCTGCATAATTTGGCCGAATACCGCCCGAAAATTGCGGCCCATATCCGGTGCGATCGTTCGCCCTTTTGTTACGGTCTGGTCTTTGAAGGAGTTCATCGTTTTGTAAATAGTATCGACCGCTTGCTTACGCGTTTCATCACGGATCGTATCTTCAGGAATCAGATCCTCCGTCAACCCATCCTCTATGAATAGAAAATCGATGCCTAAGTTACGCAATCGATCGATGTAACGATCATTCAATTCAACCCCTTCTCCTAGAAGCACGTTGCCGTTTTCTTGAAAAATGGGTTTAGCCACCTTGTCTCCCGGCTTGACCATTCCAATCTGCGTTTTTCTCATTAGATTAGTTCCCGCCTTTGATAGTTTAGCGATTGTAACCGGATCAAATCCATTTTATCAGAACTATGTCCAACTGACTATGCAGCAAACACGAAAAAGCCTAAACATACTGTTCAGGCTGCTAGGCTAATTTTCGTTTAACAATCCGATTACGTCCATTATACTTGGCCTCATATAATGCGGCATCTGCCTGTGCAAGCAACTCTCTTAAAAAAGCTTTTGGATCTACTAAATCGGTTGGGTCAACATGTTCAATAGAGATTACGCCCATGCTTATCGTTACCGATACCGGCTCCTCCGAGGTTCCCGTGTTTATTTTATTTTGCTCAACCGATTCCATAAGAATCTCCGCTATCTGATCAGCTTGGTCTCGGTTGGTATGCGGCAAATACACCGTAAATTCTTCTCCGCCATAACGAGCTAATATATCCGTAAATCGCAGAACTCCTCTAACGGCATCAACCGTACCGCAAAGCACCTCATCACCAATTAAGTGGCCATATTTATCATTAATCAATTTAAAATGATCGAGATCAAATAAAAATATAGAGAAGGGTATGCCATAACGAATATTAGCAATCACTTCTTGCTCCAATTGATGAAGCAAGTAACGCCGATTATAGCAGCCGGTCAAACCGTCAGTAATCGCCATATGCTCCAGCTTCTTATTCGCTTGAAACAGCTCGTCCTGCATAATAAGCAGATCGCGATTTCGATCCTGGAGCAGCTCGTTCTGAACATTCGTTTCTTCGACTAGCAGGCGAAGCTCCGTCACATCTTGAAAGGTCAGTACTCTGCCTACCAATGTCTTCTTATTGTTCAATATAGGCGCAGACTGTACGATAATATGCCTATGCTTGTCATGCTGAATTGCAATTTCCATCTCAAGCCTGTCCATCGGACGCTTATTCTGCTCTTCAAAAAAAGCAGCAATATCTCTAGTAACCTCACCTTTAAATTGCGGTCCTAGATGAGCGGAATTAAACTTGTCGCCAATGCGCAGCCTCAGAATCGGCTTTATTACTTTATTTACATCAATGATGATATCGTTCTCATCGAGCACGATAATCCCCATCGACATCGTATTCATTACATCTCTTTGTACGGTTTGAATAATATCGAGTACTTTGTTCCGTCTAATGGCATGTACCAAATAAACAGCGGCAACAGCCATTCCTACTGAAATAAGCGGAATATATTGATTCATTTTTTCAATTAATAGAACATTGATAAATAAATCTGTTATAGCAAACGAAACGAGTACAAACATACCGTTTATTGCAGTTTTGATTAATGTGCGCTGCCGTACCGAATTTTCGCCGCGCAGCTTGTAGAACATAATAACAAAAGAAACGGTTACATAAACAATTAATTGCGTAATCATAATCCAGTACAACGGCCCTTGCTGTAGCTGCTTGAGCGGACTTAGCTGATCGTTAATTCGTAGAAACATGCCATTTGGGTTAATGATAACCACAGCTACAGATATAAGCGCGGGCATCGCTAAAATGAACAACCGGCTCTTTCGTATAACATACGACTGGCCGGTGAGATATACGATGAATACGAACCATCCAATTCCAAGCAGAGAAAGCCCTACATACGATATGGAAACGTAAAATAGTCTAAAGAGCGCAGAAGTTGTCGTCTGAGACGCAAATTGAAAAAGCGTCCAACACATAAAAACGACATGCAAAGTCAAATACATACGATGCAAAATCGTAACGTTGCTGGAGGCAAACACGTAGAAAAACAAGCCGAGCAGCACTAGAAACATACTAAAGTCTAGCCAGATCATCCATTCCAATACGGTTCACCCATTCATTTGATAGCCATCTTCTTCCATTGTAGCAAATGTTAATACTATCGACAATTGCTTACCCTCAAAAAATTCAAAGTGTAACATTCGCCAATTAGCAATATTATTTGGAGATGTGATTAGGCCATCGTTCGGAAAGCATATGCTCCAGCGACGGGGAAATGTTCAGAAACTGACGAAATTGCTCATACTCTTCCCATTTTTTCATAGAAAGCCCATGCTGCTCTGAACGGACCGCGCGAATGAGCAGATTTTTTGGCGTATGCTCTGGATCTACAAATTCCAGCATCGAAACCTTATACCCCAAAACCTCCAGCAAAGTTCCTCTTGCGGCATCCGTGGCGAGTGCGGAAAAACGCTCCTTCAGCAGGCCTTGAGAAAGTAACGGAGATAGAACATCACTCTTTACCTGCTTGAACAGCTCATGCTGGCAGCAAGGTACCGACATAATAACGGAGGCTCCCCAATTAACAGCTTTGGCAAGCGCAGCATCCGTAGCCGTATCGCATGCATGCAGAGTGACAACCATATCAGCAGCTTGCAGCTCTTCATATTCAGCAATGTCACCTACGAGAAACTTAAGCTTGTCATAACCCAACTTATCCGCAAGCTCCGAACAGAATGCAATGACATCGGCTTTCAAGTCAAGTCCAATAATGTTAATATTCCGCTTCTGCTCCACTGCAAGCAAATGGTAAAGCGCAAACGTCAAATAAGATTTGCCGCAGCCAAAATCAACGATCGTAATTTCCCTGTCCGTTGGCAAATACGCAAGCACATCCGTTACCATCTCTAGAAAACGATTGATTTGTCTGTATTTATCCTGTTTTTTGGCGTGGACAAGCCCTTCCTGCGTCATAATGCCAAGCTCAACAAGAAAAGGGGCTGCTTGATTCTCGGACAAAATACGCTGTTTCTGCCGATTATGCTGCAAATTCGCTTTGCTCGAATCACCAGTTGGCGGTTTCTTTAAAATAGCTGCTTTCCCTTTTTTGCTAAAGAGCAATTGAACGTCAGCCTCGTTCGTTTTTACAAGCGCCTGACGGTAGTTCTCCTGCAGCAAATCGATGACTCGCTCAGCCGCTTGCGGCTCAGCAACATTGTCATGCGTAACCTTGTTTGCAAAATGATATTCAAATTGATAAAACAAGCCGCTCTTCATCTCAATGGGACGAATGATTGTTTTAGGCGCTGCGGTTCCGTCCTTCCGCTTCGGCTGGCTAAGCGTAGCCTGCAGCAGCTCTTTGCCAGTGATCCATTTCGTAATTTCTTGCTGCCATTGTTCCATCATGCTGTCCAATCACTCCTAAATCAGTTTTGAAGCTAAGCTCACTATACGTACGCTTATGCTATATCGTCTGTTTGCTGCTTGGCAAGGTCTTCAATTCCCTGCTCTATCTCCTCGCGCGGCAGCCCTCCCGCTTCAAGCCGCTCGTCTGGTTGCAGCAACATTCGTCTATAGGCTGCTTCTGCTTCCTCGGTCATCAGCGCGTTATCCTCAAGCAGCTCATGCATCATATTTTCAACGGCGTCATAACGCCCTTCTGCTTCAAGCCATTCCATTAACAAACGTTTCGTAGCCAGGGGCAATTCATATGGCTTCAGCCGCTCAAGCAGCTCCTTTATTTGTTCGCGGGGCTCGGTAATCGTTGGCGCCGCATCTACTAGCGATAATCTTAGAAACAAATGCAGCGACTTCACATACGCGATGAAGCTCTCATCCTCGCGTCCCAAGTCGGCAGTCAATTCAGCTTCCTGCTTCATCAGAAGAGCGATGGCTTGCAAATGATCCGTTTCCAAGATCCCGTTCGTCGTCATCATTTTTAGTAAGTCTTCATCCGAAAGGGAACGAATAAGCTTGCTGCTTAGCCTAAACTTTGTATCAAGAAGCTCATCGATATAGAGCAAGGCTTCCTCGTGCTTGCGCTCTCGCCTCAAATTCATAATTTGACCGACTGCTTCTGTCATTTGCTCAATCATTCGCATGAAATAATCGCGCTGAAACATCTGGTTCCCCCTCTCGCCAATCTACTGCTGCTTATTCTTTACAAAGCTAAGAATAGCATTGATCAATTGCTTCGGCTCTTCGATCATTCCCATATGACCTGCGCTGCCAAGCTCCACTTTCACGGTCCAGCCGTTTGATGCTGCAAAAACACTCTCCACTGGAATAACCTTATCTGACACCCCTGCAACAAGAAGTACAGGCAGCTCAGATTGCTCGATTACCTGCGTCCGGTTAGGACGTGCCTTCATTCCTTTTGCTGTGCCGATTGCGCCTTGCAGGGATGTGCCATAGCCTATTTTCTTTCCTTGCTCAACCTCAGCGGACAAAACCTCCACATTACCCGGAGCAAACAGCTTTGGAATAAGACCATCTACGAATGTCTTCACACCATCTTGCTCGAGAGCCGCTGCTGCTTTATCACGGTTTTCTTTGGCAGCGTCACTATCTGCTAGCGCTGTTGAATGGATCAGGCCAAAGCCAGAAAGCTTCTTGGCATATTTTTCAGCGAATGCAAGAGTAATATAGCCCCCTAAGGAATGCCCAAGCAATACTGCATTATGAATTTGCAGCTTGATAAGCAGCTCAGCAATATCCTCCGCATACAATTCCATCGTATAAACCTCATCACTTGGCGCAGAGCTTCTTCCATGTCCGCGTGCGTCTGGCGCAATGATACGTACAGATTGCTCTAGCCCATCCAAGATATGCTCCCAATAGGAAGAGCTTCCGCAGTAGCCATGCAGCAAAACGACAACCTCGCTAATGCCATCCGCCGCGCCTCCGTCATCCGGATGGGAATCATAATATGCAAGCTCCAATCCGTTATTCAAAAAAAGCTTACGCTGTGCGATTGAGTATACTTCTTTGCTATTTTCATTTGTCATTTGTTCATGCTCCTCTACACGGATGGAATTTGTAATACTTGATTAACATATGACAAGCTATCCGAATGCTGGCCCCAAGCTGAATCTACCGCGCACGCGATCTCGCTTGCCATACGCATCACTTGGTAAAGTGAAGTCGTTTGCAGCATCCAGTAAGCCTTGGGTCCGTTAGCATTTACTACGCCTGCAATACTATAATGCCCGATTGCTGGAAGTCTGCGGCCGATTGCCTTTCCTGGCTCGATCGGTCCTTCGTGCAAAATAAAACGGCCGATGGAAGTTGGTTTGCCAAGGCATGCATCAATGGCAATGACAACGTCATCTTTATGCAGCGACTGAGCGGCTTGCTGAACCGCATGCGCATCACATGGCTTGTCCAATGTTCCAATGACATTCGGCCAACCTCTCTCCTTAAGCATCGTTCCCACTAATGGACCAAGAGAGTCCCCTGTGGAACGATCACTTCCTATACATACAAATACAATGCCGCTGCGATTCATATACTTATTTGCAATGGCACAAAAAAAGGACTCCAATTCACTGCTCGTTAGCTGTTCCGTCGTATTGCACCTGCCCTGTCTTCGATTGCAAATCGTATCTTGTTCAATTGTATCCAATTTTAAGATACTGTTCAATTTGTGGTCATTCTCGTTTGAAACATGTTACAATTGCAGCATTGCAAAACGTTCGAACAAGCCCATTTCCGCAGCCGAATTCGGCTCGCAAAAACTTTAGGAGGCACTCCATGACGAATTTAAACTTACAAACGCAAGAAAATGTAGCGTTTATGATTGAAGTTATCAAAACAAAGCTGAAAATGGCTTCCGCTGCAGCGATGCAGGCATCTAACTTTGATCTCAATAAGTATGAGGATATAAAAGATCTGTACGAAGTAGTCGCTTCAAAAGAGAAATTCAGCATCAGCGAGGTAGAAGCGCTCGTTTCCGAGCTTGGAAAGCTGCGTTTGCAATAAACTATTTACAAACATAATATTCCAGTATCAGACATTTATTTTCATTTTTCTACAAAAGAAGAACCGAGCCAGGCAACTTCGCCGAACTCGGTTCTTTTTATTGTTCATTCAGTATTTACTCCAGCTCTTCCACTTCTATTTCCGCAGCTTCTATAGACAGCTTTATCGATACTTCCTTGTGCTCGCCTTTTAGAAAATGTGCGATTCGCTCCAGCTTGTCTGCAAGTGCAGGTCCGCTTAGCGTCGTATTTAAATGGTAATCGAAGCTATCCGACGGAAGCTTGCGCTCCGCGAAAGCAGACTGGCCGGACCAGCCGCGCTCTCCGCCAGCATTCGTTCTCGTTATGAGCTGCTCTTGGACGGGATAAAACTTATCTGATTTATTAACAACTCTTTCGTAAATCCGAAGCTTCTTCAGCAGCATATAATATTGCGCGGAATGCTTGAAGTTCCAAGCTTCCCGAATGTCTTTAAGCGTGTAATCCATCTTCCAACGCTTTAATTTTTCCACTTGCTCATCAGTGCTAAGCTGCAAAAAGTCGTCCAACGGCAGCATTTTTTCGGACATCTTGACCCCTCCGATAAATAGTTTATAGAGAAATAAAAATATAATTCAAAAAGGTTTGTTTATTCTATAAAAAATACCATAAATTTTGTCACTTTACAAATTAATATAATTTCACAATGCATGATTTTAAAACATTATATAAATTGCTTCATTTTTAAGCTTGATAGCAAAAAACCTCCATCCAATCGCTAGAGGCCCGCGAGGATAGAGGTTTTGTTATTTTATGCTCTTTGGAGCCCTATAGATGTTAAGAAACGTTCAAAGGCTGCGGCGCCATCAGCTGTGCGCTTGTATACGCCTGCGTCCTTCAACACCTCTAGAAACTTGCTGCCCGTTTCAGCTTCAACGATTTTTTTCGCTTGTTCAGCAGTATTTGAAGATCCAAAGCGACCGATTAGAGCTAGCAGCCACTCCGCATGCTTATGGAGCGGATGAGAGTCCGCATGAAGCTCTTCTGGAACAGCAGCTGATGCCCCTGATAAATAAACTGCAATTTGCTCCAGTTCATCCTTCAAGCGTCCTGGCAGTACTGCAAGTCCCATGACTTCGATCAAGCCGATATTTTCTTTCTTCACATGATGCAAATGCTGATGCGGATGGAAAATACCGTCCGGATGCTCTTCGCTCGTGCGGTTGTTGCGAAGCACTAGATCAATCTCATACTCGCCATTGTCCCGTAGACGTGCAATAGGCGTAATGGTGTTATGCGGAGTATTTGTGCCATCGGCCTGCTTCGTAAATGCCAGCACATCTACAGCCTCATCGCTATAATTACGCCATTCGTCGAGAATATGGCAAGCTGCACGATGAACATCCGCTTTGGACGTCCCGTTAACCCGAACGACTGACATCGGCCAGTTCACGATGCCAAAGCGCAAGCCTGGCAGCTTAGGATCAGTAAACAGCGTATCTGTTGATGCAGCTTCCATCGGAAACACATGGCGCCCGCCTTGGAAATGATCATGGCTTAGAATCGATCCGCCGACTATCGGCAAATCAGCGTTCGAGCCGATGAAATAATGCGGAAACAATTCCACGAAGTCGAGCAGTCTCGCGAATGAAGAATGCGAAATAACCATCGGCTCATGTGCGCCTTTGAAAATGATGCTGTGCTCATTGTAATAAACATACGGTGAATATTGCAGATACCACTGCTCTTCTTGCAGCGTGAGCGGCAGGACACGCAGGTTTTGACGAGCCGGATGATCAGGACGGCCAGCATAGCAAACGTTTTCTACGCAGAGCAAGCACTTCGGATATTTCGCCTGCGGCATCGTTTTGAGCAGCGCAATCTCCTTCGGATCTTTCTCGGGCTTCGAGAGATTAATCGTAATCTCAAGATTTCCGTATTCTGTCTCGTGCAGCCAATAAAGGTTTTTGCGAATGCGATCCATCCGAATGTAGTTCGAATCGATGCTCAGGTTGTAGAAAGCGTCCGTAGCTGCTTTTAGTCCCTGCTCTTTCGCCAAACGCTGAAATGCAGCGCTGGCTTCAGAAGGACGCGGCAGCAAGAAGCCCATAATGCGAGCATCAAGCAAATCGCGATATGTCGTCGTATTATCTGGAATGAGTCCGATTGCGTAACCATAGTCAAGCAGCGGCTCCAGAAGCGGTACTGCGCTTTCGAGTCGCTCCTCTGTCACTTGGCCTTCAAAAGGCTCAGTAAAGTGAAAGAGATCAAGCAGTTCGTTTCTCGCTGCATGCGTATCAAGCTGATCGTTCAGCAGATTGCGCTGCAATCCAAATTGCAGCAAGCGTTCTATAAGAACCAGCGCATCGTTTGCTGATGTTGCTTGTTGTTTAGTTTCCAAGGTGATGCAGCTCCTTTCCTTTAAGCGTCAACCCTAGTCGTTGTATCCATTTGGATTCGCTTCATGCCAGCTCCAAGCGCTTTTGATAATGTCCTCAAGCTTATCCCGCTTCGGATTCCAGCCCAGCTCCTTGCGAGCACGATCAGATGAAGCTACGAGAATAGCAGGGTCGCCCGCACGGCGAGCTTCGAACACAGCAGGGATTTCTTTGCCAGTCACTGTGCGCGCAATATCAATAACTTGTTTGACAGAAAAGCCTGTTCCGTTGCCTAAATTGTATACAGAGCTTTCAGCTCCGCTGCGAAGACGATCCACTGCAAGCACATGGGCATCGGCAAGGTCGCTTACATGAATATAATCACGGACACACGTACCGTCTGGCGTCTCATAGTCTTCTCCAAATACCGAAATATGAGGACGTTGACCAAGCGCTGCTTGGAGCACGATAGGAATCAAATGTGTTTCCGGGCTATGGTCCTCGCCAATTTTTCCGCTCTCATGAGCGCCCGCCGCATTGAAGTAACGAAGCGAAACAAATTTGATGTTATGAGCAACATCGAACCATTTCATCATTTTTTCCATCGCAAGCTTCGTCTCGCCATAAGCATTCGTCGGAAGCGTGCGATCGTACTCGTCGATCGGCACGTTCTCCGGTTCGCCGTAAGTAGCAGCTGTCGAAGAGAATACGATTTTACGAACATTGTATTCATTCATTTTCTCAAGCAGGCAAAGCGTACCAAACACGTTATTGTGATAATATTTGCCTGGGTCCTTCATGCTTTCGCCAACAAGCGAATTCGCTGCAAAGTGGATAACTGCATCGATTTCATTTTCCTTAAAGACGGTATCCATGAAAGCTGCATCGCGAAGATCCCCCTCATACAGCTTCCCTCCAAGCAAAGCCTTGCGGTGACCCTGCTGCAAGTTATCGACGATAACGATTTCCTCGCCGCGTTCCTGCAATGCCGCTACTGCATGCGAGCCGATGTAGCCAGCCCCTCCAGTTACTAATACTGCCATGATTCATTTCCCCTCTCCATTTGGTGTCGCATGATCATGCTATTTATACTAGGCGCTCTACGCCATTTCCGATTGTGCATACATAGAAGTCAGCAGTTAAGCCTGTTGCTTCATTATACTTGCGGCCTACCTCTGCTTGGAACGATTCAACGCTGTCTTCGTGAACGAGCGAAACCGTACATCCGCCGAAGCCTGCACCCGTCATACGCGAACCTAGCACGCCTGGTACGAGGCGAGCAGCCGCAACCATGGCATCCAGCTCAGCACCCGTTACTTCGTAAAGATCGCGCAGCGAATCGTGTGAGCCGTTCATTAATTGTCCAAACTGCGCAAGGTCGTTTGCTTTCAATGCTTTGATTGATTGCAGTACACGGTCGATTTCCTCTACCACATGCTGTGCGCGTTTGCGAACTGTTTCATCCTTGATCAGATGTTTTGCAGAGTTAAATTGCTCCAGATTAATCTGTCCAAGAAGCGTAAGCTCAGGGAATGCTGTTTTAAGATCCTGTACCGCCTGCTCGCATTGTGCGCGGCGCTCATTATAAGCGGAGTCAACCAAGCCGCGGCGTTTGTTCGTATTGCCAATAACCAGCTTATAGCTGCCGGAATCAAATGGAATGAGATCATATTCAAGTGTATCGCACATGAGCAGGATGGCATGGTCCTTTTTGCCGTTTGCTACCGCGAATTGGTCCATGATGCCGCATTGCACGCCATTAAACTCGTTTTCGGATTTTTGTGACAGCAATGCAATTTTCACTTTATCAGTTGGAAGTCCCTCAAGAGTTTGCAGTGCAAAAGCTGTTACGACCTCAATGGATGCAGAGGAGGATAGTCCAGCACCATTTGGAATTTCGCCATGATACAGCAAGTCATAGCCGCTGGAGAATTTCACGCCCGCTTGCAAAAGCTCATGAATAATTCCTTTAGGATAGTTCATCCAGTCGTCAGCCTCGTCATACACTATCGTGTCGAGCGAGAAGCTTTTTGACGCTGGGAAGTTTGTTGTCGCTAGACCAAGCTGATGATCTGGGCGTTTGCGGATAAGAAGCGTCGTTCCGAAAGTAAGTGCAGCTGGGAATACGTAGCCGCCGTTGTAATCTGTATGCTCACCGATCAAGTTTACGCGGCCTGGAGCATGGAATACAGCGATGTCGCTTACGTCTCCGCCGAATTGTTGTATGAACTGCTGTGTTAGCGCTTCAATGTTTGCCATTTGCTATCACGTTCCTTTTTATATCGATTTTGTATGTTTGGATAACAACTTTAGTATACGGGAAGCAGCAGTAAAACTAAATGGCGGCAAGTGCTTTTTATATGGATTAATGTGACTTCTCGCATAAACATCGGACATGCTATGATAGTATAAACTCTACAATTGTTCATCTTCGCATTCCACTGTAAAGCAGGTGTAAAGTAAAATGCAGCAGGATATGTATACCGTAGCCTCCAATCCCGTTATCAGTGATGGCAAAAACTCCCCACTCAATGTATTGTTTGCTGGCGAGAGCCAAACGAAGCCGTACCACCGGCTTGGTCCCAAGGTTTATGATTTCTATTTGATGCACATCGTACTGGAAGGAAAGGGCATCTTTATTTGTGATGAGGTTAAGCATGAGCTTCGTGCAGGGCATACGTTCTTAATTGAGCCGGAACAATTAATCAGTTATGAATCTGACGGTGACACGCCATGGAAATATCGCTGGGTCGCATTTCATGGAACATTGTCCGCCGATCTCGTTGCAACCGCTGGCTTAACAGCAGAGCAGCAGGTAGTGTTCACGCCAGATAAGCGGCGAGCCGCTGCATTGTTTCGTCAAATCTATGATACCTTTCGGCGGGGAGGCGCTGCGTCTGATATGAGGGCCGTAGGGTATTTGCATTTGCTCCTTGCCGAGTACAAAAGCGCGCTCAATACCCAGAACGGCAATGAAATCCGTACCTCCCAAGCAGAAGGCGATCATTTGCTTCAACAAGTCATCCATTACTTATCAACGCAGTATGCCCATCCGGTCTCCATTGAACAAATGGCGGAATCGCTTGGCTATAATAGAGCGTACTTGTCCCGTTTGTTCAAGCAGCGCATTGGCGTATCTCCCGTTACTTTCCTGCTCAAGCTCCGAATCGATAAAGCACGCCGCATGCTGAGGGAACGGCCAGAGCTGACCATCGAACAAATTTCCGCATCAGTCGGTCTACAGGATGCTCTGTACTTCTCCAAACAATTCCGTCGGCTTCATGGCCAATCTCCTACAGCATACCGCATGGCGATGCGGAATTTAGGCGACTAAGCAGCGCCGTTTAGCTGAATATCCCTCCTCTTGTTAGTATCAGCTCCCGATCGCTTCATATTCGTAAATTCGGGTAATACTATCATAGGGAGTGATGATCTATGAAAGAGCTGCACACCGGTAACTTATATTGGCCGGTTACATTAAACAATCCCAAGGTGTATGCGCCCTTGCGGCAAAACAAAAAAACACAAGTGGCTGTTATAGGCGGCGGGATGTCAGGTACGATCTGTTCTTCTGTATTCAATAAAAGCGGCCTTTCCACCATTATGCTTGAACGGGGACAGGTAGCCGGCGGAAGCACCTCAGCAAATACAGGCCTCCTGCAATTTTGCAACGATATTATGCTTTGTGATCTCATCGATCAAATCGGGGAGCGGGATGCCCAAATCTTCTATAAAGCGTGCAGAGATGCAGTCCAAATGCTTGAAAAAACAGCTGACTCCCTTTCTGTCGATGTAGGATTGATTAGAAGAAACAGCCTGTATTATGCCTCTTCGGAGCAGGAGCTTCCAAAACTCAAAAGGGAATATGAGGCTTTAAAGGCTTGTGGACTTGAAGTCGAATTCTGGTCCCCGAGCGACATCGCCAAACATTTTCCGTTTCAGAAGCCAGGTGCGATCGTTGCACACGGCGACGCAGAGGTAAATCCTTATCAGTTCGTAAATGGTGTAGCAAACGATGCTGCTGAAGCTGGGCTTGAGATTTATGAGCAAACCGATGTCGTAGCACATAAAACGCTGCCAAGCGGCCTCCATCTTCTAAAAACCGCTGACGGTTATGAGATTGAAGCAGAGCATGTTGTTTATGCTGTAGGGTATGAACCTGAAGAGCTTCGCGGCAAGCTGATCAAAGCAGAGTTGAATCGCTCCTTTGTACTTGTCACTGAAGTTCAGCCAAGTCTTCAAAGCTGGCATGAACGCTTTCTCGTATGGGAAACTGCCCGTCCCTATTTGTATATGCGAACGACTATTGACGGCCGCGTCGTTGTCGGCGGCTTGGATGAGCATACTGAAAAGCCCACTCACAGCGATAAAGAACTTAGGAAACACAGCGATAAGCTGCACAGCCAGCTAAAGGCTTTATTTCCCGAGCTGCAGGCTCCCATTGCCTATGAATGGTGCGCCACCTTCGGCGAATCGCGTGACGGCTTGCCCTTTATAGGTGCTGATCCCTCTTGGAAAAATGTTTATTATTGCTTAGGTTATGGCGGCAACGGTACCGTATACAGCATGCTTGCATCCCATTTGCTGCGTGATCTTATTATCGGCGAAGAGCATCCCTTAACTGAAATCGTAAAGCTGGATCGCAAATCCTTAGCAAATGTATAATCAACAACATAAATGATACAACTTTTCATTGCGGCTGCCGTCCGTCGGACGGCTTATATACATAATTAAAAAGCCTCACCTATCGGCAAAAATGGCTTCTGCACGAAATGTGAGACTTCTCTATATAATCTTTCTGATGTTACCAGCAGCTATTCGCCAGCAATAACGCTGGAGGCATTGCAGGCGCGAAAAACAGCTTCTGCCGCCCCCAGCCGTGACAAATCCGGACCGCCATCCTTGTCAAACAACGATTTGCTTTCCAGAGTTTCAACAATAACGATTAATGAACCGCTTTGCAGAGCATCACTGCACAATCGAACCTCTTCATTTTCAAGACCAAGCGACTGCAGCGTTCCACTGTGATCGTCATCGCCAAGCAGAATTGCCGCTGCAAAAGGAAAACCTCCGGCAGCATAAGGCGCTGTCCCGTAACCTGTCATGCCATAAACAGCATTCATGCCAGCTCCTGCAAACCCAGCAGCAGCAGCCATGCCAAGACTACCCAAACCTTGACGGTCAGGCATATCTTCGAGCTCTCTAAGCTCGTCCACATGGACATCGCTCTCTGCTTCTACTCGCCTAGAATGCTCAGAATCTTTTGCTATGACTTTTAGCTCGCCTTGAACGAAGCCCGCTTGCTCCAGCTGTTCAATAGCCGTTATGACTTGCTGCTCCGTTTCAAATATGCCTATTTTTTTTGCCATTGCCTTATCCTCCTTGTATTGCATACTAATCTTGGTATGCCCTTCTTATGGCGGATTAAGTCGTATTGTGTTGAAATTTGACATGAAATAACGAAGGTTTCGTGTTATCAAATGATCAGGTTGTGCATCATTGAAGTTCGCGGTATGATGGAGGAATAGATATTGGAAAATCGGACAAGCAGGAGGCAGAGCGATGATTCATCGGATGCTTCGCTATCCCGCAGGATGGGAATGGCATGTACTGCAGCAAGCGAGGCAGCAAACCGTAAGGAATGAGCCCTTGCCCAGCAGGAAAGGTGCACAAAGGCAAACCGTTTCTTCAAGCGAAGGACAAAAGACCATTAAAGCCATTACCAAACAGGAACAGGAAGCGGCTCAGCAGCAGAGAGATGAGCTCAAGCAGCTATTTCCGGAATGTGCGTCATGGATTGATGAATGCGCAGGCAGAAGAACAAACAATATATCCGTTGGCGTTGCGACGCATTCGCAGAAGCTGCTATATGGCACTGTTATGTTCCAAGTGTCGGACGACCAATCGGATATTCAACCTTTTCACTTCTGGCTGACAGAAGACCGGCTGCTGACGATGCATGATGACATGCGCATTCCGCTCCGGCTTCAGTCCATTGACCATAACCTAAAGTTCGAGAGCTGCGAATCAGCTCCTGAAGCGTTATTTATTATGCTGAGCATTATTTTGGAAACGTTCCATGCTGGTCTTGATGGTTTTGAAAAAAGACTCGGAGAGCTTGAAACGACGATGCGCAATGAGAATCGTACCGGCCTTATCGATACTATTTTTGAGAGGCGTTACGATTTGCTTCATTGGAGTCATCTTTTTATTCCGATTAGAGAAGTACATAGTGCTGCACAGGAAGCTTTCATGGATGAACTCACTGAGACGGACAGCTTTAAGCGCATTACGCATAAGCTGGAGAGAATCGAAGCGCTTCTGAAGCATTACGCACTGGAAATAGATACCTTGATCTCAATGGACGATGCCATTTCCAACTTTCGCGGCAACGATATTATGAAGACGCTCACGATATTTACTGTCTTGTTCCTGCCTGCTACGATTATAGGCGGTATATGGGGCGTTAACTTCGAGATCCTGCCATTTAAAGATAATAAGTGGAGCTTTACAGCGATGAACGTATTTATTTTATTCGTTACGATTTTCATGTATTTATGGCTTTGGAAGAAAGGCTGGACTGGCGACTTGTTAAATGGACGCAATCCGAAGGAGATTGTTACTACTGATTCTTCCTCTCAGGCAAAACGTTCCAAGCGTTCGAAGAGCAGCCGTTCGCAGAAAACCTCTGCGAATGCTTCAAGTGAACCCCCTCAAGCTCAAACGCGTTCCCAAAGAAAACGAAGCCAATAATGATAGTCAGCCCATAATAAAACCGTCCACTAGGGTCAATGACCTTCATGGACGGTTTTTTTAAATCATATTCTAAAGCTTAACTGGCAATCCAGTACGAGCAGATTCATTAGCAGCAATTGTCACTTGATGTGTTCTTACTGCATCCGCATAACTGGAGCGAATGCGGGAAACATCCCCGGTTCGGATCGCATGAAGAAAAGCCTCATTTTCCAGCTCATAGGGATCCGTTTGGTTAGCATACTCTGTTCTGCGGCCAGCCTCCGTGTCAATCAATCCGCTATGGCCAAGCTCCAGCACGCCTTTGTTCGTATAAATATGTAGGCCGGAACGATCTCCAGCTGGGATAGCGCAAGTATTGCTAATTGTAGCAACTGCACCACCCACTAGCTTCAGCGTAACTGTGCCTACATCAGAAACCGTTACACCTTCTTCAACACCGCTCATATATCGATTGCCATAAGCTGCGTAAACCTCACTTACCTCACCAACCGTATACCTTAGCAGATCCACAATATGTGTTGTCTGCTCTACGAATTGACCGCCTGATCCTTCCATCTTGCGCCACCAGCTTACCCCCGGCATGGAGCCCATCCAATAGCCAAGCGCCATTAATGTTGTGCGCTCGCGCAGCAGCTCTCTTGCACGGTCGGTTCCATCCATATAACGGAAATGATAGCCAGCCGATGTAATCAGCTTTTTCTCTTCGATTCCTTTCAAAATCTCAGACGGCAGCTGCTCGTCTACTCCAAGCGGCTTCTCTACAAGAAAGGGAATGCTTCTTTCAAGCAATGCAGATTCAATCTCTCCATGCGCAAATGGCGGTACACAAATATATACCGCATCAAGCTTACGATCATCAAGCATGCGATGTATAGAATCATAACCGCGTGCACCCTCAAAGCGCTGTGCTGCTGCATCTGCTTTTTGCTGGCTAGTTGCTAAGAAAGCAGTTACCTTGATGCCGGCAAGCTTAGCGAGCTTCTCCGCATGCATCATGCCAAACCATCCTGTACCTGCAATACCTATTTGAAGAGTCATTTATGAATCCCCTTTCATAATCGCGTTATTCCCCGATTATACTTGGAGCTGCCTTAAGAAGTCCATTTTTTTCCGCTGGTACCCATCTGCAGGGCTGATCATATATTACAAACATCGGGAGAACCGGAGTTGTATGAGCGGAGGGATGGTATGACAGCAAATACGAGAGGCACGTTAGCCACGCATGATCTCGATTTTCGAACAGCTCTATTTTTGGCTGCGGTTTGCGGACAAACGTACATGCAATACAACAACAAGGACGGATTATTTCTTGTACCTAGAACCTACAGCTTAGTAAGTGAATTTACGGCTAGAGCATATGACGACAGCGATGAACGATTCGGTTTTGTTTTAACATCTGAACGTGCATCCGTGCTCGCTTTTCGCGGCAGCAACTCTGCAGTGGATTGGGTATCTGATTTCATTGCCCAGCAAACGACTTACCGCCCAGTCAAAAATGCCGGTCTAACGCACAAGGGGTTTACCGACATCTATATGTCAGCACGTACTCAAATCATTGAAATCATAAATCAGCTTCCACAGGGCAGACCGCTGTTTATAACAGGACACAGCCTTGGGGGTGCACTTGCAACCCTTGCTGCTCTCGATCTCGCGAACAACACTGCTTTTACTGATCCCATTATATATACGTATGGAGCACCTCGAGTCGGTGATCCCAAGTTTGCAGGCAGCTACAACGCATCCATTGGTACCCATTGGCGTTTTCAAAACGAATTTGATATCGTCCCCCATCTGCCTACGCTCGTTTACCAATCGCCAAAGACTAAACAAACTTACTACTATATGCACGCAAAGGGTGAGGTGAAACGTTCGTTCCGTATGGGCTCTGTCTCAGGAAACCATATATTATCAAACTACTTCGCTGATCTTGCCCAAGAAGATCCTGCCTTTGCCTTGGCCATTTGCGCGGAGCCGCCAGGCTGGTGCCCAGCAATTGAAGTTTAATTCCGAGCTGCTACAAAAAAACAAAAAAAGCAAATCTCATCTCCCGCACAGCTTGCTTCATGCGAGTAAGTTTTGCTTCTCTATGTCCAAATAATCTTTGTCATTTCGCTGGGAGAACATATAGCAGTATAGCGAAGAAATGGACAATTGAACCGCCAAGTACAAACAAATGCCATACGGCGTGATGGTAAGGAAAGGCACGCCACATATAAAATATCGTTCCGAATGTGTACAGCAATCCCCCTGTTACGAGCAGCTGCACCCCTCCTGGAGCTAGATGCGTTGTAAGCGGCTTCCAAGCAAATACGATAATCCATCCCATTGCGATATAAATGATCGTTGATGTGAATAAAAATCGTGATGCAAAAAAAGCTTTAAACGCTACACCGATTAATGCCGCTCCCCAAACGATCCCAAATAGTACCCAGCCAAGCGTACCTTGCACGATATGGAACAATATCGGCGTATAAGTTCCTGCTATAAAGACGTAAATAAACGAATGATCAAGTGATTCAAATACCCGCTTCGCTTTTCCCTCAGGGAAGCTGTGCACGAGCGTAGAGGCTGCATAAAGCAGCAACATGGCTGATCCATATATAGTAAAGCTGACAACATGAAAGGCCGTTCCCTTCGTTGCCGCGAATACGATCAACACGACGAGTGCCGCAATGCTGAGTGCAGCCCCAATCCCATGTGTGACGGCATTCGCAATTTCTTCTTTCTTTGTGTACGTATGTGTATTGGCCATGGGTCCTTCACCTCCTAAGTCATAAGCATCTCACTCTAGAAGCTGCTGCTTACTCTCACCTTAGTGTATAGGATCAGACCCACCCTTTCAACCAACCCCGCACGCGGTCCACTGTTTTATCTAGATTGCAAACGGCCTCTTGGTCGCTAAAATCCTCCGTATGGCGAAAATAATCCGCATGCCCGCCCACAGTAGGAATTCC
The DNA here is from genome assembly GCF_050467785.1 of Paenibacillus sp. NRS-1760. Taxonomy (NCBI): domain Bacteria; kingdom Bacillati; phylum Bacillota; class Bacilli; order Caryophanales; family Paenibacillaceae; genus Paenibacillus; species Paenibacillus sp. NRS-1760. The sequence goes on along the minus strand of NZ_JBITPK010000009.1, from coordinate 64,085 downwards.
TTCAACATAGCCTGGCGCGTACTTCATGCGATTCCACCTTGGCATCGCATATTTGCTTATGCTCCATCCGCCCCAAGTACCAATTCGGCTAATCGGGTCATTAAGTTTGCCTAAGCTGTCGATGGAATGAAAATAACTAACGCGCTCCTGAAGCTTTGGCTCGATCGGCGTTCTTGGTGAACCAATTTGCACAATTCGAAAATCCTCGATTTGATCCTGCTCATAAAGCATTTTTGCCGCTTGATAAGCAGCGGCACCGCCGCCGCTGTGTCCAATCAGCAATAAACGCTCGCTGCTCATCGTTTGTTTGATTTTCTCCAGTGCATGTTGTCCGCCGATCCGACCAGCCGTTAAACGGTTGGACAAGTCGCTTTTCACCTCTAGCACTTGTCTAACCAAGCTGCGACTGGCATCGCCATAAGGAAATATGACGTGGATAGCTGGATCGACACCATCGGATTGAAACATTTGTTCCAGCTTAACCTTGCATTCCGTAAATATGCTATTGGATGTTGCGACACCGGCAAGCAAATAAATACTCATTCGTGATGGTTTGGTCGCCGTCATAACGAATCCCTCCGTAATTAACTTAAACGTTATTCATTTTCATGTTTTATTATTTTTTCTAATTCATCCGTGTATATTCATTATGCGGGATAGTCGATTGATTCATTCTTTCCTTTTGTTGTTATTTCAGTAAATTTAGGCAAGAACCCCGTGAACCTCCACGCTGACTAACCTGCTTCTTATATTATTATATAAGAAAAACGCCTAGCTGTTACCAGCTGGCGTCCTTCATTGTTGCTATTGCTGCATTTCAAAAAAAAGTTGGAACCGACAGCTATACACCCATTTTTTTACGCTGATTGTTAACTTTCTTCGTGTTCTGGCTCTTCAGTGCCTGCGTCCCCGTAGAAAGATGCGATTGGCCTGGAGCTCCTCCAGCTTTCGCTTGTTTCTTCTGAGCGAGCAATTGCTTCGCTTTCTCCGCTTGAGTCAGCTTCTTAGGCTCCTCTTGGGATTCGTTTTGTTCGATTGTAGACATAGGTTCACCTCGTTTCATGCGCTACATAATTCTTATTCTACTACACTTATATATCTGGTAAAAGAGGCTTTACTCAGGGTTGTGGTTTTTATGATCCTCCAAGATGCCAGCTCTAACTGCCTCATCATTGGATCAGTTGTGACAATAACCGCTCGCTTCGCCCACCTTCTTACACTCTCAAGCATAACAAGCTGCTCGCTTTCTGGCAAGACAGAGCACAAATTGTATGGCATATCTACAATGGCAGCATCGTAATGTCCTTCGAGAAGCCGCATATCGCCAAGTCTTACTCGGTCTGGATAACCAAAATGAGCAAGATTTACGCGCGCGCCTCGCACGGCAAGCGGATTGAGATCCAACCCCTCAATGTCGATTCCCATTGACATGCCTTCAATCAGAACGGTTCCCATTCCACAGCACGGATCAATAAGCTTAAGCTGTTCTGCTGCTTGCCCAGCCGCAAGATTCACGATCGCACGAGCTGCTCTTGTTGGCAGTGCAGTGGAATAATTTTGCGGCTTATTCTGATGCCTCAGCCATACAGCTCCGTTCTCTTCCAGCGGTCCAAAGTACCAGCGACCATAAAGCTTCATTAAACCAAACAGCTGCTCCGCTTTGCGCATATCGGCCTTGCCATGAATAACCGCACCAGCAGCTCTCTCGAGCTGTCTTTGCTCATCGAAGGTGAAGGCTTCATCGCCTTGCGTATAAACAACCTTGAATGTTTTCCCACCCAGCTCAATTGACGGAAGCATAACGATCAGTTCTTCCATACTGTTAGCTTCCAGCATGACGGCTATACGCCGTTTTACGAAAGGGCTGCGATCAACCGATAGCTTATGCTGACTTCTGACAACGCCTTGTTTGGGCTTCTCGCCGAATAAGACTTGCAGCTCCAGCTCACACAATGCCGCTTCATCCTCATGGCATGCATACGTATAAATAAACATTAATGGCCTCACGATCTGATAACTATATTATTCCTTTTGTGAAACAGCCGCCTCTTCGCTCGGCTCCGTGCGGACCGTTGCCTTGGATAAACCAAGAAGTTCCGCTTCGGTTGTAAATTCAGCAAGCTGCTTCTCTAATGATTTGACGGTTCGCTGCAAGCGAATCTGACGAATCATCCCCAGCAGGCCTACGGTTAAGCCGCCAAGCAGCGTCGATCCCAATATGACGAGAATGAGCGGAAGGGTTGCCTTCGTAAACAAAAAGTTTACATGTACCGAATCGATATTGATAACCGCAAATATCGCGATAAGAAGCGCGAATACTAATGCGGAAATAAGAATTCCCGGACCTTTCATACCGATTCCTCCCTTTTCAAAAATCATACCACAAACCTAATCCATTCGCCTATTGGCAAGCTATGAGTAATTACTTTTCCTTACATACTAAACTTAACCACAATTTTATAATAATGAAGCATTAATAAAAAATGAGCTGCCCCAAAAACAGATTATATCTGCTCTTGGAACAGCTCCATTACATCGTTATTTGGCTTCTGCTGCTTTACCGGGTGATGCCGCTTTGCGCAGCTGCGTTATACTTATCTTTACGATAATATACACTAGCACCGCAAGCTGAGGCAGTGTAGTTTCCCAAGTCGGATATACGCCTAACGCCCCTATAGTCGGTACGCCTGAAGCAGTATGTGACGGAACCCACCCTGATACCTGCAAGGAATGTATGCTCTCGCCAAGGAAGCGAACAACGAGATAATAGATTAATGCGGATGCAACAAGGAAAAATGGCCGTATGGGAAGCTTCGCGCTAAATTTAATAATCGCAAAGCCAAGTGCAATCAGCAAGATGAAAGTAACACCAAATCCGAGAGCCAACTGCAGCGGATCGATAGACGGCGCTATCCCGACATAAAAAATCGTCGTCTCCGCACCTTCGCGGAAGATCGCTAGACCCGAAACTGCAAATAGTGACCATAGGCTTCCTCTTGCGAGCGCACTGCCCATTTGTTTGTCGATGTATTGATTCCAATTGTTCATATTAGACTTATTGTGCAGCCAATTGCCAACTGTAATCATTAGAATAACGGATAGTAAGCCAGCAATGCCTTCAATCGACTCACGCGCACTTCCAGCTGCGACCTGAGCAATGGCATACGTTAGAACAACAGCCATAATACCGCTAAGCAGAAGTCCAACCCATACGCCAGACCATACCCATTTGCGCTTATCTTGATTGCCGGTACGCTGCAAGTACGCAAGTAAAGCAGATAATACAAGAATGGCTTCAAGACCTTCGCGCAGCAATATCATCCCCGCATCCCAAGCGGTGTAACGGGTATCCTGCATCATTGGCTCTAGCTGCCCCAGCATCTGGGCTATAAGCTGCTCCGCCTTATCTGCCGCTGGAGGATCGGAGAGCAAATACCCGCCCGCCTCAGCCATTCCAATCTCCATACTGCTATAGATAGCAGCCGAACGCAGGGCAACCACACCCTCAATCGCAGGCCACTGCACGATAAAAGCTTCCATCTGTCCAGCCGCTTCTGGATAATGCCCTTGCTGGACATCATTTAACGCCTGATTTAGGATGTCCACAGCATCGGCTACCGTTATGCCCGACTCCTTAGCCACAGTCGCTATTTTCCCATCGCGATAATCCTTTATAAGCTGAATGAGTGCCAACGCTTCTGTTTTCGCTTGTTCGGTTCTCGGAGGATCAGCTTGAACAGCAATGCGAAGCATGCTCATCTTCGTTTCCAAGCCGCTGTAAACGTTGAAATGATCCGCTCGAATAGCAGGCTCAACCTTAAGCCAACTATTATTCATTTCACGATATCCAGCATATGCCTTGTCCAAGTCGCCTGCTTGAATGCTTGCAAGCAGCTTCTCTGCCAAAGGAAGTATGCTGACAGCCGCATCTTGACCAGTTAGCTGAGTCGCCGGTGCGTCTTGAACGCTCTTCACGTATTTATTAAGTGCCTTCGCTAGTAGGGATAACGTAGCTTTGGCAGCATCAGCATCGCTTTCCGGCGCTGCTAAAGCTTTTATAGCTCCCGCAAGCGCAGAATCCACCGCTGCCGATTCCTTCGTTGCCGCAGGCTCAAGCTGCTTCCACTTAGCCGAAGCATCATCAATATGAGCTGCCGCTTCCTTCCATTTTCCTTGACCTGCTTCAACAAGAGCACCGCCAACGAGCGGAAGCAAACGATCAAGCTCGGTGGATTGCGCACCTTCAGCAAACGTATATAATCCGCTGCTCCCTAACATCAATATCATCAGTACAAAAAAAGAAATGAAACGCATACCCCACTGTTTCATTCCGCCATTTTGTGCGAACATAGACGTCCGCCCCTTTCATCATCAAGAGCTATTTTCTACAAAGCACTAACCGAGCAACATCATGATTTAAAATAACGTTTCTCCGATATATCCGCCTTCACGAACACCTGGAAAACAAGCAAACATCGCACTGCCCGTATGAACGACATACTCATTCATTAGGTCGCTTTGCCCAAGCTTAGTCTGCATCGGAATAAATTGTTTCCGTGAGTCGCGGTTATAACAAATAAACAACAAGCCCGCATCCAGCTGCCCGGTTTTGTGATCCATTCCACTTGAATACGAGTAGGAGCGGCGCAATATTTTTACCGATCCATCGCCATGAGCTAGACGCACATGCGAATTCATCGGAAGCACCGGTTTGCCCTTCTCGTCCTTCTTCTCCAAATCAAGCTTGTCGAACTCATGCGCTCCGCCAAGCGGGGCACCGCTGTCTCGGTGGCGGCCAAAGGTTGACTCCTGATCCCCGAGCGTCGAACGATCCCATACCTCAATGCGCATGCGAATACGCCTTACGACCATATAGCTGCCCTTATCCATCCACGGCGTGCCATCAGCTGCGGCTGCCCACACGACCTTGTTCATTTCCCCATCATCGTTAACGTCTGGATTGCCTGTTCCATCCCTAAAGCCCATCAGGTTGCGAGGCGTAGCATTCGCTGGATCAGCACCGCTTGTACGCTGGAACCCTTCCTGCGTCCAGCGGAGCACCGCTTTCCCTCTAGCTATACGAGCTAGATTGCGGATCGCATGGAATGCAATTTGCATATCATTAGCATTCACTTGAACGCCAATATCACCGCCTGACCATTCCTCTCGCAGCTCATCACCGCCAAAAGCAGGCATATCAGCAAGAGCAGCTGGCCTTTTGCTCGCTAATCCATATCTTGCATCAAAAAATGACGAACCCACACCGAAAGTAATCGTAGTACGAGATGGCAGCAGACCTTCTGCTTCACCCGTATCTGATGGAGGAAGATTTAAATTATCGTTAGTTTTGCCGAGCATTTCACCGTTTGTCATGGATGCTGCTGCACTCGTCCATGCTTGAAATAACTTACGCACCTCATCCAGTGTACTCGCCGTTAAATCAAAGGCAGCGAATAAAATAAAGTCTTGTGCCGGCGTCGTGATTCCAGCCTGATGCTTGCCATAAAAGCTGACAATTTGGTCTTTATCTGCTTTGACTGCCTTGGAAGCGGGCTTAGCCGCGCTGCGTTCCTGCGTTTGGAACAAGCCTCCAACACCAGCTGCTCCGAGCAGCAGTCCAGCTCCGCCAACACCTGCCAGCCGTAGTAGGTCTCTACGGCTGATTTTTTTAGCATCTATGTTGGGCTTGCCCTCATTTTGATTGGAATTAAAAGGTTCCGTCATGTTGTTAAGCCTCCAATATTGTACCCATTTGAGAAAGCGGCTCGGCAAGCGCATCAATCAGCTGGCTTAGCTTCTTTGTATCTTCCTCTTTCAAATCTAGATAGGAAACATAGCCATCACCTGATTTGTAAGCTGACAAGGCTTGCTCAAGATCAGCAAATCCTTTGCCGATTTGCTCATCCAGCGCAGCATCCTTTTTGTTCAATTCAGCCTTAACCAGCTGATAGATTTTGTCTGCACCTTCCACGTTAGCTGCAAAGTCGTACAGATCCGTGTGTGAATAACGTTCTTCCTCGCCCGTCACCTTCGAAGCGGATACCTCATTAAGCAGCTCTACCGCTCCCGTTACAAGCAAACTTGGCTCAACCTCAACAGTCTCCATCAAAGCGCGAAGCAGCTTTACATCCTCCAGCAAGCGGTCTGCATACTCACCCATACCCTCTGTTGAGTTCTTCTCCCACAGCGACTGCTCAATGCGGTGGAATCCGCGCCAGTCCTTGTCTTCCACGTCATTCTCACGCGCATCAATATTTGGATCGAGGTCGCCAATCGCTTCAGCTATTGGCTCAATACGTTCAAAGTACATGCGTGTCGGCGCATACAGCTTTTTCGCCGCCTCAACATCCCCGCTCTTCACAGCTGTTACAAACTTCTCTGTTTCTAATATGAAAGTATCGGCTTGCTCAATAGTAAACTGACGATAGCTCTCCAGAATAGGTGCCCAAACCTCGTCCGAGACGACAGCACCGCTTGCGGAATTGCCTTCTGCTTGTTTAGGCTCATTCTTAACTGCATCATTTGAGCCGCAGCCTGTAAATACTACCGTACAAGCCAGTAAAAAAGTCATTAATTTATACTTCATTAAAATTGCTCCCCACTCTGTTTTTGTCCTAAAATGAAGTATATTCGCTATTGATAATCATTGTCAATGGAATATTTCAGTACTAAAGAAAAGTGCTTCCGCAGCTATTCTCATAAGCTTCGGAAGCACTTTGTTATTCCTTATTTTATTGCATATACAGCTTCAAATTAGTCAGAGATTCCATCTCTATTTCGCCTAATCTCCAAATCGCCGCCTTGCTAATTCCATTCGCTTTTGCAGTATTTATCCAACGAGATAATGTCACTTCATCTGCATACCACACGGTATGCTTCATATTGTTGGCCTCAGCATCTGTATATTCAAAAAACATGCTGCCGCTCGCTTGATCGCGCTGCGCTTTACTGCCTGTTTGCTTTAGCAGCAGCCCCGCTCGCTCCTCAGTCAAAGCTTCAACCTTGCCATCCTCATGCCAATCGAACCCGCCAACCGAGAAAGCCATATACGGACTGCCAGGCAGTACCTCCATTCTGGTTGCCAATTGTTCAATAAAAGCTTCATCCGCTTTTGGTCCTGGTTCGCTGTGTGAGCCATATAGGTTATAAGCCATCATGACATATTCCGGGCCTTCCGGAAGCTTTAATTGTTCAATAGGAGCTCTTGGTTCCAAAATGATTCGAAGAGACTTCCCGCTTTTCTGCAAACGAGTATAAAGCTCCGAGTAAAAAAGCAGCATCCGTTCCCAATCCTCTTCCTCGACTCGCTCATAATCGATCTCAATTCCGTTCAACCCAAATTGATCAACGGCTGCAATCAATTCATCTACATGTTTTTTGCGACTTTTTTCCGTCTCTACTAGCCGCGTAATTAAACTCGAATCCTTCTGAACAGACTCGCCATTTTCTTTAAACTGGTCATTTACTACCGTCAGATAGAGCTGCATCTGTTCGTTCTTCTTATAAATCTTCATGATTTCAGGCAACGCCTGCTGGAACTTATCCGTAAAATAAAGACTATCCTTATAATCAAAATAAGCCGCAAACAACTGCAAGCTTGTTAATTCACCTTTAATAATACTCAGGTCCTCAATTCCCTGCTTCCACTGCCAGTCCACAATCCAAGCTGACAATTCAGGCAGTACGTTGGCTGCAGCCTGCTGTACGTCTTCAATAGACGACTGCTCCGCTTTCTTTGCGCGATTTGTAAGATTGGAAAAATACATTACTGCGCCTACAAGCACCACAAGCAAACATGCTGCAATAAGACCTTTTCGTTTCCGCATTGATTCAAACTCCTCGAATTATTAGGTTCTGATTAAGCTAAAACGTATCGATCGCCCAGTCGAATGATGCATTAATCGCGTTCTTCACTCTACTGATTAACCCCTCAATCCCAACATAACCGTTCTTGTATAATGACTCATGCTCTGTACCGTCCTCATTGACGGTCGTTACTTTTATATTATCAAAAACAGCGTCGTAAATATCATCTTTTTCGTTGTTAAGGCTTGCTTTGGAAGCAAGCGCAATATTTCCGCCGACGATCGAGCTGCTAATTTGCTGCAAAGAGAGCTGTACATCATCTACAATCACCGTTAATTGATCGCCCGATAAGCTAACTTCAAGCTGCTTCGCACGTTCTGCCGCCTTGTCCCCAAGCTTGCTTGCTAGCAGCCGTTCAACCTTGCCTCCGGGTGCCTTTTGCTCCACAATAACCGAATTATCTTCGATCGACACTCGAACAAATGAATCCGTATTCTGATCGTAGCGAACATAAATCGATTGGCTGCCGACTGCATGACCGCCAAGCTCCGCAGTAAGTTTTACGTCGGCAGCTTGAATATCTTTCAACAAAAGCATGCCGCTTCCTGCTGGAACAGAGGTCAAAGCAATCCGGTTATCCGTAAACTCAGCCGCACCGCTGATAAGCTGCCACTTTGACGATCTCCGCTCATCCCCTGCAATAAAGCTGACCTTCTGACCGGTATCCTTACTAATTTTCATAAGCAAATGATTCGTATACCAATAGGAAGCAGGCTGCACCCTTGTTAAATTATAAAGGCTGTCACTGCTTTTATTCAAGGAAAGTCCTTCACGGTTAAAATGCATGCCGAACATCGCTTTAATATTTTGGTCGTTCACATTCTCAACAAGCCGGTTCATGCCATTGTACAAAATGTTGGCGTGCATAATCATATACACGTTAGGAACAAAGCCAAGCGTCTTGTTGTAAATTTCTTTCATCGACTTGTAGTCTGCATTGATGCGCGCTTCCATTTCATCTCGATGCTCCGCAGGCACAAGGCTCTCATCCCGGATAAAGTCCATCAGATAGTGAGTGTAGTAACTCGTGTTAGCCCGATCTTTAAACTCATTCTCTTCCTTCACACCAATGAGCTTGCCTTCCTTGTCAAAAATATTAATATAAGACAAGCGGTAGCCGTTGCTTCCAAGCTCCCAATAGCCGTTTTTCATCATACTGAGCATGTCCTTAGGCTGAAGGAATTTGGATTCATTGCTCCCAACCTTATTCGCATAGGACAAAATGGTCGCTTTATAATTGTATTTCTCCAGCAAAGGCTGAGCAAATAAACTGGAATCGTTTCGTCCATCCTCGAAGGATAGAAACAGCGCTTTAGGCGGCAAAGGTTTTCCAAGCTTGTAATAGTCCATAACATCCTGCTGCGAAATGGTTACATAACCTTGATCGTGCAGTGCTTTCAACTGCTGATCCAGCCGTTTTTTGGAAATCAGCTCCGATGTGCCGTTTCTTGCTACGCCAAAATAAGACAGCGCAATAAACCCGTCTTGATTGGTCCACTGCGCCTTATCCGGCTCCGCATATTGCTTGATATCAAATACAGCATGGAAAAGAATGAAGCCCAAAACAAGCAAGATGATCATCTGTACGGTCGTTCTGATCACCTTTTTTTTGTTTTTCCGCTTATAATCGAAAACTCCATTCGTATACCACTTATTCATAGCGGTCATCCTTATCTAGGAAATAGACCATGGCCGCTTTAAAGCGGCATGTCCATATTCTTGTTGTTTTTGTTCTTTCTCGCTGCTTTCTTATTTCTAGCTTCAATGTCCTGCGGCGTTTCTCTTGTCCCCCAGGTTGATTTCCAGAAGGTCACCCAAGCAACAGGCATTTGCCACAGCAGCACAAACTCGTAGAAGATACAAAATACGAATCCAAAAACCCAAAGCTTGCTCTTACGAAACAACAAGTGGGCAAAGCTCATCAACAGCGCCATTAACAGCAGTCCCATCAGGAAGGTGCTTGGGAAGATCCGATACATGATCGGTACATAAACCAAGTTGTATAAAACCACAATCGGCGCTGCAATAGGAACAATAAGCCCAATGTAGAAGAACAAAGCCATAAACGGCTCCTTCCGCCAAATAAAGCCCCCTGCTCGCAGCGATTCACGCAGCCATGAACGTTTCCAGCGCATTTGCTGCTTTAAGAACACGTTCATCTCTGAGGGGACGATTGTGGAGCAAATTGCTGTATCCTGATAGCCGGTACGATGTGTTTTCAAAATAAAATTAGTCATGCTGCGGTCATCGCCAAAGGTCGCTGGCTGCCCCAAAAACTTTTGCGTCAGCCAAGCATCCTTATGCTTCAAAATTAAATCCTTCCGGTAGCAAGAGAGTGGCCCAGATAAGCAGGTTACGCTGTCAAACCAAGATTCAGCTGCCTTCATAATTCGGAATGCAATATAGTAACGAACCGTCTGCAGCTTAGTAACTGTGTTCGTATATTTATTTTCCACATCCGTGCGTCCAGCGACACCGCCCATTCGCGGGTCCTGAAAGGGCTGTACGAGATTTCTAATCGCCGTTGGCTCTAGAAAGCTGTCAGAGTCCACAAATACGACCAAACGATGCTTTGCCATCTCCACGCCCTTTACAAGCGCTACGCGTTTGCCCCCATTTTCGGACAATACATGCAATTTCAGACGATCCTTCGTTTCATACCTCTGCGCCTCTTTGTGAACAAGGTCGATAACCTTCTGAATTTGCTCCACAGAACGATCCTTAGAGCGATCATCTACGACAATCACTTCCAGCTTGTCGATCGGATAATCTTGATTCATGCAGCTCAAAATCGTTCGATGAATCCATTCCTCTTCATTAAAGCAAGGAATTATAATCGATACGCCTGGCGTATAATGCGGATTAACCGGCACATCGCGGTGCAGCGCGCCGAAGAAGTAACGAGTGAGCAAGAAAGCCGCTGCCGTAATACTGTATAAATACAAGATGAAATTATATTTAAAATAAATGATGCTTTCCACACGCATAAGCATAATAATACCAACGGCTACAAACAGCAGGGTGCTCGCCGCATAGACAGAATAACCCCAACGCTTCTTCTGAAGATACGTGGATAAAGGCCGCTCAAATTGGAAAGCGATAAGCTGCTTCGCTCCCTCTTCGCTATCTCGCGTAAATGTTCTTTTGATAACAGCTTCTATTTTCACGGCAGACTCATAACCTTCAGGCATCGTCCCAGGTGGGATTTCGAAGCTCAGCTTATACTTTGCCCCCTCCATGAACGAATCGCCAATTACGGATGCGTCCAGTTCAATCAAAATGCCTGTAGAAGAAATGTCTACCGCTTTTCCCTTTATTGCCTGCTTCTTCCTCCGGCCATTGCGAAGCAGCCGCACGTCAAAGCTAGCCTCATATCTCAGGCTAAGCTCACGCAGCTTATGCATCGCTGCCGCATCATCACGGCCGTCCTTGCTTTGACCTTCGGCATAACCTCTTCGATCAACCTTTTGCCGCAAATGTTCCGGATCGGGAACGCTCCAAAGGGTGCGTCTGTCCGCTCTTGGAACAGTCAGCACTTCTATCGGCTTTTTTTTCTGTCGTCTAAACACGCTGCTGTCTCCAATCCGGCACTATAGGCTCCAATAGTCGTATCCGTTATGCTCGAATAACCGCTTATCAAATACGCCTTTTATATCAACCAAAAACTTCGTTTTATTGTCGTCATACAGCTTGTCAAAATCCTCAACATGCATCTTCATAATTTGACTATGGGGAACCGCTACAATAACAACATTCAACCCGCTTAATTCCTCAATGTCGCATAGCACGATGCCATACTCACCATAAACCTGCTGCTTGTCCACATTTGGATCTGCCACAAGTGTTGTTATCCCGTACTCTTGAAGCTCTTCGATAATGTCTGTCACCTTCGTATTGCGAATATCGGAGCTGTCCTCTTTATAAGAAAAGCCAAGAAAGCCTATTTTGGCTGTATTTATATTTACCTTCTGCTTAACAAGCCTCTTAATGATTTGCTGAGCGACATACTTGCCCATCCCATCGTTAATTTGGCGTCCCGCTAAAATAATTTTGGAATGATAGCCGGTATCCTCCGCCTTATAGGTCAAATAATAAGGATCAATTCCGATGCAATGACCACCAACCAGCCCAGGGCTAAAGTTAAGAAAATTCCATTTGGTGCCTGCGGCTTGAAGTACAGCTTTTGTATCAATGCCCATACCGTTAAACAGCATGGACAACTCATTCATAAAAGCAATATTTACATCTCGCTGTGCGTTTTCAATGACTTTTGCAGCCTCAGCTACCTTGATGCTCTCCGCCCGAAATACGCCTGCTTCAATAATCAACTCGTATATACTGGCGACAGTTTCCAGCGTTTCCTCGTCCATACCGGACACAATCTTCGTAATGTTCTCTAGTCGATGAACCTTGTCACCGGGATTGATTCGTTCAGGCGAATAACCTACCTTGAAATCGACGCCGCAAACAAGACCCGACTCTGTCTCCAAAATCGGAATACATATTTCCTCCGTCACCCCCGGATAGACGGTTGATTCAAACACAACCATTGCGCCATGCTTGAGCTTCCTGCCCACCATTTGACACGCACTCTTCACATAATTCAAATCCGGTATATTACCGCTTTGAATCGGTGTAGGCACTGCCACAATGAAGAAAAAAACATCTTTAAGCTCATTCAGATCTGAAGTAAACTGCGCTTCGGTATTTTTGAGCACATCACTGCCTATATCGCCGGTTGTATCGATCCCGCTGCAATATTGTGCAATCTTATCTTTATTGACATCAAAGCCGATTACGTCCACTTTTTTCGCAAAAGCTACTGCAATCGGCAATCCGACATAACCTAATCCAATGACCGCTATTTTCTTCTGCCTTGTAACGATTTCCTCGTATAACGTCATATGTCATCTCCATCTAGTAAGAAAAAGTTATTTTAGAGACATTTGCGACATGGGAACGAATGTATAACCCTCGCTTTTCAGCTTCTCAATAACATCTGGCAGCGCCTCAATCGTATGAATGTTATCCAGCATGTGAAGAAGAATAACACTTCCATCAACCGTTTGATCTAGAACACCCTTCACGATATGATCGGCGTCATTGGCAGAGTCCCAGTCGAACACCGTTACGTCATACATCGCAATGGAGGTGTAGCCTGTTGCAGCTACGATTCTCGCCCGTTCATCATCAATTTCACCCGTCGGGGGTCTAAATAACATGGTAGGCTGCTGCTGAATGGCTTCGGTTATTACTTGATGAGCCTTGACGACTTCCTCCTGCAATTGCTCAGGCGTTAACTTGGTTATGACAGGATGACTGTATGTGTGATTAGCAACATCATGTCCGGCTTCCGCTATCGCCTTAGCTAAATTCGGATTTTTCTCTACTCCGTTGGCACGCAAGAAGAAAGTAGCCTTCACGTCATGCTTTTCCAAAATATCAAGCAGCTTTGTAATCGTGTAGTCGGTACCCCAATCATCAAAGGTAAGTGACACAACCTTCTTTTTATTTTCCCAGTTATAAATAAGCTTGAAGCTCGATTGTTTGTCGTTTAAATTTTTTCGAGCAGCATCAAATCCCGGTATTTGTTCAAGCGGTTTTCTCTCTTGACCACTGCTTACCAGCTCTTTAAGCGGAACGAGCTTGTAGCCAACCTCGGCCGCTGCCTTCGCAATAAGCGGTATCGATTCAAGAACCTGTCCATCCAGCTCCGTATCCAAGGCAATAATGCCGCCCCGAGTTACATATTTTCGAATATAGTCCGCTTTCTCTTGCTCCGATTCCTGCTGCCATTCATGCAAATTAAGACTGTAAGATACAACAGCCGTAAGCCCACTCTGCGCTGCCGCCAGCTGAACGGTATCATTGTAATCGCCGGATCTCGTCCGCATATATTGAGGCTTTACTCCTAGCTCCCTCTCGATCACTTCATTGCTGACATTGATCTCTTTAAACACTTGCTCATAGCTTAAATGAGTTAGATCGAGCCGACTAAGCGTGTTGTTCTCAATGCCATGACCTCTGGCCAAAATCTCCTTGGCGATTCCCGGCTCTTCAGCCACCCTCATGCCCGGCAAAAAGAAGGTCGCCTTAATATCGTAGCGATCAAGTTCATCGAGCAGCTTAGTCATCAGACTCTCATCACCCATACCATTAAAAGTAAGAGACAATTCCTTATTGGTCGTATAGACAAATGGAATCACTTTACTCTTTTCACCATTTACAGGCACGACAGGCTTTTCCGTCTCTATTGGTTTATTCTCTTCGCCCAAATTGCCGCTGCTTGTAAACAAAGCGCACCCTGTAACCGAAAGAGCCAGCAACACGAACATCAGCAATAAAATGACAGGATTCTTTATTTTATTCGTTAAAAATGGCATCTGTTTCTCCTTTATAACTTGATTACCCATTAATTAAGAAATCGAATATGTTTTTCCAAGAAAAAAATAATAATTTCCAGAAAATTCCGAATATTTAAAACAAAAAAAGACTCTATCACAAAAATAGTGACTACGAGTCTTCTACTTATCGTACAATTTTAGCACAGCCGAAGACTTACACCTGCATGTAATTGGTACCAATTTTGTTTAGTGCTAATTGTCCTAATTGGTCATTATGACTATTCTGGCATCCAAACTTGTTTCTCGGTATGCACCGTTTGTCCCGAAGCCATTGCTTCTCCCATAAGGAGCGCCAAATAGTGATCCTGTGCTGCTTCTGCCAGGCTATAGAAGGAAGCTCCTTTACCGGAAGCGAGCAGCCCCATTCGCAGCAAACAAGTCGCGATTGCGATTTCGTCATCACTAAGCCTAGCGGGAGCAACTGGATTCTGGTAAAGCCATTCGCCATCCGCAATAACCCCGCGATGATAATACCCTTCCAAATTCCCATGCTGGCCAGTATCGACTCTGCGAAGCTCCGTATGAATGGGCGTGGCGTAATCTTTTAAATAACTGACTTCTGAGTCTACTAGCTCACCTTTACTGCCTCTTACGAGCATGCGGCTGCGCCGTATCCAAGAGAAGTATTGATCTCCCGTAAAATCATATACAGCCAGCTTGTCGCCAAATCGGAGCGTTGCAATTCGCTGCACAGATTGAACCATTCGTTCTTCAAGCGGATCACCTTGTCTGCTCGGCCCTTGCATGATCTTCGATTCAAAGGTCTGTCCGATGATGCTGGCATGCTCGAAGCCGACGCCAAGAAGCTGTCTAATTAAGCTAATTCCGTGATAGTCATGGGCAGCAGATAC
The DNA here is from genome assembly GCF_050467785.1 of Paenibacillus sp. NRS-1760. Taxonomy (NCBI): domain Bacteria; kingdom Bacillati; phylum Bacillota; class Bacilli; order Caryophanales; family Paenibacillaceae; genus Paenibacillus; species Paenibacillus sp. NRS-1760. The sequence continues at coordinate 48,964 of NZ_JBITPK010000009.1, read as the reverse complement.
CTGTGCTTGCGATACTTCACCCAGCTTCCCGGAGCGGGCAATCTGAATACGAGCCGCATGCATCGGCTGAAATAAATACTGTTCGGCTACTTGTACCATTGCATCCTTAGGCAGCGATTGATACAGGTCGGTTAGTGCTTCCAAATCAGCAGCCGGAGGCGTCTCTGCCAGCACTGGAATTTGCCGTTCAGCTAGCTCTTGGATAATAGCCGGAGCCGCTGTTCGCGGGACAGATACGACAGCGAAGCTGAATTGCTTGGACTCAGCCGTAAACTGATCCATATTGCGAACCGTACGAATGCCCCATTTTGCCTCTAGCAGCCGCCCCTTCTCCTCGTCACGAACAAGTATCGTATGAATGTTGAATTTCTCCGGCAATGCTTTGGCGATACGTATGTAAAACTCTGCGCGCCAGCCTCCGCCAACTATTCCAAAGCTAATAATAGACATCGTGAACCAGCCTCCTGGATGTAATCCGTTTTCGTCATAATGATCATTATAAAAAAGAAAAAGATCTCAACACGTGAGATCTTCTTTACGCAGTGCGGAAGGTTCCAGTTGCCTTTATTTCCTCTTGAACACCTGTATAAGCTTGCAGCTTACCATGGTAAACGAGCTCCAGCAGCGTTGTATTCTCCAAATCAGCAGGTGTTACGAACAAGGAAGGTTTATTAACAAGATTTACGCCGCTCTCCTCAAAAACAGAGGCTACAAACTGTGAGCAAAAGTATGCGTACTCTCGTTTCATCTCAATATTAAGCATGATGCCTAACATGCCAAGCAAATTGTATTTATACTGATCGCGGTTTTTCTCCATGTAATGAATTTGATTTCGTATGTTTATATAGGCACAATGACTAATCGTGCATCTATACAAAGCGCAGGTTGAGTTCTCAAAAAACTCGCCTCGTACATCCTCTTTCACAAATCCCGCAAAAAATGGGTTGTTCGGATTTTTTCTGCCAAAGCTATAAACCTCATTCAAGTCTCTGTCAAATGCGATTGAAGCGTGATTCAGCATATTTTTAGTGTACCATCTAATTGTCTTGGAAAATAAGGTTCCCGTATTCGTTAAGAGAACATAAATTTCAACATCTCTATTCATGCCATACTACCTCCACATTAAAGAACTCTCATCTAGGTATTAACTTTAATGCAGGAGAACTAAATTCTAAACCTGCTCAGGTAATAGATTCATCCCCGACCTAAGTCCAGTTCTGTAAGCATAGCGTGACAGAGGATCATCTACTAACTTCACCTATTTTTATAACCTTAATCCATTTTACTGGATTTTCTGCTTTTACTCAATACAGACTTCGTTTTTTCTTCCTCAAGCTTAAAAATATGTTAAGATTTTCTTTTTCCAAAAATGATATAGTAGGAAAAGATTGACACCGTTCATATACTATTTATATGCATCAAATCTTTATTTAGTATGGTCGTTTGGCTTACATTCTATTGCAGCGGAGGACATTTAAATGGAATGGTTTACTCGCTATACCACACAGCTGGAACTTGTTTATGCCAAAGCCGAAGAACGTATTGCTGCTTTCCCTGCACCGCTCGGCAGCCTTGGTCTGGCCTATGCGCATAAGTTCAATCCTGTGAAGCATGACAGCAATAAGGATTACATATGCAGCCTTCTCCCCTTCTGGATGAAAGAGCCGAGCGGAATTAATGATTCGCAATGCGAAGCGCTTGCATTAGCTAATGTATATGGAATGCTTTATTTTTTTATTCAGGATGACGTGATGGACAGCAAGCCGGCATCCAATTGGAAGGAACAGCTTGCTCTTGGAAACCTGCTCATGCTCGAAATGTTCCGTGTATTCCGTGAGCTGTTCCCTTCAGCTTCACCATTTTGGGCGTATTACGACCATTATGTAACGAACTGGGCCGAGAGTGTAACCAACGAGGATCGCGATGATTACTTTATAAACGACCCTATCCGCACAGCTGGCAAAGCAGGTCCCGTCAAAATCGCAAGCACTGGCGCGCTGTTGTTAGCAGGACGCCCAGAGCTCATTGAGAAAATGGAGCTTGCCATCGATATTGTGCTGATGTCGCTTCAGATGTCTGACGACTATCAGGATTGGAAAGAAGATCTGGCTGAAGGCAGCTATAATGGCCTGCTTGCGATGATCGCCGCAAATAGAACTGCGGAAGAAGCATTAACTGAACAAAAGGTTGAAAATGAAATCTTTATTCGAGGATGCCTCGGACCTTATGTTCAGCTTGCAATTGATAATGAAAAACGACTAATCGAATTGGAAGCAGGATCTAGTGAGCTAGTCGCATTCCATACTTTTATACTAAAACATTTGAACCATACCCATGAGACGATAGAATCAAACAAAAAGTTGCTGATGGAAGGCGGATTTAACTACTTTTTGTCTAAAATTTCAGTTTAATAGGTACTATATAATCTATTAATTGTCGAATAATTGAAAATTCATATAGAATTTGTCGAACGGGCATGATAGACTGAGTATGGTAAACTTATACATATTCGGAAGGGTGATTATTGTGTCCAATGTACAATCGTTAAAAGAACAAATCATTCAAAAAGCTTGGGAAGATGCCGAATTCAAGAAACAACTTATCGCCAATCCGAAAGAAGCAATAAAAGAAGCTTTCGGAATCGATGTTCCGGATACAATCGAAGTAGAGGTTGTTGAAGAATCGGCGAATAAATACTACTTGGTAATTCCAGAAAACCCAACAACAATTAAAGAAGAAGCGATCCAAGCACAAGGCGCTATGTGGCAATAAATAAAAATAAAAAAAAGCGCTGGTTTTAAAAGCAACCAGCGCTATTTTTCTGCAGATGGGATATGAATTATTGCTTCGGTTCCTAAACCTTTCTTACTAAAGAACTCAAGCTTCCCTTGCATTACCTCTATAATTCGGAAAGTAACCATCAGCCCTAAACCAGTTCCTTTTGATTTCTTCGAATAATACGGCTCTCCTAATCTTGCGAGATCAGCCTCATTCATTCCCTCACCGTTGTCTTTTATACAAATAACGACATTATTAGAATTATCCATATAAGCTCTAATTAATATAACACCTTCTTTGTCCAGTGCTTCAATACTATTTTTAATAATATTTATTAGAGCTTGCTTAAATTTTGATGAATTACCTCTTACAAATAAGTCATTTGCCAACTCAACATTGATTACTCCACCTTGCATTGTAGCAAGAGGAACCAGTATACCTTCAATTTGTTGAAGCTCCTCTGAAATATTTAAAAGCGTTGTTTGTTCAAGCTGTGGTTTGGCGAACGTAAGAAAATCAGTTATGATCTCTGATGCGCGATCTAATTCATCTATTGCAAGTACCATAAAGCTTTGTTCCTTATCGTTCGTAGTTTTCTCACGAAGAAGTTGTAAAAAACCTCTCGTCACCTGCAACGGGTTTCTAACCTCATGAGCTACTGAAGCTGCTAACTGACTAATGATTTCCATTTTTTCAGACCGTTGAAGATCATTGTTAAACACTTCAAGTTGTTTTGAATATTTAACAACCTGTTCGTAGTTTTCTAAAATTCTCCTTGCAAGAATCACAACAAGTGCAGCAATAAAACTAAGAATGCCCCATTTCCAGAAAAACAAATCATAGCTCATACCCTTGATAAAATACCAAATAACTTCGGATACCCCGACTGCTGAGAAGATACCGAAGCCAGTCGTTAAAACAATGGCTTCTTTATTTCCTTGAAAACAATAATTTATAAGCAAGCCGACGAGAAGCAAATTCCCAATTATTATTGAGCCACCGAAAGATACAATAGTAACCATAGTGTACATAGTTTTGATCTCAACTGATATAAAAGAAGCCAGCAATAATATAACTGTTATAAATAAAATAATAACCTGAAGCCTTCTAAACAATAATATTAACCCGAAAGGTCCTCTTCCAAAAATCTTTTCGAAAAAGAAATAAATAGCAGGCATCAATAGGCTTGATGCTAAATCGAATAAATAGTAAATATAAAATCCATACTCCCCGTATATAGTATGTAGATAAGGTGAATATGAGAGAATCATTAAACCGATTGATAAAATAACTACGCACAGAGAACTCCATCCAGCTAAATATGGTTTTCTCAAAAAAATAATAATAAGAAACATAGCCAATGAAACGAACAAAAGGGCTGCTCCCAAAACAACATCCAGCATATCGTGCTTCAAAAAATCTTTACTGAGCGTTTGATTCTCGCCAACTAAGATTTGCTTCTTTAATCCTAGCCAGTCTGCATCTGTATGAAGAAAGACGTATACCATTTTATTAGATTCATACGAGCTTAAAGATAATAAAATCTCATTCCTATTATATGGATAATTACGATCAGACTTATATACGAGCTCATTATCAATAAAAATCATTACATCCTTCGCAGTAAGACTGCTAATCATTAGAGCGGGTCTTGAAAAGTAAAATTCAGGTAGTTTAAATCTCAACCATGCCGATGTAATATTAGCAGGCTTAGTAGGTAATGGATCGCCGTAGGTAAACGGCATCCAAGCGCCTTTTTTCTCCAGAAATTCACTATGATTCGAAATTCCAGATGGATTCTCCTCCCAGATCATTTCCCATTCTGTTATCCTTATATTTGGTTCATTCGTTAATGCTTGGAAAGTAATAGCATAAGAAGCCGTAGCAAAAAAAGGAGTAACAATACAGAGCAAAAACACGAAGATCAACAAAAATTTACGTAGTACTTTCATCATACACCTCAAAAACTCGATAATGTTAATGCTCATATCATACTATATTTCGACAATGTTCGATAAGCCTCCTTCAAAAATTTGGTTGTTGACAAAATAAATAAAGCCGTTTCCAAAAATCGTTACGATCTTTGGGAACGGCTTGAATAATTGGATTAAAATAACTTTTTTCTTATTGATACACGGCGAAGCATCATAAAATTCAAGGCTACAATACACAGCATGACAGCAAAGGCAAGAATAATGACTGCTGCTAGCGATGCTCGTTCTACCTCTAATACCGTTTGCAATAGATTGCCTATCCAGTCTGACGATAGAACAGCCTCCATCGCCATCATTGGCAGCAGCGCAGCAACTGAAATTAGTACGCCTATCTTCCAATTAAATCGATAAAATCCGGAGCCAATGAGCCAGCCGCTGCCAAAGTAGGCAAAGAACAAACAGAAATATTCAAAAAAGATCCAGCCGAGCTCTAAAGAAGATGAAAACAAATGCGGATTGTTCAGCTCTAGTGTCCAATTGTTTTTGTCATAAATGAATTGCTCGACGGGATACCCTATCGTTAATATAAGGGCGAATATGGCTGAAAATAGGACTAGTACTAAACTCACACCTCCAATAAAGTGCTTTCTCGTTACTCCACTGGAAACAAAGCTTGCGAGCGATGCAGGGGTCAGCAGTATGCCAATGACAAGCAGAAATACTCTCGGCGATATGGTCGTGCTTTCCCAAACCTCTTGCCCTTCAAAATCAGGTCCTACTATAGACTCAGCATTTGTTAAAATGCCTATACCAATATAGATCAGAATAAATATGACCCAATAAAAAAAGATCGTCCAACGAAAGGTGTACATCATATGCTGTGCAACATTAAGCACGGGATGTTTTCTCTTGCTGCTCATTATTCATCCCCTCTTTTCTTCGTCAAATGAACGAATAAATCTTGCAGTGATACAGGACCAAGCTCAAGCCCTGCTGCTAATGCTTGCTTGCGCTTCACATCAGTGAGCTCTCCGAACACAGTAACTGACTTCGTTTTACCAAGCTTCTGCTCCCCAAGCACCGGCAAACCTTCTGCAAAACGATCCACGCTTTCACACGGTCCAGTTATAGATGAGCCGCGCGCCCGCAGCGCATCTGTTTCCTCATGCATGATTAGGCGACCTTTATCCAAAATAAGCACCTCTTCAAACAAATTGCCTACTTCCTCAATTAAATGCGTAGATAAAATGAAAGTACGAGGCGTTTCCATATAATCATTAAGCAGCTCTTCATAAAAGGTATAGCGGGACGGAGCATCCATGCCAAGATAAGCCTCATCAAAAATCGTAACCGGTGCGCGGCTAGCAAGGCCAATCGTCACGCCAAGCGCTGACTTCATTCCTCTCGAAAGGGTAGATATACGCTTCTTAATCGGGAGCTCATAGTGACGAATGAGTCGATCCGCATAGTTTGCATCCCAATTGGGCCAGCAGCTAGCCGAAAGCTTTAATACATCACGAACGTATAAAGTGTCCGGCATATGGCCGCTTTCTTGGATAAAGCATACTTGCTCCATGATGCGTGCATTTTCGAATGGCGCTTCACCATCTATCGTTATTTCACCATCTGATTGCTGTCGATAGGAGGCTATGATCGATAATAGACTGGTTTTTCCAGAACCATTTCTACCGAGCAAACCGTATATTTTGCCACCCTCGAGCTTGAACGAAATGTTGTGTAGCGCTGAAAATGATCCATAACGCTGCCCCAATTGATTCACTTCGATACCTAGCGTCATACGTCAGTCCTCCCTTTCACTTGTTCGATGCGACCAATGATATCTGCAAGAGGGACACCAATTTTCTCAGCTTCCACAAGCATTTGATCGACGACCTCTTCGAAAAAACGATCTCTGCGCTGTGCCAGCAGCAATTGCCTAGCTTCGCCATTTACAAACATGCCGATTCCTCTTTTCTTATACAAAATGCCTTCCTCCGTCAATAAATGAAAGCCTTTCGCTGCTGTAGCAGGGTTTATACGATAAAATGCAGCATATTGGTTTGTTGACATGACCTGCTCATCTTCTTGCAAAATGCCGCTTATGATGTCGTCTTTAATTTTGTCTGCTATTTGTTGGTAAATGGGACTTCGATCATCAAACACGTCATCACCCCTTCAGGTTACATGGTTCATTACTTATGTAACTAACCATACAACCGTGACCAATAAATGTCAAGCCTATTTCATTACAGCATGTTATACAGATCTTTGAGGCTAAACGTTGAAAACAAAAAAACTGCCTCTGGTTATTAACCGTGAGACAGCTTCTTGTCCTCTTATGATAAGCAGTACGTTTGTCCGAGTAACTGGACAGTCCGTTATTTGGTTGCTTGAATTCCCTTCATCCATCCGATCAGCTCATTGCTTACTTGCTCCAGCTGCTCCTCCGGCTTAATGCTTGCTGGTCGATCCCCTTTTTGCGTGCCATAGGAACCAAATTGACCATGATTCCCTCCTTCAATCGTGACATACTGCGTTGAGCTAGGCATATACCGTTTTCCTTTGCCCCATGCCTCCCAATCCAACACGCCATCATTAGACGCAGTGACTTGCAATACTGGCAGTTTAGCATCTTCAAGAGTTCCAGCTTTTTCTGCATAGGCCGCAAGGAAAAAGATACCCTCAATTTGATTCAAATGCTCCGCAGCATATCGTGAAGCAAAAACACCGCCAAGCGAGTGGCCGCCTATAACGTAACTTTCCTCTGGATGCTCAGCAATAAAATCATCCGCTTTGTTTTGCCCCATTAAAGCAAGATTAAGCGGCATACTTGCAATGTATACACGGTGGCCTGCGTCAGCGAGCTTGTGAGCTAAAGGTGCATAGCTTTTTGGATCTACTAATCCACCTGGATAAAAAATAACATTAGGCTGAACAATCCCAGCTGCTCCAGCGGTCGGTTCAAAGCGATAGCCTGCTTGTCCAATGCTGACCGCAACTTGTTCATCGCTCTTCATCGCAGCTTTAGCCTCAGCAGATGGTGAATAAACCATCATTTGATACGCGACAGCCAGCGACAATAGTAATACCAAAACAATGGCTAACGTCCAAATAAGTACCCTCTTTTTTCGCGCTTGCTTCGGTTTTGCCAATGCCTGTGAATCGTGACTCATTTCGTGCACTCCCTTTATTCCAGCATCTTCATTAGCAGCTTTTGTGATTCCAGAGCTTCTTCACCATTCACGCTTGGACTCTTATCTTGTACGATACATTGAATGAAGTGAAGAACAGCATCCTCAAAACCTCGTTGTTTCAGAGTCGTTTGCCAAGATGGCGGCAACGTTTGTGTTACTGTATCGTCACGCTCTACTTCGAGCAAACTCATATTTTTCACACGAATAATTTCGCCTGACGATACAATTTCGAGCTGCTCCAAGTTCGTTCCTGCGTGTCGGTGCATCGCAGTCGATAACGTGTAACCGCCGAGTGTACTGTAGTGATGCTGTGTATAAAGCAGCTGATTATGCTCGTTAACATTAACGACGCCGTCAATCACAGTCGCCTTCCCATCTGCAAGCCAGCGTGCTGTATCAACTACATGCAAATAATCGTCCAGCATCGTAAAATCTGCGGATTGCGGACCAACTGAATTCGTCCGATGTTTCTCCATCCGAATCCATGCCGTATCCGTCATTCGGTCCTTTGCTTCTATGTATAAAGGGGAAAAACGACGGTTAAAGCCAACCATCAGCTTCCTGCCTAACTTTTCTGCGAGCTCCGCAAGCTGCTCTGCCTGATGCAAAGTAGCTGCCAGCGGTTTATCCACATATACATCCTTACCCTGTTTGAGCAGAGTTGACACTACTTCATAATGAGTATCAGTAGCGCTATGTACAAAAACAGCATCGCAGCGGTCAGCCAGCTCGAGTAAGCTTCCATAGGATGAAATTCGGTACTGCTCGCAAATTACTGCACGCTTCTCTGCATTAGGTGAAAAAGCACCAACAAAATTCCAGTCTATAGCTTTCGATAATATAGGAAGATAGGCCTTTTGTGCAATTCCTCCAAGTCCAACCATACCAATACGCGGTTTGGTCATTTTCAACCACCTCTTCATAAGTTTCATTATTAACAGGATTACATCAAGCTATTAGCAATAAACCATTTAACTCGCTCCTTAAACTATACACTTATTTGCGTGGGCTGGCATTTGAATACGAAAATTATAGTACCTGATAAATAAATCCAGCTACTCATCCGAATAGATTGTTTAAGTCTAGTGACAGTTGAACGCTGCTCGATTACAATTAATTTAGGTGAAGCACACCGCTCGTACTTCGGACATTTGTTCGTGGTCGGGCGGTGTTTTTTTATTTTATGAGGATGGGGTGGGATGTTACGTATGGTGAATCGTTTTGTATCTGTTAGTGGGAATGAAGGTGGATTGGTTCATTTGGACACAGTGAAACAAGCATACACGATGTGGATTGCGATGCATTCTGAACTGCGCAAAACTAAGAGTGAACGCAGACGCCGATTAGAAGAGCGCGATGATCATGGTGAGCAGCTATTTGCAATTCATATATGGTGGCCTGTACTCGGGAGCTTTGACTATTTGCATCCTGAATATGAGATCAATGATTATCGCGATGGCAGCCGCTTTCTCGACTTTGCTTATGTTCGACCACCATATCGAATTTCTATCGAAATTGACGGATACGGGCCGCATCACAAACAAGCGTCTCGACGAAAATTTTCAGATGATCGCTTTCGCCAAAACCAGCTTGTGCTGGATAACTGGATTGTAGTGCGTTTCTCCTATGACGACATCGGTGAGCGGCCTAGACAATGCCAGCAGTTTCTTCAACAGTTGCTCGGAAAATTGTATGGTCTCGGAAGCTCCGAAAAGTTGGCTCTACCGTTACCTGCATCCTATCGAGAATTCCTAAGATGGGGACAGCAACGTGAGCGGGGATCAACCTTTACTCCCAAGGAAGCGCAGCATCTTCTAGGTGTCAGCCACTGCACAGCACGTAAATACTTGCAGCATCTGCTGCAGCAAGGACTGCTCGAGCAAGCATCTGGGCATAAACGCATACGCACCTACCGCATATCGTCGAAAGTTGCTCAATTGATTATATAAACCTAGAAATAATAAACACATTAGCTCACTACTAACAATTGTGCATTTGAGGCATATTGGAGGACTAGTTATGAAAATTAGGCTAGTTTTTAGTTCTATTAGTGCGAATTTGCTCTGCTTGGCGGAAATAGTGCTAATTTCTAGAGCTATTCCCAACAGCATTGTCCATTTAAGGCATATTCGAGGATAAGTATTGAAAATTAGGCTAGTTTTTAGTTCTATTTTTGCGAGTTCGGTCGGTTTGGCGGAAATAGAGCTAATTTCTAGTGCTATTCCCAACGACTTCGTGCATTTGAAGCATATTGGCGAACAAGTTATGAAAATTAGACTAGTTTTTAGTTCTATTTTTGCGAATTTGGTCAGTTTAGCGGAAATAGAACTAATTTCTAGTGCTATTCCCAACACCATTGTCCATTTGAGGCATATTGGAGGACTAGTTATGAAAATTAGACTAGTTTTTAGTTCTATTTGTGCGAATTTGGTTAGTTTGGCGGAAATAGTGCTAATTTCTAGTGCTATTCCCAACGACTTCGTGCATTTGAAGCATATTGGAGAACAAGTTATGAAAATTAGGCTAGTTTTTAGTTCTATTAGTGCGAATTTGCTCTGCTTGGCGGAAATAGGGCTAATTTCTAGAGCTATTCCCAACAGCATTGTCCATTTGAGGTGTATTGGAAGTTGAATCCATAAAATTCACAAGAGAAATGCTACTCTATTACATTTCTATATAAAAACACACTGTAAACTCTCAAAATTTGGTACACTAGTAGCAAATTTGTTTTAAAAAAGGATGATGACCATGTCCGATCATAACGACCGTGATGATCTTGCTGATCGACGCCGCAGTAAGCTGAAGGTGCTTCGATTTGATAATAACGGTAAAGATTTAGTTGAATCCGAAAAGCCTGATGAAACCTTTGCGGACGTAGGCGGGCTTGAGGATGTTAAGAAAAAAATACGCATGAATTTCATATTGCCATTGAAGCAGCCTGAGCTGTTTGCAGCCTACGGCAAAGAAGCGGGCGGCAGCCTTCTGCTCTACGGGCCTCCAGGCTGCGGCAAAACCTTTCTTGCGCGAGCGGTTGCTGGAGAAATAGATGCTAATTTCATGCACATTGAGCTGCAAGCTATTCTAGGCATGTACGTCGGTCAAAGCGAAAACAATTTGCATGACATTTTTGAGAAGGCTCGGGAAAATAAACCATGCGTCATCTTTATTGATGAGCTTGACGCGATGGGCGGCAGCCGCAATCAGATGCGTCAACATCATGACCGCATACTCGTCAATCAGCTTCTGATGGAGCTTGATGGACTTCGTACGTACAATGATCAAGTATTTGTCATCGGTGCGACGAATACGCCTTGGTACCTTGACTCCGCGCTGCGCAGACCCGGAAGATTTAATCATATGATTTTTGTACCGCCGCCTGAAGAATCGGAGCGTACAACCATCCTGCAGCTAAAGCTAGCTGGAAAGCCGCTTTCCTCGCTTGATTTAAATAAAATCTCGAAGGAGACCAAACATTTCTCAGGAGCGGATCTGGAGCAAATCGTGAAGGATGCCGTTGAGAGCGCACTGGAGCGTACACTCGATATTGGAGAAATTCAGCCCATATCTCAGGACGATTTGAAAAAAGCTGCGAAAAACCGAAAGGCGACCACTCTCGATTGGTTTGCCACAGCCAAAAACTATGCTACGTTCAGCGATATTAATCAGGACTATCAAATCGTTCTCGATTATATGAAACAAAGCGGTTTGAAATAAATCCGATATAGCGAGGTAGACATAGTTATGATGGAAATAGAAGAAGAAATGACCAGTAAACGATACGAGCGAATACAACAGCTCATGGGTTGGAAAAAGTTTAAGGAAGCTTCTGTTGAGGCGCTTGCGCTAATTCAGGATACTCCAGAGGACCCCTATGCCTATGCACTGTTCGGGCAAGTTAGTCTATACATGGATAATCTGGATCAAGCCCTTCACTGGACCGAACAATCGCTTCAACGTGACCCGGAAAATGAATTAGCCTGGTTTGTTCGCAGCAATGCTTTTTATTCGATGGAAAATTGGAAAGCAGCCTTGGAATCGATTGCCGAAGGACAGCGAATTGATCCTTATGAACCACATTATTATTTCTTGCTGGCTAACATATACAATAAAACGAGAAGGTATGAAGAAGCCCGGGATTTGCTATTGAAAGGACTTGAAATCTCTCCTGAAAATTCATTGTATCTCGCTAATTTAAGCTATAACGAAGCGTTGTTGAATCATTTTGCCGAATCAAAAATGCTGGCTAATCAAGCTTTGCGGCTTGATGTCGAGTCTGATATGGTTTACTTATATTTGGCATGGTCAGCAGAAAGACGGAACGATTACAATGATTATCTGCTCATGCTCAAGAACGCGATTAGATTAGATCCTGAAGACAAACAAATTCGTCAGGAGTTTCTCGAAGGATTGCAAAAAAATTATAAATTTTATCGTATCATGCTTTTGCCGGGAAATCTCTTGAAAAAGCTAAAGCCCTGGCAGGTTCTTCTCATTTGGATTGTGATTTGGATTGTCTTTAAGCCGCTCGTTATATTATTTATTATTCTTTATGTCGCGACGCACTGGATTACAAGGCTGCTCGTCCATGTAAAAGTGTTTGGCTGGAAACGAAGAAGGTGAGCAGCCTGTGCTCACCTTCTTTTTCACTCAAATCGATGCCATGCCTATATTATTTAAGCACAATATCCAGCCGCATAATCGTTATATAAGCTTGTTGACGCGTATACGTGCCTTTTGGGCTGAATTTATTGTTTCCAATGCCTTTCATGACATCATGCATCGACACAAAATCAACGCTCGGCTTAGCCCAGCTTGCTATGATGCTGTTGTCTGCAAATGCCGAAGCGTCAGCTGGAACCTTATAGCCAAGCACCTTTGCTGTGTTCGTAAGCATGACCGCTGCTTCTTGCCTCGTGATGCTTCCGCTTGGATCAAACTTCCCATTTCCTTTACCTTTGACGATACCCATCAAATAAGCAGCTACTACTTCTTTAACCTTCGTATCCGTAAATGGATTATCGCTCAGGACAACTTGTTTTTCTGCTAAAATTTCATCAATCGTTTGGCTTTTCTCCACTTCAAGCAGTCTAATAATAATTTTCGCGAAATCTGCACGTGTGATTAGCTTCTTGTAGTTGTTTTGCAGCTCCGCTGGAATGAGCCCGGCTGATATCGCTTCATCTACCTCTATCTTTGCCCAAGCATCAGGTTGATCGCCTACTGCTGCACTCGTGTCAATCTTAAAGAAGTAGCTTGCCCTGTCGCCTGTTGCCTCATCTAAGATGAACAATTCATAATAGGGAACGCCATACTCAAAGGTTACTGTTCCCGTCGTATTAGCGGGTAAAGCATTTACGAGCTCCTTCTTGCCGTTTATCGTCCAAGGTACTGGACTCGAAACCAAAACACCATTTACCAAGCTATAACCAAATACAACAACGCTAGTATCAACCTTTGCTGTATAGTTAAGAACTGCTTTTTCTGGAACGAGTATCGAAGTAATTGTAACATCCTTATATACATCTCCTAGATCGTTGAACGTTAGCGTCTCTTTCACTTCGCCCGATTTCTTCGAAATCGAATATGTATACTTATCCTTCGAAATCTCAGCTGCAGCAGCTGGCATTACGAATGAAAACGTCATTAAGCAGATTGTCAGCCATATCAAAACAGCTTTTCCCCTTCTTTTCATACCAGTACCTCCATGTTTAATGAAATGTATCTGCTATTAATTCAACAATACCAGTGGATTTCCCTTCATTTTCGACAAAACCGCTGCTTATAAAACCTATACAATAAATAGCAAAAGACATTTGTGCACTTACAGTGCGGCAAATGTCCTTCATTCATACTGTTGCTATTGTTGGTGCTTCTGTATCAATTTCCGCTTTAGCTCCCACGTCGCTTCACTTAAATTAACGCGGTACGCTTCCGCATTGAGCTTACGCAAATATTGCGGCCAAAATAGTTCAAATTGTCCCTTATGATAGCTTCGAATTTGATCTAAGCTCGGCATATCATATACTAATTCGCCATCTACAAAAATCGGCTTTAATAATGTTATCGCCTCATAATGAGTAATAAATTTATGGATATAAGAATGAACTGGGTCAAACAGTTTAATTCGCTCTCCCCTGTTTACATGCTGCTCATCTCTCAGCGTAATATAATCTGCTTCTGCTTTTCCAGTTGATGTGTTAATGATTCGGTAAAGCTGCTTGAAACCCGGTGTCGATATCTTCTCTGGATTAGCTGAAATTTTGATAACCGGCTCGTAACTGCCGTTTTTCTCACGCGCAACAAGCTTGTACACACCCCCGAGTGAAGGCTGATCCGCTGCGGTAATCAGCTTCGTACCGATACCCCATACATCAATCTTTGCGCCTTGCGACTTTAGGTTAGAAATAATAGCTTCGTCCAAGTCACTGGAGGCAACGATATTCACATAAGGCAGGCCAGCTTCATCGAGCATTTTCCGCGCCATTTGTGATAAATACGCTAAATCGCCGCTATCAAGGCGGATCGCATTCATTCGTTTACCCTGGCTCTCTAGCATATGGGCGATCTTAATCGCGTTGGGAACTCCGCTTTTGAGCGTGTTGTACGTATCTACCAGCAGAGTTACATAGTCAGGCAGCGATTCCGCATAAGCTCGAAATGCTTCCTCCTCCGTATCATGCCCCTGCACCCAAGAATGGGCATGCGTGCCTTTGGCAGGAATGCCAAACAGCATGCCAGCCCTCATATTAGACGTCGCATGGAAGCCCGCAATATAAGTAGCTCTTGCTCCCCAAACCGCTGCATCTGCCTCTTGCGCACGCCTCGTTCCGAACTCAAGCAATACGTCATCTGGAGCAACCTGCTTAATTCGAGCAGCCTTCGTCGCGATCAACGTCTGATAGTTCATCATATTGAGGATAGCCGTTTCTATGAGCTGTGCTTCAAATACGCGTGCCTCAACGCAGAACAATGGTTCATTCGCAAAAACGAGCGTTCCTTCCTCTACCGAATAAATATTGCCTGTAAACCGGAAGCTGCGCAGCTCATCAAGAAACTCCTCTTTGTAGTTCTCTTCTTGCGTACGCAAATATGTAATTTCCTCTTCTCCGAAATGAAGAGATTGAATGTATTCCACAATTCTCTCCAAACCTGCGAATACAGCAAAGCCATTATTAAAGGGAAGCTTTCGGAAATACGCCTCGAATACAACCCTCTCATCTTTGCTTCCTTGCTGCCAATGCGCGTACATCATATTTATTTGGTACTTATCTGTATGAAGTGTCAAATTTGTATAACTCATCCCATTAACTCCCTTCCCTAGTACTCTCTCCAATACCCGTTCCTTTAACTCTTGTAAACAAAAAAAGCGCCGTTGAGATCGAATAACTCCGCTCAATAACGCATCATATTTTCACTTCGGTGCTCTTGTACTGGTACATTATTTGAACCAGCCCTTTTCTTTAAACCGAGTAATTGCCTCGATGCGGTTGCTGACGTCAAGCTTATCAAGAATGACAGATATATAGTTGCGAACGGTACCTGTCGTAATAAACAGCTCGCTTGCAATTTCCTTCGTGTTTTTCCCGTCTGCTACGAGCACAAGCACTTCCTTCTCACGCTCTGTTAACGGATTTTCTTGTCCGTATGCCTCATCTACAAGCTCCGATGCGAAGATCCGTCGTCCAGCCATCACGCTGCGAATCGAATTTGCAAGCTCCTCGCTTGGGCTGTCCTTGAGCAAATAGCCGCTAACTCCCGCTTTGAGAGCACGCTCAAAGTAACCGGATCTTGCAAATGTCGTCAAAATAATGACTTTGCAGCCCTGTCCCTTCAGCTCCTCAGCAGCATCAAGCCCAGTCTTGGCCGGCATTTCTATATCCATAATACAAATATCAGGCTTGTGCTCATGCACAAGACTTATGGCATGTTCTCCATTGCTTGCTCTTCCGACGACCTTCATATCCTCTTCCAAGTCAAGCAAGGAAGCGAGGGCGCCCAGCAGCATGCGCTGATCCTCGGCAATGACGATTCTGATCATATTATCCCTCAATCCCCTTTTCAGCTAATCATTACATTTGTTTAATAACGTTTGGCACTTTAATAATGAGCGTCGCTCCATCATTCGAAATGATATCTAGGCTTCCATTCACGAACTCAAGACGCTCCTTCATGCCTTGAAGACCATGGCCTCCATAGTTTCTAGCTTCCTCAGGAATTCCTACACCATTGTCCTGCACCTTCAGCAACAGCTCTGTACGCGATGATTGAATCGTTACGGTGCACGTCGTTGCTCCGCTGTGCTTGACAACATTCGTTACCGCTTCCTTCAAACACATGCTGAGAACATTTTCAGTGAGCAAATTCGCAGTACCAAGCTTCAATTCTCCCACGAGCTCGAATTCAATTTCGGCAGCCTTCAAAATCTGCTTTACCCGAAACATTTCATCCTCAATTCTCGTCCCGCGCATCTGCGTAACCATTTCCCGCACTTCTTTAAGCGCGGTTCTCGCCGTCTGGCGAACATCATTGATTTCCGCTTGGGCTTGCGCTGGGTTCTTGACCATCAGCTTGCCGGCGAGGTCGCTCTTCAAACCGATTAGCGACAGCTTCTGTCCCAGCGTATCATGCAAATCACGTGCGATTCGCTGCCTCTCCTCAAGCTTTACAAGTTCCGATATCCGCTTATTCGCGTCCTCAAGCTGCCCTTCGAGCTGCCCCTGCTTGTTTTTGTTGTACGTGTTGAAGGGAAGCAGAATAACGACGATGAGACTGATGAGTATGAACGGAAACTGTGTAAAAAACAACGTGTTCTGTGTAGCAAATCCGTAATTGACCGTTACGAACGTACTGACAATATGAATCGTATACAAAGTAAAAAATCCAGCTCGATTCTGAATATGTCCGATAAAAAAAGCTAGAAATATCGAAAAATAAACATAACTGAACAATAAGGTCATCGCAATCGATATAATAATTTGCACACTGGTCCAGAAATACACTAGCCAGCCCTTAGACACAAACGATAGCCGGTAACAAATAAAAAACAAAATAATCATGATGATACCGGATACGGCTTCATAAGGGGAAGACGAACGAAAAATAAAATAAAAAGGCAAAATACAGAAGACGACCCACACATATGGGCTTAGACCTGTGTTTTTCTGAAAAATCTGATACCACTTGTTCATGGTCGTCCATCCTTTATCCCATGCCATACGATGGTGATGATTATTTTATAATCATTTTAGCATATACAACATTTCAAGTATTTATTTTCCTTGATGCTGTATGCACTAGAAGCCAGCCTGTAAGGGCATGGCTTCTGGTGTATGTTTAAATGGAGTTATTTAAATTTCAAGCTTGCTTGTGTCGCTTTTATTTTCTCAGATGATGCTTTTGCTTTACGAAGACGATGCTTGATCCCTTTGAAGCTGACAAATTTTTTGTCTGATTCATCCCAAAGACGGAACTGGAGCGATTCTAAGCTTTCGCTGATCGTAATCGTCGTCGCTTTGTGAAGCGGCGGCGTTGCATTATGCGCTTTTTCCAAGTTATAGTTCGGAACCTTTGGGCTCAAATGATGAACGTGGTGGAAGCCGATGTTGCCTGTAATCCATTGCAGCACTTTAGGCAGCTTGTAGTAAGAACTTCCGTCAACGGCAGCTTTCACATAACTCCACTCGTCTTCATTCTCAAAATAAGAATCCTCAAATTGATGCTGTACATAAAACAACCATATGCCGAGCAGACCCGATACAAAAAACACAGGACCTTGAACAAGCAGGAATGCTTGCCAACCGATTGCCCAGATAAGCAGCGCGTAAGAGCCTACGATCAAAGCATTTGTTAAATAAGTGTTCATCCGTTCCTTGCGTCTAGCACCTTTAATATTAAAGCGGTATTGAATAAGGAAAACACCGATTGGACCAAGTCCAAACATAACTAGCGGATGACGATACATACGATATGCAAACCGGCGCATAAGCGGCGCTGCTGCGTATTCTTCCACTGTTAAAATCCACAAATCGCCAACGCCCCGTTTATCGAGGTTGCTGCTTGTTGCGTGATGGATAGAATGTGAATTTTTCCACTGTCTATAAGGGACAAGCGTAATGACGCCTGTAATTGTACCTATGATATCGTTTGCTTTTTTGCTTTTGAAAAACGATCCGTGACAACAGTCATGAAAGATGATGAATGTACGAATGACGAAACCAGAAGTAAGCAGCACCAACGGAGCAGTAAGCCAGTACGATATGGAAAGACTATAGTAAGAGGCATACCAGAGCAGAACGAGTGGCACTAAGGTGTTAATAAGCTGTCTGATACTCGACTTTAAATCCGTTTTCTCAAATGGGGCAACTTCTTTTTTCAAGTGAGCATGTTTAAGCTCTGTCATCGCATTTTCCTCCTCAATATGACGCTTGGAGAGTATCCCGGACGTCTAACGCAGTATTCTAACTTTATTGTAAAGAAAACTGTCAGGTCATTGTAGTCATAAACGTCAATACGATGGCATGACATTTGTCATATAGCCATCTGGGAAGTTGTCTTATTTATGTAAAAGAACCCATAAAACAGAAAGAAGCTACCCGGGAAGAAGCATTCGCTTCTTCCCAGATAGCTCTTTATTTGCTAACCCTAATTAAATAGCCCAATTTCCTTTACGGAAAATAGGGACAACCTTTCCATCCTTCGTGATGCCATCGATATCCATTTCAGCTGAGCCGATCATAAAATCATTATGCGTGATGCTGGCATTTACGCCATTCTCAGCAAGCTCTTCTGGTGACATCGACTTGCCGCCCTCAATATTGAAAGCATAACCGCTGCCGATTGCCAGGTGATTAGATGCATTCTCATCAAACAACGTATTATAGAACAAGATGTTGGACTGTGAAATCGGTGACTCATGCGGAACGAGCGCAACCTCGCCTAGGTAATGCGCGCCATCATCAATGTCTACGAGCTTCTGCAAGATGTCTTGCCCTTCTTCAGCCTCTACCTTCACAATACGTCCGGCTTCAAACGTCAGCTTGAAACGATCGATAATGTTGCCGCCATAGCTTAACGGCTTCGTGCTGGATACATAACCGTTTGCGCCTGTTTTTAGCGGAACTGTAAACACTTCCTCGGTCGGCATATTCGCCATGAAAGGAATGTTGTTAATGTTCGTGCTGCCTGCAGCGACCCAAATATGCTTCTCTGGCAATTCAATCGTAAGATCCGTGCCAGGAGCCGTATAATGCAATTTGTGAAAACGGTTCTGGTTGAGCGTCTCGCCCTTGCTGTGAAGGTTCGCATTATGCTCTTCCCACGCTTTGACAGGGTTCTCAGCATGCAAACGAACCGATTCAAAAATAGCTGTCCACAGCTTTTGGGCCGCTTCCTCTTCCCCTGCATCCGGGAATACCTTCGCTGCCCATTGCTTGCTCGCTGCAGCAACTACTGTCCAGCTCACCTTATCCGATTGAATAGCTCTGCGGAACTCCTGCAAGCCTTGGCCAGATGCCTTCTGGAAGCTGGAAATACGTCCTGAATCGATGCCTTTCAGCAAATCTGGGCTTGATGAAACGATTGAGATAAATGCTGCTCCGCGTTCCACAAAGGAGTTGCGTTTTGCCGTTTCCCATTCGGGGTAACGCGCAAATACTTCGTCTGCTGCTTGCTCATATTTTAATCTGGACAATGAATCGTCAGTCCATTCCACATGGACGTTGCTCGCGCCTGCTTCATAGGCTTTGCCGGCTACAAGTCTAACGAGTGCTGCTTGATCGACAGCTCCTGTAACGAATACCTCTTGGCCCTGCTGTACGTTCACTCCAATTTTTACAATCAACTCTGCATACGTATCTAAATGATGTTCAAATCCACTCATGATCTCGTATTCTCCCTTCATTCATACCTCTATGTACAAACATGCTGCAGCCTAAATTGTATCGAATATACAAGCCCATAGTCAAATAACATGGACCTACGAATTAGACTCTGGTTCAGAGCTGCAAATACCATAAAAGAAGAGATGAATAAACTCATCAAGAAAATCGTCTACTTGTTCGCTTTGCTGCGCCAAATCAAGGAACATGTGGGATTGCGCTTTTAGCATATTGATATAAGCGATAATGGTCGGAGTCGAAACCTTCTTCGAGATCTCGCCCTTCCTTTTCCCTTCTTCTACAAATTGTACGACGAGCGGCATTCCCTTTGTTCGATAAAGCTCTTCAATATATTGATTCGTTTCGTCATCAATCAGGAACTGTGTGAAAAATTCAGGAGTAAAGGCGCGATAAGCTTCCTTATCTACAAAAACGATATATTGAATGATCTCCTTTAAGGAGTGATCACCTTGAATGAATGTTTCAAAATCGGTAATGCTCTTATCAATAAATTGTTTGAACACCTCGCTAAGCAGTGCTTCCTTACTGCCGAAATAATTGTAAATCGTCACTTGAGATACTTCAGCTTCCGCTGCAATATCGGCGATTCGTATTTTTTTTGGCTCCCACGTCTTGAGCATGTCTAAAACCGTCTTCTTAATCTTCTCCTTGATTAATTCCTTCCTTCTCTCGAAACCGTTCATACTGCCTCCTGCAATCAAGTCTATTTTAATTCAATGAAATTATAGCACATCTATATTTCATAACCCATTGACTTCTAACCCTAACGAAATTATCATAAATAATGAAATCAAATAATAAAATAATTTCATAATTACAAATGCGGGGTGCAGCGGTATATGTTAATCGTTGAGGGGCTGACTAAGCTTTTTCGGAATGGCCGCGGCATTACAGATGTGTCATTCACGGTAAACAAAGGTGAAGTGTTCGGTTTTTTGGGCCCTAATGGTGCAGGCAAATCGACGACTATTCGTCACATTATGGGTTTTATGAAGCCGGATCATGGACGCGTATCCATAAAGGGACTCGATACCTGGGCGAAACAAGGAACGGTGCAGAAGTTTGTTGGCTATTTGCCTGGGGAAATCGCTTTTATCGAAGGAATGACAGGAAAAGCTTTCCTTGAATTTCTCTCCTCTATGCAGAGAGTGGACAGCTCAGCCAAACGCCGGAGCCTAATCGAACGGCTGCAATTCGACGTCAACACGCCGATTCGGAAGATGTCCAAAGGCATGAAGCAAAAAGTCGGAATTGTCGCCGCATTCATGCATGATCCCGAATTAATCATTCTCGATGAACCTACCTCCGGTCTCGATCCTCTCATGCAACAGACATTTATTGAGCTTGTTCTCGAAGAGAAGGCGAAAGGAACGACCTTTCTGATGTCTTCCCATAGCTTTACCGAAATCGAGCGAACCTGCGACCGCGCCGCCATAATAAAGGACGGGAAAGTGATGACCGTCAAAAACATACATGAGCTTCAGTCCATGCAGCGCAAGCTGGTTGAGATTGTTTTCGAGCAAGCCACAGATGCTCATCTGTTCGTGTTATCGGGCACAGTGCCTATCGAATCACACGATGGCAGACGGGTCACAGTCGCCGTGCAGGGCAATTATAACGAGCTGATTCGAGAGACGGCCAAATACCCTATTCGCAGTCTCGATATCACCGCACAAAATCTTGAGGACGTATTCATGCACTATTATGACCGGAAGGAGCTCGCCTGATGAACGCTCCCCTTTTCAAACAAATGATGAAGATCAATCTTAAAGGAATAAGCAACTACGCCTTCGGCTCGGCCTTCTACATTTTGCTCATGTTCTGGCTGTATCCCGGCATCGCGCAAAACACAGGAGCACTTAACGAGCTTATGTCGGCTCTGCCCGAGGGAATCGTCAATGCTTTTGGCGTTCAAGCCGGCTTCGGGAGCATGGAGGCCTTCATCTCTGGAGAGTATTACGGACTCATTTTGCCTCTTCTGCTCTCTATATTCAGCATCATGCTGTCTACGGGCCTAATGGCAAGGCTGGTGGATCAAGGCTCCATGGCTTATCTGCTGTCCACACCGACATCTCGACAGCGTATCGCCGCAACGCAAGCAAGTGTACTCGTCGCTGGACTGCTGCTGATTATGATCGTTACGACAGCTGCTGGTTTTATTGGCTATGCCTTGTTTATCGGTGATCGATACGAATTTGACGGTTCCCGCTTCATTTTATTGAATGTCATCGCATGGATGCTGTTCTTCGCAATAGGCGGCATTTCCTTCTTCATTTCTGCTCTCTCCAGCGACGAGAAGAAAGCACTAGGCATCTCGGGGGTTATTACGTTTGGCATGTTCGGATTCGATATGCTCGGCAAAATCAGCGAGAATATAGAATGGCTCCGTTTCGTCTCCCTCTTTTCATTATATAGGCCGAGTGAACTCGCGAGCGGCGGCGGTAACCCGATACTAGCCTCGGTCATTCTCTTTTTGATCGGTCTTGCTGGCTTTATGGCAGGCATCATCACATTCAGCAAACGAGATTTGCCATTGTAATGCCTCATTAAGTATTGATACAAGCAAAAAAAAGAGGAAGCCCGACTTTAAACTGGTACCTATAGACTGGATACTTTTAAAAAAGGTGTTCAGGCTGTGGGTACCTTTTTGTATACTGGAGTAAGTAACGGAGGGATTTCGTGAGTAAGAACGAGAAATCTTTGAGACAAACGGATTTAATGTAGAGGTAATTGGAATAAAACGTGTAGAGCAATGTGCTAACTGTTGGAAGAAAGCCTATGAAACGCTGGGATTATTGGATTGGCCGACTCTCGTAAAGAGAGTTCTCGACGTCCTCTAAAAAGGGAACTAAAGCAAGATGAAGTCATGGGCAAAGCCAAACTCGAACACCGAACCTTCCCTAACAAACTCCAAAGGGATTTCAAGCAGGGTGTTCCAGGGCTTGTTTTACTTACCGAAATCACCTATCTTCCATACGGACGCACAGAGATCGCCTATTTATCGACCATCTTCTTTTTTAACCCTAGTATTAGATCCCGTTATTAAATACCAACAACCATTCAATTCACTTTTAGAAAACCAGCTGCAACTACCTTTTGAACGGCCTCTTCACGATTACGTACATCCAACTTAAGGTATGCGGAAGAAGCATAGTTGCGTACTGTCCCGTCGGATAAATAGAGTTTTGAAGCTATCGTTTTGTAACGAAGTCCTTGTGCAACTAGCTGTAATATTTCAAGTTCTCTGGCTGTTAGGTCGTATGATTCCATTACAACCTTACTATCATGCTCGGTGATTGAACTACCCCTTTCCTCAAGCATCACTTCTGACTCGCCAAACAATTGATTAGATATAAATGGAGCAATAATCGTTCCTCCACGATAGACGAGACGTATCGTTTCAGCTAGCTCGCGTGGCTCCATAGACTTTAATAAATATCCATCTGCACCACTTCTCAGCACTTCCTTTGCTTTTTCCTTATCCTGAAAAGTAGTAAGAATAAGAACGCGGACAGCTGGCCAATTCTGTTTGATCAACTTAGTTGCTTCTATTCCGTCTCTATTCGGCATATCCAAATCCATTAGAACGACATGCGGCTGTAACTGCTCGCAATATTCTGTAGCCTTTACCCCATCTTCAGCCATTCCAACGACAAGCAAATCACGCTGACCTTCTAACAACGTTTTTAGACTTTCTCTTATGAAAGGTTGGTCATCAACTACTAACAATCGTATCATCTCGTTTGGCTGTGCCGTTTGCCTTGGTAACGTACACGTAACAACTGTGCCTTCACCAACTTCAGAATAGATTGACACTTGACCTTGAAGATTGCTTGCACGTTCTTTCATCGCCCTCAGTCCGAATCCATCCTGTAACACCGCTGTCCCAAGACCGTTATCTTGAACTTCAAGCCTTGTTTGTTGCTCCTCAAATTGAAGAAGGACAACAAGCTCTGTAGCTTGACCATGTCGTACAGCGTTTGTTAAAGATTCTTGTAAGCAACGATAAAGAGTAGTATGAGCTAGTTTAGTTATCGTTGTTTCTTCCCCCAATGTTCGAAAACGGACGACAACGTCAGAATTGAATTGAAATTCATCTACAAGTCCCTTCAAAGCTTCAACCAATGTTAATCGATCATGCGGTGTTTCTAGTTGATGTACAAACCCTCTGCCTTCATCCATACTTTTGCGTGCTAAGCGCAACAAAGCCTCTAGCTTTGTTTGACCCTCACTAGTCATAAGTTCCGTTCGAAGCGTCTCTAAACCCATAATGATAGACGCATAGGAATGGCCTAACGTATCGTGCAAGTCTTTCATAAGACGGCTGCGTTCTTCGCTTATGGTTACTTTTTCAATTTGAGATATATACTGCTCTAGTACTGCATTTTGATTACGAATAATTCCATTCTGCCGATGATTGACAACAAGTAGATGAAAAGCAAACCCAATTGTATAAGCAAGTCCTATATCTATAATCAAATCCAATAACACATGGTGCGCGGCAGCCGCATTAATGACAAGTGGAATAGCGAGAACCGTAATTGGGGCCGACCATCGATAAGATTGTTTTGCGCTGTTGGCTGCGATCATAAAGGCAGGAATCAAAAAAGTCGTATAAGCTTCAGGGAAGATCATACTTAAATATAAACTTATACCTCCAGAAAGTACCATTTCAGATACAAGATAATAGTTATAGTTAAACAGCAAACTAAGCCACGGGATAGAAAATGAGATAATCTGCCAAATTATCATTCCCCAAATCGGTATCGTTAATTGAGCTTGCTCATCTACCATTGCGGACATGACAGAAACACTAGCCAAAATCCGAAATAGAAGCAATATCCAATCATACCAAAACCATTGTTTGACTACATCAAACATGTGTAGCACCTCACCTAAACTTCATCCTTATTATACATAATAGTATAGAGTATTCACTCTCCTGACGCATCCTGTTTACGCAGAATCGCCAGATATCGCCCTAACCATGTATCGTGTATATCCTCCAATTGCTTGCGTGATACCTTTTCCTAACCACGCGCCAAAAAAGATAAGTACAATACCTGCTAACATAATGATTAAAGAATGTTCCAACGTATCAATCGTCATAAACATTATTTGAATATTCACGAATGGAACAAGTAAAGGCGCTGCAATAAAGGCAAGCGGCACAATATATAATATGACAGCGCAAAAAAGACTTATCCAGCCTACGACCAGCTTTAGCATTAACCAAAAAATAGCATTCCAGTTGCGTTGATCTAGAAGCTCTCGCTTAGCTTGAACCCATAACGATCCTTCCACTAGTAGTTCCACATCTTCCAACTCTATTGTTAGATCAGTATAAATTTTGGTTTGTGTACGTTCATATCGGACGAACTTCCGTGCTGAACGCATAACAAACGTTAATATCGGTATCCCAATTACCGTGAACGACATACCTAATCCAAATGTTAGAGTCACTAAATAGAAGCAAAAATAAAATAGACCTGAAATAAAAGTAAAGAACAAAAAGATTACATTTTGCAGGTTGTTTAACAATAGCTTTTTCAAAAGAAATGCACCTCCAGAGTTTTGTAATGCCCTTATATCCTCTGCAGTTTAAACGTCAAACCCTCTCTATTCCTAGTGTCAAAACGTCATATGACATGTAACATTGTTTATCTTAAGCAAGGAAACGAAAGGGATGACATAAGGTAACTTGTTAGAATGACACTCTTTTTGTGATACTCGTGAAGCAGTGTTATCCGTTTGACTTGTACGCTAGCCAACTACAAACACATAAGGAGAATGAATAGTGAATAACAAATTTCGCAAGGACAGTATCGTCGCTTTACTTTCATTTACAACTATATTTACAGCCTGCACGGCGCCCGTTTCCAATCGAGATACTAGTCCAGTCGCATCTCAGATATCGAATGAGGTCAGCACAAATATTAAGTTAAACCCACAAGAAATTGAGGACTTTATTGATCCTGTATTTGAAAATATGATGGAGAAATACAACGTGAATGGATCCAATTTTGTCGTTGTTCAAGATGGTAAAGTGCTCGTCAATAAAGGATATGGCTTTGCAGACAAAGAAAAGGAAATTGCTGTAGATAAAGATACTGTGTTTCAAATCGCATCTGTTTCAAAAACATTTACTGCTTTAGCTGCACTGCAACTCGTAGAAGGTGGGAAAATGGAGCTAGATCGAGATATTCAAGACTATCTCGGGGGAATGAAAGTACCTAACAAAACAAATACTCCGCTTACGTTATACAATTTGTTGACTTATACAGCAGGATTTGATTACCCGGATAAATCCCTCTTTTTAGACCCTAAATATGTCGATCAAGATATTCCGATGAAGGACTTTATGACAGAAAATATGCCTACAGTTGTTCGAAAACCTGGCGAAGCTTATACGTATGACAATTTTGCTTTTTTATTGGCTGGCTATGCGATTCAAAACGTAAGCGGTAAATCATACCCGCAGTATATGGAAGATAATGTGTTTAAACCGTTAGGGATGAATTCTACAAGCTCTCGATTTACGCCCGAGTTGCTGGGTAGAATGGCCACGCATTATGGACCGGATGGCAAACCTCATCCAGTATCTGGACATGCACCGACCGATGGCCCACATGGCAGTATTTTGTCAACGGGTGAAGATATGGCAAAATATTTGATCATGTTTCAGCAGGAGGGAATAGTTAACGGCAAGAAGATCATTAATGAAAAAACTGCGGAACAGATGCAAACCTACGCAGTATTTGCAGACAAATCAATTCCAATGACTACAGTTGGCGGGTTTGAGGGTTATCGCAATGATATTATGAATGGCCACCATGTTGTACTGAAAGGCGGGAACCTGCCTGGTCATCAGTCCTTGATTGTGCTGTTGCCGGAGAAAAACGTTTCCTTCTACATGTCCTATAATAATGATACGATGATGAGCTTAGAGGTATATGAAGCATTTATGGATCAGTATTTCCCTGACGAGAGAGAAGTAGAACAACCGAAGTACATTCCACTAAGCGAGAAGGATGCGGAGCAATATGTTGGCTCTTATTTGAACACAAGATTCTTTTTCTTGAATTCCAACTTCACTTACGGGGATGGCAACCTCATTATGGAGACAGGAACCAGTGGCAAACACACGTTAAAAATGATTCACCCACTGTTGTTTGAAGATGAAGCAGGCAACAAATTAGCTTTCAAAAAAGATCATCAGGGTCAGATTGAATATTTTTATTATACAAATCCCAATGGTCTTGATTTTGGTTCTGATGCGCGTAAGGTTCATATTAAGCCAGCATTCAATGATGTCCCTAATGATAGTGCATATTCGTCGTACATTAACAATTTACATGCGCGTGATGTCCTATTTGCCAAAGAGGGCAATAACTTTGAGCCAAGAGGCACAATGACACAAGGCGAGTTTATGGACGTCCTTATGATTGCTCATGGCTGGCATAGTTTTCCTGATATGATTGAAGGTCACAAGAAGCAAATGATAACTGGTATTCCTGATGTTGATAGAAATGCAGTCATTACAAGACAAACAGCTGCAACTATGATTCAAAATTTAAAACAAGCTAAGCTTGAGCGAGACATTAAGCTTACTGACGACACTGCTCCATGGGCTGTTGAAGGAATTAAAGCACTTATTTCCCAAGGCATTGCAGATCCCGATACAAAAGTAAACGAGGACGGTTCAGTTGACTTCCGTTCGCAAAAACCACTGCTTCGCCAAGAAGCAAGTGCCTTACTTGATCTTGCATTTGGATATTATGCTCTGCCACGTACACCTTAAGAAACAAATGTAACGATAATAATAGCGAAAAGGAGATGATTCCTCTGTGATCCATACGGAGTAGTAATTATCTCTTTTTATTCCCACCTGCTCTATTTCTCATTCATATACTTCACCCGCATAGAACTCAACGACATCGGACCAGCATAAAAGAATCGCCATTCGTTATCGCTCGTGGATCAGCAATATCTGGTCCAGATCACTTCGAGCATCCTCTTTTTTTTACAAATCGCCATATAAAGCATAAATAGCTTTTGCCTCTGCTATCACTTTTTGCCGCAGCTCTGCAGGCTCAACCGCTTCTATTCGTGAACCATAACTTAAAATAATTTCGCACGCCGATTCCAATCCTTGAAATTCAACTCGCGCCGATGACCAACTCGTTTTCAGTGAAGGGCTGCTTTTTACGATTTTCACATATCGTTCTTTGGATAGCCGAGAGAGCACCGTATCATGAAAGGTAATAACAGCAGGATATTGCGGCAGTCTCTGCTTAAATTCACCCATGGACTGTTCCCAGTACTGAGCCAGATCAAAGTCTGCTGGGCGCTCGAACCGCTCCTCCAGCATAAGGGCATCCAATAATCTTGAGATTCGGTAGGTCCGTTTCTCCCCGTTCACTTCGCCAATCAAATACCAAACGTTGCGCTTAGCAACGAGTCCAAGCGGAGAGATGATTCGCTCGGCGATACCGTCCTCGCGATGATAGCGAATCTTCAATAATCGTTCTTCCCAAACGGCTTCCTGCACAATCGACAAGAATGGCATTAACTCTTCCATCTGATGCCAACCCGCTCCATCAATATGAATCTTTTGCTTCATAAGAGCTGCCCCTTTGCTCACTTCAGCAGGAGAGGCAGCCAGTATTTTTTGAACAGCCGCTTCATAATGACTCGCAATTCCTAGATCGCTCAGCAAAGAAGATGGACTGCCAACGATAACAGACACTAATTCATCCGCATGCATACCCGTTAGATTAGTTCGATACCCCTCGGATAAAACCCATCCTCCGTGCACTCCCCTCTCCGCATAAACCGGAATGCCCGCTTCACTAAGCGACTCCATATCACGAATGATGGTACGCTCGGATACCTCCAGCTTTTCCGCAAGTTCTTTTGACGTCAATTTCCCGCTGTTTTGCATCAATAATAGGATGGCAATTAACCTTCCCGCTCTCATATGCTAGGCCTCCTGTTCCGCTCTAATTCGTTTTTTTCATTGTAGCATGAATATATGACAGTAGCTGTCGTATATCGTTTGTTAAACTGACAAAGAGTAAACCATACAAATCGGAATGGAGAGATACAATGAAACCATTAGAGGGAAAAATCGCAGTCGTTGCTGGAGCTACACGAGGAGCTGGACGCGGTATTGCAGTAAGTCTTGGAGAAGCAGGAGCCACCGTTTACTGCACAGGAAGAAGCATTCGCGGCCAAGCCTCCGATTTGAACAGAGCGGAAACGATTGAAGAAACAGCCGAATTGGTCACTGCACGAGGAGGCGTGGGCATCCCGGTTAGAGTGGACCATACAGTTGAAGCGGACGTTCAGGCTTTGTTCGAGAAAATCAACAAGGAGCAAAATGGACAACTGGATGTGCTGGTCAATAACATTTGGGGAGGAGAAAAATTAACGGAATGGGGAAAGCCGTTTTGGGAGCATTCGTTAAGCAAGGGCCTGTTAATGCAAGAGCGTGCCGTAAAAGCTCATCTCATTACGAGTCATTATGGTGCTCCATTGCTGGTGAAACGGAGAAAGGGACTAATCATTGAAGTCACTGACGGAATCGATTACCGTTATCGCGGAAGTTTGTTTTATAGCTTGGCCAAAATTTCACCTATTCATCTTGCCGCGGCAATGGCAGCTGACCTTAAGCCCCATGATGTAACGGCTGTTGCTGTAACTCCCGGCTTCCTTCGCTCCGAGGAAATGCTGGAGCATTTTGAAGTAACGGAAGAAACGTGGCTTGATGCTGTGCATGGCGGCAAGCCAGACGCCGAGCATTTCAGCCAATCGGAAACGCCATATTTTGTCGGACGTGGAATCGCAGCTCTTGCAGCAAGCAGCGATTTGCTTGAAAGATCCGGACAAGTATTCCCGAGCTGGCAGCTGTCTGATGAGTTCGGCATAACCGACGTCGATGGCAGACAGCCGCACTGGGGAAATTATGCGAAGCTGCATGGTTTCTTGTAATACCTACTTTACCCGTTTACAACTTCTCCGCCGTTAATATGCAGCATTTGGCCTGACATATAACTGGAATCATCACAAGCTAGGTAGACGTAGGCAGCTGCTAACTCATGCGGCTGTCCTGGTCGTTTCATCGGTGTATCTGAGCCAAAAGTGGCTACGGACTGTTCATCGAATGTCGCTGGAATAAGCGGCGTCCAGATCGGTCCGGGAGCTACACCGTTAACGCGAATACCTTGCTCAGCCAAATTCACTGATAATGCGCGCGTAAAGGAAACGATTGCTCCTTTTGTAGCGGAGTAATCAATTAACGTCGGATTGCCTTTGTATGCCGTTATAGACGCCGTATTGATGATGGAGCTGGATGCCTTCAAGTGCGGCAAAGCGACGATCGTCAAATAGAACATGCTGAACACATTCGTTCGGAACGTAGCCACCAGCTGATCCGACGTAATATCCTCAAGCTTCTGCTGCACATGCTGCTCTGCCGCGTTATTCACCAAAATATCCAGCTTCCCATACTCCTTAATCGTCTGCTCGATGACACTTTTGCAAAAATCCTCTTCGCCGACGTCGCCAGCTATAAGCAAGCATTTCACGCCAGCTTTCTCTACAACTTCCTTCGTCTTCTCTGCATCGTCATGCTCATTCAAATATACGATCGCTAAATCCGCGCCCTCTTTGGCAAAAGCAACGGCTACCGCGCGGCCAATGCCGCTATCTCCACCCGTAATAATAGCTGTCTTCCCTTTCAGCTTGCCTGCCGCTTTATATGAATCCGATTCAAAAATCGGCAGCGGCTTCATCTCGGATTCAATACCCGGTTGACGGTTTTGGTGCTGCGGCGGGTTAATATTTTTTTGTGATGACGATTTAGACATGAGAAAATCAGCTCCTTATATTTTTTCCATAAAAGATTTCATCCATCTCGGTCTTTAATCTTCTCGTAATTTCCTCTTGCTCTATGGTTGACAACGAATCCTTCGTATAGCCGAACAAATAGTTGTTCAAATCAAATTGCTTCAGCTTGCATTTGGTATGAAACACATTTTCTTGATAAATATTAACGTCGATCATGTCATACAAAAGAGTTTCCTTCTTCGGTATGTAGTTCTGAATCGAGTTAATATCATGATCAATAAAAAGTTTATAACCATTAATGTCGCGCGTGAAACCTCTCACACGATAATCCAGCGTCATAATATCGGTATCAAATGAATGGATCAGATAGTTCAGCGCTTTAAGCGGTGAGATCTCGCCGCAGGTCGATACATCAATATCTGCGCGGAACGTGCTTATCCCTTCGTTCGGGTGATACTCCGGATACGTATGAACCGTTATATGGCTTTTATCCAAATGCATCACTACGGAATCAGGCAAGGGACCCGGCGATTCTTCAAACGACTCATTGGGTCCGCCAATTACCGGCCCTTCAGATACGAGCAAAGTAACGCTGGCACCCTGCGGCTCATAATCCTGCTTTGCAATATTAAGCACATGCGCTCCAATAATATCCGATACTGTTTCCAAAATATTCGTCAGCCTATCCGAATTATATTGTTCGTCTATATAGGCGATATATGCTTTACGCTCTTCTTTCGTTCTCGTATAACACACATCATACATATTGAAGCTGAGTGACTTCGTTAAATTATTAAAGCCATGCAGCTGAATTCTTTGTTCCGGTGTAAGTTTCAAGCGCACATCCTCCTTTTCAATAATTACTATTTCCTTTTACCCAAAGACCGATGCGGCAAAACTTTTATGTTGCACAAAAAAAGCATTTCACGCCCCCGGTTTTACCGAATGTAAAATGCTTTTTCCATCTCATTTTTAATTATGTTTTTTCAATTCCTTAATCCGGAGTATCGGATCTCCTACATACACCTGTGTTTGAGGAAGCATCCCATCACGCTGCTTAATGGCTAGGAAATTAAGCGTATTGACGAGCTCATCCTGCTGCTTTTCTTTTAATTGAAATTGCACACCATATTCATAAATGTCTTTGCCCAGTTCATTGTACCAGACGATAAATCCGAATAGCACATACATTTGATTAAGAATTTTCGTCTTAAACATCAAGAGGATATCGCTGTTAACGGGCAGCTTCACACCGACTATAAACCGGAGCCCACCTGGCCCGATGTTTCGAACAAACACCTCTGTACTCCCAAGCTTCACACTGCTTCCTTTGAACATCGTAATGGTCATCTCTGCCAATAGACAATGCTTCAAATCGATTCGAAAGCTTTTTCTCCTATTAACGAGCACTTCTTTACTAGGCATAAATAAAGCAGGCTCTTTACAAGATCTTCGGCTCAATAGCTGTACGATGCTGTCCGGCTCTACAGGACGACTGAAATAATAACCTTGGATTTCATCGCATCGCTGATCGCGTAAATAGTTGAACTGCTCCTTCGTTTCAACGCCTTCAGCCACTACCTGCATGCCAAGTTCGCCAGCCAATTGAATAATGCATTCAATAATGCTTTTATTTCTACGATCCGTCATCAACTCCTCGATAAATGACCGATCAATTTTGATCGTATCGAGTGCCAAGCGCTTCAATAAATAAAGAGAGGAATAGCCGGTTCCAAAATCATCAAGCGATACTTTGATTTTTCTTTTCTTCAGCTCCAGCAGCAATTCAGTCACCGCATTCTCATTGCTAATAAAGGAGCTTTCCGTTATTTCAATTTCCAATCGATCTTGGGAAATTCCTGTCTCCTCGATGATCTGATCGATGGTATGCAATATATTTTGCTGAAGAAGCTGCTGCACCGAAAAGTTAACCGACAGCGTAACCGAAGGCAGGCCTAAGCTCTGCCACCGTTTATGCTGCATACAGGCTTCGCGAAGCACCCATTCTCCTATCGATACAATAAGCCCCGTTTCCTCTGCGATCGGTATGAATTCAGACGGAGCAACCAATCCCCAATCCGGATGATTCCAGCGCAGCAGCGCCTCAACGCCAACAATTTCCATCGTTTGCGAATGTACGCGAGGCATATAATGAAGGAACAGCTCTCCTCTTTCCTGCGCTTTACGCAAATCATTGCTGAGTGAAAACAATTTGAATGATTGCACATTTAAAGAAGCGGAATAGCACTGTGATTGGTTGCTGCCTCTGGACTTCGCATGATAAAGAGCCGCATTTGCATTTTTCATCAACTGCTCCACCGAGCTCCCATCGCCAGGCGATTGACTGATTCCAATACTTGCGGTTACATTCAGCTCATATCCTTCTATCAAAAATTGCTCATTGATAAGCTTAATAATAGTAGCTGCCATATCCTTGATTTCGTTTAGCTGCTTTACATCAGCTATAATAATTGCAAATTCGTCTCCGCCAAGTCTGAATACGGTTTGGCCATCACGTAAATTGCTCATCAATCGAAAGGCGATTTGTTTCAGCAGCTCATCCCCAATTGGATGCCCCAGCGTATCATTTACATATTTGAAACGATCCACGTCAATCAGCACGATCGCCAGCCTCTGCTTAAAATACTCGCTTACCCTTAGCTGCTTATCTAGCTGGTCTTCAAACATTCTGCGATTTGGCATCTCCGTTAAATAATCGTGGTAAGCCAAATATTGATTTAATTCCTCAGCCTTGCTCCGATCCGTAATATCAAGGACTACTCCAACGATTGCCTGCTCTCCCATATTTGACACTTGATTATAGTGCACTTCGCAATGAATAATCGTCCCATCTTGTTTAATGGCTCTGTGGCAGAAATTAGATAAAGACTGCCCCTCCTGTACCTTCGTTAGTTGATTAACGACGGCTTCACGGTCTGACGGATGGATCGTCTGAATAATATCCATACCGATCAAGGAGTCATAACCAAACATTTTATTGAGCTGATCGTTTGAATAAACGAAGTTGTTTTTTTGCGCGACAAAAATACCGACAATGGATTGCTCGACAATACTGCGGTATTTTAATTCGGTCTCAGTCAACGATTGCTCAATCATTTTTTGCTGCGTAATATCCTTGGCAATGCCGTAGACACCGATAAGCTTTTTATTAATAATGATTGGAATATTGGTCACATTAAATTCGACCGTTTGCCCTGTTCTCGTAATGCCTGTCGTATCATAGTTTTGAGGGTTCCGCGTCTTGAGCGTTTGCTCAAAATAT
This sequence comes from Paenibacillus sp. NRS-1760, assembly GCF_050467785.1. Classification (NCBI taxonomy): domain Bacteria; kingdom Bacillati; phylum Bacillota; class Bacilli; order Caryophanales; family Paenibacillaceae; genus Paenibacillus; species Paenibacillus sp. NRS-1760. The sequence continues at coordinate 15,027 of NZ_JBITPK010000009.1, read as the reverse complement.
TGAATCGTTTTATCCAGCGCTGCGGCATCTACAAATTTATGAAAACTATCATTTATAATTTCCTCTTTCGTATATCCAAAAAGTTGCTCAAGCACTGAATTGCATGACAAAAAACGCCCTTGTGCGTCTAAAGAAAAGACCGCGTCAGGGTTGTTTTCAAATATCGATTTATAAAGCTGCTCTTCGATTGTGAGGCGATGCTGTATTTTTTTATTTTCCGTTACATCCTGAATCATGCCTATCGTCAACAATATCTCGTTTTCGGCATTCCGTATGAAAGTAATGTTTTCCACCACATATCTAACTTCACCGCTCTGACGAACGATTCTGTACTCGGAAACGCTTTCCTTTTTTGATTCAATTGCAAGGTGGAACTGCTCATTAACGCGCTCACGATCTTCGGGATGCACGAACTCAAAAAATTGTTCAATCGTCATCGAGAAATCAGATTTCATACCATATATTTCGAACATTTGATTCGACCAGGATGCTTCTCTGCGAATATGGTCAAACTCCCAGTAACCTAAATTAGATAGCTTTTGAACAATATTAAAACTACCAACATTAACATTGCCATTAAAACGTTTAATCATTTGTTTCATTGCTAAATATCCCCTCTTATTCATAACGTAGGCGGTAACCTGAAGTTTTTAAGGAGAGGATATAGGTATGTTATCACTCATCCTTTTGGCAACCCAGCCACCTTTGGAAATTTCCTTTAGGCCTGTTGGCTTTGCGTCATTGTCTTTCGACAACTTTGCTTTTTACTAGGACTTTTTACATATACCAGTATTCCATATTATTCCGATATATACCATAACCAATTTCATAATAGGTCGAATGATGTAGAAAAACCTCCCATTATGGGAGGTTTGGTATATTGATGTTTTACAATCTAGGATCGATTTCCTTCTCTTTGGCAACCTCAAACAAAAGATTCGCAACAGCCGCTTGATATCCATTGTTTTCCGGGGCAATTTCAGCAAAAGGAATCGCCAGCATATGCTGTCCTAGCCGGTACTCGTTAAATGATGTACGAAGCTTTTGCGTAATATTTTTTTGCTTGATGAGCTTATTGTACTTGTGCGGAAATCTATAATCATAACCGTAAATAATAGACATGTATTCCTTATTACGCACTTTCATATAGGGAACCGTGTACGGCTGAGGCACCTCGGGCTTAATCACGACACCTTCCATATGATTGTCTACCGTAAGCGTGTAAAAATATTTTTCTGCAAGCTCATAGCTTTCCGCATCAGACAGCACAAGCGTGATGAATGGATCGTCAGAGAGGAATCGATACATCTCAGAGGTTTTCCACGCTGGCAGCTGCTCGCTTCCGTCCACGTATACGATTTTGAGCAGCGAAAAAGGCTTGTATTCAAGCTCCCCTGCCTCGGCATACAGCTCCAGCTGCCTCTTATACGTTTCATATGCTTTGATATGCTCGTCAATTGGCCTATTTTTCTCAAGAATAGAATGAACATGCTTAAAATTTTGATAGACGGCTAGGCCATATTTCTCATTAATAGCCCCTTTGCTAAGGTGAAACTGATCCTTTTCAAAACCACTTTCCTTGAAATCATGCGCAAGCTTTCCGAACGCTTCCTCGAATCCATTCGCCTTCAGGAAAGCAAGCTCTGTCTCAAGCCCCTTCTCAATAGGCTTAAACTGCTTTTCGATGAGACCTTCTCCCAGCGCCTCCCATGGCAAAAGCTCGCCATCCAGCAGGAGCATCGATATATCGTTTTCCTTCATGTAGCTCCCGAATCTTTGCAGCAGTCGCTCATAAACAGTGGTCAGGTCAACCTTATTTATTTTGTATCCATTGCGGCTCACTGCAAAACATTGCTCGATATCTGCATGCAAATAAACATTGCAGCGTGATCCCATGTATTTGGGCTGCAGCACGACCTCTTTAACACCGCGCTCCACAAAATAGTTCAGCCCTTTCCTCAGCGATTCCAGCTCACCCGCCGCTTCATCCTTATCTGCAGGAGACATGGTTCCTGAAATAAAGTTAATTTTATTGCGCGAGCAATACTGCAATCTGCGGGCTTCATCATCATCCAGCTCCTGCACCGATACTTTGCGTTCCTCTTTGAAGAGAGCAGGAAGCTCGCCTTCCATGCCGGCTATTGACGATTTCTGTGATTTGAAAGTCGGCTTCATCGACAGAGAAACCGAGGTTAGCAGATTGCCGTGAACTGCGCCTGAATCCAAATGGATTTTATTTCTGATCCGAAATGCTTGTTTAGCAGCCACATGTCCAAAAACATGATACGGCTGGTTTCCTGCTGCATCCCGCTTCAGAAACGCAAGCTGTGCTTCAATCGGCGCCGATCGGTCGAGTCTAAAATTACGCTGATGACGGACCGAATTCACATCCAGCTTGCCAATATATTTGTTCTCGCATGGCGCGTGAGTCACATAATAGGATGGTCCTGCTTTTCCTACCATTCTGTAGAAAGGCTTCGACAGCGATACGAGATGATTAAACTTCTGAAGCAGCTCAGCATCGCCTCTCAGCACCTCAGTCGAATCGAAGTAGGCATGCAGCAGCTCGTCTTCCACACCTTTGATTTCACCACGCATATATTTATGGACGAAGTTTTCATGATTGCCAAGCACAAACAAAAACTTATCCTGATTCGTATATAGGAAATCAATGATTTCCTTAGTGCGGCTTCCCTTATCGATCCAATCTCCAACGAGCAATACTTTTGTACCTCTGACCTTTCCTGTCTCAACCAATACATTGCCCTCTAGTTGAAACCCATGGCTAACGAGCAAAGCCTTCAGCTCATCCACACATTCGTGAACGTCACCGACGATTATCGTCTTCTGGTCCAGCGGTAAAAAAACATCCAAATACTCAGCAGCATCCTCGATTATAATCTTATAATCCGGATTCGCAACCTTATCCATAGGGGAATAAAAATCTTTAGCCCGCACTTTATGAACTTTGCTATATTTCTCCCTCGAGAGCGAACCAAGCACGTCCTTGCGCAAACGATTAATGTGGCTCGTTATCAGTTTCTTTGAACGCTCCGATGAATAATAATCATCCCGCTTCTTGTAATCAAACAGCACGACTTCAAGGTTGTAGTTATTTCCCTTTGCAACCTCCCTCACTCTCGCCCGGAAATCCTCCGACAAACCTGTTGTATCCACGACAACAAATTCCGCATTGATGGGGAAAGTAGTGACCAGCCGCAGCTTCTCGAACAAAAGGCGGAAAGCCTGATCGCTCGCTTCAAGCATGATTTGATCATATTTATCATAATCAGAGCCTAGAAGCTCTTGTCTAATGCTATCGGATGAAATATATTGCACGTTCGCATTCATGCCCTTGCTGTCATCCCTAAATCGCAGCTGCGGCATCAGCACTTCGTTTGCAAAGGTTGTTTTCCCGCATTCCGTCGTGCCAATCAGCATAAAAATCGTATGGACTCTCGTTCTCATTTCCATTGACGCTACTCTCTCCTCTTCCGCAAAATCGCACCCTGCGTCGTTTGTATACCATTCACTCCGTCGCCGATTGCGACAAATTGGCTTTCCACGGATTGATCTTTAATCGTTTCGAGCAGCCACTCTTGAAATTCAGCTTGTCCAAGCTCCCATTTATGGTCATCATGCCGGAAGTCTTCCAGCTCATAATAAGCATTAAACTCTGCATTAGGTGTTGTCAGCACAAAATAATCAAAATCAACATGTTCGCATATTTGCCGTATCAGAACAGCTGCCTCATTTAGACTCATATGCTCAATAACCTCGGTCAAAATGACATCCACCTGCTCGCCGTTATAAGCCTCTAGAAAATGTTCAATGGAAGGAAAGCTAGCGATGTTGTCCAGTTCCTTTGCTTTCGCCTTTCGCTCTACCACCTCTAGCAGCGGCTCATGGATATCAACCGCGTAGTAGCTATCTTCAATCTTGGATGCAAATGGAATCGCATAGAAACCTTCTCCACAGCCAACGTCGAGAATGGCCTTATTGAACGGAAGCACGCTTCCGATATAGCTTCTCCGCTGCTGAGCCGTCCCGCCGAAGGCCAATTGAACCGCATAACGATCTGTTTTCTCCAGCTCTTCTTTATATTTCTTGAACCGGTCTCTTGAAGCTAGAAAATTGCGGGCAAACAAGCTTCGTATATAAAAGGGTGCGTCGATAATTTGGATACTCTTCACATATTTAATCAACACATCATCAGAAATATCGATGTATTCGTCGCTGAACATCGAAAGGAAGAGACAAAGCACACTAACGACATGCATAAGCTCATATAACGATTTATGCGTCTTAATGGTAAGCGAATAGCTCTTATGCGCCAGGTGTACAGCTTCAAATGTATAGTCGGTAAGATGCTTCTCAAAAAAATGAATATAACGCAAGAGCTCAATATGAATCATATTGATATGGAAGGTATGCTCGTATTGCTCCGTGTCACTCGAATGCTGCGCTTTAAGCGGCGCTGCAAAAAATTCATTAATCGCTCCCAGTACAAAGAGCGGCGTATTATATCGCGATACATTGAGGTACTCAAATTGGTCCTGCCTATGCTGCTTGTATGAAACCTCATTGTCAGCATCCTTAAAATAAACGTTGAAGGTTGCTTCATCGGTATACCAGCCGTAGGCCATTCCTTTGCGAACAGCGCGCAGCAGCATGCCTGACCCCGGATTTTTTCTAATGACGAACGAAAAGCTTGGGTTCGTCGATTTCACTTGCACGATAGCCATCCTTAACTTCCCCTTACTTATCAATTAAAAGCAACACTATTTAATCCCAAACCTCTTGTAATGCTCTGCGGAACAAGTCATCAAGCTGATTGTCCTGCGCAGTTCCCCCTTGACCCATTGCCAATGCGATTTGTTCAAAATGAACCATTCGCTCCTCCAAATAGGAATTAATAACTTGCAGCCTAGGCTCATAATCGAGCTCGTCACCCGCTTTTTTCCTGCGCAGCAATTGTTCAACCGTAGCCCTTAGCTCGCTCTGCTCAGGAATAAGCGCCTCTACTAAACGATCAAATTCGATTGGAGGCATCGAGTTGTACTTCGCAATCCAGCCGCAAGCAAGAATCGGCCTTAACACATAAAAATACTTTTTTATTTTCACTTGCTCGCCTTGCAGATACTCTCGGTAGTTCCCTTTAGCCATATGGAGATAATGGTACATGCATGACTTCGGCGAGAAAGATAACGGAGAGACGCTTCGGATTTGTTTGGCTACTGAGTATTTCGTAAAGTATGGAATCGGTGATTGCAGCCATTCGAGCAGCGGCGGATTCGACTTGCGAAACAGATTAAGCGCTTTGCGCAAATCCCAGCCGTTTATATCAAGAAGATCACTTATAGGGCGTTCTATTACATCTCTTTTGTCAAATATCGATAAATACCATTCCACCGGCCTGACGTAAATAAATCGAACGTCGTAATCACTGTCCTTAGAAGGAAACCCCCACGCCCTGCTTCCTGATTCGCACGCGTAAACGATGCGAACCTGTTCCTCCCGTTCGATTTTACCCAGTTCCAGCAAAATATTTTCATGTATGTTGGTCATTCTAGACACTCCTTTACTCAGCTTCTTCTTGCAAAAAAAAAGACCATGGACAAGATCGTCCATAGTCTAGGAAAAAGAACAGTCAGCAATGCAGCTAACACGAGGTCAGTACACGCTTCCCTTCAAATACCAAACAACGGGTCCGAGGAGTGGAGCTATTCTCTTTGCTTCGATTAAAAGAATTGTTCCGTTCATCATTTACGTTAACTAACTGTGCTTCTAGATATTGGTTAAACATTCTCCTCGTCCCCCTTCTTTTCCTTTATTTACGTTCCTTTGACAGCAGCTAACGGTTTGCATTTCGCTACGACCTGCGCAAGCCCCGCTCCGACTACACTCTCAATGATTTGATCTACATCCTTGTATGCCTGCGGTGATTCATCGACCAGCGACTCCATAGAGCGCTGGTTTACGACGATTTCATCATCCGTGCCTACACGCATTGCAATAGCGACCTCTTCTACCGATACGAGCTGCTTCGTTGCGTTCCGTGACCTGATTCGTCCTGCGCCATGACAGATGGAATAATGATTCGCTTTCCCTGCAGCACTTCCGACCATAATATACGAGGCAGTGCCCATCGATCCTGGTATAAGCGCCGGATGCCCCGTGCTCCGATATGGCTCAGGGTTATCCGGATGTCCTGCCGGCAGCGCTCTTGTTGCACCCTTGCGATGAATGAAATAGGATTGCTCATCCTGTTCTTCCTCCCATGCGTAGTTATGCATGAGATCATACAGCGTGCGCAGCTCGAATTTGGAGCCGAACACATCCTTGCCCGCCTCCAAGGCAGCGTATGCAATCAGGTGACGATTCACGACCGCATAATTTAAGGCCGAGTACATGAGGTTGACATACGTTTGACCAAGCGGATGGGATAACGGCGCATATAGCAGCTTAGGATCCGCGGTGCCTATGCCTTCCTGACGCATCATTTTGGCAATGTCCGTGCTGCAATATTGACTGACCGCGCCGCCCCAAGCCCTCGAGCCGGAATGAATCATAATGACCACTTGGCCGTCGAACAGCCCCCATGCTTCGGCAATTTCTCTGTTTTCCTCAGCAATTTCAATCGCTTGAATTTCTACAAAATGATTGCCGCCGCCAAGTGTGCCGAGCTGGCGATGCGCGCGATGCCAGACAACTTTCGGAAACTTATCCAGCACCTCTTCGTCAAAATCAAAGCGGCTGCTCTCCACATGGGTTAAAGAGGTAGCTTTGCGCGGCGTGTAGGCATCTGGAATATATTTTTTTGGCAAGCCATGCAAGCCCTTCTTCACGATATTCTCAAGTCTAATATCTGAGAAGTAACCTCTTGCATGCTCCTCGACTGGCATATATTTCTCAATAGCCTTAACCAGCTTGCGCCGCAGCTTCACTTCCTTCAAATCATCCTTATGCAGATTTGTTAGCTGTACGCGCATTCCGCATCCGATATCGCTGCCTACGATGGAAGGAGATACGTAGCCATCACTCGTATTCCATACCGCTGTTGTACCGATACAGGTTCCCACGCCAACATGCACATCAGGCGTATAGCTCATATATACTTGATTCGGTATTTGTAAGTTGTTGTTCGCCATTTCAAACACTTTATAATCCAAGGACGCGAATAGCTCTGGTCCTGCATAAACATGCACCTGCCCCGAAGGCAGCTTAACTTGCTGATAATACGTTTCTTTCATATCCGATAATCTCCTCAAAATTCAAATGAACACAAAAAAGCCATGGACCCCAAAAAGTCCATGGCTTAATCTTGCGCCTTTATTTCCCAATCGTTGCAGCTTGCAGCATACAAGATTTTAGAAAATAGTCACAGGCCCCGTAGAGGCCGATGAAATGGACTTGCTATATTTAGTTGCATGATTACGTTCTAAATTTAGTCCGAACATTGTCATCGACCTCCTTTCATTTGATTTACATCATAATAATCTGATCACCCAACTTCTGTCAACACATTTATAATAAACCAAAAATAAGATGCTCGAGGGAGCATCTTATTTTCACGGATAAATAACTTATAAATGAGCCAATAAGTTTGCGCGTACTTCAGCCAGCGTCAAATCGCGAACTAGCTTCCCATCTTCAAACACTACTTCCAGCTGATCCTCTGCTTTACGAGCTTCATATTCCTCTGCGCTAAGATTGTCAGTATAGGCAAATGTCCCATCCTGCTCCGTAACGAGGACAAGACCTGTCTGCGACTTCTTCACGCCATTATCTGTTTTGGGATCCTTATAGATTTTGCGCTCCTCGCCATTCACAATCGTAAACGTCGATTTTAATGCGAAGCCGAATGTATCCCGCGTGTTGTACTGGTAAGTAAACGAACCGATACCGTACACCATATTCGTCGATGCAAAACCTTTTGCTGCCAGCTTCTCGCAAATTTCCTTGCAGCGCGAAATCGTAATCGCATCCCCATAGATTGCCCCAATGTGGCTATCTAGCTGCTTATACCCCTTCTCCGTAACCGTGCCGCCAAAAATATCCCAGAGTATTTCAATAACGCCTTTGCGCTCGAATTCACTCTCTCCATCCGGGTCGCCGCAAATGATTTTGACCGGATCTCCGCTGTCGGGACGAATGACTACCTTGCCGTCCCTGCTCATAATGTCATCCTTCAAGCCGCGAATGACCACGTCCAGCACACTCCATAAATCCCAAGTATCCGATACGATCGAGACAAAGCCATTTGGGTATACCTCTTTGATCAAATAGCGGTACGATGCCATCTCATCGCGTCCGTGCGCGCACATAACGCTATGCTCGGTTGCCGGAATCGACGTACCCACCAATTCCTTTTCTATATTCGCATTATAATAGTTTTCCAAATACAATATCGCTGGTATTGTATCTGTTCCCGTGAACGATAGGAGATGGCCTGCGCTGCTGCCGAGCGCCGATTCAAGCGCACCCATGCCGCGCATCGAGAAATCATGACCTTGGAACGGTACGCCTGCTGTATCGCCGCTTGTCTGTAGCGCATAGGCTTCTAAAATTTTGCGATATTCAAAAGCTAGCGTAGCGCTCGTAGCCGGCATCCACAGCTGGCACGACATCAACGTCTCCAAATAGTTCGTCAGCCAGAAAAATTCAGGCTTCGTGTTCTCAATAGTCAGCATTGGTACTCTTATCGGTACTAATGCACCTTCTTTAATCGCCTTAATCTTGATCGGCAAATATCCAAGATCGTGCAGCTCCTCAATATGCGATGCATCGGGATTCGCTTCTCCAAGCGCATATTGAATGAGCCTCTTGTACTCATGCGCTACCTCTGCCTTTGTTCTTGCAAAGAAGTGCTCATTAAAATAATCGATGAGATATTGTTTGATAAACGATTGGAAGCCAAAAGCGACAACCTCGTTAATATCATCTAGTCGGCTTGTGCGAGCGGTCCACGTCGAATAAACGAGCTCCGTTCCTTTTGGATACTGATTTTTATGGCTCACCTTGTAAAAGTCACATAGCAGCGTAGCTGGATAAACGAATGTTTGCGTCATCTTATAGGCCTCCCATTGCGAATACGTGAATTTTGTCATGCTCTGCTTGATGAAGTATGGTATCGGTCGTATACACCTTATCAATAAGATCAGTTTCTAATATTTTCCCTTTATAGATCGAATGCTCGCAGTGCCCTACCAGCAAATAAATATGTGTGGCTCCAAGTACCTTCAGCTTCTCTGCGCTAAGCATAAACGTGCCGCCATACGAACAAAGATCATCAACAATGATAGCCTTAAAGCCCTCACTCGGGGTATGTCCAACGACATCCAGACTCTTGATTTGGCCGGTCTGAAAATCTCTCGCTTTGTAGCCTACCAGCTGCTGGTAGCCTTGAACCTTACTGTAACGTTTCTGCGCTCCTGCATCTGGGAAAAAAAGATAGTCCTTCTCCGAATCAAAACCTACTTCGTTCGCGACTTGCTCAAGCAGCTGAATCGTTGGATATTTGCCGATACTGCGATCGATCAGCGCCAGCGATACATCGGAATGCGGCTCGATAATCGTTACCGATTCAAAGTTCATGTTATTGATAAAGGCAGCTGTATATTTTAACGTAAAGGCAGAAGTACCTTCGACTCGATCCATTCGGCTGTAAGGCAAATAATAGATGGTCAACGTACATTTAACGCGTCGATCATCCAGGTAGCTCTTGATGAACATTAGCTTAACCAGATCGCCATCATTCTCATATTTCCATACGATCGTATTGAATTCCGCCATATGCGTAAGAATTTCATCGCCGTTTATGAGCGTCTCCCCATTTGGAAACTGTTTTAACCCAAGCTCTACTCCATTAAACTTCAGCATGACATCACTCTCCTCGTAAGCGTTCAGCTATAAATAGACAATCTTGGCTCTTCCTTTGTAAAAAGGTACAACTGCGCTGCTCGCTGCGAATATTGATTGGATTGCTTCGGATTTCCATTTGTATCCGTCGCCTCTTCAATAATCGTGCTGCGGCTTTTCGTTGACGTCAATTTGCGAATGAAATTTTTCTCCTCAAAGTCAGGAACAACCGTTTTTATTACCTGATAAAGCTCACTTAGCGTAAACTCCTCTGGCAGAAACTCCTTCGCTATCTTCGTAGTCAGCATTTTCTTGCGAATCTCTTGCAGCGCGTCGGTCAAGATTTGCTTATGGTCAAACGCCAAATCCATTTGAAGCGCTTCTTCGACTGTAAACAATTGCACATCCGATGCATCTACAGCCGCAACCCTTTGTTCAAGTGTACATTCATTAACGAGCGCTAGAAAAGCATGCGAGATAATCCAGCCCCTTGGATCACGGCCAGGCGTGCTATACACGTTAAAATATTCAATATGCACGTCCTCAACCGCTGTCTCTTCTTGCAGCTCGCGTATAGCACAGTCATATACCGTCTCATTTTCCATCGTAAAGCCGCCTGGCAGCGCCCACTGCCCTTCGAAGGGCCATATATTCCGCTTAATCAGCAGCACCTGCAGCTCCCTCGTAGGCAGCGCCTTCTTAGGCGTTTGCCTTTCAGTCGTTACGATCGTAAAGATGACGATATCTGCTGGAGCGCCATCAGGTGATCGGTAATGATCTGCTGCGTAATTGGATTCATTTTCGACCATTGCTGCTGCACTCCGATCCATATCATTTATTCAATTTGATATTATCATAATGACATTATTGAATTCCTTTGTCAACGGCTGCTGTGAAAAATAGGCAATTAGTCACGGATAAGTATATAAAAAAAGAAGCGGCTGCACGCCGCTCCTGTTATATTATTTCGTTTCTATAGCATCGGCAGGGTAGACGAGTCCAATCTGCTTTCTTGCCTCATCCATAATCTCCAGCGTAACGAGTGAATTTGCAAACGTGTTAATGGATGACTCCGTACGGCCAGCTTTAATCAGCTCGATAAATTCCTTCGCTTCATAGTACATCGACTTGCTATTTGAAGGCTGCGAAATATCTTCGCTTGTTCCGTTGCGGTATTGGATTTCAACCTTCCCTATTTCACTAATCTTGTCGATTACGATGCTGCCGTTCTCCCCTTGAATCTCCGATGGCAGCGATGAATGTGTAATTTTGGAATACATGATGACCGCATCCATGCTCTCATACTGAAGAACGATGCTTCCTTCCCCATCCACGCCAGAATCCAGCATGACACCAGTCGCTTTAATCACATCCGGCTTGCCAAATAAGGCTACAAGCGGGTAGACGCAATAAATGCCAAGATCCATAAGCGCCCCGTTTGAGAATACAGGGTTAAAAGCATTAAGCACCGTACCCGCCTTATAGGCATCGTACCTAGACGAATACTGGCAATAGCTCGCAAAATAACGCCGTATCGTTCCAAGCTTGTCGATGTTGTCTTGAACAGCCTTAAACCCTGGCAGCATCGTCGACTTTAACGCCTCCATGAGCAGCACGCCGTTTTCCTTCGCAGCCGCAATCATCTGGCGCAGCTCATGCGCATTCGAAGCGATCGGCTTCTCGCAGAGCACATGAATGCCATGCTTCATACAAGCAATCGCATGAGCGGCATGAAATGAGTTTGGACTAGCAATGTATACCGCATCAATTTGTCCACTTGCCGCCATCTCTTCGATATCCGTAAATGTAGCAGCAATACTATGTTTCTCCGCAAATGTACTCGCTGTTTCTATCGAACGCGAATAGACAGCAGCTAGTTTGAAATCTTCAACCTCGCTCGCCGCAGAAATAAATGACTCCGTAATCCAGTTTGTACCGATAACGCCGAATCTGATCATAATCGTCTCTCCTTGAAAAATAGATTTATTGGCTAATCGCTTGTTATATTTTTATGAAATGTGGAAAATCTTCTTCTGTTTATTATAGCCATGCCAAGGACTGCCTGTCCAAATGATTCAGCTGCATTTTGACATTTTGTATAATCTGTATTAACATCTCTAATACAAATGATACTTTATTGCTAGGGGTGATCCGATGATTATGACGCTCGACTACAACAGTGATATACCGATCTACGTCCAGCTCCGCAACCAAATTGTCATCGGAATTGGCGTAGGCGGACTCAATTATGGGGAGAAATTGCCAACGGTAAGACAGCTCGCTGATGATTTAGGGGTAAATGCCATGACCGTGAACAAAGCCTATGCCCTTCTCAAAAACGAGGGATACATATCTATTGATCGCCGTCATGGGGCCAAGGTACGCACCGAATGGAGCAAGCAAGCTGATTTTAGCCAAAAGTTGGAGTATGAATTAAAGCTTGTTATTTCTGAGGCTAGTCTTAAAGGTATCGAGCAAGAACAATTTATGCACATTTGCTCGAACATCTTTAAAGCCGCAATGAGCAAAAATCATCCCCTGCCAGAATAGGAGACCTTTCATGAACAATATTATTTTAATCGTTCCAGCAGCTATTGCCTACATCACTATTCTTGTTATGTTTTTGAAGCAAGCCGTACCAAGCAATCATATATTGTTTGGCGTTACGTTTCCTGCACATGCCTTCGAGGATGCAGAAATGAAGCAGCTTCAAGAAAAATATAAAAAATCATATTTTGTGTATGCTGGCATTACGTTAATAACTTTAGTGCCTTTTTTCCTGCTCGATAAATACTTTTCGTTAGCCTTTACTTACATGCTGCTTTGGTTTGCAATTTTTTTGTATACATCCAAGCTTCCTTTCAACAAAATCCATCATAAAGCCGCTGCGCTCAAACGGGATAAACAATGGTTTGTCGGAGAAAAACGAGTGATCCGTATCGATACCAAAGTAACGCAGCTCAAAAAATCGATGCTTGTTTCTCCCTATTGGTTCCTAATTCCCGCACTTTTATCTGTCGTCCCTATTATTGTTTCCTTGTTTAAAAGCGACGTTCTCTTAAAAATGACCGGCATTGCCTCACTCGCGATGACAGCGATCTTATTCGTCATTTACACTGCCTTTGGCAAAATGAAGACGAAGGTATACAGCAAAAACCACGACATCAACGCCGCTATTAACCGCGCAGCACGTCGTTATTGGTCCATGCTTTGGCCTAGCCTTGCTGTTTTTGAGAGCATTAATGCTTTTGTTGCCTATATGATTTTAACACAGGGGAGCTCGCTGAGCTTTACGCAGTGGATGATTGGTATTGTCATGGTATCCCTCTTGCCGCTGTGCAGCATCTTTTTTGTACATAACAAGATACAGGCGGTTGAAGAAAGCCTTGCCGAAACAGACGGCCAAAGTATTGTAGCCGATGACGACCACTACTGGATTAATGGCTCTACTTACTACAACCCGGATGATCAAACGATCATGGTTCCTAAACGTGTTGGGATTGGAACAACGGTCAATATGGCAACCCGGGCAGGAAAATGGATTCAATACGGCGGCATCGTGCTTGTCCTTGTAATCGTCATTCCTTTGACTGCTTTTATTGTGCAATCTGACAATACGGCTCCTACTCTAACTATTAAAGAGGACGGCATCGTGTCCATCGATTACCCTTTATATGATTACAGCTTTAATTTAAGTGACGTTAAGGGAATTACGCTTGAAGAGACGCTCCCAAGCGGATTTAGAACAAATGGCACAGCGACAGCGGAATATGCCCGTGGCAACTTTTCCTTAGAGAAGCTGGGTGCTGCCAAGCTATATGTATTTAAAAACTCACCGCCGTACATTACCATGCAGCTTGACGGCTTAACCGTTATTTTTAATGAGAAAGACGCCGCCAGAACGAAGGAGCTTTTCGAACAACTAACGGCTAGTAAGCTTTAATGCTCATACGGTACTCAACTGTTGTTATGTTCGTGCTGTTAGAACGCGTCTCCACCATACACAAATTGATCCAGAGATGCTAAAGACTGCTCGTTCAGAGGCGTGGAGTTGTCAAAATAAAGCACTGAGGATGCTGGAATGTTCCATTTCAGCTCTCTCCTCACTAAAGATGGACTAAACTCGCTCCAGTTGTCCAGCTTATACTGATCGAGTATAGATCCCCTTTGCACAATTCGTTCATAATGCACCTTGTCGTCACGGAGATAAACGAATACGACCTTTACCTCAACGTCTGATAAAGAGGCCCCGATTGCGAAGAGCTCCTGCTCAATCCAGTCAGGGGTCTCTGTTTCTTTCGTGAAGGGCCCGATTACAAATATATCGCCGTCATTAGCAATATTCTCAAGTGCAGCATCCATCGTAATGCGATAGCCTAAATCGCGGCACAGTTTCTTATAGAAACTTGAATCTCGGTCATTCGGATCAAGTCCTGCAAGCGTCATAAGCGCAACGGCTGCCGGCCTAAGCACCGTATCCATATCAATAATGGCCACACTGCGCCTCTTCGCCAGCGCTTTCGCTAATGTCGTCTTGCCTGCTCCTGCACCGCCTACAAAAAATACTAATTTGCGCATCGCGAACCCCTCATCATTATTAATGTCTTATTCATAACAAAAAAACACCCTGCATTGCAAGATGTTTTGGATGTGTAAAATTGGAGCGGAAGACGGGAATCGAACCCGCGACCCTCGCCTTGGCAAGGCGATGCTCTACCGCTGAGCCACTTCCGCATATAAATGGCTGGGGATTCAGGGATCGAACCTGAGAATGACGGAGTCAAAGTCCGTTGCCTTACCGCTTGGCTAATCCCCAACATATATTTTGTTACTCTTCTTGTAAAAGTGGCGGAGCTGACGGGATTCGAACCCGCGGTCTCCTGCGTGACAGGCAGGCATGTTGGGCCACTACACCACAGCTCCGTATGTAAGCTCGGATAAATCCGAAAGTGAAACCTTGGTTTGGTTGCGGGGGCAGGATTTGAACCTGCGGCCTTCGGGTTATGAGCCCGACGAGCTACCGGGCTGCTCCACCCCGCGTCATTTACTACTAAAGCTATTCATTTACAGAACGATCACTAATGCACGCATTAGCAAGTTGCGCCCTGAAAACTGGATACGAAAGGTAGGCTTGCTGAAGCCTTAATGCTGCTGTCTACTGGATGT